>JAHHGX010000016.1 GCA_019359675.1 Calothrix sp. FI2-JRJ7
TACTCTCTAATTATTTAATTCAACAACTAAAACGTCCAGACGTTCATATGTGTTTAGTCTGATTTAAATTATCGCGCGGCGGGGGCTTCGCCCCCGCCAGCACCTTGTGCCAGTTGCGTAAGTCCTGTGAGTTAGTTGTACCAAGGTCGATACCTACAACTCCCTGAAATTTCTCTTTTGGCTTTGTTGCTGCCTCTGGTTCTAATAAGGTAGGAGTTGGAATGTTGGATTTTGATGTGTCTGCCAATATTGGAGATTGAGGGATTTGAATACAGATATCTTCTTGTATAACCCTATTAATTTCATCTTGAGTTCTTTGTAGCTGGAGAAAAACTTTTACTTCAATATTTATGTTTCTTCCGAAATTCCGGTTTACTCTAGCAATAGTACTATCTATACTCTCGCTTGTCAGCGATTCATAACACTTAAAACTCCAATCAATAATTCGTTTTGCATAAGCATTATTTAAATTGTTAACTTGGTTTTGAAGCTGACTTTGAGCAGAATTAAGCTGTTGTGCAATTGCCTCTAAACCTTCAATTAAATCATTAAAATATTTATCAATATTCTTTCCAACATCATCACAATTTTTATACAATTGTTCTACAGCCTTAGATAAAGTGATTTGCTTCTGGTTATTGAGTTGATTATCTAAAGAACTCGATATATTTGCAACAGCCTCTCTACGCTTTTGGTCTTTTGATTTGAAAAACCCACCAATAAAACTAATAACACCACCAACAAGACCAATAATTAAAGCAGCACCAGCTACAGGAGGGATAAATGCCATCACCGCTCCTGCTACTGCTAGAATTCCTCCCCCGATACGAAAAAAATTTCGCTCATCATCTGAATCCTGTTTCTTAAAACTAAATGTCATACCACCCAGTTGGGCAATTATTTGTAATTCATTTCCTACTTCTTTAAGATATTCTTCAACTTGCTTACCAAAAGTTGTGATAACTTCCTGATATGCTGTACCTAAACGCTCCTTAAACCGAATATTTTTTAGTTTTTGTTCCCACCCATGTTGCAAACTACTTTCTGAATGGTTCCAATAGTCTTCTGCAAAAGATGGAATAGCATTTAGAGCATCTTGAAAGACAGATTCAATCTGATACTTTAAAGACTCACAAGCATCATTTGCTGATTTTTGAATGTTGTTTCGGATAGCCTCACGTTTATTTTTCAGTGTATTCGTTAATGTTTTACAGTTTTCACTGTGTTTTTTAACTAGCTGGCAAGGCGCCTCGATATCAATTACTGTAGAGCCGAGTAAGGTTTGTGAGCGACTAATAGCACCATACTCAATTAAAGATAATCGAATTCCCTCATAAAAGTTTTGCATCCGGCTTGCGTTAAAAAGCTCATCTTTATGATGTTGGTGTTGAGGTTCACAAGATAGCTGTGCTGCTAATAGCATTACAGGAATAATCTCAAAATAGTCGTTACCATAATGCTGCCGTGCATAACGACGAATGCGCTCAATATGACCTCCTAAACCACTGGATCCATCATAAGCAAACAGTTTATCGGGGTTATTAATAAATTTTTCTAGTTCATAAGGACCACGCCGTGAATCTCGGAAATTTTTATGTACGTTTAGCAGAATAATTAGCGGCTTGGCGTTTTCCTTAAGTAAACGCAAAAACTTAAATTCGCTTTCTTGGATGCTGTCATTTGTTACCACATAGCAGATGACATCAGACTCACTGATAACACTTTGGGCAATTTCTTCATCTGTTTTACCATCAGGGGCGCCAATTCCTGGAGTATCGATAATACGCAGATTGTTCCACTCATAAACTCGATTGGAACGAGTAGTGCGTTGCTTGCCTACACCGATTGCATCCCAGCCTTCTCCTGTCATAATGGCGTGGAGAGTACTTTTACCAGCCTTTGTTTTGCCCATAAAGGCAATGCTGAAATAATTGAGAGCGCGTTGTTTGGCATTAAGAGATTCGCGTACACTCTCAATTTTTTTTACAATTTCTTCTTCAAGAGATTGCTTTATAGCCTCAAGCTGTTTTGCTACTTCCTTTGCTGTCTCCGCTGTAGAATTGTCGCTAGTCTTGTTCCAAATATATTCTAGTATTTTTTGGATACCAATTCTCAAATTGTTAAGTATTGCCTCAGTTTCTTGAAGAGCTAAATCTGTGAATTGGTAGTCTTCATAAGCAATTTTTGTGCATTTACGAATAGCATTTTGATACTCGGAATCATCCCACAAGCCACCCTTGCCTATCATCTACTGTTTATTCCTAATTTTTATATTTTATAAATTCTGATATTTTCTCCAATATTAGTATTTACAAAATTTTTTTTTAACCGCAAACTTACGGAAATTTAAATTTAGGTACTCAGGGAGAGTCGATACGTTACTATTGGATTATCTAGATATGCCCGCAAGGTTAGCCGTATCTCATACCGACCTTTCGGAGCGTATCCGCGAAGCAACAAAGCACTTGTCGGAGGTTTTATGCTTGATGAGAATGAAAACGAGTTGGAAGATGAATTACTTTCTGAATATGACTTCTCTAAAATTACAGGGGGTGTTAAGGGAAAGTACGCAGAACGCTACAAAGCTGTTACTAATCTTGTATTGCTTGAACTAGATGTAGCGAAGGCGTTTCCTACTATTGAGTTTTACGAGGGAAGCATTTCGGGAAAAATATGCAAATGCGGGCGTACCAAGCGTCTATACAAGTAGAAGATAATAGCCAATAGGGTGAAATAGCATTTTACCGACACCCATAAAAATCACTGTTCATAAAAAAATATCCGTTACATCCGTTATATCCGTTGCCAATTTTGCCAGTTCCTCATCAATCCCCATATTTTATACTTACTTTTATTTGAGTTTTGTACTATGACTTCCGTTTTTAACTATATACCTCAATCAGACCCACCGCTCCCTCCTCACTTAAACCTACCAACGATGTATGATTTACCTAGTGAGAACCCAGAGGAACCAGGTTTGCCAGACGATTTCCATTATTTCCAACCTTTACTTTTACGTTTAACTTTTCAGCCAACAAACTGGAATCCTGATCTAGTTTACAGCGCTGCTGACCTCAATCTGTACTATGATGTGAAGCATCCGCAGTGGTACAAGCGTCCAGATTGGTTTGGTGTGGTCGGAGTTGGAAAATTATACCAAGGACAAGATTTAAGATTAAGTTATGTAACTTGGCAAGAGAGCGCAAATCCTTTTGTCGTGGTTGAGCTATTATCTCCAGGTACAGAAGATGAAGATTTAGGGGAAAAACAACAAGAAGAAAATAAACCCCCAACAAAGTGGAAAGTATACGAAGAGATTTTGCGAGTCCCTTACTATATAGTATTTAGTCGCTACACTAACGAAGTTCAACCGTATCATCTCGTTGGTGGTCGTTATGAAGCAATGAATTTTAATAGCTCGGGGCGCCTCGATATGCCAGGATTAGGTTTAAGTTTGGGGTTATGGGAAGGAGCATTTCAAGGTATTGAGAGGTTATGGTTACGGTGGTTCACTCTTGAAGGTGAATTGATTCAAACTTCAGACGAGGAAGTTGTCGAAGTTAAACAAGAAGCTGTCGAAGCCAAACAAGAAGCTGTCGAAGCCAAACAAGAAGCTGCCGAAGCTAAACAAGAAGCTGCCGAAGCTAAACAAGAAGCTGTCGAAGCTAAACAAAAAGCTGCCGAAGAGAAAATAAGAGCGGAAAAATTCGCAGAACAATTGCGTCAGCTAGGAATAAATCCTGATGATATTAAATGATTTTATACGTTTAGATAATAATGTTGGGTTCCGCTATCGCTCCACCCAACCTACTTTATATTACTAAAGTCTTTAAGCTTTCTCTGTGATAATACTGAGCCAAGTTAAATATGGGCATTCTTAGAATGTAAGCATAGTAACTAGTAAACTGCCTACCATGTCACAGTCCCCGTTGCAGTGTCAGAACCTCAAAGCACAAGTAGATGATATTTTAGAGCTTCTGCACCAAGAGTCAGCGTTACGCGCGTGCGATATTACTCCTGTCCAAACTTCTTTGGGTAAAGCAATATCACCAAAGTTTGAAATTGTTTTTGCAGGCGCCTTTAGTGCAGGTAAGTCTATGTTAATCAATGCACTGCTTGGACGTGAATTATTATATAGTGCAGAAGGACACGCCACGGGAACGGAATGTAAGATTGAGTACGCGGCGCCTGATAGAGAACGAGTAGTATTGACGTTTTTGAGTGAAGTAGAAGTTCGTGAGCAAGCGATTTCAATATGTCAACAATTAGGTTTTGCTAACGTTACCAATATCAATAAAGCTGAAGTTGTTGAATTATTACAGCAAGGGTGCAGGGCAATTATTGAGAAAGAAGGTGGCGAAACGAAATCAGAGTTAGCAAAGCAAGCAAAGGCATTAATCTTATTATTAGAAGGGTATGTGGCAAACAGGCAGCGTATTAATACTCTTGATAATGCTACGTATTCAATGGAAGAGTTTAATTTTACAACACTCAAGGAAGCTGCTGGATACGCGCGCAGAGGTAGTAACAGTGCGGTATTAAAGCGAATTGAATATTACTGTTATCATCCTTTACTGCAAGACGGTAATGTAATTATAGATACGCCTGGGATTGATGCGCCTGTTGCTCGTGATGCAGCTTTAGCTTACGCCAAAATTCAGCATCCTGATACTTCGGCAGTTGTATGCGTTTTAAAATCTGCGGCAGCAGGTGAAATGACGAAAGAAGAAACTCAGCTTATAGAAACAATCGCTAATAATCCTGGGATACGTGATAGAGTATTTTATGTTTTTAACCGCATTGATGAAACTTGGTATAATGCCCAGTTACGGCAAAGACTCGAAAGTTTATTGAATGTGCAGTTTCGTGAAAGTGCCAGGGTTTATAAAACGAGTGGTTTATTAGGTTTTTATGGTAGTTTAATTCGACAAACTGCAAAGAGTGATAGGTATGGTTTAGATACAGTCTTTGCTGAAAGTGTTAAAGGAATGAATGGTAAAGAAGAAACACCACAATTTGTTTATGCTTTTAATAATTACTGCGTCAATTCTGGCAAGTTGTCTCCAACTCAGTTTCGCATATCGGTAAACGGGTACGAAACACCCAACCAAAACTATACCCGAATTTTAGGTGATTGGGGTACCGAGCTAATCGAACAATTAATTCAAGATAGCGGAATTGAAGAATTTAGAGGCGCCATGACTCGTTATCTCAATGAAGAAAAACGTCCACAGTTATTCAACAATCTTGCTGATGACTTAGAAACTGTTTGTATTCAACTTAAGAATCATTATCAAACAGCGCAGCGCGAGTTATATAGTCAACCGCGTGAAATTGAAGCGATGAAAACCCATGAGTTACAACGTCTTAACCGTGAGTTACAAGAAATTGGTAATGCACTACGCTCTCATCTTACTCAAGAAGTAAATAATACAATTAACAATGAGTGCGATGCGTTTGAAGCAGATTTTCGACAGCTTCAAGCAAAAATGATTCAACGCTTAGATGAGCTATTAGAATCATTCTCTGTAGCAGATGCATATCGACGTGCGACTATTAGTCACCCTCGCAATGCAACGGCGCCGCTATTAGCTATTCTAGTAGAAGCTTTTTATTATCTTGCCAATCAACTCGAAGACGTGTTAGTTCAATCTACTTTAGGATTAATTAGCAATTACTTCAAACGCTTAGGCGCCCGTATTAATACATCAGATTACTATCGTCAATTATATCGTTTGCTAGGTAACGACAGCGGTATTGAGGCTGAACTGAGATTAATTGAGAAAGAAATAACTTTAGCTTTAATCAATGCTGCAAGCGTTGAATGTGACCGTTTTGTACGTGAAAGTCCAAAATTCTATGAAGAAGGCACTTTTTCTATTAACCACTTTCGCAAAACATTACAGCAAACCTCACTTGCTTACGACAGCGAAAGTATGGTAGACGCAGAACCAGAAATTCGACAACTATTAAAGTTAGACTTTGAGCCAAAAGTATCTAGCACCATCCGCAAAACCTTCCGTCAAACAATTAACCAAACATTAAAAAACCAACTTCTACCGTTAGCAGACAAACAAGCTGATGCAATATTACAACAGTATGCGAGCGCACGTAGCTATTTAGAAAAAACTTTAGAACAAGAAGCAACAGAGAAAATTGCTCAAAATCAACGCTTGTTAGATGTTGTAGAGCAAAAAATCACGGCGTATAATCAAGCGACTTCTAGTATAAATAGCTGCTTGCAAGCAATGGCTTTGAATCAGCATTTATTACCATCTATTCACATTGTTAATAATTCGAGCAGTCTCAATACTGTAGATAGCGTTGCTTCTATAAACGGTTTAGTGAATTCTTCTAATTCCTCTCAAAGAGGACTGAATAGCAACGTTACATTTATCACATAAAAAAAATCGTCTATACGGTTTGTACGTAGAAGTAGATGTAAGTCAGTATATATCCTCTAGGAAAACTGCGTATAAGCAAAATTCCTAGAGGATAAATTCAGTCAAAATTATATCCTCTAGGAAAAACTGCATCACATTTCCTATAATTGGCTATATAGTACAAAGGATTCATAAATATGGCTGATTGTAACGGCTAGAAAATTACTAAAATATTAATGCTAGATTGTGCGGATACAAACTCTAGGTATGGATTAGAGTAAAGTTTGGTAATAATCATTTTATCAATACCCATTACCCTGAAGTATTATGCACCTGAGATTTTCTCAAGATATTAAGTCCTTATTGCAACATTTAGCTGATAAACCTTTGACTCTGGGCGATATTATTGCAGAAACCTCAGAACGGGGTTTTAGCTTGGTGATTGCATTACTGGTACTACCATTTTTGTTGCCTATGCCACCAGGGTTAAGTACTCCTCTCGGTGTTGCTTGCTTGTTGATGGCAGGACAAATGGCTTTGGGAAGGCGTACACCGTGGCTTCCAAAGAAAATTGCTACTTTTCAATTTCCTAAACGTTTTGCCCAAGCACTGTTGCAAAATTTACAGCGTGTTACTAAAGTTTTAGAAAAAATTTCTCGACCACGTTTTGAGAAGCTTGCCGATAATGATTTCACTTGGCGCCTGAATGGCATATGCTTGACTTGGTTGGCAATATTACTAATGTCACCATATCCTCCAGCTACAAACATGATTCCTGCTGTGGGAATGTTACTGTTGGCGGTTGCGACTATTGAGTCTGACGGTTTATTAATGTGCTTAGGTTATGTAGCTACCGTTTTGAACACTTTGTTCTTCGGTTTTGCTTTTTACCTTTTGTATGCAGGCGCCACGTACTTACTACCTAATGTTTTTCGGTAATCAATTTAAAATCAAACCATCCTGAACTCGAATAACTCGTTTGGTTTGAGCGGCTATATCTGGTTCGTGGGTGACAATTACAATTGTGATACCTTGTTCGTTGAGTTCCGAGAGTAAGTTCATGACTTCTTGGGATGTTTCGGTATCTAATGCTCCTGTCGGTTCATCTGCAAGAACTAATGCTGGTCGGTTTACTAAAGCGCGCGCGATAGCAACTCGCTGTTGTTGTCCACCTGATAGTTGACTGGGACGGTTATTTACACGTTCAGCTAAACCGACTCTTTGTAATGCTTGTAATGCTCGTTGGCGCCGTTGTGGTTTACGTTCGTTAGCGTAAACCATTGGTAACATTACATTATCAAGAGCAGTAGCGCGCGACAACAGGTTAAATTGCTGAAATACAAAACCAATTCTTTGATTACGAATATAAGCTAATTCATCATCATCAAAAGTTGTCAGGTTTCTGCCCTCTAATATATAGTGTCCAGATGTTGGACGGTCGAGACACCCAATAATATTCATCAGTGTAGATTTTCCTGAACCAGAGGCGCCCATTATTGCCACATATTCCCCTTCCCCAATAAAAAGCTCAATTCCTTTAAGGATAGGAACGCTCATTTCTCCTAAACGATAAGTTTTAGTAATCGATTCCATGTAAATCATAAGAATAAAAGGTAGGGTGCGTGACGCTATAACAATTGTGAAACAAAACAAGTAATCTAGTAGCGTCACGCACCTTACTAGTAGCGTCACGCACAGGAGCTTAATCGCTTCTAAGAGCGGTAATTGGGTCTAATTTAGCAGCGTTACGTGCAGGAATCACTCCAGCAACCAAACCTACAGACAGCGAGAGTGCCAGTCCAGCAATGACTGATAATACAGAAATCACAAACGGGAACTTAAAAATATTTGCGGCAATAAAGGCAATTAGAATACCACTTCCAATTCCAATACCTCCTCCAAGCGTGGAAATTACAATTGCTTCGGTTAGAAATTGATTGAGAATTGCTGAATTTGTGGCGCCTACTGCTTTACGAATTCCTATTTCGCGCGTTCGTTCCACAACAGACACTAGCATAATATTGGCAATTCCAATTCCCCCAACAACTAATGATATTCCAGCAATAGCAACAACCATGACTGTAAATAAACCAACTATATTGGTAAAAGTGCTAATAATATCAGCTTGGTTGGTAATGCGAAAATCGTCTTCTTGGGGTGGATAGATATTGTGACGTAAGCGTAAGAGATTGGTGACTTGAAATTGCACGGCGTCTAATTGTTCACCCGCTTTAATTAAAATCGCATTTACAGAAACTCCTGATAAAGCGTTATTACCAACTAACCTTGCTGACATGGTAGTTAAAGGAATAAAAACTACTTCATCTCTGTCCATTCCTCCCTGCGAACCTTTTGACTCTGTTACCCCAATGACTTCGTAAGCTTCACCTCGAATTCTAATTCGTTTACCTAATGGGTCACTACGATTAAATAGATTAGTCTCAATTGTTGGGCCAATTACAGCAACTAATGATGAAGTGTCGAGTTCTTCTTGGTTAAAATATCTGCCGTTTTGAATTTGAATATCTCTAACTTGTGGGTAATTTAAGTCTGTCCCGAAAACTGGCGTTGAGTTGTTTTGACCTTCATAAACAACTTGTGCATTTCTTTGTAGGTAAGCAGATACAGCTTGTGCTGACGGTGCCTGTTCAGCTATTGCTTTTGCATCATCCCATGTTAATGTACTGCTGCTTCCCGTTCCCTGACGAATATTTCCACTTCTTGCAGAACCAGAAAATACCGAAAGGACATCTGGACCCAGTGCTTGAATTTGTTGTTCGGTTCCTTTTTGTACACCTTGACCAACAGAAGTTATGGCAATAACCGAGGCTATCCCAATAATTACACCTAGCATTGTTAATCCAGTGCGTAATTTGTTACTCCATAGCGTTTCAACCGCCATTGAGATTATTTCTGTTACTGGAATAGGACGCTTACTTTTTGGTTTGGGACTGTTGTATTTAAGTTTGTTGTATTGAAGTAAAGGCTTTGCCATATTGCAATTTTTATGTAAATTATTAAATTAAGGCGCCCCACGTCTTGAACCACCACCACCTGCACCAGGAAGTACTCCCCCGCGTGGTGTTGACTGAGGTCTTGACCCTGGTGGAAAGCTAAGTAATACCCTTTCGTTTCCTTTCAATCCAGATTTAACTTCTGTATATCTATTTACTGTTACACCTGTTTCAATAGGAGTAAACACTGGTTTATTATCTTCTCCTGCGATAAATACACCTGTTCTTCTTTGTTGACGTACAACTGCTGCTGTCGGAACTACAAGAGCATTTTCTAATTGACCAACTTGAAAATCTGCCGTTACATTCATTCCCGAACGCAGTAGATTTTTGTTATCCGAGACGATTTCTGCTTTGACTTGGAAACTAGTAACATTTTGCTCTACGGTAGCTTGAGCGGCAATTTGAGTTACTCGACCTTCAAAAACTACACCTGGATGAGCATCTGCTGTAACTAGTACTTTTTGCCCAAGACTAATTTTACTAATATTTACTTCTGCTACATTTGCTACTAACTGATTTGTTGAAGCAAGAGACACAACAGACGAAGAAGTTGCACTAGATACTGCACTACCTGAAGTTGTTGGTGTTACAAAGGCGCCTGGGTCAGAATATTTTTGTGTGACAACACCATCAAAAGGCGCCCGAAGTATGGTGTCATTGATTTGAGTTTGAATAGTTTGCAACGAACCGCGTGCAGAATCTACTTGAGCGCGCGCAGTTGAAATATCTTCTTGTCGAGTTCCCGCTTTTAAAAGTGCTAAAGCTTGTTGTCTCTGTCTAACTTGTGCGCGCGCAGTGTCAATATCTTCTGTGCGTGAACCAGCTTTTTGTAATGCCAATGCTTGCTGTGCTTCTGTAACAGTACCTCGCGCACTATCTCTATCTGCACGACTTTGATTTACAGCTTGCAGCGAAATGGCGCCGGAACTATAAAGCTGTTGATTGCGACGTAAATCATCTTCAGCTTTCGTTAAACTGGCTTGGGCGGTTTGTAAACGCGCTTGTGCTTGACCAATATCTTGAGGTCTGTTACCTGTTATTGCTTTTTGTAAATTTGCTTCTGCTTCATCTAGTGCAGCTTGTGCAGAAGCAATATCTTGAGGCCGATTTCCTGCTACTAACTTTTGTAAATTAGATTCTTGCTGTGCTAACTGTCCCCTTGCTTGGGTAAGTTGTCCAAGTAAGTTGGAATCATCCATATAAGCAATAATCTGTCCCTGTTTAACAGTATCACCCTCTTTTACAAGTAGTCTTTTGAGAACACCCGACTGTTTCGGGCTAATATTAATCGACCGTTCGGGCTTAATACTGCCATTCGCCGAAACCTTTACAGGTAAAGTCCTCCTTTCCACAGGTTGCGTTAAAACCTTGCTTTTAGCTTCTTGGGCAGGAACAATTACCACTTGACGATAAACTGCATAGCCAATTCCACCTAAAAGCCCTAAAATTAGCACCCAAGGCAGCCAACTAATTTTACGCTTTTTCTTCTTTTCTGGTATATCTGGTAAAAAAGCCGCACTATCTACAGGCTTTGATGTGTCTAATGTCATATATAGTTTTTCCGTATAAAAATATCAAAATAAAGCCAATGCTAGTTTTCCCGTTACGCCAGATTATTCGTTGGCTGCATAGATTCAGGTTACAGGTGCTTATAAGGGTTCGGCGCCTAACTGTTTTTATATCTATAATATACGGTAAACTTTGATGGCTGTATGTGTCAAAAGTTTTAAACTGTCCATGACTAAAGTCACGTTTATGTGCTTGTAGAGGCTTTCAGGCTAGCACGGTTGCTTCTGGTAAAATTACCTGTATAACCATAGAACGGCGATTAGGACGTTGCGAGCATCTTTCTTGTCGTGTTACATAACTTTTGAGTTATTATCGTATTACAGACTGAAAATTATTTTACAAATGACCTTAGAAGAGCTGGCAAATCAATCTCTCCTTAAAAAAATATATAGCTTTAGTAATGAGCCTGATATGTTCATTATCTAGATGAAAATAGTAATCTAGAGTATTTATTACTTGAAGCACATGATAAAATTAAAGAAGTCTTCTCAAAAGAAAGCTTATCATTAAGAGTTGCGTTTGACCTATAAATCGTGGGATGGCGAAAGTTAGTAATTGATATTCACACTAAGCTAGAAGAGTACGAAGCATTCAACAAAATAAAGATACTTGATAATAATTGGTGGCTTGATATAGTATCTACAAGAGGTAATCATTTAAATATTAATATTGAATTTGATGAAGTTTGATTGGTGTGAGTATTTTCGTTTAGCACAAGAACTATATCCATATTTTTATCAGTAAATTTTTTAGATGTTTCACTGCGTTCAACATGACATTTTTAGATGTTTCACTGCGTTCAACATGACGCTGTAAAAGAACAAAATCCCAGGTAAATAAATACCCAGGATTCAAGATTGTCAATCTGCATCGCATTTTTCGCAGCTAAAAATTAACCGAACTTACCGCTGATGTATTCTTTAGTTGATTCTTGTTGAGGGTCTTGGAAAATTTTCTCGGTGCGGTCGTATTCAACTAAGTAACCTGTACGACCACCTTTTTCAGAGGTTTGAACGTTGAAAAAGGCTGTTTTATCAGCAACGCGCGATGCTTGTTGCATGTTGTGAGTAACGATAATAATTGTGTATTGCTCTTTCAACTGGTGAATGAGTTCTTCAACACGCAAGGTTGATATTGGGTCTAGTGCTGAGGCAGGTTCATCCATCAGGATAACATCAGGTTGAACTGCAATTGCGCGCGCGATACATAAACGCTGTTGTTGTCCACCAGATAAAGACAAACCGTTTTGACGAAGTTTGTCTTTAACTTCATCCCATAACGCAGCTTTTTTAAGGCTAGTTTCGACTAATTCGTCCATGTTGCCTTTGAAGCCATTAATTTTGGCGCCCCAGGCAATATTGTCATAAATAGATTTGGGAAATGGGTTTGGACGTTGGAAAACCATTCCAATTCTTCTACGTACTTCTACTGGGTCAACATTAGAGGCGTATAAGTTATGACCTTGGTAAATAACATTACCTTCAGCCCGAAAAGTTTCGATTAAATCATTAAGACGGTTATAACATCTTAAAATTGTACTTTTACCGCAACCAGATGGCCCAATAAATGCTGTAGCTTGGTTTCTAGGGATATCAAGCCAAACATTGCTAACTGCTAAAAAGTCGCCGTAGTAAACATTTAGTCCTTCAGTTCTGAGAACTGTGTCTGTATCATTGGCTGTACGAATGTTAGTAGCCATAATCTATCTGCTATTGTGCTTTGTAATTTAATGTGTTTGATAAAGCTAAAAAGAAATTTTCTTAATATGCTTTTTCAGATTGCTTTAGTAAGCTTTGCGCCTGGTTGCAAATCTAGCAATGATACTGGCTATCAAAACCATTAGCACCAGAATTAAAGATGCTGCCCAAGCTAGTGACTTCCACTTTTCATAAGGAGAAATCGCGTAGTTATATACCAAAACAGCTAAAGAAGCTGTAGGTTGAAGTAATCCTTGAGGTGTTAATGAGGGCCAACCGGATGAAAATAAAGCTGTAAACAATAAAGGTGCTGTTTCACCTGCCGCGCGTGCCACTGCCAAAGTTGCACCTGTAACAATTGCTGGTACTGCTGCTGGCAGAACTATTGATGCAACTGCTTGGAATTTTGTGGCGCCGACACCGACAGCAGCTTGCCGTAAGTCGTTGGATACTAACTGCAATGATTCATCAGTAGTTCTAACGATAATTGGTAACATCAAAATTGACAGTGCAAATCCACCACCAATTGCGGAGTAAGAACCCCACCCCAATCTATTTAATGTCAAAACTACAACACCGTAAGCAAATACACCTGCAATGATTGAAGGTACTCCGCTTAAAATGTTTGTCGCAAATCGTATCCAGCGAGCTAACTTACCAGAACTGAACTCGGTTAAATAAATTGCAGCTAAAACTCCGACGGGGATACTAATTAAAGCACCGATTAATACCATGATGAAAGTGCCAAGAATGGCGTTACCGAAACCTCCCTGCGATCGTCCAAATGGCAACGGTGGTAACTCAGTAAATACTCTAGGGCTGATACTACCCAACCCTCGGTACAAAATGTAAGAAAGTACTGCTGCCAAGGTAAAAATCGCAACGGCACCGCAAAAAAACGCCACACCGGTCATGATTGAATTAAACAGCGTCCTGGGAGCAGAAGGAGAGCGTGTTAAGCTACCCATTGTATATCTGCTCTCTTGCGAGGAATGATCTGACAAATTAGAAGGCATATTTGACTCAATACTGTCTAACTAACTATATTCGCTTGACTCGCATTACAACTAATTCTGCCAAAACGTTGACTACAAACGTTAAGAAAAACAGCACCAACGCTGCGTACATTAAAGCACCAACTTGCAAACCGCTAGCTTCAGCAAATTGGTTCGCAAGTAGAGAAGAAATTGTGTTTGCTGGTGAGAATAACGAGGGGCTGATATTATTCGAGTTACCAATCAACATTGTCACCGCCATTGTCTCACCCATCGCTCGACCAAGTGCCAGCATCACCGCACTAACTATTCCGGAAAAAGCAGCAGGTACGAGAACTTGTAATATAGTTTCCCAACGTGTGGCGCCTAATCCTAAAGACGCTTGCCGTAAGCTAGGGGGCACTGAGTTAAGAGCATCGCGCGAAATTGCTGTAATAATTGGTAGAGTCATGATTGCCAGGATAATTCCTGCAACCATCATGTTTGGACCTGTTGGAGTAGTACTAAAAAGTGGTATGAACCCTAGGGTCGCATTCAAACCTTTCCCAACATTTGTTAATAAAGGAACCAGAACAAAAAGTCCCCAAACTCCGTAAACTACGCTAGGAATTGCCGCTAGCAGTTCTACCATGAACACCAGTACTATTTTGACTTTTCCTGGTAAGAAATCTTCGGAGAGAAGAATTGCAGCACCAACTCCAAGCGGTACAGATATTAACAGTCCAATAAAAGAGCTAACAAGAGTTCCGTATACCTGTGGAAGTACACCGTACTCATTAACTACTGGGTTCCAGTCGGTTTCAAACAAAAACCCTGCACCAAACTGTTGAATAGCAGGCATTGCTTGTAGCGCAACCTGAATCGATATCCATACTAAAGTAGCAGCAATTGCAATCGCAAAAAGTCTTGTTATCCAAATAAAACCACGGTCAAGGTTTTTGTCAACCTCTGAGCGCGCTTTTGTAGAAGCCTGACCGCTTTGAGATAAACTACTCATGAATCAAATCACCCATCAAAGCTAATAAATAAATGTGGGAGCGAACAAAAACAGTTAGGAGGCGCGGAGTTGGACAAACTACTAACTGTTACTAGGTTTTCATTACTTACTAGCTACTATGGCTTAGTCGCACTGGCGCCACCAGCACCGCCACCGACGCTAATCTTATATTCAGCACTAATTGGGTCTGCTGCTGCTGCAACTTTTTGGACTACATTTGCAGGTAAAGGAATGTAACCTAATTCTGTAGCTGCCTTTTGACCTTCAGTTAAACCGTATTCAATCATTGCTTCTACAGCTTTAGCTTTTGCAGGGTCAGCATACTTTTTGTAAGCTAAAAGCCAGCTATAAGTAACAATTGGATAAGATTCAGCACCTTCTGGGTCAGAGATAAACGCGCGTAAGTTATCAGGTAATGTCACTGATGCTAGAGTTTTGGCGCCTGATTGCTCATCAGGTAAAACGAATTGACCAGCTTTGTTTTGCAGTGCTGCAAACTTGAGGTTGTTTTGTTTAGCATAACCATACTCAACGTACCCAATTGAACCTGCTGTCTGTCCAATTTGCGCGGTTACACCTTCGTTTCCTTTACCACCAATACCTACAGGCCATTTTACAGACTTACCTTCGCCAACTTTGGTTTTCCACTCTGGGCTAATTGCGCTTAGGTGTTTGGTGAATACGCCTGTAGTACCGCTACCGTCGGAACGATATACAACTGTTATCGGTGTGTTAGGTAACTTGGCGCCTGGATTCTCTTTTGCGATTGCAGCATCATTCCAAGTCTTAATTTTACCCAACAATATATCTGTATAAAGAGTTCGCGATAGCTTTAATTCAGGAACATCAGCCAAATTATACGCTAGTACAATACTACCAGCAGTCATTGGTAGGAGGAGAACTCCTTTATCGGCGGGTACTTTTGCGATTTCTTCATCCTTCATCGCTACGTCGCTAGCGCTGAAATCTACAGTCCCTTTAGTAAACTGCTCAACACCGGCGCCGCTACCAACTGATTGATAGTTGACTTGCAAGTTAGGATATTTTTGATTTAAAGTTTGGAACCATGTTAGATACAATGGAGCAGGAAATGAGGCACCTGCACCTGTTAGCTGTACATTACCACCTAGGTCAAGCTTACCAGGAGTTGAAGCAGTTGCTTCTTTTGCTGCACCAGGTGAAGCTTCGGCACCAGGAGTTGCTGTATTTGTGGCTTGGTCTCCACCACCACCGCAAGCAGCCAAGCTCATTGATAGAGCTAATGCGGGAATAATACCCATGATGCGTTTCTGATTCTTGACACGGTTAGAGGAAAGCATGGAAGGTAAATTATAAAAGGGGTTACAGTGCTAACGATATCGTGCGTATCTTAAGATAAGGTTAAAAGAGACAATAACCATTTGAAAATATTATGTTAATCATGGAACAATAAAACATACTCAGTATCATGATTTAAATACACGCCAAACATTAACTATACAATGGCTTCAGACTCTTCGCACCAATACTGTCATCTGACTAGCGGCATATGACCTACCATTCAGTATTTGTGATTAAATAAGTAATATATATAACTTTAGATATAGTATTTACTCGGTTATAATTCCAATTTTTAGCCATTTGATCGTATCTTATATAAATTTTTTTATCCATTTGATGATAAATTTTGTTAGAACCTAAACATACTTCTTGGTTCAAAGTCAAAATTAAACAATAGTTAAACATTAAAATTTTGCTTATATATATTGATATTCCATAGAGTGTCTCGTGAAATTCTCTTAAATAGAATGCTAGCTGCGTCCAATCAATTATTATGGTCAATGATTGGCTTACTGCTGACGATGGGGGGTACCTTCCTCGAAGCGTATGTCACCACCCTACCTTGGAACTGGGGTCAGCACGGAATCCAAACTTTTTCTCTAGGAGTCACCTATCAAATTGGTGGAGTACTACTGGTTGGATGTTTAGGTGGTAAAAATGCTGGCGCCTTAGCACAAATTGCTTACTTAGTGATGGGTTTAACCTTACTGCCAGTATTCTCTGAAGGTGGTGGTATTGGTTATATCAAGTTATTGCAGTTTGGTTACTTACTTGGGTTTATACCAGGAGCTTGGATTTGCGGTTTAATAGCATTTAAAGCTAGACCACGACTTGAGAGTCTTGCGTTTAGCTGTCTATGTGGTTTGTTCACTGTCCACGTTTGCGGCATTATCTATCTTGCGCTTGGTTATATATTCCAATGGAAAGGTACAGAAGCACAAACATTGATGCAAGCAATCTTAAAATATTCTTGGTACGCGCTACCCGGACAGCTTATTGTAGTTTGTGCTGTCACTGTTATCGCGTTTATACTACGACACTTAATGTTTTATTAGTCCACAGAACAAGTCCCTACCAAGTAATGCACCTAAAAAATCGCAATTTCTGGATAGCTGCTCTAACTGCCTTTTTCTTAGACCAGTTGACAAAATACTGGATATTACAAAGTTTTCAACTGCGGCAAACACAACCTTTACTCGCTGGAGTGTTTCATTTTACCTATGTTCGTAACTACGGCGCCGCATTTAGCATATTAGATGGGCAAGTCGAATCATTACGGTGGTTATCATTAATTGTTAGTTTGGCTTTAATGGCTTTGGCGTTGTTTGCACCAGAATTAAGTTTTTGGGATAGACTTGGGTATGGATTTATCCTTGGTGGAGCAATGGGTAATGGAATCGACAGGTTTGTACTCGGTTACGTCGTTGATTTTTTAGATTTTCGCCTGATTAACTTTCCTGTATTCAATCTTGCTGACGTGTTTATCAATGTTGGTATTGCTTGTTTAATTTTGGGTAGTTTCCAAAAAAGTCCAAGTTCCGACCATCGGCAATAAAACAATAATCCCGGTAACTTTTACGAAACCGGGATTTTGCAATTTTTGAGTTTGAATCAAAGCGATTGAAAGCAGTTATTAGTTTTTAAAACCACCGGGTGCTACTTCAGAACCTGAACCAGGATTAACTGCGGGTGAAGTGTTACCAGGTAAAGTCATATTATCTGGAGTTCCAGATGTTGGCGCCTTTAGTGGCTCACTTGTACTGCTTGGTGTATCAGAAGCAGGTGTTCTTAATTGTTCACTAGAACTACCACTTGGGTTAATCTCATTACCTGAACTGCCAGGGGTGCCTGGTAATGGAGTTAGGGGTGCAGTTTGTCTATTGCTGCCACCATCCGGAGTTACACCAGGAGTTGCACCGGGAGTTTCAATGCTGCTACCAGGTACAGAAGGAGTTGCACCTGGGGTTTCGTTGCTGCTACCAGGTAACGGTGTAACAGGAACGGTTTGTTGATTACTGCCACCAGGATTATTTGTACCTGGTTCTACGGGGTTAACGGTACCACTTGGGCTTGGGGCGCCTGTTGGGTTGGTATCGCTAGGTGCCTCGGTACCTGTACCAGGATTATTACTGCCACCAGGATTATTAATGCTGCCAGGATTATTGCTGCCACCAGGATTATTTGTACCTGGTTCTACGGGGTTAACGGTACCTTCAGGACTTGGGGCACCTGTTGGGTTGGTATCACTAGGTGCCTCGGTACCTGTACCAGGTGTAGATGAACCTGGAGTTGTTGTAGATGGGTCAACTGGAGTACTGCCTCCTGTTGGACTACCAGTTACACCAGGAGTTTTTTGTTCTGATGAACTACCACTGCCACTTCCAGCTTCTGGATTGGCATTTGCACTACCTTCACAACGTGAATTTAATGGATAATTTTTACATAAAATTTCCATTACGTCGGGGGCTAGTTCTTTTGGAGGTGCTGCTTGAGCAACCTTGGAATCGTTTTCTCTTTGTGCTTGAATCAACTCTGGAAATTTTGTTGATTGGGCGGAAGCTACGTTGCAAGATAGCGCCAATCCGAAGGCTGTACCTACTAAGGTCAGAAATTTTTCCTTCATATTACTTAACCTCAACACCTCGACACATACTCCGCCCATTAAATCAAACAACACGGTTTAGAAAATCTTCCCTTATAGGGATGTATCTTCAATAAAAATATGTAAAACAACTAATTTTTTAGGTGTTGAGGCAATCAAATCATGTAAAATTTATGTCAGCTATATATTCTTTACTAGCTTACACTAACACCAATATATCAGAATATGTCTATTTTCCTTAGACAGTGTAACTTAGATATAGACAATAGTATAGAGTCTTGGCTCAAGTCAATCAAAGAGTTAATGAGTGTATATTTAGTTTTAATAAGTATGTAGCATTCTTGACAAAGTAATTATAGTTAATAAATTTAATTAATATATATTTATTTAGTATCTATTGAGTTGGAAACAATTCAGTATAGCCAGCGTCTTGTTAGGCTTGTGATTACAATGGTGGAATAGCTAGCATCGCATGTAAGTAAGTCTAAATTTTAAGTAAAAACCGTGGTGTGAATAGTAGATGAGTTCCCCCCAACCTCCTCAAAAACCGCAAACTTTGCTTGGTCAGTTGACGCAAGCAGTGCAGACAATTCAAGCTCGAGTCGATTTTTCCAAATTAGCACTCAAGCCAAATGCCAGAGTTCCGGAACTCTGGGTACAAGATGCGGGGGCATCTCAAGCAGAAGTATATCCGTTGCTAGGCGACCGATATATGCTTGGTCGCAGCTCTAAATCCTCCGATATTGTTGTCCGCAACCCAGTAGTCAGCCAAATACATTTGTCCCTGTCGCGCGACTCTAGTCAGCGGCGCCCAGTATTTGTAATTAAAGATGAAAATTCTACAAATGGTATTTATCGAGGTAAACGTCGCGTCAACACCTTAGAGTTACGTCACGGCGATATCTTGACTCTTGGACCACCGGAACTTGCCGCTTCGGTGCGCTTACAATATGTTGACCCACCACCTTGGTATGTTAAAGCTGCCACGTGGACAGGTTATGGGGTTGGTGCCGTAGCTGGTTTAGTTGCTTTAACTATCGGTGTTGAGTGGTTGAAATTTTCAGTTCGTCCGCTTCCTGGTGCCACACGTTCACCAATTGTAATTACAGCACGCGACGGTATTACTCCACTGCGCGAAACACGAACTATCGCGCACATCGACCTCAAACAGATGGAAGACTTTGGTCCTTACCTAGGTAATGCCGTCGTCGCTTCGGAAGATAGCCGTTATTATTGGCATCCTGGTGTTGACCCATTAGGAGTGTTACGGGCGTTAACTATTAATGCTCGTAGTGGCGATGTTCAACAAGGTGCTTCGACGATAACACAGCAGGTAGCGCGCAGTTTGTTCCGCGATTATGTTGGAACCCAAGATTCACTTGGTCGTAAGTTTCGTGAAGCTGTTGTATCGCTCAAATTAGAGACTTTTTACAGCAAAAACGATATTTTGCTTACTTATCTCAATCGAGTTTTCTTAGGCGCCAATACTTCTGGTTTTGAGGATGCATCCAGATTTTATTTTGACAAATCGGCAAAAGAACTAACTTTAGCTGAAGCGTCAATGCTAGTGGCAATTCTACCAGCACCAAATCGATTCGATTACTGCGGCGCCGGAGAGAAAAAATTCCGAACAATCGAATATCGTAACCGTGTCTTGCGGCGTATGCTCGATATGGGCAAAATCAAGCAAGATGAATATAACCGCGCTCGACGTTCACCTGTAGAAATCAGTCCTAAAGTTTGCGAACAGCAGGCAAAAACTATTGCCCCTTATTTTTACGACTATGTTTATTCTGAACTTGAAACAATATTGGGGGCAGATTTAGCACGAGAAGGCAACTTTATTGTTGAAACACAACTCGACCCAACAATTCAAACTCAAGCTGAAACAGCACTGCGTAATTCAGTACGTACTTCGGGCGCCAATGTTGGTTACTCACAGGGAGCATTGGTAACTATTGATACGAGTACGGGTGGAATTTTAGCAATGGTAGGTGGCACAGACTACCGTCGCAGTCAATTCAACCGTGCTTTTCAAGCAAAACGCCAACCAGGTTCAACTTTCAAAATCTTTGCTTACACAGCAGCTTTACAAAAAGGAATCTCGCCGGAAAAGTCATATTCCTGTGATGCTCTACGTTGGCAAGGGTTTTTGTATAAACCTTGTCGGTCGGGGCCTGGTGGCAGTTTGAGTCTTGCAACGGGACTAGCTCTATCAGAAAACCCAATTGCCTTGAGAGTAGCACAGGATGTTGGGCTAGATAAAGTTGTTGCAGAAGCAAAACGTTTGGGAGTGCGTTCACCGCTTGACCCTGTACCTGGTTTGATATTAGGACAAAGCGTCGTAAACGTATTAGAAATGACAGGAGCATTCGGCGCCATCGCTAACAATGGTTTATTAAATCGTCCCCATGCAATTAGTCGCATTTTAGACAGTAGTGATTGTCGTGACCGTAATGATTTAAAAACCTGTCGCGTTATCTACTCCTACGACCAAGACCCAGATGCTAACAAGCGTGTTCTGTCAAAAAATGTAGCTTCTACAATGACGGGGTTACTTAGGGGTGTAATTACAAACGGTACAGGAAAAGGCGCCGCTATTGGTTTTGGAGAAGCAGGCAAAACTGGCACTACCGATAAAAACGTAGACCTTTGGTTCATTGGTTTTATTCCCGGTCGGCGCCTTGCCACAGGTATTTGGCTTGGAAACGACGAAATTAAACCCACATCTGGTAGCAGCGCTCAAGCTGCACAACTGTGGGGTAATTATATGGGACGAATTGTTAAATAACGTAATGTAGAGACGCGATATATTCCCTGCGGGACACTGCGTGAACGCGTCTTCGTTCGCGTCTTCGATTGAAAAGACGTGACATGTCACGTCTCTACATTTATTGATATCCTTGCCAAGGTTGAATTTCTAACGTACCACTAGGTTTAAATATCACTTCATAGTGAGCGAGAGGTTGCTTGGTATCTGGTGGAGCAACGTTAGAACCGTAGATTTCGTTAAAAATTTTAGGCAGGGGAGTTTCTCGGTAAAAGTCAAAAGCTCCTTTGTTCAGTGGTTCGTAGTCAGCTATTACACCTTCTTTATTCACTGCTACTCGGTATTTTAAGTCACTGTTGAAGCTTGGTGTACCACTCCAACCTTTACGAAGCGTATCGTATAGTTTTGCGTTTAATTCTTTGAGTTGATTTGCGTCTTTAATTTTTTCACCAACTACTTGCGGTGGTTTAGAATAACCCAACCAAGGACTTACTTCTAAAATTCCTTGTTTTCTAAATACAACTCGGAACTGACCGATTGGTTCATTTGTTGCTAAACTTCTTGTTGCTGGGTTGTAGAGCAAATTGGGTAAAGGTGTTTGACTTACTGCGTCATTAGAATTTTTGTTAACTGGTTTATAGCCCAGAATTGCACCATCTGCTCCTACACCGACACGAAATACTACATCTTCATTAAAGGCGCCGCGTTCTGACCAAACGGGGTTAATTTGGTTGTATAATTGGCGATTTAATGCACGTAGTTGTGATGGGTCGATAATTTCTGGAACTGTCTTTAAAAGTGCCTCAATATCTTGAGGTACACCTGGAGTCGCTGCAACTGTTGGTGTTGGTGTTACTCCTGGAGTCGGCGCCAACAAAGTGTCTATAGTAGGAGTAGGAGTTGCTGTTATTCCAGGTGTGGGAACAATAGCAGCATCGGTTACTATTGGGGTGGGTGAAACTCCAACCGGAGTTGCCACATTTGGCGTCGAATTCACTGTTAGACTACTTGAGTCTTTTTTAGCTTCGGGTTGTGGTACTCTTGGTTGAGGTGTGGGAATTAAGCTAAATGCAAGCGCTGCTGCCGCTAAACTTGATAACCCTACTGTTGCTGGTACAATCTGTTTTGTTACAGAGTCACTGGCGCCACCTGGACGTCGAGATGATTGAAGGGCTAAAGTTAATTCTGGTAGTGTTTGGGTATCCGCAAAAAATTGATCTACCGCTTCAACTAAATCGAACAATTGTACTGTATTAAGTTCGATTTCAACGGGCATTTTAACATCAGAATTAAAAGAGTCAACAGGCTGAAAAGTTTCTGAACTGACAATTAATTTGTGGCGATTGCTATCAATTTTGTGCAATTGTACTATATCAGTATCTTTATTTTCCGAGAGTGGGTTTGGAACATTGCTCAAGAACTCTTGTGCGTAACCACTAACTACACGTACTAAGTTTTCAAAAAATTCACGTCCACCAACCAGAGGTTGCTTTAAACCAGATAAATAGCATTCGACATTAACTAATATAGATAGTTCTGGACGCATTTCTTGGAAATGTGTGGCTTTCGATGCATCGCTTAAACCTTCTAGAAGCAGCGTGCAATTGGGTAAACTATATTTTCTTTGAATATTCATAATTTTAATTTACTTCACCGTCGAAAAGGCTAATCCAAAACCGTTGCATTCCAGCAGTTCCGGTACAAAATAATAATTTGCCGAGCAAATCAATTGCTAGCTCATCTAATTTCTCGTCGCTAGTTACAGATAGTACACCCGAACGACGTGGATTCATGCGGCTTTTGAAATGCGCGCGGAATCTTTCCAAGTAGTTCGATAACCGAAGATTTTGTTCGAGTGGTATTTGTTTATCGGTCATTTGCTGGTATATCATCAGCAATTGGCGAATTGTGACTGTTAAGCGACGTGCAATATAACAGGCTATTACTACTAGGGCTTTTGCTTCCATAATAGTTAAAGGGCGCCGTATATGCGCTCTTCGTATTGGATTGCTGCTACGCATTCGCCACAGGTTCACTCGGTCTTTAATAATACCTTTAAGGTCTAATTCTTCAGCAAAAGCCAAAATTGCTTCAGAACCTCCTAGCTCTAAAGCTTCAATCGCGAGTAAAATTAGGTCGATTTGCAACCGAGTTCGACGGGGACAATCTTGTCCCTCAATCGCTGGTTCTGGTAAAGTGTCCAAAATCATCGGAAGCGACGACGGCATTGAATTATGGTTATAGGGCGTTAAACTAGCTGAGACATTCATTATAAATACCACTACAAGGCTGCATATGACTACATAAAACTACTTAAAGATACCCAAGCATTAACCTTTACACCCTCCTAAGAGCGACGATAAAGCACTGCCTGATATATACATTAGTTACTCATTCGATTAAAAGGTTTCCGTATACTCAAATCAATGTTTTTATTACATAGTTTACCCACTAAGTTAATCACATCTGACGTTTCGAGCTACATATTACCCGCATCATTCATTATGATTCCTGTTTGATTACGAAGTGGGGTGGGTTGTTCCATCCCTAGCTTCGTGTAGATTGGGTTAATCGTCAATGAGTCAACTGTAACGGAGTCCGTAAATCAAACGAATACCGTTATAATGTACGATTTGGCGGGACGACGGCATCCGTATATTTAACAAGCGGCGCCGACATCAACTGATTTAATTAAATATATTGTATGGATTTGATTGTATGGATTTAAAGTCATTAATTCGGGACATCCCAGATTTTCCTAAGCCAGGTATTGTATTTCGGGATATTACAACATTACTGCGTGATGCGAAGGGATTACGATACACCATAGATTTACTGAAACAGAGATGTATTGACGCAAACTTAACAGTCGATTACGTAGTAGGCATAGAATCGCGGGGATTCATTTTTGGTACTCCTTTAGCATACGAATTAGGTGCTGGTTTTATTCCGGTACGTAAACCAGGCAAATTGCCAAGTGCCGTCCATTCAATCGAGTACCAATTAGAATATGGTACTGACTGTTTGGAAATCCATCAGGATGCTATTCAACCAGATTGCAAAGTTTTAATCGTAGACGATTTAATTGCAACTGGTGGTACTGCTGCTGCGACTGCAAAACTGTTACACTTGTGCGGCTGCAATCTGGTGGGATTTGGGTTTATTATCGAGCTACGGGACTTAAACGGGCGAGCGTCTTTACCAAATGTACCGATTATCTCGCTTGTTGAGTATTAAACCATTGCCACAATATATTGGCTGGTGCGTGACTATTAACTGGTGCGTGAAGGCTAGTAGGGTGCGTAACGCCACTGACTGTTCTAAAACTTTGCCCAGTTAGTGGTAGCGTTACGCACCCTACGTTAGAATTTTTTATTAGCGTCACGCACCCTACTATTAACTATTAAATTAATATTATGACAGCAAGCAGGGTTTCTTGGGAATCGGGAAAAGATTCAATAATAAGATTTATAACAAGTGATACTTCCGTATATATCGTTAAGCGTGTGACGCAAGCGCTGTTTACTTTATTTTTTGCGTCTGCATTATCTTTTATCATTATTCAATTGGCGCCTGGTGATTATTTGGATACATTGCGGCAAAATCCGAAAATTTCGCCAGAACGAATTGCGGAGCTAAAACGCCAGTTTGGTTTGGATAAGTCATGGTTTGAGCAATTTTTCCTGTGGTTGGGACGAATTATTACAAGAGGGGACTTTGGACAAAGTTTTGTTTATCAGCGTTCGGTATCGTCGCTGTTATGGGAACGGGTACCAGCAACACTGTATTTAGCTATTTCCTCGTTAGTGCTAACTTGGGCTATTGCAATTCCTCTAGGTATTTTTGCTGCTGTAAAACAAAATCGTGCTGCCGACCGCATTTTACAGGTGATTAGTTATGCGGGGCAAGGTTTTCCTAGTTTTGTGACTGCGCTCATACTATTAATATTTGCCCAAATTACTGCTCCCTTGTTTCCGGTAGGGGGTATGACGAGTATTTACCACGATGAATTAAATATATTTGGTAAATTTATTGACATTGTTTGGCATATGTTTTTACCCACAATTGCCTTGAGTGTTACTAGCTTTGCTGGGTTACAACGCATTACCCGTGGTGAACTGCTTGATGTACTACGACAAGATTATATTCAAACAGCGCGTGCAAAAGGTTTACCAGAAAACCGTGTTATCTATGTTCATGCGCTTCGCAATGCTATCAACCCGCTAATTACTCTTTTAGGGTTTGAGCTAGCTGGTTTATTGAATGGCGCCTTTATTGCGGAATATTTCTTCAATTGGCCTGGTTTGGGTAGGTTAACACTACAGGCGTTACAAGCTCAAGATTTATATTTACTAATGGCAAGCTTGGTTATGGGCGCCGTTCTGTTAATTATAGGCAACTTGATAGCCGACTTAATGCTCAAAGCCGCAGACCCACGCATCAAACTCGAAGACCTCAATTAGGCGCGGAGTTAAGAGTTAGGAGTTAGGAGTTTTCAATTCCTAACTCATAACTCATAACTCATAACTCATAACTTTACTTGAAATTATGTCTCTCGATTTTTACTATATAATGCGTTCTAAAACTGACGGTAAGTACTTAGCAGCGCGTCCTCATGAAAATGAATCAAGTTACTTGCTGTTATTTAAAGAGCAATACGACGCTTTGAGCTATCTCAATACCCACGCGGGAGAATATGCAAGCCGTTTGGGGATTGAAATGATTTCCAATAGCCAAGTTCCAGGTATACTCAAACGTTGGGGTTTTATTGGTGTAGGTGTTGTTTCAGACCCATTAATACCAAGTATTGAGTTTTTGCTGCGAAGCTAGTCTTCCTTGTTATCAATTTTTAAGGGTATATTTATTTACTAAAAAGACACGGAGTACACGGAGAAACAGATTTCACTCTATTCACCTTGAGAAGGAGCAAACTGTGCTATAATTGCTGACGAGACTTAATTCGGACGACCACGTTTGTTTTCACTATTCACGGACTTTTCTCCGAAATCGAGATCTCTAAACATGCTTAATTTCGGAGAAAAATAAATGTCAATTTATGTAGGCAACCTCTCCTATGAGGTTACAGAAGAAAACTTAAATGCTGTATTCCAAGAGTATGGTACTGTAAAGCGAGTTCAACTACCCACAGACCGAGAAACGGGTCGTCTTCGTGGCTTTGGTTTCGTTGAGATGAGTACAGAAGCTGAAGAAGCAGCTGCTATTGAAGCTCTTGACGGTGCTGAATGGATGGGACGCGACCTCAAGGTTAATAAAGCTAAACCAAGAGAGAACAACAGAGGTTCATTTGGTGGTGGTGGTGGTGGTGACCGCAGGGGCAACTTCCGTAATAACAGATATTAAAATTCCTGGTTTAAGGTCATTTTAAGTAAATTCATCACAGATAGAAATTTAATTAGAATAATGGTTCAGGTTATATAAAATCTTGGCCCATTTTTGATAATCAAAATTTACTGTCACTTCAAGAGCATTCCAATTTTGCGCGAGCATAATTGAGATGCTCTTGTTGTTTTTAGAAGTATTCAGCATATTTTATATATTAGAAGCTAAATATTGCTAATCTTATTGCTTTATTGTTATCACACAGCTATCTCGTACACAAGGCACCAACACTTTGCCTCGTAAATTAATATCAGCTTATTGCTGTGCGTCTCTGTGGTAAATATATACCAAAAAAATTATGTATAAAAATTACTATATCCACGCACATTAATTCTGTAAAATAGCGTTTTTTTACGATAAATACGTAAAATTTTCTTTCTTTAAAAAATAAAATTTACCTTGTATAACATAATTTTTAGAATGGAAAGGGCAAGAGACAGCCCATTCCACAAGACATGATTCTACAAGATAAATTGCGACAGTATTACACTGAAACTTTTTCTAGGACTAGTTTTGTGCGTTTGACTTGTTCGGGTATAGCTATAGGGTAGTCACCTGTGAAACATGCTGAACAAAAGCTGTTGGTGTCTTCTTGGGTTTCTTCTAGCATTCCTTCCCAACTCAGGTAAGCAAGACTATCTACTTCTAGTTGTTTGCGAATTTCTTCTACAGATAAGCGTGCGGCAATTAGTTGGTCTTGAGTGTCTGTATCTATACCGTAGAAACAAGGGTGAGTGACTGGGGGTGAGGATATTCGCATATGCACTTCGATGGCGCCTGCGTCACGCAAAGCTTTTACTAGTTTACGGCTAGTTGTACCTCGCACAATCGAGTCATCAATAATTATCACTCTTTTGCCAACCAGAACATCTTTGAGTGGGTTAAGTTTCATTTTGATTCCCGACTCACGCATTGCTTGTGTGGGTTGAATAAATGTACGTCCAACGTAGCGGTTTTTAATCAATCCTTCAGCATATTTAACTCCTGATTCTTGGGAGTAACCAATTGCAGCAGGTATTCCTGAGTCTGGTACACCAAATACTATATCCGCTTCTACAGGAGATTCAGTAGCAAGTCGGCGCCCTAAGCGCATTCGGTAGCTATATAATGTTTCGTTGTGCATTAAGCTATCAGGACGTGCAAAGTAAATCATTTCAAACACGCATAGCTTTCTTTGTGGCTTTTTGCTCCAATGGTATGATGCTAATCCAGCTTCCGTAATCCATACAACCTCACCTGGCTCAACATCACGCAAATAATCGGCGCCAATTATATCTAAACCACAAGTTTCTGACGATAATACATAGCGAACTGGATTAGAGCCAATTGTACCTATTACAAGTGGACGAATACCATTGGGGTCACGTACACCCATCATTCCTACTGGTGTACCCACTACTAAACTAAATGCACCTTCACAACGATGAAATGCTTTGATAGCGCCATCTAACCAGTCTAATCCGGCGCCTATCTCCTGCGCGATTGCATACGCTATCATTTCGGAGTCAGTTGTTGTCACCAAGTTAATACTGTCTTTTACAAGTTCCTCACGCAATTTTACAGTGTTGACTAAATTGCCATTGTGTGCTAAAGCTAATTTACCTAAACGTGTATCTACAACAGCAGGTTGAGCATTAACTTTACGACTAGAACCAGTAGTGGAATAGCGCGTGTGACCGACACCAATTGTACCAGGCAGTTCGCTTAAAACCGATTCGTTAAAGACTTGAGAGACTAGACCCATGTCTTTGTGTAAGTACACTGTGTCACCCAGAAACGTAGCAATACCTGCTGATTCTTGACCTCGGTGTTGCAGTGCATACAACCCGAAATAAGTCAGCTTGGCAACATCCTCATCGGGTGCGTAAATGCCAAAAACTCCACAAGCTTCTTCCGGCTTGTCGGGTCGTTCATGATAGTTGCTATCCTCGTTGGTAGATTGAGAATCGCAATCCGAAGTGACGGGATGATTGGGAACCATGCGCTTATATGCTCCTGATGATAAGATGTCGGTCAGTCACAGGGATGAGTAATTGCCCAGTTCGGGAAAACTGGGAAAACTTAAGAAATTTTGAAAAATGCAAACATATTCCGTTGGGTAGTGGTGGAAGAATAATTAAATATTTCTTAACCATCCATTAAAACAGTACCGCAAAATCAGTTAAAAGTGATGAATTTTTAGTCATGAGTCCTGAGTGCTGAGTGCTGAGTTGGAATTCTTAACTCCTAACTCTTAACTTTTAAATATACTCAGCACTCAGCACTTTCTACTCAGCACTCTATTGAAAGTCTTCGTTCAATAGCGTTAAAAAAGTTTAAGCTGATTTCTTCAATCGTAACTCTGATTAAAGTTTGGTTATCAGATGTTGTTACCTGTAAACCTGTGTCGCAATTACCGACCTTGCCAAGTTTTTGCCAATGATTAGCCAAGTTTTTATTTATGTATGATTCCCATTCTATTTGTAATTCTGGTGATACAGAGACTACTATTCTGGCGCCACTTTCTCCAAACAGCAATTCATCAAGGCGTATATTAGCTATGTCGTTGGATAGTAATTCTATAGTGGCGCCGCATTTGGAGGCAATACAACATTCTGCAAGCGCTACAGTTAAACCACCTTCCGCACAGTCATGCGCTGAACGTATCCAATTAAGATGAATTCCTTCACGGCAAACTTTTTGGACTTGACGTTCTAAATCAAAATCGATACGTGGCGGTTTACCAGCAATAGTATTATGAATTGTCGCTAAATATTCTGATGCGCCTAGTTCGGTTTTAGATTGTACGGTTACACCTAATAAGTAAATTACATCACCTGCTTTTTGCCAAGCTTGACCACAAATATTGTTTAAATTACTGATTGCACCGACCATTCCCACTACAGGTGTTGGATATATTGCTTGTGGATTTCCCTGTGAATCGAGCGTTTCATTATACAAAGAAACATTTCCACCCGTAACAGGAGTTTCTAATTCGCGGCAACCTTCTGCTAAACCTCGACAAGCTTCTGATAATTGCCAGTAACCTATGGGTTTTTCTGGACTACCAAAATTTAAGTTGTCTGTAACT
The DNA here is from genome assembly GCA_019359675.1 of Calothrix sp. FI2-JRJ7. GTDB lineage: Bacteria > Cyanobacteriota > Cyanobacteriia > Cyanobacteriales > Nostocaceae > Dulcicalothrix. The sequence continues at coordinate 29,821 of JAHHGX010000016.1, forward strand.
GCTAAAGGTTCGGCACCCACACAGCTAAGATTACGTGCAGCTTCTGCGACAACCGCCTTGGCGCCTTCATATGGGTCAAGATAAACGTAACGCGGATTGCAGTCAACTGTCGCAGCAACACCCGAAGAGAAAGTAGAATTTTTTACTCCTTCGAGGGGACGTAATCTTAATATTGCAGCATCGGCGCCACCTGGGAGCATAACCGTATTATTTTGAACTTGATGGTCATATTGACGGTAAACCCAACGTTTCGACGCAATAGTTGGTGTATCGAGCAAAGTTAATAAAACATCGTTCCAACTTAGCTTTTTACCTTGTACCTCAATACCAGATGCTGTACAGCTAGGTAAGTTTTCAGGTGTCCATTTCCAAGCTTCTTGGGCATATTCTGGTGGTTCTTTAAGTAATGCGCGCTCATATAAGGGGGTATTTTCTGCCAATGCCGAAGCAGGAATTTCGGCGGCAATTTCTCCCTTGAATAAAATTCTGACTATGGGTTCTTCAATTACAGTACCTGCAACAACTGCTTGAAGTCCCCAACGATGGAAAATATCGATTAACTCTTGTTCGCGTCCTTTATGTGCCACAAACAACATCCGTTCTTGTGACTCAGAAAGTAGGTATTCATAAGGCACCATCCCACTTTCCCGCACTGGTACTTTATCTAAATCAAACTCAATCCCCACTCCACCTTTTGCCGCCATTTCGGCAGTAGAACAAGTAATACCTGCTGCTCCCATATCTTGGGCAGCTACGACGGCGCCTGTTTTAAATGCTTCTAAACAAGCTTCTATTAAAGATTTCTCTAAAAATGGGTCGCCTACCTGTACAGCCGGACGGTCATCCATTGATTCATAGCTCAGTTCGGCACTTGCAAAACTGGCGCCTCCCATACCATCGCGTCCTGTTGTGGAACCAACATATAATACAGGGTTGCCAAATCCAGAGGCGCCAGATTTTACTATTTCTGGCGTTTCCATTAACCCCAGTGCCATCACATTAACTAAAGGGTTGCCTGAATAAGCTGGGTCAAAATAAACTTCACCACCTACAGTGGGAACCCCAACACAATTACCGTAGTGAGAAATACCAGCAACTACACCTTGAAATAATCTTTGAGTTCTAGAATCTTCTAAGGAACCGAATCGCAGCGAATTTAGTACAGCAATGGGACGCGCACCCATTGTAAAAATATCTCTAAGTATACCACCAACACCTGTAGCGGCGCCTTGAAATGGTTCGACGGCAGAAGGGTGATTATGCGATTCGATTTTAAACGCTAGTTGTAAACCGTCACCAATGTCCACAACACCAGCATTTTCACCGGGGCCAACGAGAACGCGCTTACCCTCCGTAGGGAACTGCTTTAATAAAGGTCGAGAATTTTTATAACAGCAGTGTTCTGACCACATTACACCAAACATTCCCAACTCGGCTTTATTGGGATGGCGCCCTAGTCTATTTACTATTTCTTGGTATTCTTCGGGCTTAATCCCTTCTTCGGCGATTTCTTGGGGAGAAAACGGAGGTTGTGAGGAGACGGTCATGTTGCTTATGCACCATAGGAACAGACGAATATTTTACCTATTTCTGTCACCACTGTGTTAATTACCAGGCGCCAAAACCAGGTAGAGACGTTACATGTTTAGTCTCTACAACCATAATATTACTGAATTAGTTGTATTTTATCTGTTAAGTACAAAGCTAGTTCTTCTTTTGATATATGTCGCTCAACTACTCGAAGAACTAGGTTATAAGCTTCATCGACTGTGAGATTTAAGCTGTAACCATTTGTTGTTATAAAAGTATCCATTACCGCAAACGCAGTTCGTTTATTGCCATCCACAAAAGGATGATTCATTGCAAGATGGAAAAGGTATACTGCGGCTTGTTCAGCAATAGTAGGATAAAGTAACTCACCGTCAAAACTAGCTTGAGGTTGTAAAGTAGCTGATTCTAATAAACCTCTATCTCTAATGCCAGCACTACCTCCAAAGGTATCAACTTGGTCTTGATGTATTGCAATGACCTGAGAAACAGAAAGAAATTTAGGAGTCCGCAAGACGACGATAAACCTCCTGCCATTTGTGTTTTGATGCTAAATAAGCTTCCCAGACTTGTTCCGAGTCAGCTATGTGAGCAGAGTTGGTATTTTCAGGTTGCTGCTGAGTTTCTGTATTTTGTCGCGCTACTACAAAGCCAGGTATATTTAATAACTTTGTTATTTCATCTGCGTCTGCTGCTTGTAAATGAGATAGTAGCGCTACGGCTAACTCCAATTTTTCTAGAGAAAGCTCGTTTAAGTGTTTGTACGCAACTTCTAAAAGATTATTTTGTTTTAATTCAACTTCCATTACTACACCAACGATAATGTCCTTAGATAGTTTTTTTGTTCTTAAATAATTATTTTTACCAAAGAAACCGGGTTTCTACACAAAATCGTCATTTTTATAACAGATATCAAAGAAGAAACCGGGTTTCTAAGATTTTAGTCATTTTAAATTATAACCCGTTATTATATAAAGTATTGGCACAGCTTATTGATATTGTAACTTTGCTTACAGTTATAAATGACATTGTATGCATAGGTACCAGAAAAATCGGTATCAAGCATCGCGCTAGGTTTTTTAAGGTTCAAACTGAATAGGTAAATTCAGGCGCCCTTAGAGAAGAGGGATGATAGAAAAGGTAGGTGCCGACATTGTGATGACAATCACATTGATACATGATTAAGATCGTCTTCAGAAGGTTGTGACACTGGAATAATTAGGATACTGAACTCTAGCCGAGTCATTAATAGGGAACACACTAAGCGCCGACAGCCTTTAACAAGACTGTCGGTTTTTTGTTTTACACGTAAATACGTTTAATTGCTGACAGTGTGACGTTAATCACAAACTTATATGATGTTGGTCGTATCGCGCACAGTATAAGGGGTGCATAATAAAAGACAACTGAACTCTAGCCGAGTCATTAATAGGGAACACACTAAGCGCCGACAGCCTTTGAACAAGACTGTCGGTTTTTTGTTTTTGTACTAGAAGTATCTGGACGGCGCCTATAAACAGTTACATTCTAGTACTCATAGCTTTCGTGGTTGAGGGTGTGACGTGTATCACAAGCATTGATGATTAAAATCGTATCGCAAACAGAAAAAAGGGCACATAATAAAATATAACTGAACTCTAGCCGAGTCATTAATAGGGAACACACTAAGCGCCGACAGCCTTTGAACGAGACTGTCGGTTTTTTGTTTTTATACATAGGCACATAAAATTTCCCCACAGCTCGTTGGTAATTCGACACTAATGCCAAGCTTTCCAACAAGCTGTGGGGAGTTACAATCTTAATAGATGATTTATATTGAGGCTTCGAGCTAGTGCGCTACCGAAGAAGACGTTTGATTATGACATTCCTTGAATGATGTAATCAAAGTAAGGTCCTGCTTGAGAAGCATCGTCAGCAGTAAGCAAGTCGAGAGACGCAGTTTTGAGACAGCCTATCGCTTCTACCATTCCGGGTAGGGGTACACCCAAGGAATTGTACATTTCGCGGGCGCCAACAATACCAATTTTTTCGATTGGCCCTATGTCACCAGCAAGAACACCGTATGTAACCAGACGCAAGTACCAGCCAAAATCGCGGATACATTGAGCGCGCTCACGTTGTCCGTAAGCATTACCTCCAGGAGAGATAAAGTCAGGACGCTTACGCCATAATTGTTTAGTTGCTTCTTGAACAATTTTCTTTTCGTTTTCAGAGAGGGTAGAAACAATGCGTACCCGCTGTGTACCTGTTGTCAAAAAGTCTTTGATACTTTTGAGTTCGCCACTGCTAGGGTAACGCAGTTCGTCGTCGGCTTTGAGAATAACTTGGCTTACTACAGTCATGATTAATGCAGCATGAAATATTATTAGCTAGTTTAACGAGTCTTGAGTACACAAGTGAAGTCAAATGCACTTGTGCTTATTGAAATTATACGTTTAGTGATGGGTAAAAGTAATACGTAGTAGGTATTTATGACTAATTGGCAGCAGGGTGAATTAATTGAACTTGAAATTACTGACCTTAATGATGATGGGGATGGAGTTGGACGGGCATTTAATAGAGTAGTGTTTGTGCCTGACACAGTACCGGGTGATGTTGTAGAAGCGCGTTTGGTTTTCGTTAAACCTAAGTATGGGCACGCAATTCTAAAGAAAATATTAAAATCTTCAATTCATCGCGTTCGACCGAGTTGTATTGTGGCAGATAAGTGTGGCGGGTGTACTTGGCAGCATATTGATTATCAATATCAACTCGAAGCGAAGCGTAATCAAGTTGTTCAAGCTTTAGAGCGAATTGGGGGTTTTGTGGCGCCACGTGTTGATCAGGTACTGCATTCGACAGCGCTTGGGTATCGCAATAAGGCAACTTATCCGGTTGGGACATCAGCGACAGGTAGCTTTGTGGCTGGTTATTACCAAAAAAACAGTCATCAAATCGTCAATATAAATCAGTGTCCTGTGCAAGATGAGCGTTTAAACCCTCTGTTACATAAAGTCAAGCTAGATATACAGTCTAATGGTTGGCAAGCTTATAATGAAAAGCTGCATACTGGCTTAATTCGCCATATCGGCTTGCGTATTGGGCGCCGGACAGGAGAAGTATTAATCACTTTAGTGATTAGTCAATGGAATATACCAGGTATTGAGACAGTAGCGCAAGAGTGGTTAGACAGCACACCCCCACTTGTAGGAGTGATGTTAAACCTGAATGGCGAGCGTACTAATGCCATTTTTGGGCGAGAAAGTCGTCTAGTTGCTGGCAGAAATTTCTTGCGAGAAGAATTTACCGAGCTGGAATTTCAGGTACGTCCCGACACGTTTTTTCAGGTTTACACAGAAACAGCAGAAGCGTTGGTACAGCAAATAAAGATGGAATTGGGACTTAAGGGTAAAGAAACTTTACTTGATGCTTATTGTGGAATTGGGACTTTAACTCTTCCACTTGCTCCTCACGTTAGCCAAGCAATTGGTATAGAGGTACAACCAGAAGCTATAGAACAAGCACGTACAAATGCTCAACACAATGGCATTGATAACGTCAAGTTTTATGCTGGAACCGTTGAAAAACTAATTCTTTCAATAGATGTTAAACCAGATATCGTTGTTCTAGACCCACCTCGTAAAGGTTGTGACAAGAGTGTTATACAAGCTTTGCTTGACTTGAAACCAAAACGTATTGTTTACGTTAGCTGTAAAGTTGCCACATTGGCACGTGACTTAAAAATACTCTGTCAAGATGGAGTATATACCTTGACGCGCGTTACTCCCGCCGATTTCTTCCCTCAAACCGCACATGTGGAAACTGTTGCATATCTTGTGTTATCACAGTTAGATATAGGCAGTTAGGGATTAAACAACAATCGCCCGAATTTCAAATTTGTAGTCTAGCGCATAGTAAAAATGCTAAAATTGAATTAAGCTAAAAATATAATTCCTTTTAATTAAAGAAATTGAAGTGGCATTGTCACTTCTTGCATATGAATGAAGTTGTCAACAACTATAAATCGGTTTTCCAGTCGGCGCCTGTGACAGTTGCTTGGTTCAGTATTGGTTCCATTCAAATGTACTTTTGCTAATGGTCAACTTCAAAAGCATATAAAATTGCTTATAGACTAGTTGAATACGAGTATTTAGTAACGCTAAAAATTTAGTGATTAAATATGGGTACTCAGTTGGTGATATAGTTAAATGTTGCAACCCATTAATATTAAGGAGAGACTTTGCTCCCTAGCTATTTTCAAAATTTAGTTTTAAAGACGCAAGTTTGACAGTGCGACCGTCTCAATATAATCAGGGTGCCTGTGTAACGCAAACTGATGTCTAGAAGACCGAACGAAAGCTACGGGGTTTACTTGTGATTACTATCTCGCTCCGTCCTGTTGGACGCAATTGGGGAACGATTAGTTTCGCCTCCACTCTATATCTCTGTCCTATATTAGATTTACTCCTGGCAGAGATTCCCGCGAAAATGCAAGCCGAATTACGATTAGGGCTTCAAGAAGCTCTAGTCAACGCCGCTAAACATGGTAATAATTTAGACCCTAGTAAGAAAGTTATAGTTCGTTTTTCGCTTATTGATAATCAATACTGGTGGGTCATATCAGACCAAGGTGGAGGTTTTGACGTTAAGTCAGCTCCTGGTAATGTACACGCAGACCCGTTTGAAACATCATCCAATTTAAATTGTGATGATGATCCCACAGAATATCTGCCTCCAGACGAAGCAGAAAGTGGTCGGGGTCTATGTATTCTACATCAAATTTTTGACCAAGTTGAATGGAATCGCAAGGGCACAGAGCTACGGCTTTGTAAACAAGTAGAAACACGACCACGACTTTTAAGAGTTAAGAGTTAAGAGGTAGGGTGCGTGACGCTATAACAATTGTGAAACAAAACGAGTAATCTAGTAGCGTCACGCACCTTACGAGGCGCTCATAACTTATTTAGTTCCGTGTGTTGGACAAGGTGGCGCCGAAATTGAGCGGTCGAGCCAGCCAACAGCTTGTTGTAGCCTTTGTTGTGCCTCTTCTTTTTCGTCTTTCAGTAAAAATACTAGTGCAGCGGCAACTTGTTCGCTAGCACGTGCTTTTCGATTAGACTTGAGTCGGTGCCAGTCGTTTGGCGAAATACCAAGTCTTTCTAAAAGTGCTTGTGCTAGTTCCAAGTCGCTAAATTCTTGTAACTGTTTAGTTTTAGGCTGTTGTGTAGATTGAAACATATTAATGTAGAGACGTGATATATCACGTCTTTCTTTATGGGTGGGTAATGACTAATCAGTGGTTGTTGTACTATAACCGGATTTATATTTAATTTTAGTTTACAGCCTATCCATGAAGCCGCCAAAAAAACAGAATGAGCCATCGGGTGAAGATTCATCGCAGTCGCAAGAATTCCAACAAGGACTCTCTGATGTTGAGAGTGCGTTAATTGCGCTTAAAGAACGTTACGAGCAGGTTGAGAATGATTATAGCTTACAAAATGAACTAAAACGGCGCCGCTCAGAACTCCGCAAAAGTAAATTACCAGAAATGAAAGCGGAGTTAAAGCATATAGAGCAACAGTTAGAAGTATTGGAAATTAACTTAGAAAGTCGGTTATTGAATTGGCGCTCGTTTAAAGACCCGTTTTGGCAAATTGTCCGCTTCAGTGGATTGGGCGTTATTATAGGCTGGTTATTAAAGTCTTACACACTGTGATAGATATATGATTATTAGACGAATTGCGGAAATATTGCGTAGCGGACAACCAGATGAAAGCGTAAAAGTACAAGGTTGGGTACGGACGAAGCGTGAACTCAAGGGTTTTTCTTTTATCGAAGTAAATGATGGTTCATCGATGGCTTCTTTGCAAGTTGTCATTAATGAAACTGTACCAGGCTACAGCGAAATTATCAAAAAAGTAAATACAGGCGCCTCAGTAGAGGTTGATGGTGTAGTAGTAGCATCACAAGGTAAAGGGCAACGTATCGAAGTGAAAGCCGAGTCAGTTCAGGTGTACGGTGATGCTGACCCAGAAACATACCCATTGCAAAAAAAGCGTCACTCGTTTGAGTTTTTGCGAACCATCGGACATTTACGCGCTCGTACCAACTCGTTTGGTGCCATGTTCCGTGTGCGTAACGCTTGTGCAACAGCGATTCACCAATTTTTTCAAGAACGTGGTTTTTTGTGGGTACATACTCCAATTATCACAGCTAGTGACTGCGAAGGTGCCGGGGAAATGTTTAGTGTTACGAGTTTTGATTTAAATAAAATACCTCGTAATAAAGAAGGCGCCATCGATTACAGTAAAGATTTTTTTGCTAGACCAACATATCTAACTGTAAGCGGACAACTCGAAGCCGAAGTTATGGCGATGGCATTTAGTAATGTCTATACATTTGGGCCAACATTCCGCGCGGAAAACTCGAACACATCGCGTCACCTCGCAGAATTTTGGATGGTAGAGCCAGAAATGGCATTTTGTGACCTCTTTGAAGACATGGACTTAGCCGAGGCATTTTTGAAACACATCTTTAAATATGTGATGGAAACATGCCCAGAAGACATGCAATTTTTTAACGAGCGTATAGATAATACAGTATTGGCAACGGCTGACAATATAATTAATAATCAGTTTGAACGCATTACATATACTGAAGCAGTCAAGCTTTTAGAAAAAGCCATCGAAAAAGCTGATGTTCAATTTGAATATCCAGTAAGTTGGGGTACAGACTTACAATCAGAACACGAACGTTACTTGTGCGAACAGCTATTCAAAAAGCCGACAATCATCACTAATTATCCCGCCCAAATTAAAGCCTTTTACATGCGCTTAGACGAAGATGAAAAAACTGTATCAGCAATGGATATAGTGGCGCCGAAAATAGGGGAAATAATAGGAGGTTCACAACGGGAAGAAAGATTAGATGTGCTGCAAAGAAGAATGGCAGCGCAAGGAATGAAAGAAGAGGACTTATGGTGGTATCTTGACTTACGGAAATTTGGCACAGTTCCCCATGCTGGTTTTGGTTTAGGGTTTGAAAGAATCGTGCAATTTATGACGGGAATGGCTAATATTCGCGACGTTATACCCTTCCCAAGAACACCGGAGAATGCCGAATTTTAATACCCACCCCTAACCCCTCCCTGCGAGGGAGGGGAATAAGATATAGCAGTCGTAGGTTGGGTGGAGCGCTTTTTCGCTTCCCAACATAACCATAGATAACAAAATAATCTTTAAATATATAAACCATTAAAATTACAATCAATGTCTTTACGCAATATTACTTTTGCCAAAGAAAACATACAAATTTATTTTAAGTTATTAATTTTACCCATTATAACCAAAGCTTCCCCTTAAATTTACATATCGGCTCATTAAAGAGACGTTATAAAATCATATGGGGTTCACGACATGAATTGTCTTAGAGGATAAATTTATTTTGTAGGAACTTGGCGCCTAGTTTAGATTTACAAGCGAGGATATATGTACATCTGGTTTATCCTCGCTTGAACTTGGGCCGCCTAGTTTAGATTTACAAGCGAGGATACATGTACATCTGGTTTATCCTCTAGGGACGAGGGCGTTGGGAAAGGAGTGGCAACGGATGTAACGGATGTGGGGTTGGCGCCATTCCAGATTGTCGGTGTTAGTTTTATCTCGCACTTATATATACGTTTGGCGCCATCTGTTTATGCACAAGTTGAATAAATCTTTTTTACCTTATTAGGCGCAGAGAATACAGAGGTAAGAGGTTGAAGAGAGAAAGGCGCCAACTTTATCAGGAATGCTTAATATAGACAATGTAGTATAAATCTACTTATATTGAATTAAATATATGAAAACTAAAAAAATAATAGCAGGCGCCGCAGCAATGTTGGCAGTGTCCTCGGTTGTGGCTGGTGCAGCAATGGCACAATTAACAGTAACGCAATCAAAAATATTTGCTGATGGGTTTGGGCGTGCTAGAGTCGGTATGACTGTTAAGGAAGTTTCTAAAGTTGCTGGTACACGTTTAGTATCATTATCTGGGGGAGCAATTCAGAATAAAGGTTGTTTTTACGTTAAACCCGTTCATACGCCTACTGGTGTAGAATTCATGCTCACCAATGGACGTATTTCGAGAATAGATGTAACTAAAAATACTAAAATTACCACAGTCAGCGGCGCCAAAATAGGTGATACTGAAAGCCGAATTAAATCACTTTACCCTGGACAAATCCAAGTTACACCACATAAATACGTTAAAGGTGGACATTACCTAACTTTCACATCAAAAGAGCCACTGTATAAAAATTATCGTGTAGTCTTTGAAACTGATGGTAAGCGAGTTACCCAGTATCGTGCGGGTAAATTACCAGAAGTGGAATTTGTAGAACGTTGCGGCTAATTATTAAAAAACAATAAGATTCTCGATTTCCTTAAGAGGTCGAGATTTTTTTGATTCATGAATGCTTTATAATTGATACATTATATTGAATATATTGATTATGATGCAAGTCGTCCAAGCTAGGGAACTTACTTTGCATGAAGTGAAAAAAAGTTTAACTTACGAGAAAATCAAGATGACTCTTTCTTTCCAGAATGGCAGGAAAATTTACCGGAACTTACGGATATAGAAAAACAGACGCTTGACCAAAATAAAGCAAATTTTCTTTATTTAAGTGAATATCCAGTATCAGAGAAAGTTGTAAAGTTAGTGGTGATATCTCCACTATTATCAATGGCTGGTTTTTATAGTCCTCCTTTTCGCATTCGTACAGGGGTGCCAGTAAATCAAAAACAAGCTATAAAAGAGTTAGAAGCATTACCGACCGATAACCCGCTACGGGAAAAAGCTGTTGATTTACTATTGAATTTAAGAACTACTTTACAACTCAAAGAAGCGCCAGATGAAGAGGAGAACGATTTAATTATGACTTTATCACCTATTTACTTAGAAAAGCTTGAAGAAGTTAGGCTTGAAGGCAGGCTTGAAGGCCAGCGTAACTTTATTGAAGGCTTGTTAAGGCTCAGGTTTGGTTCTATAGATGGAGAATTGACTGCTATTGTTGACAAAGCGTCAACATTGGCACCAGACGAAATTCTACCTCTATTAACACAACTATCGCGCGAAGAGTTGATAAATAGATTTAGTCAAGCGCGTGAATAGCTTTGTAAAATAATAAGTTGAGCTTGAATATTGGCGCCAAAGCGATAGTTTTTAAGCGGGGACATACATATATAGTTTATCCTCGCTTGAAATTGGTACTACTCCCGCTGGCTTATAAATCAAAACTTTGCGCTATTTTATACTTTATCGACCAACAAACTGGATTTCTAAGATTTTTCAGTTTGCTGACTGAAATCTTCTGGTGGAATATCCCAATTTATCCAGGTTATTGCTGCCTGTGCTGATTCTATATTTGCTGGTACACGTAATATATGAATATGGTTTGTGCTAGGACAAATCATTTTGAGTAAATAAATTGGCTCTATATCTACATCTGAATCAATTTTGAGTAACGTATATTCGTGATAAGAGTCTAATTCCACCGCTTGTAACTCTTCTAGAATACGCGCTTAACCAATACCTTGAATTAATACGCGACGTAGTTCTGCGTTGTCTTCTTCTAATAACCATTGTGCTTTCCAGTCTTTGGGATGAACCTTGCCGTATTTTTCAGGAAGAACGGCGCCGTGATAAGCATATATACTGTAACCATCTGCAAACTCTACTGCTGCTTCTCCTTCTGCATGGAGGTTATAATTACTATCAAAAGAATACTTTAACGGCTTTTCACAAATAATTACTTGTTTTTCCAGCGGTAATACCCAACCCCAGTTTTTTGCTACTGACTGTAATAGTTCCCATTCTTTCAGGCCGTACTCACAATTTAGAACATTAATACAATAATCGCAAAAACTACAATAACTTCCCCAAACTGAAGGTTCTATCCATTTATAATCATTTCCGAATATAGTGTTTAAAAATTCACCGTTATCAGAAATTTTTTGTGTTATGTCCGGATAATAATCAGAAATTAACATAAATAAATCTATAATTTTATCTTGATAGTCGATAAAAAACCTAGTCTAACATTAGGATTTGTTGAGTTCGTTAATGAAAAACCACCTTTTTTCTGGACGGAAGATATGGGTAGTTTGGTTTATGCAAAGCGTTGTAAAGAGCGTAAGGAAAATATTGTTGCTATGTTGAGTTTGGAAACAATGGGATATTTTTCAGATAAGGCTAATTCTCAAAAGTACCCTTTTCCGCTTAACTATATATATCCTTCTACAGGAAATTTTATTGCTTTTATTAGTAATGTTAAATCAAGTGGGTTTGTGAAAGATGTTATAAAAATGTTCCGTAGCAATGCGAAGTTTCCTTCTGAAGGCGCCGCTTTACCTGCACAAGTAACTGGTGTGGGATGGTCTGACCAGTGGTCATTTTGGCAGCAAGGATACAACGGTTTAATGGTTACTGATACTGCTCCTTTCCGCTATCCTTATTATTATACTCAAGAAGATACTCCTGATAAAATTGATTATGGAAGGTTAAGCAGAGTTGTTTATGGTTTAGAGGAAGTAATTGGTCAACTTGTTGAATGATTTAAGCATCTTCATGAGAATTTGGCGCCTCGTTTCCGCGCCCATCAAAATATAATTCTACTTCGTTACCATTATCTGCAACTTCCACTTCGTAAAAAATACCTTGCGGTGTAATTTCAATCTCTCGTTTTTTTATTGTGCCGCTTGGGTATTGCGCTCTAACTTTATCAAGCACTACAGATGAAAACCCATTATCTGATGCTAGCTCGTACTCTGTTTCTAACCATTGACCATTAGATGAGTACCTTACATCTTGCACCAAAGTAGAAATACTTAATTTTAAATTAATCAATAAACATATATATCTGTCAATAAAACGTAAAGTCAACATTTTTAGCCTGCGTAGGCAGGCTTTGTTTGTATAGTCTCACCCTTCTAGGGTGTAGGTGCAAGATATCAGGTACTCTGCTTCGTATTCTATGCCATTTTCAACGAAAACTGCTTCATAACCATAAGGTTGTAATTCCCAGTTAGGTGTTTTACCTGGATATTTCTTTGCAAAAGCACTTTGAACTACTTGAGGTACTTCTGAAGAGGAAATTACATTGTCTTGTGAGTCAACCGCATTTTCGCAAGATGCTAATAAGGTAGCTGCTAATACACAAGCAATTGTAGCCAAGCAGCGCAAGCTAGATAATGAAGTTAGCTGCGTGAGTAAATGCTTGCTATCCAAGATTAAGTACTGCATTTTTTATACATAGAATAGAAGTATAAGTTTAACTACAACGTCGAATCAGACGATTCCATACTCTTTTTATTCTAAGTATATTTTTTATATTAATGTAATTATAAAAACATTTTTATTATGTTTCATACTTGGAAAACTCATATGGAATGAAGTTTGGCGCCTCCTAAAATAGATTTAAGTAGTTGTGCAAAATTAAATATGTATCTGCTCTTACGAATGAAATGGAGCAAAAGTTATTAACAGCTAGGGTTTGAGCTAAATCATAATTTACTGGCTCTCTGCATAAATATTTTTGCGTAAGTACTTATTTGTGCGACTTTAAAGCTGTAGCGAAACAAAATTGTAAAATATATATCATGATTGCAAATACCATTGAGCGAAAAATAACAGTACCTGGCCCGCGCGTGTCTCCACTGTTCGGACACATTACTCAGGTTTTAAATTTTGTTGGCGACTCTATTAAGTTGTCGAGTCAGTTGTTTGAAAAATATGGCTCGGTTGTTGCTTTGGCTGAAGGGGGTGGTACTAATGTATATTCGCCATATCCTAATTGTCCTGGTACGGTGTTAGCTAAAGGCGCCGATATTATTCGTGAAGTGACTAGCCAGCATGATATCTATCATAAGTGTCCTCTGACTGGGCATATTTACCGCAAGCGGAATAACTCAACTCGTACTCAACCTTTTAGACATTTTCTTGTTGGGTTATTTGGTGTTAACGGCGCCGACCATCGTCAACACCGACAATTATTAATGCCTGCTTTTCATAAATCACGTATCGAAGCTTACCGCGACGAGATGGTAGTAATTACTGAATCGGAGCTTGAAAAACTACAGGTGGGTGAGGTTATAGATACTCTTGAACTAATGCGGCGCCTGACGATGCGTATTGCCACTAAAACCTTATTTGGAATGGATTTTAGTGAAAATGGTGGCAGGTTTGCAACGCTGTTGAAAGAAGTTTTTGGTAAATTTGCAAGTCCAGAAGTTCTTGGTCTTCCGTTTGATATCCCTGGTTTTCCTTACCATAAACTGCTTAACGGTATGGTTGAACTCGATAGCACTATGCGGGGTATTATTCAGCAAAAGCGTAATGGTATTGATAAAGGTGATGTTCTCTCAATGCTTATTCAAGCTAGGGATGCAGAAACTGGTGTGACGCTAACTGATGATGAGTTGCTTGGACACCTTGGTGTTATTTATGCTGCTGGTCATGATACAAGTGCAAATGCATTAACTTGGACTTTATTTCTACTTTCCCAACATCCCCAAGTTGCTGCTGACTTACTTGATGAACTTGATGGTGTGTTGCATGGTGTGGCGCCTAGTATTGAACAATTACAACAGCTACCTTTATTAGAGCGTGTGATTAAAGAAAGTATGCGAGTACTATCGCCTGTTCCTTGGAATGGTCGTGTGATTTCGCAGGATACTACATTTAGTGGTTATGATTTGCCAAAAGGGACAGAAGTTTTTGTCAGCATTTATCATACTAATCGGGCGCCTGAAATATATTCCGAACCGGAGCGTTTTATTCCTCAACGCTGGGAGCAAATTCAGCCGAGTATATATGAATATAATCCTTTTAGTGCTGGGTCGCGCGTTTGTATCGGCGCCGGTTTTGCCATGATGGAAATCAAAATTATCTTGGCAATGCTATTAATGCGTTACCGCTTAGAGTTTTTACCACAACAAGTTAATGCCAAAGGACTAATTGTGTTGTGTGCTGAAAATGGTTTATCTATGCGAGTATGCGAACAAGACCGTGAATTTAATCGAGGTCTAGGTGGTGTAAGTGGGAACGTGCGCCAAATGGTGAAGTTCCCAGATTAAGGGATTTTCAGTAATCAAGTCACCCTAGAATATAGAACTATCGAACAGTAAAATTGCAAAACTGTAGAACTTCAAAACTGTAGAACAATGGAAAATATTGTGAAACAGTGGAAAATATTGTGGAACGGGCATCCCTGCCCGTTCATTATTAATTTATAAAGTAAATCTTAAGGCAATAAACAGTAACCCAATAAGATAGTAAGATATTATACAAATGCATATTTCAGTGTGCTTTTGGAGCAAAAAACCTAGTAAAACATACCTTAAAAAATCAGTAGTAATTTAATTACAAAGTTTTGTAAAAAAAAGAAAGCTTTGCATAAAGTTTTGCCAGTCAGTCAGAAATACAGTTATAGGGTTCAAAGTTTCATTCTCCATTAAGTGAGAGTGTAAATTTAGGTGTACCTAACCTTATTTGGATTGCTCTGTATCAATTAACACTATTTAATGAACGCAGTATCTTGAAAGCTTATTAAATCATGGTTTAAGAAAAGCAATTACGCAGGGTTTACAGTTAGCAATTTTTAATTCTTGTGATAGCTTGGGTCTCGCGCGCGATTTAGCTTCTTTACATATACCTCAAGTCATTGTGATGCGCGAACCTGTACCTGACCGCGTAGCGCAAGAGTTTCTTAAACACTTTCTAGAAGCTTTCGCTAGTGGAACATCTTTATCACGCGCGGTACGTTCAGCACGAGAAAGACTTCAAGGTTTAGAAAAAGAGTTTCACTGTGCAACTTGGCTACCAGTAATTTACCCAAATCCAGCAGTTGTACCACCCACTTGGCAAGATTTGGGACGTTGGCAAACTTCGCGGTGTCCCTATCGTGGGTTATTTGCCTTCCAAAAAGAGGATGCACCATTTTTCTTTGGACGAGAAGCTTTTACAAAACAATTAGTAGAAGTTGTCCAAAAAGAACCTTTGGTAACGGTGCTTGGTTCTTCTGGTAGTGGTAAATCTTCGGTTGTGTTTGCTGGTTTAGTTCCTGTACTAGAATCTCAAGGAAACTGGCGCCTAGCTGATTTTCGTCCCGGAGAGCGACCTTTCCATGCTTTGGCTGCGGCACTAATTCCCCATTTAGAACCGCAACTGCACTCAAGTATCGACCGACTACAGGCAACTAGAAAGCTCGCGTCGGACTTACGTAATGAAACCGATGCTTTGCGCGATGTTATTGAAGAGATTGCCAAGCAACATAATAATAGTCGCGTACTATTGGTAGCAGACCAGTTTGAGGAATTATATACTCTTTGTAAAGCCGAAGAACGCCAGTGTTTTTTGGAAAGACTGCTCTCTGTAGTGAGTACAGTTAATCACCATACCCCTAATTTTAGTCTTGTTCTGACTCTGCGTGCTGACTTTCTCGAATCTGCCCTGTCTGACCGTGCTTTCGCTGATGTCATGCGTTACGGTGACCAAATGCTTGGACCAATGAACCGTCAAGAATTGGAACAAGCAATTGAGAAACCTGCTGCAATACTAGGAGTCACTATTGAGTCTGGGTTGACGAAACGTTTGTTAGATGATGTTGTTAACCAACCAGGTCAACTTCCTTTATTAGAGTTTGCCCTTACCCAACTATGGGATAGACAGAGCGGCGCCCAATTAACTAACGCTGCTTATGACGAAATTGGGTATGTCAAAAATGGAAATCTGGAAATCCGGGGTGTTAAAGCAGCTTTGGCTAACTATGCCGAGGATGTATATAAAAAACTTAACGACGAGGAAAAAGAAAGGGCACGACGGATTTTTATTCAGCTAGTAAATCCGGGAGAAGGAACACCAGACACTCGACGCATAGCTACCCGTCAGGAAGTTGGAGAAGAAAACTGGGATTTGGTAGCACACCTGGCGAACAAACGCTTGGTAATAACTAATACTGGCTTTTTTATTAACAACAGTGGTCAACCAATCGAAGAGGAAACCGTCGAAATTGTCCATGAAGCAATGATTTCAGGATGGTTTCGCTTGCAAATGTGGCTGGATTTAAACAGAGATTTCCGTACTTGGCAAGAACGAATGCGTACCTCAATGCGTCTGTGGAAAGATGCAGGGCAGGATGAAGGGGCGTTGTTGCAAGGTGTGGTTTTGACGACTGCTGAAGCTTGGCTAAAGGAACGACCCCAAGAAATAAGCTCGGATGGACGTTATTTTATTAAGCGAAGCATTCAAGTACGCGACCGGAAAAGGCGCCGTACAATTTACGGGCTAACAGGTTTTTCAGTAATTGTTACAGGTCTTTTTGGAATCGCTGGGTTTGCAGCCATCGGTCAAGCGAATGAAAAAATTAATACCCAAACTGCATTATCGCAATCAAAATTTGCCTTGAATCAACGACTTGATGCCTTGGCGCAAAGTATAAAAGCTGTCAAGGAAATGCAACAATTACAAAGATTTGGTGTTGCCAACAGTAACACTCAAATGCAAGTAGCAGGTGCATTACCAGAATTAGTATACGGAGTTAAAGAGCGGAATCGCTTTGACGGACATTCCAAAAAGGTTGAAGGTGTAAGTTTCAGCCCAGATGGTCAGTTGGTTGCTTCAGCAAGCGAAGACCAGACTGTAAATATTTGGAGTCGTGATGGTTCATTGCTGGAAACTCTATCAGGACATAAAAATTGGGTAAATAAAATTGCTTTTAGTCCAGACGGCAAATTTCTTGCCACAGCTAGTTCAGACAAAACAGTTAAACTTTGGGGTCTTGAGTGTGTTTCTAAAAAAGATAATAGTTGTTTAAAAGTAAATACAAAATTATTAAAAACTCTCGACAAAAAAAGTAATGGGCATAAAGAGTGGGTTACAGACGTTAGTTTTAGTCCGGATGGAAACACTTTCGTAACAGCCAGCCAAGATAGCACTCTCAAAATTTGGAGTCGAGATGGTGTTTTGCAAAAAACCATTCCCGCACAAACAAATAACTCAAATCAAAGTGACAATGAAAATAGTGGATTTTGGGGTGTGACTTTTAGTCCTGATGGTACAGTTATTGCTGCCGCTCACGAAGACAGCACAGTCAAATTATTTAAAACAGATGGCAGCTTACTCTTAACTCTCAAGGGACATAAAAACCGTGTTAGAGACGTGAGTTTTAGTTCCGATGGGAAACTAATTGCTTCTGGTAGCGATGATAATACCGCTATTATTTGGCAGCGAGATGGTAAATTATTAAAAACTCTTGAAGGGCATAAAGGGCACGTTAATAGAGTAAATTTTAGCCCTGATAGCAAGTTAATAGCTACCGTGAGTGATGGCGATAGCGAAAACGTTAAACTTTGGGCTATTGATGGAACTATACTCACAACTTTTAACGGACATCGGGACAGGGTTAAAGATGTGAGTTTTAGCCCAGATGGTAAGATAATTGCGACTGCAAGTTGGGACACCACTATCCGACTTTGGAATTTGGTGGGATTATTGCCCAAAACTCTAGAAGGGCATAAAAACAGGGTTATGGATGTAGCTTGGGCGCCTGATGGTCAAATAGCTACTGCAAGTTGGGATAAAACCGCTTTATTTTGGAATCGTGATGGCACGCTCAAACATGACGACCAGGTGAATGGCGTAAGTTTTAGTCCTGATGGTCAGCTTGTTTCCACAGTTGGTTCTGGTAAGAATATTAGTCTTTGGCGCCGTGATGGTACTTTCTTAAAATCTTGGAAAGGACATAATGACTATATTAGAGCTTCGGCATGGGCGCCGGATAGTCAAATTCTAGTTACAGTAGGTGGAGAAAAAGACCGCACTGCTAAACTTTGGAGTCGAGAAGGCCAGCTAATTAAAACCCTATCCGGACATCTTGATGGAGTTTATGGTGTTAGTTTTAGTCCAGATGGCAAAACAATTGCCACTTCTAGCAAAGACAACACTGTTAAACTTTGGAGTCGAGAAGGTCAGCTACTTAAAACCCTTTCCGGACACACTGGTTGGATATGGAATGTAGCTTTTAGCCCTGATGGTCAATTTATTGCCTCAGCAAGTGAAGATAATACTGTGAAGCTGTGGCGCCGAGATGGTACTTTATATAAAACTTTAAAAGGTCATACAGCTAGAGTCTCTGATGTAACTTTTAGTCCTGATGGTAAGCTAATTGTTACAGGTAGCTCTGATGCAACTATTAAGTTCTGGAATCTCGATGGTTTATTACTCACCACTCTTGAAGAGCATAAAGACCGAGTAATGTCAGTCAGTTTTAGCCCAGATGGCAAAACCCTGGCCTCAACTAGTGTTGATGGAGCGGTAAAACTGTGGAACCTCAAAGACGTTAAATTAACTTCCAACCTCAATGATTTACTCACACAAAGTTGTGATTGGGTAAATGATTATCTTAGAACCAACCAAAAAGTAGAAAGGAGCGAGCGAAATCTTTGCTCTTGATAATTCTTTGTAGCCGTTAAGGAGATTATCTTGATACAAAGAAAATTAGAAATACCTTCCGTCGGTACAGTAACCACTCAAGGAAATTTTACTAATAACCCTTTACTTATAGGATATATTCACGAATTTTTTGGCATAGTTCAACCCCCACAAGAGCTAGCGAAATTTGTAGATTTTTCGTTTTGTCTCCCTGGTTATGGGGACACAGCGCTTTTTAACGAAGTCCAAGGTCATGATTTGACTTGGGAGATGTATGGTAAGTATGTTGCCGACACATTATCTGTGATTAATAAACCAATGACTCTTTTAGGTAATTCAAAGGGAGTTATGGTAGCAATTTACGCGACCATTAACATTCCTCACTTAGTAAAGAAGCTGGTTTTTTATCGAGTTCCAACATTTGCCGAAGAACGTACTAACATAAAAAATAAATATGCAGACATTGCTGCCTCAATTCTCGGAGAGCAAGAATTTCATAAATTTCTTGACTCTATACAAGATAAAACCCATCCCGATGTCCTGCAAGTAATAAAAAGTTCAGGATGGGAAAAGGCAAAAAAACTTTATCAGGGTGCTTCTCTATCTGACTTAAACCCATTAATTTTAGAAAATATTAGACAGCCAGTAGATTTTCTTGAATACAAATTTGATAAGTTTCATCCCAAATCAGCGCGCAATGCACTTTTTTCGTTACTAATTAATTCCACTAATAAACGAATTATTCCCATTTATAAATTATTATAGATAGAAAGCTATAAAATGTAGTTGTTAAACATAATTACTAAACGGTAATGATTATAGCTACCAAGCCAAAATTAACAGTACCTGGCCCGCGGGTTGCTCCAGTGTTTGGACGCATTGCCCAAACTTTAAACTTTGTTAGTGACTCTGTTAGTGTATCGAGTCAATTATTTAAAGCTTACGGTTCAGTAGTTTCTTTAGCTCAGGGTGGGGGTACTAATATTTACTCACCTCACGCGAATTGTCCTGGTACTGTGTTAGCTTATGGGCCAGATATTGTCCGTGAAGTTACGAGTCAGCATGATATTTATCATAAATGTCCTCTTATTGGTAGCTTTTACCGTAGGCGTAAT
Organism: Calothrix sp. FI2-JRJ7; assembly: GCA_019359675.1. Taxonomy (GTDB): domain Bacteria; phylum Cyanobacteriota; class Cyanobacteriia; order Cyanobacteriales; family Nostocaceae; genus Dulcicalothrix. Next base: position 49,932 of record JAHHGX010000016.1, read on the forward strand.
GATTCTGAACGTACAACACCTTTCAGTCATTTCTTAGTTGGTTTATTTGGTATTAATAATGACTCACATCGTCAACATCGGCAGCTTTTAATGCCCGCTTTTCACAAATCACGTATTGAATCTTACCGTAATGATATGGTAAAAATCGTCGAATCTTCGCTTTCACAGTTGAAAGTTGGCGAGGTAGTAAATATAGTTGAAGTGATGCGGCGCCTGACGATGAGTATTGCTACAAAAACGCTTTTTGGTAAAGATGTTAACGAAGATAGTAGCAACTTAATTAGACTATTACAACAATTTGGCGCACAACTAACAAACCCTGCATCTGTAGTATTACCAATAGATTTTCCTGGTTTACCTTACCATAACTTGCTTGACGCATTGATTGCACTCGATGAGGAAATGCGTTCTATTATTCGTGCAAGATATGAAAGTAGTGTTGATGGTGGTGATATTATTTCAATGCTCGTTCAAGCTAAAGATGCAGATAGTGGTTTAACTTTAACCGAAGATGAGTTACTCGGACACGTAACGGCTATTTTTGCTGCTGGGCATGATAGCAGTACAAATGTTATAGCTTGGATACTATTTCTACTTTCACAACATCCGGATATTACTGCTGACTTAGTTGATGAACTTGATAGTGTGTTACATGGTGAGGCGCCAACTGTTGAGCAGTTACAAAAGTTACCTTTATTAGACCGTGTTGTTAAAGAAGGTATGCGGGTACTTACAGCTATACCTTGGAACGGTCGTGTCACCTCACAACCAACCACTTTGGGTGGTTATGAATTACCTGTAGGAACAGAGGTATTTGTGAGTATTTATCAGACACACCATATGCCAGAAATTTATCCTGAACCAGAACGGTTTGATCCTCAACGTTGGGAAACAATTCAACCAACAATGTATGAGTATAACCCTTTTAGTGCAGGGTCACGCATTTGTATAGGTGCCGGATTTGCGATAATGGAAATCAAAATTGTTTTAGCAATGTTGTTGATGCGCTATCGCTTGCAATTAATTACAGAAAAACCAATAAACGGCAAAGGTTTAATTGTGATGGCGCCTGAAAATGGAATGTTTATGAAAGTTCATAAACAAGACCGTCAATTTCATCAAGGTGTAGGTGGTGTAAGCGGAAATGTGCGCGAAATGGTACATTTAACATAAAGCATCTTGTGGAATGGGCATCCCTGCCCGTTCTTATAAATCTGTATAAGGAAAGCTTAAAAGTCGTTCTTGTACAAGTAATCGATGAAGCTTGTAGCGGAGGTTTGCAATGGATGAAAACGGATGCAACGGTTAGAATAATGTAATAAATATTACATTAGTTAATCATCCTCGTTATTAAAAATATTTTCAAAGTCTCGATATCTGCTTAATACCCTTTCAACTTGGATACCATTTTTATTCGGACGATAAAAAATAACTTGATTATCCACTGGCAAACTACGTAAGCTTGGCGCCAATTCCTCACGAGTGCGACCTAATTCAGGAAAGTCTGCTAGTAATTTACACTTTTCCTCAAAAGCATCAAGAAAACGGTTAGCTGCACCCTTACTAAACTGCATCATATAGTTTTTTATATCTTTTAAATCTTGTTTTGCAGCACCACTTAAAATATATTTGCCCATTATTCACCCTAGGGAGCCTGCTGAATTTCTGAACGTAGTTCCCTCAATACCTCTTCTCCATCAAATACGTCACCACGATCTGAGTGTTCAATTCCAATGGCAATTTCCTTGCGGAGTTCCTCTAATCGCTGCAAACGCTCGATTTCGCGTTCTTCTAAAAGCTTTAAAGCAGCACGAACTACATCAGAAGCAGAAGAGTACCTGCCTCTGTTGAGTGTTGATTGGACAAACTGCTCCTGTTCTGGTGTTAAAGATATATTCATAGCATGTTATATATATGGAATACAGGCTGCCACCTATACAATAATAGCAAAAATAGTGGCGTTGCTAAATCCAGGTATAAAAACCTTCTTAATCTTAAGCAAAAGTCTCAGTAGAAGGGCATTCACTGGGTAGTGACCAAATAAAAGGTTGGATTTAAGGCGAATTGAATCAAGGTGTAGGTACAAGTAATCAATGAATATTGTAGTGATAGGCGCCGGGTTTGGTGGAATAGCAACAGCGATACGTTTACAAGCGCATGGGCATCAAGTAACGTTGATTGATAAGCGCGATAAGTTAGGGGGACGTGCTTATGTATATGAGCTTGAAGGATTTAAATTTGATGCTGGCCCTACTATTATTACGGCGCCGTGGTTAATTGAGGAACTGTTTGACGTGTCGGGTAAACCGATGCAAAATTACGTCAAGCTTGTACAACTCAATCCTTTCTACAATATTCGCTTTGAAGATGGTTCTGTTTTTCACTATAATAATGATTCTGATTATCTAATTGAACAAATTCGTGCGTTTAACCCTGTTGATGTTGCTGGTTACGAACGTTTTTACCAAGCTAGCCAAGCTGTTTTTAATAAGGGTTTGCCTTTAATGACTAAACCGTTCGGTAAAATTACTGATATGGTGAAGGTGGCGCCTGATATGGTGGAGTTACAGTCGTTTAAGTCGGTAGCTGGGTTTGTTAATCAATATATTCAAGATGAACGACTACGACAGGTGTTTAGCTTTCATCCGTTGTTAATTGGTGGCAACCCGTTTCAAAGTACTTCGATTTATGCGATGATTCATAAGCTTGAGCAAGCTTTTGGTATTTGGTTTGCTATGGGTGGTACGGGCGCTTTGGTTGAAGGTTTAGGACGGTTGTTTATAGATATAGGTGGTAAAGTTTTACTTAATACAGAAGTTACAGAAATAGTCATTGATGCTAAAACGAAGCGCGCGACTGGTGTAAATACAAGTAATCATGGATATATCGGCGCCGAAGCTGTTGTTAGTAATGCTGATGTCGCATTTACATATTTAAATTTGATACCTGCGAAGTACCGTAGAAAATGGAGTGATAAGAGAATTAAAAGCCTGCGCTACTCAATGTCGTTGTTTGTGCTGTACTTTGGCACTAATCGCCAATATGAACATATGGCGCATCATGAAATTCTGATGGGTAAGCGTTATCGAGATTGGATTGAAGATATATTTACGCGCAAATACTTACCTGATGATTTTTCGCTATACTTGCATAGACCCACTGCTACTGATACTTCCCTGGCGCCATCTGGTTGTGATTGTTTTTATGTGTTGGCGCCTGTACCTCATTTGGGTGCTGATGTAGATTGGAAGACAACGGCGAAACCTTTCCGCGATAGGATAGTTAAATATCTGGAAGAAAAGTATTTACCTGATTTGTCACAGCATATTGTTACAGAGCATTATATTGACCCTTTACATTTTCGTGATAGCCTGAATAGCTACTTGGGAAGTGCGTTTTCTATTGAACCTACTTTGTTTCAATCTGCTTACTTTCGTCCGCATAACCAAAGTGAGGATATATCTAATTTGTATTTTGTTGGCGCCGGTACTCATCCTGGTGCGGGGATACCTGGGGTGTTGAGTTCTAGTAAGATTGTGGCCCAGATGATCCCCCCAACCCCCCTTAATAAGGGGGGCTAAGAATCTACTTATTTCCACCTTTTTTATGGTTTATTTCCCTCTTCACCCAAGCGTTACATCATTTCGTTTTCTCGGCAACTTAGTTATAACGACGTTATCCCCAAATTTTTTGCAAATTAAGTGTAAATCCAGGTAAAATACTTTCTCCGGAAAGAGTTTGAGGTAATTTTAACACTTCCACATTTTGTCCTGGGCGATAAATTTCTACTTCTTGTTGTTTTCGGTTTATTAACCAACCTAAACGACACCCATTTTCCATATACTCTTGCATTTTGCCTTGAACTTTTTTCAGAGTATCGGATGGCGACATTATTTCAATGGCAAAATCAGGACAAAGAGGAATAAATTTTTCTCGTTGTTCTTTAGTCAATGCATCCCAACGAGATTTTTCCACCCAAGAAACATCTGGAGAACGGTCGGCGCCATTTGGTAATGTAAATCCTGTTGATGAATCAAAAACTTCACCTAATTGGTTTTGCTCGTTCCATGATGCTAGTTGGAGAATTAAATTAACGTTACTTTTTCCTGTTTCCCCTCCTGTAGGTGGCATTATAATCAATTCTCCTTCGGCATTGCGTTCTAATTTTAAATCTGGATTTTCTTCACACACTTGATAAAACTGCTCTCTTGTTAGTTTAATTACAGAATTCAAGTTTAATGTCAGTGCTGTCATAGGAGTATTTACCGTTTTTTATTAAATTTACATGGCATTTAATTACTTAGTATCAATTCACTAAAACGTTTTAATACGCTTAAAATATGGACGGCTTCTTTTGACATTGGGCGCCGTTTCGTTAAATTTAAGTAGTTGCTTTTTACTTGTTCTAAAGATGTCTTTTCTTCATCAGTCAGCGATGGTAAGTTCTCTTGCCATTCTGTGAAAAAGCTAGTATCTGTAATTAATTCTAAGCAAAATTTTTCTTCTAATTCGTAAAGACTTATATCGCGCGCTTTGATTGTTTGTACCATAATTACTGGAAAATAATAGATACATTAGTATTATATGTGATCTGGTATTAAAACTTCACTCGCAGTTGCCCTGTTATGGAGTTACTATTATAAGCACTTGCAGCAGTATCTTGATTGCGGACGTTGGAGAAGTTATAACCTAGGTCTGTTTCTATATTGGGTGAGAGCTTTACTGTGCAGCGAGCTTGATAGGTATTGGCATTGTCAAATTCTCCTTTAAGTCTCTGTCTTCCTAGGTTAGCAGCAAGCCGACATCTTAGGAATTTAGAAACATCTCCTTCCCAACCCGCTTCAGCATTGTAGACTAAGAAGTCTTGGGGAGAAAAATAGCCGCTTTTGCGCTCGAAGTCATCTGCGTAGTTCCAAGTAAACAAGTTTGCTGCTACGAAAAATTGTCCAATCTTGCGCTCTAGTCTGCTGAAAGACTGTATCTCAGAATTACCATCGTTGTAATTACCTAAGCGTAATGACGAGAATAAGCTGGTGTTACGGTCAATCTGCCAGTATAAATCGGGTCCATAGCGCCAAAATGATAATTAGAGTGTTTACCGAGCCACAATAGACAAGATTGACTAGTGTTATGATGCTAGTGCTTACGACAAAGAAAAAGTTAGTGGCGTAGAAACTTGCTACCAATAAAATAAGCAAAATTTTTCCAAGAGGCGCCACTGCTTGGAAACAATTTGAACCGCGCACACTTTTAATAAATTCAAAATAGCTGTTTCTTCAAGAGCCAACAGAAAGCCAATACCAAAAGCCCATTTACAATCCCTGGTTCAGGTACAGTAATCGGATTTGGGGAATTTAACTCGAATTCAAATGCCAAAAACTGTGTAGATTCTAGGAAAGGTACTTGTGGAATATTGCCGACATTAAAGTTATCATCACTAACTAGAATGAGTGACTGCAAACCATTGGGTAATTGAGGTCCCTTCACAATACCTTCAATATTATTAAGCCCATTTGGCAACCCTAAATCGTTGAGATTAAGTAGCAATTGTTTTTGGACAGGACGAATATTTGCGAACTCTGCTGCAGAGAGGGCATTGAGAGAAGGTATGTTACTAATATCAGTTGCTCCACTCAGAGAAAATTCATAGAGCTTAATGGTATTACCACCACCAGGTCTGCCTAGAGAAAAGGAACGCTCTAGGGCGAGCAGCGTTTTACCATTATCTAGAGCTAGTAAGTCTACTAATCCCGTACTAGTAAAACCATTACTGGGCTGAGGTGGAAATGCTACACGGTCAGTTACGTAGAGAAATTCACCATTAGGCTGTCCAGTGGTTAGGTCATAGCTCAGAAGACGCGATAGTGTATCGTTGGTAACACTTCCAGCAGGCCCATCCTGTACTAGGGCATTTTCACTAGCGGTAAAGAAGGTGCGACCATCTGGGGTGATGGCGCCACTTTCAAACGCGAGGTTATCACGTACACCGCGCGTTTGGTCAAGAGTTATAGAAGCATCAGGAATGAACTTTTCTGGAATCGGCACCGCTCGAATAAAATTGCCATCCAAGTTGTATTCGTTGAGGAAAGGATTGGTACGAATCTGTCCTGGGGAAGCTGTCTCTCCTTCTGAAGTCACTAGCAAAGTTCCAAAATTGGTAAGCTGAATGCTCTCCAAATCTGTAGAGAAGGTTGGGTAAAAGGAGCCATCATTACGACGAAGACGTGTTACTCCTGTAAACGACACTCGGCTATTGTCAAAAGTCCCGTTACTTAAATCGAGAGTTAACGTATAGAAGCGTGGTGAGTTCCCAGGTTCGTTAGGTTGTCCCCCCCGATCGTCCGAAATAGCATAGTAGCGGTTATTGAGTGTATCGTAGGTAAGCCCAGAGAGACCTCCGATAATCGTGTCATCAAGCGTTTGAGTGCGTGCTGGAAATCGCGCCTCTCCAATGAAAGATAAATTCTTGATTGTACTCATATGTAGCGGTAAAAGGACATTTGTTCGCAACACTATCATGTAGAGGTTAGCTTAAAATCAAGGCGTTCTTAAACCTTCATTAACTAACGCTGCGTAACTGCGGGTAAGGTTGGTTGTTGTCGGTGATAGTTGCCCACTTTTCACCGTTAGCGTAAATAGTGTTGTAGAGAAAATACGGTTCTTTATCAATATTGTCTTCTGTTACCGCAGTTAACTGACCTGTACTATCTGGCGCCGCTTTTGCACATCTAACACCCTCGCTGCATAAACAGCCAACTCGCCTTTTAACCCAAACTCAATTCCATCTAGAATATACGACTCGCTAACAACGTAATTATTCGCGTTAGTACTTTTGAAGTCACGAGTATCAACTGGAATTTGTACACCATTAATTTCAACAAACTTAAACGGCTGCAAATCAAGAGCCTTGGGTGCAAAATAACCCCAAAGTTCATAACCCCATAGCTTTAGACCATATGCAGCGTAATTCTATTCACTTTGAAAATAGGTCGATTCCCGATAATAATGATAATGATTATATACTTGAAGAAGTTTGTGCCTAAAATTTACTTACTTTCCGCAAATTCCGTAAAATTATAAGAATTAAAAAATTACTTATATGATACTATACATGCATCTCGAACGCGGGTAACGGCGCCGTATAATTTCATATTCATTTGGTTAAAAATTATTACATGCACTTGACTAGATAGGTTGATTTCGGCGTTGATTTGTTCGATTAGTTCTGCGTCTGGTTGGTAGTTGGCGCCTGTTCCTCGAACAAAATGACGTATAATACCAAGTACATACAAAGGTTTATCTGGAAATATTTTTGTTCGCTTTTTAACTAAATACGCTTTACCCACAGATGAATAATTCGATAACTGTTCCGTAATTTGCTGCACTTCAACTGGTGATAAGTCATGGGCAATGAATTTATCGGTGTGGTTGACGTGCTGACGTTCGAGTTGGAATAGTTTGAATGATGGTTGATACTGTTGACGAAGTAATAAATATTTGTTCGCTTGTTCAGGTTGTGAACAGCGCATATAGAAACCGTAAAGTATTTCGCAGCTTGGTATTACTAACTCTGGGTCGAGGTCTATAGCTTTGTTCAGGTAGTCAATACCTTTACCATCATAGTTTTGCAGTAATATTCTCCCTAACTCGTAATTCGCTTTAGCATGGTTGGGGTCAGATGCTAGCAACGAGGAAAATATTTTTATAGCAGCTTCTTGAGATTGAAACTTGGACGTTAAAACACCCCGTTTCCAAGCTTGTTCGGGAGTTAAAGTATATTTATATGCTTTTGCTTCTAATGCCGTTAAGTTTTGCTGTTGATACACTAGTCTAACGTGCATTTTTTGCCAATATGAAGCAATTTCTCGCTTCCACTGCTCATCTAGATATGCAGCAAAGCTAAATAAAGTCTCGTCAAAGAAGTATTCTGCTGCTGTTTCTTCAATATATGCAGGTAGTTTATTAGTATTATCTGGATTGATGAGATATCCCATTGCTTCAAGACGTTCTGATAAGCAAGGGTGAGTATCATCGTTATTGGTAATGTCTGAACAAGCTAACCCTAACCATTTAACTGCGTCATAAGTTTTGATATCTGTTCTCAAAGCTTTCAGCAGCTTAGTTATTGTACCATTCGGCGCCTCGGAGCTATGAATTGCTTTTTCATAAATATTTTTCCAGAAGACTTCATGTAAAAACGAGTTATGTATATATATATTAATTAACTCTTCTGCTGAAGTTTCAATGCCACATATTTCAACCGAACGTCTATCTGCTTCGTACTCCTGTGCGCGTGCGAGTGCGAAAGAATAAGCGTTAAAATATGGTTCGTACCATTGAAAAAAATACTTAAATAGAAAAAAGTCCCCAGTAGAAGCTAATTGATACCAAGTTCGTCGCACTCGGTAAACCCATCCAGAAAAGCGACTGTGGTTTCCAGATAAATGCCCTAACTCATGAGCTATTGTCGAACGAAACTGTTCAACACTCAATGATTGTAGTAACGGCAACCCTAATAATAAGTAGTTTTTCTGCCAACCCAGAAACCCTAAACGCGGTATTTGTACAACACCCGCATTATGTTCATAAGTTAATAATATATGGTGAATTCGAGGCGCCTTTAATATTTCTCTAATTTCATCAATAATAGCAAACAGGTCTGGTAGCTGTTGACGATATAATTCTAAACCCTTTGGACGCTGGAATTTGACCCAAAATAATCGAATAATGCCAATTATTAATATAATAATTATATAGTCAATACGTTCAACTAAATAATCTGATTGCGTTGATACAATAAAATTCCTAACAGTCCATATTCCACCGCACATTAATAAAAATACAAATGTAATATAAGCATACCCTAGTATTGCTAGCAAAAAAACGCGCAGCTTATAGTAAGAAGGGTTTTGCCGAGCATATCTCTCTATTTTTTGAACTATTACGTTAAATTGCTCTCGCTGTTGAATATTCATCTATCTTCTTCTTTGTAAGTCATACAGGACTTTTTCTTTGCATACCAACGTTCAGGTTTACCAGGATTGTTTCTTTTAGCTAGCGCAATTAATCTTTCCGCTGTATCTTGCGATACCAGTTTTAATGATTTTTGCCGTAATGCCGCACATTCAATATCAATACGTATCTGTTTATACCTAGCATTATTTTGATGACGATATGTATATATGAAGATGAATAAGCCAATAAAGATAATAAATCCAATCGACGTAAGCATTCCTAGCACCCGGTAATACGTTCATAAGATAAAAAGAATATTCATTTGTTGAGCAATCAAATATGCCCGTAAATATAATGATTCACTATTATCGAATCAAATTTATTAAGTAGATGTATGTAATTGCAGTTTCAATATGAAGAGTATAAAAAGAATCCCTTCAAGAAACCGGGATTCTAATGTAAATGATAATAATTATGACGGGATTAATGCGCCGCCGTAATAAATGTTAAATCAATTTAGGTAAATATTAAAAAAATATTAAATTTTGTATGTATATTTATTTGTAAAGTTTCTGCACTTTCTACTGAGTTAGTGCAGTCAAGTACTAGTACCTAGATGATAAAGGTGCGATACTTCAAAAAAGTAATTTCAAAGCATTATGGAAATCAAACTTTTTGGTCTGCCCGCTGAAAAAGGTAGATGGTTGTTTATACCCCTTGGTTTAACGGTACTATTGTGTTTGGGTACGGTGTATTCGTGGAGTATTTTCAGAAAACCTCTTGAAAAATTACTTAACATTGGCGCCACAGAAAGTTTGTTACCTTTCACTGTGTTATTGGTAGTTTTTGCAGTATTAATGCCAATTACAGGATTTTACATCAATCGCTTTGGCGCCCGTTTAATTACAGCAGTTGGAGGGGTTATAACCGGGTTGGGCTATATTCTTTCGAGTTTTGAAGGTAATATTGGTACGCTAACTTTTACTTACGGTGTAATTGCTGGTGTAGGAGTTGGGATTGTATATGGTGTACCGTTAGCGGTTGTAGCTAAATGGTTTCCTGATAAAAAAGGTTTGGCTGTTGGGTTAACTGTAATTGGGTTTGGTTTGTCTCCGTTAATTACAGCACCTTTAGCGAAATCACTTATTGACACGAATGGTGTTAGGCAAACCTTTGTAGTTCTAGGTGTTGCTTTTACTATAATAATTCTGGCAATTTCAACAGTTTTACAAACACCACCCACAGGTTGGAAACCTCAAGGTTTTCATGCTTCTGCTAAAACAACTAGTACAGTTAATGAAAGAGTTCCAATGCTCTCTAGTGGCTCATTTTATGGGTTATGGTTGTGCTACGCTATCGGTTCTTTTGCTGGACTTGCTGCAATTGGTATTGCTAGTCCCCTCGCACAAGAAATTGTCAAGCTCGATGCGGCAACTGCTGCTTCGTTAGTATCTTTGTTTGCTATTTTCAATGGCGCCGGTAGACCTTTCTTTGGTTGGTTCACTGACCGTTTTAGTGCTAAATATGGAGCGATATTAGCATTTGTACTAATATTAATCGCTTCGATTATGATGTTGAAGGTTGGACAGGGTGATGCTTTGACTTATAAGCTTGCGTTTGCGCTGTTTTATTTTTCGTTAGGAGGGTGGTTGGCAATTGCACCAACTTCCACGTTAACTTTGTTTAATCCTGAAAACTACGCCAAGAATTATGGTATTGTTTTTACCGCGTATGGAGTGGGCGCCTTGGGTGGGACTTTACTCGCTGGTAGAATTAGAGATATTTTTGGTAGTTATACTAGTTTCTTTTACCCGACTGCGGGTTTGGCGGTTTTGGGTATTGTGTTGGCTTTGTTTACTTTGAAGCGTAGTCCGGTTGTTGCAGGAAAAGACGTTGAGCGGATTGGTTTGTAGGTAAAGGTTGGAACCACTGAAGTGCTTATTACGAAGGTGGCGGGAAAAGCAAAAAGCGCTTGGACGTGTGACCGTGTTTCCACTCCAAGCGCTTTCTGTTTTCAACTTACTCCTCACACACTCCTAAAGAATATCCCTTGTTCTCGAATATGGCAAGTGTTTAGGACAACTTTTTGTAAAATCTTTCAAACCACTGTATAATTATGTAACGATAGGTGCCGTTTATCGTTTCTGGATAACTATATCGGGATAACCTTGGTGTACTACAACAAACTGCTCAATCCCAATATCCAGATTTGCGATGGCATCTGCATCCTTAGAAATAGTCGTCCTCTTGGCCGGAGTCTGACAATAAAAATATAAAGTTTTTTGCTTGGGGTCAAATTGTAGCTGACAAATACCCCAAAAAGGAAACCGATGCGCCCAAAATTGGCAAATTAAATGAATGTAACTCATGCCTTACAGCTACTCCAGGAAAGGTGTAGGTTTGTGAATCGCAATAACTAGTAAAAATTTTGTTGGATAGGCGCCATAAGAAAGCGCTAGGCTTTTGATTAAGGCTAATGCTAGAAAATATGGTGCAAAAGTGATAAAATTCCAAACTCCGAGTCTTTATGTAAAGCGACCCGTTTGAGTGCAGAGTTTTTTACTAGCTTTTAGGTTCGCATCAAATACGCCTGTCTAATCGAACTTTAAGACTTTTTTCAGAATTGGGAACTTTATGTAGAGATATTACGTCCTCAACTGCCAAAAATATTTTATACAAGTAAGTTACTGAATATAAGATTTTTATATGTGTAGAAAGCAAAAAGCGCCTGGACGTGTGACCGTGTTTCCACTCCAAGCGCTTTCTGTTCTCAACTTTCTCCTCACACACTCCTATATAATAGAGTGTTTTTAAAATAAAACAAGTAATGCTGGTGACACTTTCCTAACTGCACATTCAGAAACCGGGTTTCTTATGACAACCTACGCTAAAAAACCAAGTCTCTGAACAGAAACCCGGTTTCTCATTTTTCACGACAACCTAAAAACTCAAATCTCTTACAGAAACCGGGTTTCTTATAATAACTCACACTAAAAAACCGAATCTCAAACAGAAACCCGGTTTCTTTAGTTTAAATAAAATACAAAAAGCGCCTGGACGTGTGACCGTGTTTCCACTCCAGACGCTTTATGTATTTTTCAACTTACTCCTCACACACTCCTATAGAATACTCTGCTTTTTTTCAAACCGCAAGTGCTGTACATGACAGTTTTAAAATTGGCTAATGCATAAAATGTCTAATTCCTGTAAACACCATTATCAAACCCAGTTCATTCGCAGCTTTAATAGAATCTTCATCACGAACACTGCCACCCGGTTGAACGATGGCTTTAATTCCGGCAGAAGCAGCAGTACGCACCGAGTCATCAAACGGGAAAAACGCATCGCTAGCAAGGAATGCATTTTCGGCGCCACTTCCAGCTTGTTCGAGAGCAATTTTCACAGAACCAACGCGGTTCATTTGTCCGGCACCAATACCAAGGGTAGTATAGTCGCGTGCGATAACGATAGCGTTTGATTTAACGTGTTTACAAACTTTCCAGGCAAATAATAATTCTTCGAGTTCTGTGTCAGATGGTTTTTTCTCGGTGACGACATTCCATTTACTTGTGTCCGCAATAATATCATCGGTGCCTTGAACCAGAAAACCACCTGCAACAGCTTTGATGGTTTGCTTGGGTCCAGTTAGCAAGTCAGGCAAAATTAATACCCTCACATTTGCCTTTTTTGCCAATATCTCTTGTGCTTCGTTATCACACCCTGGTGCAACTACACACTCTAAGAATATCTTTTTTAACTCAGTAGCAGTTGCCGCATCAATTGGTTGGTTGAGTGCCACAATTCCACCAAAAGCCGATACTGCATCAGCATTGTAAGCTTTTGTATATGCTTCGTGGATTGTATTTCCAATCGCAGTACCACAAGGATTAGTATGTTTAATGATTGTCGCAGCAGGTTTATCGGTAAATTCAGCGATAATTTGGCGTGCAGCTTCTAAATCAACCAAATTATTGTAGCTAAGTTCCTTTCCTTGAAGTTTACTCGCTGCTGCCCATCCAGTTGCTGTGCTACTAGTTTGATACCATCCAGCTTGTTGATGTGGGTTTTCTCCGTAGCGTAAAGCTTGAATTTGCTTGCCGGAAATACTGTATTGTTGTGGTAATGTCTCTGTGGAAGTTAGACTACCAAGATATTCTGATATAGCTTGGTCGTAACTCGAAGTATGTAAAAATCCTTTGAGCGCGCAGTTTTGACGAAATTCTAACGATGAGGCGCCATTAATTCGTAATTCTTGTAGATACTCATTATATTGAGCAGGGTCACATAATACAGTTAAATGAGCAAAGTTTTTGGATGCTGCTCGTAACATCGCAGGACCACCAATATCAATTTGTTCTACAGCATCTACTAAAGTTACACCTGGTTTTGCAATGGTTTCTTCAAAAGGGTAAAGATTTACTACAACCAAATCAATAGGACGAATTTGATTTTCTTCCAAATCTGTTACATCTTGGGGAATGTCACGACGTGCTAATATTCCACCGTGAATACGTGGATGCAGTGTTTTAACTCTTCCACCCAAAATTTCGGGTGAACCAGTATAATCAGCAACTTTAGTTACTGGTAAACCTGCATCCTTTAAAGCTTTAGCGGTTCCTCCACTGCTAACTATATCAAAGCCAAATTCTTCCACTAAACTTTTTGCTAGGTCGATTAAACCTGTTTTATTCGATACACTCAGCAGTGCTAGAGGCGCCATAATTCTCAAGCTTCCTTTGTCAAATTTAAATTAGGAGCAAAGAATATTTTACAGATTAACGGTTACTGCGGCTTTTTTTGCTGATTTTTGGCGCCGACATTATCATCATTTGTTGCTTTTGCGTCTTGGCAACAGCCACCATCATCCCAATCATCACCATGATTATGATTACGGTTGCAAATCTTAACGTTCCGTTTAGCTGTTTTGTCGATATCAGACATGGCTAAATATTACCTACTGTTGAGATGCACAATGCCAAGTATAAACGATAAACGGCAATTAGCGGCAATTAGCGGCAACCTTGCGGTCTAGTAGAAAATTAGTACTAAAGTAAAACAGCGCAATCAAAATTATTGCGGGTAATGTCACCGCTAATAAATCTCCAGTCCTATCAAACCCTGATAGTTCTATTGCTACAGTTAGCAAAATAGCTGTCATTCCGTTTTGATGACCGAACATGACTTTGAGCTTATCTGCCATTGAGTCTTTTAAAAATAGTACATCAACTAGTACTTGAGCGATAAAAAACATGGAAAACGCTAATATTCCACCCGATAGCCAATCTAAGCTGATATTAGTGCATAACAGACCTATAACTACGACGCTAAAGTAAAAGATTACTGAAATTACTGGTTCCAATTTTTCTGGAGCAAATGGTCTAAGGAAAAATCCTACGAATGCAGGTAAAAGGAAAGACCCACTGATGAAACTGTAAATCATTATGGCTGCTAAACAAGTAACTTCGATTGTGGTTTTTACACTGTCACTCAAAAAACTTACTCGTCTGTTATCTATATATAGTCTGTGCAAGTAATAAGCTAATGCACTACTTAATATATCGGTAGCTATTTTAACTACGTATTGACTGATGTTGGAATCTTGGAAAACGATTAGAGGTAGAAATATATAGAAGGCAAATAGCACTGTTACTGGGTCATCGAAACTAGACCATGCTCGTAAGATTGTTTCAGATTTTGGGCTAACTTTGGTTGTTTGAAGCGATTTGGATGCGGCAATTGGGTCGATTTGAGCTATTACTGTAGCACATAGATACGCGATAGGCGCCAGTTTTGGAGAAAATGAAGCGAGAAGAAAACCAGGTAAAACAATTTTGACGGGTACTCCTATACATATAACTGTAATAACGGAACCCAAACACGTTTTTAATAAAGTTGTGTCGATACTTAATACATTGATGTATAACCCAATTATGATGGCAATATTCATCAATGTTTGTAGATAAGGAATGTGAGCAGCATCGATATTGAATAAGGCGCCAAACCAGTAGGATGTTAGTCCTAAAATAGCCGAAATAATGCTGAGTCTTATTAGCATTATTAATACACCAGCTTTAACAATTTCAATTTTACCATTATTTGCTGTATATAGAATCCCCCCAACCCCCCTTATTAAGGGGGGCTTAAAAATTCTCTTTTCCCCCCTTATTAAGGGGGGGGGTAGGGGGGGATTACAATTTATCTGCAGGCAACAGCATATTATCAACTATTTGTTCGCGTAATTCTTTTGAAGAATAGTTTTCGCCAGAAATACACTCTAATAATAGATGATTTGCGTAGATGTAATCATACAAAAGTTTGACATCTTCTGCATCTAGATCAACTTGATAACCGACATCAAGATACTTTAACATTGCTTGTCGTAAATCTTCTGCCCATTGTTGCCAGTTTGAAGCAGAAGCTGTACTCGATGGACAGCGTTTTTGAAAATTAATTAAAGCTTCAGTCAAAAGATTATTATTTATTTCTTGTGCTTTTTCGATTGCTTCGCTTAATTTTTCGGCGATGTCAACCTCTACGTCTTCACCAATCTTTAACATTTTACTGGTAAAGTCTTTTTTGTTAAAACTGGTATATTTTTGACGAGTCACATCATTTGACATATCCTCAGCTAAAGCATGAATTGCTACTAGTCGAGAAATAAGTAAACTTCTTGGTTGTGGAGGAGTTAATTGACGACGTTTGATATTAAAGTTTCTGATGTCAGTTGCAAAGGAAGCAAAAATCGCGCGTTCGATTTCGAGATTATTACTAATATATAAATCTACATCTAAATCAATTGCTAAATAGTAAGCTCTCCAACCACTCGAACCAACATCTGATGCAGTTGTCATTCTATATAACCAACTGAGCATATTCTGCAAAGCCGGACTATCTTTGACTATATTATTAACACATCTAAACATGAGCTTGAGAAATTCGTCAGCACTGCTTAAACGTTCCGTAACCAGAACAAATACTTCTCTCCATTGCTTTGCTGTGAGATTTTTTTCTACAAAGTTTTTTAAGAACTCAGGTTCACGATTTTCTACTACATATTCAGCAGCAAAATATTCTTGAAAAGTTAAGTGTGAAAACGAATATATATTTTTAGCTTGCTGAATTAGTAATCCATAGTTGGATTCAATCAACTTTAATATTTCCTGTGAGTCTATGTCAGTAGTAATATTTTGCATGAAATCAGAAATTTGTTCCAGCAATTCCCACTGATGCCATAACACTTTCGCAGGTTTATGATTTAAACCCTGAAAAGCAATTTGGCTAAACATATTAATTTTACGCTGCCGAGATATATTTAAGCTCCATTTACGCTCGATTCGTCGGCTAGCATCCCATTTTTTTAATAACGTATCTACTGCGTCGTTATAAATTGCATAGCGGTTGAGTGAAAAGTCATAAGTGTCTTCAAAAGTTAAACACAAAATTGTCAGCAATAGTGGGTTTGTTGCTAACTCTTTAACTGCTTCATTTTCTTCTAGCTTTTTTAAAAATACATCGCAAGTTTCTGCTTCACCTCTTTCTCTAAACCAGTTGTAAGCAAACGCTTCTATTTCAGCGCGCTCAAAATCGGCTATTTCAACTTCGGTAAAGTCATGAAATACATAATCTGAAGCTGTAGTACGACAGGTGATTATAAAACGGTTATCGGGATATGTATTAACTAAATTATCAATCTCTCTATATATATTGTAAATATTTTCGTTATTTTTATCAGCTTTTACCTCGTCTAAACCATCAAGCAAAATAAAGCACTGTCCATTTTGTAACAGTTCACGAACCTTTGATTCTGAGTTTGGTATCCCGTCAGTAAATTCTTTGATAACTACGTTTGTTAAACTACCAAATGGCTCATCATAAATATCTCGTAAACGAATAAATACTGGTATAATTTTATCTTCAAATTCCCCTGTGGAGAAATTCATTGCCAGGTATTTTAAAAATGTAGTTTTGCCTGCTCCTGGTTTACCAAGAACCATTAGCTTTCTGTAGCGCATTACAGCTTCTAATGCTGGAATATGCGTTTCGTTGCCAGAAAATGGTAATCGCCTATAGCTGAGGTTTTCTTCTGGAATTGAGTCGAAACCATCTAGTAATAAATTTATTGTTTGTTGTCGGCGCCCTTGAATGTTCTTTAAAATTTGAAATTTTACATAAATATTATTTATCGATACTGGCTCGTTCATATCCAATATCCTCATTGTGCTACATTTTCGAGCTAAATGATTCCAGTAAGTTGCTAGCCAATCTTGCGCTAATTCTGTATGGGCAAATTGTCTAACAGCTTCTTGGTAAGAAGACTGCTCTAATAAAACTTGGCAAAAGTAATTAAGATTTTTTTCTAAAGTTTTCGGTGGTTCTGTACTATTAAAGAAAGACCTTATTGTTCTTTCAGCTATTAAATTTTCTGAGTTACTATCAATTTCTTGTTTAAAAGCATTATTTAATCTATTTATCAACGAACGAGGCGAACTACCAAATTTTTCGGAGTACGCCTGCTTTAACAGCTTAAAAATTTCCGGATGAACTGGAATAGCTGCCATTTCTAACTCCTGTGTTTTTAGCATAATTATTAACCCAATATAAAGAATCTAAAGGACATCAAGCTATATAAAGCAATACAATTAACTATAGAAATCCCAGAAACCGGGTTTCTTAATCTCATATTGTAGCCAAAAAATGTGACAATATCTCAAATTGCCGCAGAATGCCGCTAATTGCCGTTAATTACTTTAAATGTTGAAAAAGCTATTTGTAAAAACTATAAAATTTGATTATATCTATAATTTGAATCAATTAAATAAATTGCTATATTTAGATACATACATTATATATAGGGTTTTCAGGTGTGTAACTGGTGCGTAACTGGTGTGTAACTGGTGTGTAACTGGTGCGTAACGCTACAAAATTTTTGGCTTCGTTGAAATATTGTTATGGCGTTACGCACCCTACGTTTCAAAAATTAATCCACGTCTATGCATCTCGGCGCCTCTATGGTTAAATAGGCATTTGTATTAAATTTATCAGGTTAATATCAGTGATTGCTGCATAAGAGTGTGAAGTTTAGAAGTATAAGAAGCATAGTTACCTGTAACAACCATGAGCAACCAGGAAGATATACGCACGATTCCACCCGGTTGGCAATTAGAACGCACCATGACGGGACACAATGGATTGATTAGTCGAGTTGAATGGGCGCCTAATGGTAAGATGTTGGCCTCACCGTCGTTTGACCGAACTATAAAACTTTGGGATTTGGATACTGGTGAGTGCATCCACACACTCAAGGGCCACGATGGTCGAGTATGGGCTGTCGCTTGGTCTCCAGATAGTAAGCTTATAGCTTCTGGGTCAACTGATAAAACTGTACGATTATGGCATACAGGTACAGGAGAACTAAGGTATAAGTTTGATGTACAAGGTGGTGCCTGTTTAAATATGGCATGGTCTCCTGATAGCGAGTTAATAGCTGCTGGTGGAATAGGAGACAATTGGTCGATAATAATTGGGCATGTTAAAACGCAAAAAAGCCAAGTTCTTGAAGGACACACTGGACAGGTAAATAGTGTGGCATGGTCTCCTGATGGAAATATACTGGCATCTGTTTCTCACGATACGACGGTTCGTTTATGGGACAGAGAAACTTTAGAACTTAAAAAAATCTTGACAGGACACGACGCTGATGTTCATAGTGTTAATTGGGCGCCTGATGGAAATCTGCTAGCAACCGCTTCGCTTGATAACACTATTCGTTTATGGAATCCGCACACAGGGCAAACAATATTTATATTAGAAGGACATACAGCATCAGTTAACTGCGTTGAATTTTCCTACGATGGCAAGTTTTTGGCTTCTAAATCTTCTGATGGCACTGTGCGTTTATGGCGATGCGACACGTGGGAGACAGCGACAATATTATCTGAGGAAACTTTTAAGTCTTTGCCGTTTGGACTTGCTTTTCACCCAACGCAACCAATATTGGCAACTTTAGGAGAAGCTGATGTTGCAATTAGGATTTGGAAACTTGACGAAGAAGCTTTACTTAATCAGTCTCCTGCAAATCCCTCTGATTTATATAGAAATGCCAAAGTCGTATTAGTCGGTGAAAGTGGTGTAGGTAAATCTGGTTTAAGTTTAGTGTTGACAAATAAACAGTTTCGTCCCACCGAATCTACTCATGGTCGCTATGTTTGGACTTTTGACCGAAAGGAATTGAATTTAAGCGACAATCGTAAAGAGTTACGAGAAATATTATTGTGGGACTTAGCGGGACAACCTGGTTATCGTTTAATTCATCAATTGTATTTAAATGAGTTAGCAGTAGCACTTATAGTTTGTGATGCCCGTAGCGAAACAGACCCGTTTGCTGGAGTATACTATTGGAACCGCGCCCTGCGGCAAGCTGAAAAATTACAGGGAGATTCGGCGCCGAAATTAAAAAAGTTTTTAGTTACTGCTCGTGCAGATAGAGGTAGCGTTAGCGTTACTCCTGCACGTATTAATGAAGTAGTTGAAAAGCTGGGATTAGATGGTCATTTTGAAACTAGCGCCAAAGAAGGATGGAATATTAAAGAACTAGCACAGGCAATTTGTCAAGCTGTGGAATGGGACAATCTACCACAAGTAATTTGTATCGGCTCAATAAGTTGGGGTAAATAGTGATTATCTTTGTTGTTGGATATATTTATTATGTATACAAATAACTTAAGCCATGCGGCCGCCCTGCGCCCGCTGCGCCACAGAAGGTTGCTA
>JAHHGX010000017.1 GCA_019359675.1 Calothrix sp. FI2-JRJ7
ATCCACCAATTGTCCCTGCGACAATTGGAGAAGGCTTTCACGCTTTAATTCAAGAGGCTGATTTTTATCCATGACTATCATAATCTGCCTCGGTTGTTACACTTGTCAATACCCCTAGACCTGCCTGACACTTAAACCGTGCTTCTTATATAATTTTTACGGCGCCGTGACCCCCGGAGGGGGTCACTCACTTAAAGTTTTGGGAAGGGGACTAACTGGAGACCTGAATCCTTACAAACTGGGTATAGTTCGCAAGATGTTAAAAAAATTGCTACGCTTTATAACGGGCCAAGTAAGGATACAAATCAACTACATTTGTTTTTAGCACAGAATGCAGTTAAGGTGAGCGAGCAAAATTTGGATATTACAGAAGAAATTGAAGTTTTGTTAATTCCTATTGATGAAGTGCTAAGTAAAATAGAAAGTGGTGAGATTTGCGTAGTAAGTAGCATTGCTGCTTTATTGTTAGGTTTAAATTTTTTAAAAACTCTATGACTATTTCTCAAATCTTTAACGTTGCTAATTTAGTTGTACTACCATTTTGGGCTTTGATGATTTTATTGCCGAAATGGAAGGTTACGCAAAAGGTAATGGAGTCTTATATTCCATTTATTCCTTTAGCGTTAACGTATGTGTATTTATTTGCCAGTAGCATTACACCAGAAAATGCTCAAGCTCTCTCAAACCCACAGTTAGCTGATATTGCTAGATTTTTTGCTGACGAAACCGCAGCAGCTACTGGTTGGATTCATTTTTTGGTAATGGATTTATTTGTGGGTAGATATATTTATTTAGAGGGGCAAAAAAGTGGGGTGTGGACTTTTCACTCGTTAGCACTGTGTTTATTTGCTGGCCCTATGGGGTTGCTTTCACATATCCTGACTTTTTGGATTAGTACAAAGTTTTTAGCTAAGAATGATAGTTCATCTGTTGCGGATGCTTCTACTCAAGCAGAAATATGAAGTTAAATATTGTTGGTTATGTTGGGTTACGCGCTAGCGAAGCCAACCTACCTTTTCCATTGCTGTAGAATATACGAGTAAAACCAATTTTTATCAACTTTGTCCATTGCTAAAATTTTTCTTCCTTTTTCAACAACTTTGGTTCTTCCTTGGCTTTTTCCTGTGGCTATAATTTCTGTCTCTAGTTCTTTTAATTGAAATGCTTCTGGATGACCTAAATATGAAGTTGCTAATACGTCCCAGGCATAATAATCTTGAGAAATTACTAAGGCATAACACTGTCCTGCTAAATCGGATATATCATATTGACGCTGTTTGCCTATTTTTTGGACAAATTCAGGCGTAACTGGAACGTTATTTGTGATATCTAGCGAACACATGATTATTTCTATTGAACTTTCCCAGACGCGCGCTACTGCTTTTGGGTCCCAGTAAGCGTTCCATTCAGCAGAACCATCTTGTCCAGATTCCCAATTTTTTTCTACGTTACCTGCTACATTTAAGGCGCCTCCCATCCAAATAAGGCGCCGAATTTTACTTTCGATATCCGGGGCTTTATCTAGTACATACGCGAGGTTAGTTAATGGGCCTGTTATTAATAATGTGACGGGTTCGGGTGCTTGTTGTAATGCGCGTATCATAAAGTCTTGACCCGGTTCTGTAAGTAACGGGGTTGTGTATGTATCTTGCTGGTTAAGAATTGGCAGGTTATCGATAACAAAGGAGTCACGACGGTATAGGTATGGAAATGGATTGATTCCACGGACGGTACTTTCTGCTACGCTCACGTGAGAAAAACCCATTAGGTCTAAGATTTTACGTGTTGCGCTGACTGCTGGTTGAATGTAACAGTCAGCAGGGGTGACAATAACACCAATAGGCTCAACATTTTCCATCGTCATCAAAAGCATGACAGCAAGAAAATCATCAACGGCGCCGTCGTGGTCTAACAATACAAGTTCTTTCATCTAAATTAACTCCTAACTCCGCTCCTCGTAAGGTGCGTGACGCTACTAGTTTATTAGTTTTACTTCGCGATTGTTATGGCGTCACGCACCCTACTCCTAACTTGTAACCCCTAACTTTTAATTTCTATTCCCCTTTCTTTTAAAAATGCTTCAAACATGTATCTGTCGGGTAATGATGGTTGGGCGCCTGGTCTGGTGGCTGCTATTGCACCTGCTGCGGCACCCCATGTAACACATTCACGTAAAGATAATTCTGCTTCTATTGCTGCTGCTAGTCCACCACTAAATGCGTCTCCTGCTGCTGTTGTGTCTACTGCTTGTATAGTAAATGCTGGTATAAAAAAGTTTTCTTCTTTGGTGGCGCAATATACTCCTTTGGCGCCAAGTTTAATGATGGCGCATTTTACTCCGCGTTGTAATAGTATTTGAGCGGCTTTTGCTGCGGATTCTTCATTGTCTACCGGAAAACCAACGAGTTGCCTTGCTTCGACTTCGTTGGGTGTAATTATATCTACTAATGAATATATTTCTGATGGTACATCTAATTGTACGGGGGCTGGGTCAAGGATAACTTTGACACCAGCATCATGACCTGCTTTGGCGGCAGCAACTACAGCAGCCATTGGGACTTCAAATTGTAATAGTAATGCTTTTGCACGTGGTAATAAGTCTGTGAGCCTTTCAACGTCTTCATTATCTAATAGTCCATTGGCGCCTGGAATCACAATAATTTGATTTTCGCCTTGAGCATCAACGATAATAACGGCTACACCTGAACTAGCATTTGCTTCGATTGATACATTGTCGGTTCTTACACCCGCTGCTTGTAAGCTGTTTACTAATTCGGCGCCAAAACTATGGGCACCCACTCGTCCAACAATATGTGTATTAATTCCTAAGCGGGCACTGGCAACCGCTTGGTTGGCACCTTTTCCACCTGGTGCTTTGAAAAATTCTTGTCCCAACAGCGTTTCGCCGGCGACGGGTAATCTGGGTGCTGTCGCGATTAAATCTATATTAATGCTGCCGAAGACGATAACTGTCATAAAAGTGTGTTTTTCTGGTTTTCCCGCTCCAATGGCACTATACTAACGGACACCTTTAACATCGTTCAAAGCCCTTAACACCCTCATTGTTTCTACAAAAATTTATTATTGACGTACAAACACTTAATATGTTAGTGATTTTTATAACTGATATTTTATCAAGGCACCTGTGTAAAAATGTATGTATAACAATCCTAGGCACCAAGTGTTCTTAGTATCGTCTATTAGTATACGACGAATTCAAATGAACATGATAATCGTCATCATTTAAGTCATCATTTAAGTCAAAATTAAAAGATTTGGTTTAATCATGAAAAAAAGCATCATTATTACTGGTATAGCATTTTTCATTGCTGGTATGGGTATGAAACCTTTTATCATAGCTAATGCTAAAACTCCTGCGGTCAAACCAACTATTAACAAGCAACAAACTAATACACCAGTTAATACACCAAAAATTACCCCTGCTGCTAAAGCCAAGGTTCAATTAATTTCCGCAGGCACCGAACCACGTCAAGAACTACGAATAAAGCCAGTTGTGGGCACAAGAGAACTCGCTGATATGAAGGTCAATGTTGACATGGTTATTTCTTTTGAGGGTAAACCTTCACCAGCCTTTAAAATGCCTGCAACAATAATGAAGACCGATGTTGTGGTAACAAAGGTTGAACCAAACGGTGATGTGCATTATGAGTTTTCTTATAAAGACGTTGATATTCAAGGTGATACATCATTACCACCAGCAGCTATCAGCAAGATGCGTGGAGAAATTAAAAAGCTGACTGGAATGAAAGGTACAGCAGTAGTTGATAGTCGTGGGCAAACCAAACAAGCAAATCTTACCCTTCCCCAAGGTATAGATAACAGCCTTAAGCAGTATATTGACCAATTTTCAAATTCGATGCAGCAACTGTCTACACCTTTTCCACTAGAAGCTGTAGGTGTTGGCGCCAAATGGCGTGCGACCGAAAGTGTTAATGTCAGTGGAATGACAGTTAATCAAAGTGCATTGTACGAGTTGGTTAGCATCAAAGATAATCTTGCGACATTCAACGTTACAATCGAACAGCAAGTACCAGGACAACAAAAATTAAACTTGCCGGAGGCGCCTGCTGGAGTGACGATGACTGTTAAGTCATATGACGGCAAAGGTCAGGGACAAGCGCAAATCAGCATGAATAAATTAATGCCAGTTAGTTCTAATGTATCGATAACTGCGAACTCGCTGTGGGGAATGACACCCGCGAATAGTAAGAAAGAAATAACGATGAACCAGCAAATGTCAATCCAAATGACTATTGACTCAAAATAATTACACTCCTTATTTCTTTAGAGTAGTTGAGCTTAAGTGCTGAAATCGATAATATTTACGATTATCAGTCAACAACTTCAATCCAAAACACTAATCTGAATTATTAGGGGAGGGGTGTCTTAAATGTCCGACGTAGAAACCGATGAGACTCGTGAGGAGCGCATCAAGAACGAAATACTTGTTGATGCTGAAGACAAAGAAGACCGCGCGATGGGGTGGTATTATTACCTAGACGAGTGCCTAAATTTTCCATTTAATGCTAAATGGGCAAAAAAGGGACGTAAAGGAACTGCACCAGAAAAGGATGTCGAAGTTTTAGCGATGGCAACCGAAGAAGAGTGCTTACGCGATATGCTCGTGGAAGTAGTCGAGGTTGGTGGCAAAGACGAGGACGTTGACATTGCGCGGTTAACTGATTTGAAGGTGCTTGATGCTGATGAAGATACTCAGGAAGCGCTAGATGATTGGTACTACTGGGTAGCAAAAGGTTACAAGTTCTAATTTAATAAGTTATAGAAACCGGGTTTCTGGTAGGAACCCGGTTTCTTTTCTTGCAAAGAGAATTTATAATAAATATTAATTTATGTCATTTAATATTTTAAGTTTAGATGGGGGTGGAATTCGCGGAATTGTGGCGGCGAAAATGCTATCTATTATCGAAAAACAAATTGATAAACCTTTAAATGAGTATTTTCAGCTAATTACTGGAACTTCTACTGGTTCTATATTAGCGGCAGCTATAGCCAGTGGACGTAGTAGTGAAGAAATTGTTGATTTATATAAGCAGCAAAGTTCTATTATTTTTCCTTATAGAAAGCGTTTTAGTCTTAAACGTTTACCTTTACTTTTTAAACATGGGGTATCGGCGCCTAAGTATTCACAGAAAGGGTTAATTCAGGTTTTAAAAGGTGTTTTTGGAGATACACCGCTTTTTAATATTGCTTCACCGTTATTATTAATAATATCTTTTGATACTATCGAGCGTTCGCCTATTTTTTTTAAAAGTTGGCGCCAAGATAAAGGTTATGGCAACGTGCCATTATGGGAAGTATGTGTTTGTTCGGCATCGGCGCCTACTTATTTTCCCGCACACAAACTTAACAGACGAATTGGTGGAACCGCGCAAGATGGATATAGTGATGCAATTATATTAGATGATGGCGCCGCTTCAGTCGATAATATTTATAACAACATGCAAATCAGTATTATCGACGGTACAGGAATTTCACAAACCCGCACAATTAAAAAATATATTGGCTCAACTCGCACCTGCACAATATACCCAGCTTGGGAAAAAGTCCCCGATAAAACTTCGATTTACTTAATCAAATCACAATACTCAGCTATCGATGGAGGAGTTGCGGCAAATAACCCCTCAAGTTGTGCAGTTGCAGAAGCATTAAGATTAGGATATTCCATCCAAGACATTCGCGTTCTTTCCATCGGAACTGGAGAACGCACGCGCATAATTCCATTTGAACAAGCGCAACATTGGGGTTTAATACAATGGGCACAACCATTAATTGGTATACTTTTTGACGGTTCATCAGAAATATACGAGTATATAACTAAGCAAATAGCTCATCAGCGTATACTCAGACTACAATTCAAGCTCGATAGAGAACTTACAGGAAAACGTCTTAGCGACGATATCGACGACGTAAGTCCAGAAAATATTAGCAACCTGCTTGAAGCTGCCCAAGTTTACATGCAGCAACCTAATATACAAACCTCACTACATAAATTTTTTAGCAACTAACTTTATCGCACAACTGTACCACGTGTAACACCAAGTTGATTTTGTAACTTTAACTGGCGCCACAATTGCGAACCAGTTATTTTACCTTGTAATAACTGTTGATAATACTGTATTATTTGAGCCACCTCTTCGGGTTTTTCATTAACAAACTCAATCCGAAAACTTTGTAAACCAAGTTCAATTAATCGTTGTACGTACTCGGCGCCAGTTTGAGCGGTGGCATTAAATACTGTATTGCGACATCCTAAGTCAGCTTGCAGAATATGCTCGCTTCCGACTCTATCACGTAACTTAACCTCATGTTTTTCACATGGGCGCCCGCAATCACGAAAATCTTTCCCATCAGAAAGAAACGCACAAAATACACAATGCTCCATATGGAACATAGGCATATGTTGATGTATAGTGACTTCGTACCAGTTAGGGGGTGAGGTTGTAAGTAAATCTTCTAACTGATTAATATTTAAGTCATAAGAAGCAGTTAACCGTTCTAAGCCAAAATTATTCTTTAAATAATCTGCTGTTAATGGGTTAGCGACATTAAGCGAAAAATCTCCTATACATCTATCATTGGCAAAGAATTGAAGATGGTCATAGTTACGTACTAAATACCCATCAGCATTACACCCACGTACCTGCTGTAAAATCCAGTTTTCCCCAGGTTTGGTAATTCGTGGTGGTGCAACAAAAATTGTCGTGTGTGTAGAGACGTTACATGTAACGTCTCTACGGATATTATTGTTTTTAACGATTTCTACTGCTTCGCGATATTTTCGAGGGTCTTCAAATTCACAGTACAGTGTTTCAATTCCTGCATTGAGTGCAGTTTGTAGCTGTTCGAGGTTGCGGACTAAGACAATTAGAGAGGTAATAGCTTTAGGTTGAACTTGTCGTGTAGGTAATAAATCTTTTAGCGAAGCATTTGCTTTTAATTGCCAGCGTTTGGGTTTTGCACGTTGTTCTTCTAACTTTGCGACAATATCTCGACGCATTCGGTTTAATTCGCTGACTGGAACAATTACCTCACCTTTAAGATTATTAGTTAAATTACCTAATTTAAACGCTGTATTACCCAAACGTCCAAATTGTTCTTCTAATTTTTCTTGCGTTAATGGTTTATTGCGAGCAGTTTCTAAAGGAACTGAAGATTCAACTAAAACTATATTACCTATTTCATCACGACAAAGGGCGCCTAAACAAACTCCGCTTTCTCCATGAACTTCAATATCAAGGGGACGCTGGAACTGTGGTATGTCTCCAGCATAACTTTGTCGCACCTGCTTATCTAATTCAGGGTCGCTGGTTTTCCATAATTTATCCCCTATATAAATTCGGCGCCAGTTTATATTACCGCGTCCAAAGCTAATTACTGTATCTTTACCTTGTTGCTGTACAGCATATACTCGTCCACCTTCTTCCCTTGCTTCTGGGTGCCCGTTGTCAAATACAATACCGTCACCTGGTTTGAGTGGCGCCTCTAATTTAACTACTACTTCTTCGTTATTTACACGTTTAACTCTACCTAAATATACCCCACGCTTCTTGCCAAATTTCGCATGTACCAATTCCTGATTGTTGATTCCACGGAACCAGCCTGTATACAAACCACGCGAAAACGCCATTTCTAAATTATATTCTTCTTCTTCTTTTAAAGTATTTTCTACTATTTCTTCCTCTGGTGCCTCCATTAATTTATCTAATGCTTCACGATAAACACGAGTAACGTTTGCTACATATTCAGGTGCTTTTAATCGCCCTTCAATTTTAAGACAGCTAACTCCAGATTTAACTAAATCAGGTAAAACACTTAAACCAGCTAAATCTTGTGGACTAAGTAAATATTTTTTATCTTTTAAGTTTAATACTTCGCCATCAACTACCATTTCATATGGCATTCTACAAGCTTGGGCACATTCACCTCGATTTGCAGAACGTCCTCCTAATGCTTCAGATGTTAAACATTGTCCTGAATATGCCACACATAAGGCGCCGTGAACAAATACTTCTAAAGGTAAAGAGGCGCCGCGATATTGCATTCTATTTTGGATTTTGCTAATTTCTGATAATGAACACTCGCGTGCAAGTACTACTAAATTACATCCTAATTCCTGAGCAAACTCTACACCAACTTCGCTGGTAATGGTCATTTGAGTCGAAGCGTGAATAGGAAAGTCTTCGGAAATATGGCGAATTAAACGACAAATACCAATATCTTGGACAATTACTGCGTCTACACCTGCGCTAATAATTGTACGTAAATATTTCTCTGCTTCGCGTAACTCTTGGGGAAATATTAATGTGTTAAGAGTAACGTAACCTTTAACACCACGACTATGCAGAAACTCCATTAACTCAGGCAAGTCAGCTTCGGTAAAATTTTCTGCACGCATTCTAGCGTTGAACTTGTCTAAACCGAAGTATATTGCATCGGCGCCGTTTTCAACAGCAGCTTTTGCACACTCCCAGTTACCTGCTGGCGCCAGAAGTGAGGGACGATTTAAAGTGTGCGCGTTTTGTTGGGTAAGTTCGAGTTCGGCTTGCATGGTAGTGAGGGGAGAAGAGTAACACCTTAACAATGATATCGTTTAGAGAAGGGGAAAGGGGGTTGATTTGTGAAACAGGCTCAATTTGTCATTAGTCACGCAGCGTAAACGTAAACGTAGTTTTCCCGCAGGGTAGTTTTCCCGAAGGGAAGAATCTTAAATATTTCGATATTTGTAAGAAAGTTGAATTCACTACCCTCATTTATTAGCAATGACAAATGGGAATGCTCCCTACTAATAGCACTGCCACAGTCTACTTATATATTAGTAAATAAATATAAAAATGTATAAAAATACATTTATCATACAAATTTATTTTATAAAATACCGCTGATTTTGCGATAAATACACAATCAGCAATAATCGTGGTAACAATATTTACTTTATTTTCTTTAAAACAATACCGGATTGTATAGCATTTCTAAATCATTAGTACAATGGCAACATCCCGATTTAGAAGAATCATGTCATGCTGAACATAGTGAAGCATCTATCCCTTTAAGGGATTATTTGAAATTTCAAGAGCAGCAAAGAAACCTATTGCTGCAAAAGCTAAGTTTCAATCCCTTTAAGGGATTATTTGAAATTTCAAGGTGGTTTCCAAACTCAGGAGATTTTCATGCAATCAGTTAACGTTTCAATCCCTTTAAGGGATTATTTGAAATTTCAAGTTTTAATGAGTTAGATTGTCCTATTGCAATAGAAGGGTTTCAATCCCTTTAACCCACATTCCGCACCCCTAGGCGCCTCTAATTGTCACAAAAGTGTTTTTACTGAGTATTTTCTCTATAGAAAGAGTAAAATAATACTTTTGTTACCTGTATAGACGTATTTTTTACCTAACTGACATGATATTTATATTCTCAATAATTATCAACAAATATTCATGTTTAGTTAATAGAGAAAAGCTTATGATTATTGATGCAGTATCTGTGTTCGACTGATGCAACATCAATTAGAAATGACTAGAATCTGTGACTATCAATTTTAATTAATAGCCTCGATGACAAATATTTTTTTTGTATCAGTTTAACAGTTATAATAAAAACGACAATTTTCGGGCAGAAAACTCAAAATATACTTTCTTTCTGGCGTTAAATTTGATATCAATATTTCGCTATCGAATTTAACTAAGTGTATAGATTGAAAACATTGGAATATCCATCGCATAGTCGGATTATTGACAGATTTACCAAGCTGATTTTTTATAGTCGATTTAGTTGCTGATAAAGCTTTCCTCATTTGTCTTTGAGCTAAAGTGTATATTAATAAACATAATCCCATTATCATAGACATCGCTTCAATTCTTTCTGGAGATTTGAGAAAAATACTATCTGCAAAAAATAAAGCATCTTTAAGAAATCCAAAACCTCTCTGCCGAGGCGGCACACTTCGTGAACACAACTTTGCTGTGCCTTATATTCAAAAATCATATCATCATTACTAAGAGATTCTTCATCTAAAATATTTGTTGCAAGGACGAAGCGTCCAGCACTCTTATGAGCTTTTTTTATTGCATTTATGTTTTCAGACAATGTAGCATTGGCTTGATAAAATATTGTTTTATCTTTTTTACTTTTTACCTGTTTTTCTATGTACTCTACGTTATTCAGTTGATGATATTTTAACTGTTTATTTAAATTATCTACGGCTTGAACAGCCTCTTGATAGGAATCAAATTTCGAGCTAAGTAGTTTTTTCAGCTTATCTGATGAACTAATTTTGAGCCGAGATATTCTTTTCTCTAATTGACGTAAATCGGATTTTTTTCTTTCAGTACTTTCTACAACTAGCCATCTCTGTTCAATCCCACCATAATTACTTTTAACTACAGAATAATAATATCCTGTTAAAGAACTGCTAATAAAATCAGTTGATAATAATGTTGAAACTAATTCTTTTGCCAGTCCAACAGTCATTGGTACTCTAGATAACCATCTCACTTCAGATAATAAATTGATATTTTTGGCGTTATATAAAGCTCCGTCTGCAACCATTAAATTATCTTCATTACCTGTTTGTTCTATTTTCTGTTTTTTCATATGTTCTTTATATTCTAAAAATATCTGAGCAAAGCTTGAAGAATCTGATTGATTTCCAGATGCGGGTTTTATGAATATTGGTATATCTCCATCTGCTGATGATATTAGTTCTATAATAAATTGCTTTAAATCGGGTCTATGGTCGCGAGAGTAACCATAGGTAATCTCTATTGCTTGTGGTGCCTCGATTTCAATTCCTGATGAATGATTAAAAATTACGTTTGGTAAACTAGTGTTATATTCACCATGTAAATGAATTGAAGTCGAATCTAAGTGTGACGACTTTAAACTAATATTAAACTCTTTCATCACACTTATACTAATAGCTAAAAACACCTCTGTTAAACCTTTAATAAATAACTTATCCATCACTCTACCTAACTTATCATCATTGAGATATTCGGCTTTTACTCCTTCTCCTATTAGATATTCACAGGGTTTATCCTTAAAAAACTCAGGAAACATATATAGGGGGCTACTTACAAAACCCATTCCATTTAATATCATCGCTTTAACTACATGTCCCGGACTTACTTTTTCGTCGGGCGCCTGCCCAACTATTTCATTAATAATTTCTACCAAACCTATTGAGTCTATAATGCCTGCGATGATACCCAAATGGTCTATGCTTTGTATTTCAACATCTCTTAGATTAGACATAACGATATAATTAAGTAACAGCGTCTGTTAAAATTTTCACATCTTGTGTGCTGAAAATTTACTTTCAATATCGCCCATCTTAACTTTTAAAAACTCAATATATTCGCGCATACCCGGTGGCGCTATAGCTTGATGCCAACAAAGCTATAATAGAATTTATTCTTATTAAGTTTTGAATATCCCACCAATATTTAATTATTAAGTAATTATTCTGTACTGCTTAATAATGGCTATTTAAGTACTAATGACCTTGTGACAGCTGGGTGATAGCTAGGGGGTGCGGAATGTGGGTTACAAGATTCAAGCTGCCAAAGTTCTGAACAAAGATGTTGAGAAAAAAGCAGAGCTTTTGGCAACTGAAGTTGAACGTCTAAAGGCTTCTATTCAAGAAAAAGATGCTCTTATTGCTCAAATGCAACAAACATCGGCGCCTGACTTGGATTCAGTTATTTCATCGTTGGGAGAAGTCGGCGAAACCCTAGGCTGGAATGGCTGGCGCCGTTCTGGGTATCGTGACTGTAACGGTACATTGCACAAAGGTATAAGTGCGATTAGTGCATTTGTTTTAGACTTAACGCGCGAGTTTCAACCAGAAACTGCATTTTAAATTGACGGGCAATTAAATAATAATTTATGTCTAGTTTTGTTATAAAACGATTACTTGATGCTGGGGAAACTAGGCGGCGTTTGGTTATTCATTGAGTGGCGCCAGTACCCGATATCAATGTTGTGGTTGTGTGTTAAATATGTGATGCATTAAGTAGGCACACCCACAACATTTACGTAATTTCTAGCGGTTTACTTGAAACTCAACTTAATTAAGTTTTAATGTAATGTTAACTACATCAAGTACATTACTGTCTGGCTGTGTAAGATACTCTTTGCCTTTTACTCCTTCATAAATACCACTGCCACCTACAATGTCAATTTTTTGGCGTTTAGTGTTTACGAGCTTATCGGCATTAATTTGGCCTTGGAGGAAAATTCTCCCATCGGGGAGATATATAATTTCGGTTGTATCAGCAATGAATTGGCCATTTCCAAGTTCTTTAACAAACTTAAAACTAATATCCTTAGTGCCGACTAAATTATTATTTAGGTCAAAGAGGTTTGTTGTGTAACTGACAGCATCTCCAACCTCTGTTTTTGCAGGGTCTCCAGCTTCAAAAATTTTAAAATTGGAAATTCCGCTCTCCCTGAAAGTGAAACTAGATTTAGAAAGAAGTGAGCTAGTAGTTGCAGTAAGGGGTTCAGAGTTTAGATAAGACGGATTGGGATTTACATTTAGTGGTGCAGAATTTAGGTCAGCCATTTTTACCTCAAGTCTTTGTTAACTTTAATTAATCTCCCTAGCGCATATCACAAGCCGCAGTAGGGATTGGTTGCTGATTTGATTGTGGTACAAAAATAAGAGGTATTAGATTTTTAAAACCTATTTTTGTAGCGATATACAGTTTAATATAGTAATAGTATTATGTCAACCTTTTTTGACGATTTATTCAATCCCACTCTCATCATAATCTCAGAAAGCTAGTGTGGATTGTTGTTATACTGATTATTAAATAAGATTAACCGCTTATAAAAATCAAAGGTGCCATATAAGACCTAGAGCAATTAAAAACACTTTTTTCATGGTAGATATTTAAAGCGCACGTTAATTAGTGCAGGGGTGCCATCCAGAAAAATCCAGACAAAGCGCAAGCTCTACGACAAGCGATGTTAACTACTATGAAGAGTAACCCTAATCCTGTTGACTGGGCTGCTTTTACATTAATTGGAACAATAAGTAGTATTTTAGTACTGTATAGATACATGTGAGAAAACCTCGAATGGTTTATTCGAGGTGCCTTTATATAAAGAAGTTAGCTTTTGTTTGATCACCATCTGACGAAGGGTGAGAATTCACTTCCTTTATCTGTTAGATACCAACAATCACCAACGGTAATAAGAAAGCCTGTACTAACTAAATCTTCAGTGAATTCAAGAATCACCTCGGAGTCATAACAACCAATTCCTTCCATGATATTTTCAAGGTTTGGCGGATAATCGCCATCTTTATATTTATCTTTTTCGGTTACACCAACAGTTTGAAGAATTTCTATCCAAAGTGTTGATACCAAATATTTTTTGCCATCAGTAGCATTACAGTAATGCTGTGTTTCAAATGGAAAAATCACGGTGCCTCAACCTCCATAACTTCGAGTACTGTTTCAAACCATCTCAGGTGTTGGACTGTTTTATCACGTCCCTTAGCTGTACCCAATGTTAATTGTGAATATGGCTTACCTTTTTCAGTAGCCAGATAATCAGGATTACCTTCTGGGTTACGAACTTGGAAACCTTGTTCAGTTAACAGTTGATTAACTCTTTGTGCTGACCAAGATTCACTAGTACGTTCAGTTAATTTTTCACCCAACTTTTTCGGTGCCAATAATTTATCTTCCACTGGAACAAGCAGCATGGATTTAGCTTCTTCCACTTCTTGCTGCAAGTGAGGATATCTTTTACCCCACATTCCGCACCCCCTAGCTATCACCTAACTGTCACAAGGTCATTAGTACTTAAATAGTTATAAAAAAATAGTATTTAATAACTATTAAATAATTATATATTGGTACAATATCTAAAGCTTAATGATAATAAATTCTATTATAGCTTTGTTGGTATCAAGCTATAGCGCCATTGGGTATGCGCGAATATATTGAGCTTTTAAAAGTTGGGATGGACGGTATTGAAAGTAAGTTTTTAGGCACATAAAATGAGAAAATTTTAACAGACGCTGTTACTTTATTCTATCGTTATGTCTAACCTCAGAAATATTGAAATACAAAGCATAGACCCTACACGGTATAATCGCTGGGATTATAGACTCAATTGGTTTGGTAGAGATTATTAATGAAATAGTTGGGCAGGCGCCCGACGAAAAAGTAAGTCCGGGATATGTAGTTAAAGCGATGATATTAAATGGAATGGGTTTTGTAAGTAGCCCGCTATATATGTTTCCTGATTTTTTTAAGGATAAACCCGTAATGATGACATGATTTCTGAATATAAGGCACAGCAAAGCTGTGTTCACGAAGTGTGCCGCCTCGGCAGAGAGGTTTTGGATTTCTCAAAGATGCTTTATTTTTTGCAGATAGTATTTTCCTCAAATCTCCAGAAAGAATTGAAGCGATGGCTATGATAATGGGATTATGTTTATTAGTATATACTTTAGCCCAAAGACAAATGAGAAAAGCTTTATCAGCAACTAAATCTACTATAAAAAACCAACTTGGTAAATCTATAAATAATCCGACCATGCGATGGATATTCCAATGTTTTCAATCTATACATTTGGTTAAATCCGATAGTGAAATATTAATATCGAATTTGACTCCAGAAAGAAAGTACATTTTGAGTTTTTTGCCAGAAAATTGTCGTTGTTATTATAATTGTTAAACTGAATAAAAAAATGATTTTTCATCGAGACTATCAATTAAAATTGGTAGTCACGGATTCTAATGATTTCTAATTGATACTTTATAAATATAATGCATTTTTTACATCAATAATTATAGACTTTTATCTATTAACTAAACATGAATATTTATTGAGAATTATTGAGAATATAAATATCATGTTGGGTAGGTAAAAAATACGTCTATACAGACAATTAAAGTATTATTTTACTCTTCTTAAAGAGAAAATACTCAGTAAAAACACTTTTGTGACAATTTGAGACGCCTAGGGGTGCGGAATGTGGGCTTTAAGGGATTATTTGAAATTTCAAGCTGCTATCTTACCATCTTTATCTGCCAGTAGTACACGTTTCAATCCCTTTAAGGGATTATCCTGCTTAAAAAACACCCTATGGTTCGCGGTATTGCTGGAGAATTTATAATTTTATCTATAATTATACTACGAACGGGTTACAGCTTTACTTTTATATTAAGTGTGAAATCTTAAAGATGCTACCCTGCGGGAAAACTGCGTTTACGTTCCTCAGCATGACAGTTGGTGCCTATGTTCCTCAGCATGACAGCTAATGCTTATGTGTGAGCATGACATAGCAGTAGTGCATAATATAATAAGTGCATAGTATAATTTTATTCTCAAATATTTATGTTTTTTTTTACCGATGTCAAGCAACTAGCAGCTTAACCGCTTAATTATTTATTATACTGAAACTTTTCATAATTAAACACATTTAATTTTTGGCGTTCTTTTAATGTTCAAGATATATCTCGCGAATGAGTAGTTTATCTTTCCTCAGTATTAATATTGTATGAGTTGGTACGATTACAACTAGAGATGGCGGTTATTACCACCCTTTGTGTTGAAGGAGTTAGTTAAATTATAAAGGTAATTACCTTAAGCGCTTATACCGAGTTCATAAGTTAATAAGGCTGCATCTTCGATATGTTTTGTTTCGGTTAAATCATATAAGGTTTGGAGTCTGATTTTTGAGTCGAGACGCTTCACACTTCATGCTTTATAGTTTTGTTTTTTGAGTAAATTTAATATTTGTGTAATTATTCATACCGTAGAGACGTGATTTATCACGTCTCTACAAGAATCTGGTTTTTGAACAGTGAAAAAATACTTTATTACAGCAATAATTGCTTTACTTAGTTTAATTATGGTTTTAGTTACATCCTCATTACACGATAACACCAGTGCGCGTACTATCAATCAAATATATGTTTTTGGCGATAGTCTCTCAGATACCGGGAATATGTATCGTGCGACGAATAGAAATTATCCACCCATTCCACCGTATTTTCAAGGACGTTATTCTAATGGTCAGGTGTGGGTAGAGTATCTTGCCTCAAAGTTAGCGCTCAATAGTAAACAAAGTACAAATTTTGCTTTTGGTGGTGCCATGACGGGTAAGGTTGGTAATAATGGTATCCCTGGTTTGTTGGGACAAGTTGAGAATTTTACTAAAAATCAGCTAGATACAAACGATAGCGGACTGTATGTAATTTGGGCAGGTGCTAATGACTATATATATGGTGTTGCTGATTCTACGGCGCCTGTTATAAATATTACTCAAGCAGTCGAGTCTTTACTGAATGCTGGCGCCAAAAAAGTCTTGGTTGCGGATTTACCTGATTTGGGTGATTTACCAGCAACTAAAAGCAGTGCAAGTTCTCAAAGTCTAAGCGCTGTAACAAAAGCACATAATCAGGATTTAGCTAAATCATTATCGCAACTGCGGCAAAAATTTGACTCTAATTCACAAATCATCGAGTTAGATATAAGTTCACTCTATAGGGATGCAATTTCTAACCCATCTAAATATGGTTTTACAAACGTGACAAGTGCTTGCTTAAATCAAGGACCAACTTGTAGTAATCCCAACCACTTTTTATTCTGGGATGGTATTCATCCTACAACTGCTGCACATCAAATTATTGCTGAAAAAGCGTTGACTGTTCTTAATGCTCAGACTTCACAATTACAATTAGGCGCCGTTTAACTCTTTCTTTGTGTCCTTTGTGGTTATATATTTAAAACCATAAAGGATATAAAGTGTAAGAGTGCTATAACAAAGGTATAGCATTAAGGTGAAAGTAACTATGCCTACACCATTTCCGGGAATGGATCCATATTTAGAACAGCCGGAACTATGGAATCAAGTTCATAATCGGTTAATAGTGGCAATTGCTGATGCACTGACACCTCAAATCGTTCCTAGTTATCACGTTTCAATTGAAGAACGAGTTTACGCAAGCGTTGATGATTCGTTACTAGTTGGAGTCGCGGATATAGCTGTTGCAAGTAAGAATAAGGCAACAAGAGCAACAACTGCACTTAAACAAGCTGAACCTGCTAAAGTTAGGGTTCCGATGCCTCTTGAAATTACGGAAAGGTTTCTAGAAATTAAGTCTACTCGAACAGGTGAGGTAGTTACCGTCATTGAGGTGCTTTCACCCAAAAATAAACGGTCAAAAGATGGTAGACAAGCTTATGAAAACAAACGGCTCAAAATTTTTGCTTCAAATACAAGTCTAGTAGAAATCGATTCATTACGGGCTGGGGAACCGATGCCGATTTTTGGTGATGCTAAAGGCGATTACTATATTTTAGTGAGTCGAGGATATGGTAGACCTGATGCGGATTTATACACATTTACAGTCCGTGATGTGTTACCTGCTTTTCCTATACCCTTAAAACAAGGTGATACAGAGCCTGTATTAGATTTGCAGCAATTGTTACATGATATTTATGAGCGCGCAAGGTTTGATTTGGTTATTGATTACTCACAACCTGCCAAACCTCCATTATCTCCCGAAGATACTGCTTGGGCATGGGAAATTTTAGGGACTTCTAAATAATAAAACATTCTAATTTTCTTGTGGGGTGGGCATCCTGCCTGCCTTATGTTTGGAACGGGCAGGGATGCCCATTCCACATTTCAGCCCATTCCACGTGTTTAAAAGTATTCTACGCGCGCGTCGAAACCTCTATCGCGTAGTTGGTCACTTAGTCTTTCAGCTTCGCTACGTTCGTTAAATGAACCTGCATTTACATAATCACCTAAACCAGATTTTGCTGCAAATGCTTGTGGTAATAATTGACGCACACGGTTTAATGTGTCGTTGGCAAATATAGGAATAACTACTACATAACGATTATTCCTTTCGGGTCGCTGTACTGCGGGTGGCGCCGGATTGTTACTTAAACCTAGTGCTTGCCATGTATTAAAATCTACAAACCCTGTTGGCGCCAGTTGTCTTGCACGTTGGAACTGTGCAACTGCATCTCTAGTTGCTGGGCCGTAATATCCATCTGCGTTACCTCTAAAAACTCCCCATTGCTGTAAGCGCTGCTGTACAATTATTACTCGCTGGCTGCGTTCTCCAAGACATATTTCACCACGTGCAGTTGAACATTCGTTAGTGTTTGGGTTCGGGTTTGGATTACCAGGGTTAACAAGAGCTTGAGAAATTAATGTTAAGGTTTGTGAGTCAGCAATACCGTTAGGAATAAGTCCATTATTGCGTTGGAAGTTAGAGACAGCATCGCGTGTTGTCGGGCCAAAAATACCTGTTGGGTTGACAGGGAAGAAACCTAACTGCCGTAAATCTTGTTGCAGTTGTCTGACTTGAAATCCTTGGTCTCCTTGATTTAAAGCGTTATCCAAAGGACCGCCAACACTGCTTGAACCACCACCAAAAGTTCCAGCAGTGCGAATAGCTTGAAGAGTTCCAGCACCAACTACTCCATCTGCACGCAAACCGTTCGCTTGCTGAAAACGAATTACTGCATTTTGAGTTTGTGGTCCGAAAGTAGTGGTTATTGGCCCGTTATAAAATCCTAAACGCGATAAATTACTTTGCAAGTTGCTGACTGCTTGTCCGCGACTGCCTAAACTTAGTACTCCACTTGCGCGACTACCACCACCTGTGTTACGGGTGTTACACTTTGAGCGTAATAGTTGCTGTGTTCTTGGACCGACTGAACCTACTGCTGGTAGTCTATTTGCGCGTTGAAAGCGAGTAACTGCGTCTTGAGTTTGTGAACCAAAGTTACCTGTTACTGGGCCATTGAAGTAACCTAATTGTTTTAAACATCTTTGAACATTACTAACTTCTCCGCCTGAAGTTCCTCGTGATACGGCTAAACTTTGTCCTGCTATACTAACGACAAATAATGACAGCATTATAGGTAAAAACCGCATCATTGCGTTAAAAGAAAGTTTATTCCAATTCCAAGATGCTAAACCGACTTGGATATTTGTTACTTCGACTTCT
Source organism: Calothrix sp. FI2-JRJ7 (assembly GCA_019359675.1). Taxonomy (GTDB): domain Bacteria; phylum Cyanobacteriota; class Cyanobacteriia; order Cyanobacteriales; family Nostocaceae; genus Dulcicalothrix. The sequence goes on from JAHHGX010000017.1 coordinate 19,035, forward strand.
TCAGGCGCCTCATAAGCCGAAGCTAGATGCAGATAACCAGTATTTTCCATAATTTTAACAAAGTTTTAGCAAGTAAGTTTTTTCGGTTAAAGAAATTACCTGTTATGGCATATACCTTACAGGTGTGTCAAACACTTAGGTTTATATCAAAGTAGTGAGGCAGAGTAGTTAAAGTAGCTGTCGTGAATAGTCACGTTTGCTACGTTGTGTTTATTAAATAGAATCACCTTGACTTAGTAGTATTCCGGTTTTCTACCCAAAATTTTTGCTACATCTGACGCAGCCACTACAAAAAAATCAAAAATACCAGAAATTAAAGCTTTTACGCCTTATTACCCCCAATTGCACACAACTATACACAAACCGCCTATAAATGGAAATATACCACTGACTTTCTTTACATGCGTCAATTTCCTAGATTAAATTTAAATAAATGGCTGCTGTACTATGCTTATATTCTAAGTGATTTCGCTAGATAATACTGAAATATTTATTGTTACTTTAACTACTTGTACGTAGATTTGAGACAAAAATGTCCACAAATTGTGGACATTGTACTGTGGAGATTTTTGATTTATTAAAACGTTAGGCGCCACTAATGAAAACCTAGAAACCAGGTTTCTTTACGTAAGAGATACTTCTTTTTGGTTTTTGGTGGATGCGGAATTTACTTTGTCAAGTATAGATAAGACTTCTTGTTCAAAAGCGACTTGTGCGCGGTTGGTTTTGCCACCTACATACAAGCGACCATCTTTTTGTAGTGCCCAAACTTGAGAGTGAGAGAAATAACTCATCGCGACACCTGCCATTAAAATCGCAAACCCGCTATAAACGATGGGAATACCTGGGTCTGCTTTAATTTGCAATCCTGTACTGCCTATGACATCGAGTAACTTTAATGTTACACCATTAATTTGTGTGGACATACCTGTTCGCAAGGTGTTCGCAAGTTGACCTTTACTGTCGTATATCAATACCATTCCCTGTAAATCTTTGGCAAGTAATGATACACCTTCGCTTAAGTCGGGTTTGATAGGTATCCACGTACCCCAAATTCTACCTTTGCCGTTGGTATTAAGCGGCGCCATTGGTAACTGAAATATTGGACTATTATTAACACGAACGCGAACTGCGGCAATACCCCAGTCGGTTTGGTAAAGAGTTACTCCATTATGGCGTAAAGGTTTGTTGACATATATTGTTTGATTATCAACTTCTTTACCTTGAGCATCTAATACCGACATTTTCGAGTAAAATTGGTCAATGCCACCTGAAGGTGTGTAGTCAATCCAAAAACGGTCAACATGTACCGACCAATCTTTGGGAACTTGTGATGCTGCAAACGGACCCGCATCAATAATATTTTTAATTTGGAATGTTTCACCGCTTGGTACCATTTCTTGAGCAACGAACCCTGTCATGGCGCCGAAAATAGAACCAAGTAAAGTTACAACTATTCCAATGTGAACTATAATGGGTCCAATTCGACCAACAATACCTTTGCGTGCGTAAAGTGTATTATCTTGTTGATAGACTTTATATTGCTGATTTTGTAAAATCTCAGGTAATGAATTTAACGAAGCATCATCAAATTCTGCACTTAAAGCGAGTTTCTGAAATTGTTGAGGTCTTTCATAAAATTTCCATTTACGCGCTGACTTTAAAGCAGGTAGCTGACGGGTAAATGTACAAGCAACTAAACTTGTGCCAAATAATATGAGTAGTGATAAAAACCACCATGTGCGGTAAACATGGTCTAAACCAATGAAAAGTAAGACTTTCCAAGTTAGAAATCCAAATAAAGCTGGATGTTCAGGATAATTTGTTTGATAAAATGCTAGCGACTGCCCTTGTTCTATAACAGTACCAAGGATACTAAAACCTGCAATTACAAGTAGCATCACAATGGCAAGTCTTAAATCGGTCAATATTGGTAATATATCTTGTCTTATTGAACGTTTAAGAAGAGAAAACCAATTAAGTTCTTTTTCAGTTGTGTTATCAGCAGTCATGTGGTTAATATAAGCGATTATGGGCTAAATAGGAATTCGAGAAAGTAAAGAAAATACGCCAAATGCTACTAACATTACACCACTGACAGGATTTATCCAACCCGACCAGCGTCGCAGTTCGAGTATCTTTTTTATAGAAGCAGTAAATGTGCCAGCTAAAATTAACGGCGCCACATAACCTAATGTATAGGAGAGTAATAAAACTCCACCCATAAATAAATCTTGTTGCTTTGCCACCCACCCCAGTAAACTTACTAAAACTGGAGTACTACAAGGAGAAGCAACTAATCCAAAACTGAGACCAATACAATACGCGCGTACACCTTGAGGTAAATCTTGAGAAATCCAATCTGTACCACCAAAAGAGGGTAATTGTAAAGGTAAAGCTTCGAGGAGGTTTAACCCCATTAAAATAGCGATAATACTAACAATGATTGGTAGACCAATTCCAATTTGACCGTATACTCTCCCAAAACCTGCGGCAAATATACCTAAACCAGCAAGTGTGGTTGCCAAACCTAGAGAAAACCAAGTTGACTGAGAAAAAGCTTGTAAACGAGTTTTAGTTTCGTATCCGCCAATATAACCAATTGTAATTGGCAACATCGACAGCATACAAGGTGTAAGACTGGTGAGCAATCCAGCTAAAAATATTACACCAATACTGATGATACTCAAATGCGTAAGTTGGCTAGCGACAATACCGTTAGCAAAGCGTTCGAGTTGATAGAGTTGGGTAGAAAGAGTTTCCAGCATGGGTGTTGATAAAGTTAGGATGCTTACTCTGCTTGCATTCTAACGTGGAACGGGCATCCCTGCCTGTTCTATAACTTAATATATTTGGTATATTGTTATGAAAATAAATCGGTAACAGCTATACTAAAGCCTTGTAAAAAAACTTGAGTGGTAGCTGTTTCTCCTAAAGTCAATAATAAATGTTTATCTTTAGTAAGAATAATAATCCATTGGTTTTCAGGATAGATTAACCACACTTCTAAACAACCCGAATCTAAATATTGTTTAGCTTTAGCAAATAAATATTCAGCGCTATCATCAGCAGAGGCAATTTCTGCAATCAATGGAAAACTTTGCGGTAAAAAGTCAGCATTACCGTATTGCGATAGTAAATGTTTATCTAAATAAGAAACATCTGGACGACGACCTTGTTTATTCGTGCGACAAAGTGCTTCTGTATAAACTTCTCCTCCTTGACCACTAGAGAGCATATAGCTTCTCCAGTAATAACTAACGCGCGCTTGAATTTTACTATGCAGCAACGTCATCCCAACTTTCTCAATTATTTTGCCATCAACCCATTCTGCATTTTTTAAAGGATGATTAAAAAACTCTTCAAGGGAAGTTGCTGGTGGATATATTATCGTTTCTTGTTGTTGAAAAGAAATCACCATAATCTGCTTCCCCAAAGCTAAATTATAAATCTTCTATACTTTCTTCTAGAATACTGTCTATATCGCGCATACTAGCTAAAACCCTTAAAATTTCCAAGTGCGTTTCTTTAACTCGGTAGACTACAATATAAGCTATTTTACCTATTTTCCGTGTTACAAGTTCTCATGTACTAGGAACTCGTCCAGGTTTTCCCAGATTTGGCATAGAGGATAATTTACTGATAGCTCGGTTTAAACGTGCAGCAACATCAAAGGCCTATTCTGGGTTATTATCAGCAATATAAGAGCGAATAGCTGCTAAATCTTCAACAGCAAGTGAGAGAAAAACTATACGCATGGAGCAGGTTTTTCATCCTCCGTTCCCCAAGATTCAAGCCAAGTTTGTACATCTTCAGCATTTACCCATTTAGGAAAGCACATCCGTTACAGGAGCGTTACCGTTGCCAGTTTTCACCGTGATGTAGTAATACGTCTACGTCTTTTAGTTCGTGTTAATTCTGGGTTGATAGGTACAACTTCAGCTTCGCTACTTTCGCGAGCAACACGAACTAGTAAAGCTGCGGCAAGTAAACTGGCTATCATTGAGTTACCACCGTAACTAAATAATGGTAAAGGTAAACCGGTAGTTGGCAAGGCGCCTGTAGTTACACCAATATGTAGTAATGACTGTCCAACCATGACCACAGTAATGCCAATTGCAATAAGTCGGTAAATAGGATTGGTTGCTTTGATTGCTACAATTAAACCTAAAGTAGCGTATATAGCCAGTAATGATAGCAATACCATGCAGCCAACGAAGCCAAATTCTTCAGCAAATACAGAAAATATAAAGTCGGTATCTTGAATAGGTAGATAAAAAAGTTTTTGCTGTGATAACCCATACCCTGTTCCCGACTGTCCACCGGAACCAATTGCAAGTAAACTTTGCACTAGCTGATAACCGTTACCTGTGGCATCTGCCCAAGGGTTGATAAAAGACATTACCCGTTTACGTTGGTATTCACGGATGCTGATACTTAACGTCGCAAGTACAATTCCACCAAGCGCGGTGCTTCCTAAATATTTATAAGGTAGTCCAGCGCCGAGTGCAATTAACCATATAGTCATTCCGCACAACGCAGCAGTACTAAGGTTGGGCTGGGCAAGTATACCTAAAACAACTAAACCAAACACACCTAGCCAAGTAAACCTTACACGCCATGTTAATTTATCCCATTGTCCAAATAATCGGGCGCTTTGAATAACTAAAAAGGGTTTAATTAATTCAGATGGTTGAATTGGAACTGGACCGAGTAACCTACGTGCGGCGCCTAAGTCACTTTTACCAAGTCCAGGAATTAGCGTCACAAAAATTAGCAGCAACATCAAGAAGATAAACCAGTGAGATATACCTGTTATCTTCTTAACTGGGGTATTAACAATAATATTGAATCCTAATATGCCAACGACAACCCAAATGAGTTGGCGTTTAAAGTAATACAATCCATCTTGGAACTTTGCGTCTGCTACTGGGTAAGACGCACTAAACAAAACAGCAAGTCCCACAAACAGCCAGACCATAGTCAGCCAGCGCAATAAACGCGCTTCAAGTGCCCAACTGTTTACGGAGTCATCTAAAAATGGTATCAGGCGACGAATTATCTTCACTATCGGTACACTGGGTGAAGTTGAGTAAGTATAAACAAGAAACGATATTACTCGATTTAACCCAAATTTACCCACAATTCCATAAATTAGTTATGCACTAGTATTTATAGATACATATATCTTGTGGAATGGGCATCCCTGCCCGTTCCAAAAATAACTTTCAATACTTATGTACTTTATATTGGCGCCTGAATTAAGGCTAGCTGGTAAGATAGTTTCACAAGATAGCAAAAAAAGAGGTCTAAAAAGACCTCTAGGTAACTCCCGATAGTAATTTCTTGTTGGAGAGTAAGTATATAAGTTATAGAAGACCAGTGTTTAAACCTTGTTTGCCAGTAGCAAGCTCAACTTTAACGATTCTGCCACCCATTTTTTGAATACGTTGCTGTTCTTTGAACCAGTTTTCGTAAGGAACTAGTTTTGTGAAGAAGGTATTTTGAAGTTCGCGTTGGGTTCTAATCCGGGTTTGGCTAGGTACACAAGCTGTAACTTTAAACATCCGCATGGTGATAAGTCTCCTGTATGAAGTGGAATATCTTTTTTATTTCAAAAATTATGAGTGTTGAATATTTGCCTACTCATTGCAAGACTGGGAATCAATCATCAATACTAGCCTGCCAAAACTCATTAAACAAAACTTACTCAATATCTAAGTTACTTTATGTATAGTTTTGTCTATCCACTTAGCACTCAGCACTCAGCACTTTTTACTCAATAAGCTCTCAGCCTTCTAGCACTCACAACTGATTCCCAGCCCTTAAATTACGCAATTAATTTGTAGCTAAATGCGCGCGTGTTACGACTATTAGCTCAAGCCAGAGCTGATGTAGTCTAAGTAAACGCCCATTTCTTTACCAGCGTCAGGACCTACCAAGCTAGCAGTCACTTCTTTGATTGATTGAATAGCTTGTACGGTGGCGCCTACGGGTACACCTAATGAGTTGTAGGTTTCTTTCAAACCGTTAAGTACGCGCTCATCTAAAATAGATGGGTCGCCAGCTAACATTGCGTATGTAGCATAACGGAGGTAGTAGTCTAAGTCGCGGATGCAAGCAGCATAACGACGTGTGGTGTACATGTTACCACCTGGACGGGTGATATCTGAGTACAACAACGATTTAGCAACAGCTTCTTTTACGATTGCAGCTGCGTTTGCACTGATGGTGGTAGCTGCACGAACGCGAAGTTCGCCTGTTGCAAAGTAACCTTTGAGCTTGTCGATTGCAGATGAATCAAGGTACTTGCCTTGAACGTCTGAAGAATTTATTACTGAGGTAATTGCGTCTTGCATTGTTGTTATTTCCTTATTTCCAACCGTAATTACAATAATCCGGCGCCTAATTTTAATCAGATTGAGTCTAAAGTTTGAGATTAATCTTTCTATAGATTAAATCAAAACTATGACATAGCACCAATTACGTAGTCGAAGTAAGAGCCAGCTTCACCAGCATCTTCACCAGACATAAGTCCAGTAGCAACGCTCTTCATTGCACCAACACCAGCAACAACAGCGTCAATGGGGGTACCAAGTGACTTGTACATTTCGCGTACACCAACGATACCGATTTCTTCGATAGGTGTTACATCACCAGATACGATTCCGTAGGTGATTAAGCGCAAGTAGTAGTCAAGGTCACGTAAGCAGGTAGCAGTCATTTCTTGACCGTATGCGTTTCCACCAGGAGAAACAACGTCAGGACGCTTTTGGAACAACTGGTCGCCAGCTTGCTTAACGATGCGCTCGCGGTTGTCGGTTAATGCTTGAGCAATACGTAGGCGCTTTTCTCCAGTGGTGACGAAGGATTTGATTCTATCCAATTCGCCAGGGCTGAGATAGCGTGCTTCTGCGTCTGCATTCACGATGGACTTCGTGACGATACTCATCTTTTGGATTCCTCTAATACTAGGTAAAACCAGATTTACGAGTTACTGGCACTGTTACAACGGTTGTGAATTTATCTCGCTGCCTTAAACAGCTTCGAGAACCCACTTGCGTAAATTCATCAACACAAGCGGTTAAACTCAACTACCTCTTATGGATTATTTTCAGGCATCCTGTTGAGTATTTATGACTCTTCTTAACACTTTGTAATATTTGCTTTCATGTTTGCTATTGTACGTATTTTGTGCTTATAGTTTGAAAGCTTTGTTAAGAAATGTTTTAAAATTCAGCACAAAATAGGCTGGCGCCTTTCTCGATGGTCAACAGCCTAATTTAATCCCCCCAACCCCCCGCGTGGAAGGGGGCTTAAATACTTCTCTTTCCCCCCCGAATTCGCGGGGGGTAGGGGGGAATCAGATGAATTATTCAGCTTTAACGCTACCCAAGTAGTTACCAGCCTTTAAGGAAGGTACACGTTGGTAAGGAACGACATCCTCATTAAAGTACTGAGCGTATTCAGTCGAATCTACAAGCGCGTTAACCGTAGCAAGCACACCTTGCTCACTCAATAGTTGGTTATATTGATTGATTTCAGCAATTGTTGCGGGTGTACGTCCTAGTAAGTGACGGAACAGCAACTCCACTACTTTATTTTGTGGGAAGGTTGTACAGAACCGCACTTTATAAGCATCCGAGCTAGCTAAACCACGAACAAATTCACGTACCGAGATGGCGCCATTTTCGAGTTTGGCTTCTAACTCAGCATTACGGAATTGTTGAGGAATTTCACTGCCGTGAATATCTAACACTTGTGCGTAAAGCGCATTTAGAGTGGTTGCAAAATCAGTTTGATTAACACCTGCTGTAAAGCGATAAATACGAACATTTTGACGTGCGCTTACAACTTGCGAAGTCGGAGTAACTGTACGACCAACACCGCTATAAACAGGTTCGTTGCTTCTACGTCCTTGTGCCGCTAAATCTGCTATTGCTTTACCAGTCATGGGCATGGTTGACATGTCCATTTTAGAGTTAGCTGGCTCAAAGCTTGGAACAACCACATCGTTATTTTGTTTTGTGAGTTGGTTGTACAACCGCTCTGTGTTGGGGAAGTTCGCAGCAGGTAATGTTGGGAAGCGACGATACGGTACAGTATCTTCACCAAATACATCTTGGTATTCAACGGTATTTAACATCGCGCTAATAAACGCTTTGATACCTTGTGTCGCCAATATTTGGTTATATTTACGAATTTCCTGTTGGTTTTGCGGCGCCCGTCCTAAGAAGTGTTTGGTTCCTAGTTCGATAACCTTGGTATTGGGGTAAGGTGTATAAAATTCTTTTAAGTACAGGCTCGAACAACCCAAACCTTCGATGAATTCCTTAACGGTAATTTCACCATTACCTAAACGACTTTCTAAAACCTTAAATTCACGAGACGAAGTTACATAAGGTGCAATATCGCGCTCGAAAATTTGACGGTAAGCAGCACTAATAACTGTTTGTACAGCTACTTTATCGCCAGTACCAGAGACAAGCTTGAAGATTTTGGTTTGTTCACGCTGCTTCGATACACCTTGGCTAGTACGGAAAGCAACATCGGGTTCTGTACGAGCTTCTGATGGAGTACCCAACTGCACAAACATTGGTACTTCTTCTTTAGTAATGCTGGGTGTAATATCTTCACGGATACTACCAACACGTAAGTTACGTGCAGATTGTCCAGCAGGTGTTAAATAGCGTTCGTATGGAACAGTATCTTCACCAAAAGCTTGTTGATACTCATCGGTATCAATAATTGCATCAACTAATGCGTAGAAACCTTTCTTAGCACAAATATCGAAATACTTGTTGGTTTCTTGGCGCCCATAAGTAGGACGACCGAGCAAACGACGGTGGATGTACTCAACCGATTTCATGACGTACAAATTAGTCCAGTACATCTTGCGGAAAACATCCGATTTCGCTAACGCGCGGATAAATTCCTTAATGCTTATTTCGCCGTTTTCTAGCTTAATTTCTGCGACCTTCTGACGCTGACCTTCGTAAACTTCGCGTCCGAAAACTTGTAAATAAGCAGCTTTGATTACTGCCTGTGTGGAGCTTTCAGAAAACTTAACGCTTGTGCCAGCTTTTGATTTTTTACCGCGAGTTCCTGGTAACTGGTCGAGTTTGAAGACTTTGGGTCCTAGTGAACCAGGCGCCACACCACGCGCTCCAGGATTACTATTTTGGTTATTAATTCCTGGCCCTTGGTTAATTAACAGACGCTTGGTATCTTTACCGAAGAACGCAGGACTGCTGCTGGGGTTGCGGGTTTCTTTCGGGAAAATGGCGCCGAATTGAATTTCTAATGGGTCATTACCAGAACCATATGGATGTTGGTCGGGTAATGGCTGATTGTACGACGCAAACGTTGTTAAGAACTGGGGTATTTTTCTAAATGGTGCGCTGTAATTAAATAAATCTTGTTGTGGTCCCCAGTTACGGCATTCTTGAGCTTCTTGTCCCAAACCGCGTAGGTAAGGTACAGTTTCTTCACCGAAGTAATCTGAATACTCAGAAGAATCTACCAAAGCATCAACAAGTCCAGATAGTCCTTTTGAAGAAACTACCGAGAAATAGTTTTGCACTTCTTCGCGTGAAGAAGGACCACGACCAAGAATATGACGGAAAGCCAATTCTAAAGCGCGACTGTTAATATATGGGTCAAAGAAGTTTTTGCGGTAAAGCGGAGATTTACAAATACGACGTACAAACTCTTTCATCGAGATGTCGCCGTTCTTGACTTGTGACTCTAAATATGATAAAGACAAGCCATAAGCACGGGTAATATCACGTTCAAAGATTTGCCGATATGCAGCTTTGATAACGTCGTTCTTTTCAACCGCCGATAAACCGGTCTTCATTACGAACTTTTGGCGCCGTTCGGAAGCATTAAAGTAAATTTGTGGCAGTTCCAAACCTTGTTGGTCAGATGAAGGACGCTGACGAACTTTGGCTGAAGGTGTTGGTGCTTTGAATTCGCTAATCAAAACATCCATGTACTGCTTAACAATTTCGGTTGCTTCTGGGTCTTGGCGGAAATAGCTAAGTGAAGCTCCCTTTATTTCTTGCAGCGCTACAATAGTCGCTTCTGTAGAGCAAGCATTTTCAATAATTTCGCGTAAACCGCGTGTATTTACAGCGATTATGTTAGGGTCGCCTGCAACAATTGCATAAGTCGCATAACGTAAGAACCAACTTAAGTCACGTAGACTCTTCGCCATGTTCGATGGACCATAGCGAGCAACGTTTATTGGTCTAAAGCCTGGAGGTGTTGGGCCAGTTGAAGCGGTATTAAAGATGGAACGTAAATTTTCAAAGAAACCACCACGACTTTCAACGTAGGTGACGTTTCCTAATTCCATTCCACGACGCACATCCACTATTGAGGCGCCTAACGCTTCTGATACTGCCATCGCCACTTCTGGGTCTTTTGGCTTTTCTAAGAAAGCCATTGGCGTACCACCAACAAAAATTCGGTTCGCAGCACGCGAGACGATAATCTCAGAATTATCTGTCAGAGTTTGAGCTATTTGTAAACGCTTGGCGCCAGATGCAAAGTAGCTCGCCAACTCCGAAAGTTCGCCTGTTCCCAAGAAACGGTCTTGCTGTTCAGCTTGGGAAATTGTCGATAAAGCTACAGTTTGATATAGTTGCGGGCGCGCAACCGAGCTTCCACCACTCGCCTTAACACTCATCGGATTTCTAAAACTCCCATCAATATTTTTTTTGTGTTAAGTCTGATTTCTTTGTACTTGACACAGTAATTATTTTATGAATTACTGTATGTCACTTAACAAAGCTATCAGAGAAAATTAACCCAGTCAGCTTATAGATTAGAACGTTTTGCGGTTCCACTGTGGATTTATTAAGAAGTATGTCGAACTTGTCACCTGAATGTATCAAGTTATGACAGTAACCACTCCATCTTATCTGAGAAATCGGCTAAGTTTTGTAACGATAAGTAACAGATATGCCGCTCATTAAATTTACTGATAACGCATGTAATTATTTTTAAGTTATACGCAATTTCACTGCCATACAACCTTCAAAGTGGCAGTCAAAATCTTAAATCGCCTATAATTTTAGTTAGCAAGTGTGATTTTTCGGTGCTGTAAGTTTTCTCAGCTAATAGTTCCGGAAATACGGAGATATGATTGTAGCTACTTATAGTTAGTACAGATAAGTACAAGCGAAAACTTCTGATAAATTATGCGTTTTAAGTATAAATTACTAGCCCTAGCTGCTCTATCTATCGCGCTTACACAGACTATTACTCCTGCAACAGCGTTACCAGGACAAAGCATTAAATCGTTTCTAAGATGGGCAAAAACTAAACCTCTGCCCACGCTACAACAAAATAGTGCGTATGGCGCCGTTAACAACCAACATCTAAATTATCTAAACAAGGCGCCAAAAAGTAAGAAAATCAACAAAACAAATGTAACAGCCAACAAAGATACAACAGTCAAATTCAGTAAATATAACGAAAAAGCATTAAACTTAATTTTAAAAGTATACGGCAATTCTAGATAAAAACCCCTAATTGTAGCACAGGCCGGAAAGCCTGTGCTGTGCATAGTTATTTTTTTACTACACAGACACAGAGAAAAGAGATAATACTAAATTCCTTTATTTACATAAGCACTTTCAACGAAAACAGGTATACAATTACTGACATTAAAAGCTGCTGCCAACTCTACATCTTGGTCAAACCCACGATAAATTAACTCTTTGCCCGAACTAGATTTTCTCAAATAACCTAATAAATCATCTTCACAACTTTTAAATGCTGCAATAGCTACTTGAGCTTCTGGTGAAAAATTACCCTTTAAATAACTTAAAATAGCTCCGGCGCCAACTAAATCTTCAAACGCAAAACGTAAACTATCATCTTCCCATCTTTCACCTGCGGGTATCACCGCGACATTACCAAACCTTTGAGCAAATTTTGCTACTGCTTCGCAATTTCGTAAACAACCAGCTACTGTTAATGTATTTCCAGTTTCAAGAGTCAGGGTTGCACCATTAGGAGAAGGCAAAACCAATTTTGTTCCAGCAGGTATATTTTGTAACGATGCAGGAGAAAGAGAATACTTCCCAGATTGTCGTTTGCCTGCCAATTCTGCTTTTAAAGATTCAGCATAAGCTTTTGCTTCATCCTTCCATCTATAAGGATAAACGATGGCGCCGTTATTGGTCGCAATTTCGACGCACGTAGAAAACGACAAAACATCAACAATGATAATAATATTACTGATTGGCGCCAGTTGATGGGCGCCGTGTAAACCCCATTCGCAAGTTATATCAAATTCTGCTTGGTCGTAAATCATTTGTTTTATCTGTTATCAAAAATAACCAGGTGAAAATGCTAGTAGTAGTCTGTGTCATTAATTCTGAGATGTAGAGACGTGTTCACGGAGTGTACCGCAGGTAAATTTCACGTCTCTACAAGGTTTTGATATTTACGCAACATACCAAAACTATTGACACAGACCAGTAGTCATCTGCCCAATACAATTTGTAGTTCAGGTTAACAAACCGCCGTATTATAAAAATTACAAGTAATACAATAAATATACTTCCCTATATGCTGGTTTGGTTGTGGTACTGTTTTACATTATTTAACTATATTAGGACTTACGCTGCATAAACCTGGAATCGAGCGCATTCATTGTCGCAGACAAATCGTCATTTTTATTACATGTTATCAACGAAGAAACCAGGTTTCTAGGTTTTCATGCGTAAGTCCTGTATATATATATGTCGAATCAAATATAACTGCTCAAAACGCCCAACCACAGGATAAACTCAGAAGTGCAGCGATGTTGTTTATACTATGTCCGATACTCAAAAAGTTAGCGAGAAAGTTGCTAAACTCTACGATACATATCCGTTTCCGCCAGAACCAATACTGGACTCTGCGCCTCCAGGTTACAATTGGCGGTGGAATTGGTTGGCTGCTTATAATTTTTGTACCGGTATGAAACCGCAAAAACGAGATATTCGTATTCTCGATGCTGGTTGTGGGTCGGGTGTTGGAACTGAGTATTTAGTACATTTGAATCCAGAAGCGCAGGTTGTTGGCATAGATTTAAGTGCGGGAACACTAAAGATTGCTAAAGAACGTTGTCAACGTAGCGGCGCCAATCGTATAGAATTTCATCAGCTAAGTTTATTTGATGTCGAACAGCTACCTGGGGAATTTGATTTAATTAATTGTGTTGGGGTTTTACATCATACCGATGACCCAATTCGAGGAATTCAAGCTTTAGCAAAAAAAGTGGCGCCTGGTGGTTTGTTTCATATATTTGTATATGGGGAATTAGGACGTTGGGAAATCCAACTTATGCAACGTGCGGTTGCATTACTCCAAGGTGATAAACGTGGAGATTATAAAGATGGAGTCAAAGTGGGACGGCAAATTTTTGCTTCGCTTCCAGAAAATAATCGAATTGTGAAGCGAGATAAGGAACGATGGTCATTAGAAAATCATCGTGATGAGAATTTCGCGGATATGTACGTACACCCGCAGGAGATTGATTATAACATTGATACGCTGTTTGAGCTTATTGATGCTTCGGGTTTGGAATTTGTCGGTTTTTCAAATCCTGGGTTTTGGGACTTGCAAGCGCTTTTGGGTAAATCACCTGAACTAATGGAGCGTGCAGAAAGTCTTACGGAGCGTCAGCGTTATCGTCTTATCGAATTACTAAATCCTGAAACTAGTCATTACGAGTTTTTTCTGGCACGTCCACCTTTAAATAAGGCTAACTGGTCGTCAAATAGTACATTACTAAGTACGATACCAGAAGTTAGCCCATGCATAGATGGGTTCCCAAGTCAAACAATATTTAACTATGATTACAAAATAGTAAATCTATCGAACGCAGAGTTAGCTTTTATGCAGGCTTGTGATAGCAGTAAAACTGTTGATGAAATTTTAAAATCTGTAGATTTTAATTTGGATGGAGTCCGGCGCCTTATTGAACAACAATTAATAATGATGGCGCCATCTAGTTCGTAGATATGCACAGGATAGAGAAAACTAAATGTAGATAATTATGATTAGTGAGTGCAGTGTATTCCTAGGAAATATCAAGTGTGATAGATAACTCAGTAAGTAGAGTCTACTGAAATTAGGTTCAGCAAGACACAAACGGGTGAAAACTAGGAGCTAAAATGTGAAGGGGAAGGGTGAATATTTATCGCTTCTTGTAAAATCAGCCTTGAGAGCAGGTTATCATCCTGATTGGTTTCTAGTTCGACTTTGTTCGTAACGGGAGCCAATTCTCGCAATACTGAGCATCCAATGGAGGCAATGTCCAGTTTTCAATCACTAAATGGTCAATCAGTTGCCTAAAACGGTTTCCGTGGGGCGGGGGGATCAAATTGGAGTTAACAATTAAGTTAGTTGTTTTTTTCTAAAGTAATGTTACCCAATCGTGATATGATTTTACTGGCTGAGTGTGCAGTCAACATAACTAGAAAATACTGGTTTAAAGTCCCGTGAGCTTGTCAGAAGAAACAACCGAACCCACACCAACAATACGACAAGAAGCTCAATCCGGTGTTGAGGACTCCGAGCCAGTTGGTTCTATGCAAGAGTTCTATCGACTCTATCAAGAGTTGCTAACGATTACTCTTGTGATAACGGGGATTATTTTCGTCTCTGTTTGGATTTTCTATTCTCTGAACATTGCCCTGAACTATTTGCTTGGGGCATGTACCGGCTTAGTTTATATTAGAATGTTGGCGAAAGATGTTGAGCGGCTTGGGCCAGAAAAACAGAAGCTAAGTAAAACGCGCTTCGCATTATTGGTAATAGTAATTCTGCTCGCATCGCGGTGGGATGAATTACAAGTACTGCCCATATTTTTGGGATTTCTGACTTATAAGGCAACTCTCATCCTCTATGTAATTCGGACGGCTTTTTACGCTGACTAGCGCTTTGTAAGCGGGATAACCGAAAAAGTAAATCTAGATTTTGCGGTTAGGTTTATATCTACCCGTAAGATTTGCCCCTGCTCTTAATTTAAGAAAAGAGAAACATTTGATATAGGAAGAAAATGGTGAATTTTATCAACGTCTTCCATTCTCTTACCCTTGCCGAGTTAGAAGTTGGAAAACACTTTTACTGGGAATTGGGTGGATTAAAAGTACACGGGCAAGTATTTCTCACTTCTTGGTTTGTTATTGGTCTTCTCGTAATAGCATCGCTTGCTGCAACGAGAAATATCCAGAAAGTTCCTAGTGGTATCCAAAATTTAATGGAATATGCCCTAGAATTTATTCGGGACTTGACGAAAAACCAAATTGGTGAGAAAGAGTATCGCCCTTGGGTGCCTTTTATTGGCACATTATTTTTGTTTATTTTTGTCTCGAACTGGTCTGGTGCTTTGATACCTTGGAAGCTATTAAAATTGCCTGAAGGTGAATTAGCGGCGCCGACTAATGACATCAATACAACTGTTGCACTGGCATTACTGACTTCATTGGCGTACTTTTACGCTGGTTTTAGCAAAAAAGGTTTGGGTTATTTCAGAAAGTATATCGAACCAACCCCAATCTTGTTGCCAATTGCAATTCTTGAAGATTTCACCAAACCTCTTTCCCTAAGTTTCCGTCTTTTTGGTAACATTTTGGCGGATGAACTGGTGGTTGGAGTACTAGTTTTACTAGTTCCTTTGTTTGTTCCTCTGCCAGTAATGGCACTTGGATTATTTACCAGTGCTATTCAAGCGTTGGTATTCGCTACCTTAGCTGCTGCCTACATTCATGAGGCACTCGAAGGACATGGCGAAGAACATGAGGAACATTAAAGAGCGTCCAAAGAACATCATTTGATGTAATTTGAGATTGGATAACTAAAACAACCTGTTCATTTTTTTGTAATAACACCGAGGAAAACCAAAATGGATCCATTAGTTGCTGCTGCTTCTGTACTTGCTGCTGCTCTCGCTATCGGTTTAGCTGCAATTGGGCCTGGTATTGGTCAAGGTAATGCTGCTGGACAAGCAGTTGAAGGTATTGCTCGTCAACCCGAAGCAGAAGGAAAAATTCGCGGTACATTGCTGTTAACCTTGGCGTTCATGGAATCGTTGACAATTTACGGTCTGGTTATCGCTCTAGTATTATTGTTTGCGAACCCATTCTCCGCGTAATACAAATTTTTAATGTAGAGACGCTGTATGTATAGTTAATAACTATCACCGTCTCTACAGTAATACGCCCCCAAATTTTGGTTTTTATCAATAAAAATTGCCGTATCAGCGCGGACGAGGCAAGAAATGTTTGATTTTGATGCAACCCTGCCTTTAATGGCATTACAATTCCTGCTTTTGGCGGCTTTACTAAACGCTATCTTCTATAAGCCTTTAACAAAGGCACTAGATGACCGCGATAACTACATTAGAACCAACAAGGTTGATGCTCGCGAGCGTTTGGATAAAGCCGAGCGACTAGCTAAAGATTACGAACAGCAACTTGCAGACGCACGCAAGCAAGCACAAGCAGCAATTACTTCGGCTGAAGCAGATGCTCAATCAATTTACTCTAAGAGTATTGCAGAAGCTCAACAAGAAGTTCAAAAGCAGCGTGAAGAAGCATCTCGCGAAATTGAAAGTCAAAAAGAGTCCGCGATGCGTTCTTTAGAACAAAAAGTAGACTCTTTAAGTCAGCAAATTCTAGATAAATTATTGGGACAAACTGTTTAGATAAAGCGATATATTTTCTCATCGCCCTATCAGTCTCAAAAGCCCAAGCAAACAAGGGCGTAAGCATTGCCCCTCCTTATATGTAGAAATATAAGGTGTGATTAGCAATTTTCTCCTTCTTTATATATTGGGGAGAAATCAACGTATTAGCAGTTAAGTACGCAGTTGTAGATGGGTATAATGGGCACCTTAATATTATTGGCGACAGAGGCGGTTGCCGGTCACGCCGAAGAAGGTGGTTTCGGTCTAAACTTAGACATTTTAGAAACCAATATAATTAACCTGGCAATTCTGGTTGGCGTACTAGTTGTATTTGGACGTAAGTTTCTTACTGATACTTTGAGCGCGCGTCGTACTAGTATTGAAATCGAAATTAAAGAAGCAGAACAACGTGCCAAAGAAGCTGCTGCGTCATTAGCAGAAGCGCAAAAGAATTTAACTCAAGCACAGCAAGAAGCGGAGCGCATCCGTAAATCTGCTAGCGAAAATGCTCAAAAAGCTAAAGAAGCTATTTTGGCACGTGCCCAAGTCGATGTGCAACGTCTCAAAGATGCTGCTGCTGCTGATTTGACAAGCGAACAAGATAAAGCAATTGCACAACTACGATCGAGAGTTGTTGCGCTGGCTCTTCAAAAAGCTGAGTCACAGCTAAAATCTGGAATTGCTGAAGATACACAGCACGCATTAATCGACCGCAGCATTGCGCTATTGGAGGTAAGTTAGATGAAAAGTACTGTTGCTACTGAAGAAATCGCTGCTCCTTATGCACAGGCATTAATGTCTGTAGCGCAATCTAATAACCTGACCGAAGCGTTTGGTGATGACGCACGGTCAATAGTCGGTTTACTATCTGGTAGTGAAGACCTTCGTAACTTTTTTGACAACCCTTTCATTCAAATTGATACAAAGAAGTCTCTTGTGAATCGTCTACTGAGTGACGATACTAACGCCTTCTTTCGGAATTTTTTGATGCTATTGGTTGATAGAAAGCGAATTTCTTTCCTTGAACCAATCATGAGGCAGTATTTATCACTGCTACGCGACTTAAATCAGACGGTTTTAGCTGAAGTAACTTCTGCAATTCCTTTAAGTGAAGCGCAAGAGCAAGCAGTAATCGAAAAAGTCGTTGCCATGACCTCAGCGCGTCAAGTGGAGCTTGAGAAGAAGGTAAACAGCGATTTGATTGGTGGTGTCATCATTAAAGTTGGTTCGCAGGTAATTGATGCTTCTTTACGCGGTCAATTACGGCGCCTTTCTTTAAGTTTAGGAAGTTAGGAGTTAATAGTTAGGAGTTAGGAGGCGCGGAGTTAGGAGTTAGGAAGTTATTTAAATATAGTTCTGACTTTTAGCTAAATTGTTAATTTATTAATCTTCAACTCATAACTCATAACTCATAACTCATAACTTTATTTAGTAGTCTCTTTTCAAAGAAGAAGAAACATGAGTATTTCAATTAAGCCTGACGAAATTAGCAGCATTATTCAGCAGCAAATCGAGCAATACGACAAAGAAGTCAAAGTTGCTAACGTTGGTACCGTACTTCAAATAGGTGACGGTGTTGCCCGCGTTTACGGTTTGGAAAAAGCAATGGCAGGTGAGTTGCTTGAGTTTGAAGACGGTACAGTCGGTCTTGCGCTCAACTTAGAAGAAGACAACGTTGGTGCGGTATTAATGGGTGAAGGTCGCAACATCCAAGAAGGAAGTACCGTTACCGCTACAGGTCGTATCGCTCAAGTACCAGTAGGTGATGCGATTATTGGACGTGTAGTTGACGCATTGGGTAATCCTATCGACGGTAAAGGTGAAATCAAGTCAACTGAAAGTCGCTTGATTGAATCAATGGCGCCTGGTATTATTGCACGTCGTTCGGTACACGAACCAATGCAAACAGGAATCACTGCTATTGACTCGATGATTCCTATTGGTCGTGGACAGCGCGAGTTGATTATTGGTGACCGTCAAACTGGTAAAACAGCGGTTGCGATTGACACGATCCTGAACCAAAAAGGCGAAGATGTAATTTGTGTATACGTTGCCATCGGTCAAAAAGCTTCAACCGTAGCTAACGTTGTTCAAACATTACAAGAAAGAGGCGCCCTTGACTATACTATTATTGTTGCCGCTAGCGCATCCGAAGCAGCACCACTACAATTCTTGGCGCCATACACAGGAGCAGCAATTGCTGAGTACTTTATGTACCAAGGCAAAGCTACCCTAATTATTTATGACGATTTGTCCAAGCAAGCTGCTGCATACCGTCAAATGTCCTTGTTGCTCCGTCGTCCACCCGGTCGTGAAGCATATCCTGGTGACGTATTTTACATTCACTCACGTTTATTAGAGCGCGCTGCAAAACTAAGCGATGAGCTTGGTGCAGGTAGCATGACAGCGTTACCTATCATTGAAACTCAAGCAGGTGACGTATCCGCATATATTCCTACCAACGTAATTTCGATTACCGACGGTCAAATTTTCTTATCATCCGACTTATTTAACGCTGGTGTTCGTCCCGCTGTAAACCCAGGTATTTCAGTATCACGGGTAGGTTCAGCAGCACAAACCAAAGCGATGAAGAAAGTCGCAGGTAAAATTAAACTCGAATTAGCACAGTTTGACGACTTACAAGCGTTTGCACAATTTGCATCCGACTTAGATAAAACTACCCAAGACCAATTGGCACGTGGTGTACGCTTACGCGAACTTCTCAAACAGCCACAAAACTCGCCATTGTCCGTATCTGAGCAAGTAGCTATTCTTTACGCTGGTATCAACGGCTACTTAGACGATGTACCTGTTGAAAAAGTAGGCGCCTTCACAAAAGGTTTACGCGAATACTTAAAGAACAGCAAACCAGCATACAGCCAAGCAGTACAGACCTCTAAGGTAATGGGTGACGCAGAAGAAGCAGCACTCAAAGAAGGTATTACTGAATACAAGAAGACCTTCGCAGCATAAAAAAGTTAGGAGTTAGGAGTTAGGAGTTAGGAGTTGTATCTTTCTAACTCATAACTCATAACTCACAACTCATAACTCAAGATTAAAAGATATGCCAAACTTAAAAGCGATACGCGACCGAATTCAATCGGTTAAAAATACCAAGAAGATTACCGAAGCGATGCGACTGGTTGCTGCTGCACGTGTACGACGCGCGCAAGAGCAAGTACTTTCGACACGTCCTTTTGCCGACAGATTAGCACAAGTACTTTACGGTTTACAAACTCGCTTGCGGTTTGAAGATGCAGATTTACCACTGCTTAAAAAACGCCAAGTTAAAACCGTTGGTATATTGGTAATTTCTGGAGACCGTGGTTTGTGCGGTGGCTATAACTCCAGCGTTATCAAACGGGCGGAAATTCGTGCTAAAGAACTTAAAGCAGAAGGGTTAGATTATAAATTTGTGATTGTTGGACGTAAAGCATCACAATACTTCCAACGTCGCGAATATCCAATCACCGCGACCTTCATGGGTTTAGAGCAAATTCCTACTGCGACTGAAGCTACTAATATTGCTGACGAGCTACTTTCTTTATTCTTGTCTCAAAGCGTAGACAGAATTGAGTTAGTTTACACAAAGTTTGTTTCATTGGTAAGTTCACGTCCAGTTGTTCAAACTTTGCTACCTCTTGACCCTCAAGGTTTAGAAGCAGCAGACGATGAAATTTTCCGCTTAACAACTCGTGGTGGTCAGTTTGAAGTAACGCGCGAAAAAGTAACAACAGAAGTGCGTGCTTTCCCTCGCGACATGTTGTTCGAGCAAGACCCAGTACAAATTTTGGATTCCTTGTTGCCTTTGTACTTAAGCAACCAATTATTACGTGCGCTCCAAGAATCCGCAGCAAGCGAACTTGCCGCACGGATGACTGCTATGAGTAACGCAAGCGAGAACGCTGCTGAACTTATTGGTTCGTTGACATTAGGATACAACAAAGCTCGTCAAGCTGCTATTACCCAAGAAATTCTTGAGGTTGTTGGTGGCGCCGAAGCGTTAAACTAGTACAATTGTCATTCTGAGCGAAGCGAAGAATCTCGCAAAGTCTTGATAGATAAAGAGATGCTTCACTGCGTTCAGCGTGACATTGTTTACATTGAGAATAATGTTAAGGCGCCTACTAAGATTGTTGGCAATTTTTGAAATCTTGTACTACAATAAAAATATCTAAATAACACGGGTCTGTACTGGTTTCGACGGGGTAGCGAAAGCTGTTCGTTGATGCAGGTCGAGAGGGAGTGTCTCTCGTAAATAAAGGCTCAAAACAATAGATGCAAACAACATCGTAAAATTTGCTCGTAAGGATGCCCTAGTAGCAGCCTAAAAGCCTCTTTCAGGTCCGAGCGTTTCTAGTTTGACTCCGTTAAGAGCTAGAGACAACCCTCAACGGATGCGCTAACAAGTTTCCTCTGGTAGACTAGTTAGCAAAGAAATCACCAGAGCATCCTACCGTCCGGGATAATGGACGATTCCCGCCTTGAGGGTAAGAAAGGCTAAACCTGTGAATGATGCGGAAGTTAATACCTATTTCGGACGGCAGTTCGATTCTGCCCAGATCCATAAGTTAAACTAATGAGTCCACTGTATAATTTTAGTTATGCAGTGGACTTTAGTTTTATGGGTGAATCAACTATAGTTGTAAATTGTCAAAATCCAGAGTGCGGTAAAGAGTTTACAAAACGTTTAAGTGAATTCAATCGAAGCCAAAAATTAGGAAGACCCCACTTTTGTGGTTTAAGCTGCCATGCAAAGTATAGAGGATTAGGGACTTCTCAGGTTCCTGTAATTCGTAAGACTTCCCACCTTAAAGATATTATTCGAGTCGATGATTTCTCACCATTTCGTTATCATCTCAAAATCATGAAAAAATCTGCGAAGCGAAGAAGTCATGAATGTTCAGTTACCTTAGCAGACTTAAAAGCTTTGTGGGAGAAACAAAACGGTATTTGTCCTTATACCGGATGGAATTTAATAAATTTAGCCTCAACTACTGAGTGTGAAAGTACACCTAGCACAATTTATAGAGCAAGTGTTGACAGAATTGATTCAAGGTCATGTTACACGCGCGATAATATTCAATTTATTGCTGTAATTGCGAACTTTGCCAAAAACGTTTTTACAGAGCAAGATTTAATTAATTTTTGTCATGATGTCTATCAATACAGGATTCTCGGTAAGAGTAATCCTTTGCGCGCGTTAAAAAATATTATTGATACATCTTTTCATACACGTAGAGATGAATTTTCGCCTTATCGTCGGCATTTAACATTAGCAAGAACAAGAATAAAAGTAAATGGGCGCCTGCTTAACATTACCTTAGAATATTTAAAAGACCTGTGGGAAAAACAGGAAGGTAGGTGCCCTTACACAGGATGGGAATTAGAAAACTTTGAAACAACCTCACAGTGGAAAAATCATCAGTTACATCCGAAAACCGCAAGTTTAGACAGGATTGATTCTACGTTAGGATACATAGAAGGAAACGTACAATTTGTTAGCGTAATGGCAAATTATGCAAAGCTATATTTTCAAGAAGCGCAACTTTTAGAGTTTTGTAAAGCTGTATTTGATTACCGCTGCGATTAAAGTTAAATCCCCCCAACCCCCCTTAATAAGGGGGGCTAAAAGTACTTCTTGTTCCCCCTTATTAAGGACTAAAAGTACCTCTTGTTCCCCCCTTATTAAGGGGGGCTAGGGGGGATTATTCATGATATAAAAATCTTAACCGACTGAAAAAATTTTACGCCCAGGTCTATAAATTTAGACTTATGTCATGCCCAGGTAGAAGCGTCTCCAAGATTGTCACGGAATTCATCAGTAAAGTTTTAACCCAGCTTTTAAAATTTTATAAACCTGTGTTTGATTATCACTATCATTAATAACCCGCCGGGTGTATTCAAATCCAAGACTAATAGCTTAAGTCTACTAAAGTAGACTAGGTATGCTTTTCAGCATTTACCACGAAAATTAGCTTGTCACAAAAATCGAATTTGTTATTTTTGAGAAGTTTTTGGGAACTATATGACTGGGGGTGTTTTAGCCCTACGTGTGTAGTTACCTGTAAACCTATAAAATGACCACAGATATTGAAACAATCTTGCGTAATGCCCGCAACCAGTTGAATGAACTTGGCGAAGCTGTTGAAAACTTACCAACTACTTACCCTGATGTGTTTGAAGACACAAGTATTGGGGAGAGACTAGAATCTTTTCGGATTTGCCATCGAGAGGCTGTGGATAGGTTACAGGCGCCAAGTTTATCTATCGCGATGATTGGCACAACATCTTCTGGTAAGTCAACTATCGTCAATGCTTTAATTGGTCGCAAAATTGCTCCTATAGAAGCAGGTGAGATGAGTGGGGGAGTTTTAACACTACGTCATGCTTTTGAGCGTAAATTAATAATTGAAGAAACAGAAGGGTCTGCTTGGGAAACAGGCGTTTGGTCAGATTTGAGTGATGAAGCTCTGTATGAAAAAATACGTGATGGTGTAATGCGTCCTTATCATGACACCCGTGAGAAAAGAGACTGTATGGCGCCACGGGTAACTGCCTATATACCGCTTTTACCAGCATCAGACAAAAACTTACTGGGATTACCACAAGGTGTGGGAGTTGAGTTAATTGATTTACCCGGTTTAAAGTCAATTCAAGACCGCGATAATTTAAAAGTTATTCAAGAAAAAGTTCATAAAGCGTTTAGTGTCGTAGCTTTAGACTATTTGCAGGTGGATGACAAACACAGAAAACGTTTGTTGGAAGAACTTAAAAAAGTTGTAGAGTACCTGCAAGGTCGTACTGATTCAATGATTTTTATCTTAAATCGGGTAGACCAGCGCGGAGCAGAAGATATTCCAATTTCAGAACGTATTGAAAAACTCCAGAAAGAAATTCAAGAAGTATTATCTTTACGAGAACCGCCAGAAATTTTACCTTTCAGCGCGCGACTTCTTTATTACGCCCAGTGCGCTTGGGGGTCAAGCTCTCTCAATAGTACATCTTCTATTGAGCAAGCAACACGCCTAAAGCTACTACAGGCAATGTTCCAATACTGTGCAACAGCGATTAAACAGCATACAAGTGAAAATAAAGAATTGCGGCGTTGGTTTCGTGATATTGAAGACTCCGTAGATGATGGCAGCTATATTGATGATGAAACAATGCGGAAAATCCTTCAATATGCTCTAGACTGGAGTGGTGGCAGCAAACTGTGGCATCGATTACGTAGTCGGGTTGAAGAATCGTTTCCTGAACTTGTGTTATTACCAGCTTTAATCGAAGTTTTTGATAGCTATAGTGCTTTAGATGCAGCTATTAATACTGTTGCTAGTATTAGAAAAATTGAGCAGAAAGAGGAAATTGAGGCACAGCAAGCAAAAATTAACGATAGTCGGCGACGTTTGCATGAGACAGTTGAAAACTATCGTAAAAGTTTCAGTTCTAAAATAGAACTAGTTATTAAAGATTTAAAGACTAATGAGCAAGTAGTTATTAGTCGTCTAGTACAACAGTTACAAGAAGAAGGATATCAAGGTTTTCAACCATTATTAGATGCAGTTAATGAAACTGAAGGAGATTTGAATCAAGTACTTATATTACCTGTTAGAGATGCGCTAAAAAACAATCAGAGCGCTTACGAACTAGAAGAAAAACTACATCAAATTATTAGTCCTGCAATAGCAAATGATATAGCTAGAGCATACGACCTAGTAAGTCGTAAAGTAAATAATTTTAGTAAAGATTCTGGTCATTTACAAAAGCGTGTTCGTCAAGACGATAACCAAGGTATCAGAGAACTTGAACATGCTGAACGTGCAGTTCGCGCGCTTTACCAAGCAATGCGAGAAGCGCTAACACTTCGAGCGGAATTTATACTTCAAGCACAAGCACAAAAACTTGAAAATGCCTTGGAGTTATTTATCAAAGAGCAGGATAATCAACTTCGTACTATTTGTTTGCAAGAGCTTCCAAATCTCAAACTTGATGAGGCGATTATTACCGAATTCAGAAAAAATGTTTATTTAAACACTCTTATTCTACCTGAAAAATTTTTTGAACTCCCAACAAGTATTAATCAAAAAACAGTCACAGAAAAAGAAGTTGTAGGAAACGAAGACGTAACTACACAAGGTAGCTCTTATAAAACAACTGAGAAAAAAGACAAATTTGAAAATGTAAATTACCGAGAGCTTTTACTTCCTAACGAAACTACTATGGTTAAACAATGGTCAGAAGGAATTACTAAAGGTAAACAACGCTTATGGGATATTATTTGCTCTTGGCTTACTGGTCGCTTAGATTGGGCAAGCACTGTTTTTAATACATCAGTAGATGATGTTACTGACTTTGCAGAACGCGCGCTTCAAGAGCAATTAAAGGTAATTGAGGAAAACTTCTCAACTGAAATGCAGCGTTGGAATGAAATTGAAGCTGACAAAGCTTTAGCCACAGAAGCGTTACGGAAGCTAGAAGAACAAACCCGCACATCAATCATAATATATTTCTGAAAATAAATGATTTTCTCTAACTATTTCAATGAAGCTTTGGAAAATATTGTACGTGAAGTGGAGCGATTCGCAAGACAAACTAATAATTATAGTTATGGCTATATTTTAGGTTGTGCAGTAGAGTGTTGGTGCAAAAAACTTCAATTTTCAAATGAAATAACTACCTACATTTATAATGTATCAGTCAACGCACAAGATTTAACCAATGATATTTGGTCATTTTGGAAACCAAAAACAGAAAAATCGGGGAAAGATGATAGTAAATTTAAAAAATATATTGATGATAAGATAGGTAATAAGATGAAATACAGATTTGACGATTGGAGATTTCTAGTATTCTTTGGTTTTTTGATAACTGCGGTTGGTTATGGGCTTTACTTGTTGAATCAGCAATCAACAAAAAAGGATAATATAAATCAACGTAAATTATCTGCTGATCAATTTCCTAATTCATATCAGCAAACAGAAAACTTCTTTTTAATTTTGGTTATAAATGCTACAAAAGAAGATATTCTGCAAACGCTGAAAGCTAACAGTAGAATTACAAGCGCTCAATCTGATTTGCTATATCGTGCTACACAATCTTTATGGATGGGGTCTAAAACAGATTTCTTTAATTCTGGACTTGAACACTGGTTTTACAGTAAAGCTACAGCTTCAGAGCTAAAATCTGAATATGATGTTTATTTTGTAAAAATTGAGTTATTTAATAATGATATTGGATTGAAGTCAGATGCAAATCAAGTAGATAGAATCGACGCATTTCATCGATTGCCTGATAATTCGGCTAAGCTTGAGGTATCTGACAGATTACCTAGTAAAGCTTATGAAAACAGGTATTTATACAGCCGATAAGAGATAAGATTTTTTATGTTTATTGACACAACTCTTTTAGTTAATGACCCAGCAATTATTCAAGGTTTACTCGATGGCTCTCTAAAGCGATTTGGTGGTGTTATTAGAGAAGCTGCAACAGGTAAAATTGTACGTCATTTACTTGAAACTCCTGGTTTGACTAATAAATTAATGACTCTACCACTTAACCCTATATTAGGTGGCGCCGACTTAGTTACAGATTTGGTTGGTCATGGTATCACAATTAATAAGCTGAACAAAATTCAGGATAAATTATCCTCTGTATTAAACTTAACCCAAATTGCTGCTGGCGCCAGTATTTTGAATATTGGCGTAAGCATTGCTGGTTTTGCCTACATGGGCTATAAACTCCACCAAATTCAAAATGCTTTAGATAATGTGCAAAAATCTATAGAAGCAGGTTTTAATCGAGTTGACAAGCGTTTAGATAATTTATCCGGTCAACTCGCGTATCTCCATTTGCTCGTTGAAGATAGCAGACAAAAGCAGCAACGTATTGGCAAAGCTATTTTGGAACTTCATCGAACAATTTTAGTTAAGGAAATAGCTAACTTACAAGCAGAGCTTATAGACAGAAGTCGCTTTCCTGATAGTCCTGCACGAAATGCTCTTAAAGTAGCATCGCTTGCGAGGATAGTTCTTTCCGACCAAGCAATGCAAGCCAAACCTGCTTTAGAAGCCGAAACTATGTTAATTAGTGATGTTGCTACTCAAGGTTGGGCAGTTGCAACAGCAACGGAAGCTTATCTTTTATTGGAAAACGGGCAGATTAATGAGGCACAGGAGTTACTTGCTCTTGAAGTTCCAAAATTCAAAAATCTTGTTTTGCAATGGTCAGATTCATTAATAGCTGATGAAAGAAACCAGCTTAGAACAGCATATCGCTTTACGGCGCCTCATTTTAAGCAACATATCAGTAATCAGCGTGCGGAAAGAATTGTTTACATTTCCTCAGCAGATAATTCTTTGTCTCAAGAGCAAATACGGCGGAAGAAAAAGGATGTTGAGTTAGAGTTTGAAATGTCCTATAGTTCTATATTTGATCAGAAATGGACGTATCGGCAAATCGCTGTGGCTGAGTATCTAGATGCTAAAAGCGAACTTCTAGCTAGACTAGAGAGTATACAAGCTTTCGCTGAGACTTGTAAAAGTAGAGGCGTCAAGACCAGTCTTGATATTCTTCCTGCTGGTAACGTAGAACCTGGGTTATACTGCTTACCAGCAAACTAAAAAATATAAACTTATAGTTCAAAAACTTATCTCAGCTTTAGCCAAGCAAATACATCATCTACACAAATTGTAAAATTTATACCTGGTAACACAGGTAAAATATCCTTAAGAGTTAACAAACTAGGTAGAGTATCTGGTTGATAAACAATGATAGAACGTTCGCTTGGGTCAATCAACCATCCAAGCAACGAGCCATTTCTTATACAATATAAAATATTACCTGTCACCTTAGTTTGACTTTGGTCTGGTGAAAGAATTTCAATTACCCAATCTGGAGCGAAATTGATACCAGTACTAATAATATCGCCATTTTCATCAACTGGTAGTCTGTCTGTTGCTACTACCGAAATATCAGGAACAACCGAACGATTACCAAATGTACAGCGTAATTCTGGAAAAGCCTCATAGTTGCTAGCTGTTGCATCAATACCTGCAATTAGACGTTTCTGTAAAAGACTATGCTTGCCTCCACCCATTGGTTTTTGATATATATTAGTGTTTATGTACTCCCATGCGGGTGATTCGTCAATGTAAGGAAGTTGTAGAAATTCTTCCAAAGTGGTTTTTGGAATTGAGATTGTCTCCATAAACGCCTATTTTACATTTTTTGGTATGTGCATGGCACAACAATATTTTATCTTAATTAAATAAATCGTGTAATCAATGTAAATTTGCTGCATTTGGAAAGACAGAGGCGCCGTTTGCCAAAAACATGATCACTGATAGATTAACATGATCATCAAGGGGGTTTATGATCATGTTTCTGAGTTATTGTAGGTTTAACTTGGCTCGGAGATAAACTTTCTAACGCCAGGTTAAGTGGAGTAAGATTATAGGAACTGCCCATGCAGTCGTTTGAACCAGGCTTTATTGAGCGTCAACCAATTACTCAAAATATACTGCGAACTATTCGACTTATCGGTGAGTACAAAGGTAAGCAAGAATTATTCAATCAACAGGCGCCTCAAGTTTTGGAAACATTGCAACAAGCTGCTATTATCCAAAGTACCGAATCATCTAACCGTATTGAAGGAGTCGAAGCTCCCCTCGAACGTATCAAAGCACTAGTAGCACAAAAAACAACACCGCAAAACCGCTCTGAGCAAGAGATTGCTGGATATCGAGATGTTCTTAACACGATTCATGCCAGCTACGAGTATATGCCTTTTAACACGAGCTTGGTATTACAGTTACACAGAGACTTATATCAGTTTTTGCCAAGTGGTGGTGGTCAGTGGAAATCCTCTAATAACAATATTACCGAAACTCGACCGGATGGCTCAACTGTTGTACGGTTTGAAACAGTTACGGCTTTTTTGACACCTGGCGCCATGACGCAGTTACATGAACGCTTTAATAGTATGATGCAAGCAGATGAAGTTGAGCCGTTACTCCTAATTCCTAGCTATGTCTTGGATTTTCTTTGCATTCATCCGTTTCGAGATGGTAATGGTCGAATGGCTCGCTTGTTGACTTTATTATTGCTGTATCAAGCAGGATATGAAGTCGGTCGCTACATCAGTTTGGAAAAAATAGTTGAGCGCAGCAAGGAGAGTTACTACGATACCTTATATCAATCATCGTTAGGTTGGCATTCAGGACAGCACACCTTACTTCCTTGGTGGGAATATTTTCTTGGTGTTATTTTAAGAGCTTACCGAGATTTTGAGCAGCGGGTTGGTTTGCTGACATCAAGTAAAGGGGCAAAACGCGAAGTTGTGTTTGATGTGGTTGAGAGATTACCAAATCAATTTAAATATATAGATGTTGAGCGCGCGTGTCCCGGTATTAGTCGTCCTACAATTAATCGGGCTTTGGCAGAACTCCGTAATGCTGGTAAAATTCGATGCATCAAGTCGGGTCGAGACGCAATTTGGGAAAAACATGATCATTGATTGATTAACTAGATCATTAAGGGTGGTTATGATCATGTTCTTTTTTTACGCGGTGTGTAGAGACGCGATTAATCGCGTCTCTACATTTTTGCGTAACTTCAAGATATTCCTCTGTAGAATAACAGAGATGAAAAATAAATATGTTGCTATATTCCGGGATAGACTGCGATGAAATTGGATTTCGTAAGATTTTTTCAAGCTTGTAATCCCAGTAAGACCTTAGTCGTGGGAGATGCAGAGGATAGAAAGTATTATATTGATTTTTCTAAAGTTCGAGGCGCCAGAATCATCGAAGAGTTAGGACGAACTATCACCCGTCTTTCACCTGACCAACCTACTTGTCAACTGTTTACAGGGCACATTGGCTGTGGTAAATCTACTGAATTGCTACGACTGAAAGCTGAGTTAGAGCAACAAGCGTTTCATGTCGTGTATTTTGAATCTAGTCAAAGTCTTGACATGGCTGATGTTGATGTCACTGATATATTACTAGCTATTGCCCGTGAAGTTAGTCAAAGTCTGGAAGCTATCAAAATTAATTTAAAACCAGGATACTTTAAAACTTTATTCACAGATATTAGTAACTTTTTACTAACACCGATAGAAGTCTCTGAAATTCAATTTTCTACTGGAATTGCAAATATTACCACTCGCACTAAAGATAGTCCCAAACTTAGAAACCAACTACGACAATATTTAGAACCTCGCACCAACGGTATTATCGAATCTATAAATAACGAATTGCTCAAACCCGCACAAGATTTACTCAAAAAGTACGGTAAGAAGGGACTGGTAGTAATAGTTGACAACCTTGACCGTGTTGATAACTCGATTAAACCATCAGGTTATTACCAACCTGAATATTTGTTTGTGGAACGTGGCGAACAATTGAACCAGTTGAATTGCCATGTAGTTTATACAATACCTTTAGTACTAATTTTTTCTAATGCACTAGGAAGACTAACCAACCGTTTCGGTGTAGACCCCAAAGTATTGCCGATGGTACCTGTGCAACAGCGTGATGGTTCAGAATGTTATGAAGGAATTTTAAGATTACAACAGCTAGTAATGGCGCGCGCGTTTCCTGGTGTAGATTGGGGAATAAGTCAAAATTTGATTACAGAAGTTTTTGATAATCCTGATACTTTAAAGCAACTTTGTTTAGCTAGCGGTGGTCATGTGAGAAATTTATTAATGCTACTTTATCGTTGTCTACAGCGTGAAGACCCACCGATATCACGGGAATGTTTGGATAGTGTAATTCGTCAGCGTCGCAATGAGTTAAGTTTGGCTATTAGTTCACAAGAATGGGATTGGTTGCGTGATGTTTGTAAACACAAAGATTTGCGGGGTCAAGATGGATATCAAGTTTTGATACGCAATATGTTTGTGTTTGAGTATCGTGATTATGATGGTTCTTGGTTTGATGTTAATCCGATTTTAGCAGAAGCAAAAGAATTAGTTTTTGGATAATTTAATCTCTTACTCTGTGTCCTCTGCGTCTCTGTGGTGAGAAACTGTTTATTTTAACACAGAGACACAGAGTTCACAGAGGAGGAAGATATAACTATTATGAGTAATATAGAAGATATAAATGTCGAAAACGAACAATCATTAAAAACTTTAGTGAGAACTATTAGACTTTCTCAAGGTCAGTTTTCTCTAGTTCTACTACGATGTAATTATACTGGTTTACAGCAACGTATAACCGCGCGCTTGGATGAACTCTCACCTATAAAAATCAGTAAATTGTCTCTTCAACCATCTGTAAAAACTCTTTATACCACTATTCTAGAAGGTATTGGAGACGAGGCGCCTTTTTCGTTGATGGTATCCGGGTTAAATACAGTCGAAGACCTCGATAATCTTTTGACTTCTGCAAACCAAGTTCGAGAAGAGTTTAGAAAGAATTTTGCATTTCCTTTACTTGTATGGGTTAATGACCAAGTTCTACAAAAGTTTATTAAACTGGCAACTGATTTAGAAAATTGGGCAACGGTTATTCAGTTTAATTGTATTAGCGATGAGTTAGTTAGTTTGATACGCGATACTACAAATGATATCTTTGCTGGTAATTTTACCCCAAATGTACAAACTTGCTGTGAAATAGAGTCAGCACAACAAGATTTACAATGGCGCCGCTCTGAAATGGCGCCGAATGATAAAGCTAGTTTACAATTTATCTTAGGTTATCGTGCGTATTTACATGAGCAAGTAGACACTGCCTTAGAATTTTACAATCAAAGTTTAGATTATTGGCAAGAGCATGACTTAGAACGGCAAGGAATTTTACTGCTAAATATTGCTTTAGTTTACGAACTTAAAGCCGAGAAAGCTCAAGTAGATTATATTAAATATCTTGAAGAAAGTAAAGATTATCTTCAAAAGGCTATTAATTGTTTTGAACAAGCACAGCGTTTTGATTTAGTTGCTAAATATATTATCAAATTGGGTGATGTGTTACGAAGCTTACAAGCATGGGATGATTTACAATGTCTTGCTCAAAAAGCTTTGGAGTTTAATCAAAAATATGGAAATGCGCTACTTATTGCTAGAAACTACGGCTTTTTAGCTGAGGTAGCGCTTGATAATTCACGATGGCATGATGCAATTTCGCTAAGTGGACAAGCTTTAAAAGCATTATCTAACTCCAAAGAAAATTTACACTACCGAAACTTGTATAAATTTATTATTGCGCGCGCTCATCAAGCTTTAGGGAAAATAGTAGAAGCGATTAAAAGTTTAGAAAAACTTCGTATTCTTAGTAGTCCCGAAAATAATCCGCAATTATATATTTCAATTTTAGAAACACTACGCGAGCTTTATTTTGAAGAAGGTAATTATTTAGAAGCTTTCCGAATTAAACAAGAACAAATTGCCATTGAACATCAGTATAGCTTACGTGCATTTATCGGCACCACTTATTTACACCCCAAACGTTATTGTACTAATTCAATTACTAATAAAAAGCAGCAAGCGATAGTAGCACAAGAAATTGCTGCTGCTGGTCGGCAAAAAGATGTTGATAATTTAATCGAACGAATTAGTCGCAATGACCATAAACTAACTATCATTCATGGTCAGTCAGGTGTAGGTAAAAGTTCTATACTCAAAGCAGGATTAATACCAGCATTGAAACAGCAGTCAATTGGAGAACGAGATGTTTTACCGATTGTGGTCAGAGTTTATACTGACTGGATAGGAAATTTATGTAAGCATTTTCCAGATGATATAGATAATAATAATGAACGCTGCGCGCAATTAATTTTATACATGTTGACTAACGAAAACGGTACTCGTCCTTTAAAAACACGTAGCGAACTAGAAGCAGATTTAAAAACCTTTGATTTAATCTCAAATACCGAAATTGATTTAGTCTTAGAAGTTTTGGTTGGTTCGGGATTAGTCCTTGAAGTTCCTGAAATTCCAACAAACCGCTATCAATTAGTACATGATTACCTTGTGCGTTTTATTCGTCAACAGCAGGCGCCAGAACTTTTAGCTGCACTTGCAGCAGCAAGAGAAAAGCAAAAACTTACTGAAGAACAACTTATCAAAGCACTACAAGAAAAAGAAAAAGCATTATATAAAGAGCAACAAGAACGTAAACGTGCAGAAATTGCAGAAATAGAAGCCTTAGTATCGTTATCGCAAGCTTTATTTGTGACTCATGACCAGTTAGGCGCCTTAGTTGCTAGTCTCAAAGCAGGTATACAATTACAACAAATTGATGTGGCATCATCTATCAAAAAGCGCGCGGTCGATAGAATTCGTCAAGTTGTTACCGAAGTTCAAGAACGAAACCGTTTAGAAGGTCATAGTAACTGGGTGACAAACGTAAGTTTTAGCCCGAATGGTAGAATCATTGCGACTGCAAGCGCAAACCGTAATATTATGGTTTGGAATTTAGATGGTACTTTACTTAATATCCTACAAGGACATGGGGATATTGTTTGGAGCGTTTGTTTTAGTCCAAATGGAAGTAAAATTGCCTCGGCAAGTGCTGACAATACCATCAAAATTTGGACTACAGATGGTACTTTATTGCATACCCTCAAAGGACACACCGACCAAGTTTTTAGTGTTTGTTTTAGTCCCAGTGGTAACGTTATTGTCTCTGCCAGCGCAGATAAAACTATTAAATTTTGGAGTATAAAAGGAACTTTAATACGAACGCTTCATGGACATACCGACCAAGTTATTAGCGTTTGCTTTAGTCCCGATGCCTCAATGGTAGCTTCTGCTGGCGCCGATAAAACAATTAGACTTTGGAGTACAGACGATATAAGTACTAAATTAATTAAAACTCTTACAGCACATACCTGTAGTGTTAACAGCGTTGTTTTCAGTCCTGACCGTAAAACTATTGTATCAGCAGGCGCCGACCATACAATTAGATTATGGAGCAAAACAGGTAACTTGCTCAAAACTCTCCACGGACATACCGCAAGCGTAAATAGCGTTAGTATTAGTCCAGACGGTAGAATCGTTTCAGGTAGTTCAGACTATACCGTTAAATTATGGAGCAAAAACGGTCAACTACTAAAATCCTTTCAAGGTCATAACGGCGAAGTCAACGGAGTTTGTTTTAACTGCGACCGTAACCTCATTATATCAGCAAGCGCCGACCGTACAGCAAGAATTTGGAGCGCAAAACCTCCAAAACCAAAATCATTTGAACTAGATGAACTAGTAGCATGTGGTCGTGAGTGGACGCACGATTATTTAAATACTAATCCAAATGTGAGACAAACAGATTATATATAGAGTTTTCCAAAAATTAAATTAACCATTCTTGTGGAGCGGGCATCCTTGCCCGCCTGCTTTGGAATTGGACGGGCGAGAACACCCTCCTACAAGGAGAGGAGTTGGGGGAGAGGTCTTTACAAAGAGGAGGCTTTGTTTCCGTTCTGTTGTAAAATCAGAAACAACAAATTAAAACATATTTATACTTAGTTATGTTTTATGAAAAAAATTACACTTTTGCTTTCAACAATTTTTTTAACTATTTTTATTTGCTTCTCCATTAACCCTGCACATCCCTATTCACAACCTCCTCTTCTTTGATATGAATCTAAATATGGTGGGCAGTGCCTACATAGTGCCTTATGAGAATTAACTAAAATATTAGTAAACTATCCGTTACATCCGTTTTAATCCGTTGCCAATTTTTTCACCACACTTAAAAAGTTCTGCAAAACCTTTGAAATTTCACCTTTACGCCAAACTGCGGCAATTTCAAGCATCGGCGCCAAATCAAGCGGACGATATACTACATTCACTTTATGCCGTGTTTCAGCGCCTGCGGCAACAAGAGAAATTCCCATACCTGACTCAACAAAACTTAGCATTACTTCTGGTGGACTTGCTTCTTGAACTATATTTGGTGTAAACCCTGCTTTTTGACACGCATTTATGATTTGTGTGTATAAATCAGGTTTGACGTGTTGAGGACAAATTATAAATGGTTCGTTTGCTAACGCTGCAAAAGAAATAACTTCTTGTTGTGTTAATGGATGATTACATGGAAGCGCAACAACTATAGCTTCGCATAATAGCGTTAATATCTCAACTTCTTTAAGCTCAACAGGTGGATGAATAAAGCCAATATCAATTTTTTCATCAAGTAACGCGCGTACTTGGCCTTGAGAAGACATTTCTGTTAATGTTACCTTTGCATCTGGATAATTAGCGCGGAATTCTTGAATAATTTCAGGCAAAACTCGATTAAACGCACAAATAGAAAATCCAATTGTAATATTTTGGCGCTGCACCTCTACAGCTTTACGTGCGGATGAAAACGCCCGTTCTGCTTGTGCTAGTGTTAAACGTGCTTCATCTAAAAATGCTGTTCCTGCATCCGTTAGCAGTACACCACGTTTGCTACGTTCAAATAATTCAACTCCCAATTCATCCTCAAGCTGACGAATTTGACGACTTAGCGGTGGTTGTTCCATATACAAACGTTCTGCAGCGCGTCGAAAGTTCAGTTCTTCAGCAACCGTAACAAAATATTTGAGTTGACGTAGTTCCATATATTGAACGGGTGATACTTTTTCGGTATCAGTTTAGCGCAAAAAAGGTCTTGGACATAATCATTTAACGCTTGCATAATCAGGGTTATAAGATAGTGGTAGTTATATGAAGACAATAGAACTACATGGTTTTGGTATCAATAACCTGAAAGTCAACGAACGACCCGCTCCTGTTCCGAAGCTTGGAGAGGTATTAGTTAAAATTGAAGCTGTATCGCTCAATTATGTTGATTTGTTAGTAGTCAAAGGTTTACTTAATCCAAGTTTGGAGTTACCTTACACACCTATATGCGACGGCGCCGGAATAGTTGAAAGTATTGGCGCCAACGTCACAGCATTCCAACCAGGTGATAAAGTAGCAACAACTTTTATACCAAATTGGATAAGTGGTAAACCTACTAGCCAAACCACTGATTACTCAACTCGTCAAGGATTGGGTAACGTTGCAGGGCAATTAAGCGAGTATAAAATATTCCAAGTTAACCAATTAATCAAAATACCATGTAATTTCTCACTTGTAGAAGCATCTACATTACCAATTGCTAGTTTAACAGCATGGAACGCACTCAAATACGGCAATCTTCAAGCAGGTGATACAGTTTTGCTGCATGGTACAGGAGGAGTATCTATTTTTGCACTGCAATTTGTAAAAGCAAATGGCGGCAAAGCAATTATTACATCAAGCAGTGATGAAAAACTTGAAAAAGCACAAAAATTAGGTGCCGACCTAACTATCAACTATAAAAATACACCTGAATGGGAAAATATCATTCATAAATACACAGATGGAAAAGGTGTAGATATAGTCGTCGAAACTGTTGGTGGCAACAACCTTCAAAAATCACTTAATGCACTGCGAATGGGTGGACATATTTCAGTAGTGGGTTTACTCAATGGCTTTGAAACCAATCTTAATGCATTAGCTCTACTACATCAACAAGCTACGATTAAAGGAATGGAAGTAGGTTCTACCAACGATTTTATAGCGATGAATCAAGCAATTGAAGCTTATAATATTCATCCTGTGATAGATAAAGTTTTTACCTTAGAACAGACTCAAGCTGCATTTGAATATTTAGACAATGGTAAACATTTTGGTAAAGTAGTGATTAAGCTTTCAGATTTTCAATTATGATGCATAAGCTTTTTGCTCCAGTTGTACTAACAGTATTTCTTTTAAACTCAATAGAATCAGTCGCTCAAGATTCTAACGTTAAAGCTTCGATTAAATTACCTCCTAATTTTCAGTATCCAAATGGAATCGCGCGCTCTTCCAAAGGAATTTTATATGTTGGTTCTGTGACAAGCGGTCAAATACTACGTATTGATCCCCAAGGTAAAAGCGAGATTTTTTTCCCAGGAAGTAGTGAGATATTTGCTGGTAATAGTTTACGACTTGATGAGCAGCGAGAAATTCTTTGGGGAACTTCTTCTGATTTTCTTGGAACTAAAAATTCTAAGGGTGAAATAGTTAGGCGCCCACACCGCATTT
Organism: Calothrix sp. FI2-JRJ7; assembly: GCA_019359675.1. Lineage (GTDB taxonomy): Bacteria > Cyanobacteriota > Cyanobacteriia > Cyanobacteriales > Nostocaceae > Dulcicalothrix. Next base: position 55,769 of record JAHHGX010000017.1, read on the forward strand.
TTGCAATTGATACCCGTACAGGTAAAGTACTACGTGTCATTCAAATGCCTGATAGTGGTTTTGGGAATGATATCGCACTTGATGATAATGGTGGTGTTTATCTTACCGATAGTTCCCGTCCTCGTATTCATTATCTGGCGCCTGGAGCAAGTAAGTTACAAGTTTGGGCAGAAAATTCACTATTTAATTCTAAGCAAATAGGACTTGCTGGTATTGCTCGCAGACCAGATGGTGTAATTATTGTGAGTATGTTCTCTACTGGAGAGCTTTTTAAAATTACACCTCAACCTAAAGGAGTTGCTGTTGAAAAAATATCTCTAACACGCAAACTTGAAAACCCTGATGGAATGCAATTTGCTCCAGATGGAAAACTACTTGTAATTGAAGGTAGTGTTACAAGTGGTAACGGGCGCCTGCTTAGTATTGATGTGCTTTCACCCAAAAACACACCTCGGTCAGTAGAGACTATAGCAGCAAACATGAAGTCTCCAGTTAACCTAACTGTTGCTGGTAACGATGTTTGGGTTACAGAGTCACGCATTCGTCATCATCTTTTACCGGGACAAGAAAAAAATGTTCCAAGTCGCTTCTTTATTCGACGTTTTAATTTGAGGAAGTAAATATGAAAACTAGAAAACTAGGTAATTTAACTGTTTCTAGCATTGGTTTAGGTTGTATGGGAATGTCGGGAATGTATGGAAGTGCGGACGAACAAGAAGCTATTGCAACTATTCATAAAGCCATCGAATTAACACAGGGAGGCGCCACTTTTCTTGATACTGCGGATGCATACGGTGTTGGGCATAACGAAGAATTAGTTGGTAAAGCAATTAAAGGTAAACGAGAACAAGTTGTAATTGCAACAAAATTCGGGCTTGCTAGCACCAGTAAACATGGTAAAGCAATGTCTGTAAATGGTAAACCCGAATATGTTCGACAAGCTTGTGAAGCTAGTTTACGTCGTTTGGGAATTGATACTATTGATTTATATTACCAGCACCGCGTTGACCCTAATGTACCAATTGAAGATACTGTAGGAGCAATGGCAGAGTTAGTACTAGAAGGCAAAGTTAAATATATAGGTTTATCCGAAGCATCAGCGAAAAGTCTACATCGTGCGAGTAAAGTACATCCTATTACTGCGTTACAAAGCGAATATTCTTTGTGGAGTCGGGATGTAGAAACAGAAATTTTACTTGCTTGTAAAGAATTAGGCATTGGTTTTGTACCTTGGAGTCCTTTGGGAAGAGGGTTCCTCACTGGACAAATTCGGAAGTTTGAAGATTTAGCACCTGATGACTGGCGCCGAAACTCACCTCGATTTCAAGGAGATAATTTTCAGCATAATTTAAATTTAGTTGCTGAAGTTGAAAAAATCGCTGTTGAAAAAAATTGCGCTCCTGCACAGCTCGCACTTGCTTGGTTGTTAGCACAAGATGAGTGTATTGTCCCTATTCCTGGAACTAAGCGCATTTCTTATCTGCTGGAAAATTTAGGCGCCTTGGATGTTCTGTTAAGTAATGATGATTTGGCACGGATTGATAGCATTGTACCAAAAGGTGCTTTTTATGGTGAGCGTTATCCAGCGGCGTTGATGCAAATGGTGAATATTTGACAATAATAATAATCATCATTAAATAAATGATTTTCCTAGAGGATATTTTATCCTCTAGGATTAGTTCACGGTAACTAAAACGACTGCTACTGAGTCAGGAGTTGTGTTAGCCTGTGCCTCAAAATATTTGTGTACACACTGCTGCAAAGATGTATTGTAATCAAAAATAAAGACGTAGCAGTGCTACGTCTTCATAGTATTTTTGTATTTGAAGCAAAAGAGTATTGATAAATCTGCTAATCAGCCCTTGCGCGCAGTGCTGGAGATGGGAAAACTGCCTGAAAACCCTGCTGTCGTTGACCAGGGTCTTCGGGGCCAGTATCCCATAAACTTTCATAGTAGAAAAAGGCGACACCTAAACCGCGTTGCTGTGCGGCTTGTACTTGTGTTTTAATTTGTTGTATTGGTATACGGCGCGTTCGTAATCCTGCCATAATCCCAATACCTGTTGGTATATTTAGTTGTTGGGTTTCTATAATTTCTGGACGGGTGATTTTAGAAGTAAACGAACTTAAATCGTCACGATAGACTTGCATTACCAACTCGTCAACAATATTTAACCGTACCCAGTTCAACCAGTCTTGGAGTTGGAACTTATAAGCGAAGTTGTAGTAATTGGGCGAAACTGAGAAAATAGCATTTGGTTTGCGTACTTTAACTGCTTGGTTGAGTTGCAGCATAAATGCTGTAATTTTATCTGCACGCCAACGTATCCACGCTTGGTCTTGAGGGTTAGATGGAGGAGCTTTTCCAGTTTCTTGAGTATACAAAGATATTGTATATCTATCATAACCAAATTCCTGGGGTAAACTCATGTGGTCGTCGAACTGAATACCATCAGCATCGTATTTAGTTACGATTTCTAGTACTAAATCACTAATAAACTTTTGTACTTCTGGGTGGAAGGGGTTAAGCCATGCTACCTCACCCGCTGCACTAATTGATGTTTGGTTACCATCACGTTTTCGTGTCAACCATTCAGGATGGTTTAAAGCTAACTCTGAAGTTTCAGGCGCCATAAAACCAAATTCAAACCAAGGAATAGCCAGTAACCCACGACGATGCGCTTGATTAATTACATCCGCAATAATATCATGACCTTCTGTGCCCCTATATACAAACGGCTGAATTTCCGCACGTTGTGCAACATCGCTTGGATACATCACATATCCCGAATTCCAAACAACAGGGTAAACAGTATTAAAGTTTAATTGGCGTAATTTATCCATCGCTTCCCCAACTTTAGTCCTGTCCCTCAAAATATCAAGGTCATTATTAGTCATCCATACACCCCGGATTTCCTGCCGTGGTCGTTGTACTCTTTGAACAGGTTGTGGTACGGGTTGAGGAATTGGTTGTGGAACGGGTTGTGGCTGTGGTACAGGTTGCGGTACAGGAACAGGTTGTGGAAACCCATCAGTTTCAGCAGGTGGAAACTCAGGAGTTTGAGGCAATGGAATAGGTATTGGAACGGGTTGTGGAAATTGCGGTTGTGGTGTCGGAAACTGTGGTTGTGGCGGAATCGGCTGCGGCGCCGGAAATTGCGCTAAAGCAGGAGCAAAAGTATCTAGTACTATTACTCCAACAAAAGTCAATAGAAACAAAATTGGTACAATTGACTTCAGTCTCAACCGCCATCGAAAAATCGAACTAGGTTTTATTGATTTGAATGACATGTTAGTTACCCACGCACGCCATCGCATATTTTTGTGATGGAATCTACTCGCCATATAGTTTACAGTTAATGTATGTTTACTCCCACGAGCAATTGGCAATGCTTCTCTTTATGCCATATCGTGCGCCAAAGCAGTGCATCAAGTAACTTGATACAACACTTCTTGGCAAACTAGTAATCCTGACGCAGCGAATTCGGGAGTAGTGCCCACAACATTTTTATTTGTGACATGAAAATGGCAACGCATATAAACGGACGTAACGGATAATTGTAGATAATTGTAGGTTGGGTGGAGGCTTTGCGTAACCCAACATATTCCCATGAGCATTTTTAGTGGGTTGGCGCCGTCAATGACAGTTTGTCACAGAACTTTTACATACGAGTGGTGTGGGTAAATATACAACCGAATGGCACCCACTTGAGAAGGCGGAAATTCCATCGCTGCTAACGAAGTAATTGATGACCTTTTGAAATACTTACTCAAAGATTAAAAATTTCAAAATACCCAATATGAGTTATGCAATCAATCGAATTATATGACAATTTGATCGTGTACAGGCGCCAATAAAACAATAAATTGTAGGTTGGGTGAAGGCTTTGCGTAACCCAATATACCTCCCCATGAGCGCTTGTTGGATTCTGTAACGTGGCGCTTATTCGTTTAACCTGCTAGTCATTGATGAAAATTCCACGGGTTGGCGCCTAGAGTAAAATATATACAGTAAAGCAACGGAGCAAATAGCAGTGAACATCACCGCTTCAATAACCAAAATGCTGAAACTGGCTATTTTATGCCTGATGGTGTTCCTGCTGTGGACAAGTAATAGCTGGGCACAAGTTACTGTAGATGAAAAAATTGCTCCTCTGGTTGAAAAACTAATTGATAACAACGCGCGTGTTCGTTTAGAAGCGCACGATGCACTTGTCAGTATTGGTTTAGGCGCCGTTCCTACGCTTGTAGAAACTTTAAATAATCCCGATTGTAATATACGTTGGCGTGCGGTTTGGGTGTTGGGAGATATGGGCACCGAAGCTGCATCTTCCGTTCCAGCACTGACGAAAGCTTTGCAAGATGTAGATGCCCAAGTACGTATGTATGCTGTATTGGCATTAGGCGCCATTGGTACACAAGCAAAACCAGCGGTTCCAGCTTTAATGGCAGCGTTACAAGATAAAGAACTGTACGTTCGGATTTATGCAGCTTCAGCATTAAGACGAATAGGTATGGAAGCGAAAGTAGCTGTTCCATCTTTAATAAATGCGCTCAAAGATAATAACCCGCGCGTTCGTAAAAATGCAGCTTTGGCTTTGGGTGCAATGGGAACTGAGGCAACTTCTGCTGTTAAAGAAATGATTCCGTTGTTGAATGATAACGAATATTACGTCAGGTATGGCACGGCAAAAGGGTTAGGTGGTATTATTGGCGCCTATCAAGATGTTGCTGATAAATTACCAAGTGCCAAGTTAACAAAGGTAATTACTGATTTTGAGCAAGTTATAAAAATTTTAGAAGAACATAAAGATAATTTTACTGAAATTGACGCTGCGAGAATACGGCGCCCTTTGGAAGCTTTGAAATCTGAGAAAGAAACGCGGTTATTTGATAGAGTAGTCGAATGGCTTCTCAAGCATAAGTTACTTTTGGGTATTGCAGCATATGTGACTTTGTTGCCTACACTGTGGTTTATACTGCTGCGAGTCAAACCAATATGGCTGTTAAAGATTAATAATGCTCTTAAGCCTTACACTGATTTTTCATTACCGTTTATTAGTATAAACGTACCTTTAAGATATGTGTTATTTGTTGGATGGTTTCATTATCATCCTAAAGTACTCGATGCGTGGGTAAATAAATATATTGAATCGGCGCGCGAACAGTTTCCCAAAAAAGATACTGTTAGTAATCGTAATACCTATATTCCCATTCCCGTTGTTCTTGATGGCAATACCGTAGCACAACTGGCCCCCGATAATTTGCGAGCGACTTTCTCAAAACAGCGTAGTTGCTTGATAATATTCGGTGAAGGTGGAAGTGGTAAAACGAGTTTAGCTTGTCAAGTTGCAAACTGGGGAATGAGTGATATTGTAGATAACCGCTTGTGTCAGCATTTAATGTTACCTGTGCTGTTAGAAGAAGACTTTCGCACGGTAGATGGAAAGTCATCATTGAAAGAAGCTATTCGCGGACAGTTACAAGCGTTAATAGACGAACCAGAACCAATATGCGAGGAATTATTAGTTAAGCTGTTACGAAAACAACGCATTTTAGTAATAGTAGACCGTTTCTCTGAATTAAATACTACTACGCGCGAAGCATTACAACCAGACTCACCAGACTTTCCAGTCAATGCGCTGGTCATTACATCACGGTTAGAAGAAAAGCTAGGAAGGGTAAATAAAACTACAATTAAACCATTGCGAATTGAAGCAAATAAGCTTTCCTCATTTATGGAAGCTTATTTAATGCAGCGTGGAAAGCGTGATAAATTTACAGACCAGGAATTTTTTGATGCTTGTAATCGTTTATCTTTAATGGTCAGTCATGGTAATATTACAGTGCTATTAGCAAAATTATATGCCGAACAGTTAATAGCTAATGTTGAAAACCAAATTGTATATGATATTCCGCAAACGATACCCAATTTAATGCTGGGGTATCTCAACGAGTTAAATCGTGATGTTGCTAGTGATAAATTGGATGATAGAATTATACATCTAGATACAAAAGCAATTGCTTGGGAATGTTTGCAGCGTAATTATCAACCAGGTACAACTTCGCGCGCGGATGCTGTTGCTGCTTTATCGAGTATAAATCCTGATGATGTAGACAGGCGCCTTGACTATCTCGAAAACCGTCTACATCTAATTCAAACCGTTGGTTCCGCAAAAGATAAAATCAGGTTTTGTCTCGACCCATTAGCTGAGTACTTAGCTGCTTTGCATGTTGTAGAAATATACGGTAACAACGATGGTAAATGGCGTTCGGGTTTTTTGAAAAAAGCTGATGATTTAGTTAAAGCCAGTGGGCAAGATACAATTAAAGGGTTTTTATTGGCTGTTTATGATTGCTACCTGTCACAAGTTATAAGCGCCAAACCTTCTGATTTTTTACTGGTTAGATTAAGTAAGCTGACAGGTGTTACAAGTGCTGTACAATCAGTGGCGCCGTGATTTTATTGATGATTTATATATATCTTGTGGAACAGGCATCCCTGCCTGTCATAAAATTATAAATCTTAGAACGGGCAAGGATGCCCATTCCACAAAAGCAAAAAATGATTTTATAAATATTTCAGGACTTACGCATGAAAACCTAGAAACCTGGTTTCTTCGTTGATAGCATGTAATAAAAATGACGATTTGTCTGCGACAATGAATGCATGAAAACCAGGTTTATGCAGCGTAAGTCCTATATTTATTTAAGCAACAGCATAACCAGTATATTGTCTAACATTAGGATGATGAAACGCTAAAACAATCTTGTCTTTAGGCACACCAGCAGCCACTAAATCATCAGTTATTCCATCTTCTATTCCATCTCGATAAATCCAAATTTTGCCGTTTTTAATAATAACATCAACTACACATCCATGAATTCTCAAATCTTTATCCCAACCATAAATCATCAATATATAATGATTTCTATCTTGGCTGATAACGATTTCAGATTCAATCTCACCATATGAGTAAGGGATATCAGCATGATGCTTCAAAATTTTATAAATATTTTCTCGATAAAACTCTAATGTATCCATTGAGTAATCTCCTTTTTTTCAGGATCGAACACAATTAATCTAACTACAGTTCGTCTCATTATTAACGTATACAGGTTATGGTGTAGCGTAGTATTTTATTATATAAACGCATGTAGAGACGTTACATGTAACGTCTCTACATTTAGGTTATTTAATATTGTTGACGACTATTTTGTTCTACCCTAATTTACAATTTTGCAGCGGTAGATTCTAGAATAGTTTTGAGTTGCTTTCTAAGTACTTGTTCAGTTTGAGCTACTGTTGATCCAGCTTTAGCAGCTTTTTTATCTGCTTCTGTTTGATATTCGTCTACGGGAGAAGGTTCACCGTTGGCTATTTTTGTTTTTGTCGCGTTGTATGAAGTTTGTGCTGTTTCCCAACGTTGCTTAACTTGGGTATAACGGTCGCCATATTGCGCTGTTAATTTATCATCCCAGTTAGCCAATAGTTCTTTGAGAGAAACATAATCTTTTTGAAGACTTACAGATAATTTGCCTCTTAGAGCGTTGAAAACTGTTAAGAGTAAAGACATTATACGACTGCGGGGTGCTTTTTGCTTTTGGGTTTCGACTGCAACAAGGGCGCCATCAACAGCATCTAAAATTTGTTGCTCACCAATAGCTTGGTTGGTAACTGTTTGCTGTTGAGTATTGCTATCTTTTACTCCTGCGATGGCACCTTCCATTGCTGCCATTGTTTCATCCTTAGCTTGTTGACCCTTGGTTTTGAAATTTTCTATAACTGCTGTAACAGCATCTTTAGCTATATTGCGAATTTCGCCAGAACCGCCTTTAAGCTCATTTACAGCTTCATTAACTGCAAGTTGAACTATTTCACGAATTCTTTTAGTTCTGGCGCCGCCTGTTTCTTTGACTTGTGCTAAATCTTGAGCAATACGTTCTTTAATTGTAGACATATGATGTTCCTCCTAATTCTGTTAATTCAAATAATGACGTGTGTTTAAGATGTACACAGATAATAAAAAATAAGTTAGTAGTAATTGTGTTTAATTTACAGTCACAGCTTCAACATCAATTACATTATTTACTACATTATATACTTTGTTCGTATCGACTTTAGCATCAGTATCATGCTTCTTGCGGTTTTGAAGTTTTTCCATAACAATTTGGGATACTTCCGCAACTAAAAAGGTACCAATTACACCATCATCGATAAGTCCTAAAAGTGGTATAGCATCTGGTACTATATCTATAGGACTAATGAAATAAAACAACGCCGCAACAACTGCTGCCCAACGATACTTAGGATTACGTAAAGCTTTACTAATTCCGTTTTGCAATACCTGTGTAATAAATTGCTTTCTCATTTATAGTTCCTCTGCCTCACAAATTTATATTGACAGATATATCTCAGAAAATCTGGTGTAGATAACCATCAATAAATTCGTAAAAACACACCGTCCAATTTTTGTAGTACTAACCGTATGGCGCCATCTTGTAGGAATAATCTTGTGGAGCGGGTATCCCGAACCGCCCTTACTAAGCGCGTATGACTGTGACGGAACGTTTGTTTTTTGTGGTTGTAAGTTGTGTTGATAGGCGTTCTTCTAAAGATGGCGCCAGTGTTGCTGTGTAAACTAGTAATGCCAAGCAACCAAGAAAGTTAGCTAGAGGTGCGGGTCTAAAATATAAACCTAGAAGTAAAAATCCGATGTAGCTGCTTAAACTTAAAGCTAGAAATATTAGTGATTTCTTGCTCTTGTCAATATTTGTACGCATAACCAATTTCAAGATAGATAATAAGGGACTAGAAAATGTAACAAAATCTTTTCCTTGTATATCCTCTATAGATGTAAGCAGTATCAGCTTATTCAGTTAGGTTACATGGGAGCAAATTAAGTCAAAACCGATTGTTGAGAAAAGCTTTTGGTTGGCTTATTCCTTTTACCTGTGACTACCATCTTGATAGGAGATGCAGGCGCCGTCACTAAACTGATATCTTGCACCTCTACGTATAAATTCTTAAATTTAAATAAGCCTGTTTCTAATATTACTGATTAACTTAGTTCATTTTAATGAACTTAAGCTATTAGCCTACGGGTTTTAACCCTAGGCGGGTATGGGCATTATTGTAAAATTGGTAAATAAAGTTACATGTATAAACCCAGGTGCAAGATATGAGTAAACCACGGCGCCCAGCTTTTACGTCACGATTATCAGCCAAAGTCAATGAATACTCAGAAAGTATCTTGACGAGTGCGACTTTCATTTCAAACATGGCAAAAGCGGCACCTATACAACGTCTGACACCACCACCAAAAGGTAAAAACTCGTAGGGAGAAAATTGACGAGCTAAAAAACGTTCTGGCTTAAACATATGAGGTTCAGGGTATAAATCCTCACGATGATGTGTCAAATAAATACTTCCACATAATGTAGTACCAGGCTCTAAATCATATCCACACAGATTTACAGGGGTTTCTACTACTCGTGGGAAAATAAGCATTGCTACTGGGTATATCCGTAAGGTTTCGCAACAAACCGCATTCAGGTAAGGTAATTTATTTATGGCAGTTGCGTCTATATCTTGACCTAAACTATCTATTTCTTTAAGTAACTTCTCTTGTACCGCAGGTAATTTGTGTATCCAGTATAAAGCCCAAGCTAAAGCAGTAGCAGTTGTTTCCTGGCCTGCTATTAATAGTGTTAACAGTTCATCACGCAATTCCTGGTCGGTCATTGGCTCACCCGCTTCATCACGAGCGGACATAAGCAGACTTAGAATATCTGTTCTAGATAAATCTGCTTGCTCTCGACGACGTGACTCAATTTCCTGATAGATCAGTTGATCTATTTGTTCAGTGCGTCGCAGATGCCTACCCCAAAGACTCCAGGCGCTCCAATCTTTCTGCAACGCCGGGAAGTAAAGCATTATAACGCCACCAATAGAACTGCTGTTATTTACCATTGCATTCAAAAAGCCTTCCAATGTTTTGGCACGCTTACCGTCATACAGCCCAAACACAGCTTTAATAATTGTTTTTAGGGTAATACCTTGAGTAATATCTCGCACAGAAAAGGGCTTACCTATCTGTAACTCACCCATTACCTCTTCTGTAATATCACCAATTACCTCGGTATAGCTACGCATCCTTTCACCATGAAAAGGAGGTGTGAGTAGCTGACGTTGGCGTTGATGCTGTACTCCGCTTAAAGACATTACAGAATATTTTCCAACCAACGGTTCAAATATACTATTTTGTTCTCCTGGGGCAGAAAACTGCTTGGTTGAATCACCAGTTAAAATTTCCTGCAACGCGATTGGATTACTAACAAATACTACAGGGGCATATTTTTCACCAAGGCACAAAGTAAATATATCTCCATAGCGCTTGGCACACTCGGACATCATAGACAACGGACTTGCAATCCATTGCATCATTTGTAGGAAAGCAGGCGCCTTGGAACCGTTTGGTAACTTTATATTAGTTTTAGTCATTTGGTAGTCTCAAAATTTACATTAGTCATTACGGATATAAATATAAAAATAATTTGTGCTTTTTAATTTTGCATAATTACGTCTCAACAATACCTATAAGTTAATATCCAATAGTTAAATATAATGGAATACATTAGTTCTATGTTTGATTGATTAAAGTCTACCTGCCTATATATTTTGCAGATGAATTTTCTTTCTTAAAAATATTTATTTTACGTAACGCAGATGAAACAGCATACCAAACAGCGCCACCGGGGCGTTATCTTCACCCTTAAAGGCTGGGATAAGCTTCAAACCGCTAGAGCCACTACTGAATTAAACGAAAATGCTGGAAATAACTTTACTTTAGAAGAGCTTGCCGACCGCATGAAATTAGCACTGCACACAGTTTCTAAGATAATGGGGCGCCAAGAAGTTGTAGATAGAGGTTCTGTGCAAAAAGCCTTTAGTGCTTTTGGATTGGAGTTAGTCAAAACTGATTATACACAACCGACCGAAGAGTCTAAAGATGTGGAAGTACGTTCATGTGCAAACCCTCAGCAAGACTGGGGAGAGGCTAAGGATGTGTCTATATTTTATAATCGTTCTGACGAATTGTTGCAGTTACAACGGTCATTAATTGAAAAGAATGGCGAGCGGCAAATAAAATATTCTCGAATATATAACCGTCTATCTCATATCTCAAAGGTGTTTGATGGAATCATCCATACTAACTTCTTTATAGGTAACATCCATGAAACAACATATTAAACGGCGTAACCGGGGTGTTATTCTTACCCTTGTTGAACTACCGTGACCAACCCCTTGGGGTATGGACACGGATTCGCGCGAGGTTATGGTTGGACTAAACTTCAAGGCGCCTTAGAGTCAGCGTCGTTAAACTCTAATTATGGAAACAGCTTTACTTTAGAGGAACTCGGTGCCCGCATGGAGTTATCTTTGCACACTGTTTCTAAAATTATGGGGCGCTGTGAGGCTGTAGATAAAAGTTCGTTGGAGTCCGGATGGTCGTACATTATTAAGTAGTAGTACGGATGAAGCAATTAGATTTTGGGATACGAATAGCGGAGAATGTACAAAAATATTGAAAAGCAGGCGCCTTTATGAGGGTATGAATATTACAGGTATAACAGGGTTGACAGCAGCGCAAAGAGCATTTCTTTTAGCTTTGGGGGCACATGAAGGTAGGCATCGACATGAGCAGAATGCTATATTAGGATAATTAGATTTAATAAATTAACAATTGTAAAAACAAAAGTATAAGTTAACAAGAGGTTTAAAATGGAAACTACAACCAAAAAACAGCAGTTATTAAAAATTATCTATGAAAAATTAGAACAAGCTTATGAAGACACTTTAGAAGATGTTATAGAACTGTTAGACATTCGTAAAACAGAAGATTTAGAAGATATGCAAGCGTTTGAAGATGCTAAAAATGAACATAGAATACCTTGGGAACAAGTGCAAAAGGAATTAGGATTGTGGCTTACCAGGTCGAATTTACAAGTAAAGCGTCTAAACAATTAGAAAATTATCAAAAGATATACAACAGCGCATTAAAGTTAAAGTTTATGAATTAGCTGAAAATCCACGCCCTAATGGGGTGGTCAAGCTAGAAAATAGTGAGAAATACCGTATTCGTGTTGGCAGCTATCGAGTATTGTATCAAATCGAAGACGATTTATTAATAATCACTCTTGTTAGAGTCGGGCATCGTAAAGAAGTTTATAAAGATGATAGTTAAGAGTCAAATTAATTAAAACTAAAAGCTAAAAAGTCAAGACACTAGTTGCTAATTATTATAAACAGTCACCTTTATTAATCTTCTCGGTTAAGGACGCAAAATTAGTAATTCGTAATTGCTTATTCTTTAAATCTAATAATGCTATAAGTGGTTTATAAACTTCACCCTCATAAGGTTTCCAAACATAACTATCGCTCGACTCTAGGATTCATAGCTGTAGAGGTTGGAGGAAACAATTTAACGATAATATAAGCTTTTTAAAGCCTTTCCCCGCATCGGGGAGAGGTTTGGAGAGGGGTTTGATAGTTTCCACCACGTTTTTTCTCCCAATATATTGGCTAGTGGCGCCTCGAATGGCTGTATTTATTTATGGGATGTAGAGCTAGGTGAATGTATAAACTCTTTGAGTGTTCATACTCGCCTTATATGGTCACTATCTTGGAGTCGCAATGGTCAAATTTTAGCAAGTGCTGGTCAAGACAGTGCAATCAGGTTATCGGATACACGACTTTGGACGTGCATTAAAGTATTGCAAGCACACACAAATGAAGTTTGGTCTGTAGCATGGAGTCCAGATGGTCAGACCTTAATTAGTGATAGTACAGATGAGACAATCAAATTTTGGGATGTTCAAACTGGTGAGTGTATCAAAACTTTTAAAAGTGGGCGCCGATATTCGGGTATGAATATTAAAGGTGTGACAGGATTAACCGAGGCAACTATTACAACACTCTTAGCTTTAGGGGCAGTGGAATATTCATAAATAATATATAAAGTATATAAAGTACAATTAACTTCTCAAAGCAAAATGGCTAGTAATTATACCTAGTTAGAAAATGTTACATAACTTTATATAAAAAAATTTTCAACTCCCCCCAAAAGTTGTTTGCTATGCCATAATGGGAGGTGAGAGTTAATTCGGTCAACAGCGTTTGTTTTTAGTGGTGACAGTATTTTTTTGTTCTTGGTATTTACAAACTTTATCTCCGAAAGCTAA
>JAHHGX010000018.1 GCA_019359675.1 Calothrix sp. FI2-JRJ7
ACTTGTTACTTGGCTTTCAAACTATTATTTTTTCTCGGTTCGGTTGTTTGCGGCTTCTTTCTCGCCGCCGACTTATTTAAGATAACGAGTCTACAAGAGAATGTCAAGCCTTTTTGGAAAAAATTTTGAAAAAATTTTTAGGCACCCACTCCAACAGCCAGAAACCGCCTTACACAAATAGTTTCCACTGCTAGTAAACATCATCTATAATATACGAGAATATAAAACTAACAATTTTTTGTGTGCCCTTATGTAACTGCGGCACCTGTTCAGCAGGTCGTAATATAGGAGTCGCTGTTGCAGCAGAGTCTTTTGGGTTAGGGTCGTAAGTCTCAATAATGACGGAACGTGTTACCTGTTGCCCTGTGGAGTTAGTAACGTGCAACATCAACGTCATAGTACTAAGCTTTGGGTCAAGATTAAATTTCATTAAGCCCTTGGGAAGTACATTTCCAGGCACCGACAATAACTGCACCTGAGAACCCTCACTCGCATCTGTATTGCAAGACAATATTATAAAATCGTTTTCATCAGTAATTTTTCTTGTTTACCTGGTTTAGCTTTGACTTTATCTTTACTATCAGGTTTATCTGGTTGCGTACTTATAGGGATAAGATACTTTGTCTCCGCAGGTTTCCCGTTAATTTTAAAATCTAAAATTTGAGGAGGACGAAGTAAAATTTTGATGGGTTCACTTAACTTTGGCTCAATTTTTTGAAGATCCTCACCTTTAGGTACAACAGTTATCTCAAATAGATAATCAGCAGGCTTTCTAATTCCTGTTCTGACTTTTTTACATACCAACTCGGCTTCTAGTTTACAGTACGCCTTCAACTCAGCAAGAATACCATCACTAAAATCATAAGTCCTTATTGGACTTAATACCAAACCATTAGGCGCCGCTTTACCTACAATCTGCAACTTTTTAAGCTACTGGGGATTTATAACCAGCAAACTAATTTCGCGATGAATACTGCCTAAATCGGTTAGTCCAACCTGATACAACGCAGATTTATGGAGTACTTGACCAATAAGAGTTCGCAGTCCTGATTGGAGTAAACTTTGCTTCGTTATAACACCACCTTCGCCTGGATTTAAATTCAAAATATCCGGTTGAACTACTATTATTCAAAGTGATGCTGACAATGTGGCGCCTTTATTTGGGTTGAGATTGTTAGTGGCGCCACGCACCCTACAATTTACCTGTGAAGACTCTTTCGGCTGGTCCTGCCATATAAACTCGTTGGTCTATATTTGACCATTCAATTTCTAATAGTCCTCCAGGAAGTTCGACGGTGGCTATACGGTCACATTTTCCTGTTAGTACACCTGCTACTAATGATGCACAGGCGCCTGTCCCGCAAGCTAATGTTATACCTGCTCCGCGTTCCCATACTCGCATTTTCACGTAGTCTCGACGCACTACTTGGATAAATTCGGTGTTGGTTCGTTGTGGAAAAGCTGGATGATGCTCAAATTTGGGGCCAATTTCTTCGAGATTAATTGCTGCGACATCTTCAACGAAGGTAACACAGTGCGGGTTGCCCATGCTAACACAGGTAACTTCCCAGCTTTTACCGTTGACTTCAATTGGATGTTCGACAACTTTTTGGTCAGGAGGACATAGTGTTGTGGGAATTTCTCCTGCTAGTAAGCGAGGTTCACCCATATCTACTTTAACTTGACCGTCAGGCATTAGTTGAGGTGTAATTGTGCCTGCGAGTGTATGAATAAGATATTTGTCGCTTGTGCGTGATGTCGCTTCTAAGTCAGCTAGAAATGCTGCCATACAACGGATACCGTTGCCACACATTTCTGGTTCTGAGCCATCAGAGTTAAATATCCGCATTGTGTAGTCGGTACCGTTTTGACCTGGCATGGCAAAAATTACACCATCGGCGCCGATTCCAAAATGACGGTCGCACAATTCAATCGCTTGGTGTGGAGTGATTGCTGGGGTTAAGGTTGAGCGATTATCAACCAGGATAAAGTCGTTACCTAAACCGTGATACTTAGTAAATTCTATTGCCATTTACCCTCTAGATGAATTATTAAGGATGAAAGTTTATTACTTTATCTTTACTCAAAATGCTTACAGAATTCGATACCTCTTTACCAAGTGTTCGTCAAGTCCAAAACTTGATTAAGGAAACCTCGCAAGTCGAAATAAAGCTGTCAACAAAAGATATTATCAGTGGCAAAATATTATGGCAAGACTTGCAATGCATGTTAATCGAGGATAGCAGTGGTCAAAAAATTACTATTTGGAAGCAAGCTCTCGTTTATATGAAACCACTGTAAATCGACAATTTTTTTAAAGTGTTTTTTGTAACAAACGTGATTTATATCTCTTGCCTCCGTGCCCTCTGCTCCTCTGTGGTAAAATAATATTCTTTTTTACCACGGAGACACAGAATCCACAGAGAGAAGAGTCAAGAGAGTTATGAGAAGCGCGCTTAGTCCGCAAAATTTTCCTAGCACAGGCCAAAAGCCTGTGCTACGCGAACCCGTTACTCTTTTAAATTATCGAGTGGTAGATTATTGTTTCAAGTTTTCGACTTCACCTGCTTTTACAACGGGGATAGGTAGAGGTATTATTATATTGGACGGCGCCAGTAGTTGCTCGAGCTGCTGTAGCGCTGTTAAACTACCACATAGTAATAGCTGGTCACGCGCTTGTAACTCTGTGTGTCCGTCGGGAATACGAATAAATCGACCATCACGACGCATTGCTTGCACTTGCACCCCAAAGGTTGTTTGAAATTCTATTTTTTCAAGTGTTTTACCAATTAATTTACACTCGCTACTGACAAATATCCATTGACATGCACTACTTTGATTGGGAATTGTTGCTTGTCCTCTGGCAAATTCGTCTAAAGCTGCAAATTCGCTATCTTGACCAACTAGTAACAGCTTATCGCCTTCCTCTAATTTAGTTTTACCGTCAGGATAATCGATTTCTTTACCGCTTGCACGCTCGATAGCCATTAAACTAACTCCCGTTAGGTAACGCATATCTGCTTGTTCTAATGTCATCCCTATTAAAGGTGAACCCGAAGGAAGAGGGTACCAGCGACGATTTAAATCTTGTGTAGCTTCCCTTATGCTGCGTCTGGACTCCGACTCGGTTTCCTCTGGACGCAAATCTAAATAATGACGGTCGCGAATTTCTTTCATTTCGCGCTGAATAACTATTGGTGATAATCCTACGTCGGTTAATAAATGTGTTGCCATCTGCAAGCTGGCTTCAAATTCGGGCTGTACTACCTCACGGGCGCCTAATTGGTAAAATGCCTCAATATTCTTATTATTGTTAGCGCGTACAACTATATCTAGATCAGGCGATAATTCTAATGCCCGTTTTAGAGACAACCTACTACTCATTGGGTCGGGAAGCGCAACTGCCATTCCTCTAGCAGCATTTACTCCTGCTGTTTCTAACACATGTAAACTAGCACAATTGCCGTATACATACGGTAATTTTGCTTCACGTAACTGCTGGATTCGGCTTTCTGACTGGTCTATTACAACTAACGGTAAATCATGCATTTGTAATAATTTAACCAGGTTTTTACCTACACGCCCAAAACCACAAACTACTATATGGTCTTTGTAAGGTAAATGTTCCGAAACCTCAATTGGACCAACTTCACCACTAATATATGGCATCAACCAAGGTATTGACTCTATCCAATCAAATACAATCGGCACTAATCGTAGTAAAAACGGTGTAATAATTAGCGTGACTGCTGTTGTACCTAAAATTAACGAATAAATGCGACGCGACACTAAACCTAAAATTTGACCCTTACTAGCAAGCACAAATGAAAATTCCCCAATTTGCGCTAATCCAACACCTGCAATTATTGCCGTCTTTAATGGATAGCGAAATAGTTTAACGATTGGTGTAATAATGGAAAACTTGCCTATCAGTACTAAAGCAACTAGTCCTAATATTAATTCCAGGTTGTTCCATAAAAACAGGGGGTCAATTAACATCCCGATGGAAACAAAAAATAAGCTCGCGAAAATATCCCGCAAGGGTTCCACGTATGTTAACGTTTGGTCAGCATATTCAACTTCTGATATCATCAACCCTGCAACAAAGGCGCCCATTTCAATCGAAAGTCCCAAATATTCGGTTAATATGGCAATACCTAAACACAGCGCCACCACACCTAATAAAAATAATTCCTTACTTTCAGTGCGCGCAAGTAACCTTAATAATGATGGTATTACGAATTTTCCCACAGCAACGGCGCCTGCTGCAAACAACCCAATTTTAACCATCGCCATTAATATAGCTATTCCAATTAATTCGGGTGGTTTATCAAGAGCAGGTAACACGGCTAACATTAAACCTAGCGCCAAATCTTGCACAACTAATATACCCAACAGAACTTGTCCGTGGGCTGTCTCAGTTTCATTACGTTCCATCAAACATTTGAGTACAACTGCTGTCGAAGACAAAGACAAAATTGAACCCAAGAATACACCCTTCGCTGGCAAAGTTCCCCAAAAGCCAGAAAATCCACACACCACAACCGTAACTGCTATTGTTAAAAGTATCTGGGCAGCACCTCCCCCAAGTGCAATACCCTGTACCTTCTTGAGTTCTGCAAACGAAAACTCAACTCCCAGCGCAAATAACAAAAACGCTACACCAAACTGCGCCAATGTCTCGACTTGAATTAATTCTTTTATTAGCCCTAGTCCAGTGGGACCTACAATCATCCCGCCAATAAGGTATCCCAGCAATACAGGCTGTCGCAACAATGCAGCGAATAAACCACCACACGCAGCAACAGCGAGAACTGAAACCAAATCAATTATTAATCTGAAATCTTCTTGCACAGTTTTTAACGAATTATTAAGACTATTAGTCTCAGCATACAAAGTTTTATATATCTATGGAACAACCGAAGCTACAATTTAGACAATCTTGATTAAGAAACGTTCAGCAAAGCAAGGTTTATTAGCAATTGTACTATACCAACTACTAATTTACAGTTACAAAGGTAGCTATATCACATAAAGCTTTCCAAGTTTGGTTTCCGATAACACCATCAACGGTTAAACGGCGGGTACGCTGTACATTTTTAATGGCAGTTTCTGTACCTGCACCAAAATCACCATCCACAGCCCCACCATATAACCCATTATCTTTCAACACTTCTTGTACCATTGCCACTAGTTCATGTTTAGTGCCGCGACGTAGTACTGGTTTATTTACAGGAGCTTTGGCATATAGTGACTTCCAAAGCATTTCGTCAGCAATACCTGTTTGCTTGAGGAAAAATTGGTATTGTGCTGTTTCCACTGCGTGTTCGGTTTCAGAGTCAAATATACCATTAACTGGAAAACGGTCTGGGCCAGGAAGTCTTGGCATTAACAACCGCTGTAACTCTTCTACTTTGGTGCCTTCTGAACCAAGTTGCAGTATAGGATATGAGTTAGTTTGTGCTGGCATAGTATTTACCTCTGTGGACTACTAATTACTACACCACTGTTTTTTGAGTCTGTTCCGGAAGTTTAGGTGATATTACGCTTATTGTTTTACCCGCTAAGAATATGACGCAATTTGTCGCGCTGTTAGTTTCTTTGATTATTGAAGTTCCAATTATTTTATTTTTGCTTTTGTTGTGTTGGCTGAAGGTGTTTTGTATGGATCAGTTTTAAAGTTACATCTGCTGTAAAAAAATATAGCAAAAACTAATGTTTAAGTATATGATACATTAAACATTCAACCATACGGTGAGTTTCCATTGGAAAAATTTCCTTCCCGTGGAGTATTTCTTGAGTCATCATGAAATGCACCATTGAGCCAATCATCATTCTTACTGTTGCTTCGGCATCAGGTATATTTAACTCTGGGTGTTTATTTAGGTACTCACAAATAATTTTAAGTGGTGGTGTCATAATATCGTGAATCCAAGCTTTGGCTAATTCGGGAAAACGTCCAGATTCTCCTATTAATATCCGAACGAAGGCTTGATGCTCTTTATCACTTATCATTCCATGTAGTGCGGTTGTAATTAAATGTCGTAATACAACTTCCGGTTCTCCTTCAAGTGGGAGCTTATCGAATAAATTCTCAAATTTTTTATGCGCGGATTGCTGAATTAAAGCTTTAAATAATCTTTCTTTATCGTGAAAATGGCTATATACTGTCGCTTTAGACACCCCCGCACGCGCCGCAACTCTATCCATACTTGTGCCTGCATACCCATGTGCAAGAAACTCTTGCATAGCGCCAGTTAAGATTTTTTCTATTTTTTCTACAGTCGTCTCACGCTCAATTTCTCTCGTTTTTATACGTGCCATTACTAATACGTTCCGTTTTATATATTAATCAACACATTATCACTTCAAAAATTAGCTATACATTTACCCACAATTAATTATTGAATTTTGTTAGTGTATTTTTGGTTTTTGCTATAACTATCAGAAAATTACATTTTGTAAAAAAATAGCGATTGGTTAAAAGTGTGTTCAGATGTAAGCGCTACACAAGACTCATTAGTAAATCTTATACTTAGAACGGTTAAATAGTAATTAAACGACCGTATTTTAAGTAACAACGTGTGTTTAAATTAACAACAGTTATTTAGATTTAACACGAAATAATTAGCGCTACCGGAAAAATACAACAGATAAATTACCGTTTTATTGGTTAACATGAACTATTTTTATATACCAAAGTAAAGTTACGAAATATAAGAACTTCTGATTTATTCATCTGAACTAGTCGGTTTAGTTTAGCTATATTATAAGACTAAACGGTTTAGTATATACAACCACAGGGCGGTTCTATGGTGCAAAACCACAAGCTCGAATCACCTCAACCCAGGCGCCCATTAATTATTAAGTTGATTATTGGTGCCTTAATTGCTGGGGGTATTGGAATTTTTATAACTAATCGGGTTCGGGAAGCGTCGGCTCCAAAACCTGTTGCAGTGGCGGCACCCCAAGTAACTACGGTTACAGCGTTAGGAAGACTTGAGCCTCAAGGTGAGGTCATAAAGTTAACGGCGCCAACATCGAATCAAGGTACCAGGGTTGAGCAATTATTAGTCAAAGAGGGAGATGTCATTCGAGCAGGACAGACTATAGCGGTGATGGAAAACCGCGACCGTCTATTAGCGTCGATGCGAGAAGCAGAAAAAAAAGTTGCTGTCGCCAGGGCACAATTAGGACAGGTAAGAGCAGGCGCCAAACAAGGAGAATTAACGGCACGAGGTGCAGAAATTAATCGCTTACAAGCGGAATTAACAGGAGATATTAGAACACAACAAGCAACAATTGCCAGACTTGAAGCCCAATTAAAAGGAGACTCAGCAACACAGCAAGCCACAATAGACCGTTTAGAAGCAGAATTAACTGGACAAAGACAAGCTCTAAGAGCAACAGTCGCGCGCATCGCAGCAGAAAGACGCAATGCTACTGCTGATGTGCAACGCTATGAAAGTTTATATAAAGAAGGTGTTATATCTAGTCAAGAGGTAGATAGACGTAGGTTAAGTGCCGAAACGTCAACTCAACAGTTATTAGAAAGTCAAGCAACCTTAAATCGTACAATTGCAACATTAGAGCAACAAATAAAAGAAGCAGTAGCAAACCGCGATAAAACCATAGCCACACAGCAACAACAAATTAACGAAGCGAAAGCAACTCGCGATAAAACTGTAGCAAGTACACAGCAGCAAATTAACGAAGCGAAGGGTACTCTGGCACAAACTGCGGAAATACGACCAACTGATGTTACTGCTGCTCAAGCTGAAATTGAAAGTGCAGTAGCAACCGTTGAACGCATTCGTGCTGAACTCGCTTTGGCTTATATTCGGGCGCCTAAAAACGGCAGAATTTTAAAGATAAATACGCGCGCGGGTGAAACCGTAGGAAGCGAGGGAGTAGTGGACTTTGGCGAAACGAATCAAATGTACGCCGTTGCTGAAGTTTATCAAAGTGACATTAATAAAATACGCAAAGGACAAAAAGTTCAAGTTAGTAGCGACTCGTTACCCCAAAAGTTAGAAGGAATTGTTGACTGGGTAGGGTATCAAGTTCAACGTCAAAACATAATTAACGCTGACCCATCCAGCAATATTGACTCCCGCATTATTGAAGTGCATGTCAAACTCGATGATGTGTCGAGCTTACAAGCAGCAAGATTTACAAATTTGCAAGTGCAAACAGTAATTCAATTGTAATAAAAATTTTTAATGATTTAAAATCTAACATGTTTCAAGAATTACAGCGTCGCACTCCACTGGGTTGGTTACAACTGACTCACGAAAAAGGTAGGTTTTTAGTAGCATTGGCAGGTATTGCTTTTGCCGATGTACTAATGTTTATGCAGCTTGGGTTTCAGTCAGCGTTGTTTGATAGTAATACTCGGTTACACCGTAGTATGCAGGCTGATATTTTTTTAATTAGTCCCCAAGCACGTAATTTGGCTAATATGTCCTCGTTTACTCGTAGGCGCCTTTTTCAAGCGATGGATGTACCTGGGGTAAAATCAGCAGACCCAATGTATGTTAATTTTCTAGATTGGAAAAATCCTCAAACGGGTAAAAAAGCTACGGTACTTGTGGCAGGTTTTCAGCCAGATAAGTCAACTTTTGATTTACCCGAAGTTACAAGCCAACTTAGCAAAATGAAGTTACCTGATACTGTTTTATTTGACCGTGCCGGACGTGGTGACTATGCCGAAATGATATCAACAGTTGACGCTGGTAAATCTGTTAGTGCAGAAATTGATAGACGTACAGTTAAAGTTAGTGGGCTGTTCAAAGTCGGCGCCTCATTTATTGCCGATACGACTTTGATGACCAGTGACCAAAATTTCTTGAGATTATTTCCCCGCCGTGATGCTGGTAGTGTGAGTTTGGGGTTATTACAGTTACAGCCAGGTACAGACTCAGTATTAATTGCCAAGCAACTACGTTCTTACTTAGGTAATGATGTTCGAGTTTTAACAAAAGAAGAATTTATTACGTTTGAAAAAGAATATTGGCAAACAAATACCGCCATAGGTTTTATATTTAGCCTTGGGGTGGGAATGGGATTTTTGGTCGGTGTGATTATTGTTTATCAGGTGCTTTCCACTGACGTTAATGCTCATATGAAAGAGTATGCGACTTTCAAAGCAATGGGGTATCGAAATTCGTATTTATTAAGTGTGGTATTTGAAGAGGCAATCATTTTAGCTATATTAGGGTTTTTACCAGGTGTGACTGTATCATTTGGGCTATACGCAATGACTCGTAATGCAACAAATTTACCAGTTATAATGACTATGGCGCGAGCAATTCAGGTGCAAGTTATGACAATTATTATGTGTATGATTTCTGGCGCCATTGCTACACGTAAAGTTCAATCCGCTGACCCAGCCGATATGTTTTAAAGAGAGAAAATATGGAAAATTTAATGGGAATGGAATCTGTTATCTCGGTTCAAAATCTTGACCATTTTTTTGGTAGCGGTCAACTGCGTAAGCAAGTGTTGTATGACATTAACCTAGAAATTAGACGCGGCGATATTATTATTATGACGGGTCCTTCTGGTTCAGGTAAAACTACACTATTAACTTTAGTCGGTGGCTTACGTTCGGCACAGTCGGGTAGTTTACGTGTTCTAGGAAATGAATTAGTTGGCGCCAATGCGGGACAACTTACACAAGCACGTCGTAAGCACGGTTATATTTTTCAGGCACATAATTTACATGGAAGTTTAACGGCATTACAAAATGTGCGGATGGGTTTAGAGGTTCATAAAGGTATTTCACCCAAAGAAATGAACCAACGTGCTGCTTTGATGTTAGAGCAAGTTGGATTAGGACACCGTGCAAATTATTTTCCAGATGATTTATCGGGAGGTCAAAAACAACGGGTTGCTATTGCCCGTGCGCTTGTGGGTCATCCAAAAATTGTTCTAGCAGATGAACCGACTGCTGCACTTGACAGTAAATCTGGTCGAGATGTCGTTAATTTGATGCAAACCCTCGCCAAAGAACAAGGGTGTACCATTTTGCTCGTAACCCACGACAACCGTATTTTAGATATTGCCGACCGAATTGTTCACATGGAAGATGGAAGACTGGCACGAAATGAGGAATTGGTGGCAGCAAGCTAAAATCCGCTTCTATTTGAAGTCTGATTTGAATAAATACGTATATTCGTAAAAATTAAGACTTTTAAAAACCTTGCTTTTGTACAGCGTTTATACATAATATAATGGACGGTTTAAATTACTAAGCAATTTAACCGTGTACAAACATCTGCTTTTTGTGGGAAACACTGTAGCTAATGATTTAGTCTTTAGTACCGCAAAGGCGATATTGTGTTGTGTAAATTTATGACAAAGATAGACCGTATTAGTAACTTAAGTAATCAGTTTAATGCTTCCATATCTGGATTCAAAAAAGTGTTTCCTATTGCCAGCATTGCGTTGGCAGTAGCAATGCCAATAGTTTTGTCTTCACCTGTCAAAGCCTTACAAGTACAAATGACTCCACAGTCTCCGCGATTAGGGGATACGATTTCGGTAATTGTGAGCTTGGATAATCCAGCCAATGGTGGCAATGTAACTGTTAGTAGTGGTCAAGAGACTTATACGGCATATGAAATTGCTCCAAATAAATATCGGGCATTTATTCCTACTACCCCCTTGGAAAAGCCAGGTGGACGCACAGTAAAAATCAGTGGTGGTGGAGAGACTAAAAATCTAACACTCCAAGTAGGCGCCCGTAAATTTCCAGTACAACGGATAAATTTACCACCTGGTAAAGCTGGAGTTAAAGCAACCGAACTAGAACTTCGACGTGCGCGTGAATTCCGCGAAGTGCGTACTCCTGAAAAGTTTTGGAAAGGTACTTTTAAACGACCGAACCAAGGACGAATGAGTACACAATATGGTGTTAGACGCTACTATAATGGAGTGTTTGCGAATGATTACTATCATCGCGGACTAGATTATGCAGGCGCCTCTGGTACAACCGTCGTAGCTCCAGCAGCGGGACGTGTTGTATTAGTAGGAACTGTAGCACAGGGCTTTAAAGTTCATGGTAATGTGGTCGGTGTTGACCACGGGCAAGGGGTAGCAAGTATTTTTATGCACCTCAGACAAATTTCAGTCAAAGAAGGCGATTTTGTACAGCCCGGTCAAAAAATAGGTACAGTTGGTTCCACAGGTGCCTCGACAGGTCCTCATTTACACTGGGGTTTATACGTTAATGGCAAAAGTGTTGACCCGATGCCTTGGCTAAATGGCACTGCTGAAAAGTAAGTTATAAATGAAGTGACAAAGTAAATTATGAAGTAAAAATGCACACAGATGCGTATTTGCTACATAATTTACTTGTAGACTGTTTACAATTGACTTTTAGTAAGCAATTATAGATTCGATTGATACCGTCCCTACCTAAACTTGGATGGCTTAAAAAAAAGATGAGTAATATGAGTATAGGAAAAATTGTAGAACAAGCTCTCCAAGATGGTTATTTGACACCTGCTATGGAAGCTGAAGTTGGGCGAATCTGCGACCATGCGTCAGAATTGTCAATTGAAGAGTACATGGCGTTAGACCGCTTGATGGGGTCACTATTAACAGGTGAGGTAGTGGCGGTACCTCGCAAACAGTTTATTAACGTCATGGAAGATTTGGTATTGACTGAAGCAGTTGCCCGGGTCGCCGAAATTGAAGCAACAAGCGAAGGGTCTTTAGATGTTGGTGATATTGCAGCTTACGCACTCAACCGTCTTCCACCCCTTTATGCTACTACCGAAGAAGGCGCCAGTTGGCAACGTGCGCGCGCTAAAACTGAACTGCAAGAGTTAATTAGCCAACAAGTTAGTGAAGCAATAGCACGTAACCTCGACAGACCCAACGATGATAAAACTGTGTTGACTCCTAAGAACACAGGTAATGAGGTATTGCGTCAAGTTAGCACCTTGCTTCAA
This sequence comes from Calothrix sp. FI2-JRJ7, assembly GCA_019359675.1. Classification (GTDB taxonomy): domain Bacteria; phylum Cyanobacteriota; class Cyanobacteriia; order Cyanobacteriales; family Nostocaceae; genus Dulcicalothrix. The sequence continues at coordinate 11,961 of JAHHGX010000018.1, forward strand.
GCTTATGCTCCTGCGTTTGAGCAAAAAGCGCAGTCTTAATGGCGAACTTCAACGACCGTTCCAATTTTCACTTGGTCGTAAAGCATCCGAACATCGGGGTTACGCATTCTGAGACAACCGTGAGATACTGGGTTTCCTACTAACGTCTCGTCTGGTGTTCCGTGAAACCCTATTTCCCCATCTTTAGCTGATAAAAACCCAATCCATCTATCTCCCAGAGGACTATCTTCACCTGCGGAAAAAACTTTACCAGTAATTGGATGGCGCCAAATAGGGTCGTGTTGTTTATGCATGACTTGAAATATACCCGTAGGAGTTTCCCAACCTTTTTTACCAATACCTGTGGGATAACTAGCGATAACCTCGCCCTTTTGATACACATAAACTCTTCGATTACTTAAATCTACAACCAAGCGCAGCTCCGAGTTCAATGCTTGTTGAGATTTTTGCCCGGTCAATTTGACATCGGGTGATGTAGCTATTGCTGCATCTCCTGCTGTTGCTCTTATTTGACCTTGTTTGAGAAAGCTTGTAAATCTTTCTACCAGTGAAGGTTCACTTTTAGCAGGTGGCGCCTCAGAACGAGTTGCCACTGGCATCATCGCACGATTTGAGCTAGAAATATGCCAGCGTACTGCAAGCGTTAGTAAAGATGTACTAAAGCAAAGTAGCATGACTATGCGCGCTATAGATTCATTTTTGACCATCGAAGAAGCTCACTTTCAAACTACATACACATTAAATATAATAAGCGGCGCTTATTTATCAAGACTAACTATCTATCTAGATTTGTCGTATCCGAATTTAGTGCCCAACATAAAAAATTTATAATATTTTTTTGATTTCCTTACGAATATGGTAATAGGAAAGGGCACACTAGAATTGTGAGGGTAAACCGTAAGCGCCGCGTTAACTGGTTCTGGATTATTTAAGTCTTAACAAGTTAAGACAAGTTAAAGCATTTGGTAAGAACATAGACTCCCAGGAACTCAGTTAGCGTAGCAGACAATCATACTTTGGTGTGGGTGGGAGAAAAATTATGTTTAAAAAATTATTGCTAGCGATTACAATTACATTTTCGCTGAACCTGTGTTTAGAGACCCGACAACAAGAGCGCACTAATACAGATACGAGTTTTCAGCAGAAAGCGCAAGTAGAGCAAACAAGTACAATTTTGGTGTCTGTGCCACAAAACAAAAAGTAGGTACAAGCATATAGGACTTATGCGATTGGCACATAAAAATCGTGGGGTGGAATGGCGCTTACTTAACGTAATTAATGGTGCGTGAAAGCACTGTATTTTGCGTTACATTGATTGATAGTAATAGCTTTCACGCACCCTACCCGATTTTATTGGCGCCTCAAAATGCTCTTTGTAAGTGCCATTCAACCGTAGGGTGTGTGACGCTATGAAGAAATTTTAACGTAGCGATAAAATTTGTAGCGTCACGCACCAGTAGATATTATGGTGCGTGAAAGCACTTTAATATACGTTACATTGATTGGTTGTAATAGCTTTCACGCACCCTACCCGATTTTATTGGCGCCTCAAAATGCTCTTTGTAAGTGCCATTCAACCGTAGGGTGTGTGACGCTATGAAGAAATTTTAACGTAGCGATAAAACTTGTAGCGTCACGCACCAGATGCCAATTGTGACAATATCGTAAGTCCTGGCATAAAGAAACCGGGCTTCTATATGAAGAATTAAATTTTTTAGTAAAATCTTTATAAGAAGCCCGGTTTCTCTTCGAGACACAGAGTATATGTACACCATCCTAATAAAAGGCGCCTTCCTGACGGAATGACGTTACAACTGCTGCATCGAAGTAAGTATCATTTCTGTATGCACTCAATAACACTTACATGTAAGAAACCTCTTACATGTAAGTGCTAGATAGCCAAAGAGTTATCTTTTACATTAAATGAAATTGGCACAATTTAGATACATCGGTGTTACAGTCTAAAATCCGTCACTATCCCCAGGAACAACTGACTGATTAGGATGTCTAATAGATAGGGATGTTAAAAAGCCAGTACGATCTATGAGTCAATCGATTACTGTGTCCTGGTCGCAAATCGATACCAGGCTTCCGGAACAAAAGGAAGTGCAAGCTGACAAACTCTCAAACCACGATTTGATATTACGCTGTCAAGAAGGACTGCGCCCTGAACGTGCTGCCTTTGCGGAACTAATGCGCCGTTATCAATCTCAGGTAGAGAGAGTTTTATACCACCTAGCTCCTGACTGGGCAGATAGAGCAGATTTAGCTCAAGAAGTCTGGATAAGAGTATTTCGCAATATCAGCAAGCTGCAAGAACCCGCTAAATTCCGGGGTTGGTTGAGCCGAATTGCCACGAACTTGTTTTATGACGAGTTACGGAAGCGTAAACGGGTTGTTAGTCCACTGTCGCTTGATGCTCCCCGCTCGGTAGAAGACGGCGAAATGGATTGGGAAATTGCTGGTGATACACCAGGTCCGGAAGAAGAATTAACTACTCGTGAATTTTACGAGCAATTACGTGACGCAATCGCTGATCTGCCCGAAGTATTCCGGACTACAATAGTCCTTAGAGAAATTGAAGGCATGGCTTACGAAGAAATTGCTGAGATTACAGGTGTATCTTTAGGTACAGTAAAATCTCGCATTGCGCGCGCTCGTACAAGGCTGCAATCACAATTGCAAAGCTATCTTGATGCATAAGTAGTAATGGTTAGCCATTATTACTTGAGGCAGAATTGTATAATAAATTAAAAAAAGTTAGAGATTAATCGAGTGCTTCTGCCGAAAGAAATAGCCAGAATTTCTCACCTTTGTCCGATTTATTTACCCGTGTTTGAATTGGTAATGGTGTTAATATGAATACTAATTCGCAATTTAATGACCGTTCTCAGTCGCAGGCAAATCAAAACCTGTCGTCCGAGGATGTAAAGCATACCAATGATTTTACGGGCGCTATGGATATGGTGAAGCGTGACCGCTTCGAGTTATTAAGTGCATACCTCGATGGTGAGGTAACAGCAACAGAACGCAAGCAAGTGGAAGAGTGGTTGGTAAATGACCAGTCAGTCAAAACACTTTATACTCGACTGTTAAAATTACGGCAATCTTTGCGAACTCTACCAATCCCAGAGTCGCAACAGCCAGTTGAAGAAACAGTTGAGCAGGTTTTAGGTAAACTAAAGCGTCGGCGTCTAAAATTAGCAGGATTGTTTGGGGGAGCTGCAATTGCAGCTTGTGCTTTCGGTGCCTTATCAGGGATATTCTCTGGCGATTCAAGAGTTATTCAATTTGCATCGCAGCCCGTATCACAACCTATTGCCACCAAACCCAATGCTTCGTCTAAAACACTGATGGTTGCCCTTAACCAGCCAATATTTCCAATTCCTAAAACAGAAGTGGCGCCAAATCCAGTTGAAAGGCAGCGGCAAACACCCGACGCCGAAAATGGATTATATTAAAAGCTTATTAATTAACTAAAGCTGATAATTAAAGCCTATATTAGGAGAATTTATTGTTTGGAAGCACTCCATAAACCATCATCCTGTAACGTTCCGCCCAATTGGTGAACAAGCTTTTCTTCCATAAGATAAGCCCAAACTTCACCGATGCGTTGCGGGCGCCCAGGAGTGGTATTTGTGTGGTCTTGACTAAATATATTAATGTATCGACGGTTATAGAGATTTTCTGAACTTTGTCGAGAGGGGTGATAGTCCTCAAGCTCATCAAGTTCAGCCAAAATATCTGAATCAGCAAAAGAGAGCATATAACCCCAAACAGGACTATTTCCCAGCGTCATTGCCGGATACCCCTGTGGAAGGGAATAAAGCTTACCCATTGTAAAAGCGGGCAGGGTATCAATAACCCTGTCCGCACAATATTTTGTATAATTTTCTTCACCCGGTTTGAGAGTTCCATAAACAAACACTTTAATCACAATTAACCCTCAGTAATTTAATAGCAGAACCAGAAAAAGTGCCAGTTGAATATCTGTCACAAACAATTAATAGATTGTAGGTTGGGTTCCGGCTTTGCATAACCCAACCAAAATAACAAATCTACTAAATATTTTTACCACAGAGACGCGATTGATCGCGTCTCTACGCAGAGAAAGAGAGATTGGCGCCTCAACTCTAGAATAATATTATGTAATTTCGCGGTTAACATAAATAATTATTTATGATAATTTTTGTAGAAGTGTGATAAATTGGAAAATTTTAATAGCTATATACCATCCTCATAAGATAGCAAAAAATGAAAATTGCCTTCGCCACAACAGATAAAGTCAATATAAACTCCGACTTTGGGAGTGCCGAAAAATTTGATATCTACGAAATATCAAAATCTGGGTATCATTTTTTAGATACTATTTGCGTAGAAAAGCAACCTGAAACAACCCAATATGGTTATAAAAATAAAGATAATATATTGAGGGTAAATAAAGGTGAGAGTGATTCCGATATAGCAACTGTAATTGATGCACTTAATGACTGTACAATAGTTTATACTACCTCAATTGGCCCCGTACCCGCAGCAAAACTAATAAAAAATGGTATCACACCAATGACACCAGAATTAGACCAAGAAAAAATTACTTCTATCCTTGATAGATTATTAATAGCAGTAAAAGGAAATCCCGCGCCTTGGTTGCGTAAAGTTTTACAACGAGAAAATCAACGTACTGAATAATAGAGCTATTCAGCTAAAATTTTGATTCAAGTGAATATATTTTTGGCAAGAGTATAAATACTCAAATATGGCGTGTATCTGGTTCTGCTGTCAATACAAATGAAATACTATGTCACAATAACTAAGCAGAAACTAAGATTAATAAGATTAACGCATTAGGAGTATTAGCAGTGGAGTCTCGATACAACCCAGCAGACATTGAGGAAAAATGGCAAAACACATGGACTGAACTTGGCTTAGACAAGACTGTCACCGATAGCGACAAGCCAAAATTTTATGCGCTGTCTATGTTCCCGTATCCTTCGGGAAGCTTGCACATGGGTCATGTCCGCAACTACACCATAACTGACGCTATCGCGCGCCTCAAAAGAATGCAAGGGTATCGGGTACTACATCCGATGGGTTGGGATGCTTTTGGTTTACCTGCGGAAAATGCTGCTATTGACAGGGGTGTTCCTCCGGCAAAGTGGACTTATCAAAATATTGAACAAATGCGGCAACAGTTAAAGCGTCTCGGTTATTCAATTGACTGGGACTGTGAAGTTGCTACTTGTTCGCCCGATTATTATAGATGGACGCAGTGGATTTTCTTACAGTTTTTTGAGGCAGGTTTGGCTTATCAAAGAGAAGCTGCGGTAAATTGGGACCCTGTAGACCAAACTGTAATAGCAAACGAACAAGTTATCGATGGACGTTCGTGGCGTAGCGGCGCCATTGTTGAGCGAAAATTATTACGGCAGTGGTTTTTAAAGATTACCGATTATGCCGAGCAGTTATTGAACGACCTTGATAAATTGCCAGGATGGCCCGAGCGTGTCAAATTAATGCAGGCTAACTGGATAGGTAAATCTACAGGTGCCTATTTAGAGTTTCCCGTAGTTGGAAGCAATGAAAAAATAGCTGTATATACAACACGTCCTGATACAGTTTACGGTGTTAGCTATGTAGTGTTGGCGCCAGAACATCCATTAACAGAGAAAGTTACAACAAAAGAACAAAAAGCAGCAGTTGAAGCATTCGTACAGGAAGTTAGCAACCAAAGCGAGATGGAACGTACTGCTGAAGATAAACCTAAACGCGGTATATCTACAGGTGGTAAGGCAATTAATCCATTTACAGAAGAGGAAATTCCTATTTGGATTGCTGATTATGTATTGTATGAGTACGGTACAGGCGCCGTAATGGGTGTACCTGCACATGATGTACGCGATTTTAAATTCGCTAAAGACCAAAATTTGGCAATTAAAGTTGTAATTGTTGCTGATGGTGAAACAGAAACTGAATTAAAAGCTGCTTATACTGAAGCTGGGGTGTTGGTAAATTCACAGCAATTTGATGGCATGGCTTCGGGTGATGCTAAGAAAGCGATAGTTGAGTATGCAGAAAAACAAGGTTATGGTAAAGCGCGTATTCAATATCGTTTACGTGATTGGTTAATTTCGCGTCAGCGTTACTGGGGCGCCCCTATACCTATTATTCACTGTCCCAACTGCGGCACCGTTCCAGTTCCCGATGCTGATTTGCCTGTACAGTTGCCTGATAATGTTGAGTTAACAGGGCGAGGTGGTTCGCCATTAGCTTCTTTGGAAAGTTGGAAAAATGTACCTTGTCCAAGTTGTGGTACACCAGCACAAAGAGAAACCGATACGATGGATACTTTTATTGATTCATCGTGGTATTTTTTACGGTTTACCGATGCCAAAAACGAGAACAAAATATTTGAGCCTGGTAGAGTCAACGATTTTATGCCCGTTGACCAATATGTAGGTGGTATAGAACATGCGATTTTACACTTGTTGTACTCGCGGTTTTTTACTAAAGTATTGCGCGATAGAGGTTTATTAAACTTTGACGAACCCTTCCAAAGATTGTTAACTCAAGGAATGGTACAAGGTTTAACTTATATGAACCCCAATAAATCAGATAAAGATAAGTGGGTTCCTACGAGTTTAGTTAATGCAGCAGACCCTCGCGACCCCAAAACAGGCGAACCTTTACAGCTTGTTTACGCTACCATGTCCAAATCTAAAGGAAACGGTGTGGCGCCAGAAGATGTCATCGCCAAATATGGTATTGACACCGCGCGCATGTTTATATTGTTCAAAGCACCACCAGAAAAAGATTTGGAATGGGACGAAGCGGATGTTGAAGGACAATTTCGTTTCTTAAATAGGGTATGGCGCCTTGCTACAGAGTTTATCGCTGCTGGTAACACCAAAAAACAAGTCAATAAAAACGAATTAACCAAATCAGAGAAAGACTTAAGACGGGCAATTCATATTGCTATTAAGGAAATTACAGAAGACATCGAAGGTGGGTATCAATTTAATACTGCAATCTCTGAGTTAATGAAATTGAGTAATGCGCTTGCAGATGCGGACTGTAAAAACTCACCTGTATTTGCCGAAGGTATAAACACTTTAATTGTGTTATTGGCGCCGTTTGCTCCTCACATCGCTGACGAATTATGGCATCAATTAGGCAATAAAGAATCAGTTCATATTCACTCATGGTTAAAATTTGAACCAGAAGCCTTAGTTGTAGATGAAATTACCTTAGTAATTCAAATCAACGGCAAAAAACGCGGAGACTTACAGGCGCCTGCCACTTTAGATAAAGCTGGTTTAGAACAATACGCACGTGACTCTGAAGTAGCACAGCGTCATCTCGAAGGCAAAGAGATAAAGAAGGTAATTGTTGTACCTGGTAAATTAGTCAACTTCGTTGTTGGTTAAAGTTTACATCAATTTGTGAACCATTGGTTCACAAATCAGAAGTAGGGTGGGCATTGCCCACCATACAAATATACTTATGCACAACAATTTTTTAGCAACGTATATGAAAATTTATGATGTTGTGATAGTTGGCGCCGGACCAGTTGGACTAGCAACAGCGCTTGGTTTACGTCAGCGTGGAATTGAAAATATTTTAGTTATCGACCAAACGCGCGCGTTTAGAAAAGTTGGTCAAGTAGTAGACCTTTTACCAAATGGTTTAAAAGCCATTAAGTATATTAATCCTAACGCTTACGAAGCCGTCAAAAACATAGCTATACCACAAAATCAACCTCAGAAACCATCACCTGTATGGCTTTATAAAGATTTACAAGGAAAAAACGTATATTCAACCCATTTAAGTTTTGATGACTGGTTTGAAAAATATGGAGAAGGACGTGTTTCTGTAAGTTGGTATGATTTACAAACTTGTTTAAGAGAGTTACTACCTGAAAACATCGTAAAAATTAATAATCGCTGCGTAAATATTGAAGAAAAATCAGAAAATAACTGTGTGCGAATAGACAGCGTATCTGATGCTAGTGTAAATAATAACCCTTATGCGTATTGGGAAGAAGAGAAAGATGTAGAGGCGCCAACACAACAATTTGAAACAAAATCTTTTCAAGCAAAACTAGTAGTTGCAGCAGATGGAATCAATTCTACAGTTCGTAAAGTAATTTACCAAGATACTTCACATTCTGCCTTTGCACAACCTGAATATTCCAAATATGCTGCTATATTCTGTCGTGACATTGAAATACCATCACAACTACATACACAACTCGAAGAAAAATATTTTAGTGAAGCATCAATTTTAACAATAGGTAATCACGCAGTACATAATACTTCAACAGAAAACCCAAGGTTAATGTTATTTCGTAGAGGTAGTATTGGATATATATTACACATAGCCTTACGCTTAGAAGCAATACAAAATGCATCTGAAAACGCATTAATAGAAATAGCTTTCCAAGAATTAGAAAAAGCAGGCTTTCCAGAAGAATTAAAACAACTAGTGCGTTTATCTTCTCCTGCCAACATGCAACAGCGTCCTTACTATATTCACCGTGCAATACCTCATTCCAACGCAGCAGAACTAACATGGAGTTTAGGACGCACCGTATTAGTAGGCGATGCAGCACACGGAATGCCTCCTTTCATGGCACAAGGCGCCAACCAAGGTTTTGAAGACGCACTCGCAATTACAACCCAAATTCATAAAATTGCCCAAAATAATAATTGGGACAATATGCAGGCAATAACTGAGAGCTTTGAAATATATGAGAAGTATAGGCGCCCGTTCATGGAATATATGCAACATGCGACATTGACGCGCTTCCCTGTAGCATCAGACGAGTTATCAGAGGAATATGGGCAAAAAGTATATTGTCGCAATTTAGATTCGGCTGTTGGGGTAATGGTATAAATGGAATTGAGAATCTCCATGTTAATAGCAGAATTCCATTAAGAGATTCCCAAAAATTAAATTAACAAATTTCTGTTGAAATGGTTTTCCGCAGTTTATATTTTTTCAACCGCGCGCAATTACAAAATTCAGAGTTACAACTTATACCTTGGTTGATGGAACATCATCGGTCAATGGGTCTTATTAAAGCTGTTCGCAGGCGACACAGGACTAATGCCCAAAGGTGGCTTTACATATGGGCACCAGCCTTAACGGGCACGCCAATGGCGAGGACACCCATCCCACAAGAATCATTTAACCATCCCTGGCGCCACCCACCCTACATTTAAAAATCCTTATTAAGATTGCATTTAAGCTTATTCAACATAATGTAGGCACCGACTTTATATTACCTAAATACACGGGATCAGCATGTCACGCATTATTTGTCAAATATCTAGGAATGCTATATTGTAAAAAACAACATTTTAAGTTTTATGATTATATCTATACATCAACTATACAGTTACTAACTTGATAGTTAACCATGCAATTGTATAATATTTAAAATTAGGTAGTATAATGTTGCTGCCATAAAACTACGTATCATGCACCAAAATTATAAACAGGTGTTTTGATTGGACGAAAAGATTCTTCTGGGTTTAACATCATAAAGTGCAAGAGTTTTATTATATTGAAGTTTGAGACACCTTGGAATCAAGGTGTCTTTACAACTGTGATTTACATTAACTGGGTAGTAATGAATTTTATAACTAAAAATCATCTGATGTAATGTAAATCAAAGTCTTTAAGATGGTAGATGCATTAAAATGAGTTTACATTGTTAAAAAACTTAAAGATTAAGCTTTTTCTTGTTCTTTAATATGAAACCTAAGCCAAATATTCCAAGTGCTGCTACAGTTCCAGGCTCTGGCACTGTCACCGCGTTTTTAGTTTCTAATGGTAGTTGAACATTTGTAGCTGCTGTTTGGGTTTGAGCTACAGGTGGATTACTTTCAGATTGTTGAGTAGTTTGTGTCGATGCAGTTGCTGTTTGGGTTTGAGCTACAGGTGGATTACTTTCAGATTGTTGAGTAGTTTGTGTCGGTGCAGTTGCTGTTTGGGTTTCAGCTACAGGTGGATTACTTTCAGATTGTTGGGTAGTTTGTGTCGGTGTAGTTGAAGTTTGGGTTTCAGCTACAGGTGGATTACTTTCAGATTGTTGGGTAGTTTGTGTCGGTGTAGTTGAATTTTGGGTTTCAGCTACAGGTGGATTACTTTCAGATTGTTGGGTAGTTTGTGTCGGTGTAGTTGAAGTTTGGGTTTCAGCTACAGGTGGATTACTTTCAGATTGTTGGGTAGTTTGTGTCGGTGTAGTTGAAGTTTGGGTTTCAGCTACAGGTGGATTACTTCCAGATTGTTGAGTAGTTTGTGTCGGTGTAGTTGAATTTTGGGTTTCAGCTACAGGTGGATTACTTCCAGATTGTTGAGTAGTTTGTGTCGGTGTAGTTACAGTTTGGGTTTGAGCTAGTTTTAAGACTTCTGTATACTCAAAGGTAGACGAAGCGGCGCCTTTAGGAAGCTGATTCTGTTGATATGATGAAGTTAAAATAAACAATTGACCTTCTCCAGGTCCCATGTTGTCAGATTTATTGTTACCTGCTTTGACAGTATAAGCAATAAGTTGAGAGCCTGGATATTTTTGTAAAATACTTGTTGGGTTATATGTTGTTGTGCTTGCTCCAGCAGAGAAATTATCAATTTTAACCTTGGTGATACCTGAAGAAGTTTGAATGTAAAGAACAACGTTTGATAAATCTTTTCCGTTAGGAGAGTTAATTGTCAAAGCTTGCGCTAGCGAAACTCCCATCATTGAGACAAGAGTTGCAAACCCAATAGCAGTTCCTAATACATAGCGAACAATTGTTGGCATCAAGTTATTTTTCATTTTTTTAAATCGTTGGCAGTTTTGTATTTATCTTCAACCGTCATCATGCTAACTATAACTACAAATCAATGACAACATATAAATTACTTAATTTGTTTTTAGAGTATTTAGCCATAACTATATAAAGCTATTTCATAATTTTATTAAAAATTATATTTTTGTACGTAAAATCCACATTTAAATAATGATTATCAAAATTAGGTCAATATATTTATTGCTTGTAACAGCTTGTCTAGGTCTGCATTAGAAATTAAAGTTATTTTTTACTGAGATTTGACGGTCATAATCATGCTGAAAGTGTGGCACTTGGCGCCCATCACTCAAGAACACGTGCTATTATTGTGATGCCTGTAACTTCCCACAAGTAAAGGTCAACGCAGTACTGTAATATTGGCGCCATAATAAAATTACGTATTATACACCTAATGTATAAACGTGTGTTGCCCTGCGCGAAAAGATTTGTCTGAGTTCTATATAATCTGCTGCAACCGTTCTAATATGTGTGGAGCATAAAATTACTCGCCAGTATTAAGATGAACTCGCGCAGGTACATCTTCAATTAAAAACAGTTTGCCATTAACTTCTAAACTATAAGTTACTTCTTGCTCTACTAATACGTCATCCCAATCATTTGCCATTGCTAGTTCTGCTTTTAGTCAAGCTATCTTTTCTTTGCTACCATGTAAAAAACTTGCAACAATAAATATATAATTTAGCTTAAAACTTTGATACTATGGTGCAAACTGAAGCTAAAGCATTAACGCTAGCAGAATTTTTACAATTACCTGAAACTAAACCCGCTAGTGAGTACGTAAACGGTCAAGTCATCCAAAAGCCTATGCCAAGAGGAAAACATAGTAAATTACAGGGTCGTTTTGTTACGGTAGTTAATGATATTGGCGAAAAACAGAAAATTGCTTTAGCACTGCCAGAACTACGATGTATTTTTGGTGGACGCTCCATTGTGCCCGATGTTGCTATTTTTACCTGGAACCGTATTCCTTTGGATGAAGAGGGTGATATTGCAAATATTTTCTCTTCTCATCCAGATTGGACAATTGAAATTCTTTCACCAGACCAAAGTCAAACAAAAGTTATAAATAATATATTGCACTGTCTCAAAGCTGGTTGTCAGATGGGGTGGTTAGTTGACCCGGAGGAAAAATCTGTTATTGCTTATCCCCAGTCTCAACAGCCTATTTTTTTACAAGAACCAGATTTATTACTCCCTGCTCCTGATTTTATTACAGATTTAAGGCTGAGTGTTGGAGAATTATTTAGCTGGCTGAAACCAGGTAATATTTAAGGTACATAAGTGTCGTAGAATAATGATTTATCCTTAAGAATGCATTTACCTGCCTCACACCCATGCTTTGCGACTATCTGGTACAAATTCTGACTGCCCGTGTGTATGATGTAGCTCAAGAAACACCCCTTGATTTAGCTTCTAATCTTTCTGTACGTCTCAACAACAAGCTACTCCTCAAACGCGAGGATATGCAGTCAGTATTTTCTTTTAAGTTGCGTGGCGCCTATAACAAGATGGTGAACTTACCACCGGATATGTTAGCACAAGGTGTAATCGCAGCATCGGCAGGAAATCATGCTCAAGGTGTGGCACTCGGCGCCCGTCATTTAGGAACACGGGCTATTATTGTAATGCCTGTAACTACTCCGCAAGTAAAGGTTAATGCTGTGAAAGCGCGCGGTGGTGAAGTTGTTTTGCATGGTGATACTTATGATGATGCTTATGCTCATGCACGACAATTAGAAGCCGAAAAAGGCTTAACATTTATTCATCCTTTTGATGACCCAGATGTAATAGCTGGGCAAGGTACGATTGGGATGGAGATTTTACGACAATATCAGCAACCTATACACGCGATATTTGTGGCAATTGGTGGAGGTGGGTTGATATCGGGAGTAGCTGCTTATATAAAACGGTTGCGTCCAGAAATTAAGATTATTGGGGTGGAACCTGTTGATGCAGATGCGATGAACCAATCTTTAAAAGCTGGAAAGCGGGTGCGGTTGTCGCAGGTGGGGTTATTTGCTGATGGTGTCGCTGTGCGGGAAGTTGGGGAAGAAACGTTTCGGTTGTGTCAGGAATATGTAGACGACATTATATTAGTCAATACTGACGATACTTGTGCTGCTATTAAAGATGTATTTGAAGATACACGCTCAATTGTGGAACCTGCGGGTGCTTTAGCAATAGCAGGTGCCAAAGCATATGTAGAACGCGAGCAAATTGAAGGTCAAACTTTAATTGCTATTGCTTGCGGCGCCAATATGAACTTCGACCGTCTCCGTTTTGTTGCTGAACGTGCGGAATATGGAGAACAACGCGAGGCAATATTCGCAGTAACTATTCCTGAACAAGCAGGAAGTTTACATAAATTCTGCGAATGTATTGATAGACGTAACTTAACAGAGTTTAATTATCGTATTGCAGATGAGAAAATTGCCCATATTTTTGTGGGGATGCAAATTCAAAAGCGTGCAGATAGAGCCAAAATGGTAGAAGCTTTTGAAAATTGCGGTTTCCCTACGTTAGATTTAACCGATGATGAATTTACAAAGCTGCATTTACGGCATATGGTAGGTGGACGTTCACCATTAGCGCACAACGAACTATTATATAGGTTTGAATTTCCTGAACGCCCAGGCGCCTTAATGAAATTCGTTAGCTCAATGAGTCCCAACTGGAATATCAGTGTTTTCCACTATCGTAATAATGGTTCAGATTACAGCAAAATAGTAGTAGGTATACAAGTACCACCACAGGAAATGCAAGAATGGCAAGCATTTTTAGACACCCTCGGCTACACATACTGGGACGAAAATGATAATCCCGCATACAAGCTGTTTCTAGCGTAGGTTGGGTGGAGGCTTTGCGGAACCCAACACAATATTATTTGTTAATGTAAATTCTTGCTTCGTTTCTAACCCGCCTATGGCTCAAAGCCATAGGCTAATAGCGCAAGTCCATTAAAATGGACTGAACAGTATAATAATGTTGGTTGAGTAACACCACGCTATGAAGAAGCGCTCCGCTATTAATCCGTGTCATTAAATTTGGTAGTAAATATTTTTACCACAGAGGCTTTTAGGGCACAGAGATGAGAGTTAAGAAAGTTGAAGCGCACGGTGCCTATTCTCAGAATTAATGACATTGACCACTAGCTTAAAAGTGATTAAGTTTCTATTGCATACCCATTAACTAATAACCTTCTTAAAAAAATTCTACCTGTTGAAAGTTCGTTTTTTCTATTTCCTTTACAGTTCCAGTTATCTGAATAATTAAGACGCTTCTTAAAAAGATTTTTTGCGAAGCGAAAGGCGTGCATTGAATTATTAAAAATTGTATTTAATTCCTGTAAGTTGATACATACAGCAGATTGCAGGTTGGTGAGGTACAGTAATTGAAAAATGTCTAAAATGTTAGTAATTAATCAAATTAGGTAGAGTTTCTATTTTACCTATTTATACGACAAATATTGGTGTACCTCATTTACTCGCAATCTGCTGTATATGTATAACATTCAAAGATAATACCGTTTTCTGAACTCTCCAATTATCTCCCCAAGAGATAGAATCTTCAATAAACTTAGAGTCTAGCTTTCTTGGAGGTTCCACACCTAGCACAAAACAGTATGGTGCAATAGTGTGTAATGTTTCCCGCAGTAGCGTCTCTGTTGGGTGTAGTTTTTTGGCTTTAACTTGTGTTCTGTTAAGTAACGGATTATACTGTTCTATACGTTTTTGCTCTATAGTATCAAGTTTTGATTCGGGTACTAATTCGTAATAAATGTTGAATAGCTTTTTCTTTTGCTTCTGTAGCTGATAAAATCGATGATGCCTCTTACCTTTCCAGCGCACGCATAAATTTTTTGCTTTTCCGACATACATCTCGTATTTTTATTGAAACAAAAATTAATCATAAGTTTTCTCTTGACCAAACTTATAAATATTTGTTTCTACACGCTATATGGAAGCAAAAGACTGGTATCTCGAAAAAACCTTATGTGCTATTTTTATCTAAATCTGATATTTATTCAGCATGGGCGCCAAGAGAACGGTCTAAGATATTTGAGATAGATAAAACTGCTGCTAGTGTTGGCAGCTATATAAAAAATAATCCTTTACCTTTGAAGTTAGGATGTATTGATTCTACTTTACATTTGTATGAAGATATTAAGCAAATTTTAGAGTCATTAGTCATTGCTTCTACAACTTGGCAAACTATTGGTAGTTTTTTACATCAAGAAATAGAGAATACTATTCAGGTATGTAATGAGAACCAAGAAGTGATTAGTAAACTTATTCTAGATTTCTTAATTGAGTTAAAGAATCGTAATTTGTTTATAGTTAAAGGTAACGGATAAGTTAATCTTTACAAACAAAAGTATGGTGCGTGAAGGTTTCCAGTACTGTGCTTCGTTTTCACATTTTGTAGCCTTCACGCACCCTACTATTTAAAATAACTATCCGTTACATCCGTTTTATCCGTTGCCAATATTTCTACGTAGACTCGCGGTGTCCTGCCTGACTCCGCTCTATGCTACGTAAACCCACCCAAAGAAGAGTGATTTTTATCTGAGTCAACGATAGAAAATAAGTATAATTTCTCTCCGTAGATGGGTTGACGTGATAAATCAAGTTGAGTTATGTTACTTGCAATAACATCAGTCAGCTTAATCCATTGATTTACTTACCACTGTGTGGAAGGTGAAATATGGAGCGGAGGAACCATTTTAGGGGCGTATTTCTATTTGGTTTTTTAAGTAAGAAGCCAGTAGAGGGGACATCTCTCAGTCCTAGCCCGTCAGCTAACTTCGTCAGCATTGAGAGGAGACATGGGTATCAGGTTTAAAAAAAAACATCTGATTCCGTCGGTATCCTTGGCTGGTATTTGCTCGCTTCGTTGTACTTGCTCTTGGTTCCAAGGGGTAGATGATTATAGTTAGGCTTTGTCCTAAGTGTCTACTATCATAGTTTGCTGTCAAACATGCAAATGGTGATTCTCCCATTGCGTACATTTGAATGTGACAACGTGCTTGTAAGCAGTTTTGATGTTAGGCGAAAACCCGCATCCCGGAGTCAAGAAGATGAAATTAACGATTCAAATCAGTAGCGAGCTAGCTCAAAGAATTCAGAAAGGAAATTATTCACCATTAGATTTGGATGCATTGATGCGTCTTGTTAAAGCATCGATGTCGATGGACAGCTTTGAACAAATTCCTTTTAATCAGCGAAACTGAATAAACGAAAAATTCCTGTTCAAGTAAACCGCTCCTCAACACACTCATAATCTAATTTAACTATGCTTCTACCTCAGAAACGCCGTATTGCATTGATTTCCGTTGATGGAGACCCAGCCGCAGAGATTGGTCAAGAAGAAGCTGGTGGTCAAAATGTTTATGTATTGCATGTTGGGCAAGCTCTAGCTCAACTCGGATGGCAAGTGGATATGTTTACTCGTCGAAGTTGTTCTAATCAACTTAACCAACTTAACATTGTACAGCACACCCCAAATTGCCGAACCATTCGGTTAAAAGCAGGTCCAGAAGAATTTTTAGGACGAGATTCTTTATTTGATTATTTACCTGAATTCATCGAAGAATTTCTTAAGTTTCAGGTGCAAGAAGATTATCAATACCCAATTGTTCATACAAACTACTGGTTATCGGCTTGGGTAGGAATGCAGCTAAAGCAATTTCAACCTTTGATTCAAGTTCATACTTATCACTCGCTCGGAGCAGTAAAGTATCGTACTATATCTGATATATCACCAATTGCGACGGCTCGATTAGAGGTTGAAAAAGCTTGTTTAGAAACAGCCGAGCGGATAATTGCTACGAGTCCTCAAGAACAAGAGCATCTGCGTCAACTCGTTTCAACGCGCGGAAATGTTGAAATTATTCCTTGTGGCACAGAGGTCGAACACTTTGGCTTTGTTGGGCGCCATTTTTCACGTCAACAGCTTTGGCATAGTGTTGCTTTAAAGCTAAGTAAGCTCTACAGTCAATTAAATCAGGCGCCATCTCACTCCACAATCACTGCTTACCATCGAAAAACACGCCATTCTGAACCAAAAGTTATTCAGCTACTAGCTAAGTAAACTTATTTTGTTTGATTTTAAAATTTTCGTAGAGACCGTATTTAATTCCGTCTCTACAATTATTTGATTTACAATTAAGATTTTGTCCAAGACCATGATTTTAAACGAAATGTCAAAGAAGCAGTAAAACGCGCGCGAACCACCTGCCAAAGCTGCTTGGCTTCCAAAACACCCTATAATTACTAGCGGACTAATGACTGTTGCTAGTTTAATTGCGTTTTTAGAGGAAAAATTAAGCATATTGTAGAAATATAACCGTTTTTGGCGATTGACATTTCGTATCTACATGCTGTATATGAAGTTTTCCTAAAATTTTGTCAAGGTTTTTACAAAAATAAGGAGCACCATTAGTTGCTAATGTGTCGTATGTGCCGTTATAACTAATAGAGGTGCTTTTAAGAGGCATCTATCTATCGACTGAATTTATCGTGTTCCTGTAATTATTTTTATGATTCTCAGGCGCCGTCTCTGTGTCACATGTAGTTAACAATACAAAGTTAGAGTAGCCAATGACTGTAAATCAAAGTGAAAAACGTCTTCTTTTATTTGTAACTTGCTGTGCGATGGCAGGGTTAGTAGTGGGTGGAGTATCAGGTTTTACGAATAAGCCTAGTTGTGACGATAATAATATTAGTCAATGTTTAACAGAAGATACGTTATATAGAACCGTTAAGGGAATGACAACAGGATTGGGTGGGGGAGTAGGCGCCGCATTTGCTATCCATGTTGGGATGGGTTATAAAGATTAATAAGATTTTAGAAACATTGTAGAGACGTGATTAATCACGTCTCTACATTTTGATTAATATTAATCTATATATTGCACGACATCTTGTGTGTCGAATCTAATTTTAGGTCTTTCTGCACTTTTATCTTCAGCAGAACGATACCCAGCAGGACACACTACAACAGCAGCGTACCCTTGTTCTGGTAATCCTAGTACCTCGTCGTATTTTGAAGGCACAAATCCTTCCATTGGGCAGGTGTCGATACCCAGTAATGCTGCGGTGGTCATAAATTGCCCCAGAGCGATGTAAACTTGTCGGGTTGACCACTGGTTTAAATCAAGAGGATATGGTGGTTTCTCCATAAACCCTTTTACTACTCCAGCAAATTTTGCTAAGTTTTCTACGGGTACTTGTTGAACTTCTGCCATCCGCGCGATGTAACGGTCTACATATGCTGCGTCGATATCTTTTTTAATCGCAAATACTACTAGATGTGATGCGTCTACTACTTGCGCTTGTCCCCAAGAGTGTGGTAACAGCTGCTGACGTATTTCTTGGTTGTTGACTACAAAAAATTTCCAAGGCTGTAATCCAAAAGATGACGGCGCCAGTACCATGCTTTGTTCTAGTACTTTCCAGACATCCGACGGGATTTTTTTATTAGCGTCAAATTTTTTGGTTGCATAACGCCACTTTAGTTGCTCTAATACTGCTTCAGGCGCCGATACTGTGGTAATCATACACAATAATCACGATAGTTCCTTACTAACTATAACGTTACGTATCCAATATTTTAATGGGAAATGTGACTTCAAAGGTTGAGCCTTTGTTGATTTCGGATGTAACTGCTATTTTTCCTTGCAGTAGTTCTACTAGCCTTGTTACAATCGCTAGCCCTAATCCGGTACTGTTGGGAGGGTACGATTTATCTTCGCGGTTAACGCGGTAATATGGTTCAAATATTTTTGTTTGGTCTTCTTTACTTATTCCTATTCCAGTGTCAATTATTGCTAATCTCCATTTTTCACTGTCTAACTGTGAACAGTTAATTTTTATACTTCCTGATTCAGTGTAGTGAATTGCGTTGCTTACTAAATTGGTAACTATTTGTTGTAATTGTAATGAGTCTGTAATAACTTCGATTGGTGCCTTACAATCTACTGTTATTGTCAGATTTTTAGTACGTGCGAGAAATTCCATCATTTCGTGGACGTTTTTAATAACTTTGCACACGTTTGTAGGTGCAGTTTTTACTTTCAGTTTTCCAGCGTCAAAGCGCGAAATCTCTAATACGTTGTTGATAAGGCGAAGTAGTTGCCTTCCATTGTTTAGGATATGCTCAATATGCGCTAAATTGTTATACTTTTCTCTAACTTCGGGTGGTTGTTGCTGTACACGCAAAAATAAATCTGAATACCCAATTATAGAAGTTAAGGGATTTTTTAATTCGTGTGCTAAAAATGAAACATTGTCTTGATTTGCACGTACTAAACGATTCAATTCTTCGTTATTTAATTTAAGTTGACTTTGCAACTGTTGTAATTCATGTAACCGCTCGCTTACGTAACTCTTGAAACATTGAGCTACAGCTTCATCTATTACTGCATCAATTATTCGTATCGCGCGAATCGCTTTTACAGTCTTTATACTTAGTAAATCTTTTTCTATCGTATCAAATATTACTGCTTTTAATAAATGATATTCTCTTGCAATTTCTGATGGGTCATATCCTTGTCTTGCTCTAAGAACACCATGTTGTAAGCTAGCTTTGACAATCGTTTGAATATCATCGTCGTGAGACTCGACTAGTACATTTGACATCGCCTTGAGTACGTCAGGAAGATGGTCAATTATAGCGCTCGAACGCAAATTGTCAGTACTAGTGATCTGTCTGTCCTTGCGGACTTCTGCCAGCCACTCATTTGTAATTGCGTCGGTCTTTTCTAGCAATAGCTCACTAACATTCATTATTTATTCTTAAGAATTAGGAATAATATTATTTTTATTGCAATTATTTTAGTCATGTAACTGTCTATAGCAGGAAATACAATATATTTTATCTATCTTAAGGAGTAATTATAAGTGTGTTTAACTAAGTTAATGTGAATTAAGAGCAGTACAGTCATAAATAATGCTAATCCTAAAGAAAGATAGATATACAGTAGTATTGATGTTACAATTATGTTAGAGTAAGTCAGCCTAATTCGGCAATAAAAATTATACTTGTTAATACTAAGTGTATATAATCAAAAATTGTCGGAACGGAGGAACCACTTTTGGGGCGTATCTTTTTAAAGTTAGGAGTTAAGAGTTATGAGTTATGAGTAAGAATTAAACTCCTAACTGATAACTTCTAACTGATAACTTAATAAAAGAGGAGTATCTCTCAACTCTAGCCCGTCAGCTAACTTCGTAGGCATTGAGAGGAAACTGAAAGGATAGCACTATATTATATTTTTGTTGCAATCTTAATCAGGTATCCTCGGCTGGTACTGCTCGGATTTTGTGTACCTACTAAAATCTGTTGAGGTTACTCTGTGATATTTCAATTAAATTTAGCAGCAATTGTAGCTGTTGCTGGACAGGCAGTATGGCGCCGTTCAAAACCCTTTATTTTGCGTGATAGTTTTCTGCTGCCTTGTTTGGGCTTTTTGGGGGTAATTTTGTTATGGTGGCTAATTGCAATTCTAAATCCTCAACTAATGCCAACTCCAGCAGAGGCACTAGTTGCAAATCTTGACTATATAATGAATCCGTTTTTTGAACGGGGACCTGGTAACTTGGGGATTGGTTGGTTGCTGATAGCTAGTTTACGTCGGGTGTTGATTGGATTTGGCTTAGGCGCCTTAGTTGCTATTCCCATAGGGTTTCTAGTTGGTATGTCTAAGCAAGCAATGATGGCACTTAATCCTGTCATACAAATCTTTAAACCTGTATCACCTTTAGCTTGGCTACCAATTGCTTTAGCTATTTTCAATCTTGCAGACCCATCAGCGATTTTCGTAATTTTCATTACTTCGCTTTGGCCTACTATTATTAATACAGCTTTGGGAGTGTCGAGTGTTCCCAAAGACTATATAGATGTCGCGCGAGTTATAGAAATGCCACGTTGGCGCCGAATCATCAAAATCATCCTACCTGCAAGTCTGCCTTATATTTTTACGGGTTTACGAATCAGCTTGGGGATCGCTTGGCTTGTAATTGTGGCAGTAGAAATGTTAACAGGTGGTGTGGGTATTGGGTTTTTTGTGTGGGACGAGTGGAGTCGGCTTAACTTAAACTCAGTTTTTCTGGCAGTGTTTGTAATAGGTTTGACTGGACTATTACTCGATTACGCTGTTGGCAAACTCCAAGAGTTTGTTACCCATCGTAAATAGATCTTTTCTTGTGACCCATACATTCTAGTAAGACGATGAGTAACACAAATAATAATTGGACGCGGCGCCATTTTATCCAAGGTATAGGAGCAACCGCAGCGACTAGCGTGCTGTCTTCATGCGCTGTCAACGCGAACCGGTCGCCACGCGGTTTATCGAAGCAGGCATTAGAAATTGAACAGGTTGTCAACCCCAAAACTCTCGAAAAACCTAACTTAACTGTGGGTTATGTACCAGTAAACGATTGTGCGCCATTTGCTATTGCGTGGGAAAAAGGATTTTTCCGCAAGTATGGATTGAATGTAACCCTCAATCGTGAAGCTAGCTGGGGCACGTCGCGAGATGGAGTTATTTTTGGACGCTTAGATGCTGCACCTGTAGTATGCGGTGCAGTAACAAACGCTCGTACAGGTGCTGAAGGTGCCCGTCATGCCCCATTATGTGCAGCGATGACGATTCACCGTCATGGTAATGCCTTAACTATGAATAAGGCGATGTGGGAATCTGGGTTGCGACCTTGGCTTGATTACAACGGAGATTTGGAAGCTTTTGGACGCGATTTTCGTAATTATTTCGAGAAACTACCTCGAGAAAACCGTGTGTGGGCGGTTGTACTCAGTTCTGCAATATATGAATACTTTGTTCGTTACTTAGCAGCCGCAGCAGGAGTGGTGCCTGATAAGGAATTTAGGATTGTGATAATTCCTCCACCGCAGATGGTGGTCAATATGCGGATTGGGGCAATGCAAGGTTATATGGTCGCAGAGCCTTGGAATACACGAGCGATTACTGGTAACGATGGTATCGGTTTTACCTTTGCCCAAGGACGCGAAATATGGGAAGGACACCCTGATAGGTTACTTGCAGTGATGGAATCTTTCATCACAGAAAACCCTAAAACCTATCGCTCATTAGTTAAGGCAATGATTGAAGCTTGTCAGTACTGTAGCAATCCCAAAAACCGTGAAGAAGTTGCCAAAATTATCTCTAATCGTTCCTTTACAGGTGCCAAACCAAAGTTGACTCGTCCGGCAATCGTCGGAGAATATGATTATGGCGGTTTTGATGGAAAGAAGCGAGTAGTATCATCACCAGAAACAACAATATTCTTTGATTTACCACCAAATTTAGCTCGTATACCCAATGACCATTCAACATTTTTGTGGCAGTCTGAAAGTTTATGGCTGATGACGCAAGCAACAAGATGGGGACAGAATAAAGAGTTTCCCAAAAATGCCGAACAGCTAGCACGCAAAGCATGGCGAACAGACCTGTATCGTGAAATTGCAGCAGAACTGGGCATTCAATCTCCCAAAGAAGATTACAAAGTTGAACCTGCTGAAGCTTTTATTGACAAAAAAGCATTTGACCCTAGTGACCCTGTGGGCTATCTCAAAAGTTTTAAAATTCGTGCAAATGCTCCTCAAACATTTTTCATGTCGTAGAGACGCGATTAATCGCGTCTCTACTGCTACCCTTTCCCCATACTTAGAGGTATAAAATGAAATCTACCATTACGAACACAAGTTACCAGGAGTCAAATTTGAATAGTCGTGAATTTTTGGAAGTTGTTAATTTGCGTAAGTCGTATCGCAAGCAAGATGGCAGTGAGTTTGTAGTTCTAGATAATGTCAATCTCACGGTTGGCGAGAATGAATATATTTCTGTAGTTGGGCATTCTGGATGTGGTAAATCTACACTCATTAAAATTGTGGCAGGTTTAGAAAAAGCGACCTCCGGAAAGGTGCTACTCGATGGTAAAGAGATTCGTAAACCCGGCGCCGAGAGGATGATGGTATTTCAGCAATACTCGTTATTACCTTGGTTAACGGTGCGGGAGAACATCCGTTTAGCAATCGATGAGGTATTAAAAAATGCCAATCGTGCTGAGAAAGTCAGTATTGTTAACGAGCATTTGTCAATGGTAAATTTGACTGCTGCTGCTGATAAGTACCCTGATGAACTATCGGGAGGGATGAAACAGCGTGTAGGCATAGCGCGCGCATTAGCGATTCGCCCTAAAATGTTGTTAATGGACGAACCATTTGGCGCGCTGGATGCATTAACGCGCGGTAAACTACAGCGTCAAGTGTTAGATATCTGGGAAAATAACAAACAAGCAGTAATGATGATTACTCATGATGTCGATGAAGCTATCTACATGTCTGACCGCATCGTTCTAATGACCAATGGACCTAGTGCTAACATCGGTGAAATTCTAGATGTACCCTTCTCTCATCCTAGAAATTTGCCTGAAATGCGAAGCTCAAAAGAGTATTACGAACTGCGAAACTATGCTCTTAATTTCCTTGAACAAAACTTTACCGCTGACGATTAGTTCAAATTTAGGATATCATGAAAATTAAAAAAATGCAAAACAACCATCTATTCAAGGTGGTTTTTTTTTACTAATATGAGACCATCTTATGAGAGATGCTCATAGATGTAGTATTTATTAGGGGTATTAGATGGAGAATTGGCAAGCGTTGATTAGCATTACCACATTTTTGTGCGTTATTTTTTTAATTATGACTGAGTGGGTACACTTGACAATTGCAACTTTATTAGGTGCATTGTTGCTTGTATTTACCAATGTGATGACTTTGAATGACGCTGTTGGTTATATTGGTAACAGTCACGGTACTTTGGCATTATTTTTTGGTGTAATGGTTTTAGTTCGTGCATTTGAACCAACTAAAATTTTTGAGTACTTAGCTACGCAGCTAGTAATTTTAGCCAAAGGTGAAGGCAAGCGGTTATTACTAGGGATTGTTGCAATTACAACTCCAATTTGTGCTGTATTACCGAATGCAACTACAGTCATGTTGTTGGCCCCTTTAATTCCTCCAATGGCGGAAGAATTAGGAGTAAATTTTGTACCATTACTTTTATTACTAGTATTTGTTGCGAACAGTGCAGGACTTTTAACAATTGTTGGAGACCCAGCTACATATATTGTTGGTGATGCCATAAATCTAAGTTTTATCGATTACTTATATCGCTTAAGTTTCGGTGGAGCAATTGCTATTTTGACGGTTACTGCCACCTTACCATTTTTATTTCGTAAAATTTGGAATACAAAACTTGATACTTTACAAGAACTACCACACCCCAAAATTAATCACCCACGTGTTTTAGCATTAGGAGGGTTAATAGTAGCTCTAGTTTTATTATTTTTTGTTATAGGTGAAGGATTGCCTGTACCAATTTCACCTGCTGCCGTTGCTCTTTTAGGCGCCGCGTTAGCAATGTTGCTTGCTCATAACAGTCGTATTGATTCAGTGAATAATATTCTCCGTGATGTAGACTGGAGTACACTGATATTTTTTATGAGTATTTTTGTTTTGATTGGAGGATTAGAAAAAACAGGAGTAATTAACAGCTTATCTGGAGTACTTGCAACGATACTAGGAAAAAATACTGCTTTTGGCTCAATATTTTTAATCTTTTTCGTTGGATTATTATCGAGTGTTGTGCCTAACATTCCGTTAGTGGTAGCGATGGTACCCCTACTTAAACAGTATGTAGTTAATGTCGGATTGGCACCTGCTGAAGTTCTCCAAGCAAATTTTAACGGACAATTTCCTCCAGAAGTACTACCTCTATTTTATGCAATGATGTTCGGCGCCACATTAGGAGGTAATGGTACATTAGTAGGAGCATCATCAAATATAGTCGCAGCAGGTGTATCCGAACAACATGGGCGCCGTATTTCATTCAAAACGTTTTTGCGTTATGGTATTCCGGTGATGGTGCTGCAATTAATCACTTCAGCTTTGTACGTATTTTTTAGATTTTTGGTTTAATTCACATATTTCCAGAAAACGACGTAGAGACGTTACATGTAACGTCTCTACAAATGTTTATTGTATTTCTGAATCTGGGGGAGCAGCTTTTGGTAATACTGAGCGCGCCTCATCATCTGTTACTAAAGGCACACCGAGTTTTTTCCTGGCTGTTTCTTCGGCAATTTTTTTATCTTGTTCATTACTGAATTGGCTTTCATCGAGCAAATGCTGTTCACGTGCAGCTTGGTCTCGACTTGGTGCGGCGCCGTTTTTCCATCTGTATCTAATGTCCATAACCTCAAAAACAGATAAACTGCTTTTCACTATTTATTGCTAAATAATAAAACTAAAACACTAACTCGGTACTCATTCCACAGGTTGAAGTATCAGTAGGGTGGAATGTCGCTATTTTACGCATTTAGAGGCGCCAATAAAATTAGGTAGGGTGCGATCTGCGCTATTACAACCAATCAATGTAACGTATATTAAAGTGCTTTCACGCACCATAATATCGTAAAGGCGCGTGCCATTCATCAGTAGGGTGTAGTTTTGGATTGTCATTCTAAGAGCCGAAGTGTTCCGGTTTATGTGCGCTAGCATAAACATTGTAGCGACTGGCGCCTGATATGAAAACAAAACATGCTATCAATTAACGTTCTGGACTTTTACTTCCTAAATTATTTTTATTAACAAATATTAAGACAGACGAGAGAACCTCGTAAAAGAATTTATGACTGAAAAAAAAACGCGGCGCAATTTCTTAATTACCAGTATGGCTGTTGCTGGTAGTATTGTGGGAGCAGATACCTTGCAATTCCATACTTCCGACGCTGCTAAAACACCAGTTTCTATGCCAGAAAGATTGTTGGGACGCACGGGGGTAAAAGTTCCGTTGTTGGGATTGGGAGGTGCAAGTACAAAAACACCACTTGATAAAGAGGATAGGGAACGTGATGCTTTGGCAATTATTGAAAGAGCGCTTGAACTCGGTATCCGTTATTTTGATACTGCCGCTAGCTATGGTTTGAATGAAATTTATTTGGGAAAAGTCCTGCCATCCCACCGTTCAAAGATATTTTTAGCCAGTAAAACTTATGAGAAAGATAGGGATGGGATGTGGCGAGAATTAGAGCTATCTCTCAAACGTCTCAATACAGACTATCTGGACTTGTGGCAGTTGCATAGTGTTGCTTCATCCGAACATATCGAAAAAATCTTTAGTGCGAATGGTGGAATTAAAGCTCTAGAAGAGGCTAAAGAGCAGAAAATTGTAAGGTTTGTTGGTATTACCGGACATCACGAACCTTCGGTAATAGTTGAAGCTATGCGTCGCTATCCTTTCCACACAACCTTAATTCCGGTAAACGCGGCAGACAAACACCATCCGCGTCCGCACTTATCCTTGGTTTTACCATTAGCTCGGCAACAAAATGTAGGTGTAATAGCTATGAAAGTGCCTGCTTACGGGAAGTTATTCCAATCTGGTGGTTTAACAGGAATGCAGCAAGCAATGGGTTATACCCTATCCCAGCCTGGTGTCCATTGTTGTGTGATTTCTGCTGATGATGTAAAGCAATTAGAAGAAAATGTCAAAGTAGCTCGTGCTTTCGAGCAACTGAGCAATAAACAACTAGCAGCTATTGAAGAACGCACAGCCAAAATTTGGCAGGACAGCACATTCTACCGTGCTTGGAGTTAATATTGCAGCAATTATTGAAATACCACGTATGTGAGGCATAGCCCTACTTACAGCAGTAATGCTACTATTCTTAAAGTTACAGTTTAATAGTAACCGGAGAGCTATTTGTGCCGATTATTCAAAGTACAAGCGTAATCGATGGAGAAAAAGTAGATATCTATATTGAGGTGGATACAATTCCGCCTTCTGGCGATGATGACGTGTTTCGAGATAGTGGGGAGAGAGTTGTCAGGGCAGCAAAAGATGTATTTGGCAGAGGTTTGGATTTATCTCGCAGTTGTGCAAAAGAGGTAATACAAAGCATTAGTCAAATGAGTGACGCTGTTAAACCGAATGAATTTGAGGTAAAACTGGCAATTAAGCTTGATTCTAAAGCAGGTGTACCAGTTTTAGTAAAATTAGGTGCCGAGGCACAAATGGAGGTGACAATGAAATGGACACTCAAAGAAGCATCGAAACCAGTTTAACTGAAGAATCCGCGATTCAAATATTGCCGTACACGCTAATTGTAGGGCAGCAACAGTTAAAGCTAGCGTTAGAACTAGCATATATTGCACCCCGTATAAGTGGAGTATTACTTAGCGGACAACGAGGAACTGGTAAATCTACGGCTGTAAGGGCATTTGCAAAAATGATGTCTGGTAAGCTTCCTGTAACTCTCCCTATTAATGCAACAGAAGACCGTGTAGTAGGAGGATGGCGAATAGATGAATTAATGCGAAGTAAAGCTGAACCTCAACCAGGATTATTGGAAAAAGCTAATAACAGTTTGCTTTATGTAGACGAAATTAATTTACTTGATGACCATATAGTTAATATTATTCTTGATGTCACTTCAACTGGGGTATTGGTAGTACAGCGAGAAGGGCAAAGTTACGAAAAACCGATTTCATTTACCCTTGTAGGAACAATGAATCCAGAAGAGGGTGGATTGCGTCCACAGTTACTTGATAGATTTGGGTTGATGGTAAACGTGAATACG
Organism: Calothrix sp. FI2-JRJ7; assembly: GCA_019359675.1. Taxonomy (GTDB): domain Bacteria; phylum Cyanobacteriota; class Cyanobacteriia; order Cyanobacteriales; family Nostocaceae; genus Dulcicalothrix. Next base: position 39,478 of record JAHHGX010000018.1, read on the forward strand.
GAAACCAATGAGGCTGAACGTATGATGATTTTGCAAACCGTTTTGGAATTTGATGAGGCTGTATCTCAATTAAAAGTAGGGGAACAATCAGACTATATAAATGATGCGTTAGAAAAAGATAAGAAATACAAAGCTTTATTAGAAAAAGCGAAACAAAACTTTTATAAAGTTAAGCTACCTATAAACATTGCTAAAAATTGTGTGCGTTTGGCAAGTGAGTTTCAGGCAGAAGGAAATCGGGCTGACTACATTATTGCTTTAGCCGCGCGTGCGGATGCTGCACTCAAAGGCGCCAAACAAGTAAAAAATGAGCATATAGCAGCAGTTGCGGAATTTGCGCTGCAACATCGGCGCCCAGAAGCACTGCAAAACAACCAAATGGCATGGAGCGATGAAGATCAACAACGTGTTACCAAGATTTTAAGCGATGAGTGATGCAAGCAAATTCTTTCAAGCTGAATTTTGACGATTCATTTACACAGTGTCTGGCTTGTGCAGCTATCACACCAGGATTGCAAAATGTTTTGCTGTTCGATACATCTCTTGAAACTTTACGTATATCGGGTTTAGTTATAGCTCAAATGCTAGAAGCTGTAACTGATAACTCAGTGCCTAAAATAACTTTGAGTACTTTTGAAACAGAAGAAGATTTATGGGGTAGCTTGGGGATTAATAATGAGTCACAGGAATACTCTTTTAATTGGAAACCTGGTTTGCTGGGAAATGATGCAAAACCTAGGCTAGTAATAATTCCTGATTTAACTAAACTCAGTTTAGCCGCTATGCGTGCGTGTGTTGTAATGATGGGTGGAAAGGTAGCACATTTAGAATTACACAAAACTTAATAGACCCTTATCCAGAAGACAACGCACCAGTAGAACGCGAAGTAGCTTCACTACGTTTACCCAGTCGTCACTTCCAAAATAAGTCAATAGCGCGGGGTGTAATTATCGGCGTAGAAAAAGCAACGAATCTTCAAGACATAGCTATAGTAAGAACTTTATTAGAAGCAGCAAAATTCCAACCTATTCGCCAAGCTGTATTTTTTAACGGAAAGCTTATATTATCACCCACAGATTTATATTCCTACCGTCGGGCACCAGTTGCAGAACAAATGCTAACCCTTGTACTCGACCATACTTGTTTACAAGATTATAGATGGCAAGACAAGCTATTACCTTATCTAAGTTGGGCATATGTAGAACGTGCGAGTGTTTGCTTAGTTCAGGTAGGCGCCGCAAATGCACGAAACGAACTACAAGCCGAAAAAATAATCGCACAAAGTATATTAGTACCTAGTATAAATGCGGCTATTGAAGCCGAAGCTGGCATAGCAACCCCACTCGCTCACGGTTTAGACTTAGCGTTACAAACTTTACGTCATGCCCTACAACACGGGCGCAGTATGATAAAGCAAGCTATGCTAGTGGTAATTACTGATGGACGGGGGAATATTCCAATAGAAGCAAGTCGAACTAATCGGATAATACCCCCTGTCGGACGAAAAGGAGTTGAGGATGCGTTGCAAGTAGCAGAACGTGTTCGTGGTTTAGAAGGAGTTAAAACGGTATTGCTAAATCCTAAATCTAGGCAATATCCAGAAATACCACTGGAGCTAGCTAAAGCGCTGGGTGCAAAAGTCGTATTAATTCCAGAGCAAGAAACATGGGAGTTAGAGTAGCGGTGAGCAGTTTAATTCAAAAAGTTACAACTAGCCAGAGCATGAAACGACGCGATATTTTTGCTGAAGGTAAATCAGTAGAAGAATTACAGGTGCAAAATTTCTCATCACCACTAGAGTATATAAATATACCAACAGAAGATTTAACAAAAGATAACCATGTTTATGCTGGTATAAATTTTTCTCCCAATCTAGATAAAAAATTTAATAAAGAAGTAGCTATTTTATATATTGAATCAGAAGAAGGACAATATCGAGTGCGTGCGCGAACAGCCGAGCAAAAACAACTCGATACAGAATTATGCTTACCTCCTGAATTATCTTTTAGCCAGCAAATAGAAGGTGATAATATCCCAGAGAAACTACGCCAAATTTCTGGAAGAATGCGAATGTTTTCAACAGAAAATAAAGTTGCTCGACAAATTAGCGGTTGGCTGATGAAATTACAACAAACACTCCAAACTGCTCATAATCTAAAATTATCGTGTATTGTAATTAACGACCGTACTGACTCTGAAATTCCTTGGGAAATGCTCGAATTCTCAGAAAATCATTATTTGGGGCATCACTTGTTACTGTTCGGTGGCAGGATATTGAAAATAATACATTTTGGGATGATACTAACAGCTTAATTAGCTTGGAGTTTCAAGAGGAACACTGTTGTGGAGATATAGTAGCTTATACAAATACTAGCGACTTTAAGAATGTTGAGCAAGAAATAACGACTTTGAATCAATTTAATAATAACTGTTTTCAAAGTATACATGATTTTTTAGGATATTTAGAGCAAATCAACTCTGAAATAAGTTTAATGTTTATTGCCAGTCATGGTTTTTTTGGCGATGATATTTCTCAAATGTACTTAGGAGAAGATGACACAAAACAACGAATATCATTACCATAACTTTATGACTATGACTTTGACTTCTTCAAATCCTACCGTAGTATAGTATTTATGAACGCTTGTCATTCCGGGCACCTGCGAAGGGATAAAAAACTAGATATCATAGATCATAACTACCGCATCGGATTTGCAACATTTTTCTTAAAAAAAGGCGCCAGAGGAGTAATAGGAACCCTAGGTAAAGTTATAGACCAATACGCAGCCAAAGTTACCAGTAACTTCTTCGCCGAATATCAACGCAACCCCAACCTCCCCGTAGCAGCAATCTTACGCAATATAAGAGCAGAAGCAGCAAAAAATTTTCGAGCCAATAAAACCGAAGAAAATAGGCGCCTGTTTATATTTACCTTCATGTACGTTTACTACGGCAACCCAATGACAACACTCCGCCTAAACTCATCAGGAAATTAGCGTTATGTCAAACACCCACGAGCTACCATTATCTGTCCAACCAGTAATTAGCTACCCGCGTCAAGCACAGGTAGGTAAAACATACTTAATGACTATCGATTTAGAAACAAATGATGGTGAGTGGGTGTATAAAAAAGAAGAATATTCAATTTACTGCATGTTGGATGTAAGCATTCAGGAGGTGCCATTATTTAACTTTAAAGCAATTGGAGAACCAGCAATAATTCTACATCGCTTCGGTGGAACTTATGGTGCAGCCAAGTTTTTACTCACAGCAGCATCTGAAGAAATGGAAGGAGAAATTATACCGTTTCTCGATGAAGATGCGCTTTATCCCTGACTGTAGAGATTGACATGTCAATCTCTACGGGATTTATTTGGCGCAACTTTATGCAGAATTGGTATAAGATAACGCTGGTTAATGAATGGGGGGTGCCTATTCGAGTAATAACTTTAGATGCAGTAAGGATTGTACATGAAATAGACCGTGTATCACAAATTATTGGAGAGTACGAACAGGAAATAGTTTCTACAAAATCCCTAGAACAAGAGTTTCAGGAGACGTTGTTAACCATAAAAGAAAAAGAATTAACTCCTTTAGAGGAAGCATTACCACCAAATATATATACAGAATCTAGAAATTTACCCACTGGTCTGAGTTTAGACTTGGCAATTGCCCGTTTAGTACATGCTGGCACTAACAATTTTGCAATTTGGGTGGTACGCGCTCCTTACTCCAGTGGGCATGTTTTTCACGATTGTGTTTGGACACCCAACCTGACACAAGTATGGCAGGAATGGCAGCAATTGTTTGCAGGTCACAGCAACCTTGATATATCTCCCAATACAAAGCAAGCTAACATCTCAACACCAAACCCGTTACCACTTGAATTACCGCAAGCTCCTAGTGGGCAACCTACTAACTATGCTGGGCGCCTGATGCTATACTTTGGTACCTGCTTATGGAATTGGGTATTTGATGGGCCAATTTTTAATAGCCTAGAACACAATCGAGGATTTGCATCTGGACAGGAAAAAAGTTTACGGCTACGTCTAGAAATACGCGACCCATATTTGGTATCAGTACCTTGGGAAATTATGCAGCGTCCAGGTCAAGCAGCTATTTCCCTTAGTCAAAACGTAATATTTAGCCGCACAACCAGTGATGTTGAAAAACTGCCACCTTTACGTAGTGATGCTGAGTTAAATATTTTGCTCGTCCTTGGCGATGATGAAAATCTCCAGTTAGAAGCTGAGGCTGAACTTTTAAAACGAACTTTAACACAAGGTCGCATTAGTGACAACGACTCGCACGGGTATGCTCCTTGCATTGTTACTAAACTAATTCGTCCTACCCCTGAAGAATTAATCGCGGCATTAGAGACGCATGCATATAATGTATTTTTTTACGCTGATAATGGTTTGCGTGGACCAGATGGAGGTATATTAAACCTCCATCCCAAAGCTACACTTAATGGCATTGAGTTAGCTCAAGCATTGACGCGAACAGGTGTAAAATTAGCTTTTTTTAATTCGTCTTGGGGCGCCCAACCGTTTAGTGTTAATCATCAACCAATACCTTACAGTAGCTTGGCGGAAGTATTAATACGACACGGAGTTCCAGCAGTATTAGTCATGCGTGACCAAATTGCTGACCGCGAAAGTCTTAGCTTCATTCAAGCTTTTTCGGAAGCACTGCGTTCACGTCGAGCAATCGACGAAGCTGTTGCCGAAGCGAGGCAAAAATTACTATCGCTATATAAATTTAATCAACCTGGTTGGACTATACCCATTCTTTACTTACATCCTGAGTTCGATGGGCAACTACTTCATAGCTTAGACGAAAGCATACTTGGATTGACGACTTGTCCAAGACTCATAAAATCTTTTCCTGCTCCCACTGCTTCGCTGCGGTCACTTATAGATGGAACAAAACAACTACTTTCAAATCCCATTACCCGTATTGGCCGCACTACAGACAACAACATCATAATTCCAGATTTATCTGTTTCCAGGCAACATGCTCAAATTATTTGTCGAGATAGCACCATTGATACAGAAGTAGAGCAAAATTACTATTTACGTGATGATTCAACAGCAGGCACTTTAATTTATCAATCTGGAGCATGGCAACGAATTCACCATGAGGAAGTACCATTAAAATCAGGTACACAAATCAAATTTGGTAGTAGTCGTAGTGACATTTGGGAATTTACAATTGAAAATTCATAAAATTCAATGCTCGTGAGCGGCTTGTTTTATCAAATAGAGATAGGGATTTGTTTGTTTCTGTGATAGAAAATCCGCCTAAACTAGAAGAAAAGCGATGAAGGCGCCATTCATAAGCATCGAGAATAATATGGCAAGTTATAGCGTGGAGTAATATTTTTTACCTACTGATAGAATATTTACATTTTTAACCAAAATAGCAATCTTTAGAACTAAATAACTTCATAGTATTTAAATATTATTTTACAGCTAAATATGCTACTCTAAGCTAAGTCTTAATTAAGTTGAGGTCTTTATAGTCATGACCACATTTCGCAACCAACTTAACGCCGAGATTATCTACCCTTACTCTGATGGTAAGCCAATGGCAGAGAGCGACCCAGCGCGCGATTATTTAATTTACTGTGTCAAAGCTTTAGATATCTACTTTAAAAATCGTACAGATGTTTACGTTTCAGGGAATCTATTTATCTATTGTACACAAGGTGATCCAGGTGGTGTAATTACTCCTGATGTATTTGTGGTATTTGGAGTTAGAAAAAAGAAGCGTCTTAATTATAAACTTTGGGAAGAAAACAACAAAGCACCAAATTTTGTGATTGAGATAACTTCTGAATCAACGCAAGAAGAAGACGAAAAAAGCAAACCAAGTAAATATGCCTCATTAGGAGTTACAGAGTATTTTCAGTACGACCCAGAAGGACAGTACCTTAATCCTAACTTGAAAGGTTTCAGGTTAAATTCATCCAATACATATGAGCCAATACAACGAGACATATTACCTGATGGCACTTTCTCTGTACATAGCAACGTTTTAAATTTAGATTTACGCTTAGTTTATGACGAACTGCGTTTCTTTGACCCTCAAACAGGGAATATGCTTCTAAGCCCTGAAGAGAGTGAGCAAGGTCAGCTTGAAGCTGAACAAGCAAAACTTGAAATTGAAGAAGCTCGAAATAATTCTATACCTAGATTCTTAGCTATGGGTTTAAGTGTTGAACAAGTAGCTTCGGCGCTATCGCTGTCTTTGGAAGAAGTTAGGCACCTTGTCACTGACGGAGAAAATGTTTAAATTATAAAAACTCAAAAGAACCTATCTACAAATGGTGCCTAATGCTTTGACTAAAGAACGTATTTGCTTACTATAGCAGTCCTAAATCATTCGTAAAATTTGTATATTGTAGAGACGCGATTAATCGCGTCTCTACGCGGATGTAATTTTTCACAAATCATATAGGACTGCTATATCAATGCAATTACACAAAATGTATCAAGACATAAAAGCAGAACGTAGTAAGATTGCTCGTTGGGAGGAGGAGCAGGAATTTTCAATTTTGGGAGTAATTGAGTTATTCTCAACAGATATTCAAGGATATACTGAACAAGCAATATTAGATACCTCAGATACACCAGTCGGCAATAATAGTGTCAATCATCTTCAACAATTAAATGTTTTCAACATTGATTATTTCGCACAATGGTATTTCCATAGCTTAGAAATTTACCCCCAAACTCAAAAATATATTGAGCAACTCGACCACTTGCGTATGTTGCTGATTAATTACTTGAGCAAGTAGCTGTTGGAAGTAATTAAAAAGCATCCTGCCTATAACTACTTGAATGATTCATATTCCTTAATAATATAATGTTTGATAGCAATTAACTAACTAATAGTATATAATTATAACTTAGAAGCTAAACATGCTATATTAACTTAAATCCGCTCTTGAGTTGAGGTCTTTATAACCATGACCACATTTCGCGAACAACTCAAACCAGATATAATCTACCCCCACTCTGACGGCAAACCAATGGCAGAGAGCGACCCAGCGCGCGATTACTTAATTTATGGCGTTGAAGCTTTAGATATCTATTACCAAAACCGTACAGACGTATACGTGTCAGGCAACTTATATATATATTACACACAAGGTGTACCAAGTGATGTAGTTGCTCCTGATGTGTTTGTAGTATTTGGAGTAAGAAAAAAGAAACGGCTCACATATAAAGTTTGGGAAGAAGGTTATATTGTTCCGAGTTTTGTTTTGGAAGTCACTTCTGCAACCACGCAAGAAAATGATCAAAAAGAAAAGTCTATTACATATGCTTCAATCGGAGTTAGCAACTATTTTCAATATGACCCAACCGGAGATTACCTCAATCCTCACTTGCAAGGTTTTAAGTTAAATACAGCAAGTAGAATATACGAACGAATAGAGCCTGATATTTTACCCGATGGTACGTTCTCACTCCATAGCGATGCTTTAAATCTGGATTTGCGTCTAATTTATGACGAACTACGTTTTTTTGACCCTGTAACTGGTAATAAACTTCTAAGTCCCAAAGAAACTGAACAGGCAAGGCAAGAATCTGAGAAAGCCCGATATGGCGCTATACCGCAGTTGTTAGCAAGGGGTCTCAGTATTGAGGAAGCAGCAACTATACTATCGCTTTCAGTAGAACAAGTAAGGCAATATCTTGAAAAATAATGAAGCGGTTCTTTGTTGAGTGAATTTAGTCAAGTTGTTGTGAGGTGGGCATTATTGCCCGCCTTATCTAGTTTAGTAGAACGGAAATAAATGTAATTACATATTGCGTGTAGTAGAGGATGTTAACTTGCTCTCTAATTCCTTTACATAATCTTGCAACCTTTCTAGTTCATCAACTAATTGCAATACAGAAATTGCAATATCTGGCCTTACTTCTGGTTTTGCAGTGTTGTTAATTTGTGTTTGTGCCCAGTTTTGCAATTGCTTTAGAGTCATTTTCTTATCCTCCAGTTAATCCAGCGGTTTGGGTCAGGACGATAGACCGTTATAAGCCTAGCTACTTCACTTACTTCATCGTATCCCCAAACTGAGTGAATTGGCTCGGATGTTGTATTAAATCCTAAAATTAAGCAGGCGGGCATTGGATAAGCGTTAGGATAATCTTCAATAATTTCACCGCTTTCTGTAACTGACTGATAAATTTCCCCGACAACTAGGTTGTCTTCGGCTGCTTCTCTCAAACTATGTCGAGATAAAACTACTCTGCCAGCATTAATCGCTTCAGTAATGTCCTTTATATGCATTATAAGAACTTCCACACACTGTATCCGCAATTTTCTCACAATATTGATTCTGTTATTTCACACCAAAGGGCGCCGCTGCTACATAATATTTATTGATTTACAATTGAGGTAATTCCAGTGAGTAGCTGTTGGGTTCCGTTCCTCCACCCAACCTACGCCTATGTAAATTCGGTTATTTCACACATAATAGGCGCCCATACAACATAATACTTATAACTAAAATCCGGTAGGATAGTGTAGTGTAGCCGATAGCTATACTTATATATTAATGTGAGGCTACGTCTGCTCCACACATTGCACTATGTCCATGACGACAACTTCTAATTTCCTTAGTCACCTCAACCCCAGTCAACGCCGTGCCGTCGAACACTACTGCGGGCCTTTGCTTGTTGTCGCAGGCGCCGGTTCTGGCAAAACACGCGCTCTGACTTATCGTATCGCTAATTTAATTCTCGAACACAATGTTGAGCCAGAGAATATTTTAGCGGTTACTTTTACCAATAAAGCCGCGCGGGAAATGAAAGAACGTATCCAGAAACTCTTCGCAAACCACATGGCGATGCAGGAATATGGAGAAAAGTATGATTTGTTACCTGAGTATGACCAGGTGAAGCTACGTTCGCGCGTTTATAAAAACGTTATTAAAGATATGTGGTGCGGCACGTTCCACAGTTTGTTTTCCCGTATTCTCAGGATGGATATAGATAAATACCAGGATGAAAATGGTCGCAAATGGAACAAAAATTTCTCGATATTTGATGACTCTGATGTCAACTCGATGATTAAGGAGATTGTTACAAAGCAACTCGACCTTGATGATAAAAAGTTTGAACCCCGTTCAGTACGGTATGCTATTAGTAATGCGAAGAACCAAGGTTTATCACCCAAAGAGTTTGAGCGTGAACAGCCTAATTATCGTGGTCGGATAATTGCTCAAGTTTACAGTTGCTATCAAGATAAGTTAGCGGAAAACAACGCACTTGACTTTGACGACTTAATTTTGATACCAACAAGATTATTTCAACAAAATAAACAAATTTTAAATTACTGGCATAGCAAGTTTCATCATATTTTAGTGGATGAGTATCAAGACACTAATAGAACACAATATGATTTAATTCGCTTGCTATCTACCAATGGTGAAACTGATAAAAATAATTGGAATTGGAATGACCGTTCAACGTTCGTTGTGGGTGACGCAGACCAATCAATTTACTCATTTCGCATGGCTGACTTTACCATTTTAATGGGTTTTCAGGGCGATTTTGGTGATGGTTTAGATGATGATGATACCAGTACGATGGTAAAGTTAGAAGAAAACTATCGCTCGTGCGAAAATATCTTAGAAGCTGCGAATTCTTTAATTGAAAACAATACAGAACGTATTGATAAAGTTCTCAAACCAACTCGTGCTGCGGGTGAGAAAATTTATTTATTTAAAGCTGACGATGAAGTTGTAGAAGCTGATTTTGTTATTAACCAAATTCGTAGGCTTGAACGTGAAAACCCTGATATAGATTGGGGAAGTTTTTCTATACTGTATCGCACTAACGCTCAGTCACGTCCCTTTGAGGATTTATTAGTAAAATATCAAATTCCCTATACGGTTGTCGGTGGGTTTAGATTCTACGACCGTAAAGAAATTAAGGATATTTTGGCTTACCTGAAAGCTGTTGTTAATCCTGCTGATAGTGTTAATATACTGCGCGTTATTAATACTCCTAGACGAGGTATTGGGAAATCAACGCTTGATACATTATCGCGCGCTGCCCAAGAGTTAGGCACTACTTTATGGGAAGTACTGAGCGATGAAACATCTGTTAACACCTTAGCTGGACGCGCGGCAAAAGCTGTCAATGGGTTTGCCAATATTATTAAAAAGTGGCAAGAACAAATCGACACGCTTCCAGTTGCGGAACTTGTGCAGGGTATAATTGAAGATTCCGGTTACGTCCAAGATTTACATACATCGGGAACCGACGAAGCCCAAGATAGAATCGAAAACATTCAAGCGCTTTATAATGGTGTATTAGAGTTTCAAGAAGAAAACGAAGATAGCGGCACTTTACAAGGTTACTTGGAAAAAACTTCCCTTAGTTCTGATTTAGATAATTTGAAAGAAGGTGAAGCCGCAGTATCTTTGATGACATTACATGCATCAAAAGGGTTAGAATTTCCAATTGTTTTCTTAGTTGGTTTAGAGCAAGGATTATTTCCTAACTACCGTTCGATGCAAGACCCTGCTGCTTTAGAAGAAGAACGGCGCCTATGCTACGTTGGTATTACCCGCGCACAAGAAAGGTTATTTATTAGCCACGCGCGCGAACGTAGATTATACGGTAGCAGGGAACCAGCTATACGCTCTCAATTTCTCGATGAACTACCTACCGAATTAATCGCAACACAACAAGGTGGGCGCCAAGCTAATGTTAGAACTAGTACAGGTAATATTAGAAGTGACCGAAGTGGCGCCAGTAGAGGAGGTACTGTAACAAAATGGCAAGTTGGCGATATAGTGCTACATAAAACATTTGGAGAGGGTGAAATTACTCACGTATTTGACCCTAATAATAAAACCTCTGTAGCTATCAAATTTCCCAGCTTAGGTACAAAAATTATCGACCCACGAGTTGCACAACTACAAAAACTCAATTAATCTCAAGACTGTCATGCCAAACAATCACTAAAAAATTGTCATGCTGAACGCAGTGTAATCCGAAGGATTTCCCGAAGGGTAACATCTATCAAAATCTCAAAATCTTTAAGATTCTTCACTCCGTTCAGAATGACAAATTATATTTTTACGCTTGCATTATCAATAGAGACAATCATGTGGAGACTTGCACGTCATGGTACGCACACCATCTAAACCTTTGACATTGGAGGAGTTTATAAAACTACCAGAAACTAAACCAGCTAGCGAATATATTGATGGCAAAATTATTCAAAAGCCAATGGCGCTAGGAAAACATAGTGTTATCCAGAGTGAATGTGCTACTGCTATTAATGCTGTAGTTAAGGCGCCACGTATCGCAAGAGCATTCCTTGAACTACGTTGTACATTTGGTGGTCGTTCAGTTGTACCTGATATATCTGTTTTTACCTGGGAGCGCATACCGTGCGATGTGAATGGAGAAATTGCGAATATATTTCTTGATGCTCCAGATTGGACTATTGAAATATTATCCCCTGAACAAAGTCAAACAAAAGTAATAAAAAATATTCTGCATTGCCTCAAACATGGCACAGAAATGGGTTGGCTGATTGACCCAGATGAGCAAACTGTGTTTGTTTATATAGGAGAAACAGTACAACTATTTGATGAACCTCAACAGCTACTACCTGTACCGACTTTTGCCAATCAAATTAAATTAACAGTGGGAGATTTATTCGGCTGGTTGCTAGAGTAAGATTTCAACAACTCTCTGTACAGACGCGATTAATCACGTCTCTACTCTGTGTACTCTGTGTCTCTATGGTAAAAAATATATGCCATCTACCTTAAAGCTACTAACCGACCCTTTCTTACAACTTCCAACTGCAACAGGAATAAATGTTGTTTGGTTTACAGAGTTTGCTGGTTCACAACACACAGTATATTACGGCGAAAATCTTCATCTAAGCACAGGCGCCTCCACAACCAAACTCACTCGTACCCGCGAAGACCAAAATTCACGAGTTGGCAACCAAAACGAAGACGGACAAATTTACAAACAACCCATCACTCGCGATATTTGGCGCCACGAAGCCAAAATTACCAATTTAACTCCCGGTGTACGAGTAAACTATCGCGTTACAAGTACTGATAACGGCGCCAGTGTAACCAGCGATATATTTACTTTGGCGCCTCTCCCAGTTCCCAATACCCCCCTCAAAATTCTCCTCACATCTGACCATCAAATCAAGCCAATGGTCGCGGCAAATTTACAAAAAGTTACAGAAGCAATTGGAAAAGTTGATGCAGTTTGGTTCGCAGGTGATTTAGTTAACATTCCTGACCGTGCAAGCGAATGGTTTGATGATAATAGAGGTAATGCTTTTTTCCCTTGTTTACAAGGACGCGGTAATTATGAAATGGAGTGGGATGGAACGAAAATAACTTATACGGGTGGACAAATTATACAACATGCTCCCATGTTTACTTGTATTGGAAATCATGAATTAATGGGACGGTTTGCACGTGAAGGCAGTTTGAATAAAGAATTTGACGATACTATTCCTCGTAATGTCGCATGTAAATTATATGGAGAAGAGTATTTAAAAGATAATTCCTTCAACACCGATACATACGAAGAAATTTTTACTTTGCCTGAAAGCGAAACAGGAGGCAAAACTTATTACGCTACTACCTTTGGTGATATACGTTTAGTAGTACTGTATGCTACAAATATGTGGCGGTTTGTATCAACCGAAGGTGGACGCAAAGGTAAGTATGGAGAACCAAAAGATGATTTAGAAAACCCAGAAAATTGGGGTTATGGGCAAATTATTTATGAACCTATAGCAAAAGGAAGTACACAGTATAACTGGTTGGAAGCAGAATTAAACAGTTTAGAATTTCAACAAGCTAAATATAAAGTAGTGATGCTGCACCATCCACCCCATACACTCGGTGATAATATTGTTCCTGCTTACACTGACCCAATACAAGTTATCGAACACGATGACGACGGTGATATTAAAGATGTGCGATATGAATATCCTAAAGATGCAGATTATTTAGTGCGTGATGTAATACCGTTACTCGAAGCAGCAAAAGTACAACTAGTGTTTTTTGGACATTCCCATTTGTGGAACCGTTTTACTAGTGCATCGGGAATGCATTTTATTGAAACTTCTAATGTCGGCAATTCTTACGGTGCCGCTTTTGGGAACCGTAAGCGTGGTAATGTGCCTACTATGGGTAGCGATGATTATATTGAAATGGGAGACCCTAACGGTTTAGAACCTGTTATACCTACACTGGCGCCCATGTTAAGTGAAGAGGGCGCCAAAATACCTTATATTTCAAGTAATGAAGTTACTGTGTTTAGTATTTTTGATACTGGAACATCTACAATAAGCAGTTATCGATTTGATACCCGTAAGCCAGAAAGCGAAATTATTAAGTTTGATGAGTTTAAATTAATTTAATTTCTCTTGTGGGGTAGGCATCCCTGCCTGCCCTATAATATGGCAAAATAATTTCAACCTCGAAACTCTTCACGAACAAGTTTTAAAAAATTAACTGCATCTGTACGATTTACAGATGGAAAATTATCCAAAAACTCTTCTAAACAAAATCCGTCATCTAAATATTCTAAAAGCGATTGTACTGGAACTCTGGTATTTGGAAATACTAATGTTCCACCCATAACCTCTGGGTTCGAGTTTAAAGGGCTTCGGACTAATGTAATCATAATTTTGTTTTTGTTCTTTGAACTCTCCAAAATTAATGTTGGGTTCCGCTGTCGCTCCACCCAACCTACGTTTTGCTATATTACTATATGGTTAATTAAAGGAGAGGCAACTATTATTATGTAGCTTACGACATTGACTTATATAGTACTGTGAATATTGATTAAATTAATTATAAACTCCTGACTGTTGAATATATAGAAAAATGATTAATCGTGGTTTAGATGATTGGTACCAGTATATTAATAAACGTCCAGCCCTTGCTGTGACTTATTCTGTGTTATGGGTGGTCTTGGTTTGTGGGTTGGCGTTTTTTTGGCATTTGGGTAGTATCGGTTTGATTGATGAAACTGAACCTTTGTTTGCTGAGGCTTCACGGCAAATGATAATGCGTAATGATTGGATAACGCCTTTTTTTAATGATGAAACACGATTTGATAAGCCTGCTTTGGTTTACTGGTTTCAAGCTATTGGATATTTAATTATAGGTGTAAATGAATGGGCGGTGCGTATTCCTAGTGCTGTTGCGGCGATGGCTACGATAGGTTTATCTTTTTATACTTTACAGTGGTATTTTTTAAAGCGAGATGCTTTGGAAGGTGTTACATTACCCACTCGTCGCTGGTTTATTCCTTCTTTAGCAGCAGCAATGATGGCTTTTAATACGTCGATGCTCGTTTGGGGTAGAACCGGTGTTTCTGATATGTTGCTTACTGGTTGTATAGCTTCGTCTTTACTTTGCTTTTTTCTTGGCTATGCGAAACAGGAAGAAGGAGAAGCAAGTAGTGGTTGGTATTTTGCTTTTTATGTTTTGGTTGCAGGCGCCATTTTAACTAAGGGACCTATTGGTATAGTGTTACCAGGTTTAGTGATTGCGGCTTTTTTATTTTATCTTGGTAACTTTTTTGAGGTGTTGCGAGAAATACGTCTGATTCCGGGTTTGTTAATTATTTTTGGGTTATCGGCGCCTTGGTATATGCTTGTAATTTGGCGCAATAATGATTATATAGATTCTTTTTTTGGCTATCATAACGTTGAACGCTTTACTGATGTTGTAAATGGACATCAGGCGCCTTGGTTTTTCTATTTTCTTGTGGTGTTACTCGGTTTTGCGCCATATTCCGTTTATTTACCGAGTGCGATGCTCAACTTGAAGTTCTGGCAACGAGAAAATTGGCGCCATAAACCCAGAGTTGAACAACTTAGCTTATTCGCGTTCATGTGGTTTTTGTGCGTATTTGGCTTTTTTACTATTGCTGTTACAAAACTTCCTAGCTACGTTTTACCTTTAATGCCTGCTTGCGCTATACTTGTGGGGATATTATGGGCTGATGTTCTAACCTTATCCCCAACTCCTGGGTTTCGCTTCAGTGCTTGGGTTAATATAGTTTTTGTCTCCGCTTGTTCTGCTGCCTTGTTCTATGTTCCTAAACTACTTGGTTATGACCCTGCTGCACCAAATATTGCTCAAACTATACAACAATCAAATATTACGGTTGTCAGTGGTATAATTTGGCTTGTTTGTGCAATAGTGTTAGCGTTTTTAGTGTTGAGAAAACACTGGGTTGCTTTGATAGGTACTAATTTAATTGCATTCGCTTTATTTTTAGTCTTTGCTTTAACACCAGCATTATTTGTTCTAGACGGTGAAAGACAACTACCTTTACGTAAATTATCTGCTGCTGCTGTCCAAAATATTCAACCTCAAGAAGAACTTATTATGGTTGGCTTCAAAAAACCTACCGTAGCTTTTTACACTAAACGCCATGTTACTTACATTAGAACTAATGAAGCTGCAAGCCAGTATATACTAAATAAAACTGCTAAAAATAGTTCTTCATCGGTATTAGTTTTAACACAACCGAGAAAATTTCCGGAAATGGGATTACAACCAACTGATTATAAGGTTTTGGGTGATAGCGGCGCCTACAGATTAGCACGAGTCGAAAAGAAGTAAAGAAACCGGGTTTCTACGCAAAATAAGCTTTTTTATTATAAGTTCTCATAAAGAAACCCGGTTTCTAAGTTTCTATGCAAAATAGTCGTTTTTATTACAAGTTATCATAAAGAAACCCGGTTTCTAAGATTTTAAAATTTGATGAATTTCATGTAGTAAATCTTCCATCGAAATAGAACGAGGTAAGGTTTTAGCGGTTGACTTTACTGACGTGTGAGTTGATATCGAGATTAAGTTTTCTTGCTTCTCGTTACTGTTTACACGTCGGTCAAGTATTAACATTGGTGGTAAATGAAAAGGTAATTTCTCTAAGGTTTTAAGTGTAGAAATTACTTGCTTTTCTGGCGCCGATTCTTCTAAACAAATCACCATTAAGTCAATACTACGATGACGAATTTGCTGTAATAATTCAGACCATGAGCGACAAGGTGCTGTTTTGAAGCCACCTGTTTGTAAATACTGAATCAATGCCTGCATCCATTCAGAAGCACGTGC
Organism: Calothrix sp. FI2-JRJ7; assembly: GCA_019359675.1. Classification (GTDB taxonomy): domain Bacteria; phylum Cyanobacteriota; class Cyanobacteriia; order Cyanobacteriales; family Nostocaceae; genus Dulcicalothrix. The sequence goes on from JAHHGX010000018.1 coordinate 55,625, forward strand.
TATATTAGCGTTATCACTTAGATTTCCTAAATGTTTTTCGACGCGATGATTACGTAAATGTGTATTGCGCGCTTCGGGTAAATCTGGCAATATGGCAAAATCGACTACTAATATACTAGGTGGGCAAGATATTCCTGCGGCTATTTGCAATACCGAAAGTAGCGTGTTGATATTAAAAGTATTATTTTCCTCGTTGCTCAAGGGAGTTAAACAGGGAAAGACTGAAAGTCCCGAAATTTGAGAAGCAACTTGAGCAGCTTCAACATTACACGTCACCAGTGGTAAAGTTGCTAAACGAGGATGTTGACTTATGGTGTCGAGATATTTTTTAGCTGTTTCCATCGGAGCATCTAGGAGCATAACATCGAATTGCCAAACCCGTGCTAGCAACTCAGCTTGTTCAAGGTCGTCAACTTCGATAACGCGATGGTCAGGTAGTGAAGGTTGGTTACTAACTATATCAGGATTTACAAGTCGCAAAATTCGTAGTGGAACGTTCGCAGGAATTAACTCTATATTTTCTCCAGTTTGTTTTTTGACTTCGGGTGAAACTGATAAACTGTCTAGTAATGGCGCCAGCATTTGATGCTGTACAGGTAAACGTAAAAATCCATCCGCACGATTTGCTTTAGCTTGTTCTTTCTCGGCAGCTGTCGCAGTTACAATTACAGGAATGTGACGTGTGGCATCTTCTGATTTTAGTAATGTTAGTACATCCCAACCTGATAATAGTGGTAGCAGTGGGTTGAGAAATATTGCTTTGGGTTGTAACCTACGCGCTTTTTCGACTGCTTCACATCCAGAACGCGCAATGGCTACACGATACCCCATTCCAGTTAGGTGTTCCGTTAACTCTTCTATATATCTACCTACAGCTTCGACTAATAATATTAATCTTTGTGAGGAATCATGGCGCCCTCTAACATTACCTGTTGTCTCAAAATTATTTTTTGTAGACGGTACTGCATCAAAAAATGATTGACGTTTTAAGTTGATATCTTGCTGGTAACTGTATATTTTATCTTGCAATTTTTCTGTGGCAAGCTCTTTACGTCCATGAGGGTCGAGCGAGTTTTCTGTAAAAGCTGCTTTAGGAGGACTCGGAGGAAGCAAAAGCGTAAACTGACTACCTTTGCCTTCTCGTGATAAAAAGCTAACATCACCTCCGTGAAGTCTCGCTAAAGCACGAGTTAATACTAGTCCTAACCCTGTACCTTCATACTGACGGGTTAATGGATTTTCTAACTGTTGAAATTTCTGAAAAATTAAATGTTGTTGGTGTTCAGGTATACCAATTCCTGTATCCCAAACAGTGAAGGCAACCCAACCTTCCCAATAGTTAACACGCAAACCAATTTTGCCACTACCTTCGGTAAATTTGAAAGCGTTAGAAAGCAAGTGAACGAGCATTTGCCGCAACCGCTGTTCATCAGCAATAATTTCGTCTAAACCTGGTTCTATAAATAAAGTAAATTCGTGATTTTTTTCTGATTGTACTTTACTCGACGAGGCGTGAATCGTTTTGCTTTCTGTTAAAGCTAGGTCACATACTGTTTTAATTTTGACAGAGCCTAATAATAACTCCATTTGCCCGGTTTCCATTCGGGTCAAATCAAGAATATCATTAACTACACTCATTAAATGGCGCCCACTTTGATGAATAAGTCCAGCGTAACGTGCTTGCCGTTCGTTTAATTCACCTAATTGTTGGTCAATTAAAAGTCGAGATAACCCAAGGACTGCGGTTAAAGGGGTTTTGAGTTCATGACTAATACATGCCAAAAACTCGTCCTTTAAACGGTTCATTTGAATCAAATCAGCATTTTTTGCCGCTAATTCTTTACTGAGTTGCTGCTGTTCGGTAACATCGGTTGCTAGCACTAACCATAATTCACCACCATAACTAACAAGTGAATTTAATTGATGCCCATCAAGTAATGAAACAAAATGTCGGGAAGCAACTTCATAAGTTGAACCCTTTGAGAACTGGATATCCTCAGACGTGTTTAAATAACTTTGTCTAATATTATTTGCGGCAATTTCGGTTTCCGTCGAAATTGATTCTCCCAATACCTTCATTTCAGGACTATCAAGGGGAATTTTTGCGAATTGCCACACCCGTTCTTGACCGCTTTGCACTTCAACTACACAAGTGCAAGTACCTAGTTGACTATCAAGGACACAACGATTATTTTTGGGTTTACTACGTCTTTTGCTTGAAGTTGATTGTGTGCTACGACTCGTAGTCCGTGGTTTCATACTATCTGACCAAATTGTCTCGACTTCTTGCCGTACTCCATCTGGGTCTTTTAATACTCCTAACTGCTGCCACCATGCTGGGTTTTGCGCCACAATATCACCTGCACTCGTTTGCAACATTAAAGGCCAAGGTAAACGTTCGAGTAATTGTACTAACGATTGATATTGTTGAGATTTTTCTCTTGCTTTTAAAGAACTATTTAACGCGAGACTTGATGGTTGTGATGGTTTGGGAGCAGGATTTTTCTTACTTGTACGTGCTGACGATTGCTTTTTGGTTTTATTACTACCGTTGGAACTATTATTCACTATTAACTTGTTCAAATGCTTGAGCAATCGAGTCGTATCAACCAATCCCGCATATTTTCCATAAGAATCTGTTACAACTATAGATGTATCGCTATCGTCTGAATATAAAACTTGACTAAATTCTTGAATAGTTGCTTCTATAGATACTAAACGTATCGATTTAATTGCATGATTGAATGTGAGAAGTTGGTGCTGCAAATTTTGGACAGACTGACCTTGTGTCACAGCTAGTACTTGCGGCAACAAACTGGACAAATGTACAATTCCGGTAGGCACCCCAAGTTCTGAGACAACAACTAGCCGTTCGGAATTTTCAGATTCAAAGATGGACAATACATCCAAAAGAGTTGTGGATTGCCAGCAGATAGGAACGGTTATAATAAACTCATCAAGCGGATATTCTAGCATTGGCATTTTTTTGCTCTCGTCATTCTGGTTCCGCAAGCTAAAACTGTTGCAAATAACACCCTCGGCGCCCCTAAAATGCCAACGGTGTGAAACACTACGCTTAAACGCTTGTCGAAAATTTAAACTTAAAGAGATTTAGGTTAAGTAATATAAATCAAACATGTGCGCGTAAAACAGGTTAACAGTAGCACGAATATTAAGATTTGAGAGAAGGTGCCGTTGTAAACTTGACGGACAACTTTGGTCAAACAATGGTACAGAAGTCGTGCAAGCGTTCTGTAATGTAGTGTGACAAAAACTATTGGGCGTGCAAGAACTCCTGATAACAACTGCTATGACAATTATGACTTGAAAATAGCGATAACAACCTTTAGGAATTATAATGATTTAGAATGAGGGATTTTTTTATCTTTGTTCAAGTATCTTATCAACTTGTTAAATTGCGAAGCAATGTTACAGATTATTTACGATGCCAATGATATTAAAGTCGCGCTTGTGAGTGGAAATTAACTATTATCAGCAGCATTATTTGATTTTTGTCAATAGTAAAGTAACTAATTAGGGAGGCGCCATAGTAAGCACAGTCATTAGATTTATAGATATGTATCTGCCCCTAGGTAGATATTACGCAAAAAAACAGCATGATAGGAGAACCGATAACAAACGTCAAGCACTTATCACAAATGACGACAGGTGAGCAGCGAGCAGTGCTAGAGCAATTAAAATTACAGTATCGAGTGATTCTGATTAATTACTTTACCGAAGAGGAAACACTGCAAGACTTAATAGACAAATTTATTAATGCGCTGTTTTGTGCTAATATTCCTGTGCCGCAAATTATTGAAATGCATATGGAACTTATAGATGAGTTTTCTAAACAATTAAAATTAGAAGGGCGAAGCGATGAAGCACTGCTTGATTACCGCTTGACGCTCATCGATATTCTTGCTCATTTGTGCGAAACGTATCGAGGTTCGCTACCCAAGTAAGCAATACTCATATGAATAAAGTAAGAAAAACTTACGTCCTGAAGCTATATGTAGCGGGTAATACACCCAACTCAGTACGGGCATTGAAAACACTCAAAAACATACTGGAGCAGGAGTTTCAGGGCATATACGCTTTGAAAGTCATCGACGTGATGAAAAATCCGCAGTTGGCGGAAGAAGACAAAATATTAGCGACACCGACTTTATCAAAAATTTTGCCGCCACCAGTTCGTAAAATTATAGGAGATTTGTCAGACCGTGAACGAGTATTGATAGGGTTAGATTTGCTGTATGAAGAACTAAAAGAAGAAGATTTATTTGAAGAATAGAAAACTAGAGATAAAAATATACAATATCGACCTGAGTTCATAGAAAAAGTGGCATAAAAATGAGTGATAACGACCTGCCAGGGCAAAAAAACACACCTAGAATTGGAGGTGTAGATAAAATACGCACGATGATAGAGGGGTTCGACGACATTAGTCATGGGGGATTGCCCATTGGTAGAACTACCCTTTTCAGCGGCACATCCGGAACTGGCAAGACATTATTCTCTCTCCAGTTTCTATTCAACGGGATTCATTTTTTTAATGAACCAGGTGTCTTTGTCACTTTTGAGGAGTCACCGAGCGATATTATAAAAAATGCTTATATATTTGGTTGGGATTTACAACGTCTAATCGAAGAGGGAAAGTTGTTTATACTCGACGCATCTCCTGACCCTGAAGGACAAGACATTGTTGGCAATTTTGACTTGAGTGCGCTGATTGAGCGATTACAGTACGCAATTCGTAAGTATAAGGCGCGACGAGTATCTATCGATTCAATTACGGCAGTTTTTCAGCAGTATGAAGCCATTGGAGTTGTTCGTCGAGAAATTTTTCGTTTAGTAGCACGTTTAAAGTTGCTAAACGTGACAACAATTATTACTACAGAGCGTGGTGAGGAATACGGCCCGGTTGCGTCTTTTGGAGTTGAAGAGTTTGTTTCTGATAACGTGGTAATTGTACGTAACGTGTTGGAAGGGGAACGTCGGCGCCGGACAATAGAAATCCTTAAACTGCGTGGGACTACGCATATGAAAGGAGAATATCCTTTTACTATTACTAACGATGGTGTTAATATTTTTCCTTTGGGAGCAATGCGCTTGACACAGCGTTCCTCGAACGTGCGTGTTTCTTCTGGTGTCAAAATTCTAGATGGTATGTGTGGTGGTGGTTTCTTCAAAGATTCAATTATTTTAGCAACAGGCGCCACTGGTACAGGAAAAACATTACTAGTGAGCCAATTTATACAAGAAGCTTGTAACAATGGTGAACGAGCAATATTATTTGCTTATGAAGAATCGCGCGCGCAGTTATCAAGAAACGCTTCCTCATGGGGTATTGACTTTGAAGAATTAGAGCGGCAAGGATTATTGAAAATTATTTGTACTTATCCCGAATCTACAGGTTTGGAAGACCATTTACAAATAATAAAATCCGAAATTGCAGAATTTAAGCCCGCACGAATTGCTATCGACTCATTATCAGCTTTAGCGCGAGGAGTTACAAATAATACTTTCCGACAATTTGTAATTGGTGTAACAGGTTATGCGAAACAAGAAGAAATTACAGGTTTCTTCACAAATACAACCGACCAGTTTATGGGGTCGCACTCGATTACCGATTCACACATATCAACAATCACCGACACAATCTTAATGTTGCAGTACGTCGAGATTCGGGGGGAAATGGCACGCGCAATTAATGTATTCAAAATGCGCGGTTCTTGGCACGATAAAGGTATTCGTGAATACAACATTACTGCTGATGGGCCTGATATTAAAGACTCTTTCCGCAATTATGAGCGAATCGTTAGCGGTTCTCCATCTAGAGTTGTTTCAGATGAAAAGGCAGAATTATCGCGCATCGTTAGAAGCTTTCAAACAAAAGAAAGCCCTGATACTTAAGCTATTATCGTGTTATATTTCTATGCGTGGGAAACGGTTTAAGCCGATGTCATTTTTTGTGTGAGGGACCCGGTGAACGGAAAGCAACTATTTTATAGCTTCTTGCCCGGAGTAACAGTAGCAGTGTTAGCTTCTCATTCGAGCTATGCCAACACTGCAAAAATAAGTGAACCTACATTGGTTGCTTCTGGCATTAACATTTTCGATTCTATACCTGTATTCAAATCCAACATTTTGCACCCGCAAATTGTATTTGATAATACATTTGTTACAAAAACTATTAATTTACAGGCGCCATTTCAGTTTAATGAGATACGTGCTGTAAACAATCCTAGCAGCATAATATCGAGCCAGTTGATTGCCTCAAATGGCATTCCTTGGGTTGAAGCAACTAGCAAAAACTTAATAGCTAAATCAACTACAGAAAATCATGCGAATATTCTATTGACATTAGTAGAATTTTATGGTGAAGAACCAAAAGAATTAACCTTAAACAATTTAGATATATTAAATCTAAACATCAAGGATTTGGTTCGTCATAAGGACACGACTAGTGAAATTATGACAGTAGCACAGGCACCGTCAAAAAAACTAGGCGCTAAGGCACTTATAGAGACACCAACACCAGCACAGAATCAAATTGCCCAAAACAGGCAACAAAATGTGCCACCACCAAGACCAACAACAAACCCAACCCCAGTAGCTCCACCAATAGTTTCACCAAGTGGAACAAGAGAAATTCCTAGCTACTTGAATGCAAACCCAAATCCGTTGCAATTTCCAACAAGACCCGAAGAAGTTCGGTTAGAAGGAACGCAACCGATTACATTAAATCAAGCATTAGAAGCTGCACGTCGTAATAACCAGCAGTTACAAGTGGCATTACTTCAAGTTGAACGTAGTCAAGCTGCTGTTAGGGAAGCACAAGCAGCGTTATTTCCAACCTTGGGCTTGAATGCGACTGTAACTCGTCAGCGTTCTGCACAGAGTGGATTAGGTTCGGAAGCGCGAATTAGGGAAAACCCAGCTTTTGCTGACCAAGGTGCCCAAGAAAGTACAGGTTTTTCAGGTAATGCTCAATTTAATTATGACCTTTACACATCGGGAAGGCGCCAAGCTACCATCCGACAAGCAGAAGAACAGCTAAGGTCAGATGAGTTCAACCTGGAAGTTCAATCAGAAACAATTCGTCTTAACGTTACAAATCAATATTACGATTTGCAACAAGCAGACGAAAGTGTACGAATTAACCAGTCGGCAGTAGTAAACGCACAAGCATCTTTACGCGACGCGCTTGCACTCGAACGGGCTGGAGTTGGGACTCGTTTTGATGTACTACAATTCCAAGTAGACTTAGCCAACTCACAACAACAGCTAACAAATGCGATTTCGCAGCAGCAAATTGCACAGCGACAGTTAGCAGCAACGTTAAGCGTACCGCAATCAGTTAATTTGAGTGCTGCTGACCCTGTAGCAATTGCTGATTTGTGGAATCAAACACTCGAAGCAAGCATTATACAAGCACTGCAAAATCGACCGGAACTACAACAGCAACTTGCTCAACGTAGTATTGCTGAACAGCAAAGACGACAGGCACTTTCTGCACTTGGTCCACAAATTAGTTTAGTTGCTCAATACAACTTGCTTGACCAATTTCAAGACCGAATATCTGTCGTTGATGGTTATTCTGTGGGAGTGCAAGCTAGTATTAGCTTATTTGAAGGAGGCGCCGCGCGCGCTCGTGCATCACAAGCAGAAAGAGCTATTAGTATTGCAGAAACGCAATTTGCCGAACAGCGAAACCAAATTAGGTTCCAAGTTGAACAGGCTTTTTTACAATTGCAATCAAACCTAGAAAATATTCAAACAGCAAATACAGCGCTTGAACAAGCTCGTGAAGCACTGCGACTGGCACGTTTACGTTTCCAAGCGGGAGTTGGGACGCAAACCGACGTAATTAATGCTCAAAACCGACTTACGCAATCTGAAGGCAATAGAGTCACAGCGATTTTGAGTTATAACCGTGCTTTAGCGACTATACAGCGTGCTGTTACGGCCAGAGGTGTGCGCTAACGAAACAGAATAATTATTCCCGAATTGTAGAGACGTTACATGTAACGTCTCTACATTTATAATTTGATGTAAAAATGGGCGGAAAATTTTACAATTGATGAAAAAGCTCGTAACATGGCTGAATGGTAGCTACTTTGCTCATCAAAAACCGCATGACAACAGTTACATTAAAAGAAATAGCTCAATTTCGCTCGCAACTTTCAGAAGACCCCCTTGCGTTAAAAGCACTCGACACAATCGAGGACTGTGAGGGTGATTTGGAGGATGCTGCGATGACGCTGGCAATTCGTGTTGGACAACAACCTGAGCGTGCTAACTCAGAATGGTTAGACGCATTAGCTAGAAAATGGCGTGCTGTGATTTGCCAGCAAGAATTTCGTAGCAACTTACGAGATGCTTCCATTCAAGAAATGATGCAACATATTAGAACTATGCCCACATTCCCTAGCATTTTAGCGGCGCCTGTTCTAATGTACGTTATGAAGCAAGGCATTGATAATTTCTGTGAACCATTTGATTCATTAAAGTGAAGTCATATCGATTACAATTTATTTGGTATTCATTTGATGTTTCTCAGGCTGCTACGCTATTAAATGAGAGCAAATCTGATTAAACAACGAATTTTATAATCAATGAATTACTTAGTTGCTGTATTAGCCGACCGTATTCAAGCCGAAGCTGCTTACCTAGAATTAGAAAAAGAGGGTATAAATAGTACTATTCTAGGTAGGGGTTACAAAACTGTTGATGAGTTTGGCTTAATTGACCCTAAAGAGCAAGCGGTGAAGCAAACAAAGTTTATGGCGATATGGTTGATACCATTCGGTTTTTTTGCTGGTGTTACATTTAACCTAGTTACTGGTTTAGATACTTTTGCTTGGGCTGGTAGAATTGGTAATCAACTTATCGGAGGACTTCTAGGTGCTGCCAGTGGCGCCTTGGGTAGTATCTTTGTAGGGGGAGGAGTCGGGATGGTTATAGGTAGCAGTGATGCATTACCATATCGTAATCGTCTTGATGCTGGAAAATACCTAGTTGTAGTTCAAGGTCAAGAAAGTCAAACGCGCGAAGCAACTAGGATATTACGTCGGTTTGACCCGGAGAATCTTCAGGGTTATGCTGATACATCAACTGTTTAATAATTTAGATGGAACAAATTTTATACATCGATACACAGCGTCTTGAGCTACTACCTTGTTCATTGGAAGTAGCTCAAGCTACTCTAGCAAAAGACAAACCTTTGCTAGAAAAACTTTTAACCGCTTATATACCAGACGATTGGTACAACACAGAAGTTCAAGCTTTCTTACCGAAGTATATAGGGTTACTAAAATCTGACCCTTCACAGTTGGGGTATGGAGTATGGTTAATAATTCGTACCGATGATTCTACGTTGGTTGGAGATTTAGGGTTTGGAGGAAAGTCAGACAACGAGACGTTAGAAATAGGTTACGAAATTTTAGCTGCTTATCGTAATGAAGGTTACGCGACCGAAGCAGTGGAAGCACTTATAGACTTTGCCTTTACGCAACTAGCAGCAAAGAAAATTATTGCACATACTCCTGTAGATAATGCTGCTTCAATTCGGGTATTGGAAAAATTAGGAATGCAGAATGTAGAAAAAATGAAAGGGACAGATACACCTGGGTTAGAGGTATATAAGTGGGAGTTGACGTTAGAATCAAGAAATAGCTAGTAGAAATATCATTATTTATCCACATGCTGCCACGAGAAGAACTTTTGAAGGGTGTTGAAAATAGAGATGAAGTTGCCCGCGTCATCGACCAAGCAGAAAAAGCCATTAAAACTTGGGAAGTTGTGATGACAGATTTTCTTTCACCTCCAGAGTTGGCAGAAGTTCAAAGGTCTTTTAGTCGTCTTACAGAAATTCATTTAGTTGCCTGGGGTGGGTATCCACAAGCAGAACGTACTAGGGTTGCTATAGCACGTTCTGAACTTCCCCTAGATGAGTCGCAAGTAGAACTCGTTGCGCTTGATATTGCAGGTAATTTTTTATTTGATACTGCAACACACAGAGATTTTCTCGGCGCCATGCTAGGTTGTGGTATAGTGCGCGACAAAACAGGTGACGTGATTGTTTTAGGAGAACGAGGTGCCCAAGTAATTGTAGTACCTGAATTAGGAGACTATTTAGAAACACACCTTAAACAAGTACGTTCAGTACCCGTTAACACCCGACGTATAGAATTAAGTGAATTAAAAATCCGCGAACCCAAGAAAAAAGAACTTACCACCGTCGAAGCATCACTGCGACTAGATGCAGTTGCATCAGCAGGGTTTGGAATGTCACGCAGCAAAATGGTTGAATTTATTGATTCAGGTGACGTTCGCGTAAATTGGAAAGACACCACTAGTCCTTCCGCACAACTTAAAACAGGTGATTTAGTTTCTATACGTGGCAAAGGGCGCCTAGAAATAGGTGAAATTGCGGTAACAAAAAAAGATAGGTACCGCGTACAGTTAACAAGGTACGTGTAAGTAGTAAGGTGGGCTTCGACCCACCATACATCTAGAAACAAACAAATAAATGCTCGATCAAAATTTCCACATCCAAGTAGCCAGAATTGCTGCCATAATTACGCTCTCGCTGACAGCATACAACGTAATACAGCCACCAGTCACAGCAGGTAATATAGAAATAGCTCAGGCGCCTGCCCCATCCCAAATTAAAAACTTACCACGACTAACAGGCAAAGCAACTGTAGTTATAAAAGTCAACAACCAACCCATCACCATTGAATTAGATGGTACTAATGCTCCAATTAGTGCAGGTAACTTTATAGATTTAGTGCAAAGAAAAGTATACGACGGACTAGTATTTCATCGGGTAGTTCGAGAACCACAACCATTTGTAGTGCAAGGTGGAGACCCACAAAGCAAAGACCCCAAATTTCCAGCAGAAAGGTTAGGGACAGGTTCTTGGATAGACCCAGCAACAAAGAAACCTCGTTACGTTCCTTTAGAAATAAAACCCACAGGCGCCCAACAGCCTATATATGGACAAACCTTAGAAGACGCAAAAATTTCCAAAGCGCCAATATTGCGTCATAAACGTGGTGCAGTAGCAATGGCACGTTCCAGCGAACCAAACTCCGCATCATCACAATTTTATTTTGCCCTAACTGACCTAGCATTTTTAGACGGTAACTACGCAGTGTTCGGATACGTCACCAAAGGAATGAACGTAGTAGACAAAATAAAACAAGGGGACAAAATTCAAACGGCAACAGTAGTCAAAGGAATAGAAAATTTGAAAAAGGCGCCGTAAAAATGTAGAGACTGTACATGTACAGTCTTGAAAATACCAATTTTCACCAATACGTAATTAACTTACAAAGAAAAATTGATGTTCCCTAATTCTTCCCTTTTGTTTTTTAGAGTGAAACTACAAACGAAAGCCAAGGAGTTTCCATTCATGAGAACATCAACCAAATTAGTTTTAGCTGCTGCGTTATTAGGCAGTTTAGGACTTGGAGTATTAGCAAAAAGCGTCAAACAACCTCTAAGATCAAATAATATTGGCAGTTGTTTCACCGTAAATTTGCCAGTGCATCGTTTCTAAATTTATATCTTGCATCTAAGCTACATACAATTAATTATGATTAAAAAAATTTCTAGATTTTGGCTAAAATTACAAAGGTTAAGACAAAGACAATAAATTAATAAAATCTAAATAAAATCCAGACACTAACAGGACTTACGCAACTGGCACAAGGTGCTGGCGGGGGCTTCGCCCCCGCCGCGCGATAATTTAAATCAGACTAAACACATATGAACGTCTGGACGTTTTAGTTGTTGAATTAAATAATTAGAGAGTA
>JAHHGX010000019.1 GCA_019359675.1 Calothrix sp. FI2-JRJ7
ATCGCTGCAAACAATTGCTCAAACAAAAAGATTTAGTTCGAGGTTTAACAAATTTTTATTGGTGGCCTCAAGTGACAGTTGCAGCGTGATTAGTTTTTTTATGGGTAAGCAACCGGACATGATATTAGGTGTCATGTGGAATCCAAAATGCCATAAGCCTCCCTTGGCAACATCCATCCCTTCTTCCAGTCCAAAGCCGGGAAGCCAAAACTCTGCCAGTACTAATCGCCTCACACCTTCCGGGTGCGCCGCAGCGTAAGCATAAGCGACCATACCACCAAGGTCGTGACCAACAAGATTTATCTGTTGGAAACCCAAAGATTTAGTTAATAAATAAATATCTTGAGCTACAGTGCGTTTGTCATACCCACGATCAGGCTTAGACGAATCGCCTAGTCCCCGCATATCTGGAGCAATTACAGTGTAATTTTCAGCAAGAGCAGGCATAATTTTTCGCCACTCGTACCATGTTTGCGGCCAACCATGCAGCAATACTACTGGGGCGCCTTTGCCACCCATAACGTAGTGCAATTGTACACTATTAACAGAAGCGGTATAGTGCTTAAACGTATTAGCAAATTCTTCAGGATTAAATTCCATGTTTTAAGCTATTGGTTTAAGTTTAAGTGTTGCATAGTCGGTATAACCTTTTTCATCTCCTTTATAAAAAGTTGAACTGTCTGGTTCGTTCAAAATCGCGTTGAGTCTAAAGCGCGTTGGTAGATCGGGATTTGCTAGGAATAATCTGCCGAAAGATACGAGATCAGCTTTTCCACTGTTTATAATTGCATCTCCTTTTTGACGGTCATAGCCTCCATTCACTATCAAGGCGCCTTTAAAAATTTGACGAAAATAGGCAGCATCTAATCCTGTGTCAGCTCCCCATTCGTTTGGTTCCATAAGGTGAAAGTAAGCTAAGTCAAAGGCGTTAAGACCAGCGACGGCATAACTAAACGTTGCAACACGATTTGAATCACTCATGCTGTAGTTAGTGCCGCTAGGAGAAATGCGAACACCAACCCGACCAGAACCCCATACACCAACTACCGCTTCGACTACTTCCAATAGAAAACGAGCGCGGTTTTCAATCGAGCCACCATAGCGGTCGGTGCGTTGATTTGAACCGTCTTGGAGAAATTCATCTATTAAATAACCGTTGGCGCCATGATCTCAACCCCGTCAAACCCAGCAGTTAAAGCATTTTGTGCGGCTTGACGAAACTGCTTAACCACACCCGCTACTTCTTCAGTGTCTAAAGCCCGTGGTGTTACCATTGGGCTTCGACGACCAAAGGGCAAATATGCATTTCCTTCGGTTGCGATAGCACTAGGTGCAACTGGCAATGCCCCACCGGGCTGTAGTTCTGGATGAGAGGTGCGCCCTGCGTGCCAGAGTTGCATAAAAATTCGTCCGCCTAGTGTATGTACTGCGTCAGTAACTTGCCTCCATCCTGCGATTTGCTCTGATGAATGTATACCTGGACTAAGGGCATAACCACGACCTTGGGGCGATACTTGCGTACATTCTGTAATAATTAATGCTGCTGATGCACGCTGCTTATAGTACTCCACATTCATCTCTGTTGGAACGTTTCCATCAGAAGCCCGCATCCGAGTAAGTGGTGCCATCACCATCCTGTGCGGTAGCTTTAATTGTCCAAGTTTAAAGGGCGAGAAGAGATTGACATTTGAATTCACTAACCTATCTCCAATAGTTAAAACGATAAAGTGTACTTCAAAGCATTTGGGCGCCACCGTTAACCATTAAATAAGAGCCTGTGATAAGCTCCAATGCCTCGACTGGCGCCAGTAACGAGAGCTACTCGGTTTGTTAGTAATTTTGTTTGCTCGGAGCCTTTTGCTACCTGAGTCGGTATAGTTATCATGCTTATCGGCTTCTTCCTCAAGTTAGAATTAACACGCACAACATCAACTTCAAGCTCAAAGTTGCAAGATGGGAGTCGTTTGCCCCATAATCATCTGCCAACTACCTGACCGTTTCATGTACACGTGAGAATCACGCACCTGCTTGATATTCTGATCTTTCATCTTTAATGAGAGGCGGAAGTTAATTATGGCCACAGTGTCTCCATACCAATGCACTTGTACCTCGTCAGTGGAATAAGATTCAAGCGCAACAGTTTTAACGTTCTCTATTTCCGCAGCTTTGTTTGCAACGCGACCATCGGGAAATACAGACAGAAAATCATCTGGTACGTCGCGCTCAATAACTGTGACATTGTTTTTTAATACAGCATCAAGGAACGCTGCATCTAGCTCTAGTAGCTCGCGCTCCAATGCCTCTATATTACTTGTGTTCATTTTGGTGTAAACAATTTACTTGCCGAGAATGCTCCAGTCGAGCCTGTTGTTAATCCAGAAGTGTTGGCTTTTATCTTTACCTACTGGTTTGTTTGATTAATAATGTCTAACTTCACGCTCATAGATAATTACAATTGTCGCTTGGCAAAATATTTCTTCCAGTCAAGATAGATAAGTTAAGGAATTTTAGCAGGAAAGTTAAGCGGAATTACTGCAAAAATTTCCTCAAGCTTATGCTCTTCGAGCTTTCTAGCCACTATAGCTCTAAACGCGCGTGCTGCTTTACTTGCTTAAGTTAACAAAATATTATTAAATTATGTAAAGACTGTAAAATATCAGCTTTCCTCTGCGTTCCTCAACTAAAGGGCAATGGATTTAGAGAAACCAAAACGCAAACGGGGCGTTATCCTCACGCCTCAAGGATTTAAAAAGATTCTTCAAAAAAGAGGTGAGTTAGCCCAACCAAATACTATCGAAGCGTTAAGCGAACTTACAGGATTAAGTTCTCGCACAGTCGCAAAGGTGTTAGAGCGCTCCCAACTAGTTGACAAACAAACACTTGAGTCCTTTTTCAGAGCTTTTAATCTAGAGCTAGATCAAAGTGACTATTTCCAGCCAGAGTCTAGTATTAATGAGTTTGAGCAAGCAATTTTAATTACTTGTGAAGATTTACGACAGGCGCCTGATGTATCGATTTTCTACGGACGCGCGCTTGAATTAAGCCAGTTAGAGCAATGGGTGGTAACAGATAGCTGCCGTATAGTAGGTTTGTTTGGGATTGGTGGAATTGGTAAAACCTCCTTAGCAGCGAAGCTAGCGGAACAAATAAAGGATAAGTTTGAGTACGTAATTTGGCGCTCGCTACGCAACGCTCCACCTGTCACAGAAATTTTGTCCAGTTTGATCCAATTTCTCTCCAACGAACAAGAAATTGAAAGAGATTTACCAGAAAGTGTAGAGGGTAGAGTTACGCGATTAATTCATTATTTACATAACTTACGCTGCTTACTAATACTTGATAATGCAGAGGCAATTTTACAAAGCGGTGATACATTCTCAACAATCAGCAATTACTGTACTGGATTTTATCGCTCTGGATACGAGGGGTATGGCGAACTTTTTCGTCGAGTGAGCGAAACATCGCATCAAAGTTGCTTAATTCTCACCAGTCGGGAAAAACCCGAAGAATTTGCTTCATTTGAAGGAGAAATATTTTCACGCTCATTACAAATTACTGGTTTAAAAGAAGTAGAAGCCCTTTTAATTATCGAAGCAACAGGTCTTTTGGGAACAGAAGAGGAAAAAAGAAAATTGATTGAGTGCTATAAAGGTAATCCTTTAGCTTTGAAAATAGTTGCTACGTCGATTCAAGAGTTATTTAATGGTAATATAGCGGAATTTTTATCACAGGGTAAAACAGTTTTTAGTGGAATCCGTAATCTTTTGTCAAGGCAGTTTAGCCGTTTATCAGATTTAGAAAAGCAGATTGTAAATTGGTTAGCAATTAATCGGGAGCCGCAGACTCTCTCGCAATTGCAAGAGGATATTTCTTTACCAAACATACAACTTCAATTACTGGAGGGATTACAATCTCTTTTAAGGCGATCGCTGATTGAAATATGTAGTGGAGACGCGATGTATCGCGTCTCTACGTATACACTGCAACCGATGGTTATGGAATATACAACTGACCAATTCGTTGAGCAAGTTTGTGAAGAAATTAAAACCCAAAAAATTGAACTTCTTAAACGTCATGCTCTAATTAAGGCACAGGGTAAAGATTACATTAGAGATACTCAAGTTCGTCTTATCCTTAAACCAATAATAGATAACTTGCTGACTATATATGGTACTAATAAAAATATTGAAAATCAGTTAGCCCGCATTTTGGCAACACTAAGAGAAACATTACCTTTACAACCTGGATACACGGGGGGTAACATTTTCAATCTATTACGCTACATCAAAGCAGATTTTCGCAACTACGACTTTTCCAATCTTACAATTTGGCAAGCTGACTTACGGGATGTTGAGTTACATGGCGCCAATTTTGCTCACTCTAATCTTGCTCGGTCTGTTTTTAGCGAAACTTTAGGTAGTACTGCCGCAGTAGCAATTTCTCCCTGTGGGCAATTTTTGGCAACGGGTCACGTTGATGGTGAAATTCGTTTATGGCAAGCAACGGATGGACAACAAGTTGCATTTTTCCAAGCGCATAGTTCCTGGGTATGGTCTGTTGCCTTTAATCCTGAAGGTAATATTTTGGCTAGTGGTGGTGCAGACCAAACTGTAAAGTTATGGGACGTTAGAACTTTTAGATGTTTAAATTTACAAGGGCATAATAGCGGTATTTGGTCTGTGGCTTTCAATCCTCAAGGTACTACAATCGCAAGTGCTAGTGAAGACGGAACGATCAAGTTATGGGATGCTATTACGGGAGAATGCAAGGAAACTTTACAGGGACATACAAGTGGTGTGCATTCAATTGCCTTTAGTCCACAAGGTGACATCCTAGCTAGTGGTGGTGCTGATCAAACGGTACGTTTTTGGGATATGAATGCAGGTAAACTAAAGCAAATTTTGGTCGGACATACTAAGACGGTGCATTCAGTTAGTTTTAGTCCTGACGGTGACACCCTTGTTAGTGGTAGCTCAGATGCGCTCGTGCGGTGTTGGGATGTGAGTACAGGTGAGTGTTATCAAATTTTACAGGGGCATACTAATTCTGTGCATTCGGTTAGTTTTAGTTTATATCAGGGCACAGGCAAGATGCCTGTGCTACTTGCTACTGGCAGTGCAGATCAAACTGTAAGGTTGTGGGATGTTAGTACTGGCGCCTGTTGCAAAACGTTACAAGGTCATACAGATGATGTTTGGTCGGTTGCTTTTAGCCCAAATATGACTTTAGTTAGTGGTAGTCAAGATGGCGCTGTTAAGTTTTGGGATGTATTAGAAGGTAAGTGCTTGAAAACTTTACAGGGACACTTTAGTGGAGTTTGGACTGTTGCTTTTAACCCAAAGAGCAAAATTCTTGCTAGTGGTAGCCAAGATGGTGCTTTAAAACTGTGGGATATTTCAGAAGGTAAGTGCTGTAAAGTTTTGCACGGACATACGAGTTGGATACTTTCTGTTGCCTTTTCTTCAGATGGGCGCCTAATTGTTACAGGCAGTGCCGATAACACGTTGAAATTATGGGATATTTGGGATGGAAAGTGTCGTCAAACATTATACGGGCACGCCAGTGGAGTGTGGTCTGTTGCAACAAGCCCTGACGGTAAGACTGTAGCTAGTGGTAGCCAAGACCAGACGATTAAGTTATGGGATGTTAGTACTCTTCAGTGTTATCAAACATTGCAGGGACATACAGGTTGGGTAACTTGCCTTATTTTCAGCCCAGATGGTCGTACTCTTATTAGTAGCTCTGCCGATGGTACAGTTAGGCTGTGGAATGTTAGCACTAGTGTTGATGAGCGCTCGCTTGGCACATGTTTTAACATATTGATTGGACACACTGATTGGATATACTCGGTTGCGTTGAGTCCAGACGCGCTCCGGCTTGCTACTGGCAGTGAGGATAAAACGCTAAAAGTATGGGATTATAATACGGGTGAGTGCATTAAAACTTTACAAGGACACGCTAGAGGAGTGCGGTCTGTCGCCTTCAGTCCAGATGGTAAAACTTTAGCTAGTTGCAGTGAAGACCAAACATTGCAAATTTGGGATGTTAGCACTGGTAAATGTCTTAATACGCTGTACGGACACACTAAACCAATATGGTCAGTTACTTTTATACAAGGCGACCAGGTTACAGGTGATATTCTAGCTAGTGGCAGTGAAGATGAAACAATCAAGCTTTGGAACGTCACCACACGTGAGTGTATAAAAACTCTAAGAACCTCCAGACCTTACGATGGCATGAATATTACTGGTGTTACAGGTTTAACTGAGGCAACAATTGCTACATTGAAAGCCTTGGGAGCCGTCTTAGATGATTTGTGAACAATCATACAAATGTAGAGACGTTACATGTAACGTTTCTACAACCTATCTGATAGGGTTATCAGCAGTAGCTCAAAATCCTAGAATTTCCTATAATCATAGCTGGTGTTTTAGTTAAAATCTCTGAAAATATATATTTCACTCTTGACACCGCTTTGACAAGTGTTACTTAAGTTCCGCTTCGTATCCTTAAATATGAGGGTATAAATATCTATTTACTCTCACAACCGATACCGTCTTTGTCGCGGTTAAAGTCATATAGGTTATTGGTACTGAACCGAATACCTTTATTAATCCAATGAAATTACGGTACGTCCTCGTATTATTTTTTACAGAGTTATAATGTTGTGTAATCTACCCTCGTAACAGAAGTTTTACGTATGACAGATTCTGCTAAATACATTCAAAAAATTATCCGGAGATAATTGAAGGCATGACGCTGGCATCGACGACTCGCAACCCAGTAACACCATATACACGTAATTCTGGGTCTACTACACTCATCTCATCTAGTCCCATTTTGGCTGAACCAGCCATGTGCCATTGAGAGATAGTATCTTGCCGAACTGCGTCACGTAAATCAGCGTTTGATTGAATGTTGGCGCCTGGAACAACTTCGCCCTTTACCCAATTAGAGAGGGGGCGGTAGCAAAAATTTCGCGGGACACACGTACTGCTCGCATTAAGCGTTGAACATCAGACTCGGTGCCTAGGAAGTTAGGGTCAAGCAACGGTGGAACAAGCGGATCGGTGCTGGCAAGACGTACAGTACCACGGGGCATAGGGCGTACTAAGGTCTGGTAAGTTCACTCGCACAGGAATGCCAAACTGCTCCAAGTGCTTGGCGGCTCCAATTGCTGAAAACCTTTAGAAGCAAAAAACCCTATGAGGGCATGAACATTACTCGTGTTACAGGTTTAACTGACGCGACTATTGCCACTCTTAGAGCGCTAGGGGCAGTTGAGCATTTCTAACCGAATACATGTAGAGACTAAACATGTAACGTCTCTACACCAATTAAACAACGTCTCTACTGGTCTATGTCATCTGTGAACTTGCAATCGATAATCCACAACAGTTACGTATTTTTCAAGCTTTAGTTGAAGCCGCGCGTGCTAGAAAAATTAGAAATCAAAACAAGCGCAATCAAGCAGGATTTTACACTAGTATCGACTCTTCGCTAGATTTGATTTAATGCTAATGCTTTATAAAGTAGATTTTGATTAGCACAAACCACGAGGAAGATATTATGCCTACACAATTTCAAGGAAAACGTGCCCTTGTTACTGGCGCCAATAAAGGCATTGGATTTGCAATTTCTCAAGGGTTACTAGCAGCGGGATTTGATGTAATTTTAGCAGCTAGATCAATTGACAAAGCGTATAAAGCAATCGAGCAACTTCAAACCTCAAACGCGCGTCCGTTAGAACTCGATGTTAGTGATGACAATAGCATTCATCAAGCCGCAAAGAATTTAAGCAACGAGATAGATTCGCTTGATGTCTTAATCAATAATGCAGGTATTTATCCTGATAAAGGCGTTAATATTCTTACAGTGTCACGTGAATTGCTTAATCAAACGATGAACGTTAATGCATTTGGCGCCGTACAGGTTACTCAAGCATTTCTACCACTTTTATCAAAATTTAGAAACGCTCGTATAATTAATACTTCGAGTGGTTACGGTCAGTTAGCAGGCTTGAGCGCGGATGTTCCCAGCTATTGTTTATCAAAACTGACGCTTAATGGGGTGACAATAATGTTAGCCGAAGCATTGCAATCTCAAGGCATTGTTGTCAATGCAATAGATCCAGGTTGGGTACAATCCGATATGGGCGGCTCAACAGCTCCACGCACTCCTGAACAAGGGGCAGATACCGCCGTTTGGTTAGCAACAGAAGCACCCGCAAATTTGACGGGAAAATTGTTCTACGAGCGACGTGAGGTGTCTTATTAAACGCTCGTTGCTAGTTACCCCCTACGTGTTGTTACGTTCCGCGCAGGGGTTTCAATTATAGCTTCTAGTAGTCTGTGTCATTAGTTTTTATAGTATATATATTTACCAAAGAGACACAGAGGGCACAGAGGGAGGAGTTAACATAGCATAGTCCCGCCTGTGCTTTCGGTCAGGCAAGATGCATGAGCCTACAGTTATTTTTAATACCGCCAAAAATAATGGCATGAAGTACTAGTTTTACTCAACAATTTTTTGCTGCCGAAGTTGTTTCATTAACTCGCTCATAAAATCGATGAAAGCACGAATTTTAGCTGAGAGATGTCGTTTCTGAGGATAAACTACTGAAATTGGAGTACCTGGAGCTACATAATTTTCTAAGACTGGTTTAAGCTTACCTTGAGCAATCGCTTCACCTGCAATGTAGTTATACACTTGAACTAGCCCAACACCTGCAAGAGCAACATCTAGAAGTGATTTCCCATTATTGAGGCAAAGATTACCCTCCACAGGTATATTTATTTGTTGTCCATTATCCTGAAATTGCCAGTCAAATACCCGCCCAGTCCAAGGTGAAACAAAAGTAATACAATTATGATGCTTGAGGTCTTCTAAAGTTTGAGGTATTCCGTATCGCTTCAAGTAGTTTGGTGCAGCACACACAATAAAGCGTGCCGTTCCCAGTCCATGCATAATTAAACTGCTATCAGGTCCAACTCCAATTCGCACGACAGCATCGATTCCTTCTTCAATTACATCTGCGATACGGTTACTTAGAGATATATTTAGCTTCAGGTCAGGATAGCGCTCGATGAACTTAGGTAGTACCGGAATGATATGTAGTAAGCCTAACTCAGTGGTTAGGTCAATGCGAAGTGTTCCGGTTGGAGTTGATTGCGCGCGCTTTAGTTCTAATTCTGCTTCTTCCAGTTCACCAAGGATTTGCCGACAGCGTTCGTAAAATGCGGCGCCATCATCAGTCAGTGTAATCTTTCTGGTCGTGCGGTTCATCAACCGGATGCCCAAACTATCCTCTAACCGCATAACCGCTTTGCTTACTGCCGAAGGGGACATGCCCAAATGCTGGGCTGCAACAGAAAAACTCCTAGTTTGGGCAGATCGGACGAAGATGTTGATGTCATTAAACTTATCCATAGGCATTATTTTACTTGATTAATGAATTATAGGAATAAGTGTTATGAAACACAACTACTTTTTCAAAGCTTAGTCTTAGATTAGTGTGAAATTATCCAACGATACGTCTAGCAAAACGTTTCATTCAGTCATACAAAATTTGTTGAGTTAGCTAGAAAAGAGTAGAGGAAATTTTATGAAAAGTATTACCCTTGATGATTACGTAAACAAATATGAATCAATCCGCATGGAGCGGCAAAACGGCATTTTGGAAGTGACCCTGCATACGAATGAAGGTTCTCTCGTCTTTAATAAAACGATTCATAACGAACTTGGCTTTGCTTTCGCCGACATTGGCGCCGATCGTGAAAACAAAGTTGTAATTCTTACTGGCGCCGGAGAGAATTTTTGTGCTGACTTCGATCCAGAAAGCTTCAAAAGCTTCGGTGGGCTAGGTAAAGATATTACGGCGACTGGTTGGGATCAAACCTACTGGCGAGGCAGACATAATGTTATTACCCAGCTTGACATTCCAGTACCAATGATTGGTGTTGTTAACGGGCCTGCAATCGCTCACTCGGAATTGGCACTGTTATGCGACATTGTGTTGGCATCTGAAACAGCAGTATTTCAGGATTTTCCTCACTTTGGTAATGGAGTTGCTCCTGGTGACGGCATTCAAGTAATGTGGATGTTACTATTGGGCGTGAACCGAGGACGATATTTCTTACTAACGCAACAGAAACTATCAGCGCAAGAAGCACTCGATTTAGGGGCAGTCAATGAAGTTCTCCCACCTGAGAAACTCTTGCCAAGAGCGCGCGAACTTGCTGCACAAATGGCTCAAAAGCCACCCTTAGCTTTACGTTATGCCCGATTGCTTTTAACTCAGCAACTTAAACGATTAATGGAAGATGGCGTAAGTATTGGATTGGCGCTAGAAGGGCTATCTGCCATTGATGTCGAGCGGCAACAAGCCTAAATCCGCAAACTGAAAAAAACTTATCGAAATTTTCATTCGTTTTAATGCAGAGGTGTAAAAAATATGACAAATTTTCACGAGTACAAAGATAAGTATGAAAATTTGAAAATGGAGCGTACTGACTCCGGGATTCTTACAGTAACAATGCACACAAATAGCGGTTCTCATATCCATACTGGCAAGGCTCATCGAGAGTTTCCCGATGCGTTTAGTGAGATTGCCCGTGACCGCCAGAATGAAGTAGTAATCTTTACTGGTGCTGGCGAGCAATGGATTAGTCACATTGACTTTTCGACAGTAGACGATATTACTAAGCCTATGGGTTGGTATGCAATCCTCACAGAGGCTCGTCAACTTCTTTACAATTTTCTTGATATTAGCGTTCCAGTAATTTCAGTCGTCAATGGCGCCGCCCCTATTCATGGTGAGTATGCTTTGATGGCAGACATTATTTTAGCCGCCGAGGATGCGTATTTTCAAGATAACCAGCATTTATCAGTCGGAGGTGGGGTTGTACCAGCCGATGGAGTACAGATTCTGTATCCAGCAGCAATGGGAGATGTTCGGGGACATTATTTTCTGTTGACGATGCAAAAGCTAACAGCCAGGGAAGCGTTACAAATTGGCATGGTCAATGAAATTCATCCCCGTGATAAATTGCTAAAGAGAGCAAACGAGTTGGCAGAGCAACTGCTTCGCCTTGACCCACTTACTCGTCGCTACACCCGTCTGATGTTTACCCGCAAACTTAAGCGGAGAGTTATTGACGAACTTTCTTTTGATATGGGCTTAGAAGGGCTTTCGATTATTTCCTCAGTACAACCCAAAGATTCATAAGACAGCTTGGGAATATTCCCCATGCAACTGGCAAACGTATACGTGATTTGCCGATTACACCAGATAAATTGTTGTAAAAGACATTACTTTGTGGATAAGTAGTTCTGCAATCAATGATTTCGTCATCTAATCGCGCTCTTCATCCTAATGTACTAAAATTCGTTTGTTGGTGAGTTGAAGACTCATGATTTTTCCTTAATAAAACGATTAACTACTGCTTGTTCGCTGTCCTCTTTTGCCACAGTGCAACGAGATTGCCATCTGGATCTCGAAAAGCAGAGATAGTTGTTCTAATTCCCTCAACGTAAAAACTCTCAAACAGCAATGGAACTTTCTTCGCCTTCAGACTTGCCTCTGCGGCTTTCAAGTCATCTACCCAAAACACTAGGTTCCTGATCCCTGGAGTTTCTAGATGCATCGGTGGATCTTGAGGTTTTGCTAAAGGTTGAATTTTGAGGGGTTGGATCAAATCAATCTGAATGCCATCTTTTTCAATCATAGCTAGCTTAATGCCACCAGCACCTTCGCTTTTCTCAACTAAGCGAAATCCTAGAACTTCTGTGTACCAATTAATCATCCGCTCTTGGTTAGGGGTCGATATGGCAATGTTGGCTAAAGTAAATCCCTGCAATGGGTTGCCTGACACTTGCTGTTTTGCAGGTAGTTGTGGTTGAGTTGTTGGATTGGCGTTGGTCATGGTGGGAGATGGGCTAGATTGAGGAGAACTAGAGTTACAACCCATAGCAAGCCCGAGAATCATGGCTGTGACTGCACTGTAAATAGCTTGACGGAGAAAAGTTGTGTTCATAATGGTTAAAATAATAAGGAATGATTAAAGTTGTCTGGATCGTTAGCTTTAAAGTTAGGGCTTACTAAGTTGTTGCCAAACGTTACCGCGTCGTTCCCAAAAAGTGATGAGATTGTTGTTATTATCGCGAATCATCGTGACACGAGTACCAACTTCTGGTAGTGTGCGTGCTTCCCAGATAAAGGGAATTTTTTTTGATTTCAACTCGCGCACCGTTTCGTCCATATCATCAACCCATAATGTCAAGTTTTTGACACCCAAGAATTGCAAATGTTTGGGCGGGTCTTGGTTTAACATGGGCATGGGTTGTTGATTCGGTACTTTCAGAAATTCGATTATGATACCGTTGCGCTCAATCATGGCAATAGATACGCCATTGGATAAATCTGATTGGGAAATTTTGCGAAAGCCAAGAATACGCTGATACCAATCGACACTGGCATTGATGTCAGGAACTGAGATTGCAAGATTAAAGAACCCGATCGATTGCAAGCCTTTACGAGAGGATAATTCTGTTTGCTGGCTAACAGGTTTATTTCCAGCAGGTTCAGCAAACACAACTTGATTTCCGGGCGCCAGCAACAGGCTGGAAACTATCGTAATGGCGGTAAGTAGCGTTTTCATTAAAGGAATCTCCTGTGGAAAATTAGCTTTGATGAACTTACTATAATTTGTGGAGCATTAGATAAAAAGTAGCTTGTTTTCACAATACTTATGAATAGTCTTCATAAATAAGCTATAATCGCCAGCATGGATAAATACAATAGCCTCGTCATGTTTGTCCGTGCTGCAAAACCTGATCTGGAAGTTGCTGCAACACCCTTTCAAATAGCGCCGTGCTATCAAGTCCGTGCGTTCGCTCGGCGCCGTATCATTTGCAGCAAGAGCATCTTCTTCCCTCTTCCTTCGTTAAAATTTTGTCAATAAGTCGGGATTAATGCGACTAATTTGAGCTTTATTGAGATTTAAAGGTTATTGTTGACACTTGATATCTTGCCTTACATACGTTTAATATTTTTGTACTAACTTGACTTATAATTAAGTGTTATTTTTTAGCTTTTAAATTTAAGTTATACTTTTTAGTCAAGGTGGGAAGGTTTAATGAGAAGCTAGTAAAGGCGCCTGCTTACTAAACCCCGAATAACTTCTATAGGTTTTGAAAAGAAAAATGAAAGTTGCTATTCGATAATTTCCTGTTGTTGAAGTTGTGCTGTTAATTCATCCATAAACTCAATAAATACCCGTAACTTGGCAGATATATAACGCTTTTGTGGATAAAGAATGGTAATGGGAGAACCAGGTGGTGCAAACGCTGCCAAAACGGGTTTGAGATATCCACGTGCAATGGCTGGACGAACAAGAAAGTTGTAAAGCTGAATTAGTCCTCCTCCTGCAATAGCGGTTTCCACTAATGCCTCTGGATGATTGAAACAGAAGCGACCACGAACAGGAATCTCAACTTTTCGTCCATTCTGCTGAAAGACCCAATCACGCACTCGCCCAGTTTGGGGCATGACGAAATTCAAGCATTGATGATATTGCAAATCACTGAGTATTTTAGGTTCTCCATAACGGCTTAGATAATCAGGAGCAGCACAGGCGATTAACTTTGCCGTTGCTAGGGGATGCATAATAAATTGACTGTCTGGACTATTACCCAAACGTACTACAGCATCCAAGCCTTCTTCAATAAGGTCAGTATGACGGTCATTAAAGTTGATCTCGAAATTAAGTGAAGGGTATTGTTCAGCAAGTTTAGGCAAAGCTGGTGCAATATGAAGGCGCCCAAATGCAACTGTTAGGTCGAGGCGCAATGTTCCAGCGGGAGTGGAACGTGCATTACTAAGGGCAAGCTCTGCTTCCTCTAACTGACTCAAAATCTGCTCGCAATACTTATAAAACACTGCTCCATCCTCAGTTAAGGAAATACTGCGGGTTGTGCGGTTTAATAAGCGCACTCCCAATCGCTCTTCTAGTTGTTGCACTGCGCGACTAACAGATGAGGGAGAGCTTCCTAATTGACGTGCAGCTTCTGAAAAGCTTCTGTATTGAGCAGCTCGTGCAAAAAAAACCAAGCTTGTGAGTTGATCCATTGTCCTAATGGAGAATTAATTATTGCACTTTTTGAAAAGGTTATTTGCATCATAACTACTTTTTCTCAGTTTTTGAAAAGATTATTGTAGAAGGGTGAATAAGGTTTATGAGTAAACCCTCATACTCGTCCCATTAAAAATTCTTTGTTTAATTAGGAGTAGGAAGATGAAACTTGCAGATTCAGTTGCCCTTGTTACAGGTGCCAATGGTGGTCTTGGTAAAGCATATGTAGAGGCACTACTTAATGCAGGAACTAATCGCATCTATGCTGGCGCCCGTAAACTAGAATCGCTAGCTGAAATTGTTTCGCGCGATCCACATAGAGTTATCCCCATCCAACTTGACATTACAGATGCTCAATTGGTCAATGATGCTGCGGTAAGCTATTCGGATGTTACGCTACTGATCAACAATGCTGGAGTTGCGCTCAATTATGGTGGCTTTGTTACTAATCCAGATTTGAAGGGCGCTCGAACTGAAATGGAAGTTAATTATTTTGGTACTCTAATGATGTGCCAAGCTTTTGCGCCTATCCTTAAGCAAAATGGTGGTGGAGTAATTGTAAACGTTTTATCAATCTTGGCTCAAGCGACATCTCCAGTCATTGGCACTTACTCTGCTGCAAAATCGGCTGCTTTAGCCTTGACCAAAGGAGTTAGAGCAGAACTTGTAGCACAAGGTACACTCGTAGTTGCCGTAATGCCTGGAACAATTGATACTGAAATGAGCAAAGACTATGCTGGTGCTAAAGTTTCTCCAGTTGAAGTTGTGCAGGCAACTCTGCAAGCAGTCACAGACGGAATTGAGGATATTTATCCAGGTGAGCAGGCAACAGCTATAGCTACTCAACTACTAAGTGACCCAAAAGCAATTGAGAAGCAAATGGCTGCGTTATTACCTACTGCACAGGCTTAATATATTTTAGATGAACCGCGCGTTTATTAACCCAAGGGTGCAAGCATTATCAGCACTGAGCGGTATTGACATTTTAGTTAATAACGTCAATGGGTACGATTGGATGCATAGGATTTGGAGAAAACTTATAATGGCTCCATAACCAAGTTATGACTTCTGCTAGAGGAATGATTACCTTTTTACAGCTAATCTTGAACAATATTAACAATGAACTAATGGAGTCAAGTCATGGCGAATCTAATTTCAAGCACAATCTCTCACATCAACCACGTGCTTAAACAATTCCAAGTAAAACGTTTTCTAGCTGTTGCTCTAGTTGGGTTTGTACTACTGACAACAAACGTCGCTCCTCAAAATAGTAGCAAAGCCCTAACCAATAAGATTAACGAAATAGTACATCAAGATGATTCCGAAAGACCTAAAACAACAGGAGAGTGGAATAAAGAAGCTCGCGAAACCGAAGACGCTCCTGGTGAAAAAATTCAAAGAATAGGCAAACAATCCGCAGAAGCTGTAAAAGATTTTGGCTCAGTATACCCTGACACTGCTGAAAGAAGTGCTAATGCCGAACAGTAATAGTTAACATTCGATTCAATCTCTAAATCTGCACTGACTAAAATCGGTGCAGATTTTTGTAATTTGGAACGCGCGCTAACGTTTTATCTAAATAATTTGTAAAAGTCGATTTGGAAGTTCCTGTAACACCCTTTCAAATGGCGCCGTGCTATCAAGTCCCCGCGTTAAAACTAAGGCGCCTTGAATTTGCATGACAGCATCTTCTGCTCTTTGACGTGCCTGTGTTTCTGACAACCCTGCTTCTTGCAGTACCTGCGCTAAACTATCAATCCAAGCATTTAGTGCTTGACCTACGTGCTTGTGAAATAAATCATCTGACTCACCAAGGCTAAACACCGCTAATAAACACGCATCTTGCCCACAATTGTAAAACTGTTTGAGGCTAGAGTTCATTGCCTGAATACGTTCTAATGGTTCACCCCCAACGCGCAGAGGATTGAGAACTGTTTCATTAAACCACTGGTTTACATACTCTAATACCGCCTCTGCCATCCCTTGTTTTCCATTGGGAAAGTGATGGTAAAGACTTGCACGACCTAACCCCGTTGCTTTTGAGATGCGGGATAAAGTTGCACCTTCGTAACCGTACTGGCGAAACACGTTTACTAACCTTCGCGATGCTTCAATTTTATCCATTTGATTTTTTTGTTTTACCTATTGACATTGTACCAAACGTTCGGTAAAATAACTGTATCGAATGTTCGGTACAAAATAGCAAGAGTTAGAGCAGAGATTAAAGGACGGGCGAGATGCCCATCCCACAAGACATCCCACAAGATGGGTAATTTATTCATTCAAGATGGGTAATTTATTTAGTGGAACACTTTTGTTGTGTCTTCATATTGTACCGAACGTTCTGTATATTTGATTTAAATAAGGAGAATTTTTGTTGTGAAAGCTGCGATTGTGATTCTTTCAGACCCTTCTTCAGGTACAGAAGAAGCGTTGGGACGCTTGTTTAATGCACTAGCTTCTGCCTACGATTTTAAACAAAATGGTGACGATGTTACCCTGTTATTCCAAGGTGCGGGTACTCGTTGGATTGGAGAGGTAAGTAAAGTAGAGCATCCAGCGCATGATTTATTTGAGGCAATTAAAGACAGCGTTGCAGGTGTATCCTGTGGTTGTGCGGATGTTTTCGGTGCCACTGATTCGGCAGTGAAATCTGGTTTTGACCTGATTAAAGATAATGCTGTACCAGGTACAACTGGGTTGCCAAGTCTGCGAAATTTGATTGCGGACGGTTATCAAATTCTTACGTTTTAGCAATCAAAAATCCAATGGAGGCAATATCAATGTTAATTGCTAATCCTTTCCATGATGGTGAGCGGTTGGTGCAACAGCGCTTTGGTGAGTCAGAAATTGCCGAACGCAACGGACGTATAATTGCTGACACAATTATGGAAGGCGCCCTGGCATTTATCGAACAGCAATCAATGGTGGTCTTAGGTAGTGTAGATGATGAGCAAAGTGTTTGGGCTTCGGTTATGTTTGGTTCTCCAGGCTTTATGACCGCAGTAGATCAACGCACTGTTGAGTTTGATTTAAGTATCGCTGCTCCCAACTGGCAAGACCCTTTTTGGAAAAATATTGAGCGTAATCCGCAAATTGGCATGTTGGTGATTGAACTTGCAACTCGGCGCCGTCTTCGTATTAATGGTAAAGTGACTCGCCCATCAAAAGAACGATTATATGTGGATGTCGCTGAATCTTACCCAAATTGCCCGAAGTTTATAACTCGGCGCCATATAACTCGAAATCAAGGAAGTGTGAGCAGCTTGGAAGAACCACGAACCGGACAAACGTTGGAACCTCAAGAGCAGGCGTTTATTACTAATGCTGACATGTTTTTTGTTGCCAGCGCGCATCCGAATCGCGGTGTTGATGCATCGCACCGTGGTGGTAATCCTGGTTTTATCAGAGTTTTGGATGATAGTACTCTTAGAATTCCCGACTACCGAGGCAACAGTATGTTTAATACTTTGGGGAACTTCGTAGAAAATCCTCGTGCGGGTTTAGTTTTTCTGGATTTTGAGCGTGGTCGAAGTTTGCAATTAATCGGGTGTCCGGAAATTTTGTGGGAGTTAGATGACTCAACGCATGAAACGGGCGGTACTCAACGTTACTGGAATCTAACAGTCGAAAAGTGGTTAGAAACAAGTTTACCACAGTCGTTTAAGTGGGAATTGCTTGATTACTCACCCTACAACCCGTCTTGATGACCATCTTGTAGGGTGGGCATCCCCGCCCGCCTTAAGCATCAGCTGGTTTAGCAGCATAGGTTAGAGCCACTAGTGCCACCAGCGCGGCGACTAGATTTACACATGATTCAATCGCATCGGAAAGCAGTCCCACTGACCCTGTTAGCTTGTAAGCTCCAAACTTCAAGGCAATAGTAATAGATGCTGCTGCAATTGACAAAAAAGCGTAGGAGCGGGCTTGAAGACTACTCATTAGAGTCACTTAGTAGTGATTCAGAGATTACAGTAGCAAATTTGGCAACGAACTTTATCTACCTAGTGGTCTGTGTCATTAATTCTGGGGAAATGGTTATTGACACAAAGAAAGAGCAATAGCGATTTATCACTTACATCAATATGAGCGAACAACTAACCGCCAATCATGCTAACTTCTACACCTTCAAATGCAGTGTCAACCGATACTTGTCTCCAAGCATCGAGTTCTTTTTTGACAGATTCTAGCTTTGTCTCAATTACGCCAACAGCATCGGCGCCTACTTCTCCCAAACTGCAAATACAAGAACCCAAATCTTGATGGTCACGGGTAATTAAAATACCACCACCGCGTTGTCTAAACTTAGAAATACCTTCACAATCTTTTTCGGTTAAACTGGCGCCGATATCCGCAGCAAATAGCCATAATTCGTCAAAATCCGAGCTATCGAGGTTACTCAAAACTGGCTCGTTTTCCGAGGCATCTGCTTCTCGATTACGTGCTGTGACTTGGAAAAGATTGTTTCCATCGTCATCTTTACAAGATGCTAGATAATCGCGCATTACCAATTTCCAAACGTCGTAGTGTAATATCTGGCAACCAGTGCGGTAATGAAGGATTGACGTAAAAACGCTTGTTAGGAGCATCCGCTGTTATACCGAGAATTGCTTGTAGAAGTTGGAAAACTGAACCAGCAGCCCATGCTTGGGGAACATTAGCTTCAATGTATGGTACTGGAAAGGCGATGGTTCGCACTTTGTTTTTTTCTGGGTCGAGTGCTAAAGCGTAAAAACCAATGTCTTCACACCAGAAAGCCTGCTACTGATGCAGCGTCGGTGACATCCACAGTAATAGATAATGCCTTGCCACCAGAATTTTCTATATCTGACTGAATTTGCATAAGTTTTTCTTCAGTTCTTGCCATTAATGCTACAGCAAAACCAGACTGTGGAAAACGGTGGGCAACTGCGGCGCCGCTCACCTGGCCCTGTGCCCATAATTACTGCAACTTTTGGTTGACTCATTTTTTAACCTCCTACAGTTGCACCTTTTTGAAGAAAAGCTCGTGTAACAGTTCCCTTGGAGCCTATTTTTAAGCTACGGTGTACACACATTGTTTGATTAGAAGCATATCCCCCTTCATGTTCTTTGTGGTTCGTTAAAGAAATAAACCACTGCATGTCACAAAGAAAGAAAATGAAGTTAATGGGTAATTTGGTACCAAAGCAACTTTAAAAGACTTGTTTGTACACCGTAGCTCTATTTAACGCGGTTCAATATGTCGTCGCGGAGAAATACCCGGATTGATGATTCCTGCTACTTCTTCTTCAGGCATCTTGTTAAGTTCTGCTTCCAATTCTTCGGCAGTAAAGTCATAGCCAACATCTTCAGCAATATCGATGCAGCTTTTTGCATCCATCGCTGTTTGAAGTTTTTGTCTTAAGCCTTCATCTTGTTTAGCAGCTGTTATAAATTCAGCAACACTTGTTTGAGACATAATTAAAATCTCCTTTTCTCAACTTTTATTTAGTGATATTAGGTAACATTTGGATAGATTGCTTTTTGATGCTTTGCGGCTTTTAGATAAGTAATATGATTTTTTACTTCCTCCTCAAGATAGACATCTTCAACTTCATTAAGACCTGTCTGCAATGCTGCTGCAATATTTCGTATCGTAGTAGTTTTTGCTTTGTCGAAGTCCTTATATAAAGGTGTGTCTACGGTTTCTCGCATCACCGCATCTTCAAGTTTTTTAAAGTGCCAATAAATACCTAATACCTTGAATATTGATAATTATAAGCTTTCTACTAGCTCGATCTTCCCCACACGGGTATATTTGTCACAGCCAGAAGAGGTTTATTGATAATTGCCTTATTAAAGTGATTGGAAGGTATATGAAAAACTACTTCTAGAGTTAAAAGTTTGGAGCCAAAAAATAGT
Organism: Calothrix sp. FI2-JRJ7; assembly: GCA_019359675.1. Taxonomy (GTDB): domain Bacteria; phylum Cyanobacteriota; class Cyanobacteriia; order Cyanobacteriales; family Nostocaceae; genus Dulcicalothrix. The sequence continues at coordinate 20,016 of JAHHGX010000019.1, forward strand.
ATGAATTTTTACTCAGTATTTATGAATCCATCAATCTATAGCTATGATGGTTTTCAATTGCATTGAATGTACCTCCATAAAGGCGCTCGCGTATCGTGTCGCTTTGCAAAAAGTCATGTGGAAAACCTAACTCAATCTGACTAACCTCATTGAGACGCTGTAAATGCTCCAATGATAAGTTAATATCTACACAAGCTAAATTGTCTTTGATTTGCGATAACTTGCGGGCACCGATAATAGGTATAGTTGTATTACCTTGGGTACGCAACCAAGCAAGGGCAACTTGTGAGGCATTAGAGCCAATTTCAGCCGCAACTTGGCTAACAACTTCGGCTATTTTGAGACTGCGTTCGGGAATTTCTGAACCTCTACTTGCGGTTTTGGCGCCACCATTGTTGTTGCCATTATTGCTATTATATTTACCTGTCAACACACCCCCGGCCAAAGGCGACCAAGGTGTTACAGCCATATCAAAAGCTTTTGCCATCGGCAGTAAATCACGTTCTGGAGTGCGCTGAACTAAACTATATTCGATTTGCAATGCGACAAAGGGAGTCCAACCATAGCACTGCGCCAAGGTGTTTGCTTGCGCTACAATCCAAGCTGGAGCATCAGAAATACCAATATATAAAACTTTGCCCGCGCGCACCATGTCATCAAATGCCCGCATTATTTCTTCAACCGGGGTGGTATAATCCCAAGCGTGCAGCCAAAATAAATCGACGTAATCGGTATTTAAACGCTTCAAACTACCTTCGAGCGATTGGATTATATTTTTGCGATGATTGCCACTACCATTACGAGAGCGCTTTCATCCAGAAGATGGTCTTATGCTTTGGTTTGACTTCTTTAATTATAATAACGAAGAAGTTAAAGAAAGTATGACTCAATTTCTGAGAAATGTTTGCCCTTATTTTGAATAATAATATCGTGTTCGGTAAGTAAGTCTGCGCCGAAATAGAAAACTATGTAGGGCTTGCTGAATATCGAAAATAGCTCATGCAAGGGTTTCGAGCGTTTTCTCGTCAAAAAAGTGCATGACTATAAGATATAAAGGCTCAAAACCCTTGCACTTTTTTTAGAAATTATCGGCAAATTTTGGAACTAAGCGACGAACCCATCATTTTTCAAGCTGTGGACTCTAGCTTCGCCGTGTAGACTTTTTCAGCAAGCCCTATGTAAAGATAAGTGTTCTCGACTCGTACATCCCCGCTTTGCGTGATAAACTGTTGCTCGCATTCTACCCATCTTGAAAAGTATTTTTACTCCTGAAAATAATAGTATTTCTTTAGTTTCGTTGATATATACCTTCGGGATGAAGTAAAAACTAGTCGAAATCAAAAATAATGTAAAGGCTAAATGTTTTAGGACATTCTGATACAACTATTTATTAGCTATGCAAAATACAGAAAATACATTATTCGATAAAACCTTCCGCGACACCAGTGGCAATATTGTTATCGCCCAACCACCAAACTTACCTATTATCCTTTGGGGTGTAACTACTTTACTAAAACTAGTTTTTACAAGCGGCAAAATCAACATCGCGTTAGACGTAGTGTCTTATGGTGTCTTGTTTACTTGGGCATGGTTGGAATTATTTCAAGGCGTTAATTATTTTCGCAGAGCGCTAGGTCTCATCGTGTTGGTTGGAGTTGTTGCCTCAAGAATTTACAGCTATAACATAATTTAAACGATTGCTATTAATAGCGTTTGTTAAAATTTGTTTTTAAATACCAAGACTAAACTAAATTATAGTCTTGGTAGTTCGCTTATTACCGATAAACGACTTGGTTGACCCGCGGTTTACCAAATCGTTCCCAGGCACTGCCTCCTCGCAAAAATAGTTCCATAAAACGAATTCGTTCTCCACCCGAAGCACCTACCCAACCAGTACTACCCGGAGCAAAAGCCAAAGTACCTTTTGGAACTTGGAAGCTACCATCTGAGTAAATGGCGTCACTTACCACGTCACCAATCCGAATAAGACATTTAGTTTCAGATTTTAAATCAACCGAATGGTCGGGAATAGTTGTTTTGATATTGCCGTAGCCATCAATCCATGCGATACGGTCACTTGGAGGATCAGGAATTTCTGATAGACTCAAATCTTCACCTAATAAACTGAAGTCTCCTGAAGCTATGGCAGTTACTGCGGTTGGAAAAACATCGCGCGAGCGAAATTGTGAGCCAGCACGTGCAACATTAACCCTTCTTATTATTTCAGCGTGGTACTTGATAAACGATAATGTATATCCAGCAAAAACACCTACCACCTTCACGTCACCAGGTAACAATGCATAAGTTAAACCCTCCCCTTCATTATCTCGTCGGGCTTGAGGGTCATCTTCGCGAGGGGCACAATTATGGTAAATCAATCGTTCTTTTGGACCAGGATTTAAGCCCAACTGAGCAATCCAAAAACCTGTAGCTAATGTACTAAATGGTGGCACAGAAAGCGGATAAATTTGTGCTTGAGGTAATGCCATCAACAACCGCTGTATTACCTCGCTAAAAGCTGGATCACCAGTACCATAATCGGCAATAAGAGAGATCAACATAAAAATTGTGTTTTTAGCTTACTTGTAAACAATAACAGTGGTTTACTTAGTTAAGTTCATTTTTGTTGGTGCCCACCGCAGACACTACCACATCTACCCCTTCACAAACTTGAAGCAGTGTTTCAGGATACACCACCGCATAGCGTCCAACTAGTACCGGCTGAAAGAAACTGATGGCTCGCTTCCTCAATCATATGCTCGGCGCCAACAGCAACTAAAGATAATCCCGAATCGGCAGGTGTCCGTAGTTATAAACATGAACTGAACCGATCCCCCGGATAATAACTGCTGTTTCGCCACTAGGAAGATGACAGCTAGCATCGCACTTAAAATCAACAACCTATGAATAACGTCATCGGTTTCATAGCGGTCGCTGTAAAAAGTAAAGAGAACCCACCCCCACCAGCACGGCACAAATAGCATGGCAAACTGTAAAAAAGCAACTATTGTCAAATGCTCTGACAAGTAGTGACTAAGTTCAGCAACGACGACGACAAACACAAGGTCGAAGAATAACTCAATCCAACTTGCATGACCTTCGCTTTCGGTATCGCCGATGCTTGGCGATTTCCAGCGATTTTTCAACGTTTCTATTTTTGTTTTTAAATTGGTCATAGCAACTTATCCGGTGTAATTGGTAACTCTCGAATTCGTTTACCTGTAGCATCATATACAGCGTTCCGGCAGAGCAAATCTGTCCTGATGTACAATAACCACACTGAAAACCATCGTGCCTGATAAATGCTGCTTGCATCGGATGCAGTTCTTCACCTTTTGCTAAACCTTCAATTGTTGTTATCTCATCACCATCGTGCATACAGGCTAAAGTCAAACACGAGTTAATTCTTCGTCCTCCTACTAATACAGTACAGGCGCCGCATTGCCCGTGGTCACAACCCTTCTTTGTACCTGTAAAACCTATATATTCACGTAGAGCATCGAGTAAAGTTACGCGCGGTTCTATCTTTAAAGCTTGCTTCTTACCATTTACCCGCAGTGTTACGTTAATCACCTCAGAAACCGAGGGCACCGCTTTATAACTTGGAGTCGGAGGTTTCTGTGCTATTACTTTTTCAGTAAATTTACAGGTACTATTTACTTTGCAAAGTTTGATAAAGTGATATCATTTGACTTCGATTAGTCCTCAAGGAAACTTACATAGGTTTGATGAAAAACAACCTTTGAGTCCATAAAATTTTGCTTAACAACCGTATTTTCTAAACAGTTTGTTGATTATTTGCTTGCTGAGTCATTATTTATGAATAGCCGAAATGCTACTCGTATTTAAATAGTTTTATTTATGCCAATCATCGGGTGGGCAGTGCCCACCTTACCCTCCCGTAGAACGTGCAAGATGTCAGTTAATGGATTATTTGCTGAGGAGTGAATTGGCTTCTTACGGTTTTTCAAAAAGCTAGCATTGCGGTTAGACAGTACTGCTTGAATTTCAGCGATAATTGCCATTGCTATTTCTTCTGGAGTTTCTGCTCCTATATCAATACCAATTGGAGCATGTAGTTTTTCTAGCATATCATCTGTATAAATTGTTTCTGCCGCGCGCAAGTCAGCAAGTAATCGTTCGATACGTTGCTTTGCACCTAAAACTCCTACATATTGGTTAGAAGATAAAAGTAACATCTTGACTATTTCAATGTCGTCAAGATAATTATGCGTCATGACAACAGTAGCAGTGCGTTCGGTTATAGATACTTGATGTATGGTTTCTCGACGCGCAACAATTATTTCATCAGCCATTGGGAAGCGTTCATAAGTAGCATTACTCGCGCGACAGTCAACTACTGTAACGTGCCAACCAAGTGTTTTAGCATACTTTGCTACAGGTACAGCGTCACGACCTGCACCAAAAATCACTAAGGGAGTAGGAGGTTGAATTACTTCGATGAAAACTTCTACATTACCGTTGGGTAAGTAATATTGATTAACAGTAGATTTTTGATTGATAAAAGCGGTTTGTGCGTCAGCAATTAAAGATTGAGTTAGATTTATATCTTTAATATCAGTGCTAATACTACCGTTAGGATAAAGAAGTAAGCGGGCGCCAGTTTTAATATTTACCTCACCCTGAATATCGAAAACAGTAGCAACAATACCAAAATGGTTCTTATTTAAGCACTCGCGCATAAAGGCTAACTTATTCACCGTATTATCTTTATCTAAAGATTCAATAAGAACTTGCACTACACCATTACAACCTAAACCAAAACCCCAAATGATATCTTCCGGCGCCGTGTTATCGTAGGTAACAACAATTGCGGACGAATCTGACATCGATTGTCGAGTATGCTCGAACACATCATTCTCTAAACAACCGCCGCTAATTGTTCCTACCATTTTACCTGTAGAAGTCATCAACATTTTAGCGCCTGCTCTACGGTAGGTTGAACCTTGAGTTTTGACTACGGTAGCAAGAAAAGCGGTTTCACCATTTTCTTGACTCTGAGCAAATGCTTCTAAAATTGCTTGTAACTCGTTCATGTGATGATATGTTTCCTATATTTAGTATTTTTAGTTAGAATCAGTAGCGCCAATTTTTGAATGTATAACCGCAACTTGATTAACGGTTCTATCAAGTAACATACTAACAAAAGCATAGTCTAGTACTGAGTTATGTGTAGGTATATTACGTTCAACTAGTTGTTCTAAATTAATATGAATATTATCTAATGTTCTACCTAAAGGAGGAAGCGGTTGCGGTTGGCGCCTATTTTCGATTGCATCTGCTAAGTCTGAAAATATATCTTTGATTAACAGAGCAAATTTGTCTAAGTTAGGTAGTTGATACTGTTTATCAAAATCATGAAGCTTTGTAAAGAGGGCTGTATTAATTTCAAAGAAACGCTCTAAATAGGTAATCAGAGCCATTGAAGATTCAATAGAACCATAATACCTTTTTGGCTCACTTAGTAGTTTCTGAAAAGATGCAGCAGTATTAGTGTTTTCGAGTTCAGCTTGTCTGCGCGCTTCCCAAATCGAGTATTGCAAGCCAAATATATCCACCAACAAGCGTTCCTACAAATGCTGAAACTGCAACTCCAATTGTTGCCGTTATCATAACAACAGCTTTTGTCTGATAAGGTCCACCAACATTAGTTAAAGATACAATACCTTAGCATCGCCAAAATATAAAGAAAAAGACCCGTTTTGAAATGGCATTCCTGAAAGCAAATTTTCCATGAAAAAATTTGGGTGTAAGTGCGTCCATGCAATGCCACTAGCTTCGATATAAGATTCAATTAACTGATGCCAAATATAATGATATACAGTTGTGTCCGAAGGTGTAAAAACTCCTAGATGAACAATGTGCTTTATGCCTACTTTCTTGGCTGTATCTACAATTATCTTACTTTGTGCCAGCATATCTACCGTATACCCCGTGAGTAAAAAGAGGCGCTCTACCCCTGCAAGTGCAGCCTCATATGTGTTTGGGTCGTCTAAATTAAGCAAAACAGCATCAAGTCCTTCGGCTTTAAATTTCTCAACTTGCTCTTGTTTATGAGAAGACAAGGTGCAGTTACCTGTTGATTAGTTACAACCATAAATTCCTTGCCTTAATATTGCGCTTCGACTGTATACAGTGCCGGATTTGCCTCTAGCCATGCTACTTGTTTCTCTTTCGGTTGATGCTCAGAAATAGCGGCTTCATACGCTTCTACACTTTCCCAATGCGCGACGTTAATAAATTGAAATCGCGCGTTTGCATCAAGGCTGCGATGCAGTTTTGCGTCAATAAATCCAGATGCATTCTTCAAAAATTGACCAGTTTCATTCCAGATTTTGATAAATTCATCCTCTTTTCCTTGAGGAACAGTAAATACGTTGATCAGGACTACAGATGATGCCATTATTGCTTCTCCTTGCAATCGGTTTACGTGTTAAAAAAACTTTCTTTGCGTCAAATCTTTGCGCCACCGTTGGCAACAATCTCTTGTCCGGTAATCCAACGGGCTGATTCACTAGCTAAGAAGGCCACAACATCCGCAATGTCTTCTGCTTTGCCAATGCGTCCAAACGGGGAACTTGTGGCGGCGGCTTGTTGCTCTGACTCGGGTCGGTGGTCAAACATACCGGGAGAAGTTGGACCTGGCAGAACATTGTTTACTGTAATGCCGCGCGAGCCTACTTCTTGTGCCAACACATCTGCAAAAATCTTGAGAGTAATTTTGCTAGCGGCATACACCGCAAAACCCGGATTGGTAAACAGTGTCGTGGTAGAGGAAATGTTAATGATGCGTCCGCCATCGCGCATTCGCCGTGCAGCCTCTTGCAGCGCAAAAAATGTTCCGCGAGTATTTAAACCAAACGCTGCATCAAAATCTTCTTCGCTGGTTTCAGCAATCAGTCCACCCTTGCCGACTCCTGCATTGTTGACCAAGATATCTAGCCCGCCAAATTGATTGATCGTCTCCTCAAACAAGCGACGAATGTCGGCAACCTGGCTCATATCTGCCTGTACTGCCAAAGCTTTGCCGCTACTCGATTCAATTGCAGCAACGAATTCTTTCGCTTCCGAGGCACTGTGTCCGTAGTTGATGACAACGGTTGCGCCGTCTTCAGATAGTCGTTGGGCAATTAAGCGTCCAATGCCACGAGATGCACCTGTAACAATCGCTACTTTTCCAGTTAAAGATGTCATATATTTTGTGTGTTCCTATTTCTATACAATTCCACCTGTCGCGCGTATATTTTGACCAGTTACCCAATCGGCATCTTCAGATACCAGCATTGCGACTGCACTGGCAATATCATCGGGACGACCAAGGCGCCCTAGTGGTGTCTGAGCAACCATTTGCTTGACTTGCTCTTCTTCCAAAACTAGACCATCAGTTTCTGTCACACCAGGAGCAATAGTGTTAACTGTAATACCGCGTGCGCCTAGTTCCTTCGCTAGTCCTATGCTGAACTGCTCAATTGCTGCTTTACTACCAGCATAGGCGCCTCCTGTTGGAATACTCATCGAAGTTCCGGCAGTAGAAATGCTGATTATCTTACCACCATCTGCCATGTGAAGTGCAGCTTGCTGAAGCGCAAAGTAAACTCCTCTGGTGATATCGAACATGGAATCATATTCCTCAAGTGTCATTTGAGTTGTAGGTTTAAATACATTTGTTCCAGCAGCGTTGTTAACGAGAATGTTCAACTTACCAAAATAGTCAAGTGTCTTTTGAAAGAGGTTGCGAACATCTTCAATTTTTCTCATGTCAACTTGTACAGATATCGCATCTGAACCTTTGGCTTTAATTGCTTCCACAACTTCCAAAGCTTTTTCTTGGTTTCCTGCATAAGTTACAACGACACTGGCGCCATCACGACCTAATCTTTCAGCAATAGCTCTTCCAATACCACGAGATGAGCCTGTAACAATTGCCACTTTTCCACTGAGATATGCCATAATTTCTCCAATTTATAATCAATGTTGTACTAATAGCTTGATTGTAGGTTGGGTGGAGGCTCTGCGGAACCCAAGATAAACTAAGAGTAGTGTTGGGTTTTGCTTCGCATAACTACCCTACCCTTCAGGATATCTTACCCTTCGGGAAAACCTTCGGTTTACGGATAACGGGAAAACTACCCTGCGGGAAAACTACCCTGCGGGAAAACTTCGTTTACGTTTACGTTTACGTTAACGTTCCTCCACCCAACCGGAGAGTCACATTCGTAAGTATCGCTATTTCAATAATGGATTTGGACCGAGTACCTCCCAGTTGATTTCGTAGCTAGATGAAGGGAAAAAGGTAACAATACGTGCTGGCTTATCTCCAATGTTTACAAAAGTATGTGGAGTTTTAGCCGGGATGTGAACGATACCAGGACCGTCAACAGTAAAACGCTTATCGCCAATTAAGAATTCTGCACGACATTCTGGTAAAACTTGAATTTCTTCTGTGTAGTGAAGGTGTAGCGGCGGACCTTCTCCCGGAGATACATCCGCTATCAGTACTGAACTAGCAAGAACTCCGTGCTTAGAACCTTCCATAACTAACATTGTCTCACTTGGCGCCTCTGTTAGTGGTGATAAATCTGTTAGTGGGATGAAAAAGTTTTGATTGGCTAGTGCTTTGTTCATTGTAAAGTTTCTTTCTTCACTGTTATCAGCACTATGCATTTCGGTATTGCTCATTGTTGTTTCTCCAAAAAGTTAAGACAGTTACTCAATAGGTAATGTATGAGGCGCCAGTAATTACCGCCACTTTGCCTGTTAGAGATGCCATAATTTTACCTTCCTAAAAATGCGTGAATGATAATACTATTTGGTTTTGAAGAAAAGCTAGCTGGCTACCGAGTCAATAACCTCGTAAATATGAGCTTCGGCGCCGATAATATCACTATCTAAAATTTTAACAAGGTTCTGAAAATCAGAATTTTGTTGCATTCTAGTTAAAAAATCCTGAGATTCCCACTGTGCAACTGCTGCAACTCTTGTACCATCCAAGCTTTTTTGAATCTTGGCTGATATGAAACCAGGTTGGTTGTGAACAAATGTTTTATAGATGTGTGCTACTTTATCTGCGGCACTATGTTGTTTTTCTGGTGTAACAGTGAAGATATTAATTAGTGTGATTCCATCTTGTTCATTTGTTGTCATAGAAATAATCCTTAAATTAATGCTTCAAGAACTTGAGGGCGCCGTGAATCACTACAACGGAGACCTCAATATTACTCAGCGTAACGATTACCGTAGAAATTTTTTCTTTCAAATCTTGTTAAAATCTTTCAAATCTTGCCATTTTTAGCTAAATCTAACTTTGGATATAGTTATAACTTTCGCCTGTACTCATTTGGAGATACGCCAATATAGCGATAAAAGAAAGTTGCGAACTGGTTTTGGTTTGCAAAGCCTAAATACCGACTAATTTCTTTAATCGATAAAGATTGTTGTATTAATAATTGTTTAGCTTGGTTAACTCGGCATTGAATTATGTATTGATAGGGTGTTATACCTGTAGATTGTTTAAACAATCGAGCAAAGTAATAACGACTCATTCCAAGCTCAGTTGCAATTGCTTCCAACGAAATATTTCCAGCGTAATCATTTTTGATATAATCTATTGCCTGCTGCAACTTATATTTGGGCAACCCTCCTGCATTATTTTGATTTTGATGCTGTTTTGTAGAGTACCGATGAATCAAATGCACTACTAATGTACTCGCTAATGATTCTGCATAAAGTTGACCGCCATGAGAATCTAACTCAAGTTCTGTTTTCAAGGCTAAACCAATTCCTTGAATTAGCGGGTCACGGATTTTAAACTGTGGAATAATTTCAACTTCGCTATGCCCCACGATTTCATTTGCAGTTCGAGCAAAAAATTTAGGTTCGGGGTATAAGTGAATAAACTCTGCTTCTCCTTCTAAACAAACAGAGCGAAATATATTTGCTGGAGTAATACTAATATCTCCATCAACAAAGCAGTTACGTTGAGGTAAACCGTCAAGCACACGCTTTTTAACTATCGGGCACCCAACACAAATGCTAATAACATGATTTGAAGACAGATGTTCGGGTGTTTCACAAGCAGGCTGACGATGATAACCAAATTGTATACAACTCCAGTTTGCCTGAGCGCTAGAAAGAATAGGTTGACGAGGAAGAATTTGTAGAATTGAACTTGATAAAATCAAGTTAATAATTGGAAGTTCTTTTTCTAGTTTCATTTTTAATATTTTTAGTTTTTTTCTTAATGATTAATAACGCTATCAACGCACTCAACAGCGCTAAACCAACAGCAATAAACATAACTAGACGAAAGCTATCTACAAATGCAAGGGCAACAGCTTGTTTTACTCTTGTACTAACGGCACCTACACTTTCAGGAACAGATGCAGCAGCTAGCTTGATACGTTGGTTATCTAGAAGTTTTTGCACATTGAGTGGAATTCCTAATGCTGTCATTACTAAGGGTAGCTTGGCGCCGTAACGACTTACCAACCAATACTGCTCGGTTAAGCTCAAAAATCGAACAATTCGTAGGTTGGGTGGAGGAACCCAACATTTTCAGGACGCGAGTTGGGTTCCGCAAAGCCTCCACCCAACCTACAAATATCCTTAACCGAGCAGTATTGACTTACCAACCCTCCAGACCACCGCGACAAGAAAAACATAATTAAAATAAAAGGCAAGAAAACAGTACCCGCAGCAGTAGCAGAGTAACCTTGCACTTGGATTAAATTAAACGGGACAAAGAAGAATACCCCGCCTAAAGCAGCATAAAGCAGTAATGTGAGTAAATTGGCGCCGCTAAAAGTACGCGATTTAAATAACGATAACGGCATCATTGGCGCACTTGTATTCGCCTCAACAAAAATAAATGCACTTAAAATCAGGGCGCCGACAACTAGGTAAATTAGTACTTGGGGATGAAGCAATCCTAAATGCGATGATTGAATAAGAGCAAAAACGATTGCCCCTAAGCCAAAAGTTGCTTCTCGCGCTTGCGTTGTAAAGTAAACTCCTGGCTAAAAGCACAAGCTGATTAAAATGGACTGAAAATATCCAGTCGTCTGAAGACGACTTGAGCTATTAGCCTTAAGCTTAAGGCGGGTTGGCTGCGTGCGATGCAGAACCGGAGCATAGAGATGTGTAAATCCGTTTCCGTACTTATAATCCAGTTAGCCTCCAATCTGTATTACTTCAACGCCGTCAAATGTCGTTTCTTCACCGACTTTGCGCCACATACTAAATTCCTTATCCATTGTTGCGCGTTTCTTTTCCCACATACCGAAAGCGTCTGCGCCAAGCATCAACCTCAGAGGTGGTTCATCCGCTTCGACCACTTTAATCATCGCAAGCGCAGCTTTACGTGGATTGCCTGCTTGCTTGCCGTCATTACCGTAAAGATACTGTTGAATTGGCTCAATCACAGGTTTGTAATCCTCGATCGTACTTTCGGGGCGCATATTTGACCCACCTGCAAACTCAGTGCGAAACGCTCCCGGCTCAACAATCGTAACTTTAATACCAAGCGGCTTTACTTCATCACGCAACGCTTCGCTGAACCCTTCAACCGCAAACTTTGTCGCACAATAAAGCCCAAAGCCACCGACACTTGCCAACCCACCAATCGAAGTTAAATTGAGAATGTGTCCACTTTTTTGCTGTCTCATCACTGGCAATATTTCGCGGGTCATCTCAAGCACGCCAAAAAAATTGACTTCAAACTGCTTGCGGATTTGCTCGGAAGAAAATTCTTCCAATGCTCCCAAACTTCCTTGTCCAGCAATGTTTGCTAGTATATCCACACGCCCAAACTTTTCGATTGCGCTGTTTAGGGCTTGTTGGCGCTCGCTCTCGTTAGTTACATCAAGTTTAACGGCAAGTGCATTGTCTTTGTATTGCGCGACTAATTCTTCAATGTCGGCAATTTTTCGCGCCCCCAAAACAGCTTTGTTGCCCTGCATCAGAACTGCTTCGGCTAATGCTCGTCCAAATCCGCTTGATGTACCAGTGATAAAATACACTTTGCTCATCGTTTTCCTCTAGCTTTGTATCTACTACGCTGATAAATTGTGTTTTTCTATTTTTTCATCTTTCTCTATTTGGCGGATGAAAATAGTTTACAGAAGTTTATCTGGTGTAATTGGTAACTCGCGAATTCGCTTACCTGTGGCGTGGTAAATAGCGTTAGCAATTGCTGCTGCAACACCTGTAATACCAATTTCACCTACACCCCGCGCGCCTAAAAGGCTAATATGAGGGTCAGGTATATCAGTAAATAACACTTCAATATTGCCCATATCGGCATGTACTGGCACATGGTAATCTGCTAAATTACGTACTACAAGCCGCCCTGTTTCTTCGTCAACAACAGTTTCTTCCATTAATGCCATACCCATACCCATAATGACACCGCCCATAATTTGACTACGCGCGGTTTTATGGTTGAGAATTCTTCCTGCATCAATAGCACTAACTACACGGCTAACTTGAACTCGACCTAAACGCTTATGCACGCGCACTTCGATAAACTGGGCGCCGAATGATTGAAATGCAAATTTCTGCATGTCAGCATTTTCATCTCGACCAACGCAAAGTCTAACCGAAGAACGTGGTTTAAGACGTTCTTCCATTGAACCTGCACAAAGTTTGACTGCTTTGTTGCTTGCTTCTTCAATTTCTTTCGAGGCTAAATTCGCTTCTGCCTCGACTTCTACCATTGGTATGTCACGGCGTTGGAGAATATCTATATAAGTGTCGCTTCTATTTGGTTCACCTTTAATTTCGAGGCGCCCGTTTTCTACAGTAATACGTTCTTCGTCCACTTCAAACAGTGGTGATGAAGAGTCAGTGACAGCAAAACGAATCATTTTACGGCGTAATTCTTCCGCTGCTCCTTGTACCGCTGGTCCAACGCTTGCTGCTGACTGCGAACCACCTGCTAAAGGCGCCACAGGTAAAGATGAATCACCCAATCGAACTACAATTTGTTTAACTGGTAGTCCAAGAGCATCTGCTGCTATTTGCGACATGATAGTGTACATACCTGTACCAATATCATGAGTAGCGGCTGACACTACGGCATGTCCATCAGCAAATATTTGTGCTTTGGCAGACGATGGTGAGCGGTAGCCGGGATATGTTGCTGTTGCTACACCCCAACCAATTAAATAATCTCCATCTTCCATTGAACGAGGTGTAGGGTTGCGACGCGACCAGCCAAATCGTTCTGCCCCCATCTGATAACACTCTTTCAAATGCTTACTCGACCACGGCATTTCTGTTTGGGGGTTAATATCGGCATGGTTAATTAAACGAAGCTCAACTGGGTCAATTCCTAATTTATACGCCAATTCATCCATTGCTGATTCGAGCGCAAATGTTCCTGGTGATTCCCCTGGTGCCCGCATTGCTGTTGGGGTGATAGTATTTACCTCGACTAAATTATGCGTTACCTCCAAATTTGGACATGCGTAAAGCATTCGAGTTGTGATACCGCACGGTTCGGTGTTTTCATCAACTTCTGATGTATGGGTAGTTGTGACGTGACGAGTAGCAGTTAGCTTACCATCACGTGTGGCGCCAAGGGTAATTTCTTGCACTGTAGCTGGACGGAAACCACAGGAGTTAAACATGTCTTGGCGTTTCAAAGCTAACTTAACTGGGCGCCCAACTTTGCGCGCGGCAATAGCTGCAAGTATCGGATGCCACCACGTCCAACCTTTACATCCAAACCCACCACCAACAAATGGTGAAATAATATGAACGCTTTCATTCGGTATACCAAGCGTCTCAGCTACTACTTGACGTGTTCCTAAAACCCACTGTGTTGAATCATGAATTGTTAAATTATCGCCATTCCATACAGCAATTGATGCACTTGGTTCGAGCGGGTTGTTATGCTCAATGGGTGTAGTGTAGGTAGCTTCAACTTTCACTTCCGAATTTTGCAAGGCATTATTTACATCACCTCGCTGTACCTGCAATTCTTCACCATAGAATATTGAGGGTTGGTAAGCGTTGCTTAATCCTTGCTCAATTGAAGTTACAGGCTGCTCTTGTTCGTAAGTTACGCGAACGAGTGTTGCAGCATAGCACGCGGCTTCATATGTTTCAGCGACAACAACACCAATATTTTGCCCGTCATAATGTATTTCATCACTTTGTAACGGTACAAACTTTTCACCTGGTTTGATTTGGACAAAACCTCTATCATCGTGAGGATTAAGTCTTGGTGCATTCAGGTGAGTAATTACAGTTAAGACACCAGGGGTATTTTCTGCAACGCTTGTATCTATATTAATGATGCGACCTTTAGCGATAGTACTTTTAACCAAAACAGCATGAGCAATATTTTTGAATGAAAACTCTGCTGCATAATGCGCGGCGCCTGTCACTTTCAAGCGTGCGTCTACTCGACTAATCGGCTTACCGATATTAGTATTTACTTCTGTCGGTTTGTTTATCTGAATTTCCGTAGTCATAATTTTAAACCTCTTAACTACGCATTGCGGTGACTATGAGGAGTGTTTCTTTCAATGTTTCCTTTGCTAACTCAATTTTGAAAGCATTGAATTGACGAGGTTGTGCTTGTTGCATTGCCGCATTCGCTGCCGAAATAAAAGTGTCTTCATTGGCAGAGGCGCCCATTAATACTTGTTCTGCTTCATACGAACGCCACGGTTTTGTACCTACACCACCAAGCGCAACACGAGCAAAACTAATTACATCATTATTAATGGACAGTACAACAGCAGCAGAAACTAATGCAAAAGCATAGGACGTTCTATCACGTACTTTCAGGTAATGCGAGCGCGCGTTTTTTGGTATTACAGGTAAATCAACTGCTCCTATTAACTCGCCATGTTGAAGCGCTGTCTCCAAATGCGGTGTATCACCAGGTAATAAATGAAAATCAGTAATAGGAATACTACGCTCACCTAAAGCCGAACGAGTTTGTACAACAGCATCAAGAGCAGCTAGCGCTACACACATATCACTAGGATGAGCAGCAATACAATGTTCGCTTCCACCTAAAATGGCATTCATACGATTAAAGCCATTATATGCAGAACATCCTGAACTGGGTTGACGCTTATTACAAGCAAAAGCAACTTCATGAAAGTAAGGGCAACGAGTACGCTGCATTAAATTGCCTCCAACAGTTGCCATATTTCTTAACTGCGCGCTGGCGCCTGCTAATATCGCTTCAGATAAAACTTGATAGCGCTCTTTTATAGCTGGGTGATATGCAACATCGGTATTAGATGTAGTGGCGCCGATGCGAATACTACCATCATCTCTAGTAATGATTTGCTTTTCAGGAAGCTTACGAATATCAACCAGTTGACTTGGTGTATTAACACCTTCCTTCATCAAATCCATCATATTAGTGCCACCAGCAAGAAACATCGCCCCCTCACGAGAGCAAATTGCAATGGCATCGTCTGTATCAGTCGCGCGCGTATATGTAAATGGATTCATATAATTTAATGGGTGTGAACGTTCGTTTTTATCTCGCGTATCGCAGCAACAATATTCAAATAAGCACCACACCGACAAATATTACCGCTCATCTGTTCACGAATATCATCATCAGTTTCGGCGTGTCCCTCTTTTAACATCCCAACTGCTGACATAATTTGTCCTGGTGTGCAATATCCACACTGAAAACCATCATGCTCAATAAATGCTGCTTGCACTGGATGCAAATCTTCGTCTTGTGCTAAACCCTCAATAGTTGTAATTTCTTCACCATCATACGAAGCAGCTAACGCCAAACATGAGTTAATACGATGTCCATTTACAAGTACAGTACAGGCGCCGCACTGCCCGTGGTCACATCCTTTCTTCGTCCCCGTCAAACCAATGTACTCTCTGAGCGCATCAAGTAAAGTCACACGCGGGTCAAGTTGCAATTTATGTTCTACATTGTTTATACGTAATATTACGGAGATAGTATTGGCAACAGGAATAGAAGAGGTCAAGCTGGAATTGGGTAAAGGTATTTGCTCTAATATGGAGACGCGCGCTTCCTGGGAAGAATTACCGATGTTTGTGTTTTCCATACTCTTAATGGCTTAATCTTTTTATACACAATGTCACACTAATCTTTTCTTAAATCGGCAATCCTCCCATTACAACAATTAACGTTCTTTAATTGACTTGATTAGAAAAGATTATTGAAACTATAAGCAGAATATAAGTCGGAGGGCTAATAAGTCTTCCAACTATAGAGTTAAGTCTTAGTATCTAGTCCTACTGGAGTAATTTACAAACTTTAACCTAATATCAGTCTTTAGGTAGATGGCGATACTTATTATTTTATATAAATCTCTCGTGAGAATGATAAGCGTTCAAACCTAAGTTCTATTACATCCTTTCTAATACATAAAAAAAAGACTGATATTAGACAAAATAAGAATTAACTTAGCCGCAAAGTTAATTTAATATACATAGTGTTGGTAAATATGGCGATTAAAAACGACATGAAAGGGTGCGGTGTATACCGTTGCCCTAGGTGATGTCTTGGATATAGGCGCCGAACGTTATTGCAGATAACATCAGCAATAACGTTCTTTACCAAATCTTAATACTACCTAAGTTTATTTTTTAATAATTTTATGTATATGATAATGTATATTCAGAGACAAGTGTTTTTGCTTAAAAAATCTGAACAATTTCGATTAATAGCTATATCGTAGTTATTAAAAAGTATTTTTAGCGTAGTTTTATAAGCAGTAGGATATAAAATGCATTCAGATTTTTCTCTAGTATCGGTAATAATTCCTGCTTACAACGCAGAGGTGTTTATTGGTCGAACTTTAGAATCAGTTATCTCTCAAACCTACAAGAATCTTGAAATTATAGTAGTTGATGATGGCTCACAAGATGGAACTGCGTCCATTGTAGAGTCATTTATGGAAATAGATAGTCGTATCGTTTTATTGAAACAAGCTAATGCAGGGGTAGCAGCAGCACGTAATTTAGCGATAGCCAAATCTAGTGGTGAATTTATTGCTCCTATCGATGCTGATGATATTTGGTATCCAGAGAAAATAGAAAAGCAAGTACAATGTTTGTTGGCAAGTCATCCAAACGTTGGCTTAGTTTATAATTGGTCAGTGTTAATTGATGAAGATGATGTAATTTTAGGGCAATACGAACCTGAACATTATTTCAGATTTTTGACTGCGGAAGGTAATGCTTATCCAGCATTGCTATATATGAATATTGTTGGTAATGCAAGCGTACCTCTGATTCGGAGAAGTTGTTTTGAAAAAGTTGGAGGTTACAATTGTCAGTTAAAACAGCAGAATGCTCAAGGTTGTGAAGATTGGGATATTTATTTACGTATAGCTGATTTTTACGAGTATCGCGTTGTACCAGAGTTTCTAGTTGCTTATCGTCAAGTTAAAGGCAGTATGTCAAGAGCAACTAAATCAATGGCTAAGTCTTTCGAGTTAGTCATAACAGATGCTCGGCAACGTCGTTTAGAATTTCCCCAGGATATATATCAGCAAATATATAATTGGTCTGCTAGTTCTTTTTTCGTTTACTTGTTGGTAAATACTTTTGAGGGTGGTGATTATTGGAATACCTTAGTTTGGTTGTATAAAGCAATACAGAAAGATTACATTATTCTATTGCGCCGTAGTACATATCAAATAATTACTGTTTGCGCTCTTAATATTCTTGCTAAACCCATAATATCTTCAATTGTAAATGTTGGTCTTCGGCGCCGTCATAAAAATAAAGTATCTGAACCAATATCAGCACCAATAACGATTAATGAAATTAATCAAAGAATGCAAAAGCCGCAAAAACTGGTAACATGGAAGCCATATGAAAAGTTATCATGGCAAAGGTGGCTAAGAATTTTGCAACATTGTGAAAGTACATGCTTATTATTAAACTCATCTGAGCGGCAAATAGCTTATTTATCATCTGGTTCATTGCTTAAAAAAGGGGTGAATTCATGAAAAATAAAAATGTTATTACCAGTCTGTTACCACTCCTTAAGCTATATCCTTGGGCAATACCTACAATTATAATTCTTGGAATTATTTCCTCATTTTCTGAAGGGTTAGGAATAAGCTTATTTATTCCTTTACTGCAAAGCGTATCTGAGCCAAGTTCCCAGTTATCAAATCAATTAGCACATTCAAATTATTTAGTAGATACTTTAAATAAGTTTTTTGCAAATTACTCCTCGCAAACGCGGTTACTAATTATCGCTTTGTGTATCCTTGTCAGTATCATCATAAAAAATGGTCTGTCTTATATTAATAGTATTTTATTTTCTTGGTTTAATGCTCGCATCGGTCATCGACTACGGTCAAAAATTTTTGAACAGCTTTTAAATGTAAGCTACAGTTTTTTAGAAACGAACGAATCAGGCAAGTTAATGAATACGCTGGCAAGCGAAACTTGGCGTACTAGTCAAGCTTTATCTACGTTAGTCGGTTTAATTATTACTACTTGTACAATTACTGTTTATGTATTTTTATTAATACTCATTTCTTGGCGATTGACTTTATTAGTTACTGTTTGCATGGCGTTGATATCGTTTGTAATTCAATTATTAACACAGCAAATAAAAACTTTAGGAGAACAAGCGGTAGAAGCTAATTCTAATTTAGCGATTCGGATGTGGGAAGGGTTTTCGGGAATGAAAACAATTCGCGCGTTTGGAAGAGAAAGATATGAGCAAAGGCAATTTGATGAGACATCAAATAAAGTACGTACTACTTTTTTCAAGCTTGATATTCTCTCCGGTATTGTTAGTCCTTTATCAGAAGTTTTATCTGCCGTTTTATTATTGTGTATTCTTGTAGTGGCGTTACTGCAAGACAAAACTGCTTTACCAACGTTATTAACTTTTATCTTCATTTTATATCGTCTTCAACCACAGGTGAAACAATTAGACGGTGCCCGTGTTGGTTTAATGGCTTTGACAAGTGCAGTAGACGAAGTAATCTCACTTTTAGATTGTTCTGATAAACCTTACATTCGTTCTGGGTCGATTAATTTTCCGAGTTTAACACAAGGAATTTATTTAAAATCGGTAGACTTTTATTATAATCCTGACGAAAAGCCTGCCCTTGAGGATATGTCGCTTTCTATACCAGCGTGTAAAACTACAGCGATAGTTGGCCCTTCCGGCGCCGGTAAATCGACTTTAATAGGTTTGATTTGTCGTTTTTATGATGCGACATCAGGAGAAATCTATGTTGATGATTACCCGATACAAGAATTAAAGCTTGATGACTGGCGCCATCAAATCGCCATTGTTAGTCAAGATGTACATATGTTTAGTACAACCGTGTTAGAAAATATTGCTTATGGTAGATTAGACGCAACGGAAAAAGAAATAATAGCAGCAGCAAAATTAGCGAATGCTCATAATTTTATTACTCAACTACCTCAAGGTTATGACACAAAAGTTGGAGACCGTGGTATTCGTCTTTCAGGAGGACAAAAACAACGCATTGCTTTAGCAAGAGCAATAGTCCGTGACCCACAAATTTTGATTCTTGATGAAGCAACGAATGCACTTGATAGTATTTCTGAACATTTAATTCAAGAAGCTTTAAATACCTTAAGTCAAAATCGTACAGTAATTGTCATTGCTCACCGTTTATCAACGATTGAACAAGCTGACCAAATTATTGTACTTAATGAAGGACGTGTGACTGAACAAGGTAATTTAAAACAACTACTTAAATTAAACGGACTGTTTGCTCGTCTTTATAATTTACAACACCGGAATGTTCATAATTAATTTATAATTAAAAAATATCTATGTCTTATATTATTCAAGATATTGAAGTAACGCAGCCATTACCGACTATCTCACTCAGTGAAAATGACACAGGTCTTGCATTGATTTTACGTCGTAAAGATAGACCTATTGGTTTTGTAATGAAAGCGCTACCACCAGAAAAAAGCGTATTAACATCAGATGAGCTAACGCAAATTATTACTAAAGAG
The DNA here is from genome assembly GCA_019359675.1 of Calothrix sp. FI2-JRJ7. GTDB lineage: Bacteria > Cyanobacteriota > Cyanobacteriia > Cyanobacteriales > Nostocaceae > Dulcicalothrix. The sequence continues at coordinate 40,023 of JAHHGX010000019.1, forward strand.
GTAGGAAAAAAGCTACTTGAAGAAAGTCTGAAAGAAGAATTAAAACTTAAAACTGCTAATCTAGCTGATTTTCCCTCACTGACTGTTGCTATTTGTACTAAAGACCGTCCAGATAATTTGACACGCTGTTTAAATTCTTTACTCAAATTACAAGAAAAATCTTACTTTGAAATTTTAGTTGTAGATAATGCACCTTCTGACCAACGTACTCAAAATGTAGTTGCTGCACTACCGACAGTCCGTTATGTCCGTGAACCGAAACCAGGATTAGATTTCGCACGCAATTTAGCTATATCAACTGCTACAGGTGAAATTCTTGCTTATATAGATGATGATGTCGTTGTAGACCGTCAATGGTTAGATGGACTAAAGGAAGCATGGGCAGAAAACCCTGATGCAGATGCATTCACTGGATTAATACTACCATTTGAATTAGATACGGAAGCTCAAATTCTGTTTGAGCTTGCTGGAGGTTTTCGACGCGGTTTTGAAAAAATTCGCTACGGTCAAGTTTTACCTGGTAATGAATTGTATCCTTGTGGTTCCGGTATCTTCGGCGCCGGATGTAACATGGCATTTCGTCGTGACATGTTAATCAAACTTGGTGGTTTTGATGAAGCGTTAGATACAGGCGCCCCGCTTCCTGGTGGTGGTGACTTGGATATTTTTTACCGCGTAATTCGTGCAGGTTATGTACTTGTATATGAGCCACGTTATTTAATTTATCACCAACATCGCCGAGAAACAGCAAAATTACGCCATCAGTACTGGACTTGGGGTTTGGGATTAATGGCTTTTATTATTAAGTCTTACCAAAGTGATTTACCACAACGCAAGAATCTACGACGGTTAATATTGTGGTGGTTTCAGTACGAATTCGACCGCTTAAAACAATCTATAAAGGGAAAACACCCACTGCCAATATCTATGTTGTTGGCGGAATTATGGGGTGGAATTGTAGGACTATGGGGCGAATATCCCCGTTCGGTAAAACGTATTGAACAAATTCGGAGGCAATATTCATGAGTTGGGAAATAGTTCATATAGATTTAAGTCAAGATATTCCTGCGCTGTCGAGCGATAACAATATACATGTTGTGTTTTGGTGGCGCCATATTCCTTTAGCTCACACTGAGATTTTAGCCACTCAGTTACCAATGCCCACAACGCAGGTAGCTTCTTTAGCAGCATCTGCCATTACGCCGACAGTTGGCGCGTATGTGCTAAAACAAAATTTATTAGAAGATGCACCAATTGATTTTGAGGCTTTAGTTGGGTTAACACACCCTTTAACTAAATTAGAATACATTTCTCAACAGCTTCAGAAAACAGTTTCTATTGTCATTTGTACCAGAAATCGTCCTGAACAACTCGCGCGCTGTTTGCAGTCTCTGCAAAACTTATCTCAACCTCCTCACGAAATTATAGTTGTAGATAATGCTCCTACAGATGATGCAACAATGCAAGTTGCAAAAATGTCAGGTGTAAAGTATGTAAAAGAACCGCGTCCTGGTTTGAGTATTGCTCGAAATACAGGCATTCGTCACAGCACAGGTGAAATTATTGCTTTTACTGATGATGATGTAGTTGTTCATCCTGATTGGATTATCCGCTTACAGCAAGCTTTTGATGACCCCAAAGTCATGTCTGTAACTGGATTGGTATTACCTGGTGAGCTAAAAACAGAAGCACAAGTTATGTTTGAAAAACATCTTGGCTGTTTTAATTTTGGGTACCAACCAAGAACGTATGATAGTGACTTTTTCCAATTAACGAAAGTTCTCGGCGCCCCCGTTTGGCATATTGGTGCGGGTGCTAATATGGCGATTTTACGTCAAGCGGTTAATTTGGTGGGTGAATTTGATGAGCGTCTTGGCGCCGGAGCTGCTGGTTGTAGTGAAGATTCAGAATTTTGGTATCGACTTTTAGCAGCAGGTTGGATATGTCGTTATTACCCAGCATCTGTAGTATATCATTACCATCGCGGCAGTGTAGATAGTTTGAAACAACAAATGTATTGTTATATGCGCGGTCATGTAACTGCGCTTTTGGTGCAGTACGAAAAATATAATGACCAGGGCAATTTACGCCGATTATTCCGAACTATTCCGAAGTGGTATATTAAGTCATTTATTAAAGCGTTGATTAAAAAGTCTAAATTTAGTACTTTCTTTGCGGAAATAGCAGGTTGTTTTTCAGGTATTATTTATTACTTGAATAAGAAATATTTCGTAGGGTGCGTGAAAGCTATTACAAACTTCAATGAAATGAAAAATTCAACTGCTTTCACGCACCCTCCCGTCACGCATCGGATGAAATAGACCGCAAAGTACGCAAAGAAAGAGGAAGAAGAGATTAATATATGAAAGTATCTATTATTATACCAGCTTATAATGCGGCGCCGACAATTAGTGAAACACTATTGTCTTTGCAGGCACAAACTTATTCTGATTGGGAAGCAATTGTAATTGATGATGGTTCGAGTGATGATACGTTTACAGTAGCTAATGAATTTGCAACACAAGACTCACGTATCAGAGTAATTAATCAATTAAATCAAGGTGTAAGTGCCGCGCGCAATTTTGGAGTTAAAGAAGCATTGTTTGATTGGGTACTATTTCTTGACGCTGATGATTGGATTTTACCCCAACACTTAGAAAAATTAACAGAAGTTCTTAAGCTTGATGCAAATGTTGATGCTGTTTACTCCGGTTGGGTAAGAGTTACACCTGATGGTAAATTTATAAATTACGACTTTTCTAATCAAGCTAGTCAAATGTTCGCTGCATTTGCTGGTAGCTGTGTGTTTGCGATTCATAGTTGTATTGTTCGCCGTAGTATTATATTAGATGTTGGTGGCTTCGACGCTGAGTTACCAACTTGTGAAGAATGGGATTTATGGCAAAGAATTGCACGTACTGGCGCCCGTTTCGCTGCGATACCTGAGAAGAGCGCGTGTTATCGAATGCGTCCAAATTCCGCTTCTTTTAATACACGCCAACTTTTATATGATGGGTTAAAAGTAATTACTCAAGGATATTCTCCTGACTCACGAGTTAAAAATCCATCTCTCGCTTATGCTACTGGAATGCCATCTCAGGAATTATCTGGTGCCAAACTTATATTTGTTTGTTGGGTAGCTGGACTTGCACTCGGTTCGGGTGGTGACTTTTTACCAATACTTTCTGCTGTAGAAAACGAACAAGAACCTGGACTTAACCCAGAAATTGTTGCTCTATCAATTTTTTGGTCTACATTCTTACCTACTGGTCAAACACCATCAGATTGGTATGAGTTATGGTTGAAACTAGAATCAAAAATTACAGAATTCTTAACAGCATTAGAGAAATTATCTCTGGCGCCTGCTTTAACTATTCGTGCATCTAAAAAATTACAAGATTTAATTTTAGAACACACAACTGCCATAAAGCCATTGACTTTAGGCACTACTTATGCTGTACAGCAAGAAGTTACAGAAGCATTTATAGATATTGTGGCGCCATCTGAAACAGAACGCTTGCATTGTGCCGTTACCATACAAGGTAAGCATTTAGGAAATGTTATTTTACCTATCTGTGACGGAGTTGTTTCTAGTCACGTTCTCCAAGATGCTATTGCTGCACAATTTGCTTGGGAAATTCTCGGTAACTACTTTAACAACACAGTATACCGTCAACTCACCACTAAACGCACTTCCACAGAGTTATCAGTTTGGCGGGATAATATTCATCTTGCCTCAATGCCCGAAAATGAAGTATTACACAACCACATCGGATGGATAGTTTTTCTCCAAGAACTTTGGGGAGCTAACTGGGAGCAAAGCTATTTTTATAACGAAAGTTTGACAAAGCTGCAACAACTCAAAGCAGTTGTAAAGAGTTTACAGCAAAGCAACATTAAGTCGATAGCAGAAAATTTTATCCCTACAAAGCAGCAAGTTGAAAATTGTGTAACAGTTGAAGTCAGTCAAAAATTACCTACGCTGATAACTAGTGCAGATAAACTACAAATTATTCCTACTGTTGGTGGAGTTGCTTTAGGAAAAGTAGCTTATCAAGTCAAAGATAACAAAGTCACACCTCAACAACTACGAACCGTTATCATACAGGAAGCTAGGTATGAACTAGCTGTTGCTGCTGTCCGGGAAGGATTACTAGGAATGCCGCTAACTGGTAATTTAAGAGAACGGTTAGCCAAAAAACCATTGCTTCAAAATCATGATGATACTAATATAATGCTTGGGCGCCATGCTGGAGCAATCGGAACGAGTAGCTCACGACTAGCAACTCTCCCCAAAGCTGCAAAACAAGACTTACTTATAGCAGCATTACTTACAGATGAAAAGTTAGTAGCAAAAAATAAGAGTGAGCATCCACAGCAAAAAATTAACCTGCGCTCAAATTTTGAAACACTGTTTGCCAAAAACCCTGACCCTTGGAAATACACTAGCCCATACGAACAGACAAAATACGAGCAAACTTTAGAATTGCTACCAAATGTCAAATTTGAGCATGTGTTGGAATTAGCATGTGCAGAAGGACATTTTACAGCACAACTGGCGCCGAAAGTTGGTAACTTAGTTGCAACAGATATTTCTCAAATTGCTCTAGAAAGAACAGCAGAAAAATGTAAAAATTTAAACAACATCAGCTACGAACGTCTTGATGTAATTACAGAGTCAATTAACGGTAAATACGATTTAATCATTTGTAGCGAGGTTCTGTATTATACCGAAAAAGTTGAAATACTTTCTTTAGTTGCAAACAAAATAGCTAATGCTCTCAAACCAGGTGGTTACTTTATTACAGCACATGCTAACTTAGTTCGAGATGAACCAAACCGACCGGGTTATAATTGGGGTTATGCATTTGGAGCAAAAGTTATTGGTGATACGTTTGCTAACACTCCACCACTGCAATTAATAAAAGAGCTACACACCCCTTTATATAGGATTCAACTTTTTCAAGCTTTGCCTAATTCAACACCAATAACACCAGAAATAATCGAAATACCTCAACCGACACCACCGCCTGCTAAGGTAGCAAATACTGTATTATGGGATGGTGGCAAGCCGCAAGATTACTGGCACGAAGAAATCGTCACCGCAAAACTACCAATTCTCATGTATCATCGCGTACATCCAGAAGGAAAAGCAGAGACTGCGCGTTGGCGAGTTACACCCGATGCATTTGAGCAACAACTAAAATATTTACAAGAAGCTGGATATTACAGCGTGAGTTTAGCAGACTGGGGTGAAGCAATACTCAAAAAGCAACCACTTCCAGGTCGAGCAATTTTAATTACGTTTGACGATGGTTATCAAGACTTTTATGACTATGCTTTTCCCTTATTAAAACGTTATGGTTTTTCCGCTACCGTCTTTCTCGTTGCCAATAATATCGGAAAAACTAATACTTGGGATAGTTTTTATGACGAAGAATTACCTTTAATGGGGTGGGATAGTATAAAAGAACTCCAATCTGAAGGCATTGAATTCGGTGCCCATACAGCTACACATCCTCATTTAACAGCACTTTCACCCCTTGAAATTGTCACTGAAGCCACGAAAGCGCGAATCATATTACAACAAGGTTTGAGTAGAACACCTCTAACTTTTGCTTATCCATATGGTGATACAGATACAGTTGTACAGCATTTAGTTGGCGCCTGTGGTTATATATATGGTGTTTCCTGCAAATCTGGGTTAAGCAGCTTTCAAGATTCTTTACTCGCACTATCAAGAGTTGAAGTTACAGGAAGTGATACTTTGAGAGAATTTATAGCCAAATTGAGTTAGTCTAATGTCTAATTGTTTTAATTACAACTTGACTAGCTACCCAATCATCGTATTCCTCAACTGCTTCATCTAAAATGATATCGCGCGGTTGCCAACGACTCATTAAACGGTTGAGGGTACTTGTCCGTAAACTACGTTGAGTATATTTTTTACGCGGTAAATCGAGTTTATCTTGTTCTAATAATCTGGCATCAAATTCATTCGTGCAAACGATGAGTTTTAAAATATCTTGATACTCTGTAACTCCTTGGTGCCACAAATCATCGGGAACAGTCGCAGGAATAGCTCTTCCACCTAAAGCCCAACCTTGCTGGTTAGGTTCAAGTTTAATGTAACCTGCTTCAAAAAAACCCGCATTAATCGAGAATTGTTCGGTTAAATCGAGTAATGCACAATAAAGGGTTTCGCTGCTAGTATTTTTAAGCTTGATTTTGAAAGTCGGTCGATTCCATTTACCGCTATCATCTTGATAATAGTTAAGACGAATTGGACTATCTTCTAAAAGTTGATTGTTTTGATAAATTTCAAGTTTAATTGCCGAAGCACTAATTCGACTATTTGCAGGACTTTGTAGTTCGCTCAGATTTGTCCAGCGGGCAATATGTTCGAGACGTTGAACAACTAATATAGCGCCTTGTTGGCTATAATTAGGAATTTGATTAACTATAGGTACGCCATCCGCAGGTCGAGTAATAATATATTCTCCGTTTAGAGCGACAACTTTAAATTCAGCGGTCTCGCTATCGCTAACTTCGCGTACATACACAGAAGGTTGCTCATTATCAATATTTTGTAATGCTTGTTTTAATAATTGTACCCCTTCTGAATCACCAACAAAGCGTACACCTAATGGTGGTACAGGTAAACTGGTAATAACGGCTTTGAAAGTTTGTTCTGTGTCTAAATTTGTAATTCCGTCGATTGTAATTTGACTCAGTTGTGGTAAAACTTCGGTAACTTGCGCTTCTCCAAGTTTATTAGATAGTTTGCGTAAATTTTCTGCTTTGGCTGTAATTGGAAATAGCGCCAAATGCATAGTTTCTCCATTATATGGACGAGGTACACCATGTACGGCGCCACCATCAATTATCCAACCATATTGTTTGTGATAAGAAACAGTATAGTATGGATGGCAATCACGTACCGCCCCACCTAGAAATAATTGGTCTAATTCTTTACTATCGGTTGCTTCTAATTGCGGTGATTGTTGTTTAACTTTACTGCGTACCAAAGCATTGATACGTTTAAATAAATCTCGATAGCTAAGATTTCCTTGAGTTTGGTTAAGGGTTTTGGTAAGAAAATAACAAAAGGCTCCCCGGTGTTCACCATCAACGTTATATTCTTTGGCGGTTTCCGAATTTTGACAAGATGCGAATAAAATATGTTTACCCCTTGGTAAACTCCAACCTGATGCTTGTCGGTCTAAGGAGCGAAAACTTTGAATATCGAGTTGGGAAAAAATAAAACTATCTATAGGACGAGAGCGCACCGAGGCAGTATATTGGCGAACTGCGGTTTCTTGGAATGGGTCTCTTGTCCCCGAACCGGAATGACAGCAATCTAAAATCAGGGTAATGTGCGGATTTTTTTGCGCTACCTCCGCGATTAACTTGGCTAATTCTTTATCTGCTAAATCCCAACCACCTTCCATACGGCTATCATAGCAAACGAGCGTTTCGTTCAATTTTTCCGGTTGAAATTCCCAAAATTCTTTTGGTGCTGGCTCTTGGGAACCATGACCACTGTAATAAAATAAAGCAACATCATTGCTGTTCGCTTGACATAAATGCTCGCGAAAACCATCTATTATACCTTGACGGGTTGCTTCTGAATCTTTAAGAATTTTTAAGTGTAAATTCCATCCTTCAGTTTTTACCCGTGTTTCTAAATATTCTTCTACAGCCATTACATCATTAATGCAGCCTTGGAGCCGACTAACGGGTGTAGCATAGTTATCAATACCTACTAATAATGCGTAAATGTTACTAGCCATAACAATTATCTTTAATTTGCTATATTATTCTAGGTGTTATCAATGTCAAATTATGCACCCAAGTTTGTTATGGACACAAGTCGCGTTCGCTTTGGTTTGAATTATTCTGAAGGTAATTCCGCACCCGATTACAAACCTGCTGTATCAGTTCGTTAGATGATTGAATTGACCACGATTTGATGCTACCATCGCTGCCAATAGTCGTTAGTTGCTTACCATCCGCACTTAAACTAATGCCGTTAACCGCTCCTTGTTGAGTTTGCCATGAAGAAAATGGTAATCGCTCTTCGGGGTCTTGCAAATTCCATAATTGGATGCGACCTTTGCTATCGCTACTAATAATTCTTTTGTTATCTGGAGTAAAGGTAACTGCGGTAATTTGAGGCCCGTATATTTGAAAACTTTCTGTCCATTTCCCGTCAAGCTTCCATAAACGAACCGTACCATCATTCCCACCACTCACGATTTGCTTGCTGTCTTGACTAAACGCTACACTGTTAACTGCACCTAAGTGACCTTCAAAGGGTTTTTGCAAAAGTTGACCTTGTAAGTTCCATAGATACATCTTACCGTCATCGCTACCACCAAGTATTTTCTTATTATCTGGACTTAAAGCCAAGCTTTTAATTGGAGACGCATTTGTTGGGAATGATTTTCCTTCCTGTAACAATTGCAAGCTCCACAAACTGATTTTACCGTCATCGCTACTACTAATTATTTTCTGACTATCTTGGCTCAATGCCACACTTGTAACCGAACGCGAATTTGTTGAAAATGATTGTTTTTCCTGTTGACCTTGCAAATTCCAAAAACTAATTATACCGTCTTTATTACCACTAATGATTTGTTTATCGTTGGCGCCGAAGCTAGCAATTTTGGCAAAATTGTTATTATTAAAATGATTAAATGCTCGATTCTGTAAATTCCAGATACGAACCATTGTATCATCGCTGCTACTTGCTAACTGCTGACCATTAGGGGTAAAACTCACACTTCTGACGGGTCCTTTATGACCGATAAATTCCTCTAATTTATGACCTTCCAAATTCCAAATCATAACAGTTCCGTCTCCTCCAGCAGTCGCTAATTGCTGGTTATCGGGACTAAATACAACATCCCAAAGTTTACCCTGTTCTGCATTCCATTCTTTAATAGGTTTTTTTAAAAGTGCTTGTATTGGTGTTTTTACTGGTGTTTTGATTGGTGTTTTGATTGATTGTTGAAATAAGTTGCTATCGACTATCCAAACGCGGACAAAATCATCTTCTCTATCATCATTTCCGACGCTAGCTAATTTTTGATTATCTCGACTAAAACTTAAACTATTTACCGATTTTTGATAACCTGTAAATTCTGCTAACTCCTGACCTTGAAAATTCCACAGACGGATAATGCCATCATCTCCACCGCTAGCTATTAACTGACCATCAGAACTAAAACTGATACTTTTAACTGGTTTTTGATGCCCTTTTAATTCTACCAATAACTGCCCTTGTGAATTCCATAGACGAACAGTACCGTTATTTCCAGCACTCGCGATTCTATCATCAAGGCTAAACTTAAGCGCCCACAATCGCCCTTGTTGTGCATTCCATTCTTTGACTAATTGCCCTTGCAAGTTCCACAAACGAACCATACCATCATCCCCAGCAGTTGCGACAAGTTTACCTGTAGGGCTAAATTTGATACTTCTTACCGAATTATTGTTTTTTTTCAATTCCTGTAATTGTTTACCCTGTGAACTCCACAATCTGGCTGTACCATCATCTCCACTGCTAGCCAATAGTTTACCATCTGGGCTAAATACTACACTTCTAACCGGACGTTCGTACCCTTCTAGACGATTGTGTTCTCTAACTGTATAAACTGCTCGTTGCAGCGTTCCTTCAATTTTTTCGCTCAGTAGAGAATTGGGTGGTATAACTTTTAAAAGTGGATGTTCTAAAGTTTTTCCAGCTTGCAAAACCTCAATCATTCCATCCAAAGATTGATTATCCTGCAATTGTATTTCTGCGGCGCCTCTGAATGTCTTGGCTTGTTCTATCTGGGAGGTTCTTAAATTCCACAAAACTCCAAGTGTCAACCCAGTTAAAGCCAACATTACACTATTCGCTATCCGCCATCGTAAGCTGACATTCCGACGTTTTTGTAATACGCTTTTTTGAACAAACTCAGCTTCTAATTTGTTAAACCAATTTTGCTCTTCGTTGAGTTGCCAATTTAAAACATCAAGATAGGGATTGGCGTTCCAAAGAAATTGGATAGGTTTTTTGTACGCACGTTGCTGTTGATGAGATTGCGAATATCGCTTCCATAATCGCATCAACCTGGTACCGCCTTGACTAAATACATTTTCTATAGTATTCAATCGACGGTCTAGCCAATCAATCGCAGGCTCAATTTTATCTGAAAAATCGGTTGGTTTTGTTTGGCTTTTCACACTTTGCCACTCTACTGCCGCAGGTGTCAGGCGCCGTTGTAAAATAATACTTTCTTTTTCATCTGGCTTCCACAGTTCTAAACGTGGCCACCCCTGCACTAAAGCATCGTGGGCTGGTTCCACATAAGGTTTACCGTCAGCATCTTGTCCTTCTACTAACAGACGAGCATCGCTAAAACGGCGAATTACTTCGTGAATGCGGGTATTTTCTGGTTCAGGATATTCTAACTCAGATAAAGCTACCCGTCTACGCGCCAATTCTTCCCCACCCACTGCTACCATCCGTAACATCAGCTTACGGATAGTTTGAGCATATGATGTATCTTTTTTAACTAAATTATCATACTCACGGTCTGCTCTTTGGGTCAAACTGCTGGTTACACCTCCCAATTCTTCGTAATCTGCTTGCGTAATTACTCTGTCGCTTCTTGTACCAACACTCACACTCTTTAAATACAGCAAATATAATTCGCTAAGGGCAAAAGACAACAACGGCAACGCACCTGGCATTTGTGCGACTTCATCAATTAACCTGTCCACCAAACTATGCGGCTCAAAATACATCACTCGCGCCGAAGCTGGTTCTTCAATACAAGCACGTAATTCAGACCGTGTCATCGGTGGAACTATAAATCGCGATGTATGCCAATATGGTTTTAAGCTGGAGTGAGATAATTGAGATTCAAAGTCCTGGCGGAATATAAGTATAATTCGCAGATTTTCTGCATAATTTGTGATTAAACTGGTTAATAAGCGTAAAAAATCTTCCCGTTCTTGGTCATCACGGCAAAGAGTTAACAATTCTTCACCTTGGTCGATTACCAGCAATAATTTTGACTGAGAATTTTGCTGTAACCAATTTTCGATAAATGTCTGACTTACAGTATTATTTAAAGCCTTTAACGGCGCCTCTCCCGGACGCATTGGTGTGAAAATATGCCAATTTTGTTGATTATTTTTAATATAAGGTATCAATCCAGCTTTTACCAAACTAGATTTTCCAGTACCACTGGCGCCTAATACAACTGTAAAAGGATGTTGATAAACCTGTTGATACAATTGTTCGGTTAACGCTTGCCTGCCGAAAAATAATTGGCTGTGTTCTTCTTCAAAAGCTTGTAAACCGCGATAGGGATTTTTTGATTCGTCTAACGGTGGCGCCGGTGGTAAATTTAATTCGTGATTGGGAGAAAGAAAGATATACTCGCCCTTATCATGCTTATTTAAATACCAAATACCAGGGGTTTGACGCCGACGATATTTTTCTGTAGAGATTTCAACTCTATCGCGTAAATATGTATATAATTCGTTAGCTGTTATTACACCATCTCCAGCTGGTTTACCATTTTTGGCAGGAGGAGAAGCATCTGCGGCGCCTTCTAACGCTTCTAATAAAGCAGTTGCAAATGGGGAATGATTACCAATTTGACCGCGTTCTGCATCCAAATTAAAATTATCTAAGGCTTTTTGGTCGGAAGCTGAGGAAGTAATTATTTGCCATGCCGCATCTCGAATAAAGCGGTCGTACCGTTCTTGATAAATAACTTCAGGCTCGGTGATTATATCGCGCGTACTCGACCACCGGAAAGCACCTGCAAAACAACAATCAAGAATGCCTAAAAAATGCCGACAAGGTAACTGACTCAAAACATCGTGTAACTTCGTCATTGGCAGGTAACTATTAGTATCACCTCCTTTTGCATCCTGGGGTATCAAGTAACCAGCAGGGCCATCATCAGCATTGAGCGCGACTCCATGACCAGCAAAGTAAAATAACAAACGGTCATGTTCAGTAACTTGTGCAGGTAATGTTTCCTCTAAAAGTTGATTTAAGTTACCCAAGGTTGCAAGTTGGTCTATATATTCCCAAACTTGATATTGATGCTTGGTGCGGAGGGCTTCTACTAGTTTTCGAGCATCATTAACAGCAGTTTTTAGGGGAGAAATGCCGTTTTGGTAATTATTAATACCGATGATAAATGCTAAATTGCGCTCAAACCCTGTTTCCGCGCCAGCTTCTGGGTTATTAAATATTTCCATTTGTTGAACGATGTTCACTTCGATACACTTCTATTATATAGTTTTAATAATTTATACCTCAGTAACTATTACTTTATGGTAAAAATAATCACATGCAATCACAGGCTCGGCGCCGTTGAAGATGAGATTGTTAGCTAATCCAGACTTTTAAGTTTTATTACATACATTGATGTGTATATGGAAATAATGATATACGAATGTCATCTGCTCAAAACTACCTCAAAATAAACTTATTTTTTATATTCAAAGTTGCGTTTTAGAGCATTTATAGGCTTTTCTAAAAATTGCCATGACAAAACTGCCACAATTATAGTCGCTACTGTATATAAAATAAATCTAATCTATATAGAATCAGGAAATGGTAAACCAAAATAAGTAACAATCTTGTTGATAGTATAATGTACTAAAAGATGGTAAACATAAATTCCATAACTGATTTTGCCAAGATATACGAAACACGGTAATTCTAGAATAACTCCTGCTAAACCATTGAAGCCGCGTGCTGCACTATCTATTAGCCATATGAAAAATAGAGAGGCAGTTGTATCTCCTAAGCTCAATTGTATAGTATTATTTAGATGGGGAATAGGCATCAAGTTAAAAGCAATAAATAAAGGAATGCCTATCCAAAAACTAAAATTGCGTAAATATTTTTTAGCACGTGTAAATTGTTTATTATTATAATTTAAAAATGCCAATAATGCACCAAAACCAAGGGAATCAAAACAAGCCAAAGTCAAAATATACTCTCTAGTTCCGTTGGTTATATTCAAGGCAATCATTAGCGATCAGTATCTATAATAAAAGTAGCAACGATGGACTTTTCATCATCAAGTCGTTGTTGTGTCTTAATAATCCAGTTTAAAATATCTTGCTCACACTTTACAAGCTGACGTTGCGGTAACTCTTGAGAAAAGTGTAATAAATCTGGAGAGCCAATGTAATAATATTCCTTAGACATTATGCCAAACAATTACGGGTTTGCAGCCAAAAAAGTTTATCCTTCTGACAAAGGCATTCACATCGAACATTATACTGAAGAAGAAGCTAAAGCCGCTTATGAACATGCCTTGAGAAAAAATAAGAATATTACTATAGATGGTGTGGTCTTGACTTGGCATTTTCCACCAAGAAAAAACACTTCACTTAGTTCTCCCATTTAAAAACTAATCTGCAAGTCGGTATAAAACAGGCATAGCAACGGCGCCTTCAGCACCAACATTTTGCCATTATATATGATATATAATGAGAACCGTGTAGAGACGCTCCGGAACCGGAGAGCTATTTTTTATACAATATTACATATCTATTAATTTTATTAATTATCAGTATTTTATCCAGTTATATTTGAAGAATTATTTTTTTGGAAGTCCCTATGAGCAGTATTTTCAGTTAGCTGTATGACTTTTAATGTACTGTAACATTTAATATTCTTATGGCATTGTGGCACAGGCAGGAGCACCTGTGCTTTCCAGTAACTTAATCAGGTAAAGCAAAACCAGTCCTAGGGTCACGAATATATAGTCCTAAAGTGAGCGAGCGTATCACCTCATCCCAGTGAGGTATTAACTGTTCAGCCTGGTCAGCCCAATAATCGAATGTAATCAAACATTGAATATTTGACCCAATAGCAACACAAGTCCGCGAAAAAGCCTCACGTGGTTCAGCTTGAGTATCAATAAATTTAATTTCCATCCAAACAATCCGCGCGGTTTGGCGTTTAACAGTAATAACTTCTCCCCGCTCAATAATATTGCGATCATCTTCTTCCATTGCTTGTCTCAAAGCCGACTTGAGCGGAAACAAGCTCCAATCACGTGGTGGTAGATGATTAAAAGATACTTCCAAACAGCAATCATCATCAGGCGGTTCTTTATCGGTAAACTTAAAAGACTTTTCTTTTGGCTCAAAAGCCCAGTCACGGGGGACATTGAAACGAACGGCGCCTCTATCAGCCACAAAAATTTTATAGCCAGGTGGACCTTCCCAGCCGTGGTCTGGCTTTAGTTCAAGCGTTTTTTTAACCCACTGGAGATTGTCCTTCTTACGCTTTGACATAGTGCTTATGTATTACTCACATATGTTTGCCCACTTAGGTTATGATATCAAGCCGTGCGAATATTTGGTTATTATCTGAAATATACTAGTAGTCTGTGTCATAAAATTTGGCGAATGTAGAGACGTTACATGTAACGTCTCTACCAGGTTTCTTTATTTATCCAACTCACCAAAATTAATGACATGAACTACTAGACTTTGGTGCAACTCCACTTCTGTTTCAATCCACATGCTGTTTTTGCGGTGCCCACAGTTGTTAACGGTCACTTATACGTTGGAGCATGGGATAAGAAACTACATGCATTTGGGCTGTGAGGAATGACGCAGAGTTATTCTAAAGCTAACTAAGTTTAGTGTGTATTAATCTTGATGGCACAAGTTTTGCTTTTCTATTTTCGATTTTGGATTTTCGTAAAATTAGCCCTGATTTTACTTGTGCTTTCTCCACCAGTTCTTAAATTTGGCGAAGGTATTGTATTGTTCGATAAGATTACACAATCATCAGCAAGAAAATTAGTATACGCTTCAATGTTTTTATTGTCAATAGCCTCTAAGTATGAAAGATACCACTGATAGACTTCAGGCGCCAGTTGATTAATTTTGAGGTTATGGGTCTTCATAAATATATTCTTCTTAATATTTTTGCTTATTAGTAATATAATTCAAGACTGTACGCAAAGAAATCGAGCTTCTAGAAGCCCGGTTTTTATACAGTAGCTTACTATACAGGATAAATTAAAAATGACAACGAAGGATAAAATCTTACTTGGGATGCTGGTGTTTGTGCCAATTTGTTTTATAACTGAATGGCTGCATTTAAATCCTGTGATTGTTTTCCTTGCTTCTGGTTTGGCAATTGTTCCTTTAGCTGCTCGTATTGCTAATTCTACAGAAGAAATTGCTAGTGTTATTGGGTCTTCTTTGGGGGGACTGCTTAATGCTACCTTTGGCAATGCAACTGAAATGATTATTTCTATCGTTGCTCTTAAAGCTGGTTTAGTAGATGTAGTCAAAGCTAGTATTACAGGTACTATCATTGCTAATTTGCTCTTAGCTTTAGGCGCCGCAATTACTTTGGGAGGGTTACGGTTCAAAGAGCAAAATTTTCAGCCTACGGTAGCAAGAATGAATGCTTCTTCGCTCAATTTAGCACTAGTTGTACTACTAACCCCTACAGCGATTGATTTTACATCACAAGGATTGGAGCTTGCAACTATCAACAATTTCTCCGCAGTCGCTTCTGTTCTTTTATTGCTATTTTACGTTTTGTCGCTGTTGTTCTCCATAAAAACTCATAAGTATGTATATGAGGTGGGAACAACTGAAGGAGAAGAAGTTGATTATACCGCTCCTGAAAATGAACCTTTATGGCAACCAATCATTATTTTATTAGTATGTACCATTGTACTGGTATTCGTTTCTGATATATTAGTTGAGAGTTTAGAAAAAGCCATTACGACTTTAGGTCTTAGTGAATTATTTACAGGGGTAATTTTAATTCCACTGTTTGGAGGCGCCGTTGAGTACATAACTGCCGCGACCTTTGCCATTAAAAACAAAATGGATTTAGCGGTGGCAGTAGCGATGGGTTCAAGCCTACAAATTGCCATGTTCGTCGCTCCAGTTCTAGTATTAGTCGGTCAGTTCATAGGGCAACCGATGAATTTAGAATTTAATCCCTTTGAAGTATTGACAGTGGCAATTGCGGTTGTTATCACTAACTCTATTAGTACCGATGGAAAGACTAATTGGCTAGAAGGCGCCTTGCTACTTATTACCTACGCAGTTTTAGGAACAGCATTTTATTTCCATCCCTAGTTATAAACAAATCAACTAGCATACAACGCGCGCACAGGCATCATTTAATATATACCTAAAGCAAGATGGTATATACAACTCGATACGATTAAAGTCATAAGATAATTTTTACTTATTACAATAAGTAACTAATGACTGTTAATCAAGAGCGAAAAGAACAAACTACTGTAGCGTTAAATCGTTGGAGAAGACCACGCTTACGTGTAGTTAGTGATGCTGAAAACGTTGGTCATGCTAGTTGGATTGAATTCTTTTTTGATTTAGTATTTGTGATTATCATTGCTGAACATTATGCCGTATGTTAATATCCAAATCACAAAAGGTGCAACAAGAGAGCAAAAAGCTCAACTTGTCAAAGAAGTAACCAATTCGCTTGTGCGTATATTGGGTAAGAAACCAGAGCATACGCATATCGTTATTCAAGAAATTGCAGATGAAGACTGGGGATTCTGCGGTTTATTAACTGATGATTGGAAAAAGCGGCAAAACTCTGAGTCACAAACTTAAACTGATCTGTAAGTTCAAATTATCTACATTACACTTATAAGTTACTTTTATAAGCTGCTTTTACCTCTTGGATGTGCTTACAAGCGAAAAACTTGAACGTGCCCGTGCGCTTGGTGCAGACGAAACTATAAACTATCACGCAAATCCTGAATGGCAAGAGAAAGTACGTTCTCTAACGAACGGGGTCGGTGTTGATCTGCTATTGTTAAGTGTTCTGTTGACTTACAACTTCTACTAACTGTCACGATGTTTGTATCCGGAACAATGGGAACCGAGGTTGGCGATGCTGGTTCAGAAAATGCTGATGATAAGTTGCTCATAAATAATTGCTTGTAATTCGCTTACAAAATTAACTTGCTACTTAACTTGCTACTTGCTCTAGAAAAGGATAATCTGTATATCCTTCGTTAGTGCTGCCGTAAAACGTTTTGAATGATGGTTCATTCAATGGTGCATTTAGCTCAAAACGTTTTGGTAAATCTGGGTTTGCTAAGAACAGCTTTCCAAAGGAAACAATATCCGCATCACCCCTAGCTAAAGCGGCATTTGCTGTTTCTTTAGTGTAATTTCCATTGGTAATTAAAGTTCCCTGGTAAATAGGACGAAACAAAGGGGTTACAGGATTAATTACATCTCGATTTTGAAGATCTGTTTCGTTCGGTTCCATCAAATGGACATAAGCTAAACCTATTGGATTGAGTGCTTGAAGCACATAAGTAAACGTGGCTTGAGGATTCGAGTCAAACATGCCATAGAAAGTGTTACTGGGTGAGAGCTTAATGCCAACTCGGTCTGCTCCCCAAACGCTGGAAACTGCTTTAACTACATCCAGCAAAAATCTAGCTCGATTTTCTACTGAGCCACCATACTCATCAGTTCGTTGGTTTGAGCCGTCTTGAAGAAACTGGTCAATTAAATAACCGAAGGCGCCATGCAGTTCAACGCCATCAAATCCAGCCTTATAAGCATTTTCAGCACAGTAGCGAAACTGCTCAATAATCTCAGAAATCTCATGCTTTTCTAGAGCGCGCGGCGTTTCCATTGGAACTTTCCCGATTGGAGTGTGTAGCGCACCAACAGGAGCAATTGCACTAGGTGCAACAGGTTGCTTTCCTTCTAATAGTGATGAGTGCGAAATTCTGCCACAGTGCCACAATTGTAGAAAAATCTTTCCGCCTGCGTTGTGTACTGCCTCTGTTACCTTTTGCCATCCTTGAACTTGAAGCGGCGAGTAAATACCCGGACAATTCATGTACCCATTACTCATGGGTGAAACCATTGTGCATTCTGTAATAATCAGACCTGCGGTTGCTCTTTGAGTATAATGGTCTACCATCATGGGTTGTGGAATGCTACCAATTGCTCGTAATCGAGTCATAGGCGCCATGACCATGCGATTGGCGAGGGTATGGGAACCGAGTTTGACGGGTGAGAATAAGTCGATTGGTGTATTCATTACATCGTGCATCCTTTCTTTAAAGCTGAGAAATCGAGAGTAATTATTTTCTCTCGACTTAAAAATTGTATTAAGAATCAAGCCTTACCGTCTTGAATAATCTTGCTTTTCGTCGGTATAATCTTGCCATTCTTTGCGAAACTGGCTAGCCGGAATTCCCACTTGGCGTTTAAAATGGCGAGCAATGTGGCTTTGATCTACAAAACCAACCTGTTGAGCAATGTTTGCAATAGACAAATTTGTAGTATTTAGTAACCGTTTTGCTTGCTCAGTCCGACATTTGATCAAATATTGATGCGGGGTTAGCCCTGTAGATTGTTTGAACAAACGATTAAAATAGTAAGGACTCATTTGTACTGTAGTAGCGATATCAGTCAGGCTGAGATTCTGTGCTGCATGTTCATTAATATATTCAGTTGCTTGTTTTAGTCGAGCTTGCGATAATCCATCATGGTAGCTTCGGACTTTGGGATTTTCTCTTGAGTAATTTTGTACTAAATGAGCCGAAATTGCCGTTGCCATTGACCCTGTATAAAGACGATCCCATACTCCCTTGGACTCAAGCTTTGCTTTAAGAGCAATTCCAATTTGGCTTATGAGCGGGTCATTTAACTTAAACTGCGGTACAATTTCAATACGCTCAAAATCAGTCACTTCAGCTGTTATTCGAGCCATAAATGTAGGTTCAAGATACAGGCAAATTAGTTCGCATGAATCATGTAAGCTAACTGATACAGGTGTATTTGCAGGTGTTAAACATATATCGCCATTTCCGAAGTGAGCGCATTGACGACGACCATCTAGCACTTGTTCTTTAACAACTGTAACTTTATTAAGATGAATAGTAATGAAGTGTTGTGGAAAGCAATGTAATGGTGTCTCAAATGCAGCAGAGTGTTGGTAATAACCTAGCTGAATTCCATCCCAAGAAGCTTTTTGACTAGAAAGAATTGGTAAGCTTGGACTGATTTTTAAAATTGATTCCTCATTAGCAGCGTTAATAGTTAAAGGTTTCTTTATAGTCATAAATCTATTACAGATAGGCTACTTGAGATTCATCAAATAAAATTAGTTAATTAAATAAAAAACACTTTTGTTTATAAAAGGTGCTTTTTAATAATCTTTATCATATCACCAAGCGTATCTCCTCCTGATGCCAGGACAGCATTTTATTTCCATCCTTAATTAAGATTTTTAGTTACAAGGAACACTTCTCTGCTTGCATCTTCAATGCGCGGTTCATTTACTCAAAACCTTGCCTTGTTTGGGTATCTAAACTGCGCCATAGCAACGGTAAAAGCAATCCAGAAAATACTTCACTATGCAGAAATCTAACCCGATGTTCACTTAGTGGCTCAATCAGAAAACGATGTTCTCCATCAAATAAACCAGGTACAAAAAGGCGCCCAAGCCAACGAAGTTCTCGTTCTAGCTCTGCAACAAGTACTACAGGATGAAAGGTCATTCCACTTCCACCTAGTGGTTGAAGATATATTTTTAACTTTGTGTCTTGTTTTGCGGCGCCTGCAACAGAGCGGATAAAAGGGTTCCATTTAGGTAGTTATCAAAGTCGGTTAACACTCGCCATACTACACTTGCTGGTGCGTGTACTTCAATACTGGTACTTAATTCTTTCATATTCATATCTCCTAAAACACTAATACTAATTTGCAAGTTCTGCTAACCCAGCATCACGATTCATTATCGGCATATAACCAAGCTCTGTTCTAGCTTTGTAGTCGCTAAATGTTAGCTCTTGACCAATCAATCTCACCATCGTTCGCGTAATTGGTGGAACGTCTTTGCGCTTAGTTGTCTTCCAAACCATCTCCATAAATCCGGCAACATTCCAAGCTAACCACTGAGGGATACTTAGCTTTCCTGGTCTGACTCCCTCAATAGACAGCAGCATTGTCACCCACTCCCGAAATTGCACTACATCACCATCACTCAGAAAATAAGATTGCCCACCAGGACTTTTCTCTGCTGCTAAAATGGCGCCATGACAAACGTTGGTTACATGAGTTGTCATATAAGGATAATTTCCGTGATTAATCCAGATAAACTGACCTGTACGAACTGCTTTTACTAACTGTGGTAGGGTGTGATCTCCTCGGCCCCAAATCCATGAGGGACGAACAACAGAAGTAGTAAAACCAGGCTTATTTGCTGCAAGTACTTTTTGTTCGGCAATGCTTTTAGTTGCAATATAAGGAGAAAAAGCGGGTTGCTGGAGTGGCGCCAGTTCATCAATATTAGATAGTGGCTTGTGATTGAAGACTGAGGCAGCAGCACCGATTTGAACGAACCGTGATACACCCGCTTTATTTGCGGCAGCTAGCGCATATTCTGTTCCCAGTACATTAGTTTCATAAAATGCTTTGTAGGCGCCCCAAATACTCAAAAATCCAGCTACATGAAAAACAACATCACATCCTTCCATTCCTTTCATCATCGCCGTCTCCGAAAGCAAATCACCTAGAACAGCAGACGCACCCAATGTAGAAACTTGTGTTGCAGATTGTTTTGAGCGCGCAAGTGCATTCACCTCATAACCACGTTCTCGTAACATCTGAATCATCTTGCCACCTACAAAACCTGAACCTCCCGTAACAAAGGCTTTCATGACTTGCTCCTGTAACAACTTACAATTATTGAAATTTGTCACTAACTAGATAAACGTTAATCTAGTCACAGCGATTGTGTCAAGTGACAAAAAATGAAATTTGTAACAGTAGTTCTAATTGAAACTTTTTAAATAAAGCCTATAGATAACGCAGCAATCAATAATTTAGCAACTGTAGTCACTTGCTCCTCTGTTGGAGAATCGTTTGCATCTGCCATCAGCAACGGATGACGGAATTTTAGGGTAGCATCTAAGACAGCATGAGTCGCGCGGTCGATATCTATGATTTTGAATTCTCCAGATTGGGCGCCACGGTTTAAAATCTCTTTTACAGAAGCGTAAATATGAACAAGATGCTGCTCAATAACATTTCGATGTGCTTGTAGAATTGCGCTGAGTGCCTCAAAAATTTCTGGGTCGGTTGAAGCTTGCGAACGTTTGCTGCGATAAAGTTCCAAAATATAAGCTTCAAGCAGCTCGCTGGCAGGCTTAGACTGTTTCATTACTTTAGCTAACGCCTTTTCGGTATCACCTAGCGCACGCGCGACCACTGCATCAATAATGTCAGCTTTTGTTTTGAAGAAGCGATAGACGTTAGCATGGGACATACCACAAGCGCGCGCAATTTCGCTAACCGTAGTTCGTGCATAGCCAAAACGCCGCAGATGCGCTTCTGCGGTAGCTAAAATTAGGTCACGAGTTTCTGGGCTTGTGTTTTCAACCTCTGGCATTATTACACCGACGTTACATATAACATATAACAATTAACATATTTCAATATCTGTAACACTATCATGTGCGGGTCTTGCGGCGCCATTGCTTCTTGACTAAAAGCGCGTGGATGTGAAATAACTTTTAGCAATGCTGGGTATCTTAAGAGAGTTAAGTTGTGTGTAGCCCGGTTTGAATAAAATGAATTTAGAACGTGCCATCTCGTATTTAATTAGTGCAAATTCTTCTAAGATTTTTATTAGAGTCAGGCGCAATTGTTGATGCCCAAAACAAGCGAGGGGAAACTGCCCTGCTCTATGCTGTTAGGGAAAAAAAGGTTGAAGCAGTGAGGGTATTATTGGAATTTGGCGCCGACCCTCACAAAAAAAGCTGGGATAATACACCTTTTGTACATGCAACTTACGCAGGCAGAGAGATTGTACAATTGATTACAAAGGCAGACAAACACAAAAATAGTGCAGTTAGTAATGCAGCACAAGAGGAAATGCTACGTTCAGCATCCTTTAGTGGTAATGTTGAACTCGTTAGAGATTTAATTCAACAAGGAACTAATATCAATGCGCCTGAGCTTGAAGGTGGTTGGACTGCACTTATTTACGCGGCAGCAAAAGGGAGTTTAGATATTGTGCAAATTTTGTTAGCAGCAGGTGCCGATGTAAATGCAGCTAGCAACTCAGGACAAACTACACTTTCAGAATCAGCCTACTGGGGACATCTCAAAATTGTCAATCTCCTAATTTCCGCAGGAGCAGATGTTAACATTCAGGAGATAGATGGTACAACTCTATTGATGAAAGCATTAATGTTTGCCTCTGGTAGGTTGGACATTGTAAAAGTTCTTGTTAATGCTGGTGCAGAACCTAATATTCGCAATAATGCAGGAAAAACAGCACTCAGCATCGCTCTGGAAAAGAATAATACAGAAGCAGTACAAATACTTCGTCAAGTTGGCACTGTGGAATAATATAATTTATAGCAAGTTAGTCTGTTGTCGAGCTGGTTCTTCATCCCCATGAAGCAAGTTTTCTTCGTCGTAAGACAGTTTGGAAGGACGATTGATGGCAATACAAACATACTCGTACATAAATAAGAAACCGCTTTTTTGTATCAACTGTTGAATGACTTGCCATTTTCTCTTGTCATGATGACACTTAAGAACTGAAATACAGAAATCGAACATACATGCCCAAGCAGCCGATTCTGCTGGTCTAGTCAAGTTACTTGTAAAGTATAGAACATCACTATATTCTAATTCGGTATTAGTTTTTTCTAAGTCGGCGATTATTTGCTCTCTGAGACAATTTATTACAGAATGTGGAAAGTAGCATGTTTGAGGTTTATCGTTGGTTGAGTAGTATGGATACTCAGTGTATAGCGTTTGATTTCGTAATCTAATGAAAAGGTTAGCATCAAGCTGCTGCTTCATATCATGTCCGGGAGCGTAACCATAATAAAATCATTGTAGAGACGCGATTAATCGCGTCTCTACGTGACGTGGTAATTATGGGTAATCAAGCGGACATGATATCAAGCCATATTCAAGATGTTCAAATACCCGCTTATAAAACTTAATATGAATATCACGACCTAAATAGATTTTGAAATCTTTTATACAAGTGACTTCTTGAATTGCTATTAAGGGATTGTTATAAAATAAAATTTCAGGTTCTAGATATCCAGTGTTAAAGTAAGTAGCATTAATCAATTTTGTTATTTTATCACAACTAATAACTGGAGTTTAGACTAGGCACCAAGAAATGACCCAGTGACACTGAGTTCGTAAAAAACAAACTTGAAGTGTAGGATTCTTTAATACTAAGCCGATTTTTTTTCTTCTTTACGTGGCTTTGACGTAGTTTTTTTAACTACCGGATAGCGAATTCTACGTTGTCGCTGTTTTCCTTCTTCCCAGCCCGGAGACTTTCCGCGAGGTTTGGGCAAACGTGCAGGAGTGCCAATAGCCTCCAAAATCAAATTCATAGCTTGGGCAACTCAACGAGCGCGTTAGTTTGTCTAAAGACTTTTGCCAAGGTAAAGGATTGTCAGCTACGATATCACGAGCCAACCATAATTCCCAAGTAATCATTGGCATTAAATCACTCCAACGCTCACATTGCTTGGGAGTACTAAGTTTCGGCAGAGTCCAATGAAGACGTTGCTTTAAGAAACGATACCAATGGTCAACACTAAAGCGGCGTAAGTAAAGGCGCCAAACCTCCGACAATGAAGGCATTTCTTCCCCTACCCAAGCTAACCACAGTGGCTTTGCTACTCTCAAATTACCTTTATCATCAAGACGTTCGACCCTTATTAAAGACATCGGACGCGCAGCAGTTTTACGGAAATGTAGATTTTCCCACAGCCTAACTTTTACTAATCCTAACTTTGGGTCATTTAACTCTATACTTTGAGTTACTGGCTCCCATGAATCCGGTTCATTAAGCTTAAATTTATTACCATGTTTTCTTGGGCGCCCCTTGCCAGAATACTCTGGAGGCGCTGTCCATAGACAAAGATTAGAACGCAAACGTACAAGCCGGGTCTGCTGGAATATCAACTGTTTTTGAAATGAAAGGCGCACATCCGTACTCACTGTCCCATACAGAAATTGGTCTAGTCGGTAAATGTTTACACACTTGTTGTAATTGCCAAGCAGCATGAGTCAATTGGATTTTCGCGCGCTAGTTATCCTTTCATGTCTTAAAGGCAGTGCCCAACTACCTGAATCCTCTGGCACCCAGGCAATCGTACTATATCCTTGTCCAATTGTAATTGGTTTATTTCCTGGTATTCCAGCAACACTATGCTCAATTGTTCTTTCTTGGAGAGTTACCTCATATCTTGCACCTAACGTGTAAACCCGTACAAAGTGAATTAGAGAGGATAAAACTGTAACTACAATATAAATTTATTATTTACGTGTATAATATATATTTTTTAACTAGGTTACACCGAA
>JAHHGX010000020.1 GCA_019359675.1 Calothrix sp. FI2-JRJ7
CTTAAAACTAAAATCCTCAAATTTATTGACTATTTTAATAAAACAATGGCTAAACCTTTTAAGTGGACATACAAGGGCAAAGTTTTGGCTATCTGATACTTGGCTTATTTACGCCAAGCTATACTAGTTTTTCGAGCTTGTTGACAACTCGGTTTGCTTGTTGCTCGATGCTGCGCTCGAATATAGTACGAACAAAGCGTCCGTTACCAAAGTTCTTGTAACGCTTGGCATAAGCAAGTTCAAAAGCTCTTTGTAGAACAATACAAGCAGTCAATTATTCACGCGCGCGCGGGTGAGACATGATGATAACCAAAAAACAAAACGCGCGCGAACTACACAACTCTACAATCACAGAATTATCATTATGTTTATTCGCTCCATCTGCTTCTTTCTTAGCGCTATGAAGAGTACTTTGCGGTTCATTCAACCTGCCAAATTTTAATGACATAAACTATCTTGTGGTCAGGTGCGTGAAAGCAGTTTAATTTTTCACTCTTGCTGAAAATTGTAATGGCTTTCACAGCACCCTACTCCTCTTCCTTTGTGACCTTTGTGTCTAAGAAAGCGGGAAATCCTCGCTCCTTATGTGGTTTATCCCTATACCCCTCTGTGTTCTCCGTGTCTCTGTGGTAAAAGAATTAACTGGACTGCACATCTGGGACAGATATGCTACAACATCTCAAATTTTATAAAAGAAACAAGTAGTTGACGATTCGATTGTAAAAGCTTAGATTATTAATATATTTGTACCAAATATTAAGCTGTCTGTTGATGTCTGTTTAATTAACATTTTTTTACAACACCCATCACTATGAACATCTCTGAATATATAGAATCTAAGCGTCATGCTATAAAGAAAGTTTCTAGCGATATCCGCGAACGTTGGAATAACCGTTTGGTAAAGAACTCATGGCATTTGCAAGGAAGTGACGGCGCCGCTCAATATTTAGCAAATTATGGTAACAACATTGGTATTGCCAAAGTTCTCGCGTTTGCGATATGCGCGGAGTCAGAAGGATATCCGGAAGTTGCGATGGGGTTTTGGGAGAAAGCTTTTGAAATTGAAACAGGTGCGGCGCCAACTGTTCCAAAAAAAACAAAACCAACTGTTACGGGCACAGTGTCTACAGTTATTGCAGAAGCGGCGCCAAAACTAGTTGAAGAGTTACCATCACATTTACAGCCAGGACGCATCGTAACAATGCAGGCAGTTGATGCACCTTTAGATAGAGAATATTATATTAATTCTCCTGATTATTGGGGACAACCGAAACGTGATGGTAACAGGTTGGTAGTAGTGGCAACGAAAGATAAAGTTTACTATCAATCACGTTCGACCAATATAAAAGCACAACCAGCAATAGAAATTAATAATCTATTACTTGAACTAGCAAATCAAATAGGTACTTTTGTACTTGACGGTGAGTTATACTTCTTGTCATCAACAGGTAGTGAACATCGAACTGCACCGCAAGCAGCGATGGTAAATGAGATAAACGGGCAACCTGTTGTTGCAAAACCAATTTACGCTATTTTCAAAGCTTTATGGTTTTCGGGAAAAGATTTAACGACGGCAAGTGAAGCTGAACGCATCGAAGCTGGAGAGGAAATAGGTAAGCATTTAGATAAGCAATATTTTGAAGTCGTTCCAACTGCTAAAACTCAACCAGAGAAGACATCTTTAGCAGCGGAACAAGAATCTGAAGGACGAGAAGGTGAGATATGGGTATCAAATAGCTGCCAATATGTTGGCGGTAAAGATACGCGCGCTTACGTAATGGTACGGACAAAATATAATTTGGAATTGGATTTATTCATTACCGAATGTACAAAAACAACAGTAGCTGGTAGACCTTTTAGTGCGCTGAATGTCGCACAAGAAGTTAAGAGTAAATTAGTACCAATGGGTTCAGTTGGAACAGGATTTTCGCAACATGATATGGAAGAAATTGCTCGGCGCCATTTAGCAAACCCTGGAAGCGTTAAAATTACAGTACGGTGTCAAGGTTTAACCGAACGTGGAAAATTATGGCACGCGCGCTTTATAGGAATTTGCGAAGATAAATGAGTTTATTTGAAGATGAAAAATGTAACAAAATTTAATTGGAAAAAATTTTTATGGTTCAATTTATTTATACCTGGTGCATTTTTTATCTTCGCTATTTGCTTTATGCCAATCTGGCGAGTGTTTGAATTTGATACAAGCGATGAAGGAATTGAATTAATTAAAACCTCTCTATATTTGCAGGGGTTTGATTTATATACACAGATATGGAATGACCAACCGCCGTTATCAACTATAATTTTATCTTACTGGTTTCGTTGGTTTGGTGAGTCGATAGTTTCTGCGAGAATTTTAGTTTTATGTTCTTCAACGATACTTGTTTGGTCATTTTGTCAAACTCTACGTATTTATGTAGGTAATATTACAGCAACTTTCAGCGCCTTTTTTTTAACTATTTCTTGTAATTTTTTGAGAGTTAGTGTTTCGGCAATGATTGGTCAGCCTGCGTTAGCAATGGCAATGATGTCTATATATATGTTAACGCTGTATAGACAGAAATTGTCAAAGAGTTTAATTGTAATGTCTGGTATTTTTTTAGCTCTGTCTCTGCAAATAAAATTATTTACTGTTTTTTTAGTTCCGTTGATTATACTAGAGTTAATTAAAATAAATTTTGAAAAAAATTCTCAGACATCAAAAAAGCGTATATTTATTGATATTATTTTTTGGTTAACTTCTTGTGGATGTATTTTTATCTTAATTGGCTTAATTTCCAATTCATTGAGTTACGAACAACTATTTGATTCTCATTTTGATGAAGATGTCAAAACAGCCTTTGATGTAGGAAAGAGCGTAAAACTAACGCTTTTAT
Source organism: Calothrix sp. FI2-JRJ7 (assembly GCA_019359675.1). Lineage (GTDB taxonomy): Bacteria > Cyanobacteriota > Cyanobacteriia > Cyanobacteriales > Nostocaceae > Dulcicalothrix. Next base: position 2,877 of record JAHHGX010000020.1, read on the forward strand.
TTTTGCTACAAGATTTTGATTATATACTCTTAGCAATTCCAGCGATAATTATTATCTTCAAAAAACACGAATGGACTAAGGCTTTCCCTGTAATTTGGCTGTTGAGCGCTTTTTTGCTGATCCTAACTCATAAACCTGTTTGGTATCATCATTATCTGTTAATTTCAATACCTCTGACTTGGGTGGCTACCTATGGAGTGAAATTAGGATTTGATTTTTTAATTAAGAAACGTGATAAATTATCAAAAATATCATTAGCTAGATTATCAGCTTATTTTTTAATATTTTCTCTGATTCTAGTTCCAATAAAGTTAAGTGTTATAACACTCGAAAATAATAAATATATTCAAGAGAGCCAAGAAAAGGTTGAATTATTAAACGTTGTATTAAAGCATAAGCAAAATACGCAATGGATATTTACAGATTGCCCTATTTATGCATTTTACTCTGGTTTACGTGTTCCACCAGAGGTAGCTGTTTTATCGCACATCAGACTTAACTCCAACACAATAACGCGCGAGCAGTTTCTCTCAGTCTTTAAAAATTACCGTCCTGAACAAGCTTTATTTTGCAAATCTAGAATGATTCGCGATTACGTTGATGATCCAATCAGTCAATATTATACAAAAACATTTGAAAACGGCGCCGGGACTCATTACTTATTAAAAGATAATTTAATCCCCCCAACCCCCCTTAATAAGGGGGGCTAAGACTTGTTTCCCTTCTTGTCCCTCCCCTTATTAAAAGGGTTATTTCCTTTCTTGTCCCCCCGCGATTTCGGGGGCTAGGGGGATTTATTTTAAGTAAATTAATTACTAATAACACGCTGCGAACTAACTTTCATCGAAATCAACCAAGAAAAGCCAATTAAAGAAGAATATCCCCCAAACAAAAAGGCGCCATATCTTCCTGCTGTTTCAGGTTGCATATTCACCATTAATTCAGAAAAAGTCGAAAGCACCAGCACTTCACCCAGCATTCCCGGTAAAGCAAGACACATTGCCCCATGTAACCAATATTGTGATTCAATACGGCACCACTTCATTAGTCCTATACCAATAGCACTGTACAAAGCACCAGTAACAATCACATTTAACCAATACCCAACCGTAGAGCTTTCAAAGAAGTATGACCCAGCCAAACGGTAAACAAATGTACCTATTGCCCAAATAATCACACCAAGGGAAAAGAGAATGATTCCATCTTTACGACTCATAGCTACTTCCTTCCATGTTAATGTAATAGCTGTTACGTTAATAATTAGTGTAATAGGCATTACGTTAACTGTCAATGAGTAGACCACCCGAACCTCAAAAAAAGGAAGAGCTTTTAGAAAAGTGTTTGAATGCTGCCATAGAAACAGGCAGCTTAGACTGTAGTATTAACGTCATTGCCAAGCGTATTGGTACAAGTGGACGGATGCTGGTGTATCACTTTGGCTCGAAGCAAGAGTTGGAGAAGCAAGTAATTAGTCTTTTAGAAAGGCGCCTGCGTGATAAGTTATGGTCATTCCAATCCACAGAAGATGGAGATACATTAAAAGCTTTGCTTCAAATGTGGGAGCATTTTACATCATTAGAAATGTATGGTTTGCTCAAACTCACGATGGAATTAAACCAGCGCGCGGTACAAGGTGATATAGAAACGCGGCAATTTTTAGAGCTTGAAAGTCAAAAGTGGCTCGAAGCCCTATCACAGCTTTTACACGATGAGGATATGGCATTGATGTTGCTGCACTTATTTCAAGGCGCCGTTCTAGATTATCTCACGACAGGAAACGCGGGGCGTGGAGAGCAAACAATTAGAAATTTTATCAGATTAACATAAGGCTATTGTAAACAATGTTAACAAAAAGACTAATTTGGGAACATTAATACAAAGAATGTCAGAAGCAATACCCGCACTTCTCACTTTAGTTGTGTTCGCTCTGTCAGAAAGATGCGATGAGAAATCCGGGTAAAGTTCTCACATAAGAGTTTGGTGACAATTGGGTTGGTTTGTTTATATTTTACTTCAGGATTGTTTGAAATATCAGTTGATGTTGTAGACGCAAGTCGTTTAATTGTTCAGGGTTGTCTAGCATATAAAGGTAATTCATTTATTATGACTGGACGTGGAGGTTTACCACCTTTACCCAACTCTCAAGGGCGCAGTAATCTTGCTTTGGGTGTTGATTGGTTTGAAAATAGAGTTTTGCAACAGGCAAGAGAGACTATAAAACATAATAATATCTCACGTTTCCCAATCCATTCATATGTAAAGCAAAATCAAATCGTGGAAGCGTCGAGTTGGCAAATTAATCAAAAAGGTGAAGTATTACTAACTGCCCCTAAACCTATAACTAAATTATTTTCATCTACTTCATATCCAGGTATAAAATGTTATTAATTCTGTGGAGTTGTAGGTGAGGCAAAGCCCTACTTACATTTCCGAATTAAGGAGAAAAGGAAGATTTTATGGAAATATTTGAGTTAACAATGTAACCTTTGTAGATAAACTTATAATTGCGGTAAAACTATGCCAAGCAACATAATTATTTTAATCGCTGCATTAATTATTGCTTTTTTTGTCTTTAGAGCTTTACTTAATGTAACAAAAACACTTATTAGTACAGCTATTACGATTCTTGTCGTTGTAGTTATACTATCAGTTTTTGGTGTTGCTCCTCAAGACTTAATGCAGGAGCTAAAAAACTTACCTCAAATAATTGGACGCTCAATAACGGAAATCAGGAAGCTGTTTGGATTTTAAAGACTTTCTTCTTATTGGTGCATCAAAATCCGTAATTATACTCGTGGTTGAGTTTGTTCAGACTTATGTAATTTTAAATATGTGTAATAAGTTTCGGCGCCTATTAATACATGCAAAAAGCGCCCCCTGTGAAGGGAGCGCTTAAGCGTTGGTTATTCAACTAGAATTAACCGTTGATTGCTGGTGCAGTCAATGCTACAGGTGCAGCGTCGCCAGAAGCTAAGTCAAGTGGGAAGTTGTGAGCGTTACGCTCGTGCATTACTTCCATACCTAAGTTAGCGCGGTTGATGATGTCTGCCCATGTGTTGATGACGCGACCTTGGCTGTCAATTACTGATTGGTTGAAGTTGAAACCGTTCAGGTTGAATGCCATTGTCGAGATACCTAAAGAGGTAAACCAGATTCCAACTACTGGCCATGCAGCTAAGAAGAAGTGTAAGCTACGGCTGTTGTTGAATGAAGCGTATTGGAATATCAAGCGACCGAAGTAACCGTGTGCTGCAACGATGTTGTAGGTTTCTTCTTCTTGACCGAACTTGTAACCGTAGTTTTGGCTTTCGGTTTCAGTTGTTTCACGAACTAAAGAAGAAGTTACAAGTGAACCGTGCATAGCACTGAACAACGAACCACCGAATACACCAGCTACACCTAATTGGTGGAAGGGGTGCATTAAAATGTTGTGTTCTGCTTGGAATACCAACATGAAGTTGAATGTTCCACTGATACCCAAAGGCATACCGTCGGAGAATGAACCTTGACCGATTGGGTAGATCAAGAATACTGCGGTTGCTGCTGCTACTGGTGCAGAGTAAGCAACACAGATCCAAGGACGCATACCTAAGCGGTAAGAAAGTTCCCACTCACGACCCATGTAGCAGAATACGCCGATGAGGAAGTGGAATACTACCAACTGGTAAGGACCACCGTTGTACAACCACTCGTCTAAGGAAGCTGCTTCCCAGATTGGGTAGAAGTGTAAACCGATAGCGTTGGAAGAAGGAACAACTGCACCAGAGATGATGTTGTTTCCGTACATTAAGGAACCAGCTACTGGTTCGCGGATACCGTCGATGTCAACTGGAGGTGCTGCTACGAATGCAATGATGAAACAGGTGGTTGCTGCCAACAAGGTAGGAATCATCAATACGCCGAACCAACCGATGTAGAGACGGTTTTCGGTGCTTGCGATCCAACGGCAGAACTGTTCCCATACGTTTGCGCTTTCGCGACGTTGTAAGGTTGCGGTCATGTCTTTATGATTGCTTGATTTATGTATGTATCAGGTAGATTTATTTACCTGATGTAAATTATCTTAATGTATATATTTCTATTTGTAAAGCTTATTAAGAATTTATATATATTTCAAGCAAAAAGCTTGCATAGTAAGGGTTTAAGCTTAAAAAATATTAGCTTATTATGAGTGAATACGCGAACTTTAATACTTTTGGCATATTTCTTTTGATGCGCTTGAGGCGCCTGAAAGGTTGAATTTACGTTTATTGTTAAGCAATGTAAAGCATATATGGAAGCGATTGCTCACTGTTTATATTAAAAACTGGATGGGCTAACTAAAGTTGAGATTTGAAAGTTGTTGGGGGATGTTGAGCGCTAAAAATCTGTCGAGTGCTATGTATATCCAGTGTAGTGATGCTTGTTGGTCTTGACTGATGTTCTGAAATCCTAGTGCGTATCCTAGTTGCTGGTCTGCGGGATGCATCGGTATTGTGTAGATGTCGCATATGTTGGGATAGTCGGCTTGCATCTTAATTAAGGTGTTTTGAGCGTCGATGAGAAGCATCTCTATATTATGTTTACTTTTGTAAGGAAAATCGATTTGCCATGCTCGCACTTGTATGGCGTTACAGTCTGGGTCTTGAGGCGCCGCCATTTTGATTGGGTCTACTTCGATATCAATACCTAAATATAGACTTTTGCGCGGCGACATGAAAAAGTTGTCTTCAGATTCTCTGGCTACTGGGTACAAAATATAAAATCCTACGGCGTTTTGAGTGTCACGGCGCCGCAATACACGCATGGACGCTGGATATAATACTGCCCATTCACGTAAAATTCTGGCTATTCGCTGCGGAACAACGACATTTTTATTATCAATCCAGTTGTAGTAACGTGATAAAAAAGTCGCTACAGGTATAGCATCGACTCGCGGATTGAAGGCATCAGGAAATAATTCAATTGTATTAGTATCAATTAAGCTATTAGGTGGTAATAAGGATTTAACGCGAATACATATATTGTTGCCATCAAATTTCTTCTCGATTAATCCTAAACCAACAAACTTATCAATCATCATACCCGCAGCTCTATCGCTACCTCGGTCGGAGTCTCCGTAAAATACGGATTGTGCTTCCCGATGTGTACATTGCACAAACCCTGATGGTAAATCAAGCTCTTTTAAGGGTAATTCTAGGCGCCTGTCGAATTCGTGCTGCTGTTTGAGGAACAAATATGCCCATAACTTAACAAAGTACTCAGCCCGACGACGTGTCAAACCGACTTGTCCCTGTAACTGGGAAACATATTTATGCTGTTCAGATATTGGGAAGTATTCGTTGAGATTGTAAGCATCCATTGGAATTGGTAGATAAGTTAATTTGAGGGCAAAGAACCCTTGCACACCGTACTTAAAAACTTCACCCAAATTCACCTTAATTCCGCAAGATTAGATGCATGTTGATTTTCTTCAGGGTAGTTGTAGACATTACCGCATCGTCATTGTGCCTACAGGTACTCTTATTTGACAATGCTGCTTAATTGTTAATAAGGAACTATACAATGGCTCAATTTGACCTACAAAATAATTATATCACCGCATCTACCGAAAGTTATATTTTTGATAATGATTCGCTGAAGAGTATACAGAAAAGTGAAGAAATATATCTATTGCAAGCTGTAATCGAAGGTTTTGTAGATGGGATAATAATACTGACACCCGAAATGAAATTACTGCATGTAAATGAATATGCTCGTAATATATGTAACAAACTTACAGGTTTATACTTAGAACAAATAATCCCCGAAGAAATTTGGAATGTTTGTGAGTCATTAATTGAAAGTCGCGAGCTTTTCCCTGACAGTAATATATTTATGGAGCTTGAAGTTGAGAAAAACTCGAAAAAAGTGCGAATCCGTGCGCGCTGGTTAGAGATGGATGATAACAAGAACGAATATATGATTGTTACTCTAGAAGATTGCCATGAGTCAAATCAGAGTATTGCGATACGAGATGCAAAGAAATATGGTTTGACAGAGCGTGAAACTCAAGTTTGGTTACTACGTAAAGCTAATCTTTCGTATAAGGAAATTGCGGCGCGACTTTACATTACAATCAATACAGTTAAAAAGCATCTTAAAAGTATTTATGCTAAACAACAGGATATGGTGTGGTTGGAATCTTAAATTAGTTATGAGGAACGGAGTTATGAGGAATGGAGTTTTATGTCTTCTTTAGTTGTTACTTATAGTCCTGCTTATACGATAGTTCCTACTTATGAGTGCTTTAATAGATGTAGCTATTGTAACTTTCGTGCTGAACCTGACAAAAGTCCTTGGATGAGTTTAAGTCATGCAGGGAGCATATTTAAAAGATTAAAAGCACAATTTGATACAGAAAATGTATGTGAAATCTTGATACTCAGTGGTGAAGTTCATCCTCAGTCGGCACGGCGCCAAGCTTGGTTTGAGCGGATATACGAGCTATGTGAGTTGGCACTTAGCATGGGCTTTTTGCCGCACACGAATGTGGGGCCATTGAGCTTTGACGAAATGCAGAAGCTTAAGCAAGTCAACGTTTCAATGGGATTAATGTTAGAACAGCTAACCCCTGAACTCTTAAAAACTGTCCATAAGCAGGCGCCGAGTAAACTGCCATCTAAAAGACTGCAACAATTACAATGGGCAGGAAAGTTAAAAATTCCTTTTACAACGGGTTTGCTACTGGGGATTGGTGAAACCGAACGAGATTGGTGGGACACATTAGAAGCAATTGCTCAAATTCATTTGGACTACCACCACATCCAAGAAGTTATTTTACAACCTCATAGTCCTGGACAAGACCAAAGCTTTAATGCACCACCTTTTAATCCCCGTCAGCTACCATATGTAATTTCCCAAGCACGAAAAATTTTGCCTGTTGATATTACTATCCAAATTCCTCCCAATTTAGTTCAAGACTCGCAGTGGTTAATTGCTTGTATCGAAGCAGGAGCAACAGATTTAGGTGGAATTGGACCAAAAGACGAAGTAAACCCAGATTACCCACATTTACAAAAAAATGGCTTAGAACGAATATTACAGCCTACAAACTGGCGCCTGAAACCACGATTACCCATTTACCCGCAGTTTGATGTTTGGTTAAATCGACATTTACAGACGGCGGTTGCAAAATGTAGAGACACTCTGAGTATTTAATCTTTATAAAATATTTATAAAAATAGTTGTAATTAATTACCATTTACTGGTACTAATTTATGCAAAGTCATTAATAATACATAGGTTATTTGCTAGTTGTAAAAAAAAATACAGACAGTGATGCTGCTTTTGCAACATAATATCAGGGTTTGTTTATATTGACAGTAGAAAAAATCAAAAATTCCGGAAGTACTCTTTTTTGAATTGAAGTTAACAATATTAGTTTGTCATTCTGAGCGTCGAGTTTTTATCTCGTAAAGATGCCAAATGTGAATCACCTACCCGAAAGCTGTGTTGGCGGGCACAAGTAGGGCCAGTCATAAAGCGATACTCCTATAGAAGAGTAACGGGTATACCCATAACAGTCCTAAGACAAGTTATTTATCTTTCAAAGGAGAGGTGTTAACAATTAAGTCTAGAGGTATCTTTAAAAACGCGAGGCTTTAAGTAAGTAAGGCTTATACAATCACAAAATAAGCCTTGATGTATAAAAAATAATGTATAAGCCTGCTCATAGAAGTAGGTGTATTTTCGCTGAAAAAACTTATAAAACAACAACAAATTTGAACGTAGGGCGAGAAGTATGCTTAATGCTGGTGAAGAACATTTTGATATGTTGGCTTATGATACTAAGGTATTGCCAGCGCAAACCGACAACCACATATTATGGTGTTGCCATGCTGAAGCACTAGATGATTTGGGACAGTATAAAGATGCTGTAAAAGCTTATAGACAAGCATTAAAAATCAAATCAGACTATAAAGATGCCTGGATAGGTCTAGGTGCAGTGCTTTGCGACAAGCTTGAAGACTACTCTGAAGCGTTAACGTGTTTTGAAAATGCTTTGCGAATCAACTATTTAGATGATTTTGCTTGGTACAATCGCGGTAACGTACTAGAAAACTTAGAACGTTATGAAGATGCGCTTGCTTGCTACGACATCGTATTGAAACTCAACCCTGATGATGAGAACACCTGGTACAGTCGTGGTTGGCTACTGTACGAAATGGGAGACTTGCAAGCAGCCATAGCATCCTATGACCAATCATTAAAATTTAAGCCAAATGATGACTCTACATGGTACAACAAAGCTTGCTGTCATGCAGTACTAGGTGATGTTGAACTCGCTATTGATTCTTTGCAGCAAGCAATTCAACTTAGTCCAAACCAATATCGTCATTTAGCCAAAACTGAAGCTGAATTTGATGAAATTCGCGACCACGCTCGTTTTCAGAAGTTAATCAACCCCTAAAATAGGCGCCCAACTTATAGTATATGCGCCCTCGATCCGTAGGATAGGTGTCCCGCCTGTCCTACTATTAGTTAGAATTGGAATTGACCGTCAAAGCTACCACATTACACAATGTCGTCAAATTCTAACGAACACGAGCAGCAATCCGCAAACTACGGTGATCATTATTTGGGTTGGTTAAATCGTGGTTTAGGGTTAATGGAATCAGAAGACTACGACGCAGCAATAGTGGCATTTGACCAAGTACTACAAATCCAGCCAAACAATCATGACGTTTGGTATCAAAGAGGTTTAGCTTTTGAAGAACTAGGACAATACGAAGAAGCCATAGTTAGTCTGTGTAAGGCATGGGAACTAAAACCTGACTTAGACTGTGCTTACGAATTGTTAGATACTTTACTTTGGGAATTAAACCGTTACGAAGAAGCCGCACAGAGCTGCGAAAAAGCCGCACAAGCTTTATATTTATTAAATTTTAACAAAAAAGCTGTTCTATATTACCGAAAAGCCGCAGATGCATGGGAACAACTTGGTAATGATGAAAAAATAGTTGCTTGCTATGACAAAGCTTTAGAATTAGTATACGACGATGCAGAACTTTGGCGAGCTAGAGCAAATATTCTACAGCGTTTGCACAAATATACAGAAGCGATTGAAAGCATTAATAAATCTTTAGAAATTCAGCCAAACGACTACGAAGTATGGTATTTACGAGGAAATATATATCTTGACTTAGGTAGTTATCAAGATGCAGTTGCCAGTTACGATAAATCTTTAGAACTTAATCAATATTACGATACATGGAATAATCGAGGTCTTGCCTTAGAAAAACAGGGTTGTTACGAACAAGCCGTAGCTTCTTATGATAAAGCAATTGAAGAAAATCCAGATTATTTTGTAGCTTGGCAAAATCGTAGTTATCCCCTTAACAAATTAGAACGCTTTGACGAAGCACAAACGAGTCGTAACACAGCTTTTGTACTGCAAAGGCGCCCGCTTGGTAATCAACTTAGTAATTCAGGACGTTACGAGGAAGCCATAGAAATTTATAACCAAATTACAGATATAAAGCAAGATGATTATTTAGCTTGGTATTATAAAGGTACAGCATTAGAAAAACTTCAGCGTTACGAAGACGCTATATATTGTTACCACCAGACAATTAAATATAAACCTGACTATTACAGCGGTTGGTACAGTTTAGGTCTTCTATTTATGAATATGAATAAATTAGAAAAAGCTTTAGCATCTTTTAATGAAGTGATGAAACTACACCCGTCTTACTACTCATATGATTATCAACTATATTATAACCAAGCTCGCTGTCTAGCTTTATTAAATAAAAAAGACCTAGCACTAGAATCTCTACAAAAAGCCGTCAATATTAACCGTTACGAGTGTCCAAGAAAGGCAAAAAGTGAAGCTGCCTTTGCTAGTATAAGAGATGACGCACGGTTTCAATCTATAATTGGGAAAACATAAATTTATATGAACGTAAATTATTAGGTAGGGTGCGTGACGCCACGAAGAAATTTCAACGTAGCGACAATACTTGTAGCGTCACGCACCAAATCATTTGCGAAATCTTGTTTATAAAGCAAAGGATGTCGAGCAACCGACGAGTCAAGGAAAAACAAAAATGTCGCTTCAGGAAATCGCCAAGTTACCTTTAGAAGAGCGTCATAAATTAATTGCACCATACGTCGCAGCTATGGCAGAAGATTTTTTAAATGACTCAGAATTAACGGAATTCTCTGTCCTAGATCTAGAAGACTGGCAACGGATGATGAACGGATGTAACGGATAGGTAGTTTTAAATAGGAATATATAAGCTTTTGTAACGAATAACTCATCCGCTACATCCGTTGTATCCGTTGCAAACTAATCTATCGTATTTAATGGTATCTTAATCTACTACCTATATACTGAATTACAAGGATTGGCGCCAATCACGAATAAAAAACAATTACATAAAGAAAAGTACCTAGTAGGGGTGTATTTACTTAAAAACCCTCAAATTTAGGCGCCTACTAATATACAACAAACACAAAAAAGCATTCAAGAACTTATAAATATAAACTGTAACGCAAGGTTTCTTACTTCTTTGTGTTCTTTGTGGTTATTCAACTAAACTTCAACCCCAAAATAACATGGCAACAACAATTACTCAGTGGAATTTCAACTCACCAATACCCGATAGCGCAACTAATACAGGAACTACAAACCCTGTTACAGGTACAGGAACAGCGACTATATCTATAAATAATCCCTCGACAGGCGCCCAACTTGGTAGTACAACTTCACAAAATATCACTATCACTGATAATGACTTTACCAGCATTCGCATTCACGATATCCAAGGTAGTAGTCAGATATCACCGTTAGTTAATCAAACGGTAAATAACGTCGAAGGTATTGTGACGCGTGTTCTGACTGGTTCGAGTCGCGGTTTTTGGATGCAAGACCCAAACCCTGACAATAATAATGCCACTTCCGAAGGTATTTTTGTTTTCTTGGGTAACTCAACTACCGCTACACCAACTGTAGGACAATCTGTAAGAGTAACGGGAAGAGTCAATGAGTTTCGACCGGGTAATAATGCGAATAACTTAACTACTACCCAAATTAATGCTAGCGGTTCCGGCGCCTCAGTTACACAAATTGCAACACTTGGAACAATTACTCCTACTGTTCTTGGTGCAAATGGTCGCGCGATACCTAATACAGTTATTCAAAATGACTTTACCGCAACAGGTAATGTTGAAACGGGTGGAGACTTTGACCCGGTAACAGAAGGTATTGACTTCTACGAAAGTTTGGAAGGAATGCTTGTCCAAGTTAATAATGCTGTTGCGACAAGTCCAACCAATGATTTTGGTGAGATTTGGATTTTAGCTTCGGATGGCGCCAACGCGACAGGAAGAACATCACGCGGTAGCAGTTTAATTTCTCCTAGCGACTTTAATCCAGAACGTATTCAAATCGACGATACTTTATTTACTTTTGGCAATTCTCCTCAAGTTAATGTCGGCGCCACCTTTGGTACAATCACAGGTGTAGTTAGTTACGAGTTTAATAACTACGAAGTTCTACCCACTTCACTTAACGTTACTTCACCTGGTTCTTTGACTAGAGAAACTACTAACTTAACAGGTGATGCAAATAACCTTACAGTTGCTGCATTCAACGTTGAGAACTTAGACCCCAACGATGCAGACGGGGATACAGATATTGCAAGCGGTAAATTTACAGCTTTAGCAAATAATATAGTTAACAATCTCAAATCACCCGACATTATCAGCTTAGAAGAAATTCAAGATAGTACAGGTTCTGCCAACGATGGTGTAGTTGATGCTGCTCAAACTTATAATACTTTGATTGCAGCAATTCAAGCAGCAGGTGGTCCAACATATACATTCCGTCAAGTAAACCCAGAAAATAATCAAGATGGAGGTCAACCTGGAGGTAATATTCGCGTTGGTTTCTTATATAATCCCACGCGCGTTAGTTTTGTAGACCGTTCGAGTGCAACATCTACATCCAACACCAATATTAACAACGTAGCTGGTAATCCTGAACTATCCGCAAGTCCTGGTCGTCTTGTAGATACAGACTTATCAGATGGAGATGCATTTGCAAGTAGTCGCAAACCATTAGTTGGTGAGTTTGTATTCCAAGGACAAACAGTATTCGTCATTGGCAACCACTTCAACTCGAAAGGTGGAGACCAACCTTTATATGGACCCAACCAACCTCCAGTATTAACTACTGAAGCACAAAGGCGCCAGCAAGCGCAAATTGTCAATAACTTCGTAGATAACATTTTAGCGGTAAATGCCAACGCGAATATTATCGTTTTGGGAGATTTAAACGACTTTGAATTTTCCGAACCTCTCAATATATTGAAGGGAACACCAGGTGGAGCTGGCAACCCTGTATTAAGGAATTTGATTGACACTTTACCAGCAAACGAACGTTACACCTATAACTTCCAAGGAAATGCACAAGTTCTCGACCACATCTTGGTAAGTAACGGTTTGTTTAACAAGCTGAATGGTTATGATATTGTCCATATCAACTCAGAATTTGCCGACCAACAAAGCGACCACGACCCATCAGTTGCAAGCTTTAATCTAACACCGCAACCTAAACTAAGCAGCTACCAATTTACTAACTTACCGAAGTTAGGAACAACTATCACAGGTCGAGATATCTTTTTAGGTGGTTTCTCTGGGTTATCTTTCCAAGGAACTGCCGCAAATGGCAATCTTAAATTTGTCACTCATACAGACAGAGGACCCAACGGAGAAAACCAAGGCAACCTCCGACCATTCTTTTTGCCAAACTTCACTCCAGAATTAATTAACTTTGAAGTTAACCAAAACACTGGTGAAATTTCCATTACCAACCGCACCCAACTTCTACGTCAAGACGGTGTTACACCATTAACTGGACTTCCAAATATCCAAGCAGGCGCCAGAGGAACAGCATATACTGATGAAGTTGGTATTGATTTAAATGGTAACGTTCTCAAAAATGACCCATTAGGCGCCGACTTAGAAGGTATAGTTGTAGCTGAAAACGGTGATTATTGGATGGTCGATGAATACCGTCCAGCAATATACAACTTCGATAGAAACGGTAGATTGATTGACCGTTTTATTCCTGCTGGTGATGCTACAGATGCTAGTAAAAATGACGGCACATTCTACGGAACACCAAGTTTACCAGCCGTCTACGCACAAAGACGGAATAACAGAGGGTTTGAAGCGGTTGCTTTGGATGGTAACAAGCTTTATGCATTTATCCAAAGTGCTATCGATAACCCTGATGATGGTAATGATACAGTTTCTCGCAGTTCAAATAATCTGAGAATTCTCGAATTTGATATCGTTAGTAAAAAGGTAACAGGTGAATATCTATATTTATTAGATAACGTTACCACAGCAGATAAAATTGGCGATGCGGTTTCTTTGGGTAACGGAAAATTTGCCGTTGTTGAACGCGATGATAACAGTGATGTCAACGCTAAGAAACTAATTTACCAAATTGACTTAGCAGGCGCCACTAATATTAATGGTTTGACACCTACAGGTAAAACCATCGACCTGAGACACAACCTCACTTGAACCAATAAGACCGACTAAATCAGTTTGCGAAGTTCCACTAGCTTCCATAATATGTAGAAGAACTTGATGTGGTGTAGATTCTTTCATCGGACAATTCTCTGTTTCATAAGCTTCGATTAAGACTACCAGCAACTTATGTAAAGCTAATTCCTCTTTTGTACGATTCTTTTTAAATGTAAGCTGTTCTGCTATTTTCAGTAAGCGTTGGTACTCTACCTCTGTTTCTATAGCAACAGGAGTAACTTCTGTTAATAAACTGTGATAAACACTTTGGTCAAAAGTAAGGGTCATTCTTCCACCTATCCTTGTTATACTCTGCGTGTGTTAAAAAATACTTGTAGTAAATCATCTGGGTTTCATAGGATTACTATCAAGCGTGGTACAGCTTGGGCAAGGCGCTACGTAATTTGAAAAAATTTGAGAAAGCGATAAAATCTTATGATAAAGCTATTAATATAAAACCTGACTACTATCAAGCTTGGAACAGTCGAGGTATAGCACTGAAGCAGTTAAGAAGATTCGAGGAAGCTATCGCTTCTTACGATAAAGCTATTGAAATAAAGCCTGACTTTTACGAAGCTTGGAATAATCGGGATAATGCATTACGTATTTTAGAGAGATTTGAGGAAGTCATAGCATCCGACTATCAAGTAGTGCAAGATATGAGCTATCCTTATTTTTCTTAAAGATGTCGAAAATTTGTAGCACGTAGCTCTCTAAATACTTCCTCTCCAGAAATGGGTACTACTTTACCTTGTTGAATATCTTGAAGCCTTGCTTCGGCTTCTTCTGCCCAAGTGGAATCAACTTCAGCTTGGTTATGGGCATCAAGGCTTTTGAATAGGTGTGAGCGCGAGCATTGCTCTCAACCCAGGAGGCAAGGACAATGCTGCATCAAATACATCATCATAGGTACTATACATAAATTTCCCACGATTTTCGAGTAAACTTTCTTAATATATTAATTGAAGTAGCCAAGTTTAATCTAATTGTTAAGGGAAAATTTTGCTTAAATCTAATATAGCATCTTGAAATTGAGGAATTGTAACTGATTGATTTGGTAAATAAATTTGTTTATTGAGATAATTATACTTACCTTGAGCATCTTGGTATGGCAAACTATAGCACTCTAGCTGACGCGCGTTTAAATTAACAATCCAATAATTAGCGATACCATCTTCTGCATACAGCGATAGCTTTGTTGTTTGGTCGTAATTTAAAGTCGAGTCGGAAACTTCAACGATAAGTAAAATATCTTTGGGAAAAGGATGGTTAGCAAGATAATCAATCTCATTCCCGTGCGCGATAACTACATCTGGTTCCGGTTCGCTATCTGAAGGTAAAATTATTGGTTCTTGACACCGCACTACTACTCTGTCACCAAGTAAACGGTCGAGTTGTCTACAAAGTCGTGTAGTGGCAAACGTGTGAGGTGTCCCCTTCGCTGTCATTTCAATTAGTTCCCCTCGAATTAATTCAATACGGTCTTGCTCCTTTAAAAAGCCAAGTTCAATTAGCTTGTGATACTCGTCGATTGTAAATCGCTTCTTTGTGATGACAGTCATACAGCTTTTACCGAATCACGACTGTTTGTAAATTCTATTGTATTTCAATATTAAACATACCACTGCATGTAGAGGCATTACATGTAACGTCTCTACTATACAAAATGAAAATTATTACTGATTTATAGAAAATATATCTAATTTTTACAATTTTATTATACAAGGCGCTTTATCAGCCTAATGGTAGATGATTATGTCATTTCTTTAGACAGAAACGTTTAGAGGAACGTAGGGGTTATTCTGAAGAAACAATCATACGAGTTTTAAATAACACGTCAATTAGCTGCGTAGTTGATATTTAATTGCAGCACAGATTCACTTCGGATTAATGCTCTTAGCCAATAATACCAAAATTTATGAATAACCCAAACGATAACAAAAGCTACCGCGAGCATCAGGAAAGTTACACAGATAGTAACGGAAACACTCACATTAAGCGAACGAGTGAGACAGTTAATAACAGTACACCTTCAAACTACCAAAGTGGGTATGTTCACGGACAAGCAACAGAGCGTGGTTATCAAGAGGAAAGACTAGCACGACAGGACGAAGATAGTACTTCTCGTGGATTAATATTAGGGTTTTTACTTGCGTTGGTAGGATTAATTGGTGGCGCCTTTTGGTATTTCAACCAAAATAATACGACTTCGGAAACCGTTACACCAGTTGCTGTGCCTGTAGTTCCTGCAACTACTCCTACTCCAGTTCCAACAGTAACTCAACCAGCTAAAGTTCAAACTCAAATTATTGAGCGAACCAGAGAAGTTCCAGTTCCAGTAACTAAGGAAGTTCCAGTCATTAAGGAAGTTCCAGTTCCAGTTATTGTTCCTCAACAGGCGCCAGCACAAACTAATACTACACCCAACATTAATATAACTGTTCCACCTCAGCAAAGTACGACAAAACCTAGTTCTTCAACACCAAAACAGGCGCCGAAGCCAAGCTCGAATAGTACAAGTACTAGCGAGACAACTAATAGTGGCAGTAGCAGTAATACTACTACTCCTGAAAACTCTTTCCCCGATACTAATAAACCTGCTACCTCTACTGAACCACAAACAAATGTGGCGCCAAGTAGCAATTAATCTCTAAACTCCTCTTGTGGGGTGGGGCACCATCAGAACAGGCAAGGATGCCCATTCCACTCTTAGATGCTCATTCCACAAGAGTGTTATTGAACAAAGCTGGTTTGTTGAGTTTGTTGAAGTTCTTGAAGGTTTTCTTGGGCTTCTTTGTTTCTGGGGTTGAATTTTAATGCTTCTTCAAAAATGGCTATTGCGTCTTCTTTGATAAAATTATCAGTACCTTGGATACGATAACCTAGGTTGACATATATTTCTGCCATGTTTTTGGGAGGAATTTTTTTTGTAAGCTGCTGAAAGGTTGTCATAACGCTTTTCAATCCTTGCTTTTGATAAATGCCAAAACCTGCTACGGAACAAGTGTAGTAGTTTATATAAGATGTATCTTTATCTTTATAAAGGTCTATTACTGTTTGACAGGATGTTAGTGCTTCGTTCAAGTTATTTTGCTTAATTAGAACTTCTGCTAAGGCGCCGTATCGGTAATCTTGCGGTTCAAGTTTAATAGTTTGACGATACGCTGCAACTGCTTCTTCTAGTTTATTTTGCTCTACTAGTACTTCACCTAAGCTCGAATAGTTTTCTGCTGATGGTTTTACTTTTATTGCTTGACGGTATGCGGATGCTGATTCGTTTAAATTTTGATTTTGCTTATAAATATAACCTAAAGCTTGGAGTGGTACTTCATTTTTAGGTTCTTGTTTTGCGTATTGCGTTAAAACTGTAATCGATTTTGGAAACTTTATTAATTCAGCGAGACCAGTGTATGCATAAAAATTAGTCGAATCAACATTAATTGCTTGACGATAAGCGTCGATTGCATCATTGATTTTTTCTTGCTTCTGAAAAGATTCGGCAACTTTATTATATAGCGAATAGTATGTTGGCTCTAATTTAATAGCTTGTCGATAAGCTGTTCTAGCTTCATCATGCTTTCCGGCTTCTGTTAAAGCATCACCTAATGATTCATAGTTATTCCAATCTGGTTTTAGGGCAACTAACTGACGAAATTCAGCTATTGCTTCTGTATACTTTTCTTGTCTAAGATATATTGTACCTAAACCACTACGTGCTACTTCGCTTTTAGAATCTAGTTTTAAAGCTTCTTCATAGGCTATCATTGCTTCTGTTAGCTTGTCTTCTAAGCGTAAGTTATCACCGTAGCTATTGTAAATTTTGGCACTTGGCTTGATTTTGATAGCTTGTTGGTATGCGGCAATTCCTTCATCAATTCTATTTTGAGAGAATAGTACACTACCTAAGCGCGCGTATGCTAAAGCGTCTGAGGGTTGTAGTTTAATAACTCGGCGCCATAACTTTTCTGCTTCGTCGTAATTTGAATCATTTTGGGCACTTTGTGCTTCTTCTACCAATTCGACTACTGCCGCAATGGTAATTACTGGCGCCATTACCAATGATAGACTTACAAGTAAAGGTAGTCCAAATAAGAATCGCATCTTGACCTCAAATAAGAGTTTATAGTAATTTGGCTTAATCTTAAAGCATCTATTTATACATAGATTGGCAATTTTGTAAATTAATTGTGAAGATGCATCTACCAAAAGTAGGAGTTTGACAACAAAATCGATGTTGTAAAATAGACATGGAAGCATTCGAGGACCAGTTCACTGGTATAAAACGCCTATCGAGACTATCTTTGGTAATCTCCAAGGTTTAAAAAGCAGCCAGCTCAAACAACTACAGCGGCTGTACCACCAGCGCTTACCGGGCGATACCGTTACAACGCCCGAATTTTCCCAGCGTCTGGCAGCAATTAGTACTGAGATCAATTTCCCTGTATGTGCCTACGTCAACCGTCGCGGACAAGTTATCCGGGTTGGGGTGGGCACTCCGCGTCAAACGCAGATTCCGCCTTTAGAGTTGCCACGTTATGGTGCAGAACGACTTAGCGGTATCCGTTGTATAGCTACCCACTTAAAGCCAGAACCACCATCGGAAGCGGCTTTAACTGCAATGGCTATGCAACGTCTTGATGCCCTGGTTGTACTCAATATTACTGGAACTGGATTTACCAAACGTGGTGGTGGTGCAACTGGATATGTTAAAGAAGCTTATTTGGCACATTTAACAGCCTCTTACACCCGCGTTTTAATTAACAGTGGCGCCTCCGACGGTGAGAAAGACAAACTTCCAGCCCCAAGTTGGAATGTCTCGCCAGCAATGAGTTTAGATGTTCTATCAAATCAAGATTTTCTGGAATTGGTAGAAGGACTCGAAGAAGAATTTCGACGAGAGTATGTTGCCACTGATGTTGATAGCGACAATGACCGCGTTGTAATTGTTGGTGTCATGACCGATAACGTTAACGCGCAGCAATTTAAAGATATTGTCGAAGAATTAGGGCGGTTGGTTGATACCGCAGGCGGTGAAGTTTTGCAAACTATGTGGCAAAAACGCAGCCGTACCCATCCCCAAACTGTCGTCGGGGAAGGTAAAGTTCAAGA
The DNA here is from genome assembly GCA_019359675.1 of Calothrix sp. FI2-JRJ7. Lineage (GTDB taxonomy): Bacteria > Cyanobacteriota > Cyanobacteriia > Cyanobacteriales > Nostocaceae > Dulcicalothrix. Next base: position 21,549 of record JAHHGX010000020.1, read on the forward strand.
AATTGCCTTAACAGCACAAACTTTAGGAGCAAATTTAGTTGTTTTCGACCGTGACCTTACACCGTCGCAGGTTCGCAACTTAGAAGCTCAAATTGGTGTTCGCGTCGTTGACCGCACCGAAGTCATATTAGATATTTTTGCACAGCGCGCTCAGTCACGTGCTGGTAAATTACAAGTTGAGTTGGCACAGTTAGAGTACATGTTGCCTCGCCTCACAGGTCGAGGTCAAGCAATGTCTCGACTGGGGGGTGGTATTGGTACACGAGGTCCTGGTGAAACTAAATTAGAAACCGAACGCCGTGCTATTAGCCGCCGTATTTCTCGTTTGCAACAAGAAGTCAACCAATTACAAGCACATCGTGAACGGCTGCGTCAACGGCGCCAACACCAAGAAGTTCCCTCTGTGGCTTTAGTTGGATATACGAACGCAGGAAAATCGACACTGCTAAATACGTTGACCAACGCCGAAGTATATACGGCTGACCAATTGTTTGCAACGCTCGACCCAACCACTCGCCGTTTGGTAGTTCCCGATGCCTTAGATTCTCTACCGCAAGAAATTCTAGTTACAGATACGGTAGGATTTATCCACGAACTGCCAGAAGCATTAATGGATGCCTTTCGCGCCACTTTAGAAGAAGTGACCGAAGCCGATGCTTTAATACATTTGGTTGATTTATCGCATCCTGCGTGGTTAAGTCACATTCGTGCAGTACGGGATATTTTGGCTGTAATGCCTGTTACACCTGGCCCAGCAATGGTTGTGTTTAACAAAATAGATGAAGTTAGTAGCGATACGCTTGAAATAGCGCGCGAAGAGTTTCCAATGGCTGTGTTTATTTCTGCCACCCATCGTTTGGGTTTAGAAACTCTCCGTCAGCGTTTAGGACAACTTATTCACTTCGCAGCTTCTTCGCATTAAATTATCGCGACCCTCTTGCGGTTCTATTCCAAGGGCGGGCAAGGATGCCCACCCCACAAGAAAATTTTGCATATTTTATTACTTGGAAGTCCGTTAGTTAAGCATAACTTTAAAATACGAGTCAGAGTAAACAACTAAAACTGACTCGTATTTTTTTTACGTATTTTTACGGTATACACAAGAATTTTATATTTATAATAGGTATTTTTTAACTTAAATTTATGTTAATTATCATGAGTATTGTAATTTTACATAAACGGTAATTACATAAATAACTATTAGCAATATGAAAATAATTATTAATTAAGTAACATTCTAAGTTTTTAATAAAGATTTAGACAAACTATAGCGCTTTAAAAATCAATGATTTACATTGGTAATATCAAGTAAATAGACGAGCTTTTAAGCTTCTGGTGCATTAACCAATAAAGCTTATTTCAAAACAAATTTAATAGGAAAATAAAAATGTCAGCCAAATTTTCAAAGTTACTTTTTAATGTCTCTATTGCATCTTTTGTTAGTATTTCTTCTTTAGCAATTACCACATCAGCTTTTGCTGCTAACGGTAACGATAAAAATAATTCCACTACTACAACTAGTTCGACTGGTAACGGCAACGGTAAAGGTAATTCCAGCACTACAACTGGTTCGACTGGTTCCACTTCTACAACTGGTTCGACTGGTTCCACTTCTACAACTGGTTCAACTGGTTCCACTTCTACAACTGGTTCGACTGGTTCTACTACTGCAACTGCACCAACCAGTAAAGGTTCTACAAGTTTCTCTGCAACAGGAATCAATACTTACAACGGCACTAATAGCGCTTTATCAGCATCAGTTGTTTTCGATTACCTCAGTAATGGCACACTAGCGGTTACGCTATCTAATACAGCTTTAAACGGTATTAAAGACCCATCTGATGTTTTGACATCTGTTTTTTGGGATTACGCTGGCTCTCCCCTTAACTTATCCTTTTTGTCCGCTACGGCGCCAACCACATTTAATGCTTCTGGCACCATAGGTACAAATGTTGATCTCAAAGCTATTAATGAATGGAAATACGAGTCTATTACTAGTGCTACCGGATTAGGTGGTGATATGACTAGTGGAGGTACAGCAGTATCGCAAAAATATGGTTTGGGCACTGCTGGCTTAGGTATTTTTCAAGGTGGTGGAGGACAACAATTTAATTACGGTGTTATTAGCGGTTATTCTAGCAATGCTAATAATCCCGTCAAAACTGGAACATTTGTAAAAGATTCCGCTACTTTCCTTTTCTCTGGCTTAACTTCTAGCTTTGATATCACCAAGATTGGTAACGTTCGCTTCCAATACGGTACAAATTTAGCTGAAGCTTATATCGTACCCAAACCAAAGGAACCTAAAAGAAAAGTACCTGAACCTGGTGTAAATGCAGCCCTTGCGTTCATGGCTGTAGGTGGTTTGATAAAATTGAATAAAAAGACAACAAAAATTTTAAAGCAGCTTTCTTAAAATTCTAGAAACCGGGTTTCTTCTTAGGAAACCCGGTTTCTTTTCGCATAATACATAAAAACTACTAAGCGAGATAGAGCGGATACAAGCAACAGCCTTTAAAATGAAGAAGTATTACAGAAGTAAAGGCGCCATGACTGCTAAAGTTGAAATTTATACGTGGAGAAGTTGTCCGTTCTGCATTCGTGCGAAAGCTTTGTTGAGAGACAAAGGGGTTGATTTTGTTGAGTACGCTATTGATGGGGATGAGGTAGCACGAGGTAAAATGGCCCAACGTGCAAATGGTAGACGCTCTCTACCACAAATTTTTATTGATGACCTTCACGTTGGTGGTTGTGATGATATTCACGCACTCGATGCGAAAGGAAAGTTAGATGAGTTATTAGAAGTTGAAAGGTAGGGTGCGTGACGCTACCACAATTTTTAAACGAAGCAAGTGATGAGCGTAGCGTCACGCACCGAAGCGAGTCATAACTCATAACTCAACAGGGTACTTTTAGGTGGATAATCTATAGGTGTGTCATCTTTAGATATTTCCGGCGCCGCCGTACAAAAAAGTGAAATTAGCTTTTATTATTGACCCTATCAACTTGCTTGACCCTTGTCACGATACTAGCGTGGCTTTGATGGAAGCTGCTTGCGTGTTAGGACATGAAGTTTGGATAACTCAAGCGAGTCAACTAAGTGTTGTTGATAGCAAAGCTTGGGGCATTATTGAACGGGTGGAGATTACACCTATTGAGCTAGTAGAAGAACGCTGGGTTGCTGTTTCTCCTTGGTATAAACTTACTGAACGTCTTAATGTTTGCCTGGAAACAATGGATGCTGTATTTATGCGGACTGACCCACCTGTGGATGTTCCGTATTTATATGCAACGTATATTCTTGACTATATTGACCCTCGTAAAACTTTAGTGGTTAATAGCCCTAACGGCATACGAGCAGCAAACGAAAAAATGTACGCTTTACAGTTTACTGAGGCAATACCCGAAACTATTGTTAGCGCTGATAAAGTCCGAATTCGCCAATTTGTTGAATCTAAAGGCGCCGCTATACTAAAACCTTTGGGCAACAAAGCAGGAGAAGGTATTTTATTTTTACAAGCAGGAGACCGTAATTTCAACTCGATTGTTGAACTTAGTACCCTCCAAGGTCGTGTTCCTGTAATGGTGCAAACGTATTTACCAGAAGCAAAGCAAGGAGATAAGCGAATTATATTACTCAATGGCGAACCGATAGGTGCCTTGAATCGTCTTTCGACGGCCGGAGAATTTCGCAATAATATGGCTGCTGGTGGTACTGTTGCAAAAACTGAAATAACACCACGTGAACTTGATATTTGCCAGCAACTAGCTGCAAAATTACGTCAGGATGGTTTAATTTTTGTTGGTATTGATGTTATTGGTGGCTATCTCACTGAAGTTAATGTTACCAGCCCAACTGGTATACGCGAAATTGACCGATTCGAGGGTATTCGTCTCGGTCAACAGGTAATCAAATGGTTGGATACTCTTAACTCTTAACGGTAGATAGCTTTTTAGCAATGACGACAATATCCGGCACTGTTACACAGCCCGGTAATGTATAAATAAGAACTTTTTAGCTGGTTTGAAATAATTAGCTTAAAAGGTTCATTCAACGAATTGTATGGGGAACAGAGTCACTTTAAGTGTTTTGAAATTAAGTAACATTAATTATCATTCGTAGTGGAAAGATGATTAATTCTTATTGCGCTTGCGTAAAAAGTCTGGAATATCTAATCCAGGTTTTTCTTTAGGTTCAGGTGGTTGCTGTTGTTGTTGCTGTTGTGCAGGTGGAGTAAAAGGTGGTTGCTGCATTGGCATTGGGCGCCTTTGTTGTGTTGGTATCCCCCCTCTTGGGTTTACGCTGGCAGATTGTGCAGGTGTCTGCTGAACTTCGCCAGTAAAGCCAGTTGCAATTACAGTCAATCGCACTTCGCCTTGAAGTCGGTCGTCAATTACGGCGCCAAAAATAATATTCGCGTTCGGGTCTACGACTTCGTAAATTGTTTCGGCGGCAGCATTGACTTCGTGTAGTGTTAAGTCACTACCACCCGTAATGTTAAACACAACACCTCTCGCCCCTTCAATCGAACATTCCAAAAGTGGCGAAGAAATTGCAGCAATCGCAGCTTCGCGAGCGCGTGATTTACCTGAACCAATACCAATCCCCATTAACGCCGAGCCTGCATCTGCCATTACTGCACGCACATCGGCAAAGTCTACGTTAATTAAGCCGGGAATTGTAATGATATCTGAAATTCCTTGCACCCCTTGCCGTAGTACGTCGTCGGCATAACGAAATGCTTCTTGCATTGGAGTTTGTTCGGGGATCACTTCCAATAATTTGTTATTGGGAATAATAATCAGGGTATCAACGCGACTTTTTAGCCCTTCAATTCCTTGTTCGGCTTGACTAATACGACGGCGCCCTTCAAATATAAACGGACGTGTGACAACACCTACTGTCAAGGCGCCCATTTCTTTTGCAACCTCTGCCACAATTGGAGCAGCACCAGTACCCGTTCCGCCTCCCATACCAGCCGTAATAAAAACAAGGTCGGCACCTTCTAAAGCAGTGGCAATTTCATCGCGCGACTCTTCAGCAGCTTTCTGACCAATTGCTGGGTTTCCACCCGCCCCTAAACCACGTGTTAATTTCTGCCCAATTTGCAAACGACTAGGAGCAGATGCGAGTGTTAAAGCTTGAGCATCGGTGTTAATAGACCAAAATTCTACTCCCGAAACATCCGAAGCAATCATGCGGTTAACAGCATTACTACCACCACCACCAACTCCAATCACTTTGATGTTGGCAACGCGCCCAGGAACGATATCGCCAATACGACTATCTTCTGCTGGGGTTTTTTTGTTGTCCGACGACCCAAAAGTTAACCCCGAATGGCTAAAAGGGTTATTGGAGTTCCCCGTAAGAGTCAAGGATGGCTGTCCTGGAGATTGAGAGTTTTTATAAGTAAGCCCTTGGCTATTGTCAAATGTCATTGGATTTGCGTACATGTAGATAAACGGCTATTCGGTTGGTGTTGTGTACCTATGAGTCAACTATAGTGTGAGCCAAGCATCATGGATAAGCATTGTTCTTTCTTGTTATAAGTTCCTTTACAACAGAAGCTCTGATGATTGGATTCAAGTCAGAATTCCAACATAAATGTCGGATATACCCATACCTGCTGGCATTAAACTAGCATTTTCTGGGCTTTACTCTTAACTTCTCCCACTCCGAAGCACAACTAATTTTAAAGAAGTATACCTAGTATTTACCTAATGAGTCTTATGTATAACTTCAACAGTGACGATAATTACTTCACTGCTATGTTACCTTTACTGCTCCGTATAATTTTGGCGTTGTTACTGACCTGTGCATCTTGAATAAGTAATTTTTGAGTTGTTATTAATTTTACATCTGCATCTGTTCTTTTTTCACTCCATTACAAAAAATCTGTATTCGCGTACATTTAAAAGATTTTTATGCAATACACCCAGACTGGGCGCAATTATTTTAAACCCCTTTATTATGTTTTCAAGCCTAAACCAAGCGTAATAAATTCATTCAATATGATATTTAAATCGCTATCTGGCTTCCCTACTACATCGTTAAGGAGCAACAAATAATGCACTGCTGATTCCAAAATTTCACGTATGTATATGTATAACTAAGTTTCATATATTACGTTAATATGCTTATGTATAAGCTTTTTACTAAAAATCTTCATAAATACAAATATACTATATTTTAAGCTAAGGTAGCCTGAGTGGCAGCTAGGAATACAATAAATTATTGATTCCACACATCAGCCTTTATCTGTAAAATATCACGTTGGCGCCTCCCATATACTTTTGACAAAACGATACAAAACTTAACACAAGCCTGTTGATGCTGTAACAATGTGATAGCACAAGGCGTACCTTCATAAAAGACACTATCATCAAACTGTCTGACATCTATAGTGCGTGTGAACCAGTTGTTAAATAAAACAACAGGGTAATAGTAACTTGTTTCTTGTACAGGTTTATATAGGCTCTCCTTGCAGGGCGTTAAAACAACAATACCTGTTTTCAACTCCATTAGTAAAATAATTGTGCCAAGTATATTCACTCATAAAAAGTCCTGTTTGCTACAACCAGAGTAAAACATTTGAATTTAACAATTCTTGATTCCAAATTTTAGCGTTTGGCACGAGGTTCAATCAATTCTTTTGTACTATTTTGGAGTTGCATAGTTGGTAAATCAGGATTTGTAAGGTCTATATACTGTATTTTATTTATATTGACTTTTGTAGGCAGGTGTCGCATTTGTGCGAGAACTTTGATTTGCTCGGTTAGTTGAGGTCCCAAGGCGCCTAGATGTACACGCCCAATTTCAGTTGTTAAAATCACGTTGGTCAAATCTTGACAATCAATTTTGGTGATTTCGACGGAACTTTGGCTTACCGCTTCGTAAAGCATTTCCCAAAACTCGCGGTATTGGTCGGGAGAACCAATTACTTTAAGATTGGGCAATCCAGCTTTAAGTGTTTTCAAATCTTTTGTATCAACGTTAATTAGTACACCCGTTGCATCAAGTAACAACAATGGAGTTTTGTCGTCTCTTGTTTGAGTTTTTTGCGCGATAGCAACAGGGACTCGTTCAATTACTTCGACGATTAACCCTGGTGGAAATAAACGACGAGTCACCGAAGCGTGTGCAATCAATGGTTGCTTTTGTAGCGATTGGGCAATATGTGATGGCTCAATTTTCCATACTGATTGCGGATAAGACAAAGGCAACAGCGACTGAATTTTGTCAGCAGAAAGTAATTGGTTGCCAGAAACTTCAACGTCTTGTTCAGTTTTAACTAACCAGGTTGGTTGAACAGTTGTCCATAACAAACCACCTGTAAGAGAAACAAGAGCAAAGCTTTGCCAGACAGTTTGAATAATCTTTTTGCGTCGCTGCTTCCTTAGTTTTTTTCGTCTACCTTCTAAATCTGTGCGAGACACTGATGCTGTATCAGCCATTCAAACCCCTTCCACACATGAGCGAATCTATTCATATCGGCAATTGGAAGCCACGATTATTTCGCGTGATTTTAGCACGCGAGCTTAACTTTAACTGTTGAAATGGGCACATCAAAACTCTTAATGAATGCCCATACTATCTGGTATATCCACCCTTATACGCTTGCTCGTACCTTCCTAAAGTGTGCAGCGTTAATTTTGCACCAAGTGTAGCTTTTTGACCGTGGGGTGTAAACCATCATACTGAAAATAGGCTACATCCAAGGTATTGACAGAATAACACGCTTCATGCATAAAAATATTCTTGAAAGAATAATTAATTAAGGTGCCTTAATTAAAATATTGCAATATATGACGCTTAAATATATACTCCTGGATGGTTGACAAAGTGTTATAAGTATAGTCACGCTCACTGTCAGTAATATTTTTGGATTTACACATTGTCAAAACCGAGGTGGCGAGTGTAAAAATGATTATTCACTTGTTTTTTATCCGGGATAACCTCATTGCGGCTAAGAATTTTACATTATAGCTCTGCTACAAACGGCGCCACTGCCTCCGTAAAATTGTAGGTTAAAACACTTACGTGTAGCATATGTACGTAAAAGTATTGTAAATATAAATACTCATTCATTGCATCTACATGAGAACAACAATAAACTTATCGCGTTTCTTTAAAGCCTGTAACCCCAGCAAAACACTGGTTATGGGTGATGTCACTGACAGACGGTACTACATAGACTTTTCTGATGTACGTGGTTGTAAAATAGTAGAGGAATTACAACGTACAATAGTCCGTATTTCTCCGGATGACCCAACATGTCAGCTATTTACGGGTCATATAGGCTGCGGAAAATCAACAGAGTTACAACGCTTGAAAACTGAACTGGAAATGTCAGGTTTTCATGTAGTTTATTTTGAATCAAGCCAAGACTTAGACATGGCGGATATCGATGTCAGCGATATTTTGCTAAGTATTGCCCGTCAGGTAGGCGCCAGTATAGAAGCAGTTGGGATCAAAACGAAACCAGGATACTTCAGCAACCTGTTCAAAGAAATCGGTGAATTCTTGCAAACTCCTCTAGAAATTTCCACAGAAGCAGAATTTTCAATCGGAATTGCAAAGATTAGCGCCAAAACAAAAGATAGTCCACAGATGCGCTCTCAATTGCGGCAATATCTTGAACCTCGTACAAATAGCATATTGCAAGCAATCAACGACGAATTATTAGACCGAGCTAACGAGCAACTTAAAATGCGAGGTCAAAATGGATTGGTTGTAATTGTCGATAACTTAGACCGAGTTGACATGCGACCAATGCCATCGGGACGTTCGCAACCCGAATACTTATTTATCGACCGAGGTGAACAACTGCGGCGCCTGAAATGTCATGTTGTGTACACAATTCCATTAGCGCTGATTTTCTCAAACGAATACGAAACCCTGAAAAACCGTTTGGGTGGTGGGGTGGCGCCGAAAGTACTACCAATGGTGCTAGTAAGACAGCGTTCAGGCAGTGATTACGAGCCAGGAATGTCTTTATTACGTCAGCTTGTGTTAGCGCGAGCATTCCCCGAAATTGCCTGGAACGCTCGTGAGAACTTAGTTACAGAATTATTTGAGGCGCCTGAAACTTTGGATAGGTTGTGCCGTGTGAGTGGAGGTCATATTCGTAATCTTTTAGGATTGCTTTATAGCTGTTTACAACGTCAAGACCCCCCATTCTCACCTGATTGTTTAGAGTCTGTAATCAAAGATTATCGCGACGATTTACTGCTAGCGATAAACGAAGAAGAATGGGAATTACTCTACGAAGTAGTTAATCAGCAAAGTCTTAAAGGTGAATCTGAGTATCAAAGACTATTGCGAAGCATGTTTGTTTTTGAATACCGCGATGCCACAGGACGTTGGTTTGGTATTAGTCCCGCACTAGCTGAAACCGAAAAAGTACAAGCATGGCAAAGACAAATTAGAAGTGAGTTAGAAGTGCTGAGTTAAAAGTGAGTCGTGCTGAGTATGGACTCTTAACTCAGCACGACTCACTCATAACTATTCCTAAGTATTTTTACCGTATTTAATGCGTTCGGAAGAAAAAGCCTTCTAAAGACTCCGTAATTACACAGTATCCATTCCAACGCTTACAATGCCAAAATCTAGTTTCGGCGTTTTGGTGAACATAGTTCTTTTTAGCCCGGTTTTAGTTTTATGACAGAGTGGCAGTTCACGGCTGCAATCGCCAATGCGAATCATCGTTCATTACAACGTCTAATTCGAGCGGTTGCGCTTTCTAAAGGTCAATTTGCCCTAATATTAGTCCGATGCAACTACGGACAATTACGTACATCAGTTTTAGAAAACCTACGCACACTAACTAAAGACATTTACTTACGTGAGCTAGAGCTTTCTCCCTCGACAACCGCAAATTTACATAACACAATAATTTCAGATTTATATTTAGATATTCCTGCTGTTGCTGGTGATGCTTTACCCGAAGCCTTTATGGTGTTTGGACTTGAATCGGTTGTCAAAATTGATGATTTACTTACTGGGTTAAACCAAGCGCGCGATATTTATGCTGATACGTTTCCTTTTCCTTTGGTGTTATGGCTTAAAGACGAAGTAGCTACTCAATTGTCGCGACTTGCACCAGACTTTAAAAGCTGGGCAGCAACCACGATTAAATTTGAGATGACAAAGGAGGATTTAATAGCTTTAATCCGTAAAAATACTGAATACTTATTTAATCATATTCTTAATAGTACGGATGAAAGTCACAGCCTTGATAAAGTTTCATCCCTAGATAGTTCAAAAGAAATCGAAACTGCACGCGAAGACTTACTCCGCATATACAATATTCAACTTGAGCCAGAACTGAACCGCTGTTTAGAATTTGTTTCAGGATATAACGCTTATATTAATGACCAAGTTGAAGAAGCGCTGTCTCATTACCAGCACTCTTTGACTCTTTGGGAAGATGAAAACCACACTTTCACATTTTCACAGTCTCTTTATAAGGCTATAGTTTTATTCCACCTTGGCTTATGCTATGGACGAATGGCAGATTTACGTCCGGCATTGAATCGTAGCTACTGGCTTGAAGGAATTGTCTGGTTTAAAAAATCACTTTCAACATTTGAGTCGATAGGGCGCCAAGATAAAGTAGCTCAATTTATACCTCCGCTCTTACAAATGCTAAAGCATATCGAAGCATGGGATGAGTTACACGCTTATGCTTCTCAAGCATTAGAGCTATATGCCACCTACCCCGATAAAGCTTCTGAAGCCCAAGCATATGGGTTTTTAGCAGTTGTTGCAGCTTCAAGGTCAAATTGGCTACAAGCATATGAATTAGCGAATACAGCCCGGACTATTGCAGAAGTTTCTGTGAATGTCTCACGCGCTCAAGAAAGTTGGTATCTTTTATTGCTAGGACGCGCACAACGTCATTTAGGAGAGTGGGAAGAGGCAATAAATAATTTGGAGTGGGCGAAGGTTGTTTGCGAGGTACAGTATGAGCCATCGTTATATTTAGAGATAGTTGAAGAATTACGTTCACTCTACTTTTTTGAGCGTCATAACTATGGTGAAGCTTTCAACCTGAAGCAAGAAAAAATACAAGTAGAACATCAGTACGGATTTCGAGCATTTATTGGCGCTACAACGCTGCAACCACAACGTTACAAAGTGAATGGTTCAACAGGGAGTGTGGTAGCGTGTAGTTCAACTAGCCAATCAAGAATTTCTTACATACCCGAAGAAGTGGCACAAGAAATTGCTGCATCCGGAAGGGAAAAAGATATTAATAATTTAATTGGACGTTTAGGACGTGCAGACTGTAAGTTAACTATTGTTCATGGGCCAAGCGGTGTTGGTAAAAGTTCGCTGTTGCGTGCTGGGTTAGTCCCAACTTTAACAGAAAAGGTAATTGGCGACCGCATTGCCATACCAATTGTTTTATCGGTATATAGCGATTGGATTACAGTATTAGGTCGAAATATTAATCAAGCATTAGCACAAACAGATTTATCGGTATCAATCAAATTTTCTACGTCAATTTTACTGGGCAAACTACGGGAATTAGCAGAACGTAATTATACAGTTGTTTTAATTTTTGACCAATTAGAAGAATTCTTTTTTGCTGTTCGTGAGCAAAGTCAAAGAATTCATTTTTATAAATTTGTTAGTCAGTGTTTAAATGTTCCTTTTGTCAAGATTATTTTTTCGCTCCGTGAAGATTATTTACATTATTTATTAGAGTTTGAGCGTCTGTGTAACGAAAACAACCGTAACACATACGATTTAGGGGTAATTAATAAAAATATACTAGATAAAGATATTCGTTATTATTTAGGAAATTTTTCAGTTCAGGATGCTATTGGCGTTATTGATATTTTGACTTCTCGCTCACACTATGAACTAAGTAATGATTTGATTAATCAGTTAGTTCAAGATTTAGCGACAGAAGTTGAGCAAGTTCACCCGATTGAATTGCAAATAGTCGGCGCCCAACTTCAAGCCGAAAAAATCAAAACGCTCGAAGAGTATAAAGAATCTGGTGGTTCATCTAAGCTAGTAGAACGTTGGTTGACTGAGGTTATTAAAGACTGTGGTCGAGAAAACGAGCAGCTAACTTGGAAATTATTATTTGAACTAACTGATGAAAAAGGTACGCGACCACTCAGAACTAAAATTGAGCTTGCAGTTGCGTTAACCAAAAGTGCTGAGACGTTATTTAATTTAGATTCTGATTGGGAATTAATACTCGATATTTTAGTTGGCAGTGGTTTAGTACTGCGAATGCGTGAAGAATCTGGCGACCGCTACCAGGTTGTTCATGATTATTTAGTTGAACCTATTCGTCAAAAAAATAACTACGGCATTGTTGCTGAACTTGAAAAGGTTAGATTTGAAAAGACTCGTGCTGAAGTTGCTCAAAAACTCAGTCAAGAGCAACTGACTTTAGTACTTCAAAGACGCTTACGCGAAGCTAGAGCGGCTGGTGTGGCACTGCTGTGTTGTACTGCCTCGATTGGTGGTTTGTGGTGGCAAGCAGACCTACAGAAGCGCGCGGCTGTTGTAAATCGCGTGCGTGCAGAACGTAGCGAAGATAACTTACGAATAAGCGCAATTACTGCTGCGAGCGAAGCTTTATTTGCTTCTTCTAAGGAGTTTGATGCTTTGATTGAGAGTTTACGAGCTTGGCGAAAACTTAAACAATCGAATGGAGTTCAAGGTGATACTTCTTCGCGTGTAGTCACAGCACTACAGCAAGCAGTGTATGGAGTTAAAGAAATTAACCGTTTGGAAGGACATACAGATGTTCTTTGGGGTGTTACTTATAGTCCAGATGGTAAATTAATTGCTTCGGGTAGTACTGACCGGATGGTCAAAATTTGGCGCCCAGATGGTACGCTAGTTCAAACTCTTGATGGACATGAGTTTGCTGTTACTAGTATTGCTTTTAGTCCTAATGGAAAAATACTTGCATCTGCTAGCTTAGACAATACTGTAAAACTATGGCGCGTGAAAGAAAACGGCGAATTTGAAACACAACCATATAAATCATTAGATGGACATTCGCAAGGTATTTACAGCGTTAACTTTAGTCCTGACGGTCAGTTAATAGCGACAGGTAGCGCAGATAGTACAATCAAAATTTGGCGTTCTGATGGTGAGTTAGTAAGAATTTTACGTGGACACACAGCAGAAATTAACTGGGTAACATTTAGCCCAAATGGTCAATTAATAGCTTCTGCGAGTCAAGACAAAACAGTCAAAATTTGGAACAGAGATGGAAGTTTAGTAACAACACTGCCAAAAAATTCTATAGGTGTAACATCCGTAGCTTTTAGTCCAGATAATCAGTACTTAGCATTAGGAAATCGTACAGGCGCCGTGCAGCTTTGGCGTAAAGTAAGTAATAATGCACCGCGTCCATTTGATTATCGGTTAGAAAAGACACTGCGTAATCACACTGCCACAGTTTGGAATCTGAGCTTTAGTCCAAACAGTAAGTATTTAGCATCTGCTGGAGATGATAATGCAATTAACATGTGGAGTCTTGACGGTCGGTTAGTCGAAACATTTAAAGGTCACAACGATGCTGTTTCCAGTATTGCTTTTAGCCCAGACGGAAAAACACTCGCATCTGCCAGTTGGGACAAAAGTATAAAGTTGTGGAATTTAGCATCAACTTCATTACCAATTCTAAAGAACCATGAAGGTGGAGTTACAAGCGTTGTTTGGAGTCGGAACGGTGAAATGTTAGCATCGGCAAGTCGAGATAACACCGTTAAGCTATGGAAATATAATAAAAAGGATGGTATTTCTAGTACAAGCCTCGACAAAACCTTAGTTGGACATTCAGACTTAGTTCAAAGCGTCAGTTTTGACCCAGTTGGAAAGTTCGTTGTGACTGGAAGTCATGATAAAACCGCTAAAATTTGGAATTTAGATGGGTCATTAGTTAAAACTTTAACGGGACATCTTGATAAAGTTAGAAGCGTAGCTTGGAGTCCTGATGGAGAATTGATAGCATCAGCGAGTCAAGATAAAACCATTAAACTGTGGAACCGTGACGGTAAAAACGTCAAAACTATATCTGGACATAATGGTTGGGTAAATAATGTCGCTTGGAGTCCAGATGGAAAAATTCTTGCCTCAGCTAGTGATGATAAAACCGTCAAACTTTGGCGCCGAGACGGTACATTATTAAAAACCCTTACCTCACACGATGGCTGGGTTTTAGGCACAAGCTTTAGTCCTACCGATAAAATAATCGCATCTGCTGGTTGGGATAACACAGTCAAATTATGGGATTGGAATGGTAAATTACTCAAAACCTTGCTTAGAGGTTATAGCGATAGCGTTAACTCAGTAACCTTTAGTCCCAACGGAGAAGTTTTAGCAGCAGCAGGTTGGGATAGCACAGTAAAACTATGGAGTCGTGAAGGCAAACTCATCAAGACCTTTAATGGACATAATGCACCAGTACTAAGCGTTGCATGGAGTCCAGACGGTCAAACACTCGCATCTGCAAGCGAAGACAAAACGATTATTTTGTGGAATTTAGATTTAAACGATTTATTAAAACGTGGATGTAACTGGGTAGGAGATTATCTCAAGTACAACCGTAACGTTGATACACGCGACCGTAATCTTTGTGAAGGGGTCAAGTAGATTTTAGATTGCGGATTTTGGATTTTGGATTGAATTTAAAATCTAAAATCCAAAATCTAAAACCTAAAATGGCATTATTTGTTTTCTTCCTCCTGTTCTAAGAACTTGAGAAAAGCTTGTAACTTCATGCGTTCGATATAGGGCCAACCTCCCTCAGATTCGATTTCCCGTAATAGAGCGTAAAGCGCTTGACGATTTTCTGGTAAATTCGCTTGAAAAGGGCCCTCGCGGATTTCACGGTGTAAAGATTCTAATTGACGTAGTAACGCCAAAAGTTGGATAGTATCCCCTTGACAAACCGTTACAGCATCGTGTACCGCTACATTAATAGCTTGAAGTTTGTAAGATAACATTACTGACTCAAAATTATTACTAGTACTCATATGGTTATCCACTTTAGCCGAGTTCTAGCTTCTTGCCACAGAAAAATTCGTCATAAAGAAACCCGGTTTCTACGCAAAATCGTTATTTTTATTACAAGATTTAACAAAGAAACCCGGTTTCTACTATGGCGCCCGATTTATTTGAACGAGTATGAAGAATTGTAAACAGGCTTTAAGGCGCCAGTGAGTAAGGATTCTCTACGATTAAACATTAGCGAATCAATGAAACACTTCCAAGTGCAGCCATAATTTTGTAAAATCCTTAACAAATGAGAATTTAATATTTTCTCTTTAGCCGTGTAGCAAAGCGCTGGTGAGAAACTGGCGCCATGTTGCAAGACGTTTATTAATTTTTCGACATTGAGGTTGACAATGAGGTATCGCGGTTTAATAGTTACATTCTTAGCATTATGCTTAGGATTTATAACTGCTTGTAGTGATGGTCCTGCCGACGCTAGTACAGGTACTCTAACCTACGAACAGATTCGAGGCACTGGTTTAGCGAATAAATGCCCCCAATTAAGCGAAACCAGTCGTGGTTCTATTCCCATTGATAAGAGTCAGTCTTACGTCCTCAAAGAACTGTGCTTGGAACCAACTAATTACTTTGTAAAAGAAGAACCAACTAATAAACGTCAACAAGCTGAATTTATTACAGGTAAAGTAGTGACTCGTAAAACTTCATCACTTGACCAAATTCAGGGTGACGTAAACGTGAATCCTGATGGTAGTTTGACCTTTATAGAAAAAGACGGCTTTGATTTCCAAGCAACCACAGTTAAATTACCTGGTGGCGAACTCATTCCGTTCCTTTTCACAGTAAAAGGATTAGTTGCTACAACCCAGCCTAATTTGACCAGTATTAACACCTCCACCGACTTTGAAGGTTCTTTCCGCGTTCCTTCTTACCGTGGCGCCACTTTCCTTGACCCTAAAGGTCGTGGTGTTGCTAGTGGTTATGATAACGCCGTTGCATTACCTGCACGCTCAGACGCTGAAGAACTAACTCGTGAAAACGTTAAACGCGCGCAAGTTCTCGAAGGGAACGTTTCTTTATCTGTTGCAAAAATCAATAGCAATAGCGGTGAAATTGCTGGTACCTTTGAGAGCATACAGCCTTCTGACACCGATTTAGGTTCTGGCGACCCTAAAGAAGTTAAGATTCGCGGCATATTCTACGGTCGCATTGAGTCAAAAGCTTAAATAATTCATGGTATTGTGGCACAGGCATACTTGCCTGTGATTTTATTTCAGGCGCCTGTGCTTTATGTCAGGCGCCTGTTGTTTTGGGGACACAGGGCATAAACACTCAATTATTTTGTGAAGAAATAATATATTTGTGTGAATTCAACTTAAAGTTGGTATCAACAAATTCTCACAAACTCAGTATTTCTCTTGATAAAAAATTTTTAATATTAGAAACATTTATTGATTATTATCGGTTTACATACAGATGCTTTTCTCGGGCATCCATAGCGCAAATTAAGTACTATCTCGGTTCCTGTTTCAGTAACAAATTTTATATCTTGGCGCTATGTACTTCTTCAATCTATAGCTGTCGAAGTCTACTAAAAAAATTAACCAAAAATATTCAAGCCGGTTGTTGACTCAAATATAGCTAGATTGCCAATAGTAGCAATTTTGCCATAACAGAGTGCAACACCAAGCTTGATGTTGTTTGATAAACCAAATAATGAACGCGGTGCCAATGCCTACCTTAGTTACAACAAACTCCAACGAACTCAAGCAAGAAGTCTGGCAATTGTTGCGCTCCTATCAGCAAGACAAAAGTGCTGACATTCGTAATCAACTGGTAAAATTGAACTTTGGACTAGTCAGAAGAGAAGCTCACTACTGGATTAATCAGTGCCAAGAAAGCTACGAGGATTTGCTCCAAGTAGGTTGTTTAGGGTTAATTCGTGCGATTGAAAGGTTTGAAATATCTAAAGGTCATGCTTTTAGCTCATTTGCAATTCCTTATATTCGCGGTGAAATTCAGCACTATTTACGTGACAAAGGTGTTACGGTTAGAATTCCCCGTCGCTGGCTAGCTATTCAGCAGCAAGCACTAGGAGTGTCGCGTTCATTACGTGAGAAGTATAATCGTCAACCAACGGATGCTGAAGTGGCAGCAGCACTCGATATTTCAACTGAAGAATGGCAAGAAATTAAACTTGCTTGGGCGAATCGGGCGCCTTTAAGTTTAGATGTACCAGTACAAGACGGTGAAGAAGGCGCCGCGAGCTTGGGCGAATTGGTACCCGATAGCAACTACCGCAGTTTTCAACTCGCGCAAGAAGACCAAATCCGTTTACAACAAGCACTGCTTCAATTAGAACAGCGCACTCGTGAAGTTCTAGAATTTGTGTTTTTACACGATTTGACGCAGAAAGAAGTTGCAGAACGCATGGGAATTAGTGTTGTTACGGTTTCTCGTCGAGTCAAAAAAGGACTAGATTCGCTGAAAACCTTAATGGGTGTAGAGTAGAGGCGGTGGAAGTTTACCTAATAGTTAAATGAGTATGAGCTAAGTAAATACTAGGTAAACCCGCCTTGCTCTTCAAGAAAAATGGGTATTATCACTTATATTTTTGTGACATTTAGGACTACTGAATTATTCAAAGTTAGGTTATAACGGAATGAGATTTCACTTTAGAAAGAAACCGGGTTTCTTATTCATATCTTGTAATAACAACGAAGATTTTGCGTAGAAACCCGGTTTCGAGTTGATTTCGATTAAATTTGTTTCCAATGGCTTTTGACACTAATGGGCAGATATTCAAAAATTGCAGTTGCAGCTATTGCAATTCTTACAATCGCAGGGTGTTCATCAGAGGGAGGGGAACAAGCAGCTGCTCCTACTCCTACAACTGCTGCTACTCCTGCCGCAACTCCAGTTCCAGCATCAACACAATTGGCTCAACCGTTCAGTAACCCAGTTGTACCTGGTAAACCACAGGTAACTACAGTAGCGACTGCGGCAACACCAAATTTAATTCAACCGACAAACTCAACTCAAAGAGCAGTAGATATAGCTAGGGGTCGTCCTGACCCATTTGCACAAATTGTTGCTCCTTCAATTCCAATTATGCCAACAACATCGGCGCCAACCTTTAGAAGAGTGGTACCAGTGTTACCGACTTTGCCGGCAAGAGTTTCGAGTGTGACTGAAAGTAATATAAGACGTAGAAGTTCGGTAATTTCAGCAAGAACTCAGCCCCGTATACTTCCAATGAATCGTAGAGTCATTGCGAAACTGCCACCCCCAATGACTCGTGGTCGTGGTTTTACGCCAGTTTTACCCAGAGTAATGCCACAGGTAGTTCCAAATCCTTCACTGGTATCAGTACTTCCACCGACACCACAACCAGAACTAGCGCGAGCAGTTGCTGTTACAGGTGTAGTGCTTGTGGGTAGCGAGCCTCAAGCCATTATCAAAGTACCGAATGAGCCAACCAGTCGTTATGTTCAAGCTGGTGATAGACTTTCTAGTGGACTACTGGTAAAACGAATTGAAATGAACGAAGGCTCAGAGCCAGTAGTAATTTTTGAACAATTTGGCATCGAAGTTGCGAGAATGGTAGGAGAAGGAGCAGCGGCGCCAACAACAACAGCATCTGTTGACAGCGCACCTCCAGCACTAAACACTGTTCCAAACGGAGCTTCGTAAAAATGCACATCCACAACGTAACGTGTGAAAAAGTTGAATTTGCTGGACTACCTTTAGCGGTGTATCGCGAAATAGCGGCTCATCTACGCCAAGTTGAAGGTATAGAAGTTGAAATAATTACTCAATCTTCGCAGCAATTTGACTACAACCAAAGCCAAGTTGAATGTTTACAACTTCGTAAGGCACCTGACTTACCAGTTGAGAACAGCAAACTAGTCGAGCAAATTTTGGCTTACTATCAAAATCGTTACGCATCTTAAATTGTAGTAAGAGAGCAAATTCAAATAGGTGAGATGATATCACGTCAAGTTGGGTTGAGTTTGTCTCTGCCCGTTTTTTTTGTTTTTAGCTAAAAATGTAACCTACCATACCTAAATATTGCGTTGTTTGGGTAAAAACATGATGTTTCAATAAAAACAACAGAATATGTGATGCAATTAGTAATTGCTGAGGTAAACTGACAAGCAAGGAAATGCAATTATTACTTTTGGCTTTAGGTTTTAACATCACAAACGATGGAACAGTGGCAATTTCTTATACAAAAGCAGGGCGAGCGCGCTTGGCAGCCCTTAGAATCTGCTTATGCAGAAATCGTTGAAGGTCGATATCGGATAGTCGCGAGTTCCGATAGTGCAAATACTGATGTAGAAGTTAGAGTTGTTCATCAGTCTGCCTCCGAAATACCACCCAGGCGCCGAATTCATAAGCGATTACGTCGTACAAACTCAGAAGGTTTAGCAGCGGTAATGCCTTTTACCGACTTTACCCCTGGAGTATGGGAAGTTCGCTGTTCAGGCGATTTAATGTCTGATATGTTCGGTAATTCATGGCAGCATAATCTTCGTTTACAAGTTTTGCCGCTCATTGCCACAACTGAAATTACTCCTGGTAATAATAATACAGAGGGTTACGTTGTTTCTAACCTTCCTATTCCTCCTGCTCCCCCTAGTTTTTCAAGAGTAGATGTAGAAAATACGAACACGGATTATACGGATTACACGGATGACACGGATAAGATAGATAATACGGATGAGATAGATAATACGGATGAGATAGATAATATAGATGTAATTGTTGATGAGCCTGTTGGCTTAAGTATTAACAGTCTTGCTTTGTCAGTTCGTAACAGCGAAATAGAAGCAATTGTAGACCAACCTGTTAACCCGGTATGGGTGAGAGGTGATACAGCAGAACAAATATTGCAAAACTTAATTGAGCTAGCACTTCCAAATAGCAATTCTTTATTGGAGGAAGAAAATTCTGAGTCTTCGCAGTTAGAACAACCGTTACCATTGGTTTTGCATCTTGATGAACAAAGCTATGTAACGCAATGGGGACGCTCATTAACTATACGTGGACGAGTCAAGTTACGAGATGATGATTCATCACATAAAGATGATACCTCTGATTTTGAAAGTGTTGGCGCCGGAGAGTTGCGTGTTGAGTTACGTTCTCCTCTTGGCTTAGAAGTTTTAGTACAGCAACAAAAATCAATAGGAGAAAGACTATTACCATTTGGTTTTGAGTTTTCTGTAGAAATTCCTGCCAGTTGCGAATCTAAGTTAATTTTGGCGGATATTTATTTATATGGCGCCTTGTCAAGTGTGGGAGATGCAATATTACTAGCAAGTCAATCTTTTATTGTTACAGCAGATGTTAGCGAGTTATTAGCCTCTGTCGCAACTGCGAAACCTAGCGAACCTGATATGCTAGATGTGGCACAACCACAGCTAACTCCAGAACCTGAAAAGGCAGTATCAATAGATTTAGAACTTTTCAATTTGGCAAAAACAGCCAGAGGACAATTTACTCCGTTAGTTACACAACCATCTCCCAAACGCGCTTTACCTCTACGTGTCGATGATTACAAACCAAAACGGGAGGAAGTAGAAGCATGGAGATTATCTGACTCCTCTAGTTATGGTGCATTAGCATCTAATATTGCTAGTTCTACTTTTCCGTTTCTGAGAAAAAGACAAATACCCATTCAAGACGAAGCAGCAAGTAACATCCTTGTTGAAGAGTGTCTTGAACAAGATAATGTAGAAGTACAAAATATAGAGCTAGAAAATCTTGAACTGGGAAATATAGAGCTAGAAAATATAGAGGTAGAAAATCTTGAGCATGAGACTCTAGGCAGTAAGACTGACACAATGGAGGTAGATGTTGATGTTCCGGAAACAACGAACCATGCTATTACAGATAATGCCGCTGTAAGTAATCAACACCATAATTATACAGAACAAAACTCGGAGCCATTACGAACATCGACTTTTTCATATAACGCTGAAATGGCAAATAGACCTTATGTATCTCCGTTAATTAAAAAATGGATGCAAAGTCAAGGTTACTCTACATCTGAAAATATTAATTTAGAGTATCAAAATTATCCTGCTTCGATGGCGCCTCAAAATGTGCCCAATCTTATTAGTACACAAAACGGTACAGAAAATCAAAGGGAGGAGCATGAAAATAGTAATATTGAACAAGAGCGTTTGGAAGGCACCTTATATACACAAAGCATAATATATAGTGAGGCAGATACAGGTATAGAGTCTGTACAGCACATTCCAGAAAAAACAGAAGAAATCAAAACAGCATCTACTTGGATAGCGCAAGAAATAGTAGTTGATGATATAGAAGAAGGTGTTGATAATACTCAATTAGAGTTAGACGAAACTTTGGCGCCATCTGCAACAGTAGCAGAAATGTTATCTTCTTTACCATTCAATCTTGAAGACATTGAAATATTACCAGTACCTCAAATAAATGTACCAGCCAAAGAACTAGTTTCTGGTAATACGATTCGAGTCAGAATTTTATTAAAAGAAATTCGCCCAAACACAGGTATAAAATTGTGGGTAGAGGACTGTCAAACCAGATGGTTATTAGAAGGTCCACACATATTAACAGACTTGCTACCAAATTCGTTTGAGTCGGGAATGGAAGTAATAACCGAATTAAATATTCCATTTGGCTGCGTAGAAATACGTATAGAAGCCGTATCATTAGACATAGTAACGCAGTTGGAAAGTGATAAAGCGAGTGTTCAACGTACAGTTGTTCCACCCGACTTGCCAGTTTTGCAGTTTGATGAGCTATTAGGGATTTAGGTTAAGCAAGATGTTAAAAATCTTGAGAATTTGGAAAAAACTGCTTGGAATTAGAGTAAGCTCAATTGTGATTCGTAGTTTAGTTTAACAGGAATCTTTACTATGTCAGCATCATTTTTACCCGCTATCTTGGTTCCGTTAACGTGTCTTATCTTTCCGGCTCTGACTATAGTTTTTATAATGCTATACGCAGAAAACCAGGATATGCCTAGGGACATTAAGGAATAGTTACATGTAGCACACGTAGGTTGGTGTCGAGGAACTTCGTACCCCAACATACCAATTCAAATTGAAACCACCTACTCTCAACAAGTAGGTGGTTTTTGTTTTTATATAATCGGTTCTTATTAGATTACATCGAAGAACCAAGACCAGCGTAGGCGCCGTAAAAGAAAATGCCTACAACAGTAATTACTCCTAACCCTGCGACTGTAGCGACAATCCACAGTGGTATTCTCCCACCTCCAGACACAGCTTTCTCCTCCCTTCACGAAATAGAATAATTAACATTATCATCACTGGTAAAGTTATATACACCAATGATGGAAACAAAATCAAAAGTTACTTAGTTAAAGAAGTAACTAGAGAATAGAATTCCCAGAACGAAAACGAGCAATAGTCCGAGGTATAAAGAAGTTCGGTTTAGCTCAACGGGTTGATTATTTGGATTTGGTGAACGATCCATAATATCCTTATATCCTTAAGTTCTAATTGTTGAATCCTATCGTTGGATGAATTGCATTGATGCGATAGCACCTAAAAAGAAAACGGTGGGTACAGCTAGAGTGTGAACTGCCAGCCAGCGAACCGTAAAAATAGGATACTGAATTGGTTGGTTTATGTTATTACCGCTAGTCATAGTTTGATACTACTTGCCAATATATTTTTCTACTTGTTGTTTTGCTTCAAAACGGTTGTTAACGATTGGTACTTCAGGTCGAGATTGAGTAAAGTACTCATCTGGACGCGGAGTACCAAAAACATCATACGCGAGTCCGGTGCTAACAAATAGCCAACCAGCAATAAACAGTGCTGGAATGGTGATGCTGTGAATTACCCAGTAACGAACGCTGGTTATAATGTCCGAAAACGGACGCTCTCCAGTGGTACCTGACATTGGCTCTCCTACATGAATCTGAAACATTTAAAACCCTCTGCTAAGAGTTTCTCACATTTAGCAGCGGATATTACCTCGTCTATTTTGAGACGAAGTAGAGTTAAACTAGCAGCGCGCGACATCATGTAGCGCATATCCTACTTGTTTATTATCCTACAAAGTTTAGAAAGAGTTACAAGTCGCAACGTTTTTCTCATAAAAAAATTTACATCGCGTAGAGACGCGATTTATCGCGTCTCTACATTATTATGCAGCAGGCGCCAATTTGGTGTTGGATGCGATATCAGGTTGATACTTAAGTAAGTAACCACCACGGTCTCCTAGTACAAACCCTTGGTCTTGTGAGAAGAAAACGACTTTGAATAAGTTAGCGGGGACTTGTTCGACATCACGGTCTTTTTCCCAGGTTTTACCACCATCGGCACTGCGTAGTAAGTTACCGCTACCACCAGTAACCCAAATTTCATCGGGTGTACGATATGCCATGTCGAGTAAACCCCAACTGGTAGAAAATTCTGGATATTGAGTTTCGAGCCATTCTTCTGGTTTTTCTGGGTCAGAAAATTGAAGTTGACCACCACGTGCTATCATCCACAGCTTTCCATCTGAGGTAAAGCCCATGTTTTCAACGCGACGCGAACTATTACGGTTGTGAGGAACCCATGCGTTTAGTCCAGGTTCCCAAGTTGAATAAAAGTTACCTTTCGCGGATACTGCTACGTATTTGCCATCTGGCGAACGCTTCATGTTACGTACAAAACCAACAGCTTCAGCAACTTGAGCTTTCCAGTTTTTACCACCATCTGAAGTTTGATAGATGCCGCCTACATTGGTCGCCATTTCCGCTTTATTATCACCTAATGCCACAACACTTACAGGGGCGCCAGGTAATTTTTCGCTAAGGGGAATTTGCGACCATGAGCGACCTTCATCAGTTGTGTGTAGCATCAAAGCCGGCTCTCCAACTATCCAGCCTTCTATGCCATAAAAGCTGACAGATGTCAAGCGGTAATTTTCGCTATCGAGTTGAAGGGGAACTTCTTTCCAGGTATTACCACCATCTTTAGTTTCTAGAACAGAGGAATTACTACCTACTATAAAACCATGTTGTTTATCTGAGGTAAAACCAACATCGAGTAGTTTTGCATCCGTGGGCACAGATATTACAGACCAAGGATTGTATGCTGTGTTAGGAACGCTGCTACAACCAACGCAAATCAAAATCACTACAGCCGTCGTCAATATTCGCCGCCAAAATCTAGCAATTAAAAGCATCAGTATTTTTTCGTATTTCGTTAATGTTCAAATTAAAACCATGTAGAGACGTTACATGTAACGTCTCTACATGTGTTATTGCAAGCCATACAGGCTCATAAAGAGTAAAAAGGCAACTGCTAGACCACCAAAAATCAGAAGGTTCTTTTGCGTTGGGGTTAGTGTATTAACACCTAAGCCATAACCGAGGTTTTCTTTGAAACCTGACGCACTCGAAGCAGGGCCAATACTGATAAAAGCTGCTTTTTTGGCGCCGCAAACAGGACAACGCCAAGTTAAAGATAGTTCATCAAAAGGTCTTCCAGGAGGGATATCGCGTTTATCGTCTCCTTTTTGAGGTTCGTAAACGTAACCGCAGGAACGACATTCGTAGCGGTCTAACTCCGTAGTTTGAACAGTTTCAGCACTTTCAGCACTTTCATCAACGTCTGACGTTATGTCAAGTACTGGTTCATTTTCGTGTTCGCTCATAGCCCCAGATGCCTGGTATTTTACAGGCGAATCTTAAATATACGTTACAAATTATGACACAAGTGTTAGGTTTTTCTATCACAACCAAAAACGAATCAAATTACCCAACTATATGTTTTGTCAGATTCAAAAAAGCTAAGACGATATAATGTATGTAAATTAAGGTAACAAAGTTCGTTTCATTCTCTCACGGTAGAAATATATTGTGTTTGTCCTTAGCGGTTACGAGTACCTTCTAGGCTTCCTGCTTGTCTGTAGCCTAGTTCCAGCCCTAGCTCTCAGTGCGTCTAAGCTTTTGCGACCCAGTGGCCGCAACCCCGAACGACGCACAACTTACGAATGTGGTTTGGAACCTATTGGTGGCGCCTGGATTCAGTTCAACATCCGCTACTACATGTTTGCGCTTGTTTTCGTGGTCTTCGATGTGGAGACAGTATTTTTGTATCCTTGGGCGGTAGCATTTCACCGTCTAGGGTTGTTAGCGTTTATAGAAGCGCTTATTTTCATTGCGATTCTTGTAATTGCTTTAGTATACGCATGGCGTAAAGGAGCTTTGGAATGGTCTTAGATGCTAATGCGGCAAAAGAGATAACAGCTCAACAAACTGAGCGTATCTTAAACCCAATTCAGCGTGCGACAGTAACCTCTGAACTGTCGGAAAATGTTATCTTAACAACCGTTGACGATTTATATAACTGGGCACGACTTTCGAGTTTATGGCCCCTGCTGTTTGGAACAGCTTGCTGCTTTATTGAATTTGCAGCTCTAATTGGTTCGAGATTTGACTTCGACCGTTTTGGTCTTATTCCTCGTTCAAGCCCACGTCAAGCTGATTTAATTATTACTGCTGGTACCATCAACATGAAGATGGCACCTCAGTTGGTGCGTTTGTACGAGCAAATGCCCGAACCAAAGTACGTAATTGCAATGGGCGCCTGTACAATTACAGGTGGAATGTTCAGCGTTGACTCTACTACAGCAGTACGTGGAGTAGATAAATTAATTCCTGTAGACGTATATTTACCAGGGTGTCCTCCTCGTCCAGAAGCTATTATCGACGCGATTATTAAGCTACGTAAGAAGATTGCTAACGACTCAATGCAAGAACGTGGTGTGGTAATCAAGCAAACACACCGCTACTACAGCACAACTCACAACATGAAGTCCGTTCCACAAATTCTCACTGGCAAGTACATTCAGTCAGAAGCACGTTATACACCACCGAAGGAATTAACCGAAGGTATGGGTATTGCGGTACCACCAGCGTTGCTAACATCACAAACACAGAAGGAGGCAACCGGCCGTGGCTGATGAATCACAACCAGTAGTAGCATCCGAGAAAGCCCTAGTACAAGCTGGTAAGGTTGCCCAATGGTTAACAGAAAATGGCTTTGATTCGGAGTCATTGGCGCCTGACAGTGCTGGAGTAGAGATAATTAAAATCGAAGCAGATTATCTTTTACCAACTGCAACCGCTTTATATGCATATGGGTTTAACTATCTTCAATGTCAATGTGGCATTGATATGGGTCCCGGACAAGAGTTAGTCAGCATGTACCATTTGGGAAAAATGGCTGATAATGTTGACAAACCCGAAGAAGTGCGTATAAAAGTTTTCTTGCCGCGCGAAAATCCTAGAGTAGCATCTGTATATTGGATTTGGAGAACTGCCGACTGGCAAGAGCGCGAATCTTACGATATGTACGGTATCGTTTACGAAGGACATCCTAATTTGAAGCGCATTCTCATGCCCGAAGATTGGGTTGGTTTCCCCTTACGTAAAGATTACATCTCGCCTGATTTCTACGAACTCCAAGACGCTTATTAATTTTTGCGTTCGTTGTCGTCTTCGTTGTCGCGTTGTAGAGACGTTACATGTAACGTCTCTACAATCTAACACCCCTAAAATACCTATTTTTTACCACAGAGACACAGAGTTCACAGAAAGATACTCTTAAAATCACTAGTTATTTTATTTACCAGCTGTGACGTTGTTATATTTATATTTTTAAATGACTCAGCGCAAATAGTAAGACACCAACAACAGCCTTGTGTATTAATTTAGACATATTTTGTTTTTTGTATAGTACAGCTATAATATAGTTACACAACCAAAATTGATTTTAGTTGTAGGTTAACCCGCCCCTACGGTAATCGTATCATTTGATTATGGCGTTGATTATCGTATAATTTGATTATGGCGTTGATTAATGTGTCTGGTTCTATGGGTTTGGATAAATGCATTTGAAAACCTGATTTTATTGCTTGATGTTGGTCTTCATCTCCTGCGTAGGCAGTTAGGGCAATTGCTTTTGGTGGAGTATGTTTTTGGAGTGTGGATGTTTGAAGTTGACGTATTAGTTCGTAACCGTCCATTTCTGGCATTCCTATGTCGCTTATTAGTAAATCGTAGTTTGATTGTGATAACAGTTGTAGTGCTTGCGATGCTTGGGATGTGGATGTGACTCTGGCACCGTTTTGTTCTAGTGTAAAGGCAAGGTATTCGAGTGAGTCTATTTCATCATCGACGACGAGAATGTTTAAATCTGATAAAATTGAGCCTGTAACGTAGGATGCTGAGTCAAAATAAGCTTCTTTGGTGATTTGTTGCTTTAATAATGGTAATTTTACTGTAAATGTGGCGCCGTGTCCTTCTCCTAAACTCGAAGCACTAATGGTTCCACCGTGAAGTTCGACTATTTGCTTTGCAATTGCTAATCCTAAACCTAAACCTCCAAATTTGCGTGTTGTTGAACTGTCTTCTTGATAAAAGTATTCAAACACGTAGGGTAAAAATTTTGGATTGATTCCTTTTCCTGTATCACTAACTGTAAAACAAACTTCTTGATTGCTGTTTAGTGTGGATAACCCAATTTTTATCTGTCCATTCTGCGGTGTAAATTTTACGGCATTTGTTAATAAATTCCATACTACTTGCTGTAATCTTGTAGCATCGCCCATTACCTGTATGGTAGAAGGTAAATCAAGTTGTAGGTCTATTGATTTGGCATCGACTGCTAAACGCACTGTATCAATAGCTGCTGTGATTACATTGTTGAAACTCACAGGCGCCGTTTCAAGGGTGAGCTTGCCTTGTAAAATACATGAAATATCAAGTAAATCTTCGATTAATTGGGTTTGTAGTTGAGCGTTACGTTCGATTACATCAAGCGCTTGTTGAGTACGAGTAGCATCACATTTACCAGTCTTGAGAAGTTTTACCCAACCAAGAATTGGATTTAGAGGTGTTCTGAGTTCGTGCGATAATACAGCTAAAAATTCATCTTTAACACGATTTGCTCTTTCAGCTTCTTCACGTGCTGCTTTTTCTCGCTGCAATATTTGCTCACGTTCTTGCTCGGCAATTTTGCGTTCGGTTATATCTCTGCCAGAAGAATAAATTAATCCTTCATGAATTATTGGGTTTCCACCCCAAGATAACCATTTATATGAACCATCTTTACAGCGATAACGATTCTCAATAGTTTGTGTAGGCGCCCCAGTAATAAGCTTATGATATTCAGTAATTGTTATAGCACGGTCATCATGGTGGACAAATTCGATAAAAGGTTGAGCGAGTAATTCCGCTTCGGTGTAACCTAGTGCATTTACAAAAGCAGGATTAACACGTTTTAAATATCCATCAAGTCCAGCAATACAAAGCAAATCAAGGGAGAGCATAAAAAAACGGTCACGTATAGCTCGTGTATGCTCAAGTTCGCGTCTTTCTTGCGCTTCGTGTAACGCTCTATTAATAGAAGGTACTAATCTTCCTAAACGCTGTTTAAATATATAGTCAGTGGCGCCTTGTTTTATTGCTTCGATTGCTGCTTCTTCACCAATTAAGCCAGAAACTAGAATAAACGGTATATTTGGCATTCGTGCGCGCGCTACTTTTAAAGCATCAAGTCCATTAAAATCAGTTAAGTAATAATCAGCAAGAATTAGGTCAAAACAATCACTTTCAAGCGCTGCCAAAAAAGCACCATAGGTATCGACTAGTACTAAATCGTGTTCAATACTAAGTTTTTTCAACGCCAATTGTAGAAGTTTGACATCGATGGGATTATCTTCTAGCACTAGAAAGCGTAATTTGTTCATAACTGACCTTCTTGTGTAGCTAGCCAATTTGAGCATTTATTAAATGAATTGTTTTGAATTGCCCACAACATTTACTTTCTAGCCACGAGTACCTCTAGCGTTGAGTTTAAGGGAAAGAAATAGCTTTGTCGTCCTACTTGCGGCAGAAGACAAATTTAGCAACGGATACAACGGATATAACGGATAGGTGATTTTAAATAACTAAATTAACTAAATTTTGTTTGAAACAGATAACTCATCGCTTATATCCGTTCATCATCCATTGCAAAATGTTCTAGAAGTGAGCGATGCACAAAAATGTACCCACCACCAACTTTTCGTAAAAAAATGCGTTCTGTCGCATAGTCGAGAAAACGCGCGTAATTCCAAGGAATATGACCGTTAAAATATAAAATACAGCGTAATATAAAGTGTTTGATGCAAGCTTCACCACCACCTGCGGCAACTCCAAACAATAATCCAAAGGCACCCCAAATTACAGTTCGTACTTGCAGTAATGCTATACTAGTAAAACCCAGTAATCCTAATCCTATTAAACCAAAAATAATTGCATTTTTTGCTGACTGCCAAATTCCTTGATTAGGGTAGGTTAATGTTTGGATACTGGGACTTGTTAGCCCACGAGTTAGTACAAAAATTGTTCCTAAACTTAATCCAAATACTGCACCTTGCAACCATTTATCAAAAGAGATTTGCGTAATTAAACCGTGTAAGTTAGATGGTGTACCTATTAGCTCCGCAGTTAGTTTTAGCATTACACCAAAAATGGGCCCTAATATGAGTCCTACAGCTAAATGCTTTCTCACGTTTTTCCAAGACCAATTGAGATTTTCAGCAGGATGAATTTTGCCAAAGCCAAAAATTTTCCAAAAAAACAGTTTTGTGAATATGAGTACTAGTATGACTCTTTGGATAGGTAAAATTAGCATTCCTACAGGTGTAGTGATAAGTAGAAAAATCAGTACAAGACCACTTATATAAAGAGGTTGCCACTTCCCTAACCAGTTGGGTTGCATTCTTTCAATAAAAAATACTGTCTGTGATTGCTTTTTAAGTTTTTTTGCTAGCCAAATTAGCCAGTGTGTTGCTTGTTTTTGTGAATATTGATGACTAATGCTTCTGCGAGAAAACATTCTTTGAATATACTTATCGAATAAATGCTGGCGCCGTTCTTCCAAGTTCATGTGTGGTAAGTCTGTAACCGACAAATCTTGATAAGCCAAAGTCATAATACTTAGCATCAAGGGAGACTTCGCTAATTCCTGCATTGTTGTATCAGCTCGCAGAGTTTTATATAATGCTTGGAGAGGTAAACCAGCGTTATGTAAATATTGGTGTATTTGTTCTAAAGTTAGTGGTTGTATAAAGACTGCACCTTGAAAGCGCAAGCGATGGGGTAACGCTTCATAATCTTTGATACGACTACAAACAACAATTTGAGTTTCACCGTATTCTTGGCTAAATTTATTAATCGCAGTCACACAAGCATCTCGAAGTTCGGCGCCAACTTCGTCTAACCCATCTAAAAGTAATAATAACTGTTGATTTTTAACCCAAGCCCTACCAATTTCTTTAGAAACCTGATATTTAGTATTAAGTTCTTGTACTAACCATTCAGCAATTGGTATCCTTTCATTTGCCCAAGCCGAAAGGTTAAATACTACTGGAATTGGCTGCAAAATATTATAGTCAGCTTGCGCTATTAAATCGCGCGCTAATTCTAAAAGTGTAATTGTTTTTCCGGCGCCAGGTTCACCTAAAATTAATAACGAACACCCGGCGCCCATTTGTTGAAATAAATTCAATACTTTAGTATTACTTGGTAAAGGTTGCCTCGCAAGTTCAGGAGTTTCCCATAGCATACCCCAAGGACGGTGTAGCGCATCGAAGCGGTTTTCTAAACCCAGTTCAATTAATACTACTCCATGTAGAGAAGTTTCTAAAACGCCTTTTATCCAATAGTTTTTGACTTTATTGAGTAATATTTGTCGATGACGGTATTCTTCTCTCGTGTATGAAATTACTTCTACTGGGCTTTTTGAACTATATCCAGAAAGCGGAGTTGTTTCAATATCAGCTATATCAATTATTTTATTAGGTGATGGCGCCAAGAAATCTTGAGGTTGCAAGTCTGCCAACATTGCTTTGGCATTATTATAACGCTCACCTGGATGCGAATTAGTAGCTTTAGTTAAAACTGCTGCCAAATGATTACTAATATCAATATCTTGGCGGCATTCCTGTATATCATAAGCATGTTTACCAGTAAGTAGAAAAATTGCCGTCATGCCTAAGCTATAAATATCACTAGAATATACAGGTTGACCTGCTGCTTGCTCAGGTGGCATAAAACCCTGAGTTCCCACAACAATACTACGAGGTTCACCCTCATCATTCAACGCAGTATTCATTACTTCCTTAGCAATACCAAAATCAATTAAAACAGGTTTACTATCTTTTTGGCGCCAGATAATATTACTAGGTTTAATATCTCGGTGAATAATACCGTGCTTGTGAATATAATCTAATACTGGTAATAAACTCACCAACAACTGAGTAACAAAATTTTCACTCAACACACCTTGTTGCTGATGCTGTAACTTTTGACTTAAAGTTAAACCCTCTACCCATTCTTGAACCAAATAAAAATATTCTTCCTCAGCAAAATAAGCATACAGCTTGGGTATTTGCTCATTTGCTTCACCCAACTGTTCTAAAATAGCAGCTTCTCGATTAAATCGTTGTTGTATAACATCATAAGCTTTAGGATTATTCGTAACTGGTTGAAGTCGCTTAACAACACAAATACGACGCGAAGGCAAATAAGTATCCTCCGCTAGAAACGTTTCCCCAAACCCACCCTTTCCTAACGCGCGTATAATTTGATATCGATTGTTCAACAATATAGATTTCATTCCCCATACACACTCCAGAATTAAATATCTTGTGGAACTCTAATCCCTGCCCGTTTTATTGTAGTACTAAAAATAGAGCTTCTTGTTAAGCGCTTGCAAATGACAGAAATGCTATACTACAATTGTAGTATAACGAGTAAAACCCTAAAAGCATATGATATTCAAAACATGGATACGGCGCCATCTTGCATTAAAGCAACCATTTTATTAGGTAAAGCAACCAAAATATACAGGAACGTTTGAAGTACATGTAACCGTTGATGCGACATCAGAAGCAGCACGGGATAAGTTTTGCTGTTTATGTAAAACTTTGGGAGTAAAAAGCGTACTTATCGAGTTACCATCTGGTGTTGTCGCAAACCAATTGATGACGGCATCATATCATCGCGGTACATTGATTAGCGTCAAGCAAGAAGCATATAAGCTCGCGCGTGAAT
The DNA here is from genome assembly GCA_019359675.1 of Calothrix sp. FI2-JRJ7. GTDB lineage: Bacteria > Cyanobacteriota > Cyanobacteriia > Cyanobacteriales > Nostocaceae > Dulcicalothrix. The sequence goes on from JAHHGX010000020.1 coordinate 53,666, forward strand.
TTGCGTCTTCGGGTTTTGCGGTCGCGCGTGTCAAGATAGAAGCAATGGTAAATAACCAAGATGTCCCAGTTACAGATAGACAAGCGCAAGTATTACCTACAACGAATTACTTTGAGTTTCATATCAAAGTAACATTGGCGCCATCAAATATAGAGATGTTAGCGCAATTATGCCTTTATCACGACGCGCATTTATCAGCGAACGCTTTTAAATATCAGCAACATGGGCAACAGCAGAGATTTATCACCATGCGAATGTATAGTGTTGGTTTACATACTGCACAGGTTAGCTTTAATACTTTGCTTGCTGCATTAAGAACAAAAAAAATAAAACTTTCTCAACCGCAACAGGAGTATAGCGTCTTCGACAGCAATATTAATCTTGATGCTGGTTGGTTTGGAACTTCGTCTAAGGGGAATGAATGATGAATAATGTAGAGCAGTTGGTTAAAATTTCCGAAGCTACAAATCGTCCTTTAGACGAAGTACTAACATACCATATACTCGAAAGTGTATTGCGACGAGTATCTAACTCTATATATATAGATGAGTTAGTGTTGCGAGGTGGAATGTTAACGCGACTATGGGTTCCTGCTGAATATAGAACAGCAGTAGATGTTGATTTTCTAGGTTTGTACCCATTTGATATTGAACAGACAAGAGCAAAATTTCAAGATATCCTTTCTTTCGATTGTAACGATGGTGTGAAATTCCATTTAAATACTTTCCACACCGAAGGTATTTGGATGGAAACAGAATCACCAGGCGCCCGTATCAACATCGATGTTAATATCGGACAGTACCAGCGTAACATTCAAATCGATATTGGATTTGGTGATCCACTGGCGCCACCAGCTTCATATATAAAATATCCAGCATTAATAGGTGAAGCAATACCAATACAAACAGCGCGCGCGGAAACAATGGTAGGTTGGAAACTGCACGGGTTAGTAGAACTAGGTGCAAAACGTTGGCATCCAAAAACATTATATGACTTAATGCTATATGCCAAATATTTAAACTTATCGCAACCAGAACTAGCAGAAGCGATAAAAATTGCCTTTAGCAGTCGCAACACACCATTACAAGAAGTGTGGGAAATTTTAGCGGTGCCTGACTGGTGGCACAATAGTAAAAGCCGCAGTAAATGGAAATGGTTTCTTCGCAAAAAGCACTTACAAATCGTAGAAGAAGATTTTGAGACTGTAGTTAATATAGTCACACAACGTTGGGAAAGCATCGTCAAAGAATTACTATAATACCAACATTTCTTATTTCTTGTGGAACAGGCATCGCAAGCTTCGTCCCAAAACAATACAATTTTATATTAAATTATATTAAGCTCAAAATACAGATAGAGTTCCTGACAATACTTAGAGATTTATTTACTAGGGAGGATGAAAAAAATCCTTCTTTGTACAAACATTAATAATAGAATAAATTTCTTGATGAAATCTAAATATTTAGCACCAACCAAAAATAAGTAAAAAGTATGGCACAACGTAACCCAATTCCTGAAGGCATTAAGCAACCAGCTAGACAAGTTGCTTCTCATCCTTGGGTTGAACGATTAGCAAGATTAGGCTATGCCGCAAAAGGGCTAGTTTATTTTACTGTGGGTTTACTAGCAGCACAAGCAGCAATTGGTTCTGGTGGCAAAACTACAGATAGTAGTGGCGCCTTAGAAACGATTGTCACTCAACCGTTTGGTAAATTTCTTTTAAGTATTGTCACCCTTGGTCTGATTGGATATGCATTATGGCGCCTAGTACAAACTATTCTTGACCCAGAAAATTCTACTCAAGAAATGAACGCTAAACGAATAGCCAAGCGCTTGGGCTATGCTTTTAGTGCAATTGCTTATATAGGTTTGGCTATAACAGCGGTAAAACTAATCATAGGTACAGGTGGCAGTAATAGCGATACTGTTGAAGATTGGACGGTATATTTTCTCAGTCAACCTTTTGGAAGATGGTTAGTAGCGTTGGCAGGATTGGTAGTAATTGGCGTTGGAATTTCTTACCTTTATCAAGCATATAAAGGCAAACTTCGCCGCTATTTCAAACTTGAGCAAATGAGTCGGAAAGAGCAAACTTGGGCAGTGCGTCTGGGTAGATTTGGAATAGCTGCTCGTGGCATTGTGTTTAGCATTATTGGTATCTTTTTGACGCTAGCAGCAATTAAATCAGACGGTACTCAAGCTAGAGGATTAGGTGGCGCCTTAGCAGTCTTGGCGCAGCAACCCTTCGGTGCTTGGGTTTTGGGTATAGTGTCTTTGGGTTTAATAGCTTACGGCATTTATTCTGTAATAGAAGCTCGTTATCGGCGTACTAGTAATTTATAAGCTTGCTTCTTGTGGAACAGGCATCCCTGCCTGTCCCATTACTTAAAACTTTTAAAAATAATCTAAATTCTATTAAAAATAAAATGTATTATCATTGAATTTGTGATTTTTTACAATAATTTTCAACAAATTGACATAACAATTAATAAGGCTAATTAAATCAATAATTTTTTAAATTAAATTTATACTAATTATACATAAAAATATAATAATAAGATACATCCAAACTCAAAACTTACATATATTCAATAGTATTTAGGAAGCAATTATGCAAATTTAATACGAAAATCAAGAAGAAAAAATTTTAACCAACCTAACCGTAATTAATCGTGTAGACCAGTTTTTTGCCGAAGCTGGATACATACCTAAAGAAGCAATACGCTCTATAAACCTAGAAAATATGTTAGTCGAAAAGAGCGTCACAACATTATGTTTGCCAGCAGACACCATAGCTTTTTTAGGTTTAAAAATATTAAGATAAGTAGATGTTGCCACTCCTACAGGTATTGATAAATCAAGAATATTCCAAGATGCAAGAATCTCTGTTTGTGGAAGAGAAGGAACCTTTGATTGTTTGAAACTCCCTAAAGGCAAAAATGCGCTTTTAGGTAGAATTCCACTTGATGCACTAGGATTAAAATTAGACCTTACAAATCAAAAAATAAAAGTTTTACCCATCAGTCCCACAGAAACTTATTTGACTATATAACGTTACAAATATGCTTCAATATCTTCATGACATCATATAAAGCATTACCTCGATTGCGTACTTCAAAGATATCAGAAAGAGCATACCGAGGAGTTTGTGCTTTTACTAACTTAATAAACACAAAAGTTCCGCCTGTAGTAATCATTCCATAACAAGGGTTTTCTGAATTAGGATTACCCAACATATAAGCAAGAATTTGAGCTAATCCTGCTTCAATAGAATAAGAAGCTCTCTTAGACTCAATAACCATAACCCAAAATTGGTCTTTCAATACTAAAACATCAATTTTGCCTTTAATAATTACACCTTCATCTTCTGTAAGAATATCTATAGATTCTTCTGACCGAACATAAAACGGCTGTAAATATAATTCTGCAAGGAACAAAAGCGGGTCAAGTACAGCCATTCGTACAACATCTTCTAACAAATGAGGGTAATTAAGAAGATTCACAAAACCTGCTTTGATTTTATCTAAATATTGTTTTTCAATATCAGTGATTTCTGGTAAATTGTCTTGCCATTCTCTAAAAAAATTCTCATCTTCTACAAACTGAAGACCAAATTTATCAATTAGCCATCGTAAGTCAATATCTTTTGCTTGAATAATTTGTGTCATTTTACTTTTGCCTATTATAATAAATAATATTCGTATCAGTTATAATTCTACAACATAAAAAACGGGGATGCAAAACAAATCAAGCATTAAAATTGACTTTGAATCATGCGATGCGATTAAAAAAATACTTCCAAAGGCGCCAATTATTTCAAGTCACTCGATAGGATGGCAGGGTATCTACCTTGAATATCATCGTCAGCCTGCACATGATACCCCTGAATATAACTTTCCACATAATACCATTAGTATAGGGCTTGGATATCAGGCAAAAGAATTTAAAGTAAATAAACAGATATATAAAAACTTCGTAAGTGGTAATATTGGTATTATCCCTGCTTATTATGATATTAAAACTCAAGCGTATGGAAATGCTGAGTTTATTTTACTAACAGTAGAATCAGATAAACTTGCAAGCACTATTCATGAATCGGTTGATATTGACAAATTAGAAATTAAACCACAAGTTTATGGATTTGACCCACTAATTTATCAAATTGGATTAGAACTGAAAAAAGAATTAGAAACGACTGGGGTTGATAGTCGTCTGTATGCTGAGTCAATGGCAACAGCACTGGCAGTCCATTTGATTAAACGTTACTCTACACAAACACCAAATATCAAACAATATACAGATGGACTACCCAACTATAAACTACGCGAAGTCATAGCTTATATTAATGAGCATCTTGACCAAAACTTGTCCTTGGCTGAACTTGCAGTAATAGCTCAAATGAGTCCACACTATTTTGCCAGCTTATTTAAACAGTCAATAGGGTTTGCGCCTCATCAATATATAACTAAATGCCGTGTAGAGAAAGCAAAGCAATTACTACATAACCATGAATTAACAATTTTAGAAGTTTGTCAGCAAGTAGGTTTTCAAAGTCCTAGCCACTTCGCGCGCGTTTTTCGTAAATACACAACTACCACACCTAAATTATATAGAGGCGCCCTTTAGTTTTACTTAGTTTTACAACAAATCGGAAGATTGCGACATTTTGCGGAAGAATTGAAGCGACATAGACAAGATACACTCAATACACTGATGGAATGTAGTATTATAATCAACCGATGAGTAACCTTGTTTTCTTACCTGCCCATCAGTTAGCAAAAGCTATTCAAAATCGTGAAGTGTCTGCTACCGAAGTTTTGGAAGCTCATTTAAAGCATATTGCCGAACATAACCCAAAAATTAATGCCTTTATTACTTTAGACGAAGAAAGAGCAAGACAACGTGCGAAACAAGCAGACGAAGCTTTGGCAAAAGGGGAAATATGGGGAACTTTACATGGTGTTCCTTTTACTGCCAAAGATTGTTACGAAACTGTTCAAATGCGAACGACATGCGGTTATAAAGGGTTTGCAAATTACATTCCCAAATACGATGCTACCGTTATTTCTAGAATACTAGGCGCCGGAGCAATCTTAATTGGCAAAACAAATCTTCCTATATTCGCATCGGACGCACAAACGAACTCAGATTTTGGACGCACCAATAACCCGTGGGACATAAAATATACAGCAGGTGGGAGTAGTGGTGGTAGTGCAGCAGCAGTTGCGGCAGGATTTTCACCATTAGATGTATGTAGTGGTTTAGGTGGTTCAGGAAGAATACCCGCACATTTCTGTGGAGTGTTTGGAATTAAACCAACCGAACAGCGTGTTTCGATGGCAGGAGCATGGCCAGCGATGTTAGAAGGCAACAATGGGTTACAGTATATGTACGCACCTGGAGCAATGACACGCTCAGTTGAAGATTTAAAAATTTGGCTTTCACTTGTAGAAGGTACTGATAAAAATTTTTGGCAAGTTCCACCTGTAATCAAAGAACATGACGAAGAACGTTCTTTAAACTCATATCGTATTGCTTGGACGGATAACTTTGGTATAAGTGTCACCTCAGAAACGCGCGCGACGTTAGAAAACTTAGCACATACACTCCAAGAATTAGGTTGCACAGTAGAAAAAGCAAGTCCATTAGATTTTGATTATACTGCTGCCGTTCAAACTTACGGAGAATTAACAGGAGCATGGCTAAGTTCTCGACCAATTCCCAAACTACCAACTTTTTTTGATGACTTGCGACGATTATTTAGTGGTGCGAATGTTGTTAAAGGCGCCTTAAGAGGTACGAGTATGAATCTTAAACAATATGCGATAGCAATGGCAAGACGTAATAAATTCACCACCCAAATAGAAAATTTTCTTGGACAATGGGATGCGTGGTTAGTTCCAACCACCGCAATACCAGCTTTTCCCCATCAACCCATTGGCAAAGGATTTGAAATTGAAGGGAAAAAAGTTCCATACCTAGATGCATGTGCCACATTCACAAGTATATTTACCTTAACAGGTAATCCAGTAATAGTATTACCAGTAGGAAAAACTCAACAAGGACTTCCTATAGGGTTGCAACTAGTTGGAAAGAGATGGCACGACATGCAATTATTAAACTTAGCCGCTCAAATTGGTGTAGGGTGCGTGAAGGACTAAAACAATATAAAAATAATTATTACAATCTACTAGCCGGAGCGCACCAAAATTTACCAGAATATATCATGTATGTTGGGTTACGCAAAGCCTCCACCCAACCTACGCGCTACGCGCTAATAATGGCGCCTACAGATACAGCGATATTCGGAAATGCTAAAGGATTAATAGTTCCAGCAGTCAAAGTAGATTTAGAAGTATATTTTTTGTTTCGGGGATTGCGAAAAACTATAAGTTCTCTGGTTCTAAGGTTAACAACCCAGTATTCATTAATACCAGCTTCTGCATAAATTTCTGTTTTTATCTCTAAATCTTTTTCTAAGCTGGTATTTGAATATTCAATTACCCAAAAAATATTCTCAGGATATGGATGATGTTGTAAATACTGGCGCCCTAAACGTTGAATAACAGCAATATCAGGTTCCGGTTCTGAGCCATTAGGAAGGGTTATTGGTTTTCCAACAAGAACTTTTGCCCTGTCTGCTAACAAACTTTTCAGATATTCCTCAGCCTCACTACTAAAGTAAGAATGTGGTTCTCCCTCTGGCGCCATCTCAACAATTTCTCCCCTTAATAATTCCACGCGGCGATTATCTAAAATACCAGCTTCAATCATGCGGTGGTATTCGTCTAATGTCCACTTGGCTACAGCTAATGTCATAACAATAACTTTTTTACCACAGTTGTTATATTCCATGATAGTACAAATCAATTTGGCATTTACTGCGCGGACTGTATGTTGGGTTGTGCCTTTGGCATACTACGTAAACGCAGAGCCTCCACCCAACCTACTATCTACAATATATCCATTGCATCCGTTACATCCGTTGCTAATGGCGCCTACTAGCAATTTGAGAAAAATTGAGTATCATTACGTTGTACATTCGCGTTCTAAGTGCCTAACAGCACATATTTTCAAGTATACAAATGAACTATTATAAAAAACTTGCTGTATTAATGGTCGTTTCAGCATCTAACTTACTGGCGCCATCTATAGTAAAGGCAGAACCAAAAATCACCTCCACACCTCCAAATATATTAGTAGCGGAGCAAAAATGCTGGTTAGGTCAATTTTTTTGCCCAAAAGTAAGGCGAAATTTGTTCTTGCGGTCAAATCAAGTCGTTAAAGATGTTAAGATACTCAGCTTAGATTTAGCTAGCTCCAATGGTACACAAGTATTTCCTGCAAATGCCATCAAAGTTAACTTAGCTAGTTCGAGTATTAATAATTTACCCAACCAACCGTTATTAACTCCGATTGAGTTTGATTTGAAAAATGTGGAGAGTGGAGAATATAATGGCAACTTACTAGTAATTACTTCTGATAGCGAGTTAGTTATCCCTATAAGTCTAAAACTCAGAGACTTCTGGCTAATGCCATTGTTAGTACTTTTGCTCGGCGTTGGTTTAGGAATTATTATCTCGATGTATCGTAGCGAATGGATGGCACGTGATGAAGTTGTGGTGCAAGTTGCTCGTCTTCGCAGTAAACTACGCGCGGATGAAGAATTTAAACAAGATAGTTCTTTTTATAAAAAAGTTGAGTCTTACTTAACATCAGTCGAAACAGCGTTAGAGAACAAGCGTTCTGCTGCTGCACAAGAAGCTGCAAATAAAGCTCAAGATATTTGGGATAAATGGCATCAAAGTAAACAAGGTTGGTTGAGCTTATTAGAATATGAGTCTAAGTTACGCAAACGGGTAGAAGAAGAAAACCCTCAAAATCAAATTCCTTACTTAGAACAATTAACTTGGCAGCTTGACAGTATAAATAAAGGTAGAGCATCACAAGATAGTCCAGGTCAAGTCACTAAAGCACTACAAGAAGTGCAAGTGCAGCTTAATAATTATCTATTAGCAGAAACTCAACTAGATGAGTTTAGAGAATTAACTAACCAAGTACCATATGAGGCAAAAGACAAAGAAAAATATTGGAAACAAGAAGCATTGACGCTGCAAAGACTTTTATATAACCTTTCTCCTACAGATATAGACTCATATCATAAATGGCAAGATGACATCAGAAGTAAAACAGAAGAAATAATTGAAGATATCCAAAATTTAAAAGATAATACATTACCTGGAAAAACATTTTTAGGAAATGTTTCTAGAGCAATCAGTAATCCAACTCATCCTAATTTGCTTGAACCAGTTCCTGATGTTTACCCAGATACAATCGATACAAATACAAATAAACTAGAAAAACTTTCGCGTAATCGTTTAGCTGTTTTTTATTCCTCCAGCTATGTTATTGCGATTTTTCTACTTGGTAACGCAGGTTTTACACAATTGTATTTAGCAAACGGTACTTTTGGCGCCAAAGGGGTTATAGACTATTTCTCGCTACTCGCATGGGGTTTCGGCGCCGAAGCAACGCGCGAAACTGTTTCGAGAGTTTTGCAAGAATGGAAATTACCAGGGTTGAAAAAGTCGGGTGCATGATGCCATTATAGTTTACACACAAATCTTTTCGGTCAGTTTGTAATATTTTTATCCCCTCAAGTCTCCGTATGGGAAGAGAGATAGAGGGGATTTTTAAGTAAGTATTATTGCTTATTTACGGGTAAGTAATTAACTTTTTAAACAATCGATTTATTTTGTTACTAATTAATAATTATTTGTTTTAACTAATACTAACTATACACAAAATTTAGGGGGTGATTAGGAAATCACCCCCGCTATGCCATACCACTGTGGTCAAACTATTTAGTTGCACTTTCGCTCTCTTTTGAACTAGTCTGCAACATTTTGAGCAATGACAGGCGCCGTAAATACTTGGCTGTACATGCTAGCGGGTTGTTGTCCGGCAAATACAGGCAGTGCTTCACGTGCGTGTTGAGCGACTTCTACTGTCTTAACATCGTAAGCTTGGGTGACGATTTTAGGATATAAACCGATACCAATGATGGGGAGTATTAAGCAAGCGGTGATAAACAACTCGCGAGGTTTGATGTCTTCTACAAATTCGTCGAGGTGTAATTCTTCGTTTTTCTTACCGTAGAATACTTCACGTAACATCGAGAGTAAGTAGATAGGAGTTAGGATGACGCCAACTGCGCTTAAGAAGACTACTACAATTTTGAAGCTTGAGCTATATACATCGCTGGTGGAGATACCGAGGAATACCATCAACTCTCCGACGAAACCGCTCATACCAGGTAATGCAAGTGATGCCATTGAACCAACAGTGAACAGTGCGAATGTACGAGGCATTACTTTGCCCATACCACCCATTTTGTCCATCATCAAGGTGTGAGTACGTTCGTAAGTTACACCAGATAAGAAGAATAATGTTGCTGCTATCAAACCGTGCGATACCATTTGAAGAACGGCGCCACTGATACCAACTTCAGTATAAGAAGCGATACCTATTAACACGAAGCCCATGTGAGCAACCGAGGAATAAGCCAAGCGACGTTTGAGGTTTGTTTGAGCAAAGGCGCAACAAGCTCCGTAGATAATGTTCACTACACCAAGAATTGCGAGTATAGGAGCAAAGTAAACGTGAGCATTGGGGAGCATTTCCATGTTGAAGCGGATTAAACCATAACCACCCATTTTTAACAACACACCAGCTAAAACCATTGAACCAGGTGCAGGCGCCTCGCCATGTGCATCAGGAAGCCAAGTGTGGAAAGGGAAGATAGAAAGTTTTACGCCGAAAGCAATTAAGAAACCTGTGTAAAGCGCTAACTCTAAAGTGATTGGATATTCCTTCAAACCAAGTTCAACCATGTCGAAGGTGAAGGTATCACCAGAGAATGCCATTGCTAAACCAGCTATCAAAATGAAGATGGAAGCAGCAGCAGTGTAAATAATAAATTTAGTAGCAGCGTAGCGGCGTTTTGCACCACCCCAAATAGAAATCAATAAATATACAGGAACGAGTTCAACTTCCCACATCAAGAAGAACAGCAACATATCTTGCGCTGTAAACACCCCGATTTGAGCGCTGTACATTAACAGCATCATGGCATAAAATAATCGCGGCTTGTTAGTAATCTTCCAAGCCGCGAATACTGCGAGTGTATTTATTAAGCCAGTTAACAAAACTAGCGGCATCGAAATTCCATCAACAGCAAGTGACCAATTTAAGCCAAGTTGGGGAATCCAGGAGTACTTTTCAACAAGCTGATATCCAGAACTTTGAAAATCGTAATTGTGCCAGAAGGCAGCAATCATTAAAGCAAAATCAGCAAACGTAACTCCTAAAGTGTACCAGCGGACGGTTTTGCCATCTTTATCAGGGATAAATGGGATTGCCGCAGCCGCTACTAGCGGTAAGGCAATCATGGCACTCAGCCAAGGAAAATCAAAGGTGTTCATAACTGATAATCGTTTTGTGTTTTCGACTTATTTACATTCTATTAACAAATGTTTACTTTTGTAAACGGCACAAATCCCTATAAAATACAATCTTAGGCATTTGACACTCGAATATTAGTAGTAAATACCTATTGCCTTTGGTGCAAGTCTATTCTATTCACAAAGAAATGTAACGTCAACGGTTAAGGTCAACTTATAACTTCTTCATATATATTTACAATCTTCAGCCCAAGGATTCCAGATTTTTCTTATAAATTATTTGAAACCCTGTAAAAACGCACGTTGTAGAGACGTTACATGTAACGTCTCTACATCATGGGACGGCGCCTGAATTTAAACGATTCGATTTACAATAGTCCAAACCTCACCATCCGAACGAACGTATGGGACAGAAATGGTTTTAAAGCCCGTAATAAAAGGTTTGTAATAAACTTGCCAGTAAAGAGGACTAAGTTCATTAGCGCAAGCTTTCAGGTCATGAAGTTCTGCTGCAAGTTCAGCGGCTAAATCGTTGATACGCAGCGCGTGTATTTTTGCTCTTGTACGAGCAATTTCAAGTTGTTCCTCTTGTAAAGCGCGCTGCACTTTGGGTGGAAGTCGCTGTAATTGCCCCTTTCTTTGTCTAAGTTTGGCTTCGAGTACAGTAATAGCGTCATCAATACCCTTTATTTCGGCAGCAAGTTCAGGGTTTTCCCTTGCCTGTTGCCGTAATAGCTTTACAACATTTTGAAGTGAGTCATCACTCTCACTTAATGTAACGGGAGTTAGCGTCGCGCGTTCTTCACGCAAAGCATCTATCTGTATCTGAAGCGCGACAATTTCAGCCTGAAGTTTTTCCATATATATATTAGTTATGAGTTGATCCCCCTAGCCCCCCGAAATCGCGGGGGAGAAAAGATTTATAGCCCCCAAATCATAGGGGGGTTGGGGGGATTAATCTTTAATTACTCTGGCGCCATCGTTATCAATATTTAACGCACGTACTTGTGCAGCAACTCCAATATCTTTCCAAGCAGTAGCCATAGCTGCCACAACATCAATAGTATGGCTGGTATCAGTTAGTGCAAGTAGAGTTGGTCCGGCGCCACTAATTACCATCCCACAGGCGCCTGCATTTATAGCCGCAGCACTAACAGCATCATACCCTTGAATAAGTGACTTCCTATAAGGTTGATGTAATTTATCTTGTAGAGACGCTTGTAACCAGTTTGTTTTTCCCGTTTCGAGCGCGCGTAACAACAAACCGAGATGTGAGATATTAAAAATCGCATCCGCACGGCTAATTTCAGTAGGTAACACACGTCGCGCTTCTTTAGTCGAAAGCTCAAAATCAGGAATAGCTACAACAGGGACAATACTTTCATGCCAAGGGATATCACAAATTTCCCAACCATCAACACTAGTTGCAGCAAGACGACAACCACCAATTAACGCAGGAACAACATTATCTGGGTGTCCCTCCATCGATATCGCCAAGTCCATCACCTGCGATTGACTCAAAGGTTCTCCAGCTAGAACATTTGCACCTACTAATCCACCAACAATAGCAGTCGCAGAACTTCCTAACCCACGCGCGAGAGGTACACCCAAACCAATTTCTATCTTTACAGGAGGGGGTGTTTTACCAAGGTGTTCATACAGTTTTACATACGCTTGATAAAGCAGATTATCCTTATATATAGTGTCCACTCGCGCAGCTTCGGCGCCAGTAACAATAATTTGCGTCTCACCATCAACCATCTGGAACTTAAAATGGTTGTGTAACGTTAAAGCGGTGCCGATGCAATCAAACCCTGCACCTAGATTCGCAGTAGTAGCAGGAACAGTGACAGTAACCGAAGAATTAACAGACATTTACATTCATTAGCTAATCAATCATCCAGCATCCCATGTAATTGACCATTTTTGTAATCAAATTCTTGTGGAGCGGGCATCCTTGCCCGCCTATAAAATACAGGACCGGGCAAGGCGCCTATAAATAAAACATAGGACAAGATGCCTATAAATAAAGGACGGGCAAGGATGCCATCCCACAAGAGTGATGTTTTATACAGTTATTGAATCTTCTATCAAACAAGTAAAGAAAATAAAAAAGCTACTAATTCGCAATATGTAAAGGAAAAGTCAGGTGTATATAAAATAATTAAAATTTAAGATTGATAATAAATAGCAATTAAGGATGGTGATTCGGATTATCACTGATGAGATTTTCTGCCTGGGCAGCTGCTAGTAAACGCTCATCAGCAGTAAGAAATGTGAATGTCCCCGTATCTACCTGGGATATTTCAGGCATAATACACAATGCAGAGGCAAGTTGAACAGCGTCATATGCTCTGAGTGGATGACGAATAACGAGTTGTCCTGCTATCTCTATGACCGTTGGCAACAATTCTACTTTTCGATACTGAGTATCAAATTGGTAACGAAATACTTGCTTTACTTGACTAGCTTGATTAGCAGAAAGGCTGCCTTCTCGTTGACGACGAGCCAACGCACTAAGAATTTCAACCCAAGTAATTTGGGCAACAATTAACAAATTATTAGCAGATTCAGCCGTTAAAGACTGAATCCAACTGGTTCCACTTTCTGGAACATAGCGTTTAAGCAAGGCACTGCTATCCAAAAAATATGCTGTTACCACTCACCTCGATCCTCAATAATTGTTTCTGAGAGTGGTTGACCAGTAACTTTAATAGACTGCACCATTGCTACCAAGTCAGCCTCAGAAACAGGTGGGGCATCAGAGGTTGTAGAAGGAGGGGTAAGTAGACCAGACTCATAGAGAGGTTGGAGCAACGAATCGAGTTCAGTCTTCGCTTGATCTGGCTGCGGTTCAGTGACCGCGCCAAAACCGAGGTCTTCAAAAACATTTTCGCTACCTTGAGTCGCTGTCATTACTTTACCCTCAATCATTATCCTGTTGTTGCTTTTTTAACGAAGCCATTTCTTTATGGCGCCGTTGTAGTATTTCAATGTCTTGCTTTGAAATTTTCTGTGTTGTCTTCTAAAAAGCATGAAGTAAATACACGGCTAACTCTGCCAGCATATTCTACACTCTCGTAACCGTGTTACATAAGGTTTGAGCTTTTTCGGCGCCGACTGGGAATAATAAGCCTATAATATCTGGTGAGAAAATAATATGTGGGTTTTTAACAGGCTCTTGGGCTTTGGGTTGATGCTTGGTGGTATCAGCTCCAGCAATGGGAATGAGCTACCTCATCGATACCCATATTTTTTTATGGTGGCTTTTTGACGACCCAAAACTCGTACAGACTGCCGAGAAATGATTGCCAAACCAGATAATCGCATCATTGTTAGTAGTGTTTCCGCTTGGGAAATTGCTCTGAAAAAAGCATGAAGTATATAAAAGAATTTCTCATATTGGCGCCATTGATGCTCGTAAATATAAAACGAATTTAAAACAATGCGATAAAGCCAGCATTCCTACGTGCGATTTGACAACGACTCGTTGTCAAACTGCTTCTATAAATGCCAGCTATCAGTAACTTGGTCTGGTTCAAATCAAGTTACGCTAGTTTCATTAGGAGCAATAACAATATCAGACTTACGATATTGTCATAATTAAAAGCTGGTGCGTGACGCTACAAGTCTTATAATTACATTGAAAGCGAGTTCATAGCGTCACGCACCCTACGTGTTTTATATACATATTACATGCAGCTTTGTATTAAATTTGTATCACGTTGGCATCAACTGTTGGAGGCGTTGTGGCTCCTCTCCTAACCAATCAGGATTTTGGGCAGTGGAATCGAAAATGGATGAGGTTTTGAATGGCTCAAACTCACCGCGCGATGCTGATAAAGCAGTTTTTGCTAACAGCGCTCGCTCCTCTTCATCGTCCATAGGTTGGAAAGTCCGCACCGCTTCAAACGCTTGGTCGAGAATTTCCATGTTATCCATTCCCGTAACCACAACTGATGTAGGTTGATTCAGGGCATAATGCAAGCACTCAATTGCCGTTACAGTCTTTGAGTTTAAAATAATACCGTTTGCCAAGCTTTTCATACCCAGAATGCCGATGTTTTGTTTGACTAGTTCTGGTACGACCAGCTTGGTGAAACTCCTATAGTGGGCATCCATTACATTAATTGGTAACTGAACTGCATCAAACTTAAACTCATGTTCTGCTGCAATTTGGAGCATATGCAGGTGAATATAGGGGTCTTTATGCCCAGTGAAGCCAATGTATCGCAGTTTGCCAGCTTGACGCGCTTCAATCAAGGCTGCATTTGCCCCCTCTTCGTCAAATACTCGGTGTGGGTCTTCAAAGCGGATAATTTCGTGATGCTGGACGAGATCAATATAATCGACTTGCAGACGTTGCAGCGATTCGTCTATTTGTCTTGCAGCTGCTTGCTTGGAACGACCGTCTATTTTCGTCATCAAGAATACTTTGTCGCGGTAGCCATCGCGCAGCGCTTTCCCCATACGAGTCTCACTGACTCCATCGTTGTAATCCCAAGAGTTATCCATAAAGGTAATGCCGCGATCAATTGCCGCACGAACAATCCGGATACCCAGTTCCTCGTCAACATACTTCAAGCCTATATGCCAACCACCCAATCCAATCGCGGAAACCCTCTCTCCTGTACTACCTAATTCTCGGTATAGCATTTCTGAAGACGTACTTCCTTGCATTCTGTTCTCCTTGCATTCTGTGAATCTCGTTGTTATTTGCGTTTTATCAGGTAAATATATTTATCTCCAAAAGAGTAATATTATTAAACTTATATTGTATTGAGAGCAATCAACATTCATCATACGGAAGTTATAAGTACTTTATCTAACAATTATCAAATTGAGTTGACATGCTAAATTCATCTTCTTAAAGACATAAAAAAGACTTCTAGCAAGCTATTGAAAATATATTTAAATTAAATGACCTTGCAAAGATTGTAAAAAATATCACATAATATCAACCGTATTAATTCGGTCTCTACAACATACTTTCTCAAAAAAGGCGCCTCTTATGAGTATAAAATTTACTTATGTAACCCTGTTTGTTTATTTCATGTATACTAAATTCTCCTTGTTACAACGGATTTCAAAAGCTAATACTTTATTCGTTTCTGCGTCAACTATTTTTTTAGCTTTTGCATCTCGCTTACAATAAGCCATTCCAAAATCTGCTCCCTTCGGGAAATTTACCTCTACTTCCCAAATTTGACGATTCCCATTAATATCGTGAAAAATGCCATTAGTTCCTTTTTGGTAATCTTTCCAAGGTTTACGTTCAGCTTTAATAAGTGTGGCGCTATCTTTTAACTCACCAATTGCTACTTCTCTAGAAATAAGTTTGCTTTCATCGACTCGACTATTATTTTTATAAGTCGATTTTTTTGGTGGTTTCACTTCATTTGGCTTATTAGGGTTAATTTTGTTTTGAGAAGAGGTTTTCACACTATTAGACAGATTTCGCGTTTGTGCATAAGCCAAATTGGTACTAATTGTCAAACTTATAATAGTAGCAAAAACAATTATTTTTCTCATAGCATTCAAAGTATATTATCGGTTACTCAATTTATAAAAATAAGTCCTACATAATTTTTAAAAAATGCGCGAACTTCTATACATATTGTCGTAATAGTAGAATACTTAGTTACATGTAGATGATTTTACAGGGTATCGTTACTACTCTGCTGAACATTGTAGAACTTTTAGCACGAAACGCGCGATTTAGCTATGACTATTTTTTAGGTTATTGCTGTTTAAATGCACTTTATGTATCTATAAATTTAATATTTTAAGTATCAAATTTTTGCAACCAGCTTCAGTCCTCAGTTTATAGTTTCATACTGCTGAAGTGATAATATAATTTTATAGAATACTGAGTGATTTTCGTATGGTACAGCTTTCTCCAATATATATAAACAAAGAAAAAACAAAGAATAGGATTTATTATTACGATGCGATTAAAGCTTTGGCTATTTACTTGGTTTGTATATATCATTACAACAATCTTAATAGCAATATTCTCAATAATCCAAATTTTGGAGTCTATATAAATTACTTTTTTTATGGTACCTCAAGTATTGCAGTTCCATTATTTTTTATGGTAAATGGGGCTTTGTTATTAAATAAGTCATACAATCTTAGAAGCCATCTTAAAAAAGTACTTTATCTATATATCCTGATTTCTGTGTGGAGTTTTCTTTACTCAGTAATATTTATTCCCATTGAAGGAGTTTCATATTCTATAAAAGAGTTCTTGATGGCATGGTTTTTTTTGAAAGAAGGAACAAGTGACCATTTATGGTTTTTGAAAGCATTAATATCAGTATATTTGCTGTTTCCATTTCTAAAGGAATTTTATGATGTTCCTGGACGTAAGCTTCTAAAATTATTTTGCTGTATCGTTTTTGTTTTTTCTTTCGGTAACTTATTTTTGATTAGCTTGTTAAATTCAGCCAAATTTGTTTTTGGATCTAACTATCTTAATGATAATTCTTTTGATTTCTTTCCTATGGTAAATCCATTTGGAAACTACAGCTATACTTTGTTTTATTTTATTGTTGGCGCCATTCTCTCTGAAAAAATTAAAAGCAACAAAATCAATGTGTCAACCAGAGTGCTAGTCACATCTTTTTTGACTGCTTTATTTGTGTTATTTCTGTACGGCGTTTTAATGACTGTTTCGTCCAATACTTTTTATGACACTGTGTGGAATGGCTACTACTCTATAATGACGCTAATCATGTCAGTTTCGACTTTTCTGTTTTTTTCTAAGCTCACTTATGCAAATAAAAAGGTTAATCACTGCTTGGCAATAATTGGTGCTAGTACGCTTGGTATATATCTTGTTCATAGATTTGTAGGCGCCGTAACTATTCCATATTTTCGTGGCTTAATTTTATCTAACAGTTTGGTGTTAAATGTTATTTATGGTTTGTTGTTGGTACTTAGTTCGTTATTGATTGTGCTTCCGCTTAAAAAGTTACCTCTTCTTAGAAAAATGGTAAATATTTAAGTAGCATCTTGTGGGATGGGCATCCTTGCCCGTCCCTTGATTCAACATCAAAGTAAGGCGGGCAATCTTAAGCCCGCTCCACAAGATGAACAATTAGATTTTTTGTAAGTGAAGCGTAGACGACTTGATTAACTGTTAAGAAATGCTAAATTAAGTTTATGAACGGAAAGGGAAGGACTAAAGTCCTTAGTACGAACAAAAAAATATGGACCAGGAGTTAATGCCTCCTAGTCCTTTTAAAAAAGCGGGTCAACCGCTACCAATGTAGGTTAACCCGTGCAGCTTTGGGAACGCGCAGAAATGCTTATTGCAATACCAACTTAACGTTAGCGTTTTGCAAACCGCGTTGCTTAACTTCTGATAATGTTTTGTTTACAGCGTACTTTTGGTTAATCGAGTTGATTAATTCGGTTTGGTTGTGCTTTTTAGCAACGCCCCAAAGGTCTGCAATCAAGTCGAAGGAACCATCGCTGTTGCGTGACCAACCTAAGTCATATTCGCCTTCGAGAACAGCAACGATATCAGAGCGAACGCGCTGACCGTTGTAACCACGAACATCTGCTTCGGTTTTAACGGAAATACCTAGGTCACGCAGTGATGCTTTGAGGATTTCTGCGTCGGTGATTTTGGTACGGAGTGTGCTAAAATGAGACATTTGGGTTTCCTCCAAAGAGAAGATAGATAATTTAAGACGTTTCTATCGTTCGTCGCAGCTTAAATGTATTAAGTTGCGGCTTTTTTCATTCGGCGCTAGCTTTTGAGACTAGCCTTTCCCCCTGTGGTAGCAGAGGAAAGCTTTTTAGAACTCCATTCGCTGATATTCAGCTACGGAGGACGCTGCGGGTCGCGCACGCTGTCTTGCCCAGTCTCGCAGGGCTGTTACCTGCTCTTGCATCGTTCGAGACAATGGCAATGTGGCTTTTAGTGCAGCAATAATATCTAGTTGTGTGAACTCGCGGTCTTGGGCGAATGCTTCGTACATCGCTGCGACTAACGCTTGTTCAATTTCTGCTCCCGAAAATCCATCGGACATCTTCGCCAGTTGTGGTAGGTCGAAGCGGGATATGTCTGTCCGGCGTTTCGTTAGGTGAATTCTGTATATATCTTGACGTTCTTCGGGTGTAGGTAAGTCTACGAAGAATATTTCGTCAAACCGACCTTTCCGCAAGAATTCTCCTGGCAATCTTTCAACTCGGTTGGCTGTTGCCATCACGAATACTGGAGATTTTTTCTCTTGCATCCAGGTCAAGAATGAACCGAAGATTCGACTCGATGTTCCGCCATCGGAGTCACCGGAACCCGAACTGCCTGCAAAGGATTTATCCAACTCATCGATAAACAATATTGCTGGAGAAATAGATTCGGCTGTTTTTAATGCGTTCCGTAAGTTAGCCTCTGAACGACCAACCATTGAACCATCGTACACTCTTCCCATATCTAAGCGTAACAGTGGTAGACCCCACAACCGAGAAGTTGTTTTGGCTATTAACGATTTACCACACCCAGGAACACCTAGTATTAACATCCCTTTTGGTTGGGGTAGTCCATACTCTCTGGCTCTTTCGGTAAATGCGTTCGAGCGCTGTGTTAACCACTTCTTCAGTTCTTCTAACCCACCTACCGCTTCAATGGTTTCATCTTCTTCGATGTACTCTAGAATACCATTGCGTCGGATTAACTGTTTTTTCTCAGATAAAACTATGTTTACTTCATCTTCCGTCAAGCGCCCTGTAGTTACCTGTGCCTTACGGTAGACTTTTTCAGCTTCGTCTTTTGTTAAACCTAAAGCTGCTCGTAAAAGCTTCTCTCTTGCTTCAGTTGTTAAACGACGACCGCGATTTTGGTCTATATGATATGTTAAAACTTTATTTAATTCACCCATGTCAGGGAGTTGGAAGTCAAGAACTACTACTTCTTTCTCCAACTCAATGGGCACTTGCTGCATCGGCGACATTAATATAATATTTTTATTAGTACCTTTGAAGGATGCTATGGCATCGCGCAAAGACCTGGTTGTCGCAGGTGCATCAATAAATGGATGTAAATCTTTAAGTATAAATATAGCAGGTTCTTTCTGGCGAATTATCCACTCAATCGCCGCTTCGGGTGAAACGGTATTGTGCTGGGTTACGTTTCTTGGCTGACCGTACTCAACTATTCCATGAGTTACTGTCCACACATATACCCGCCGTTGCGGCTTCGAGGACTGGGCAATTGCAGAAATTGATAGCTCTGCCCGCTCTTCCTCTGAGGTCACAAGATATATTAGGGGGTACTGAGCCTGAATTAGAATGTTTAGCTCTTCTTTCATACATCGACCTTCTTGAGACCTGGACTGAGATTAGAACACCGCGTTCACTTTACTTTTGGTGCCGGAACGAACTAACATTTGTCACTTACTTCAAACAAGGAACTAATTCCTCTCCCTTTGAAGATTCCTCTTCCTCATCGATTTCCTCTAAAGTGAGATGCTCGATAAGTCCTGGCTGGTTTCCCAGTGACACCAGTTCTCCGTCACGTATTACGAGCGAACTGTCGCAACTTGGACATGAATAAACTCGATGTGTTCTTCCGTATGATGATTCGATTTCGTCAATTAACTCCGAATTTTTTAGGTAGAAAACTAACGCTCTCTCCGCAAGTTCGGACATCGGCTCAGAATCAACTGCTGCACGGATTTTTAATCTCCTATGCAGTTCTGGCGATAGATATAGCGTAACCTTTTGCTTAGCTTGCATATAACTTGTTAACGGTCTTACCCGGGTATGTATTTCAAGTTATCGCTTAGTTTTCCAGTTGTCAATATGCTAAAACGTTTTGACGGCAATTTCGTAATATTTGTTTACAATTTGAGGCAATGAACATAGCAATCTGTCACAAAAATGGAATATAGGGGCCACAAAGGGTGATAGATTAAGCTATCAGCGAGTAAAAACTGGTGAAAATGAAAGTCCTGGTTATTGGTGGCGATGGTTATTGCGGTTGGGCAACCGCTCTATATCTTTCTAATCGAGGTTATGAAGTTGCGATATTAGATAGCTTGGTGCGACGGCACTGGGACAACGAGTTGGGTGTCGAAACGCTTACGCCTATCGCCTCGATTCAGCAACGTCTCCAGCGCTGGAAAGATTTGACGGGTAAAAATATCGACCTATTCGTTGGCGATATTACAAACTACGAGTTCTTGAAGAAGGCGCTGCATACGTTTGAACCAACTGCAATCGTGCATTTTGGTGAACAGCGCTCGGCGCCGTTTTCAATGATTGACCGCGAACACGCTGTGGTTACGCAGGTCAATAACGTAGTTGGTACTTTGAATTTGCTTTACGCGATGAAAGAGGATTTCCCCGACTGCCATTTGGTTAAGTTGGGGACGATGGGTGAATATGGTACTCCAAACATCGATATTGAGGAAGGCTATATCACTATCGAACACAATGGGCGTAAAGATACCCTACCGTATCCAAAACAGCCTGGTTCAATGTATCACCTGAGTAAAGTTCACGACAGCCACAACATTCACTTTGCCTGCCGAATTTGGGGTTTACGTGCAACCGACCTTAACCAAGGGGTGGTATATGGTGTTTTAACCGAAGAAACGGGAATGGACGAAATGTTAATCAACCGTCTCGACTATGACGGTGTGTTTGGCACTGCGTTAAATCGTTTTTGTATTCAAGCAGCAATTGGACACCCGTTAACTGTTTACGGTAAAGGTGGACAAACACGCGGCTTTTTAGATATTCGTGACACCGTGCGCTGTATCGAAATTGCTATTGCAAATCCTGCGTCGCAAGGAGAATTCCGCGTATTCAACCAATTTACCGAACTATTTAGCGTTGGTGACTTGGCTTATATGGTGAAAAAAGCTGGTAACGCAGTCGGTTTGAATGTAGAAATCCACAATCTTGACAATCCCCGAATTGAAAAAGAGGAACACTACTTCAACGCCATTAATACCAAATTACTAGATTTGGGGCTACAACCACATTACCTCTCAGATTCGTTACTTGATTCGCTATTAAACTTTGCCGTCAAGTATCAAAATCGCGTTGACAAAAACGAGATTTTACCGAAGGTTAAGTGGCATAGATAGCACTGGGCAAAGAGTAAAAGCTTATTCCTGCTCTACTCTCACCCTCTTTTTATCTCAGAAGCGCTTGGGAATAAACCTTTCTGTAGAGACGTGATTAATCCCTACGGGAAATCCTTCGGATTACACGTCTCTACATAGAAAATTTTAAATAAATGTTTATTTAGTTCTAGATGCAGCAATTGTAGAAAAATTAGAATTATCTAAACCAATCGACAAACGACTCATTATGAAAATAGCCCTGTTCACGGAAACCTTTTTGCCCAAGGTCGATGGCATTGTGACGCGCTTAAGTCATACCGTTGACCATTTGCAACGCAATGGTGACCAAGTATTGGTTGTTTGTCCTGAAGGTGGAATGACCGAATATAAAGGAGCGCAAATTTATGGTGTCTCAGGTTTTCCCCTACCTTTGTATCCTGAACTCAAAATGGCATTACCGCGTCCCGCGATTGGTGAAGCTGTTGATAATTTTCAACCTGATATAATTCACGTTGTTAACCCGGCAGTTTTGGGACTATCTGGGATATTTCATAGCAAAATCAATGATATTCCCCTCGTCGCCTCTTACCACACTCATTTACCACAATACCTTCAACACTACGGTTTGGGGATGCTCGAAGGGTTATTGTGGGAATTGTTAAAAGTAGCACATAACCAAGCCGCTTTAAATTTGTGTACTTCAACCGCAATGTGTGACGAGCTTACTGGGCATGGTATCGAACGGGTAGATTTATGGCAACGGGGTGTTGACACTGAGACATTTCACCCAATTCGAGCTAGTCAGGTCATGCGCGCCCACTTATCACAAAATTCTCCTCTTAGTCCATTATTACTTTATGTCGGGCGCCTGTCAGCAGAAAAAGAAATAGAGCGGATAAAACCAATATTAGAAGCTATACCAGATGCACGGTTGGCTTTAGTAGGGGATGGACCACACCGTCAAGCTTTAGAAAAACACTTTGCTGGTACGAATACATTTTTTGTAGGCTATTTAACAGGGGTAGAGTTAGGCAGTGCATTTGCTAGCGCTGATGCGTTTATTTTTCCATCACGTACCGAAACTCTAGGTTTAGTACTACTCGAAGCAATGGCCGCTGGGTGTCCTGTAGTTGCCGCACGCTCTGGTGGTATTCCTGATATTGTTACTGATGGAGTTAATGGTTATTTATTTGACCCTAATACCTCGGATGCAGGCGCCATTGCCGCAACAATTAGATTACTATCCGAAAAACAAGAACGTGAAACTATTCGTCAAAATGCTCGCAGTGAAGCCGAAAAATGGGGATGGGCAGCAGCGACAAGCCAATTACAGTCATATTACCGAAAAGTCGTTTATTCGGTAAAACAGAAAGTTGTGGCTTAACTTGCCAGTAAGAAACCCGGTTTCTTTGTTGAAATCTTCTCATAAAAACGATATATGCCTAGAAACTGGGTTTCTAAGATGCAAAAAATACAGATGGAAACATTTCTAGAATTCCATCTGTGTTTGTTTACGTACTAAAATATGATTAGTACTTATAAATTAATTAAATTAATTAACCAAATTGTGCGTATCAGTATATATTGCAATAAATGGAGAAAAATCTAATACTTAAATTTGTTATTTACAATCCAACCCCTAAAATCTAAAGCTAGCAATATAAACTTCTTTTATCCCACACTCCCATGACACTTCCCAGTCCCGGTAGCGTCTTGGCTACTTTAACTGAACTGACACAGGTAAACCGTACTCATGCCCTTTTACGTCGCGTTAAAGATCTGTCTGTCACTGAATTCGTTTGTTTGCTTGACTTTATCACCGCCGAATTTCAACAATTTCTGCGTGCGATAGAGTTAATTAACAATGAAGCTCTAGAAACAATGCTAGAGAGGGTTTTAGAAGCCATAACCCTCAAAATCGGTCAAATTCTTCAAGCCGAACACACTACTATCTTTCTAGTTGATTACGATAAAAATCAATTATGGACGAAAATAGTACAGGAAAACGTCCATAAACCACTAGAAATTAGGACTCCTATCACTGTTGGAATTCCTGGACATGTAGCTAGTACGGGTCAATACTTGAATATTTCTGATACTTCAAGTCACCCTCTATTTAGTCCCGAATTAGAAAAACAAATGGGCTACAAAATCAAAAATATTTTGTGTATGCCCGTAATCAGCAGCAAAAAGCAGACTGTCGCAGTTGTGCAACTGGCAAATAAAGCAGGTGATACGCCGTTTGACCAAGAAGACGAACGACGGTTTCGTGACTTTGCTGAGTCCATAGGCATTATTTTGGAAAGCTGTCAGTCTTTTTATGTTGCCGCACGTAACCAACGTGGCGCCACAGCTTTACTACGCGCAACTCAAACTTTAGGGCAAAGTTTAGATTTAGAAGCAACTTTGCAAATAGTCATGGAACAAGCGCGCATCCTCATGCAAGCTGACCGCAGTACGTTATTTTTACACCGCAAAGAAATGAACGAACTGTGGACGAAAGTCGCAGCAGCAGATGAGGAAACAATGATGGAAATCAGAATTCCCTCAAATCGTGGAATTGTAGGTTATGTTGCATCGACAGGTGACGCTCTAAATATTCCTGATGCCTATAAAGACCCCCGTTTTGACCCTACTACCGACAGAAAAACAGGTTACATGACACGGAATATTCTGTGTTTACCTGTATTCAATTCCGCAAACGAGTTAATTGGAGTTACGCAGTTAATCAATAAGCAGCAAGGCAGCTTTACTGCTTCAGATGAAGAATTTATGCGCGCTTTTAACATCCAAGCGGGTATCGCACTCGAAAACGCGCGTTTGTTTGAAAATGTATTGCTTGAAAAACAGTATCAAAAAGATATTTTACAAAGTCTTTCTGACGCCGTTATTTCAACCGATATGGAAGGACGAATTGTTACAATTAATGATGCAGCCCTAGAGTTACTCGGATGTCCTCTAAGTGATGCTTATAGTAAATATAATAAACCCTTATGGGAACAGAATCTAATTGGGCGCCTAGTTTGGGATGTAGTACCAATTGACAATTTACAAATGCGGCTCCAAGACAGCTTAACGTTAGGAGCTAGGCATTATGTACCCGAACAAAATTTAATAGTAGGAATTTATACATATACTCAAGTTCAGCCAGAAAATAGCTTTACAGACCAAACTACTTCTTCAAAGGCGCCGGGTAAAATACCTACATCCCGTGCAAAAGCTGCAATAACAGAAGATGCGACAGATGTGTTATCTAATTCGAGTTCGATACAATGCTCAATACTAGCGATACGCGACCGTAACAATCAAGATATATTTATTCCTTGGAATCATCCCTTAACTCCACAGTCAGAATTACTACGAGCTTCGCAGATTGAATCTATTGAGCGCAGTATAAATTTAACCGTAAACCCCTTGACAAATCCAGAGGGAGGTGTACGCGGTGGACTTGTAGTTTTAGAGGATATCAGTCGCGAGAAGCGGATGAAAACCACTATGTATAGATATTTAACGCCTCATGTTGCAGAACAAGTCATGGCGTTAGGCGAAGATGCATTAATGGTAGGTGAGCGTAAAGAAGTTACTATTTTATTTTCTGATATCAGAGGATACACCACACTTACAGAAAATCTTGGCGCCGCTGAAGTAGTTTCGCTACTCAACCAATATTTTGGAACAATGGTTGAAGCAGTATTTAATCACGAAGGAACCTTAGATAAATTTATTGGTGATGCCTTAATGGCAGTTTTCGGTGCCCCATTACCATTAAATGAGAATCATGCATGGAAAGCAGTACAAGCAGCCTTAGAAATGCGATGCCGACTAGAAGAATTTAACCAGCGTCGAATTATACAAGAACAACCAATAATACATATAGGTATAGGTATTAGTTCAGGCGAAGTTGTTTCAGGTAATATCGGCTCACACAAACGCATGGACTACACAGTTATCGGCGACGGAGTAAATTTAAGTTCCCGATTAGAAACAGTAACAAAAGAATACGGTTGCGACATCGTATTAAGCGAATTTACGTATCAACTTTGTAGTGAACGAATTTGGGTACGTCAACTCGATAAAATCCGTGTCAAAGGAAAACACCAAGCCGTTAATATATACGAACTAATTGGCGACCGTAGCAAACCGCTAGATGATAAAACCCAAGAATTCTTATCACACTATCATGCAGGACGTTCCGCGTACTTATCACGTAACTTCCGAGACGCAGTTATTTGCTTTGAAGCAGCTAAACAACTCAAACCTTTCGACCATACCACAGACGTTCATCTCGAACGCGCCCGCAATTACCTAAATCAACCCCCATCAAGTTCATGGGACGGAGTATGGACAATGAGTAGCAAGTAGGGTGTGTGACGCTACCAACAACCTTTAAACGAAGCTTTAACTTAGTAGCGTCACGCACCTTACCTTACAATTTATTCCAAATTCGTATTGCCAAAAGGATTCTCACCAATATGTAACTCTTCCTTCGCTTGTTTTAACTGCTTCCACAGTGCCTTAATCTGTTCATACGCATCTTCGGGAGATATTTTCCCAGAAGTTTCCAAGCTGCAAATAAAGCTAATTTTCTGTGCGAACTCTTGCAAATTGGCATTAAATACCAAGTTTTCTGGTTTTACTTGACCATAGTAACGGCTACGAGGGTAGAGAAAATCGTCTTTGTTCACTTGTGCTGCCTCCATTTGAAAAACCCTGTATTTATATAATGTGGGGAAGATTAGTGTAGCTATAATGCCACTAGATGCATTTTTATACTTATTGATAATATTTCTTGTATAAAATTAATATTAATTATCATTATCCCGTAATTAGTTGAAGTAATAAGTATCAATAATTACTATTTAACTTGTTACATTTCTATCTTGACATCCGCGAATTAACTGATTTTATAAATTGCGTGAATACTTTTTAATCGCAATATACTTAGATACAATAGCTACAAAGCAGAAAATTTATTATTTGGTTATTTCCATATACTAGAGGTAAGTCAGGCGCCTTTATGGGAATTTTTAACGCACGTTTGGGACAACTAAAGATAAAATGGTTAAGCCCAAAGCATCAAAGCGTCGAACGCCCAGATATCTAATTTTCTATCATGCCTGTTCACACTAAGTTATACGAAGGCAAAGCCAAAATTATCTACTCTACGGAAGAACCTGATATTTTGCTTGCCGACTACAAAGACGATGCCACCGCGTTTAACGCTCAGAAGCGTGGTAGCATTCTTAACAAGGGAGTTATCAATTGTACCATATCTAGCAAGCTTTTTCAAGAACTAGAAGCGTTGGGTATTAAGACCCATTACATTGATACTCCGGCGCCGAACCAAATGCGGGTTAAGGCAGTAAAAATTATTCCACTAGAAGTTGTAGTGCGAAATATTGCCGCAGGCAGCTTGTGCCAACAAACAGGATTAGCGCTAGGAACAATGCTATCTAAACCTTTGGTGGAATTTTATTATAAAAATGACCAGCTAGGTGACCCACTTTTAACACGCGAGCGCTTATTATTACTTGAACTTGCTACTGTGGAACAAGTAGAGCAAGTAACTCATCTAGCATTAGACATCAATCAGTTTTTACGTGACTTTTGGGTGCGCTGCGATATAACCTTAGTTGACTTTAAACTGGAGTTTGGTTTGGACTCACAACAGCAAATTCTGCTGGCAGACGAAATTAGTCCCGATACATGTCGTTTGTGGGATACCTCACAACAAACTGACCCCGACCGTCGAGTTCTTGACAAAGACCGCTTTCGTCGAGATATGGGAAATGTCGAAAATGCTTATCAGGAGGTTCTAAATCGCGTATTAAAGGCAGTGGAAACCAAAAATTAATCTATTTGAGCTTATTACTCGTTCTTTTATAGTTTCGGTTAACATGCGTAGTTGCTAGCCTTGACTATTAGCCGTTAACTAGTAAACATTAGCTGATGACTAACGTCACAAACGCGAATCGCTTACTATTAACTACCGACATTAACTACTTTTTTTGATGGTGTGTGGACGTGAAGAGGAAACTAGATAAAATGCGCTTATCTCCCGTTTTAGTGACTGTGGTGGCAATTACCGCACCGCTAGCCAGTTCGATTGCAAATGCACAAACTCCGCAGCAGAAATTAGTACAGAAATTAATACAAAGTAGCAACAAGACCAATCAAGTTGCAACCTCAGCTCCAACTGTTGATACTGGGCATCAGGTAGTTGCAGTTTTTCCAGCAGCATCTGAGGCTTTAAAAACAATACCTGCTAGTGCCAAACCAAATACTGCGGCGCCAAATGGTAGTCAAATAAAACTTTCTCCAACGAGTCAAGTTCCAACTCCACTACCTAACCCCATTCAACAGCAACCAATTCAACAGCAACCAATTCAACAGCAACCAAACCAAATACCTAATACGGTTCCAAACCAGCAGACGCCGCTACCACCGATAGTGCCAGAAACACCATCGCAGCAACAAGTTCCTCAACAAGTTCCTCAACAAGTTCCTCAACAGGTTCCTCAACAGGTTCCTCAACAGGTTCCTCAACAGGTTCCTCAACAAGTTCCTCAACAGGTTCCTCAACAAGTTCCTCAACAATCTCCGGCGCCAGAAAATCCTTCAACGCCTCAATTTAACCTGCCTCCGCAAAATCAACCGAGTCAAACACCTGCCCCAACAGAACCGCGCGTTTTGGTATCAGAGGTGTCAGTTAGACCTCAAAGCGGACAATTGGCGCCTGAGCTTGAAAAAGAAGTGTATCGTGTAATTCGGACGCAAGCAGGACGCACCACAACACGCTCACAATTACAAGAAGACATTAACTCGATTTTTGCAACTGGCTTCTTCTCAAACGTACAAGCCTTACCAGAAGATACACCGCTAGGTGTGCGCGTTAGCTTTGTTGTTCAACAAAACCCTGTCTTGACAAAAGTTCAACTTCAAGCTAATCCAGGTACAAATGTTGCTTCAGTATTACCTGCAACTGAAATCGATAAAATATTTAAAGAACAGTACGGCAGAATTCTTAACCTACGTGATTTACAAGAAGGAATTAAAACATTAACCAAACGCTATCAAGACCAAGGTTTTGTACTGGCAAACATTATCGGCGCCCCTCAAGTAGCAGAAAATGGTGTAGTGACGTTACAAGTAGCAGAAGGGGTTGTTGAAAACATTCGCGTTAGATTCCGTAATAAAGACGGTCAAGAAACCAACGAAAAAGGTGAACCAATTCGTGGCAGTACACAGACGTATATTGTGACGCGGGAGTTAGAACTAAAACCTGGCACAATCTTTAACCGCAACATAGTCCAAAGAGACTTGCAGCGAGTATTTGGACTAGGGCTTTTTGAAGACGTTAACGTATCGCTTGACCCAGGCAGTGACCCAAGTAAAGTTGATGTTGTTGTCAACGTTGTAGAGCGTAACAGTGGTTCGATAGCAGCAGGTGCAGGTATAAGTTCCGCAAGCGGTTTGTTTGGTACCATCAGTTACCAGCAGCAAAACCTCAACGGTAGAAACCAGAAATTAGGCGCCGAATTACAGCTTTCCACACGTGATTTATTATTCGATGTTCGGTTTACCGACCCTTGGATAGCCGGAGACCCGTACAGAACCTCATATACAATCAATGCGTTTCGACGACAGTCGATATCACTTCTTTTTGAAGGCAAAGACGATAACATCGAAACATTTGACCCAAATAATCCAACCGAAGGTGGAGACCGTCCACGTGTTGTGAGAACAGGGGGAGGTGTTACATTTACTCGTCCTTTGTCCTCAAATCCTTTTAGGGCAGCAGAATGGGTAGCTTCTGCGGGTTTACAGTACCAAAGAGTTGCAACTACAGATTTTGACGGAGATAAGAGAAGAGTCGGAAGAGTCAATTTAGACCCAAATAGAGAAGTTGAACTTAGTGCATCAGGTATTGGTGAAGACGATTTATTATTTTTACAACTAGGCGCCTCACGCGACAAACGTAATAACCCTCTACAGCCAACTAGTGGTTCATTATTGCGCTTTGGTGTAGACCAATCAGTACCAGTAGGACTAGGTAATATTTTCCTAACCCGTTTACGCGGTAGCTACAGTTATTACATCCCAGTTAACTTTACTAATTTTACTAAAGGTCCTCAAGCTTTAGCCTTCAACTTCCAAGGAGGAACCATCCTAGGAGACTTGCCACCTTACGAAGCATTCTCATTAGGTGGTAGTAACTCAGTTCGGGGTTACGAAGAAGGACAACTAGGTAGTGGTCGCAGTTACGTACAGGCATCTGTCGAATATCGCTTCCCAGTATTCTCAGTAGTAAGCGGCGCCTTATTCTTCGATGTAGGTAGTGATTTAGGCACCAGTACCCGACCAGCCGAAGTATTGAACAAAAACGGTACAGGGTACGGCTACGGCTTAGGTGTGCGCGTCCAATCGCCATTAGGACCAATCCGTATCGACTACGGTATAAACAACGATGGTGATAGCCGTATCAACTTTGGTATTGGGGAAAGATTTTAATTAAAAGTTAGGAGGCGCGGAGGCGCAGAGTTAGGAATTAAGACTCATAACTCATAACTCTTTACTTTCTGTTAGTTAGTTGACTTGTCAAATAGTTGTATTTACTTAATACTTTTTTGATAAGTCTTTTTCTAGTTAAAAATCCGGAGTCAAAAGTTTACTGTATGAATATTGACTTTTGATGACGTTTAACGACGTTATTACCATACCCTTGACCCAAGCGAATGCAACAACATACTTTAGCCGCAGAAATCCTCCAAACAGGAGTGGGACTGCACAGTGGTGTTACCACACATGTAACCATCAAAAACGCGGTGCCTGGAAGTGGACGCTACTTTGTGAGAGTGGATTTACCAGAATCCCCAATTATTCCAGCACAAGTAGCAGCAGTAAACCATACTGTACTTTCAACTCAACTAGGTAAAAACGAAATTCACATCCGTACCGTCGAGCATATATTAGCTGCTTTGGCAGGTTGTGGTGTTGATAACGCGCGTATCGAAATTGATGGACCAGAAGTCCCGCTTCTTGACGGATCAGCTTTAGTGTGGGCAGAAAGCATTGGGAAGGTAGGTTTATTAACACAATCATCTCATAAAGAAGAAACGATTGTTATCAATGAACCAATTTGGGTAAGACACGAAGATGCTTTCGTTTGTGCGATGCCAGCACCAGAAACGAGGTTTACATACGGTATTGATTTTGACTTACCTGCAATTGGTAATCAATGGTACAGTTGGACAATGCCCACATCAGAAGATTATTCTGATAAAAGTTTCGTAACGGAAATAGCGCCAGCTCGTACATTTGGACTGTTAGACCAAATTGAGTACTTACAAAAGTCTGGATTAATTAAAGGTGGAAACTTGGAGAATGCACTTGTTTGTGGACCAGAGGGTTGGTTAAATCCGCCATTGAGGTTTGCAAACGAGCCAGTTCGTCATAAAATCTTGGACTTAGTGGGAGATTTAAGTTTGCTTGGAAAATTTCCGCAAGCTCACTTCTTGGCATACAAAGCTAGCCATCAGTTACATGTTCAACTAGCTCAAAAGATTTTGGATTTATGATTTGTCTGCGACAATAAATAGATTTTAGATTAATGCTACAGTTTATAATCTTTTTGAATCCTAAATCAAAAATCCTAAATCAAAAATCAACAGAGTGCCATGTCAATCGTCACCGAACCCAAAACTACCGATGTAACCTCTCCTGGGTCATCTGAACCCGCATCAGAGAGCGCTTCTACACAACAATCTGAAACTAAAAAAGTTTTCAGCATTGAAGAAATACAAAAAATATTACCCCACCGTTACCCTTTTGCCTTAGTAGATAAAATCATTGATTTTGTACCAGGTAAAAGTGCCGTTGGTGTTAAAAATGTTACTGTCAACGAGCCACAGTTTCAAGGACATTTTCCTGGGCGCCCAATAATGCCAGGAGTGTTAATAGTTGAAGCTATGGCACAAGTGGGAGGTGTCGTAATGACACAAGTGCCAGAGTTGGAAGGTGGGCTTTTCTTATTTGCTGGTATAGATAAAGTGCGTTTCCGCCGTCAGGTAATACCAGGAGACCAGTTAGTAATGACTGTGGAACTGTTATGGGTGAAACAGCGTCGTTTCGGTAAAATGCAAGCTCGTGCCGAAGTAGACGGTCAACTCGCATGTGAAGGCGAA
Organism: Calothrix sp. FI2-JRJ7; assembly: GCA_019359675.1. Classification (GTDB taxonomy): domain Bacteria; phylum Cyanobacteriota; class Cyanobacteriia; order Cyanobacteriales; family Nostocaceae; genus Dulcicalothrix. The sequence goes on from JAHHGX010000020.1 coordinate 85,397, forward strand.
CTTATGTTTTCACTCGTTACCTGATGCCTTTAATCAGGAATGTGGGTACGTTAGCAATCGTGCCCTTATTCACCAAAAAGGATACCAGAAAATTAGTTATTTACAACTTATATTGTAAAATCTGTTAAATTTCTCAACTTATTCGCCCTCACACACACGCTTGTTGGTAAACCGACACCTTCGGCTACGGATTAATCAAATAGTCAGCACGCTTACTGTTCTGGAGATGCACCCTTGAAGACGCTCATTCATCCTACCGCTGTAATACATCCAAATGCGGAACTTCACCCTACAGTGCAAGTCGGTGCCTATGCTGTGATTGGAGGGCATGTGAAAGTAGGTCCCGAAACCGTAATCGGCGCCCACGTGGTGCTAGACGGGTTCACAGAAATTGGGGCACGAAATCAAATATTCCCTGGCGCAGTTATAGGTACAGAACCACAAGATTTAAAATACGACGGCGAACTGAGTTGGGTTAAAATCGGCGACGATAACCTAATTCGCGAGTATGTAACAATCAACCGCGCCACAGGTGCCGGAGAAGCTACACTTGTGGGTAATAGAAACCTACTCATGGCATATGTCCACGTAGGTCATAATTGTGTAATTGAAGACTCTGTAATTATTGCTAACTCGGTTGCCCTAGCGGGTCACGTATACATTGAATCACGCGCCAGACTCAGTGGAGTATTGGGAGTGCATCAATTTGTACATATTGGTAGACACGCAATGGTAGGAGGAATGGCACGTATCGACAGAGACGCACCACCATACATGACCATCGAAGGAAATCCAGCAAGAGTTCGAGCCATGAACTTGATTGGACTCAAACGCGCAGGTTTCATACCCGAAGAATTACAAAACCTCAAAAAAGCTTTCCGTATTTTATATCGCTCACAGCTAACATTTAAAGACGCTTTAGACGAAATTGAAATGCTTGGAGACACCGAGCATTTACTACATCTACGTCGCTTCTTACTGCTATCGCAAATGCCAGGACGACGTGGATTAATACCTGGTAAAGGCAAAGCTGCACTCAAAGACGATGAGTAGAGACGTGATTAATTGCGTCTGTACAAGGGTGGTAGGGTGCGTGACGCTACCAACAAAATAAAAACGAAGCCAAAAATCTAATAGCGTTACGCACCTTACTTACAAATTAAGAGTTAGGAGTTAAAAGTTATAAATTTAGTATTTCAATTTAAAACCTAAGCTTTTAACTTCTGTATTTGCTTAAGCAACATCAACTTCATTACGTATTTAACTCCTAACCCATAAGGTGCGTGACGCTACTAAACTAATTGCTTCGTTTAAGAATTGTGGTAGCGTCACGCACCCTACCTTCTAACTTTATTTGACATGCGAATATTTATAAGTACTGGTGATGTATCAGGAGACTTACAAGGTTCCTTACTTGTTCGTGCATTACTACATCAAGCATCCTTATCTGGATTAAAACTAGAGATAGTGGCATTAGGCGGAGAAAAAATGAAATCTGCTGGCGCCACTATAATAGGTAACACAGAAAAAATTTCATCGTTTGGATTATTAGAAGCTTTACCTTACCTGTTGCCCACACTAAAAATTCAACGTCAAGCAATTGCCTACCTAAAGCAAAATCCACCAGATTTGGTAGTACTTATCGACTACATGGGACCAAATCTAGCAATAGGTAAATATGTAAGGCGCCATTTACCAAACGTCAAAATAGTATATTACATAGCACCCCAAGTTTGGGTTTCTACACTAACAGGTAAAGACACTAAACGAATTATAGACGTTAGTCACAAGCTTTTAGCGATATTTCCGAATGAAGCCAAATATTTTGAAGAACGTGCAGCAAATGTGACATGGATAGGACATCCATTACTAGATAGAGTCAAAGAATTTCCTTCTCGACAAACAGCACGTGCCAATTTACACATAGCAGATAACATTACTGCAATTGCACTAGTACCAGCATCACGTCCGCAAGAATTGAAGTACGTACTACCTGTAATGTTTCAAGCTGCTCAAGCATTGCAAGAAAAATTAGAGCAAGTACATTTTTGGATTCCGCTTTCTTTAGATATCTATAAAGATAAAATCGAAACAGCAATACAAGAATATGGACTACAAGCGACAATAGTATCAGGTCAGCAAAAAGAAGTACTTGCTGCGGCAGACTTAGCAATTACCAAATCAGGTACAGTAAATTTAGAATTGGGACTTTTGAAAGTTCCACAAGTAGTACTATATCGTCTCAGTCCCTTTACCTACTGGGTTGGCACAAAAATACTAAAAGTAACTTTTGATTACGCTTCACCTGTAAACTTAGTAGCAATGAAAGAAATAGTGCCAGAATTTATTCAAGAACGCGCAACAAAAGAAAACCTAGTTCAAGCAGCAATGGAACTACTATTAAATCCTGAACGTAAAAAGCTTCTTCAAACAGACTACGAGCAAATGCGCGCAAGTTTAGGTGAAGTTGGAGTATGTAACAAAGCAGCCAAAGAAATTTTAGAATTATTGTAGAAAAATTTCATGTAGAGACGTTACATGTAACGTCTCTACTTTTTTTATGGATATTAACCGTTTACTGATTTTGACAGTCTCTGTATCATGCATTTTGCAAATCATTTATGCAATTCGCAGTTCAAAAAGACTGATTACGGGTTGGGTTGTAGTTTCAGGGTTTGTTTTAGCTGTTACGGGAGCATTGTATTACTTTACTCCAACTATGGCAGGCTTAGTTGGTGGGAGCTTATGGCTTATACTAATAGTCACTCCTATCATTGCACTTGGAAATGTCAATCGACTTTTAGCTCAACAAAAATTTAAACAAGCTCGAAAACTCTCCATTCTCGCGCGACTGCTGCATCCATTAGATGGCATAAAAGAGCAACCAGAATTAATTAAAGGATTAGAGTTAGCTCAAAAGGGTTTCATTGACCAAGCTACTGTTATTTTTCAACGTTACCAATCATCAACAACACCAATTGGCAGGTCTGCTGCAATTACTTTATATCAAATTAATTCTCGTTGGGTAGAATTAGTATTATGGATACAACAAAATACTACACCAAAGATACTAGCAAAAGAATCATATTTATTAGCAATGTACTTGCGTTCTTTAGGAGAAATAGGTGATGTAAATGGAATGTTACAGGTATGGCAACAATATAAATCAAGTATAGAAAAAACAGACTTATTGACGCGCAATCTTGCAAAACTATATATATTGGCATTTTGCGGAGAAAAGGAACAAGTCGCAAACTTATTTAACAATTCACTTTTAATATACCCTCAAACTATTAAAAATTTTTGGTTGGCCACTGCTGAACAAGCATCTGGAAATTATGAAACTGCTCGCGAGCTATTTTTAAATTTAATTCACTGTGAAGATGTACGTATTCGCACGGCTGTAGAATGGCGCCTATCTCAACCATATACGGCGCCGCTGACTCTACCCCCTCTAGATAAAGATGTTCTTGAACGAATAATTATAGAAATCAAACAAGAAGCAAGATATATAGGAAAAAGCGAAATTAAGCGACAGCCAAAAGCTACATTTTTGCTTATTGGGTTGAACATAGTAGCATTTGCACTCTTAGTTAGATTTGGAGGTAGTACAAACTTATATACTTTATATAATTTAGGTGCGTTAGTTCCACAACAAGTATTAGCTGGAGATTGGTGGCGCCTTTTGACTGCAACATTTCTTCACTTTGGCTGGTTGCATTTAATGATGAATATGGTTGGACTTTATTATTTTGGTCGTGTCGTAGAATTTATTTTAGGAGTAAAGCAATATTTATTTGTATATTTAACTACAGGTGTTGGGGCAATGCTGACGGTTACTTTAATGCATACTTTAGGATATTCGCAAGAAAACTTTGTAGTTGGTGCTTCTGGAAGCGTCATGGGTTTAGTTGGCGTTTCTGTTGCTATATTTTTGCGCGACTGGTTGAAAAATAGAGGTAGCATTGCCTCGAAAAAATTACAAAGCTTTTTATTGATAATCGTCCTACAAACAGTATTCGATTTAACTACACCTCAAATTAGTTTTGTTAGTCATATTTCTGGAACAATTATTGGCTTTTTGCTTGGAATGATAGTTAAACACGATTAAATTATATTGCCTTATTTTAGGGGAATTGGTGTACAAGTTTTTTGAAAAATATATGTAATTCTTAATAATTTAAGAATTACATCGTCATAATCTAAGTAATTTGTGTCTTGGCTTCTGCACTCATGAATATTAAATAGCTGCATAGTAAGCAAGGGTTTCTGCAACGCATGTGTCTCCGACATCGCCATCTGTAACACTATTTGTGAAACGTTTATAAAATTATTATTAAGTGTGTATAGAGTAAGCTTTAAAATGTGAACCGTGGTTCACAAATTCTTTGTGGTTGGTTGAGCCAAAAGCTATAAGTATATGCAAATAAATCATCAAAATGGTATATTGACATTTAAATACTACTATGCAAATGTGTCTATCAAATTATGAAAATTGCTTTAAGAAATAAATTATATAAATTGATTAAAATTTTAACTAGAGTGCCTTTTTGGCAAGGTCTACTGGCTGGCGCTCTTGTACTGTTATTGTTAATTTATCCTTATTCCGGCGCCACTCAAGAAAACCCATCTAAAAAAACGCTGCAAGTTGCAACGAGGGTAATTCCTCCTTTTGTGTTTCAGGATAAAGATAAACTTTCGGGGTTTAGTATTGACTTATGGCGCAGTGTTGCTAACGAGATGGGCGCCTCCTTTAAATTTACGGTGTATCCAACAGTACCAGATATCCTTAATCAAGTTGAACAAAATAAAGTAGATTTAGGCATTGCGGCTATTTCCATCACTGCGGAACGGCAAAAGAAATTTGACTTTTCTTTTCCAATGTTTGCAGCAGGGTTACAAATACTGGTAAGGAGTTCTGAAGAAAAAACGAATATCTTTCCCAATCTGTTACAGACGTTTTTCTCTCCTACGCTTTTACAGATGCTTGGCATCGCCGGCGCTTTAATTCTAATTGCTGCCCATATTATTTGGTTATTTGAGCGTCATCACCAAGAAGCAATGATTTCCAAATCTTATTTCCCCGGTATTTTCAAAGCTTCTTGGTGGGCAGCTGCAACTTTAGCGACACAAGCTGATGAAATGCCCAAAGGTCCACTTGGTCGGATGATAGCAATAATTTGGATGTTTATCGGTGTTATTTTTGTCGCTTATTTTACAGCTACCGTTACTACTGCCATGACGGTGCAGCAACTTCAGGGTGATATTCGTGGTATCGAAGATTTACCCGGTCGGGTTGTGGTTACTACTGCTGGTAGTACTGCATCTGAATTTCTACGTCAGCAAAGAATTAAAGCTGTTGAAGTAGGTAGTATTGAAAATGCTTATGAAACTTTACTAAAAAATCAAGCCGATGCTTTAGTTTTTGACTCACCTGTACTTCTTTACTATGCAGCTAACGAGGGTAAAGGTAAAGTTGAGATTGTCGGCTCAGTATTTCAAGAGGAAAACTACGGTATTGTTTTACCAAGTAATAGTCCTTACCGTAGGCAAATCAATAGCGCACTGTTGACTCTTAAAGAAAATGGAATTTACAAGACACTATATGAAAAATGGTTTGATGTCAAGAAATCATAATTTTATTTTGTTGTAGAGAGGTTACATGTAACGTCTCTACCAGGCGCCATAAAAATGTGAACCGTGGTTCACATTAATGGGAATGATTATTATAATTACATGATTGGAACCAGACTTGACTTAGATGCACATTTAAACTGCACAGGCGAGACACCTATGTTACAAATTACTATAATTAATAGTCTTTTTTTGTGTTAAGCACATAGCAATTCCTTTTTCATAGTAGGCTGCTTCGTTAATAAAAATAGGGTAAACTGTGGATGCTCCGTCATACAAAATTTCTTGACCATCAAATGTTAAAAATATTGGGTCTTTCGGATTAAGCGGTTGATAATCCTGAAATTGACGTTTTGGGTGAATCATTGCTTCAATTTCACCTTGCGCGTTTCTTGGATAATCTATGGCGCCTGTATAATTATAAATAGTTAGCGCATTTGGTATTCCAGGAATTTCACGTCGGTTGTATGCTTCAAAATAATCTAAAGCTGCAAGTACAAGTTTTTCTGTTTTATTAAATAATTCTGCGTTTAATACCCCTTGTGGAACAGCACCAACTTCGATAGCAAAACCTAAATCACTGAGTGAATCAAGATATACCGCGTTTTGAGATTTAGGAGAACAACAAACTTTTACTTCATCACTAAGCGAACTTAAATAAGCAGATAATCGAAGTAAAAAAGGATGCTCACTACTTAATAGTATGCTTAATCCCATGTTTGATGTTGTAGTGTGTAAATCAATAATTACATCAACAGGTAAACCTTGCGGAGGTAATAAAATTTTTTGAATTTCTTTCGCGCGCGTATCCTCATAACTAGAAAGTATAGCATTTTGTAAATCAGGACGACTAAAACAGCGATTTAAATCTTTGTCGATATATCGTCTACATTCTTCAATAGCTTTAGGATTACCAAATACAACCTGAGACGAAAAGCTCGGTCGAGTTACTAAATCTGGATTATTGTTAAATTTCTTGGCTAGATAAACTCCCGTCAACTCGTTTCCGTGAGTACCACCCACTATTGCCACAGTACTGATTTTATCCATAAAATAGATACAAGTATTTGAATAATTTTGGCTGTGGTTAAGAAGTTGAATTTATATAAGGAAGTACAGATGTCGGCGCCCTTCTATTATTATCATTTTTATTTAGGCGACTAGTAATGAAATAAGAAATAAGACCTAATGTTAGTGCTAATGCCGAGGCAATGGCAATAATTTTTAAAGTGTTGCTAGAATTCTGAGATATTGGTTTATTTTTTCTTGGCTGATAAATTGTATCTTCTGGCGCCTGTTGTACAGGTTGATAATTAGCGGGTTTTGTTTGGAATATTGTGTTTTCGGGTTTTGGTTGGAATATTCTGTTTTCGGGTTTTGGTTGGAATATTCTGTTTTCGGATTTTGGTTGGAATATTGTGTTTTCGGATTTTGGTTGGAATATTGTGTTTTCGGGTTTTGGTTGGAATATTGTGTTTTCGGGTGTTGGATCATTAGCGGCACCAGGGGACTGTTGCATAATCGTATTGTCTATATTTACAGGTTGTTTGCTGCCTGAATTTGTTGCTGGTCGCGTTTGCATGATAGTCGCTTCGGGGGTCTTAATTCCAGGTTCTGGGACAGATTGGGGTTGAGGTGGTTGGAAAATTTGAGTTTGCGGTACTTGTAAGGGTTTGTCTACTGTTTCATCGTCGAATAATTTAGAGTTCTGTTGTGATGGATGTAAAGGTTTGTTTATGGTTTCTTCGTTAGAACCTTGTTGAAATATATTTTGTGGTGGTTGTAATGGTCTATTAATAGTTATATCGTTGGAACCTTGTTGAGATTTATTTTGCGGTGGTAATTGTACTGGTCTATGAACTGTCTCGTCGTTAGATGCTTGAATTGGTCTAGCAGCAGTTTCGTAATTAGAACCACTTGGGGATTGCTGTGGTCTTGGTTGAACAATTGTTGTACTTTTATTAATAGTAGTTTTTGTTACGGGTTTAATCGCTGCTTCCAATGCTTGAGCGAGTTCTTGCGCTGATTGAAAGCGGTTGATTGGATTCTTTTGCAGACATTTTATGACTACAGCTTCTAACTCTAGAGACAATTGCTCACACCCAGGTTGCGCGCGTAACGGTCTAGGTGGTTCGTAACTATGAGCAAGTAACCATGAAGGTTCACTGATATTATTACCTTGAATACTTAACCCAAAAGGGTCTGCGGCACTCAGCATTTCATAGAGAATGATTCCCAAACTATAAATATCAGCAGATACATCTATATTTCTATTGTTCTGAATTTGTTCGGGTGACGAATAGCGAAACGTGCCAATAAATGTTTTAGTGAGATGTGTTTGTTCGGAAGACTCATTGTAAATTTTGGCAATCCCAAAATCTAAAATTTTTACCCACTCGCCAAAGTCTGTAGGAACTAAAAAAATATTATCTGGTTTTAAGTCGCGATGAATAACCTTGATGCGGTCTGTGTTCTTCCCATCGCGTTGCATAACTATTCCTCGGTGGGCAAGCTGCAAACCCTTACACACCTGTGTCATAATTTTGACCGTGCGTTCGGGTGATAATTGTCTTTCGCGCATCAATAATTGACGCAGCGTTTGCCCACGTAGATACTCCATTACATAAAATGGATAACCCTCAATAGTAACTCCACAGTCACTAATTTCGATGATGTGGTCGCTTTGTAGAGCAGCACAAATTTCTATTTCTCGCTCAAAGCGTTTTCTCATCTCGCCAGATGCGACCAATTTATCTTTTAGCAGTTTGAGGGCTACATTTTTACCGATGCGCGTATCTGTGGCGAGGAAGACTTCTCCCATACCACCTCCACCCAACCGTTTATCCAAACGATAACGTTGGTTATCACCTATCAAGCGACCTATCCAAGAATTATTTGATGGTAGGGAGTTCATTAGGGGAAACCCATCCTATTTTTAATAAAGTTTTTTTGGGAGACTTGATCTACTAAATAGTTAAACAGTTAATTAATAACTATACTACTACTAATAATAATTTATTTTTAATTTAATCGCTATATTAATATATTATATCTTATTATATCTATATTTTCTATTATACTTTTGTCGAAAACCAAAAAATATGCTAAAAATGTGTAGCCAATCTACAATTATTCTTAAAACAAGTCGAATTGATTAAGAAATATTAAACTAGTTATTACTAATAACCTGATAAATAGTGTTAGGTAAGATTAATTATGGGATTACCATGAGGAAGCAAGATGAGTAATGCGCTCTCTATAGCCACCGTTACAGCAGTAATTAAGAACTTACTGGAAAATGGTCTAGTCGGTGATGCCATAGCAGCTAGTGTTGGTGATGTACTTGTAACAGCATTGCCACCAGATAGAATTCAAGTTGGAAGTGACGAACGCGCGCAAATCAATCTTTTCCTATATCAGGTTACGCAAAACCGTAACGTTGACTGGGTATCTCAGGAATTTCGCACCCGTCATCGAAGTATAAATAGTAACCTGCGTGCAACAAATCCACCGTTAGCCCTTGACTTACATTACTTGTTAACAGCCTACGGAGCAAAAGATTTTCAGGCAGAAATTTTGCTTGGATACGTAATGCAAATGTTACATATATCATCAATAGTTACATCTGAAGTAGTTAAAAATACTTTGGTAAATGCGTCTCAAACAAATACAGCAGGAGTATTTTCACAAGCACTGACTGGAATGTCTGTATCAGATTTAGCAGAGCGAATCGGGCAGATTAAAATTAGTCCAGAATTTTTGAACATGGAAGAAACTTCTAAAATATGGTCTGCTTTACAAACACATTATAGACCTTCGGCTACTTATCAAGCGTCAATGATTCTGATAGAGAAAGATAGTAATAATGCAGAAGGTTTTGACGCGATGTTGTCTGAACCAAATATCGAACAAGTTACGGCGCCTTTTTCAGAATCACAACAAAAAATAGTTGTAGGTAGTACATTAGTAATACGTGGTAAGCGATTGCATGGTGATGTCACTAAAGTTAGATTAGGTAATACAGATAAATTTTTTGTACCTTTTGATATTCAAGCTGGGCAAGTAAGTTTATTAGTACCACCAGATTTGCGCGCGGGTGTACAGAGTGTGCAAGTTGTACATCAAAATATGCGAAGAACAGAACACGCTAATTGTAATTTAATCGAGTCAAACGTTGCAGCATTTGTACTACATCCGAAAATTACTGTAGAGACGTTACATGTAACGTCTCCACAACATGTAACATCAGAACAAGATAATGAAGGCAATTTACGTTCTGGAGAAATTACCGTCAAATGTACTCCAAAAGTAGGTAAAGACCAACGGATTATTTTATTGCTTAATCAAATATCAAGTGAGAATCCGGTTTTCTACTCTTTTCCCATAGACACGCGCGCAGAAGATACTGATACTATATCAATTGCTTTCCAAAACGTTAAGCCAGGAGTCTATCTTGTAAGGGTCATTATAGATGGGGCAGAAAGTCAACTTTACAAAAATAAAAACGGGGAATACGATTCGCCAAACATCACTATTTAAAATTCCCGACTTCTGGCTAATATATTTAAAGCGATGATACCGATATCTTGGAAATAGATACACTTTAATAATAAATAATAAATAATAACAATAACTGTTATCGATAGCAGGTAAATTTTACTATCAAAAGTTTACGCAATCCTTGTGGGATAGAAGTCTCAACCTTGCCCTAAGATGAATGCAACAACAATTAATCAGAATTGGTTTGACGCAAACCAGTGTTTTCTATCAGCCGCGCTAGCCCTTGTGCGTTATGAGATAGAGAAATATACCGTCAGGTCAGAGAATCAAGTTGAACAAGAACAAAAAGATTTACTGCTACAAACTTTACACGCAGCAACTGCTGCCATGCCAGAAACGGCAGCATTAGACAAAGTATGTAAATTTTTTGGTTTATCTAACTTTGAATCTAATATATTATTAATGTGTGCCTGCATGGAGTTTAGTGGCGACTTTAGTGGTTTATGTGCCGCAGCTCAAGGAGATACGCAGCGAGCTTACCCAACATTTAGTTTAGCTTTGGCAGCATTACCCGATGCTCACTGGGATGCACTTGCACCTCATGCTCCGTTACGCTTTTGGCGCCTAATTGAAATTGGCGAAGGTCGGGCCCTTACTTTATCTCCCTTAAGAATTGACGAACGAATTTTACACTATCTCGTTGGTACAGAGTATGTTGATGAAAGGTTAATCGGTATTATTGAGCCGAAGAATGAAGTTGGAAATTTGGCGCCATCACATCAGGAACTAGTACAGCAAGTATCAATTTTGTGGACGCATACGCAAAAAGAATTCTTAGGGACATTAAAAGAGATACCATATGTACCCGTCGTGCAACTGTGCGGGAATGAACCTATAACTAAAAGGGCGATTGCAGCAAGTGTCTGTAAAATGCTAGGTCTGTCCTTAAGTATAATCCCTGCTCAACTTATACCATCGGCGCCTAGCGAAATGGAAACTTTGATTCGACTGTGGGAGCGGGAGGCAATATTAAGTCAAGGCGCCTTGCTGCTAGACTACGACAAAATTGAGATGACAGACTCTGCGCGCGCTCATACTATTGGACGTTTCATTGAGCGAGTCAATGGTTTTTTGTTTGTGAGTTGCCGCGAACGAATGCACCAAATACAACGCCCAATAGTTAGTTTTGATGTCTACAAACCCACTACAGAAGAGCAAACAGCGCTTTGGCAAGGTACTTTAGCTGACTTGGCGCCGCAATTAAACGGACAACTCAACAGGTTAGTGGCTCAGTTTAACCTTACCCCCTCAACGATTCGCGCGGCTTATACAGAAGCAGCAGCTCAGTTAAGGCAAGGTCAAGACAAAGATTTAGGCAATATTTTGTGGGACGCTTGCCGAGTTCAAGCACGTCCACGATTAGATGAACTTGCCCAGCGTATTACCTCCAAAGTAACTTGGCAAGATTTAGTATTATCAAGTACACAGGAACAAATGCTACGTGAAATTGCGGCACACGTGCGTCAACGAGCTACTGTGTATCAATCCTGGGGATTTGCAGCTAAGAATGCGCGTGGTCTGGGAATTAGCGCATTATTTGCAGGTACTAGTGGTACAGGTAAAACATTAGCGGCAGAAGTATTAGCCAATGATTTGTGTCTTGACGTATACCGGATTGATTTGTCGTCAGTTATCAGTAAATATATTGGTGAGACAGAGAAAAATCTACGACAAGTATTTGATGCCGCCGAAGAAGGAGGGGTTATTTTACTATTTGACGAAGCAGACGCATTATTTGGTAAACGTAGTGACGTTAAAGACAGCCACGACCGCCACGCCAATATTGAAGTTAGTTACTTGTTGCAACGTATGGAATGTTACCCAGGTTTAGCTATTTTGACAACTAACCTCAAAAGTTCGCTCGATACGGCTTTTATGCGACGTATCCGCTTTGTCGTTCAATTTCCCTTTCCAGATACAACTCAACGCACGGAAATTTGGCGCCGAATATTTCCACAAAATACCCCAACCGAAGGATTAAATGCTACCAAATTGGCACAGCTAAATGTTTCCGGTGGCAACATTCGTAACATCGCTTTAAATGCAGCATTTCTCGCTGCTGATGCCTCAGAACCAGTGCAAATGAAACACGTATTACGTGCCGCGCGTACAGAGTATACCAAGCTAGAAAAATCCCTAACCGACTCAGAAATCCAAGGCTGGATATAATCCGTAGGTTGGGGAGGCACCGCGTTGCCGGGGTTCCCCCGGTTGAAGCGAGTGCCGTTGGAGGAACGGAACCCAACATCAACAATACAAAATATTTGATAATGTAATTCTCTTTACCACAGAGGCAAGAGAGGACACAGAGGAAAGAGAAAAATTCGACTAAAGTATAAAAGACTCTTACGATATATAGATAAGATAATATAATCTACAGGTAAGTTCTGAGATAAAGCGATGAAAAAATCACTACAACTACGCCCCAAAGTTGAATCATCTGCTTCTAAATTAGAATCAGAGCAAAACCGCTTACAATTGCGTCCCTTAACCAACAAAGCCATAAATAAAGAAACGCACAAAGAAATCGAAAATCAAGAGTTTAAGCAGCATCAAATCGAAGCCACAAAACTGAAAATACAAGCCAAGCATGGCACCATCACCTCACAAGGGCAGGAACGACTTACCGTATTACAGGCCAAGATGGATAATGTGTTACAAAATAAAGCACCAAGTACAAATATTCTACAAAGAGTACAATCAAAAGATAAGGCGCCTGTAGCTTCAAAAGACGAAGAAAAAGCAGCAGCAGAAAAAGAAGCATTCTTAAAAAAATACCCAGTCGCCAAAAAATTAATAGCTGGGATAAACGAACAAGCAGAAACCAAAGAAATTTTAAAAAACCTTTTCAACAACTTTAAAAACATCGGCTTTAAATACACAATGGTAAATAAGAGCCATGAAAAACTCTTAGAAGGAACCTTAGAAGGAGATTGTCAGACATTAGCGCGCGCATTTAAAGCAGTAGCAGAAGGATACTTTGGAATACAAGGTATAAAAGTTGGTGATGATCAAAGCAGCATTCAAAAACCATTTATAAGCGAAGCCGGAAAAACACCATATCAAGGCAGAGAACCAAATTGTGATAACGGCAAACGCTGGTTCTTCCAAAATCATTATTGGGCAGTTTGGAACGGACAAATTTTTGATGTATTATTCCTGAGCGACAAGAAAACAGAAGCTGATATGGCAAGACAGAAAAACCCACTTAAATCAATGCTCATGCCTGAAGAAGAATACTATGAAACAGAAAAAGGAAAAATTGTCTACCCATACACAGATAAATATTCCACAGCTGAATTAGGAATGTTCGAGAAACTGAAAAACTTCGTAAACAACGTTGGTGGTAGGTTATACAAAGACATCAGTGGAGTTACAAATCAAATCCGGTCTTTATTTAGTAGAGGTGGAAACAACAACAGCGATTTTGAATCTCTAATGCGAGATGTTGATAGAAACCTCACTAACGAGGCTGCATCAAAATAAAATCAACTATTATATATGAATTAAATGATTTTATATGAATGGCGCCATCAAAAAAATATTCTAATTGTGGCACATCTGTCCCAGATGTGCAGGGTACATCTAACTGACACCACCCAAGAGGACTAGCAAAATGATAGGCAAACGCATAATGCTCAAACGCAACAAAGCAGCAACATCAAACCAAACAAGCTTATCATTAACCTCACCTAGATCTCCAACGCTAGAAAATCCAACGCGCGGATTTGGTATACCAGATACTATGCCAGCATCAGCAAATCAGCATTCAAAGCAGCCAGATCATCAGCAGTTGTCAAAGGAAACTTTCAAACAACCTTCTCTAGGACATGATATTAGCCGAATATCAATGCGTCCCCAAGCAAAACTCACGGAAAGTAAACCAGGAAACTTAGAAGAGCAACCGCTTCAGACAGCCACCCAGTTTAAAAAAGATGAAGCAATAAACAGGAAATCAGAGTCATCAAGTGATCATTCTGGGGATATTACCATACAGATGTATCGCGTATACCGTTCTGGAAGTGACACCGATGCTAACCTCACCCCCAAAGCAAAAGACCTCACAGGTAACAAAAGAGGATTATCCACCTTTTCAGACCCTCACAAGGCACCTATTAGAATTACAAAAGCAAAGATCATCGAAACAGATAACTTGAAAGAACTGAAGGCTGTTGCCAATGGATCGGGGGATAACGATAGTCATGTTTCCATTCGTCCAGAAAGCAATGATAAATTGTTGGAATGGTCGCAGTCTCAGCATGACACTCCTGAAGGAAAAGAAAAATATAAGCATCCTTTTACTGAGGAAGTACAGGAGGCAATCGTCGGTACTTATTCTGATAAGCCAAAGAAAGTTGATAAGCAAAAGAAATAAATCGAAAAGAAAGGATCTAAAACATGGAGTCCGATCTGGATACGCTAAAGCAAATATATGCGCCTCATGCCATTGAGGGAATTTCTGAAGAGTTGCTAAATCTTCTTCCACGTGAAAAAGACGATAAGGAAAGGGTCGAAAGGATTAAAGAACTCGGTTATCCCTTTGTAAAACCCATAATACCCCATTTACTAACTTGGTTGGAGGATATTAACTGGCCTGTTGCCGGGTATTTGCTGCCTTTCTTCCTAAGCATCCGGGAACATATCATTGATGATATCCGAGAAATATTGCACGGGGATAATCTTGTCCATATTTACTGGATTCTTGAATACCTATTAAATGATCCCGATGTCCCCAATGTAGCAGGTAAGTTCAAGGAAGAATTGACCAGTTTAGCAAAACAGGAAGATGAAGAAGAGGTGTATTTGGTGGCAAGGGAAATCTTGGAGTGGCTCCCAAACAGTTAAAATTATTCAACATACATATACAACTAAGATAGCGTCAGAAGATGAAACTACAAGAAAAACGAGACCATACAAAGCAAATTATAAAAACAGACAAGGAAGCGTGTGTGCAAAAGGGAAAACAATGTTTCTCGACGGGTGGGATGAAAGAAAAGTTGTTGACACAGTAGAAAGCGCATTAACAAACACAGAAATCCCAAAGAGAGAGAAAATACGCATCAATCAACAGGGTACAACCGAAGTAAATAACACGACTTTACCACCGAACTTAAAAGGTCGCGCAAATGGTATACGTGTTGAGGGGATCATTAGTGGAGGTGTACTCCAAACTGTATACCCGCTAGTCGGCTAACAAAATAAGGGTAACTTCTGACTTACAAGAGTGTTCATATTCCATGAAGCATTAATTGATGTTAGCCCTCGATTTAGACCTTTGGCTAATTGTTTCATATACACAGTCGCGCTATTATAAATATTTGTACTGGCGAGACATTCATTACCCTACTGCTTAGGCATGAGGAGAATAAAATGAGAGAACGAGTAGGTCAAGGTAAAAAAGCTACCGCGAATTCCTTCTCAATACCTACACGACTACAACCGACGCGCGGCTTCGGTGAGTCATCTCATGTCATGCCCAAACCAGCGACTTCGCAACAAGCAGTACAAAAAGCTCCCAGCCACGACTTGAGTCAAATATCAATGCGTCCCCAAGCCAAACTCACAATTAACAAGCCGGGAGACGTTTACGAGCAAGAAGCTGACCGAGTTGCACAACAAGTAATGCAAAGGATGAGCAACCCTGCTGGGCAGCAACAATTACAACAAAAGCAGGCGCCACAGGAAGAAGAACAATTACAAACCAAACCTCTGGCAAATTCCATCACTCCAGTAGTGCAACGCGAGGCAATGCCAGAGGAAGAGCAAGAAATACAAACCAAATCTCTGGCAAATTCTATCACCCCAGTAGTGCAACGTGAGGCAATGCCAGAGGAAGAGCAAGAAATACAAACCAAACCTCTGGTAAATTCCATCACCCCAGTAGTGCAACGTGAGGCAATGCCAGAGGAAGAAGAACAAGTACAAATGAAGTCGATGGTGCAGCGTAAGTCAGCAGAAGCTGGTATGGCGCCTACTTCTGACGTGGAAAGTTCTATCAAAGGGGCGCGCGGGAGTGGACAGCCGATGGCGGACGATATTCGGCAACCAATGGAACAGGCGTTTGGGGCTAACTTTAGCGGTGTAAAAATCCATACAGATTCTCGTTCTCATGAACTAAACCAAGCTGTTCAAGCCCGCGCATTCACAACGGGATCAGATATTTTCTTCCGTCAGGGAGAATACTCACCAGGAAGTAATGGGGGAAAGGAATTACTCGCCCATGAGTTAACTCACGTTGTTCAGCAAAGTGGTGGCGCCGTTCAGAGAAAATCTGTTTCTACAATTGCTCGAAAGGAAAATAAAATACAAGCAAAAGCATCCGTCTCTAATCCCACACCAGTAAATAATCCCAAAGATAGTAAAAAAAAACAGAACTTGATAAACAAGAACTAAAAGAAAACTTAGATGGGAAGGCTAATGTTGAAAAAGGTGAACAGGGTCAGTCTTCTGGGAAAAAAGGTGGGTTGACTGCACCACCAAACGGCAATGAAGATGGAGCAGCAACAAATCCATCTCCTAGCGGGAGTGGTGCAGCAACAAATCCATCTCCTAATGGGGGTGGGGCAGGAGCATCTGGGCAACCATCGGAAAATAATAACGATAAAAATAAATTACCTGAGTCACAAACAAACGTTACACCCAAAAATGTGGGTTTGGATAACGAAGACCCAGGTAAAGTTATTGAGCAACTTAAAAATACAGCTCCTACCCAAGCTTTCGCGACTTATACAGAAGCACAGAACGCATTACCTAAAGCTTTTGAAAATCAAAGGCAACAACTTCAAGCTACCATACCAGAAATTCCGGCGCCTGTAGGTTTGTCACCCGAACAAGAATCTCCACAACAGGCGCCTGCTCAACAAAAACAAACACCTACTAACAAACCAGATACTCAACAAAAGCAAGGCGACCCGAAACCTCAACAAGAAAAACCGGATACTAAAAAAGAACAACACAACCCAGAACCTCAAAAAGAAGAACCAAAATCAGAGCGTAAAGAGGGTAAAGATATCAGCACCAGTGCCGGAGAACGTCCGAAAGTTGATATGTCAGGGGAAGCAAACCCATCACAAATAGATGCCGAACAAGCAAAGTCTGATCAACAAGTAGAAGAAGCTAAGGGCAAAGCGATGGGTGAGACCAGTCGCGATTTTGGGGATAAAAATATCTTTCCAAATCCCAGCAATGAAACCCTTAAAGCCAAGAAAGAATTATCTAAAATTTCTGCCGACAAAGGCAAGGCTGGTGACTTCCCAGTTGTGGCGCCTGAAATTGCTGATGGCGTAAATCAGGGCTTAACACCTTACTATCAACAAAAACTTGCTCCCGAACACGAGAAATACTTAATTGGGAAACAAAAATTTGATATTGATTCGGATAACGCGCGAAAAGAAAGTAATAAGCAAATTGCCGACTTAAACAAAGAAACAACACAAAAACAAAAAGACACAAAACAGCAAGCTCAAAAAGAAGTTGACGAAGCGAAACAAGATTGGAAAAAAGAGATAGATAAGACCGATAAAGAATATCAAGATAAAGCATCTAAAGCCACTAAAGACCAGCGTCAACAAGTAGAAAACGAGAAGAAGAAAGGCGAAGGTCAAGTTGACCAAGAAATGAAAAAAGCAGAAGAAGAAGCTGCTGCTAAGAAAAAAGAAGCAGACGAAAAAGCTGCTGCAAAGGAAAAAGAAAAGAGTGAGAGAAAATCAGGTTGGGATAAATTTGTTGGATTCTTTAAAGATGCTTGGGATGCGATAAAAGACGCGCTATCAGCTATTTTTGATGCTTTACGTAAAGTAGTTAAAGCAATCTTTGATGCAGTAAAAGCTGTAGTTAATGGTATTATTGACGCAGTTCGTGCAGTTATAGTTGGAATCATCAAAGTTTTTGGAGAAGTTCTCAAAGCAATTGTCAAAGTCGTATTTGCAGCCTTCCCAGAAATATCAGATAAATTCTGCAAGAAGATTGACGGGGTAGTTGAAAAAGCCACAGAAGCTGTCAATAAAGCGGCAGACTTTTTAAAGAAAGCGATTTCAAGCGTTTTAGATTTTCTTGCTAATATATTAGACAAATTATTAGAGCTAGCACGAGACATCGTAAAAGGAATTATGACCGTGATTGGCATGTTAATCACGGGAGAATTTAAAGAATTAATTAAACGCTTTGGTAATTTAATTGAAGCAGCCAAAGCAATGCCTTCCCAATTTGAAACAGCAGCATTGGAAGAATTACTAGGAGGCGGAGAACTCGACCTCGATAAACCTCTATCACCAGAAGAACTTGCCCAAGCCGAACAAGCAGGAGTAAATATTCCCCGTCCAAATGTTGAAAACTCTCCACAGGATACACAAGAAACCTCAGAACCTGGAGAAATACCCCAGGCGCCTTGGACAGAAGAAAACGTTGGGGTTGATACAGTTGAACAAAACATGGAACTTTCGCCAGAAATTGCAGAACAACTAATGCAGCAAACCAACGGCGAAGGCGAAGTAATGCTTGCTTCCTCGGGTGATAAAAATCGCTCAATCGATGCAGTTATGTCTGAAACAGGACAAAAGCAAACAGAAGGTGAGCAACAACCCCAACAACAACAAATTCCCGACGATGGACTCTCACCGAAACAGCGCGCTGACGTTAAATGGCAATTGATGAAAGAAGGCATCAAGAAGTGGTTCTCTGATAACTGGCCGATTTTACTTGGTGCATTAATCGCTGCTGCTGCCGTAATTATTGCCGCAATCGTCGCTTCTGGTGGCGCCGTTTTAGCTGCACTGCCAACAATTCTGCAAATTTTAACCGTCGTATTTGCAGCAGAAGTAATCGCAAAAATCGGAGGATATCTCCGGGATTATCTCTCTAAAGCTTGGGAAGGAGATATTCAAGGCGGTGGTAAGAGTTTAGCAAAAGCACTAGCAGCAGGCGCCATTGAACTTGCTTTACTACTAACATTTGAAGCCGGAAAATTAGCGACTAAAGGCGCTAAAGCTGCCGCCAAAGGTGCAAGCAAAGTCGCCAAAGGTGCAGGGAATGTTGCCAAAAAAGCTGGTGGCGCCGTAGTTAGAGGTGCTAAATACGTAATTAAAAAAGGTAAAGTTCTCTTCAAAGGCATCGCTGGAACGAAAATTGGTAAACAATTCAAGAAACTTGATGACTTAGGTCAAGCGCTATTAGATAGAATGCGCTTCAAAGCCTTCCGAATTCGCATCAAAAATCGCCGCTTCCGACTCGAAGGTTTAATAAATCCTTGGGTATTACTAGCAAGTGGAGAAATTAAACACTTTGATGATACAGATTTGACTCATCATCCAAACGGAACAGTTACTACGCCAGAAGGAAAAACAGGAACTATTATCACAGAAGGAGGTTCGGCTGGCAAACGACCTGGTTCAGTTAAAGAACTCGATGAAATTAGAGACTTTGCTAAAGCCAACGGCATACCAGAAGAACGACTTTGGAATTTGCAACATGAATTAGATGTAAGCAAATTAAGCAAATTAAATGATGCAGAAAAACTAAAAGAGCTTCAAAGAGTAGATGCAGAATTTAAAAAATTAGCTAAATCTTTGGGCAGCGAGGATATAGTTAAAAAACTGGGGTTAGATTTGAAGCTTCAGGATATTGATAAGTTAGTTACGGATTTAGGTGATAATGCCGTTAAGAAACTAAGTCAAGATTTGAAGGGTAACGAAATCCAAACACTCGTTACAGATTTGGGCAATAATGCCGTTAAGAATCTAGCTACAAAAGGAAGTGACGAAATTAAAGCGGGCTTTGAGGCAGTCAAACTAGAAAGGGCGGATAGCGGTCATAGCATTGCTCGACATGGGCCGCAGGTGTCCGATGCTGCCCTCAAAGATCGCATTACCACAGGAATTGCCCCAGATGGCAAATTCAGCCCTGCAACGCCTTCTACCCGCTTCAATAGCTTTAAAGACTGGGTTGAAACCCGTGATGCAGCGCTTAATGACGCATTTATTAATGGTAAAGGAATGGATTTGAGCAAGCCACCTGGTGTTGGAGGCAACCCCACAGGTCCTCAAAGGGTCATTGTTGAACATACTTCACGTCCTAATTTGGGCGAAGGCTTCAAAGGCACAGGTCCAAAGGCTACCGTTCACCCGCCTGGTAAGAAGCCCCAAAAACTTCCGACTGGAACCGCACCTGTAACAGGAATAAATCTTACTGCAACTACTATTGAGTGGGTAGGATCAGGAAGTAGTGGTCGATGGAAAGTTGTACAACATATCCCTTGGGGCAAACCTACAACCCCAGATTATACAATCCCCTAAACTAGAATCTTGCTAGGAGAAATATGGAAATAAGCGAGTATATGGTTCGTTCTTACCTGTGGTATGTCACAGGGTTTTGGATTATTAAAAACGATCTGCCCGCAGATCATCTTTCCGAATACGATGAATACATCGAAAATATCAAGAGCAATGCAATTTCCAAGGGTGACCTAGACACTTTAAAGCTTGCTTTTGAATACATCCTAGCCAATCCTGAAATTGACACAGAATCTTTGACTGAGAGCGATTATCCTTGGGATGATGCAGAAGTGCGCGAAATTATTCGCTACATTTGTGAGAAAATATGGCCAGATGCGTCTCAAATTCCACCAGAAAGTTTAGCTGAAGTTAAGCTTGTAAAAACACCATTGAAGGAATAGAGGTAGAGAAATCGAAAATTAGTAGACTCCTTAGCTATCTGACAATTCATTTGCATGTTTAAAACCTCTCCTTCAACCCGTCTTCTACAAAGATACCACTGGCGATTCAGGAATAATACCCCTCGTTTAAGGGCAAATAAACCATTTCATGAGCGTTGTGCGCTCCAACTGGTAACCCAAAAACCCCATTAAATCGTTTTGGTGAGGGATCAGAACTACTGTTTGCTAGCAGTATCCTACCAGGGAAGGAGTTGGGGTTAGGTTTTATGTTAGGTTTTTCACATAATCTGAAATGACTGCGGCTATGAAGATTTTGAATTAAGCTTTTCTAAGTACATTTTTTTCCTTTCTCACATTATGGCGATATGAATACCCTAACTAAAAATGTTCAACTCGATACCAAGCTAACACTAAGTGATACTTCAGTATCACCTTTAACAGTCCGTGCGCTAAATGTAACACTAATCAAGCAAAACCGCAAAATTAGCGAGTGTCGTCTCACTCTTCAAGTTAGCCTCGAACTTTACCAACATATCGAAGCTGAGGCTTTATTGAACCTCAAATTAGAAATTCGTAGCCCTCTTTATGGTAAAGCCTTTCTCCCATCTCCCGATATTCAAATCGAGGTTAGTCTAGACTCTGATTTACTACCCCAACTCACAAAATACGCAAAAACTAATACGCAAGCTTTAGCTTACCTGCAACGTCTTAGCCAAGAACAACCTAACCACCCTTTACTATCTCCTTATAGTTGGTATGTGTTAAAAGTAAAACAGCAACAAGAGAAAGATGAAGTTGGTTATAGTACTTTATGGCTTTATCTTAAACCATCAGATATTACCTCTGATGGTATTGATAACAAAAAACTGAACGAGGCAATGTTTGATTTTGCCAAAGACTTAGCTAATACAAATCAACTAAATATTTCTGAAAAAGGTATTTATAAAGATATATCTGACATTCTTACTTCTCAAAATATTGAGTTTTCCCAGTTTTTTGAGCAGCATATTACTACAGAATTAACTAATAATATCTCAAAAATAGCTGAAGAGGCAGTTTCTCAAGCTTTTGGGGAAATAACCGATGCGTTTGATGAATTGTCTACAAGTATTTCGGAAATTACTGAAGGAATTACGACAAATAAAGATATTTTTGAGACAACTATTAAATTCTTTCAAAAACAAAATTGGCAATTTGAGCAAATATCAGATAAAGACACTTTACAGCTTGCTTTTCAAGGTAAAAACGGCAAGTGGGACTGTTACGCTAAAGTTAGAAGCGAAGAACAGCAATTGATTTTTTACTCAATTTGTCCAATTACGGCGCCATCTTCAAAGCGCGGCGCCGTTGCAGAATTCCTTACCAGAGCTAATTATGGTTTAGTTATGGGTAATTTTGAACTAGATTTTTCCGACGGGGAAATTCGTTTTAAAACTAGTATAGATGTTGAAGGCGCCTTCCTTACTTCAGAACTCATCGAAGGGGTAGTTTATGCTAATGTCACAATGATGGACGAATACCTACCTGGAATTATTGCCGTAATAGAGAATGATATGTTACCAGTAGATGCAATTGCCCAACTTGAAGGATGATTACACAACTTACACTAAAAATAATCAAGTGAACAGTGAATTAACCTTCTCCTAGTTTCTATAGATATTAGAACTTCTATAGAATCAGTGAAACAGAAAAAGCTCAATCTTATTCAAAAATGGACCTCCAAGGCTATAAAGGCTTGTATGTCAAGAACGGCAGGCAGAACCGCGCGCGGCGAGAACACCCTAAATAGGTATCGTTAGCCCTCGATTTAGACTTTTGGCTAATTGTTTCATATACACAGTCGCGCTATTATAAATATTTGTACTGGCGAGATATCGATTAACCTACTGCTTGGGCAGGAGGAGAAGAAAATGAGAGAACGAGTAGGTAAAGGTAAAAAAGATACCGCGAATTCCTTCTCAATATCTACACAACTACAACCGACACGCGGCTTCGGTTTAGAGTCCCCTCATGTCATGCCCAAAGAAACTACTTCGCAACAAGCAGTACAAAAACCTCCCAGCTACGACTTTAATCGAATATTAATGCGTCCCCAAGCAAAGCTCACAGTTAACAAGCCGGGAGACGTTTACGAGCAGGAAGCGGATCGAGTCGCACAGCAAGTGATGCAGCCCATGAGCAACCCTGCTGGGCAGCAGCAATTGCAACAACAGTCGGCGCCACAAGAAGAAGAACAATTACAAACCAAACCTCTGGCAAATTCCATCACTCCAGTAGTGCAACGCGAGGCAATGCCAGACGAAGAGCAAGAAATACAAACCAAACCTCTGGTAAATTCCATTACCCCAGTAGTGCAACGTGAGGCAATGCCAGACGAAGAGCAAGAAATACAAACCAAACCTCTGGTAAATTCCATCACCCCAGTAGTGCAACGCGAGGCAATGCCAGACGAAGAGCAAGAAATACAAACCAAACCTCTGGTAAATTCCATCACCCCAGTAGTGCAACGTGAGGCAATGCCAGAGGAAGAAGAACAAGTACAAATGAAGTCGATGGTGCAGCGTAAGTCAGCAGAAGCTGGTATGGCGCCTACTTCTGACGTGGAAAGTTCTATCAAAGGGGCGCGCGGGAGTGGACAGCCGATGGCGGACGATATTCGGCAACCAATGGAACAGGCGTTTGGGGCTAACTTTAGCGGTGTAAAAATCCATACAGATTCTCGTTCTCATGAACTAAACCAAGCTGTTCAAGCCCGCGCATTCACAACGGGATCAGATATTTTCTTCCGTCAGGGAGAATACTCACCAGGAAGTAATGGGGGAAAGGAATTACTCGCCCATGAGTTAACTCACGTTGTTCAGCAAAGTGGTGGCGCCGTTCAAAGAAAATTGATTTCTAACTTGGCGACAAAGGAGAACAAAGTCCAGGCAAAAGCTGTATCGAGTAAATCTTTTGAGAATCGACAAACAACCAAGAGTAGGGAAAAATCTAAACCCGTTTCAACCCCAACACAAGGCTTTAGTTTAGAAACAAACACAACGGATCGCGAATCATCAAACTTCCAAGAAAATCAGCCTGCAAACGAGCAATTGTCAGAATTAGATATTCGCCAACAACAACCTCTCAGTCATAATATTAACCGCATATCACTGCGCCCACAAGCAAAACTCACCACCAATCAAGCAGGAAACCCTGACGAACAACAAGCGGCGCTATTACAAAGGGTAATGCGTGTGGCTGCACCTGAACCAATGTCAGGTTCAAATAAAGAACTGCGCTTACAACCCCAAAAGGAACAAGAAGAACAACCGCTTCAAGCTAAACAACTTGACGCTTTTACTACCGAATTTTCGCTTAATAAGGAGTTACAAAAACAACCTTTAAAAACTGCCAATCCAATAATTCAAGCAAAAGTACTAGAGGGAGGTTTCACGCCAAGTCCAATATCGATTCAACGTGGAGTTGGCGACTGGCTCTCAAAGGGATGGAACAAAACAAAGGACGTTGTTGGTGCAGGAATAGAGCGTGGGCGTAACTTCGCTTCAGGGGTGCGGGATAAAGGAAAAGACCTTTTAAAAAGTGGACTTAATTGGGTAAGAAATAACGTTATCCAGCCTTTGATGCGTTTAGGCTCAAGCGGATGGAGCGCAGTCAAGAATTTCGGTAGTCGAATTGCAACTGCGTATAAACAAGCCAATCCTACTATTTGGGATGTTTTCTTGCCCCAGCATCTTATGTTCCGTATGGCAAGGGATCGAAGAAGGCAACTCTTTGCACAAGCCATACAAGCAGAAAAAAACCAACAGGCTAAAGCCGCTGGCGGAATACAGTCATCTGGTCCAGCACCCGTACAAGAACCCAGCCAATTAGAACGATTAAACGATCTAGCGGAAAAAGTAGAATCTGTTCCTGCGGCTGGCTTTAATGTCGGAAAAGAATTACTCGAAGGTGCTGTTGTTGGGGATTTTAATGAAAACCCAACTATTTGGAATACCATCGGGCAGGTTGCCATAGGCTTTGTCCCCTATGCTGGACAGGCAGCTGACATCCGAGACATAATTGCCAATGTCAAGAAACTCCATGAGGGAGGATACAAAGACCCTGACGCCTGGATTAATCTCGTCCTAACAGGCATTGGTATTATCCCAGGTTATGGAGATACCATCAAAGCAGTTAACAAAGGTTCAACAGGAGCTATCCGTAAGGCGCTTAGTGGTGTCTTGAAGAATGCAGATAAAGTTTTGCGTCCAGCTTTAGGCAAAGCCAAGGGGATGCTCAATGCCGCCCGTCGCTACGGTAAGCAATTCCTAGGATGGGCATCTCGACAAGGAGGAAGACTACGGCAAGGCGTGAGGCAATTTGCTCAGAAAACTGTCAATTTTGCTAGGGCAGCTGGTAAACGAGCGCGAGGACTTGTTACAGCACTAAGGTCACGGATTAGTGGATTTGTCACTGGTGCGATGCAAAAAGCTCGTGCTGTTGCCAGTCAAGGACGAGGGTTAATGGGTAGAGCGCTATCCCAATTCATGGGAATGGCGCAAAATGCGTTTAATGCCCTCCAAAATCGCGTTTCACAAGCAGTCGATTTGGTGAAAGCTGCTGCACAGCGCACAAAAGATATAGCACTTAAGGTTACTCGCAAGGTTGCCGATACCACGCGCAAGGCAACAACTCTCCTCAGAGAATTTACTCAAAGTGCTATTCAAAAAGGACGGCAAGCAGCCCAAAAAGCTAGGCAATGGAGCAGTCAACAGGTAAAGAAAGCAACTGATTTAGGACGAAGACTGGTTAAGAAAGCCCGTGATCGCGTCACAAATCTGGTTCGTCAAGGGGTGAAGTTGGCGAAGGACAAAGCCCTTGCTTGGATTAAGCAGAAAATAGGAGGTATTAAACAGCGTCTACTAGGATTTTTGCAGGACAGATGGAATCGCCTCAAAGATAAGCTGGGAATTGGGAAACGTGGAAAACCAGGCAAAGAAGGGGCTGAACACGCTGGGAAAGAGACAACAGATCATGCAGCTAAAAAAGCTGCTGAATTGCCAGCTGCGATTGCTGAAGCCAAAGCAATTACAGAAGCTAACGACAGACTTAACACACCTATACCAATTCTGTTGGCTCAGTTAAGATCCTTGAAAGGTAAATATCTCTGGATACGAGATTTCCAAGAGCATCAGAAGGGTGTACCGGGTCATTACTCGATCTGGATGATTGCTAGCAAGACGAAAATATCAAATTATACTACGGCGGAAGCTAGAAAAGATGATGTTGCACATGGTGGGTGGTACGGTCGAAAAGAAATACGAAAAATGATCCATGAAGCAAACTATAGCGATCATGGTAAAAAGCATTTGAAAGCCATAACAGAAGATGAAGCAAGAACATTAAGCTATAAGGAAGCACAGTATCTACCTGGTGTCAAAAACTGGGTTCTTGAAAAGACAGCTCTATTCCAAGGAGTATTGATACCCAGACCTAACGGAGCTTTTTGGAAGATATATAGATTTGATAATTACGTTGGATTTGATCAAGGAAAGAAAACTTGCTGGATTCGTGCAGAGTATTCATCAGGCACCTATCATGGTCATCCTATGAGCATTGAAAGAGTGCGAAAATATATCAAGAATGCACAGGAATAAATTAAGATATGCGCGAAGTTGAATTACAAGATGTCCAGTTACAACCTTTACGGATTCCCACCGGTTGGACTGTAATTTGGAATCAATTTTATGATGTTGAACCAGATGCTGATATTGAGATTGTTGGCTTACCGGATGGAGATGTCTGGGAGCTTTTTCTTCAGGACTTGCTGCAACTGCAAAATGGCAATCGAAAATTGCTCTTAGATTTAGGATGGGTTCCTGAAGCCAATCCACAGGGTAGATATAAACTGACACTTGTGGAGAATGAAGATTGGATTCATCCAGTCGCTACATATGAATCAAGAGACAAGGATGACATTGTTGAACAGATTGACCTTTGGTTGATAAAAATAGCATCCGGTGAAATGTAGCAAATTTTGGATGGAGCTTTTTAAAGATGGGCTGCTTAAATCTAAACCACTCTGTTAAAATAGCTAAATATGAAATGATTGAAAATATATTCAAAACCTACAACCAGTTCCTCCTCCTTCCTAGTGCCATCGGTCGATCACACTTCAATCGCCTAGTCCTAATCGCCCAAGAACTTCAAGAACGGGGAGCAGAAATTGCCTTCGCATTTAGAGAAAATAACCAAATTCTAAAGCATCACAATTTTGAATTTTTCCTTGTATCAGATGCTGTAGTTACAAACTTCAGTAGTAATGTCTTTGCTGCCTACACACCATCCTTAATCGAACAATGTGTCAAAGACGAATTAAAAGTAATTGAAGCCTTTAAGCCAGATGCTATTATCGGAGATTTCCGCCTGACTGCGGCTATTTCATCTAAAGTTGCAAAAATCCCATACATATCGGTTGTGAATGGCTACATGACGGATTACTTCGATCCCGTCGATGTTATGATTCCCAAAGATACAAGACCTTTTGACCACAAGGTAGCCTCCATAACATCAAAAGCCATTCAGCGAGTTCAGAAAAGAACATTGGCGGCGCCCTTTCGAGAAGTTGCCCAGAAATACGGACTCAAGAAGCTCGTCTCTCTCTATGATTTTCTTACAGGCGATTTAACCTTAATAGCTGATTTACCAGAGTATTGCCCTCTCGAAAATCTCCCTCGAAACTTCCGTTATATTGGCCCCCTAATTTGGGAGGGATTGAATGATAAAGTTCCAGATTACCTAATAAATCTTGATAGCTCAAAACAACTTATTTATGCCACAACAGGCAATACCGGAAAAGAAAAATTTATTAAGCTTGTTGTTGATGCCTTTAAAAACGACCCTGATTATGAAGTAGTTTTGACCACTGGTGCTTTTATCCATCCTGATAGTGTACCTAAGATTTCAAATATTCATGTATCAAGCTTTATTCCTGGCTCAGAGATTATCAAACATTCTCAGGCGATAATTCACTGTGGGGGAAATGGTACGACCTATCAGGCACTATCCCAAGGAGTTCCTGCTGTAGTTATACCTTTCAACAACGATCAGACAATCAATGCGTGGCTGATCAAAAGACATAAATTAGGCATTCCCTTATCTCTATCTGAATTGACAGCAAACCAAGTCAAACTAGCTGTAAAAAAAGTAGTTGAAGATAATGATATGCAAAATTATCTTCAACACTTCAAAAACTTACTAGAAAACAGTAATGCTCCAAAAACTGCTGCTAACGAGATAATGTCATTTTTAACCGTCTAGTACATATAGACGGGAAAGTGCAGATACTTCAGTTTAAAAGTTGTAACCAATTCCTAACAGTAGTCCAACATCGGTTTTATCGAGGAAACCGACATTTAATCCAGCAGTAGCGGTAAATTGAGGTGATAAGCGCACATCTACACCACCCGTAAGAAGAAATCCGACGGAACTACCTTCACTTGTGGAAATTGCTGCTCCCCCTCCTATGTAAGGAACTGCGATTATTTGGGATTCTCCAAAATCCGTGAATGATTCGACTGGAAAGTCAATTGTTACAGGTAGAAGAAATACAGCTTTGTCACTGACCATAGCAGCAGGACGAAAAGAGAAGTTATTTGTTAAACCAATTTTACTAAAGACTGTAAAAGCATTTTCACCTAAAGCTGTATCTCCACTCAACCCAAAATTACCACCGACTCCAACATAGTTACGAGTAGGTATTGTCTCATACTGTGTTGTATCTGTTGATGGTGGGGTTGGGATTGGCGTTGGTGTTGGGATTGGTGGTTGAGTTGGGATTGGCGTTGGTGTTGGGATTGGTGGTTGAGTTGGGATTGGCGTTGGTGTTGGGATTGGTGGTTGGGTTGGGATTGGAGTTGGTATTGGGATTGGTGGTTGGGTTGGGATTGGAGTTGGTGTTGGGATTGGCGTTGGTTTTGGTGTTGGAGTTGGTTTTGGTGGTGGGGTTGGTGTTGGGGTTGGCTTTGGTGGTGGAGTTGGGGTTGGTTTTGGTGGGGTTGGGGTTGGTGTTGGTTTTGGTGGGGTTGGTGTTGGTGTTGGTGTTGGTTTTGGTGGGGTTGGTGTTGGTTTTGGTGGGGTTGGGGTTGGGGTTGGGGTTGGAGTTGGAGTTGGTTTTGGTGGGGTTGGGGTTGGGGTTGGGGTTGGGGTTGGAGTTGGAGTTGGTTTTGGTGGGGTTGGGGTTGGGGTTGGAGTTGGTTTTGGTGGGGTTGGGGTTGGGGTTGGGGTTGGTGTTGGTGGTTCTGGTGTCGGTATTGGTGTCGGTGGTTCTGGTGTCGGTATTGGTGTTGGTGGTTCTGGTGTCGGTATTGGTGTTGGTGGTTCTGGTGTCGGTATTGGTGTTGGTGTTGGTGTTGGTGGTTCTGGCTGAGGTTGAGCTAGAGACATTTGCAAATATGGCTCTAGAGTAATAACAAAACAGCTGGTAACAACTAAACAAGCTTTAGGAAACAGTAATATAAGTTTGCTCAAAAGTTTTTTATTCATTGTTCACTCCTCTAAAATCAACACACAGCAAAAACTTAAGGTGCTTATTGGTGGCTATTACTTAAAGGTATAATAATACCTGTAATGGCTAATACGCACGTAAAAGCATGGGATAAGATCACTAATGCTTTAATAAAGTCAATGTACAATACTTAAATTGATATTAGTAAAAAATTTTTTCGGTCTATCAATCGGCAATTTACGCTCTTATTAAGATTTTTTGCATATTTTTCGCTCATACTGCCGATTTATTTGTGTGTTTAATTATTCAAGGATTGGAACAGCAAGTCTTTTTTCCTTCCAATCTTCCCTGGCGCCAAATACCACTATCACGCGACCCATCTGGAGATATGCAGGTTCCTTGACCATCAAATTTATTGTGCTTAAATTCACCTATATATTGGCAACCAGTAGTATAAATTAATTGCCCCGTACCTTCGTAAAAATTATTATTAAACTGACCTATATAACGATCCCCATTTGCAAATACGTAGGTTCCTTGACCGTGAAACTTACCTTCTTTGAATTTTCCTTCATATTTCTTACCATTCGCGAATATGTAAGTACCACAGCCATCAAACTGTCCATTTTTTAGATCCCCATAATATTTGTAATTTTTACCTACCTGAATAAACGGTGTATTTGGAGTTATAGGTACAGATGTTTCTGGGCATATATCCGCATTAGGCGTAGGTTGTTCTGTTGGTGCTGTAATTTCTGGCTGGGCTGTAGCCGTAAACGTAGGTTGTTCTGGGAGTGTAGCTTGTTCTTCCGGTGCAGGTAGTCCCGACGAATCTGGAGTACTCCCTACATCAGTTGTGGATTGTCTCGAATTCATCGATAATAACCCCATTCCAAAAAGTAAACTCACTACGACTCCGGCGCCAATCAATAATTTCTGCTTTGTTACAAAAAAATGTGGACGTGGTGAAAAAATAGGTGATGAAGACGGTGGTGTTAGTCGCCAGGTAAATTTTGATGAAGGTGTTGTTAGTGCTTCCAATGCCTCACCTGCCGTTTGATAGCGTTCTCTGAAGTTAGAACGTACCATTTTATCTAACACATTCGCCAGAAAGGGGCTAACCGAAGCCTTATCTTGCCAAATTACTTCAAAAGTGTTTGGGTCTTTCGGTAGTTCCTGCGGTCTAATTCCAGTTAAAGCATAAATTCCCAACATCCCCACCGCATAAACATCGCTGGCTAACTTGGGAAATCCATTTAACTGTTCCATAGGCATATAGCCAGAAGTACCAACAACAACAGAAACGTTAGTTAGTTCTTGAGGATTGCCTACTAATTTACTAATTTCCTTGACAGTTCCGAAATCTATTAGTACTATCTTGCCGTCACTATTACGGCGCATTAAGTTTTGTGCTTTTATGTCCCGATGAATGATATTTTGATTGTGAATAATTGTTAATATTTCTAAAATTTCTTTTAAAAGCTGCGTTACCTTAGCTTCACTTAACTTATTACCATAAAAAATTTCTTGACTCAAATCATGTCCATCAATATACTCTTGTACTAAATAAAATTGACCCCCTTCTTGAAAGTGGGCAAAAAGTTGTGGAATCTGACTATGCTCCTTACCTAAGCGGTATAGGGCTTTTGCTTCCTTGTTAAAAAAATTAATATAGGCTTGTAACTCTTCTTGGCTTTGGCTTTGCCGGAGATTTTTGACAACACACAGAGGATGGTCGGGTAAATCTAAATCTTCAGCTAAATAGGTGACTCCGAAGCCACCGCTACCCAAAGGCTTGATAATTTTGTAGCGATTGCGGAGAATTTGACCAGGCAGCATTGGATTTTACCATAAGTAAAGAGAGATGCTTTTCTCATTTTGCCATATTTAAGCTAACTATCAAGCACTCCCTAATATTACTTGTATTACTTACGTCTTGTTCCTCTACGGGTAAACCACAGTATTCAAAATATTAGTAATATTTTTGACAATTAAGTATATAGTTTTATTAGTCTAATTCAGAAAAATTTTGCCGTAAAGCTATAGCTTGTAAGGATAGACGGATATGAACACTGGCGAAAAAAGACTGGATACTTAGTTATGTTTATAATGTAATACTTGAATTTTGCAAAATACCTAAATATTGGACGGGCATATATATCTAAATATTGGACGGGCAGGGATGCCCATCCCACAAGATATTAACAGCTACCACTTTCCAGTGTCGTCTTCTTGCTGCAAACCTATCAACTGGCGCCGCTTCCAAGCATAAGCGAGAATATTAATACCCAATTCTTGAGCAGTACGAATTGCAAGTCTAGGTAGGGTAAGGTCTTTATCTAATCCCCAAGAGGATGCTAAATCACCAACGATTAAAATAATTCCTCCGGCAGTTGATATTTCTACTGGTCGTTGATTTACTATTGGTAAAGCTGCAAATAAAAAAGGTTGCGCTCTCAAGGGGTGGTCGCGTCTTAATTCTGCTAAAGGTCTTAAAGGATTTTTTAACTGTTCGGCTAGAGAATAAGTACTGTCTATTAAAGGAGTTGCATCTCTAGGTGCATCGACTAAAAGTACTCCACCTGAATTGAGATATTTTTTCAGAGATTCTAACTCGACGTTGTTGAAAGATAAAGCTTGTTGCCCAGTTAAATAAAGCAAGTCGTATTCTTGAATATTCTCTGATAAACTAACCTGCCCTGCTTCTTCAGTTCCTTGTAAATAAGAATACAAAGGCTCAATAGATTGTAACAAGTAAGATAAATTAAAAAAATTACGGTCGCATCCAGAATCACTATGGTTTACCTGTGCCAGTCTTACAATTGCTTGAGGTCGTGCTTGTGCCTGACGCCGATTACGTAAATTGATATTATTATAACCAGGAAAAAATGCATCGGCAGGTTGAGTAATATCTTTTTGTCCTGGCTGCAAAAGAATACGACAAATTTCTATTTCGGAAATATCAAGTGTTGAGTTTCTTTGGTCAAATCGATAAGTTTCCCGAACAGTATCTCTCGACTCCCGCAACCGCAGTTCTTCCGGGTCAATATAACTAACAGTTAAATAAACCATAAGCGGTTCACTACTTGCGACTTCCAAATCAATTGGAAAATCGTAAGGTGTCGGCACAACAATTAAATTACCAGCCAAATCTATAGCTATTCCCGGTTGAATTTGTACCCAGCGTCCATCTCGGTATTTTGCTTCGACTTTACTCGGCGCCGCAATATCTCGCACACCTAAACCACAAACAATGCCCGGTTGGTTTAAACATTGATAGTGAGTATTTTGCCGCTTGCGGTGGTAATTATGTGCTTGGCGCCAGCGTTCAGCATTTATCAATAAACCATCAGAAGCTTGAAGACGTTCAAAAGGTTGAATTGGTGGAGGTGGAAAAGGATGTGACATAAGGAGTTAGGAGTTAGGGGAGTATTCAATATGTCATGCTGAACGCAGTGAAGCATCTTGCAAGTTATCGAAATCACCAAGATTCTACCCTGCGGGAAAACTCCGTTTACGCTGCGCTCAGAATGACAAGCTTAACCTGTCTCTTCTATAGATAATTCATAGGTACAGAAAGCGGGTTTTTCTTGCTCGATAATTCTTCTTATCAGTGCTTCGTGTACAGTATTTGATTCTTTTGGGCGCAGACGTACTACAAAATGATACGCTCTTCCTCCTCCTAATACTGCATTTCCGAGTACTGCTTCATTGAGAGTAAAACTATTACCGAAAGGTTCTGTAATACTAATGTGTTTATCATTTTCATTTGGTATATTTTCATCTAAAGGCAAGCCCGTATATAGATGTAAATAAAGACGCAAGCCTTTACGAGTTCCTCGCCATCGATATAACTCGACCGCGCGCCTTATTAAACGACGCTGCTGTGGAAGTCCCCATGAATCCTCAAATTGCCAACCAACCCAGTGAGCTAAAAACGGTAGTAGTGCTTGCGGCGCCGTTAAAGGGTCGAGGTTTGCCCACATGTTATTAAAGCTATCAATAGCTGGTTGATAAGCTTGTTCAAATATATTCATGAAGCGACCAATAAAATCTACTTCACGATATAGAAGCGGCAAATATTCCATGTACATAGACCAAGGTCGTATACATATACTAAATTCGTCGCTTGTCTCAATTTTTTGTTGTTCTGTACCTGGGTCTAAATGTAAATGAACCGAACAGCGAAAGTTAAGGTTTAATCTATCTTTTTTTCCTGGGATAATTGCAGAGTCATCTTCAAAAAAGGTGACAGGGACTTGAAAATAAAGTACAGCTTGCACAGTTTCTCTAGGTGCAATCTCAGAGCCTTCTGTACCAATTCGACACCACGATGGAGGAAAGTCACCTTTTACTTTCAAGTCCAACCGTAAAGCATTTGCCGTCAAGTTTTGCACTTGCACAATCATTTCGCTTGGTTGCCCAGGATGTAGTAACAAACTGTGCCCAGCAGTCACGTTAAGACTTTCCGCCCCTGTAAATGCCAAAGCGACTCCCGGTAGTGCTTCAGGAATTTGCATTGGGATTAAGTCTATTTTGACTTTAGAGGTAGAACGACTTTGAACCATGATTGGAAGTTAGGAGTTAGGAGTTAGGAGTTAAAAGTGTAGAGATGCGATATATCGCGTCTTTATTAACGATTAAGAATGTTAACTACGTGATTAGAGCGCAAGTTATTATCAGCCCAAGAACAAATTAAGCCTTGTATTCCAGGGTCAATTACTCGCTCTGGTGATGGCTGGCGCCTCCATGTGTCACCTTGAAACCGTATAGGAAATAGCAGAACTGGGCCTAAATAACGAACTCCGCGCGCTTGTTGGAGTAATGCCACAATATCTGATTCATAAAGTGGGCGCCCGAATGCCCAGCCTTTTCCTTCAATCCCTCCAGTTAAGGGATTTAAAAATTTATACAGCGATATTCGGATAGCACGCAGAATTTCTTCACGAGCGAGAGGGTTATCATAGGCTGGTTCTAAACCGATTTCGGTTTGGACAGAAACACCCATATATTCTGGTTGTTGTAGTTGAACTTGCACCCCTAATAACTTTCTTTCGTCTAAATAACGCAAAACTTGTTCAGTCAGTGCTGGACTAAGGTCGAATTTATCAGGTGATAAACCTTGTCCTTGAGTGATTGCATCTGTATTGAAATTCGGAACTATCAATAAAGTAACTGTACCAGCTTGTCGATTTGCATCGGCTGGTAAACAGCGGACGCGAGCTATTGCTCCTTGACCTGCTTGTTGAGCTAATACTTCAAAATCCTCAACTGTAACAGCACGGTCACGAGAACGTAAAATTCGCGGCGCCTTAATTACTGCTTGTTCGAGTGACTCCCCGTCTGCTCCATTTATGGCGCCTTTATGGTTGATAACACTAGCAACATAAGGAACTGCTGATTTTAAAAATTGCAGCGAGCCAACTTGAACATTGCCTTGTCTACCTCCTCCTGTACGGTAACTAACCATCCTTATTTCGGCGCCACGTGCAGGAATTCCGCCGTACTGATGTTCTTTAGTACTTATGTCTGTATCACTAACTGGTGAAATATCTTCAGGTCTTGGTTGTTGAATACGCGCGCGAACTTCTGTTTGACTTTTAAGTTGACTGGGTTCGCGAATTAACGGGCCAAACTGAACTGTACCACTAATCGAATCTATTATGTAGTGAAAGCTTTCTGAAGTAGAGTCGGCAAAATCTCGAACTTCTTGCCATTTTTGAGGTAAACCACCTGGAGGAATAACTATAATGTACTCGTTCTCTCGACGCTCCAATATTGGTGGTTGCTGAAGTTGAAAAGTTTGTCCTGGTTTGCCATTACTAAGACCCAAACGTTCATCTTCAATTAAATTACTTTGACTCGCGCGTATTGTACCACCAACTGTACGCACTCCCAAACCAGCAATTCGTGGAGGACGATTATAACCAGAATCATTTGTACCTAATGGAGTGAGTACACAGCGAATCCAACGACCTCGGTATGATACAAAGTTGGTTACAGGCCAGTTTGCTGGTAAATGCAACCGTACTTCGGTTCCCTGCTCAGGATTATTATCCTGTTGAGCCATTTCGTAAAAACTAAAACCTTGTGTTTTGTCGTCAATTTCTTTTAATAAAACAGGTTGCCATTTCTCTCCATCCCAAGCTTCCCACACACGTGGCGGTCGGTTAGGATTAATACCAGTAGGTGTAGCTGAGGCGCCTTGAAAAGTAATTTCTAAAACATTGCCGTCGAGAGAGTCATTAGAATTAATAACTAAGTAAAGACAGTTTCCAGCAGATGGTTCCTCTTCAAATATCGGTTGTTCGCTACCTTCCCAGAAAGCATCAGATTGACGGTTCCAGTTGTTAGTTACTCTTTCTCGTAAAGATTGGGGAATTTCTTCTACTGTTGGCGCCGTTAAAACATGTTGTAAACGGGGTTTTGCAATAACTAAAGGTGAATCAGTACTAAAAGTAATAGCTTCTGTAATTTCAGTTCGTACCGTTGAAACCTCAATTCCTTCTGGAATTGTATAAGTCTCAGGCAAATCAGAGCTTAAATAAAAAGTTAAGTCCGTGCGTGCTGGAGCAGGTGGTTGGAGCCTAATACCTAATAACTCTAAAAAAGCAACATAATTTTTACGCGGTACTTGATTAAACCTAAGTAGCATTTGGTCGGTTAACCAAGCAAAAAGCTCAACCAGCGTAATTCCAGGGTCGCTTAAATTATGGTCTGTCCATTCAGGACAATAGCGAGGAATACGCATAATGCACTCTTCCACCAAATCGTCGAAGGTGCGGTCATCCAAATTTGAAGAAGGTAATTTTGGTAAAAATTCAAATTCCACAGTTTTATTTTAGATTTTAGATTTTAGATTTTGCTTTGCACATGAATAGATTCTAGATTTTGAATTTTAGATTTTAGATTTTTTATGATTCTGTTGCCGAAACCAAATAGAACGGGTAGACAAAGCTATAAACGTCGGGATAATCTTTGAGTTTGTATTTAACAATAATGTCTACTCTACCGCGTACTGGGTCAGGGTCTGTACGAACTTCATCAAGAATAATGCGCGGTTCCCAAACTTCTAACGCTTCTGTTACATACAAACGAATTTGCAACAAAGTATCGCTATTTAAAGGAGCAAATGCCAACTCTGACAAGCGACACCCAAAGTTCGGTCGATAAACTCGTTCTCCTAAACTAGTGCGAAGAATAATCCATATCGACTCTTTGACTTTCTCGTCTTCACTGCTAAACTTGACTCCACCCTGCAAATTCAATTGCAGTGGAAAAGCCCAACCTTTCCCTAAATACTCTCGTTGTTCACCATAGAGGTCTGGCATTTTTTAGCTATCCTCCGGACATATGTTGATATATATTTTTAAAGGTATAGCTATGCCTTCTTTTAGACTATTCGCCAAAGGTCGAGGTCAACCACCGATTACTACTGTAAAGTCACCTTTACTAATTTTATTTATTGGACCTAATGCTTCTAAAATGCTGTCTCCCATGCGACAGGCAGGCAAACCATTAATTAGCACAGTTTTACTACCGTCAATTACAACACCAGGCCCGTGTGGTGGTATGGGTAAGGGTGTGGTACACATATGAATATCGGCGCCCATTGAACTCGCTCTGATAGTACTACTCATTGTCGCCGCCACTGTAGCTTTTGTAGATTGTTCTGTGGCGATAGCAGCAGGCGCCGCAGGTGTACCTAGGGCAGCTTTCGAGGCTGCCTCAACAGCTAAGACTGTAGCATCGGCAGTTGTTTTCGCACTTAGTAAAGCTGCTACTGACGCTAGAGGCATACCTCGCCACGCGGGTAATTTGCCAATCAATACATTTGGGCTACCTGGCCCTCCTGTTAATACAGGTGGTAAAGGATGGACAACAGAGTCAGTAATTCTTGCTGCTGGTTTACCAGACATAAAATTTGCTCCCAATGTTCAAGAATTAGTTCAAACGAATTAATGCACCATTAACTGTAATCGTACCGTTGGCTTTAATATCTATATTTCCATTCGCTTGGATTGACAAATTACCTTTAGAAAGTATTGAAACAGACCTAGACCTGTCGTTCATCTCAATCTCATGACCTGAAGGGGTGACGATTTTTGTAAAAGCTTCGCTGTCATTTAAGTATATTTTATGACCAGCTTTCGTTTCGACACGAATACCTGTTTTACTCGAACCTTTATCTTCTTCTACGAATTGTAGGGTGTGTCCGACACGAGTCTCAAAGGTACGTAATCGTACTTTACCTGCCTGAACTGAGTTATTCACAGGTTCTGGTGGAGCGTCTTTACCGTTCCATAACCCTCCTAATATAAAAGGACGATGGATATCACCATGCTCAAAGCCCACTAATACTTCATCGTTTACTTCTGGTAAACAGTCAAAGCCTCGCTTGGTTCCTGCTCCAGGGGCTACAACTCTTGCCCAATAACTTTCATGTTGCTCAGTGAGGGTAGGAAATTTAACTTTGACTCGACTCAATCCTTTAGGGTCTTGATTATTTGTAACGACTCCGACTAAAAAAGTTTGACCAGGTTGTAAGTGTGTTTGTGGTGATATTGACGTATATAAATTACCTGAGCGCAAACCGCGAACGCTAAATTCTGTCGTATAAACTCGCTGGTTGTAGAAGTGGCGTGTTTCTGTAATATAATATTTACCGCTAAAACGGGTGCCCATATTTTGTAACGTCACAACCCGACCCGGACGAATTTTTGGATTACCTTCTGCTTTCGCATCAGCATAAACAAATTCTCCCCCCAATTCATCGCACAAAGCTTGAGCCATTCTCTCAGCTTCTTTAGCGTTGAAAACAGGTTTATCTACAACTATCATTTGCGGAGGTTTACTAATATTAAACTTATTACTGCTATTACTTCCTTGTTGATTACCTGTACTTGTAATGACTTTCTCTGATTTTGCGGTTGATGTAATTAATTTTTTCTGAGTATAGTCCCAACTACGTACTTCTACAGAGCTTACCTGTTCTGCACTTGTAACGCGCGTGCTAAAGCTGCTAATTTCATCTAACCATTTTAGTTCTACAGGTTCCTTACTTTCTGGTTTACAAAAGTTGATTTCGCCTTCTTCAATAAATAACTCAAACCCAATACGAGCAGCCCTTTGTCGTAGAAACTCCATATTCGTTTGATTTTCTTGGAAAACATACTCATGAGCGGCGCCGCTATTAGTTATTTTACCTAATTTTATACCTGCTTCAGTAGCAATTTTGCGTACTATATCGCTATCGGTGTTGTTTAAAAAAGAACGATTATGGCGCCCTCGATGTAGTCGATGCGACATATCATAACCACGAATAATTATCGGCGCTTCAGATTTATCATTAAAATGAACTTCAATCGCTGTAATTTCACCTTCAATTAAACAGGCTTTTTTATCCTTATTAAACTTTTGGTCTTTGGTAGTACTAGAACTAAAACCTAATTTAACTTTTTTACCAATTTCAAATAGCTTTTCGTGGCGCCAGGTTTTATGATCTGATTTATTGCTTGTAGGTAAGTAGCTATTGTGAACTACTATTGTGAACATTGCAGGCAAGTGTAGACTTTCCTCAATAGTGATTTGCAATATATCTTTAAGTAACTCAGAAGACGCTTGTTGTCCTCCTATTTCGATGTCGGGTAGGGATAAATAAAGACTTTGTTTAGCCATAAGTAGTTTAAGTTGTTGTAAATAAATGTCAAAATAATGTCAAAATCTAGTCGCTAACCTACTTATTTACCGGAATTTACCGGACTTACAGAATTTTCACGAGCATTACCTTGAGAGGCAGATTCAATGCCACCAGGAAGATTATTTTTATCGACTTCTTGTAATGAAATATCTACCATTGCTCTGACTGGTGTTCCATCAGTAAGAAACATATTTAATGTATAACTTAAACTTGTCATTACACAGTAAAGATACTCATCCTTCCATGTAAAGATGTAAACAGGAGGACGCTTATCGGCAGCTCGTTCAATCGTTTCAACTCCTTTTTTGATAATATTTATATATTTCATAACTGATTCTTTTGTTTCATAAGTATCAAAAATTAATTGTTTGAGTGTAAATTGATAAGGTTCAACCCCAGAAAAGTTAATCTTTGGTAGTAGAGTTGTGCCTCTATTACCAGGATGTTTTTCCCAGTTAACAGTTCGAGAAAAAGTGATTTCTGATGGGTTAAACATCAACTCAATATCAGGCGCCTCCCCGTTGGCTTTTAGTTTAGCTTTTTCGAGTTGAGGTTGACGTTTTTGGGGTGTAATTATTGATGGACTTGCCATATTAATTTTTCTCCTTAAAATCAAAAATTAAATTACCAGGGTAGGCGCCCTCTGGAAATACCTTGACGTTCTTGCTCAATTTCTAGCTTTTGTCGGAGTCTAGTATAAATTTGACGAGCAAGCGCTTCGAGAGCTATTTCATCATCTTCGTTTGAATTTGCTGACTCATTCAAAGAGTTTTTGACAGTTACAGTGATTGGTTTTATATTTGTAGAAATATCGCTCGGCAAAGTTTGAGCTTGATTATTATCAACCGCTTTATGCGAATATGCAGGTTTTTGTTGAATGATAAATTGGTTGTTTGTTTGGGAATTATACTCGCCTCCTACTTCATTGCCAAAGTTAGTAAAACTAGACTCTTCGTTGCCAATATTTAGTAAAGTTTCAATACTTGACCATTGCGAAGGAGTATCTGAATTATTCCTAGAGGGTGTATTAGTATTTGATTTTCTGAAAATTAAGGGTGGCGACGAATAATTATTTTGAGTATCAGTTTTTGTTTGTACAATATCTTCTGCTGTACCACCTTTGTTGAGATGTTCTAGTAAATTCAGATTTTTTTGTGTACTTGCTTTGTTAATTACGAACTCACCAGGTGTGAGCATAGCAGGTACTATGTCTGAAGCTGCTATTGGCTGATTATTGTCAACTTTTAACTCCATCACTTGTCCGCCTGTGGCATAACCTTGAGACACTTTGAAAGATGTGGCTATGTGAGTGTTAGCCGAAGTTTCAGGTGGTGTTGGTTGCTCAAAAACTGGCGCCGTTGTTTCGATATTTGATGCTGTCGGGTCAAATATTTGGTTTGAAGTTTGTTGTAATGGTACAACTTCGGAAGTTTGAAGTGGTTCTACTTGCTCAGAAATTGGTACAGTCGGGTTAAATATTTGGTTGGAAGCTTGTTGTAATGGTACAACTTCAGAAGCTTGAAGTGGTACTGGTTGCTTAAAAATAGGCGTCGCTGTTTCTAAATTTGGTACAGTCGGGTTAAATATTTGGTCTGAAGTTTGTTGTAATGGTACAACTTCTGAAGTTGGAAGTGGTACTGCTTCTTCAAAAATAGGCGCCGCTGTTTCTAAATTTGGTACAGTCGGGTCAAATATTTGGTTGGAAGTTTGTTGTAATGGTACAACTTCGGAAGCTTGAGGTGGTACTGGTTGCTCAAAAATAGGCGCCGCTGTTTCTAAATTTGGTACAGTCGGGTCAAATATCTGGTTTGAAGTTTGTTGTAATGGTACAACTTCGGAAGTTTGAAGTGGTTCTACTTGCTCAAAAATAGGCGCCGCTGTTTCTAAATTTGGTACAGTCGGGCTAAATATCTGGTCTGAAGTTTGTTGTAATGGTACAACTTCTGAAGTTGGAAGTGGTACTGGTTGCTCAAAAATAGGCGCCGCTGTTTCTAAATTTGGTACAGTCGGGTTAAATACTTGGTTGGAAGTTTGTTGTAATGGTACAACTTCTGAAGTTTGAGGTAGTACTGGTTGCTCAAAAATAGGCGCCGCTGTTTCTAAATTTGGTACAGTCGGGTTAAATATCTGGTTTGAAGTTTGTTGTAATGGTACAACCTCTGAAGTTTGAGGTAGTACTGGTTGCTCAAAAATAGGCGCCGCTGCTTCTAAATTTGGTACAGTCGGGTCAAATATTTGGTTGGAAGTTTGTTGTAATGGTACAACTTCGGAAGCTTGAGGTGGTACTGGTTGCTCAAAAATAGGCGCCGCTGTTTCTAAATTTGGTACAGTCGGGTTAAATATCTGGTTTGAAGTTTGTTGTAATGGTACAACTTCTGAAGTTTGAGGTAGTACTGGTTGCTCAAAAATAGGCGCCGCTGTTTCTAAATTTGGTACAGTCGGGTTAAATACTTGGTTGGAAGTTTTTTGTAATGGTACAACTTCGGAAGCTGGAAGTGGTACTGTTTGCTCAAAAATAGGCGCCGCTGTTTCTAAATTTGGTACAGTCGGGTCAAATATCTGGTTTGAAGTTTTTTGTAATGGTACAACTTCGGAAGCTGGAAGTGGTACTGTTTGCTCAAAAATAGGCGCCGCTGTTTCTAAATTTGGTACAGTCGGGTCAAATATTTGGTTTGAAGTTTGTTGTAATGGTACAACTTCTGAAGTTTGAAGTGGTATTGTTTGCTCAGAAATTGGTACTGTTTGCTCAAAAATAGGCGCCGCTGTTTCTAAATTTGGTACAGTCGGGTCAAATATCTGGTTTGAAGTTTTTTGTAATGGTACAACTTCTGAAGTTGGAAGTGGTACTGGTTGCTCAAAAGTTGGTACGGTGGTTTCTAAATTTGGTACATTCGGGTTAAATACTTGGTTGGAAGTTTTTTGTAATGGTACAACTTCGGAAGCTGGAAGTGGTTCTACTTGCTCAAAAATAGGCGCCGCTGTTTCTAAATTTGGTACAGTCGGGTTAAATATTTGGTTGGAAGTTTTTTGTAATGGTACAACTTCGGAAGCTTGAGGTAGTACTGGTTGCTCAAAAATAGGCGCCGCTGTTTCTAAATTTGGTACAGTCGGGTTAAATATTTGGTTGGAAGTTTTTTGTAATGGTACAACTTCTGAAGCTGGAAGTGGTACTGTTTGCTCGAAAATAGGCGCCGCTGTTTCTAAATTTGGTACAGTCGGGTTAAATATTTGGTTGGAAGCTTGTTGTAATGGTACAACTTCGGAAGCTGGAAGTGGTTCTACTTGCTCAAAAATAGGCGCCGCTGTTTCTAAATTTGGTACAGTCGGGTTAAATATTTGGTTTGAAGTTTGTTGTAATGGTACAACTTCGGAAGTTGGAAGTGGTATTGGTTGCTCAAAAATAGGCGCCGCTGTTTCTAAATTTGGTACAGTCGGGTTAAATGCCTGGTTTGAAGTTTGTTGTAATGGTAAAACTTCTGAACTAGGTAATACATTAGGTAATGCTTGAAGATTCTGCTCAAGTAGTGAAGTTTTATTTAAGTCTTTAGAATTCGGAGTGGCAACTTCATGTTTACCCTTCTTGTTTGTTTTGGAGGATTTGGTTGTTTTTTTAGGTTGAGTTTTAGAATCTGCTGAGGGTTTGGATTTTTCTTTTCTCTGAGATTTTGGTTTCTTGTTTGCTTTTTTATCCAGAGGTGTATCTAAATCACTTAAATTGTTTGAACTTAATGTCTCTATTAGTTCATTATTATTAATACTGCTTTGATTGCGAGCTAATACTATATCATCATTAATAGTACTTATATCTTGATTTTGAGGATAATCTAGTTCGGGAAATAAATCAATATTTCCATCACTATCATTCCAGTAATTTAAATTTACTAAAGAATCAGTGTTTAAAAATTTATTGTTTTGATAACGCGGCAATAAAAATTTTGATGTAGTTAACGGTGTGTGATTGGCAATGGGATAAATGGAATTACTGAGACAATAATTAGATTCTTGCCTCAAAGTTAATCTATTGGGTTGGCATAAAGATTCACCATTACCGAGTCTATTGACTTTGTTTGCCAACGGTTGAATATCCATATAGTTTTATTTTGGTATTACTTAGACTCAAAAAATCCTGATTTCATCCGTGTTGATTTATTACCCCCACCTTTTTCTTTCCCAAATTGCAAACCTTCATAAGCTAAAGTTAATTCCTCAATTGCTGCTGCATTTCCATCGGCTTGCAATGCAGGCGCCTTCCATCCAATAGGAACAGCACCAATGAGTGTCCAACTCATCATTGTTTCGCCAGCTTGATTAAAAACCAAAATATTTACATTGCGTCGAGATGTTTTCCCCTGTTCATTAAAAACTTCACTTATCCAGTTCCAAAAACCTGGATGGTCGGTAACACCCCGCTTTAATGTCACGTCATTAAACTCGACTTGTCCTAAGTACACCCTCTGTTGGTCGTTAACACCTCCCTCATGGATAACCTTTTTCTGAATTTGGGCGCCTAACCCTGAACATTCAGTGAAAGACGCGGCTATAGCGCTTTCTATCTCGATATAAAACCGATTGGTTGTAACATAATTTAATTCATGAGTAACGTTGCTATTATTACTACCTGCCATTAGAACCACCTTTTTTGACCGTAATTACTTACTCTTTCCCGCTGATTACGAATATCTTCAAGTAAAAGTTCATACACTCGCTGAGTCAGTGTATTTAATAAAAGCGAGTCTTTGAGACATCGTTCTGCATATGAAGATACTTTGCTTGGATTAGATACCGCTGAAATACCAACATATCCTGCAGTGCCACCTAGGTCTCCAAGAGGTGTGTAAAAGACTTCTCTTTTTTCTAAGTCCATAATTCAGATTCCATAATATAAATCTAGGCTAAAGGTACAACTCCAGAATCAAAATT
Source organism: Calothrix sp. FI2-JRJ7 (assembly GCA_019359675.1). Classification (GTDB taxonomy): domain Bacteria; phylum Cyanobacteriota; class Cyanobacteriia; order Cyanobacteriales; family Nostocaceae; genus Dulcicalothrix. The sequence continues at coordinate 129,365 of JAHHGX010000020.1, forward strand.
AGCCAAAGGTCGAACTTATAACGAATCAAAAATTTGCTAGAGCAATGAACATAAAAGTTATTAAGGGAATTCCAAATAAAAAACTCAAAATTTTCTTGTGGGGTGGGCAGAGAAAGCCCGCCTAGGTTTCGGACGGGCAAGGATGCCCATCCCACTCTTATTGGAGAATTAAATTTCTGGAAGTCAACTTAAGCTTATGACTGCTGCACTGTACACACAAAAATGGTAGCGTGCGTCACAGTAGAACAATTTCTTAACAAAACTTAAGATTTGCGACTTCTTTAAGAAGTCGGGAATCTGACACAGATTCTTCACAATACTTTTACAGATGGGGTGCCTATCTAAAGATTTTAAATATAGATGTGATACTGCAATGCCTATTAGTTTATACTCATAACATACTTAAGTAAAATTACATACTTTTGTACTAAAAACTAACATAAGAGTTAAATAAAAAATAAACAAAACTTACGATATTGTAACAATTCCAAGTGGGTACGTGACGCGACTACGGTTGAATGTTGCTTACTTAACAATTGTAGGTTGGGTGGAGGCTAAAGGAACCCAACAACAAGCGAGTATTTATGTTGGGTTCCGTTCCTTCACCCAACCTACGTGTAATAAATTACTAGTTTATGGGATTAACATGAAAAAAGTACTAATAGCGGCAGGATGTGTTGTTTTCTCCGTAATGTCATCATCGAAGACGATGGCTGCGGATTTGAAGTTTGATCAGCTTTTTAGTTTTGGTGATAGTCTCTCTGATACGGGTAACTTATTTACTCGGACGGGAGGGCTATTTCCTGTAAGAACTGTTAATAATTCAACGCAACCTGCTTATTCTCCTGGGCGCTTTTCTAATGGTGATATATGGGTTGATTATTTTAGTAAGCAAATTGGTCAGCAAACACCTACACCTGTTGCTTCTCTTAATCCCACTACTATTCCTGCTGGGGGTGTTAATTTTGCTTTTGGTGGCGCCCAAACAGGTGAAAGCAATAGCCCTCCCAATTTCCCTGAATAATTCAAGATACCAGGTGTGTTAGGACAAGTTGACTTATTTCAACAAAATTCTCCAAATCTTCCAGTTAGTTCAAATGCTATCTACTCTATTTGGGGTGGTTCAAATGATTACTTTGCTGGCAATACAAATGTAAATGGAATAGTTGGCAATCTCACAACCTCAATTAGCTCACTTGCTCAAGGAGGCGCCAAAAATTTCTTAGTGTTTAACTTGCCAGATTTAGGTGAAACCCCTTTGGCGAAGCGGGAAGGTGTTACTCAAGAATTAAATTTATTAACACAACTGCATAATGAACAGCTAGTAACTACTTTGAATAGCATTCGGGCTAAGAACCCGGAGTTAAATATATATTCTGTTGATGTTAATACACTGTTTAGAACAACACGAAATAATCCTAAGCCATTTGGTTTTGAGAATGTTACAGATACTTGTGTCAATGGCAATTTTGCAGGCGTAACAAGTATTTGCGATAACCCCAATAGTTTTCTGTTCTTTGATGATGTGCATCCTTCGTCACGCGCGCACGAATTAATTGCAAATGCAGCTTTAGCAGCTGTTAAGGGTGGAAATAAATCTATTCCTGAACCTTCAATGGGGTTAGGTGTGTTAACGCTTGCCTCTTTAGGCGCCTTCCGAGTGTTGAAGCGCAAGAGCAAGAGCAAAAAATTAGTAAAATATTAACAACGTAGAGACGCGATTGAATCGCGTCTCTACCAACACATAATTATATTACTGATACCGTAAAACTAACTAGACCATTTTGACCAAGCTGTAAGGAATCACCGTTGAGTATACGGTAAGATACACCGGGATTTAGAAGATTACCGTTTAAATAAATACCATTTACACTGGTATCAACAATCATATAAGCATTTTGTGACCAATCCCAAAATATACGGGCATGGCGCCGAGATACAATTCCTTCTTCGGGAATGCCAGTTAGGTCAATTTCGGGTGGAGTTGGCATATTTTGACTTCTACGCCCGATCGAACCAGTTTCAGCAGCCAAGTGAAACTCTCTGCCGCTAGAGTGGATAAGTTTCAAAACTGGTAGTCTAGCGGGAGTTGTGTTGTAAGCAGAGGGTGTTGGGGGTGAGTATGCGCGCTGCTGGTATTGTGTTGCGTAATTTGGAGGAGGTTGATAATTTGGTTGTTCTGGTATGGGTGTTTGTGGTTGAGATGGTTGTGGGTTGGTTGGGTTACTTGGTGTCGGAGGTATTACATTACCTAAAGGAGTTGAACACCAAGGACATACCTTGGCATTGTTTGGCAAGGCACGATTAAAAAATTCACAGCTAGGATTAGGGCACCGATTTGCAGGCATAATTTATATCATTAGGCATAGGTTGTAGGGGCACAAGACCTACCTTATTAAGTAAACACTGACCTTGGCGAGTTTTCAGCATATCAGCAAAAGTAGAACCTGCTGAGGAGCGAGTATTGTCTTTAGGATACACTACATAAAGAGGATATCCTAAAGGATAATTTGCTGTATTTTCTGCTCGGAAGGTTTCTGGAGCAAAATAATTTGCTTTGTCGCACAAGTCATCTGAAGAATTAATTTGGCGCCGTTGAACGCTACGGTATAGTGGTTGAATTGGTTGGTTATTACTACCGACTATTGCCAAAGGATAACCAGAACATTGGTTCCAGGTTTTACTGAGAACGCCAAAACTTATTATACCAGTAGGCTTTCCTGTATCGATTGCCTCACGCATCCGATTTTGGGTAGTACCTGTGTTCTGAGAAGGAATATTCTCGAACAAAGCGATGTCTTGTTGATTATTGTTAAGAACTAGCTTTTTAAATTGCTGTTTCGCTTCTAATTCGGTTGGTACATAAGGTTCAATGGGAATACTCTCAATACTTGAGTCGATTTGGCGCCAGTCTTTAATTCTGCCAGTATATATTTGACGCAGTTGTTCAAGAGAAATATTTCCATTTAAGGCTTTCGGAAGACTAGAGTTGTTTTGACTAAATGCGACAAACACTAATAAACCATCATAAGCAACACGCTCTTTATTCAAATTAATTGTAATAAATTCTTCTAAGGATGTTATGGCAAAGTCTTTTTTGCCATTTAGAACTTCTTGTATAGGTTGACTACCTGTTGTTATATTATTGCCAGATGAAATATCTTGGTAGTTAAATGTTGCCTCAACCTCTGGTTTTGGCTTGTTTAATACATCTTTTAGTCTACTTTCGTCATCAGACGCTTGTGTTAAAATAAAACTCCAGGTGTCATTTTTTTCTCCTGTATAAGTAAATTTACCTGAAGGAACGTTATCTACTTTGGAGAAATTTTGTACAAGTCCTCGCCATTCTAAGTATTCTTCTGGTTTGGAACGCTGCCAAAAGTAATACCATATGGCGCTTCCTAACAATAAAAAAGCTAGCACTGTTAGCCATAACCAATATTTAGGAAATTTCTTTTTCAGTTCTTGAGAGTCAGAAGAAGCTTGTAAATTATTGCTTTCATCGGGTTTTGGAAGTCGATTCAGTTCTTGACGCGCAATTTCTGCACTTCCATAAGGAGCGTTTAAAGAAAGCAGATGATAGAGAAATTGTTTTAAATAATCATCGTTATTTGGCCATGCTTGATGGTCTTTATAGTCAAGCTGCGTTTGCCCTACCCACAACTGAAACGCGACTAACCCTAAAGATTCTAAATCCTGCGCGCGCGTTTTAGTTTCGATTGGATTTACAGTAGGAGGAATAAATAAGTTTTCCCAGATTGACACATCACAAAGATATACCAAAAATTTTTGCTTATTTTCGTTTTCGGCTTTTTTAATCAATATACTATCTAAGTTAATATTGCCATGCTCTAAACCATTTTGTATTTGATTTGAGGGAAAACGCAGCTTTTGCGAGTGAAGAAACTCTAAAGTTTGTAGGACTTGATTTAAAAACTCACGAACTTGACTCGGCGCCATTGCACCATTTTGTTTCAAGTACTGCCTTAAAGTTTGGGATGGTTGTACATCTTTTGTAATTAAATAACAGCGTTCTCCTGTTTCGGGACTAATAGCTTCCCAGGTTTGAATTAAGCGAAAGTTTTGAACTCGACCATCTGCTAGTTCTACCCCCCCTATACGTCTAAAAGTTTCTTTACGTTTAAATGTCTCGTCTTGGTTAAAAGTACGACTAGGTAATAAGTATTCTTTAATAATTACTGGTTGTTTGTCTTTTAGCTGTATACCCGAATATAAACGTCCAAATCCTCGTACACCAAGAAACTTTGTTACTTGATAGCTTCCTCTATATCCTTTAATTTCAGCTTCCTCTGGTAAAAATGTCGGAAAACCACACTCGAAACAGAACTTGGCGCCCTTAACTTCCTGCAAAGTTTCTATTATCCTCTCGCAATCTAAAGGAGAGTTATAAGAACAGGAGTACTGCTTGTAAAAGAATTCAGTAGAAGACATAATATAAAAATATAAAGTTAGTTAATAAATTAATACTAAGCTTGAACCAGTCCTAATTTAATAGCAGCGACAATTGCCTGAGTTCTACTACTAACTTTCAATTTTTCAAATATATTGGTTAAATGAGCTTTGACTGTAGCGACAGTCACATACAGATTTTTCGCTATTTCTTCGTTTGAGGCGCCTTGAGTCAATAATTGTAAAACTTCTTGTTCTCTTTCGGTTAGATGTAGCTGCGAAGATGCTTTGTAGACGGAATTTGCATTTTGTTGAAAACAGCGGAAAAAACCACTTGCTGCTTCCGGTGGCAAATAAATTTCTGACTTAAGTACTGTATTAATTGCATCACAAAGCTGATTTGCTACACGACTTTTAAAAACATAGCCAGCGGCGCCTTTTTGCATAGCTTGAAAAATCCACTGGTCTTCTTGGTGGGCAGATAATACTAAAACCCGACCAGAGTAAGAAATATCTTTCAACCGTTCCATTGCTGTCATTCCATCACTATTTACCAATTCTAAATCGAGCAAAATTAGATCAGGACTCTTTTGAATCGCTAATTTCACAACTTGCTCAACACAATCTGCTTCACCTACAACGTTCAGTGGTAATGAAGCACTAGTACTATAAAAACTTAAAAGAGTTCGTAACCCTTGACGAAAACGCTCTTCGTCATCCACTAGTAAAATCGAAATTTCTTTATTGTTCATAATTTTTTCCATATTGTAGGATGGGTGTCCCCTAGAGTCCTTCCCAACATTTATCTAATATTTCTTCTTAGTAGGTAATATCAACGAAAACTGTGCCCCTCCTCGTGGTAAATTATGTGCCCACAGATTTCCACAATGGTCTAATACGATTTTTTTGGCTATACTGAGACCCAACCCTGTACCACCAGGGCGCCGTGAATAAAACGGAGTGAAAATTTTTTGCATGTCTATAGGTGAAATTCCCGAACCTTGGTCTGAAATGTTAATTAATACTTCTTCATGAAAAACCTGCCAATTAAAGGTAATGATGCCGTAATTAGGGCTAAAGTGAATTGCATTACTGAGTAAATTATCAAACACTTGCTTCATCTGTAATTTGTCTAAAGGTAATGTAGTAGATGTATCAGGAATGTTAACTTTTAGTTGTTTTTCTTTAATCAAGGGCTGAAAATATTTTAGACTTTCGTCTACTAAACTTCTGAGGTCTTGAGGAATTATTCTTAAATTGGACTCTTGACCGCAGGAAATTATATCGGTTAAATTCGTATCTAAATCGTTCAGGCTCTCGCAAATAATTGCTGCTTGCTCTTGCCAAGAATTATCTTGTAAGCCCAAAAATAAATTATGCGCGTAAAGTTTGACTAAAGCGATATTATTTCGCAATTGATGACCGACTTTGTGAAGTAGGTGTTCTAATATCTGAGTCTTGGACTTTTGTTGCAAATTATCTGAGCATATATCTATATATTGATTTAGCATTTGAGCTGCATTTTTTACATAATGCCGTGATTTCTCCGAAAGAGGTGTATGAGTAATTACTTGGATATATTCTGGCTTTTGATTTCTATAGCCGATGGGACAAATATAAGAAAAATATTCTGAAAATTCGGTAAGTTGGAATTCATGTACATCCCCAACGTGAGGAAAATCTGTTAACCAAGTTTCCGACTGTAAATATGCTATCTCGCGTTGAGAAAAACTAGGTTGGTTGTCTGCGTATCGTATTCTGTCTTGATGTGCTTTTAAGGACAAATTATAGTAAACTATACGCACAAAGCAAATGGGGTCATGAAAGGTAAGTTGTTCTGCTTGTAACCCGATAAAAGTTTCTGTAACAAGTGTGTCTAATTCATCGCAGTTACTTTTTTGTTTTTCGAGAGAGAAGCTGATGGTCATAGCTTTACTCACTTTTAGATTAGATTTCAGTTTCCTTTACTTTCAATTAGTAGATGTTTATGCAATATTGTGCATTTAAGAGCAATATTATTAATATTTCTTGATGTTTAGCAATATTGCGTAATCATAATGCCCCTAACCCTGTCTGTTTATTGTGTGAAATAATTTTGGAGTTTGCATAAAATCTCGACAAAAGTCTAATTACCACATGAGATTGCATTCATATAACCTAGATATATCTAATAAGCGTCAGTAGCAAGTATGGGCATCATGCTTACATGATTATTTTTATTCTTCAAACCCTAGCAGGAATTCTCGCTGGAGGAACATCGCTTTCTAGTACGGAGCAAATTGAGTTTAGCCATCCGAGTAATCGTAAAGAAGAAGGTGGAGGGCCAATTCTCAATTTATATGTTTATGACATCCGTGAGAGTAAGCAAATCCAACATTCGGGAAGGCAAGTTGAACGCAAGCTGACACAAGCTTTGCAACCTGCTTCTGTGAATTGGTCTCCAACCTGGTTTGACGTTTCTATGCTACTAACGGCTTGGGATCGGACGGCTTTAGGTGAGCATTACCTGCTATCGCAAGCTTTGGGTATATTACTGCGCCACCGTGCCCTCAAGGAAGAGTTTCTGGTTCCCGAATTGCGCGGTTTTGGAAGTTTAAATATGACGGTTGCTGTAGAACCGCAAATCGAAGCTGGGTCTTTGTGGAGTGCGCTAACTATCGCTTTACGTCCAGCTTTGTATCTGATGGTGACAGTTCCTGTAGAGCCACAAGCATCTTTAGTATCTTTAGTTTGGCAACGAACTATTGCACTGCGGGGTAATTTTCAATCTGAACTTGAACTGGAAAATGGAAGTGTTCATAGAAATGGAACTATTGAAGGTATTACCAAGCGGGTAGCAGTTGCAGGAATAGTCAAAAACGCTGTTACTGATCTACCGATGAACGAAGCACAAGTTGAGGTGATTGGAACGAAAAAATCAACTACTACTGATAAAGAAGGGTTGTTCTACTTTGAAGAGCTTCGTAATGGTAATTACGTATTACGAATTCACAGTCCGGGATATTTGCCCCGTCAGGTCAATGCATTGGTAGATGGTTCAAGCTGTTCCTTCAAAGAAGTCTCGTTGAATCCTGCGTAGAGACGCAATTAATTGCGTCTCTACAACAGGTAGGTGATTAAATTTTTACATTGGAGATATTTTCATGGCAAGACTTGATTATTTTGCTCCGGGTGTTTATATCGAAGAAATAGACCGAGGTAGTCGTCCAATTGAAGGTATTAGTACGGCAATTGCTGGATTTGTGGGCTTCACTGAAGATGTGCGCGGTGGGGCTGAATTGTTCAAGCCAATGCTTGTTACTAATTGGACGCAGTATTTAAACTACTTTGGTCGTCTTAATTCGGATGGTTTTACTGATTTTAATGCTTATTTGCCTTTTGCTGTTTATGGCTATTTTATGAATGGTGGTGGTCGCTGCTGGATTACTAGTATTGGTACGCAGTTACCCGGCGCCCCCAAACCACCAGACCCACAACCAGCTTCAGTTCGGATTACTGGTCGGGGCAATCGTCCGGCGTTACGGTTTATTATGCGCCCGGAACAACTTGCAGCAGGCACGATTACAATTTTGATTAGCGATAGTGGACCTCGCGCGTTACCAGAAGGAACAGAAGGGTCGGCGCCACCGAATACAGGTGAATACTTTAAGGTGCAAATTCGTCGAGAAGATGAAATTCTCGAAGAATACGACAACTTGACGATGAACCGCGAAGGCAATGCTCAATTTGCAACTTATGCGGTTGCAGCATTAAGAAATTCGATGTTCATCACTATCGAAGACATTTCTCAAGCTGGACAACCTTTAGCGCGTCGTCCTGCAAATGGTCAATATGAGCTTGCAGCACCAATAGTTGCCACAGCACCCGATAGATTTTCTACTGATTTAGAGGGTGTACGCGATGACCGTACAGGGGTACGTGGACTATTTGAAATCGATGAAATCACAATGGTTGCTTGTCCTGACTTGATGCGTGCTTATCAATCAGAATTGATGAACTTAGACCAAGTTCACGGCATTATGGAATTGATGATTAGCATGTGCGAAGGCGCCAACAGTGGTGATATTCCTAACCCACCCAACCGCATGGTAGTTCTTGATTCTCCCCCTGACTGTCCTAAACCGCAGCAGGTTGTAGAATGGTTGAACCGATTTAATCGCCGTTCAATGTTCGGCGCCCTTTATTATCCTTGGATTAAAGTTGCTAACCCGCGCGACCGTGGCAACCCAATCAGCATTCCTCCTTGTGGCCATGTTATGGGTGTTTGGGGTCGCACCGATGAAACTCGCGGAGTTTACAAGGCGCCTGCCAACGAAGTTCCTAGAGGTGTAATTGGTTTAGACTACGACACAAACTTCCGTGAGCAAGAGCTTCTCAACCCATTAGGTATAAATTGTATCCGTAGGTTCCCGAATCGAGGCATTCGTATTTGGGGTGCCCGTACACTCGTTGAACCCGATAAAACCGAATGGCGTTATATTAGCGTTCGTAGGTTGATTAGCTACATTGAAAAATCTTTAGAACTAGGTACTCAATGGGTAGTATTCGAGCCTAACGACGAAGACTTGTGGGCGCGCGTGCGACGAACCGTCAGTAATTTCCTAGAAAGAATTTGGCGTGAAGGAGCATTATTTGGCGCCTCACCCGAACAAGCGTTTTACGTGAAATGCGACGAAGAACTAAACCCACCAGACACCAGAATTTTAGGTCGTTTATACATTGAAGTTGGCGTATGCCCTGTTAGACCAGCAGAATTCGTTGTCCTCCGTATCAGCCAGTGGAACGGAATAGAAGACGAAGAATAAAAAATCCTCCCTTTCTTCCCTTTCTTCCTTTGCGTCCTTTGCGGTTCATTTTTCAAAAAATTAAACAGGAGTTAAAAACAGTATGCCAGGAGAATTTCTTACAGCTTGTAAATTTTACTTTGAAGCAGACGGAATAACAGATAAATTTATTAAAGAAATCAGTGGCTTAGGTGTAGAGAATACCCCCGCACAGGAAGTTCACGGCTCATCAAGGTCTGGAAAACTTATGCGCCAAGCAACACCTACCGTTGTAAAATTTACCAATATCACGGTGAAAGTGATTGCTACCGACGATATAGATTTATACCAGTGGTATCAAAAATGTAACGAAGACATGGGAGATCCACGACAGTGGACATCTAATCGTAAAACTGGTTCAGTAGTCGCTTACGACCAACAAGGTAGCGAAAAAGCCCGTTGGAACATTGTTAATTGCTATCCCTGTAAATACACAGGGCCAACTTTAACAGCATCGGGTGGTGATATGGCAAATGAAACTGTCGAATTAGTACACGAAGGAATTAAACGTATTAGATAACAAGGGGTAAAGGATAAAGGAAAAAGGGGGGAGAGAAAACAGTGGTACAAGCGGCTGGACGAAATTCCGAAATTCTTACGGCACATCGTTTTTACTTAGGACTAGCGCTAGACGGGCAAAAAGATTCTGATGCTTACTTTTTAGAGTGTCAAGGTTTTACAAGAACACAGGATGTAATTGAAATTTGTGAGGTTACTTCCCAAACTTGGGGAACCGGACAATCTAAAGGTTTACCAGTCAGAACCAAAATTCCAGGCAATGTTAAGAGTGGCAATATTACTCTCCGTAGAGGTATGACCAACTCAATCGATTTTTGGAACTGGTTTGACAAAGTTCAAACAGGTCAATGGGCAAAGCAGCGAAAAATGGTTTCTTTGTCGATTTATAACCAAGCAAGTATTGAAGTTGCCAGATTTGAATTGGAAGGTGCTTGGCCGACTCGTTACAAAATTGCCGACGTTAACGCGCGCAGTACAGAAATAGAAATCGAGGAAGTCGAAGTTGCTTTTGAGGAATTTAAACGGGTGAAATAATGGAGGTTGAATACAGACTATGTTTGCTACAGAGTTGGAGTTTACATTGCCTAAAGGTTACATTGACACGGATGGCAACCTTCATCGTAAAGGTATAATGCGGTTATCAACGGCGATAGACGAAATTTCTCCTTTACGTGACCCACGTGTTAAAGCTAATCCAGCTTATGCCACGATTATTATTTTGGCGCGTGTAATTACTCGTTTAGGCGCCTTATCTGAAGTTACTCCTGCAATAGTAGAGAACTTTTTTAGTCAGGATTTAAATTACCTCCAAGATTTTTACCGTCAAATCAACGGGTTAGAACCTGCAACTCCCCCATCAGATTCCCGACCTGAAGAAGTCGGGAATCTCAAAATTCAACAAAATTAAGATTTAAGACCGAATATATTCGGTCTCTACATTATTATTATTTATGCGTCGTAAGGAACTTTGTACTGAATTCAATTTTACGCTTCCTAGAGGATTAATTGATTCCCAAGACCGGGTGCATCGTCATGGTATAATGCGTTTAGCTACTGCCAAAGATGAACTTTGGGTGCAGCAAGAACGTAAAGTTCAGGAGAATCCAGCTTACGGCGCCTTAGTTATGTTTTCGCGCGTTATATCGCGCTTAGGCAGTTTAAACTCTGTAACTCCCGAACAACTTGAAGAGTTAGTACTTCGGGATATTTCTTATCTTCGAGAATTTTACAATCGAATCAATCAACAATCTAATACATATATCCCAGCGCATTGTCCACACTGTGATACTCAATTTAATGTGAGGTTAGAGTTAGCGGGGGAGTCATAAGCTACCCCTCAGATACTTTATATGAGGAGGTAGCTTTTATTGCTTACCATTTTCACTGGTCGCAAGATGAGATATTAAATTTAGAACATATTACTCGTCAGCGATGGGTAACAGAAATAAATAAGATTAACCAAAAAAGTAACTAGAACATTAATATGAAAGTAAAAGTTTCTACATTTCCAGCACAAAGCGAATTTGAGGAAGTTGACTTAAGTTTAACAACCAGACGAGGAAGCGAATGTTTAATTGGTCGTTCCCCAGATTCTGATTTAGTTCTCGATAGTACAGATGTTAGTCGAGTGCATGGTAAATTTTTTGCTCAAGGAGGAAATTACTATTTCTGCGACGTTGGTAGTAGGAATGGGTCGATAGTCAACGGGAAATTAGCTGAAAAAGACCACTCATACAAGCTCAAAGATGGCGATATTATTCGCATCGGTGATTTTGTGCTGATGATGGAAGATGAAATACCCGATACCTACCAAGCGGAAACAGTAGTTAGAATTATTAATCCTTCGGTATTTTCTAACTGGCAAAAGCAAAATGTCAGTGCTGCACCCCAGGAACCACAACTTACTGATAATGAACCTAATAATCAACCAGTTGCACCTATTGCTGTTGCTGAGGAAGTTAGTCCTGATCAGGAAGAAAGAGAAAAGCAAGAAATTGTCAATACGTCTTCCGAAGTAGAACAAAACTTTGAACCTGCCTTAATTGCGTCAGATGATGTTGCTATACCTACTCTCGCTACCGATATACATGAAACAAACAAAATAAACGAAATAAACCAAACACACGAACTAGAGGACGATATTGCAAGTAGTGTTGTTGAGGAAACAGAGGATGTTGCTGAGTTAGAACCTTTGGAGGCGCCTCATATTGCCGAATATACAATAGTTCAAGTCAGCGATGTTGATAATAATATTGCAAGTAGTGTTATTGATGAAACTGAGAATGTTGCTGAGTTAGAACCTTTAGAGGCGCCTCATCTTGTCGAAAATACAGAAGTTCAAGTCAGGGATGCTGATAATAATATTGCAAGTAGTGTTATTGATGAAACTGAGAATGTTGCTGAGTTAGAACCTTTAGAGGCGCCTCATCTTGTCGAAAATACAGAAGTTCAAGTCAGGGATGCTGATAATAATATTGCAAGTAGTGTTATTGATGAAACTGAGAATGTTGCTGAGTTAGAAAATTTGGAGGCGCCTCATATTGCCGAAGCTACAGAACAAACTCACGATATTAGCGGGAATGAATTTACAGATAGTGCAGAACCTATTCACCAAGATGAGGAAGAAAGCGAAGATACACCACCTCAACAAGTAGAGGCAGAATTGGTGTCTGAAGCTTCTATTATAGCCCCTGAATTAAATAGTGAAGAGGTAATAGCTACAAGTCAAGAAACCGAGGAAGTAGAAGAATTACAAAAATCACCTGTACAGGTTGCTAAAATTATCGAAGAAAAGCAGATTGTGCTTATTGCTCACGATAGTAAGAAATCTGAACTGGTAGAATTAGTATCTGAACACGGAGATTTTCTATCGTACTGTTTAACGAGAACATGGCAAACTTTTAGCGATGATTTGTACAAGCAAACAGGTTTAAGCGTCACCCAAGAAATTCCTCCTGCAACTTCGGGAGGGTATCAAGCAATTAACTCGCTAGTTAACTCTGGAGAAATTTTAGCAGTGATTTTTCTTAGAGATTTGATGATGGGGTCTCAACCTGGTCAAGCAAGTGAAGAAGCACTATTAAGGATATGTAATATCAATAATGTTTTACTTGCAACGAATTTACCAACAGCGAAAGCTATTCTTTATTATCTCAAAAATTTGAAAGATTAGCAGTTCGCAGCCAGCACGATGAGTGTTTGTATTTTGAAGGACTGAAGTTCTTACTATGAACTACGAAGACCTATTTTCTGGCGCCATTGTTACAGTGGTGCTTGTTGGTATTCAAACAACTTTTACGTACTAATATGAATAGTAGTAGTGATAATCTTATAAGTGCTAGTCTTTCAACGCAAAGCTTAACTTATCGACCGAATAAACCGGAGGTTTCTTTTGAAGTAACTGTTAATAATGATAGTGACCGCTTTGCCAATTTTCAATTAGAAATTATCGCTGCTGGTGAAATTCGCAATCCTAATTACCGTTGGTATCGTCTTGAACCAGAAGTTGCTGCTGCTCAACCTCACGGTAGCAGCACTAAGTTTCAAGTATTTATTTTTAATACCCCAATTCCTGGGTTTGTCGGTACAGTTAATGTGTCTGTTAAAATATTTTCTCCGCAACTAGGACGAGAGCGTAGACTTTTACTGCGCTTGGAAATTGAGCGAGATAATAAACCAATTTTAATTAGTGTCGAATTACCGATACGCGCGTTTCAAGTATATCCCGGCAATCCTATAGATATACCTGTACGAGTTAGAAATCAAGGACAAGTAGCTAGTAATGTGCTACTACGTTTTACAGGTATTGATGCTTCTTGGGTGACTAATAGTGCTGAACGTCAGTTAACTCTAAATGTCGGTAGTCAAACGGAAGTGAGTTTTAGATGTGAACCACCTTCTGTTGTACAAGCACCTAGTCTCAATTATCCTTTTACTGTTGAAGCTACGAGCAATAATAGTTACCCAGCGAATGCAGAAGGTAATTTGGAAGTATTGCCTGTTGGTTTTATTAATTTTAGCACGCCACAAAACAAGCAAAGAATTCCTTCTCGGCGCCCGTGGTTGCCAGATTGGAAATCGAAGACAGCTTCGTATGAATTAATATTTAAAAATGTCAGCAATTTATATCAAGAAATTAATGTGCAAATTCAAGGTAGAGATTGGCGAAAATGTACATTTAAGAAGTTTCCTGAAGTTGCAAACCTAAATTTGGCAGAAACAGCAAAAGTTATTTTAGATGCGAAAACACAACGTCCTTGGGTCGGAATTGGAAAAACTTTACTTCTAGAAGCAAAAGCAGAACTATCTGACCAAAGATTGGGCAGTACAGACCCTGCTACTCAAAGTTTAGAATTAGAAGTTTTACCAATTATACCTTTGTGGTTACAGTTAGCAGTTCTGGCATTGCTCGCAGCACTACTTGCTTTACTGCTTAGACAAGAAGTTGCACATACAGGTTTTGTAAATTCTGTTCGTATTAGCGGTACTGGTACAGCTGTTGTGAGTGCCTCTGATGATTGTACATTAAGATTTTGGAGAATTCGTAGTAATACATTAGAACCAGATGAAACAGTTGGAGAAGCTTCACAGCAACAGTTTTTAGCTTGTAGTAAACCTCAAAAAGGCAAAGGATTATTAGCAATTACTAATGATAAAAATAGAGTAGTAGATTTTGTACCAGTCGAAAACAACCGTGTTGCAGTTGGCCTTGATAATGGTGCGATTCAGTTACGACAAGTACCCACTGGTGAAAAAACTGCCGAACTCCAAGATACTGAAGCACCAGGTGATAGAGTATTTGACTTAGCGTTTACCACAAATTCGCTGAAGTTATATAGCGGTTCTGGCAAAGGTAAAGTGAGGTTATGGTCGAGAGCATCAATTAATGAGGAATTTCAGAAACAACCCAATATTGACCTCGAAAATCTCCAAAAGTTACCAAATTTCCCTATTAGAGCATTAGCGTTGAGTCCTGACGATACAATTCTTGTTATTTCTGGCAACTTTAACCGTTTTTTAATTTTACCTCTAAATTCAAATCAATCTAACACCCCATTTAAAAAGTTATCATTACAAAAAGTAGGAAATATTGATGCAAGAGGGGGAGCAAATGACTTTATATTTGGATTAGCTTTCATTCCTAACTCTAGAGAAAAAATTCTTGCAACCTCTGATTCGGCTGGATTTATTGTAATTTGGGATTTGAACAAATGTAAAATTACAAGTAATTCTCAACAGCAAATCGATGACTTAGACTGTACACGATTAGACCGTTGGCAAGTTGAATCAAAAAATGCTGTGCGTGCTTTAGCATTTAGTGAGGATGGTAGTTTGCTAGTGAGTGGTGGAGACGACGGACGAGTAATTACCTGGAATTTAAGCTCCGAGCATAAAATTGACAGAACAAATTCATCTACAGGTAAAGTTATTTACCAAAGTTCCAAAAAAATCAATAGTATTGATTTAAGAAGTAAACAAGGAATAATAATAAGTGGTAGCGAAGATTTTCAAGTTCTACCCCACCGCTTTAAATAGTGATGAGTTATGAGTGCTTAGTACTTAGTATAAACTACTCAGCACTCAGCACTTAGCACGAGCGCACTTTACAGCAAACACTTAAATAATATGCCTAATCCATTATCTATTATTATCAACCCGCCTGGAATTCAATATGGAATGCCAGGAGATATTGTATCACTTTATGCTGTTGTGATTAATGAGGGCGACCAAAGCGCTGTTATTGACTTGTTTTTTAGTTTTGATGAGACATTTCAAAAAATTAGTGGTTGGTCTACTTCTCCAAGAGCTAGTTTAGCAGTGGCGCCGAAAGAAAGTAGTGATGAAGTTACGTTTAATTTTGAAATTCCAGTTGATGCTTTAGCGGGTACTTATGATTATACTTTTGTCGTAGATTCTCCACAACATTATCCGCAAGATACTCCAATAAACTTTCCTGGGCAACTCAAAGTTCAACTTAAAGAACAAACTGTTATCCGCGCGTTTGACCCAACTTTTTCAATTATACCTGCCAC
Source organism: Calothrix sp. FI2-JRJ7 (assembly GCA_019359675.1). Lineage (GTDB taxonomy): Bacteria > Cyanobacteriota > Cyanobacteriia > Cyanobacteriales > Nostocaceae > Dulcicalothrix. Next base: position 145,149 of record JAHHGX010000020.1, read on the forward strand.
AAATCCAAATAAACCTATAACTTACAGGTTCGACCAACCTTTACAAGTGGTGATAAAAGTCGAAAATCGCTCGAACCGTGTAGACAGATTTTGCTTGACTTGTCCAGATTTAGATGATAGTTGGTTTAAAATTTCTTACCCTGCGACTGGGATGGAAGGTGTAGGATTATTTGATGTTAGTGCGCTGGAGCTTAACCCGAATACAGAAGGTGAAATTTATTTAGAATTTCGTCCTCCTATCGATACTCTCGCTGGTAGCTATTCTCCAACGATTCGCTTGCTTTCAGAAAATAATCCAGATTTGATACTGCTGGATTTGATATATATTAATATACCAACAAATTATCAGTTAGCTATAGAGATTTATACTATTTTAGGAAAAGTTAGCCGTAAAGATGGCGCCTATGAATTAGTAGTTAATAATCAAGGTAACTTGATACGAGAATTGATTTTAAATGCTAAAACGAGGGATGAAGAGGAAATTTGCACCTACAAATTTGACCCTAGGGAGTTGAGATTATTACCTAATATAACCGATAAAGCAAGTCTTTTAGTTAAACCTGGTCCTTGGTGGCGCCGACCATTGTTCGGTCAACCTTTACTAATCAATTTTGAAGTTAATATTACAGATAAGCAAGGCTATCCTTTAGCTAACGCATCTCCTCAAGCCACTTTATCATGGAAAGCACGTCCTTGGTGGCAATTTTTACTGTTAATTTTATTAGGGTTGGGGTTATTTGCAGGCGCCGCATATATGATTTGGAGATTTTTAAACCCAGACCCATTAAGAATTGAAAGTTTTAGCACAAATGAACCACCATTAATTGAAGGTGATGAAATTAACTTAAACTGGAAAATTGATAACTATAAGCGAATGCAAAAACTGGTAGTAGCAACAAAACAACCAAATAATAGGAATGTACTGAGTTATGATAAAAATACTATTAAAGAACTAATTCAACCAAATAAAAATAATCAAAATCCTCCTTGTAACGTAACACGTCAGGAAGAATTAATATGTAATCGTGTTCCAACGGGAATTACAAATCAAGGTCAATACGAGTTTGAACTGCAAGCATCTTATTTACAGGGTTCATCGCTTTTTAACCGTAGAAGTCAAACAGAAAGGCAAACTGCTAAAGTTCAAATTGATAAAAAGCCAATAGCTGAAGTTGCAGATTTTAAAGCAGATAAATCACAGTATAAAGCTGGTGAAAGCGTATTTTTAACTTGGACAATTAAGAATCCGGTATTACTTAACAAGCTGATAATTAATAGTAAAGCTAATAATGTACCAGTAGGTAATCCTGTCACTCTGGTATTTGAAAATGGTAATATTAAAGACCCCAAACTCCAAAAATTTTGCAAAGAGGATAAAGTACTAACATGTACAGTTCCTTTTACCGCATCCCAACCGGGAACATTTACTTATGATATCAGCGCTATTTCTGGGGATCAAGTAAGTCCTAAACAAGCTCAAAATCCAGTGGAAATATTACCAAAACCATTTAATATTGTTTTTTTTAGAATTAATAATATTGACAATAGCAAATCACAAAATATTGTTTTAAATGAAGGAGAACAAGTCTCTGTCAGTTGGAAAGTAGGAGGAGAAAATGTTTCAGTTAACCTATCTCTTAATAATGGAGAGGTTCCACAAACTGGCGCCACACCCAAAATTCCTGTTGACCTGGACTTTCCACGCCAAATTACGCTTGAAGTTACAGACAAACTTGGCAAGCGCGGTTCTCAAAAGAAAGGATTTTTTATCACCGTTAAACCAAAACCAACTCCAACTCCAACTCCAACGCAGGCGCCAGTTCCAATTAATACTGCTGTACCCATTCCATCACCGACGAGAAACCCGTCTATAACCAGACCAGCTTTTTAGATTCCCGACTTTATAGAAGTTGTTAGGAATCTGACCTTGTAGCATATGTGTCTCGCCTGTGCAGTACATATAATTTTTTTTACCACAGAGACACAAAGGAGCCACTAGGAGTGCGGGGTTAGGGAACGGTGAGAGAAGTGGCGTGGCACAGAGGTGCATAGGAAAAAACCACAAAGCCACAAAGGACATATTTCTAATTAAATTCAAATTAAATTATCAGCAGGTTCAAAATGAAAAAACAAGACTCGACAAAATTAACAAAATAACTGTCAATCATAACAGTTTGTTTACTATCTAGCATTATTTTTTATTTAGGACGAGAGCAAAAAAATTCGAGACCATTTTATGAGACCCTAGTGTTATCCGTTTTTTGGTCAATAATATTATGCCAGCAATTGCAGTTGAACAGCAGCAATACGAAACTTATGTACTCTCAGATGAAACTGCCACTACCCAAGTTAGCGTTGTTCCAGAAAGGGGTGGTATTATTACTAGTTGGCTTATCAACGAACAAGAAATTTTCTACATGGACACTGAGCGGTTTACCAATCCTGCTTTATCTGTACGGGGAGGTATTCCACTGCTTTTCCCTATCTGCGGGAACTTAGTTAATGACACTTATAATATTAATGGAGAAACGTATCAACTAGTACAACATGGCTTTACTCGTAATTTAGCTTGGACAGTTAGCGAACAGTCAGATTTAAATGGTGCGAGCTTAACTGTTAATCTCAAAAGTAATGAAGAAACTCGCGCGGTTTATCCTTTCGACTTTGAATTAAATTATATTTACACGCTCCGGGGCAATAACTTAGAACTACGTTACCGTCATACTAATTTGTCTCAAGAGCCTATGCCTTTTGCAACAGGTATTCATCCTTACTTTTATGCACCTGATAAAAGTAAATTAGTTTTTAATTTACCGTCTAATCAATTTCAAGTTAAAGGTGACGATACCGTTCAAACATTTTCAGGAGAGTTTAATTTTGAGCAAGAGGAAATTGATTTTGCTTTCATTAATCTGTCCAAAGAATCTGCTGTAGTAATTGACCAAAGCCGCAATCTCCAACTAACTATTAGTTACGACAATAATTACTCAACTTTGGTGTTTTGGACTGTCAAAGGTAAAGATTTTTACTGTTTAGAACCTTGGAGCGCACCTCGTAATTCTCTTAATACAGGCAAACATTTAATTACGGCTGAACCTGGTGCAACCGTAGAAACACTAATAAATATGAAAGTAGAGACTGTTTAGTCTGAAGAAAGCAGTAAGAAGTTGGCGCCGCAAAAACAAAGAAAATGGGCGCCATCACAAAATAGAAAAGTACGATTAACAAGGGATGAAACTTTTTTAATTATATTTGTTGTGTTAAGAGGGTCTAATCTATCAGTGGAACCTCTAAGAATTCTCCGAACTGCAAGCGTAACAGCCCTATCAAAACGTCTTTGCTGGCGCCCAGTTAGTGTTGGCAACCCGCCAATTTCGTCTGAAATCCTTGCCGTCATCCTACTAATGAAGAGTTGCTAGAGATTTTGCTCTACAGACGAGCCAGCCTCACCCGTAAAACCAACGACACGGGAATTTGCTGTTGTATGACCTGCGGTTTCATGTCCCCATCAGCCAAATTTTACCATTAATATAGAAACGCTCATGAAATCGTTACCTATAGCAAATCGTATTCCACGGTGTCAATATGATTCTTCACAGTACACTCAGTATTTTTCCGAAATTCAGAGATTAATAACTGTAATTAATTATTACTTGTGATTTTGCTACAACTGAGGAACTTCCAATGTCATGAAGGCATCTAGAAATCTGGATTCACAGTAGGTATTGACAACGATATTGTACTGTTGCTTTTCAAAAATCTCTATGTTAGTGTCTAAAATGTTACATTAATTAACTTTGGGCAAAAGATTACTCGGTTAAGTTTTTGCTTTAATTTGCTATCTAGAGAACGTAAATATTGTAAGTTGATGGCTATAAAATTATAAAACCATATAAAAATATAGGAATTTGGCAGGCAAATGGATTCCCCTTCTATCGCAAATTGGATAGGTCGCTCGTTAGGTGATAACAACCGATACCGTCTTGATAAGGTTTTGGGTGCGGGTGGTATGGGTGATGTTTTTTTAGCGATGGATACCCGAATCGGTAAACAAGTTGCACTAAAAATTCTCAAGGATACACTGGTTGAATCCCAGGAGATCAGAAAACGTTTTGAGCGAGAGATAGAAATATGTGCAGCGCTCGACAGTGAACATATCGTTCAAGTTAGCGACTCTGGGGTTACAGTTGAAGGATATCCATTTTACGTAATGGAGTACCTGCGTGGTCAGTCTTTACGACAATTGCTTTTGCGCTCAAAGCGGCTACCTGTAGAAAGGACTATAAACATTATTACCCAGGTTTGTAAAGGTTTACAGCGCGCGCATCAAGGTGTCTACTTGGAGCGGCAACACGCAACTCGAAGCGAGCGTATCCAGGTTGTGCATCGCGACCTGAAGCCAGATAATATATTTTTAGCAAATACAGATTCGGGGGACTTAGTAAAAATTGTAGACTTTGGGATTGCGAAGATTCGTAACGAGTCTTTTGAGCAAACACATCTCACCAGCGCATTTTTGGGAACTTTGCGCTACGCATCTCCCGAACAATTAAGAGGTGCAATTAATATAGATGGAAGGTCAGATATTTATAGTTTGGGTATTATTCTTTATGAAACGCTGAGTGGCGCCGACCCTTTTGGTTTCAGCATTAAAGCACGCAATTATAGCGAAGCTTCTTGGATTTTTGCCCATACTAGCGAATCACCAAAACCATTGCGCGCGCAACCTGGTTGTGAAAATTTGCCTGCACAACTGGAAGCAATTGTAATGCAGTGTTTGCATAAAGAACCAGAAAAGCGTTTTGCTTCGGTAGAAGAATTACATTTAGCTTTACAAAACTTTTTAATCTCACTTCAAAGTGGTTCACCAGCAAGCATTCGTGAAGAGACTATTTCTCAAATTCATATTACTACAAATAATGACTCCTGCGAAGAAACAATCGCGCGACCTATAAGTTTAGAGCCAAAAGTTCAAAGGGAAGAAACAATTTTCCAACCTGCCTCTGTTTCAAATAGCCACGTTGTCAGAAATCATGAAGAAACAATTTACCAGAAACCTAAAAATTATTCTGTAACATTAATTATTAGCATTGTTCTATTTGCTACTGCCTGTATTAGTGGTTTTTTTGCCTACCCCTTCTTTACATCTAGACAAGCTTTAGACAAAATAAAGGAAGCGCAAAATCAAGCTAACTATGAACAATGTATTGCGTTATCTGAAAAAGTAAGCTTAGATTCTAGTATTTACTCAGAATCTCAAGAAATACTTAATAAATGCCGACAAGATTATGCAATTAAGTTAGCAAATGAGAAGGATTGCGTAAAAGCATCTGAAGTAAATGAAAAAAGTCCTAAACCTTTATTTGAGCAAATACAAGCTCAAATAAATAGTATTTGTGATGAACCTTTAAAAGGTGAACCATCGGGTCAGGCGCCTGTTCAGCCAAAAGGTAAGTTTTAACAGTTAATAATAAAGAATATTTAGAATTTTGATCTCCCCAACCCCCCGAACTCGCGGGGGCTAAGATTTATTTCCTTTCTTATTCCCCCTTTATTCAAGAGTTAAGATTTGTTTTTTTTCTTATTCCCGCCTTTATTCAAGGGTTAAAATTTATTTCCTTTCTTATTCCCGCCTTTATTCAAGGGTTAAGATTTGTTTTTTTTCTTATTCCCGCCTTTATTCAAGGGTTAAGATTTGTTTCCTTTCTTATTCCCCCCTTATTAAGGGGGGCTAGGGGGGATTAAATTAGACTTTTGTTTAATTGACAAAAAACTATAAAATTTTATACTTTATAATATTTCGCGATATAAAAATTAGGACAATAAAAAGTTGAAATCATTATTAAGTAATATCTCAATAAGATATAAAATCGCAATACTAACCATAATCTATTGGTTCGGCGCCAATCCTACTATTGCGGCTCCTAATAATCTATTAAAATCTGATGCTGTAGCACAAAATTCTCCATCTGATTCTACTAAACGCGAAGTACCGCGCGCAAAGTGTGTTCGTGCAGCTTCGGATGTTCGTCCATCTGCACCCGAAGCTGATTTGGCGCCAGAAAATCCTCAGTTGGTTAAACCAAGTGAAGAATTAAAAGAACCAAGTCAAGGTAATTCTTCGCTAACTCGACCCAATCCAGCGCTAGAAAGTAATCAACCTCAACCAAATACAAATCCTTCAGAACCAACTCAAGATACAAATCCGTCAGAACCAACTCAAAATAATCCAACACCCGAAAATAATCAACCACCTCAATCCGATAAGCGGTTCTTGGTAAAAAAAATAAATGTTCGTGACTATAAAGTTTTAACAGCAGAACAAATAAACTCTATTACTCAACCCATAGAAGGTAAAAACGTTACTTTACAAGAATTAGCTGATGTCGCGGATAAAATTACCGCACTTTACCTCAAAGAAGGCTATATTACATCGAGAGCGGTTTTAGTAGACCAGACAATTGAAACGGGTGAGATAGTAATAAGGGTTTTTGAGGGGGGTGTAGATGAAATTCAAGTTGAAGGAACTCAAAGAATAAGTCCTGAGTATATATGTAGTCGCATTAAACTTGCAGGTTTAAATCCGCTTCGCAAACAAAAGTTAGAAGACCAATTAATCTTGCTGCGTTCTGACCCAGTATTTAAGAATTTAGAAGCTAGTCTCAGACCTGCAAGTACAGGTGCATTTGGGCAAAGTACTATTATTGTTAGGGTTACAGAAGCAAATACTTTTAAGGGTGCTTTTGGAATAGATAACTATTCACCACCTAGCATTGGTTCGGAAAGGTTAGGTGTAGGTTTGTCGTATCGTAGCTTGGTGACATCTGGCGACCAGATAACTGCATCTTACAATCGTTCTACTACAGGTGGATTAAATCTTTACGATTTTAATTACCGAGTTCCGCTCAATGCAATGGATGGTTCTTTACAAGTACGAGCAGTACTTAATGATACTAAAATTACTGACCCTCAATTTAAGAATCTAAATATTCGCGGTGACTTTCAACAGTACGAAATAAGTTACCGTCAACCATTGATTAGAACACCACGCCAAGAATTTGCTTTATCTTTAGGGTTTACATACCAAGATGGTCAAACTTTTTTGTTTGATAATATACCGCAACCCTTCGGTATTGGCCCTGATAACAACGGTGTAAGTAGAACTAGCGTTTTTAGATTTGGACAAGACTACGTAAGTCGAGAGAAAAATGGCGCCTGGAGCGCGCGCTCACTCTTCAACTTTGGTACAGGTTTGTTCGATGCTACCACTAACAACGACCCCATCCCAGACGGACAATTTTTTAGTTGGTACGGTCAGATACAGAGAACGCAAAAGCTTAGTGAAGACCAACTATTAATTGTGGGACTAGACGTGCAATTGACTCCCAATAGCTTACTACCATCGCAACAGTTTATAATTGGTGGCGCCCAAACAGTGCGGGGTTATCGTCAAAATGCCCGTTCTGGAGACAATGGCTTCAGATTTTCCATTGAAGACCAAATTACCGTGGTACGGAATGAAGCAGGTTTGGCAACTTTGCAACTTAGTCCTTTTATTGATTTAGGTACAGTATGGAATCATCCCGATAACCCAAATAATGCTTCTCTGGCAAGACAAAGATTTTTAGCTAGTGCAGGTTTGGGTTTACTGTGGCAACCAATACCTAATTTGAACGTGCGCTTAGATTACGGTATTCCATTTGTTAACCTACGCGACCGTGGTGATAACGCTCAAGATTCAGGTTTTTACTTTAGTGTTTACTATCAACCTTAAGAGAATGTTTGACAAGTCTCGAATTAGACCACAGTTTTAGAAAATCCCCCCTAACCCCCCTTAATAAGGGGGGAATAAGAGGGGATTTTTAACTCACTCTTATTAAGGGAATAAGAGGGGATTTTTAGCCCCCCTTATTAAGGGGGGTTGGGGGGATTCAATTTTAGATTACGTAATAAATATTACTTTTCAAACATCCTCTAATTCCCCTCTTTTACCAAGGACTACCAATCATTGTGAACGCTGACCAGTAGAAGGGATGTTTCAAGTTTTTGTTCTGTGTTGATTCGGGTGATTCTGGTGGTAACGTTACGCTTCGTAGCGTAGTACGTAGTTGACCGTTTTCTATTGTGACTTGACCTTTAATCATTGCTATTTGCGCTTGTCTCAGTGCTTCTGCTTTGATAGGCGCCTTTTTCAAGTTTTTGTAGAACTCAGTCATTAGTCCCAAGGTTCCAGAGTCGCTAACTTGCCATAAAGATGCGAGTGCAGTTTTAACACCTGCTTTATACGCAAATCCACCAAACCCTAATTCAGCTTCTCTATCACCTAACGCAGTCCGACAAGCACTTAGAACTAATAACTCGACAGTCGGGTTATTCAATCCTAAATCGCGGATTTGCGATAACTTCAATTGACTATCCCAAAATTGAACGTAAGAATTATCGGGTGTTCCTGTTTCAAACTCTCCATGCGTTGCGAGGTGAATAATCCCAAACGGTCGAGAACTACGGATTGATTTGAGATTATTTAAAGTGAAGTTTTGGTTCAGGAAAAACTTTCCGTTCCAAATATCCTTTGCTACTATGGATAATTCTTCGGGTACAGCAGGCAAAGGATTAAGCTGTTGAAATTTAGATGCTCCCATTGCTAAAACTTGCGTGTTGCGAATATCAACATAGCGAGTATCGGTTATACTTAATGCGGGAGTAAAACCAACACTGTAGTTTTCTACCAAATATTGTTTACCGTCGTGGAGTGCGGCAAAAGGTACGGAACGCAAACCTTCATCGGCAATAAACAGTAAATTATTTATACCCTTTTTATTCAACTCTTCTTTTAAAGGCGCCACTATTAATTGATAGAGTTCCTGAGCCGGCTCTAAGTATTCCTCATTATCTGGGTCTTCTAACGAACCATATAGATTTTTGGCAAGATTTAATACCAAGTCGCGTTTGGCAGTGGAAATTGTCTTGCGAACGGGGTCTCCTTTAGCGGTAACAACCATTAAATCTAACTGGTCGCTATCTCGTGGAGTGGCAAGGACATTTGCATCTGCTCCTGAAGGAACGAAAGTTACATAGATAATTGCTGGCTTAACCCCTGTTTCTTTCTCAATTTTACGAAGAATATCCCGCGTTTCTTCTAGACTAACTCGACGGCGTTCCCTTAGCCCTAAATATGAATCATACTGACGGGCAAATTTATCATCTATAACTTCCACTCCAGGGTCAAGCTTAGGAGGATTTACTGTAACATCTGGTCTTGGTGGTGTTGGGACTTTTGGTAACTCTCTCTCCACTTGGTCTGTTACTTCTTTAGGTGGTAACTTTGGTGGAGGTGGAGGTGGGGGTGGGGGTGGTGGAGGTAGCGAGGTTGGTGTAACATTTAATCCTATCGTTTGCGGCGCCGAAGCTGATACGCCATCGCTTGCACTAACAGTAAACGGGCTGATATCGCCAGAAAAGCCTGGAGGTGGAGTATATTCTAGAGTGTCACGATCAACAATAACCGCGCTTTCTGTTCCTGGCACTACTACAACCCCATTTTTTCTAAGCGTCCCACCAGTGATAGAATCAATTCGCAAAGAAGTATTATCGCGGTTAGCATCACTAGCAGATGGATTCAAATCTGCGAAAGTAAAACTCAGAGTTTTATCTTGTTCAACATTATTTAAACGTGGGTTTACAGTTAAAGTGGGCGGACTGTTTACAGAAGAAATAGTAATACCTGTGGGAGTATCAGTTGCATTTCCACCATTTGGTAATACTGGGAATGATGAATCTGAACCTGGCTCAATTCGAGAAGCGGCGCCTGAATCAATTGCTCCTGCTGTACCATTGGTTGTTGAGTTGCCTACAGTAAACGGAACGTTATCGGCGCCACCATTGTGAGTAACATTGACAGTACCTGATTGTTGATTGCCGCGACTTAAGATAGTTGTTCCTGCTAGTATTGGAGGTGCAGTAACTTGAGGAACTGGAACTGTGCCCGTTCCCCTGACTGTACCATTAGGAACTCCATTCGCAGTTATACTGACATTACCACCGATACCTCGATTTTGAGTACCAAAAGTATCGGTACGGGCGCCAAAACCTCGTGTATTGATGCTGGTAAATTCAACATTAGTTCCGGTTAAGGTAACATTACCACCATTAGATGTAGCTGCTGGCTGCGGGAATTCACCAGAAGAACCGTTACTTAAATTAGCCGTGTTATTAGAAGAGGTATCAATGGCGCCTGTTTTAAGGGTAGTACCTGCGTTTAAAGTCACATTACCGCCGCGAGAACCTGCTGAAGCGCTTCCATTATAAGAAGTATTGATATTGCCTGTAGTTATAGTTCCTGTAGCTTGCACGTTAACTGAACCATCTACACCTGGTCTAGATAAGGTGGAAAATTGATTAATTCCTGTAGCATCAATGTTTCCAAGTTGAATATTGCGACCTGTAGCATTAATATTTCCTGCATTTCCTTGAGTACCACCAGAGGTAATAATGTTATTTGTATTAATGTCGCCTGCGGTATTAAGAGTGACTATGCCACCACCGTAACCAGCAGTGACTATTTGACCACCATAACCAGCTTGGCTAACTCTACCAGAGGCATTGATAACACCTGCTGTTATATTACCGTTGTTAGATTGGAGGGTAACATTACCACCAGAAGAACCGTTAGAACTAATATTTCCTGTAGTAATGGTATTAGAACTTAGGGAAATTACACCACCAGCACCAGTCTGAGAGGATGAGTCTAAAATACCTTGATTGGTATTGATGGCGCCATTACTGCTATTAAGGGTGATATTACCAGCAGCTTGTGAGGCACGACTATTACTAATAATTCCAGCAGCAGTGGTAATACCGCCATTGGCGTTGATATTAATATTGCCGCCACGACCTGAAATACTTTCACTCGCAATACTAAAGCTGTTTAGCTCGGTTGGACTTACTGGCAAACCGCTATCTCTCGATAATGCGCCTGTTGCATTAAATGAACCTGTGGTTGTAATGTTAATATCACCTCCTCCACCTCCACTTTGACCTAGATTACGAGTACTAACGGCACCAACAGTTATAGAACTGGGGGCTAGAGTTTTACCAATAGTCACATTACCTGAATTTGCTTCACCATCACTACGTGCATTTAATGTTCCTAAAACACGTAATGTACCAGGAGCATCTATAGTTATTGATTTGCCAACAATACTATTCCGACTGCTATCACTGCCATTAATATTAACAGAACCATTACGAGATATAATATTTACATCTCCTTTGTTGGAAGCATCATTGGAACTTGCGCTAATAATGCCTGTGGTGATATCCCTAGCCACATCAAGAGTAATTGCACCACCACCATAGCCAGAACTTGAAGCACTAGTTGTAGATGTTAAATTTCCAACATTTAGTCTTCCACTACTGCTATTAATATTTATTTGCCCACCGTTACCTGTAGCGGAACTGGTATCTATATCACCTACAGTAATATCGCCAGGAGCAGATAAAACTAAAGGTCCCCCAGGTCCTCCACCATAACCCGAAGTAGACGTGTTACTGGTGTCAATCTTGCCATTAACGTTGATATTTCCAGATTGTGAGCGCAAAATTAATGCGGGAAAATTCTGTATTAAATAGTCATCTGTACCAGGGGCCGGACTAACTACGTTTACAATTGTTGTATCTCTACCTGTAATTCTAATTCCTCCACTAAAAGAAATATTTCCTCCTGCTTCTACTTTTAATGCGGTGCCTTCATAGCTACCATTAGTGTAATCTCCTGCAACGCTGATAACAGGGTCATAGAGGCTTTTAAAGATACCAGGTTGACCTGATAGATTCAAAATAGAAAAATTTCCGCCACTGGTAAAATGAGCATCACCAGAAATAATACCGTTACTAACTAAACTTAGATTTCCACCACTTTGAAATGCTGGTTCTGGATGGTTTAATGCCAAGATATCAATACCTTGGTTTCCCTGAATAAGCAGGTTGCCTCCAGTCTTGGCAATAAAAGGATTCGCTACACTATCACGTATCTGTATTTTATCCCCAGCTAATAAATTTAAATCTCCTGTTGTCTGAAGTTTACTTTCTACCCCTGTTAAATTTCGGTTAGCCGTAAGAGTCGCTGTTTTTGTTGTGATGTTTCCTGTTACTACGTCGCCATTTTCTACAGGAATGCCAGAACCAGATAATGTGATTTTACCGTCATTATTAACTGTTAATTTATTCGCATTAGCTCCACCACCAGATGTTAATAGTTGAGGTAATGATAATATGGATAAGTTCCAGTTTGTTGCTTGAGTACCAGCAGTTAGTGGTTGAATTTCTAAACTTAATGGACTTCCAGATTGACTTAGACGAACTAATCTTTCACCTGGTACGGCTGAAACTAGAATTTGACCTTCTGGCGCCGCAACCGAACCTGTATTAACAACTGTTCCACCTAGTAAAGTTAAGTTTTGTCCTTTTCCTACCGCTAAATTTCCAGCATTGAATATTGCTCCTGGTTGACTCATTGCAAAGCTAAAAATTCCAGGACTACCTACTAAGTCGGCGTAATTGTTTGCACCCGAAGCATTAAACCAACTAGTTCCAAACCCTATACCATTAGCTGTTGTTGCGGTAAAAGCACCAGGTACATTTAAACTAGCGGTGTTGCCAAAAATAATTCCTGCTGGGTTCATTAGGAATAAGTTGGCATTACTTCCTGTTACCTGAATTTGACCGTTAATTATAGAAGCGTTTCCACCTACAACCCGACCAAGAATATTTTGAATTCCAGGAGTTGATAGAAAATTAGCTATTTGTTCGGCATTTAGTCCAAATTGAGTAAAGCTATGAAACAGATTGGCATTATCGCGCGATAATTGGCCACCTGTTATATTAATTTGATTACCATTAGGTGAAACAATTGTACCTGTTCCATCAGTGGCTGGTGTGATTGGCTGTACTTGAGCTTGCACTTGCTCTACAAGTAAAATGCTAGCTAAAGGCGCCAGTGCTAACCACTGCAAAATCTTTTTTACTAATCCCAGAGGCTTCTTTATATTTATCTTTGACAAAATAAAAAATATACCCAGGTTAATTCTATCTACATGCTTCTTTTGATTAGACTGGTTCATAAGTAAAATTACTCTCTTAAACTCAACGTTTAAAGCAGTTTCAAGCAATATAAATTGCTATTATTGTGTTGGTTGGGTAAAACCCAATATCATTGCCTTTTTGGGTTTTCCCTTCGGGATAACTTCGTTAACACCCAACCTACGAAGGCTTAATACAGATGCATCACTTGTAAAACTTAAGTTACATTAAAATTACTCGAATGGGTGCAACTCACTCAAAGAAGATTTCATTTGTTGGATTATTATATAGTATTTTTGATTTTAGTATAGTACCCGGCGCCAATATCTTAATTCAACTTTAAGATATCACGCTTGCAGGTAAGATGTCGTCGAATTTCTAGGTTAGATAATCAAAATTAGACAAAAGTCTATAGTCAAATTTCGGAATCATGGTTTATAGTTGCGTAGTTAATAACAGAAACTAAAAATTAATTCTTACAGTCGTATTTAATGGTCTGTGAATCTGGGAATAGTTGTATTTTTTTTTTAAGCAAAAGTGTGTATGATGAAAACTAATGGCATTAGGCTATTCGCATCTGTTCTCGCGCTCTCAAGTGTCGTAGCACTGAGTGAGCAAGCATTTTCGCAAACTCGCACCGCGCCAAAAACGACGTTCCATTGTATTCGTAATGGAAATGGCTACGCTACGGTCGCACGTAGGGGTAATGCTCAAACAGGTGCAATGATTACATGGAACGATACTTCTTTTGGAAGTCAATTTACACCTAAAGACCGCTGTGCAATCGTTGGTCAACGTTTCAACAAAGCTTTGAGTAAGAGCGGTTATTCTTTGAGCTTACTCAAGTTAACTCATGGAGTCCTACGTTCCAATCCAGTAATTTGCTATATTGGCAATACAACGGAAAAATGTAATGATAATAATTTAATACTAACCTTAAACAAATCGGAATTAGGTCAAGAACGTCAAATAATTGACCAGTTGAAGAACTTTAGTGTCAACGGTACAGGAACTCCCTTGCGTCGAAGCGGGGATAATCGCTTTATTGCTGGATTTGGAAAACAAATCGATGACGCTTTTAAATCAGGCACCACTCAAGCTGCAACTCCTGAACTAGATGTAACAGTTACTGAGTCTACGACTTCGCAAGGGACTTCCAAATAAAAAAGACTTGTGGGGTGGGCGTCAAAAGCCCTGCCTCTGAGTATGGGACGCACTTTCTATGCCCATCCCACAAGAGTTTTATACAAATTAAAATACTGTGATACCAACTTCATCTGTTTGGACTTCAATTAGCCTGCTGTTGACAACTATTGTTTTACAGTCTTGTTCATCAATGTCGATAGGTAACATAGGTCAGCAAACCGTAACAGAAGTTAATAAATCCGTTACTTATACCGATACTAAAAGTCAACAAAAAGATAATCTACCAGTTGCAGAAATTGCTAGACAAGTAACAGTCAGGGTTTTAGCTGCATCTGGTTCTGGTTCTGGGGTAATAGTCGCGCGTAAAGGTAAAACATACACTGTATTAACTTGTCAGCATGTTCTGGATGTTGATAAAGGTAGTAAATATAGCATTTTGTCTGCTGATGGTAAAACATACCAAGCGCGCTTAAAATCTATGAGTAATCCCAAAAAAGTAGATTTAGCTTTAATTGAATTTGATAGCCAGAATGATTATAAGGTGGTAACTTTAGGTAACTCAAATTTACTTACCAATGACTCTCCAGTTTTTGCCGCTGGATTCCCTAATTATCATACAGTCAGCAAAGATGAAATTGAAGATACGCGCGAGTGGGGTACAAAAGCATTTACCTTTACAGATGGTAAAGTTTCGATGGTGTTAAAGGATAAATCTTTGCCTGATGGTTATAGTTTTGGTTATACAAATGATGTTAAAGTTGGTATGAGTGGAGGGCCTGTATTAAATGTCAAGGGAGAACTAGTAGGTATCAACGGAAGGTTAAAATTTCCTATACAAGGAATTGAGGTATTTACATTTACAGATGGCAGCAAACCTTCACAAGAAATATTTGAACAAATGGAACCTTTAAGTTGGGCAATTCCGATTGTGGTTTTCCGACAATTAGCTGAAAAATCTTTACATTAATTGCGAACCTGCCAAATGTATATTGTCATGCTTCACTGCGTGAAGCATCTAGCAAATATTAATACCTATATTGTCATGCTTCACTGCGTGAAGCATCTAAAATACGCTCAAACTCTAGATTCTTCGCTAAGCTCAGAATGACAATTTATACCTTATCTAACTTTTCAAACAAGCTTCAAGATTCTTCGCTAGGCTCAGAATGACAATTTATACCTTATCTAACTTTTCAAATAAGCTTTAAGATTCTAGCCTCCGGCAAATGCTCCGCATTACGTTGCGCTCAGAATGACAAATAATACTTTACATTAATTTACTAACTGAAGGCAACCTTGGACAACTATATCTAAAAAATTTTGGTTCCAATAAGCAAATTTTTCTGCTTGTTTGTTAGCGTTTTGAGTAATTTCTGATAAATTAGAAATAGAATTTATTAAATTTTCTTTAGTTAACGGTTCAGGTGAAATTGCCACTCCTAGCTCTAACAGTGCTTTTGCTGTGTGCCACTTCTCCATATCTGTAGGGAAGACCATTTGGGGAATTCCAGCAAGCAAACAAGCAGCAGATGTAAAAAATCCACCATGATGTATTGCTAGAGATTTTTCTCTCAAGACTATTTTTAAATCATCAAAATTACATTCTGGTTTGAGGGTATCTATTACCAGCGCATAATTTTGCCAATCTGGTTTTAAATATCCCCATATTTTTCCATGTTCGTTACCAAGTTGTGGAAACGGCGCCGAATGAATACCTACATACTCTGCCTGCGTGCGCGCGTCTTTATAAGGGTCTAGTTCTGGAATTGAAAAAATAAAAGCATGGTCTCCATTGAGTAATTCACCAAGAGGAGTGTTCAAACCAGTTACCTGTCTAACTGTTTGAGCTACTTGTGCTTGACGATGAATGGCTTCAATTGGTATATTCTGAGGTCTAATTGGAGGAAAATCTCCAACAGGTGGGATACAAAATCCATTTCCCACTACGACCGTTGGCACAACTCCTTTTGCTGCAAGAACCAAAGCAGGTGCAAAATCAGCCACAATCAAAGATGGTCGTACTAAATTTATGACGTTTTGCCATGCTTTGAGGTGGAAACTAAATAGAAAAGGTGTGCTGAAACCAAATATATATAGTATGTCAGTAAACAAATAAGATTTATCGTCGTCTTTGTCGTCAAGAAAACGTAATGTTGCTAAGGGCGCCTGTAGTATTTTACCAGGGAGACTTACACCCTTAATTCCAGGGTTTTGCAGTGCAAAAACTGGCTCCATTCCGCAATCTTTCAATTTTTGACCGATTGCGGCAAGTAAGTGCAAGTGTCCTTGTCCTCCACCGATTTCCCATGCTAATAACACTTTCATAAGATTACCTGGTATGCGGGAAAGCGAAGAAATAAAATAGTTGCTGTTTGTAAAAATGGAACAAAACTTTATAAATGCCAGTGTTTCTCCCCAAACTCATATATTTCGTCCTGGTGGTCAGTCGGTTGCATTTAAAGTCATTGTCATAAATGACAGTAACCAACATGCTGATTTTAAACTTGAAGTCATCCCAGCTTAACGTTATATCAAAGCCATTTGATGTTGAATTTTTTGGAATTAACGGTAACGAGCAATCTAGTCAATTTTTTGAGGAAAATGCAGAGGTAACTCTTAGCTGGAGAGTTAAAGCAAACCCACAAGACGTTACTGTTACTCTTTCTCATTCTGGCAAAAAAGTAAACGTTGTAGGTTCCGAAAAGATTATAGTAATTCCCGAAGTCGGAATTATAGTAGAAGATAACTATAAACAGCAACAACCCATTACCAGGAAAATTAATATAATTCCTAAACCTATAAATACCCCACCCCCAGTAGCTCCAGTTCCCAGTGTTCCTCAACCTCAAGTTGCCCCCACCCAACCAAATAATCAACCGAATAATAATGTAACTCCTCCTCCTGGTGGCTTCTAGTCGATGAGTGCATTTTTACCAGAACAGGCGCCTCTCACTATCCGTATTATTTTGCTAGAATCTACGGCGTACATAGAGGTCATAGATAAAGACTGATGTTGAAAGTAATTTTATCGCGTGTGGGGTTAATGACTGTTTGCTATTTAATGGTTGCCTGCACGCAAGCACAGGATAATCAAGCAACGAGTACTCCCACCGAAGCACCAACAGCTACCAACGTAACTGCTACACCTACACCAACTGTTACTCCTACAGCAACACCAACAACTACTGCAACCCCCGACACGACAAAAGGCGCCGGAAAAGTTGTTACCACTGCATCAGGGTTAAAGTATGAAGTACTTAAACCAGGTACAGGCGCCACGCCAAAAACTGGACAAACAGTCACCGTTCACTACACTGGTACTTTAGAAAATGGTACTAAATTTGATAGTTCGCGCGATAGAAATGAACCTTTTGAGTTTCAAATTGGCACTGGGCAAGTAATTAAAGGTTGGGACGAAGGTTTAAGCACCATGAAAGTTGGCGAACGTCGTAAGTTGATTATTCCAGGTAACTTGGGATATGGCGCCAGTGGTACTCCTGACGGCACTATTCCTCCAAATGCGACTTTGCTTTTTGATGTTGAACTATTAGGAGTGAAATAGGTAAGGGTTGCAACTAGCCCAAACGCCTTCGCTTTTCCTAGAGGATATATTTACACCGAAACTATCCTCTAGGAATTTTAGTTATGATAATAAAAATTTACTAATTAATACTTAAGTTATACAAATTGTTTCATCAGAGCGCGGCGCCCGTCGAAGTTACCGTTTTAATTTAAGGGCAATATAAGGGGACTACATAGATTAGAATATATTTACTAACGGGTAATTGAGAGAATTATTAAATTTATAGTAAATTTATATTGAGTTAATAAGCGTTGTCAACATGAACTAATAACATGTTGATACAGTAGAGGTGTAAGATATTGCGTTCTTACACCTGATTTTAAGCTTTTTAAATTATGTTTAATTTTGCTTAATTTTTTTAATATTAATTTAAGATTTATGAAGATTAATCAGCGTCATGAGTGGTCACTTTCAACAGAGCAAGCAATAGCTATTCAGGAACAGTTGAGTGGTGAGGTTATAACCGATGATGACCTTAAGCCAAATATCGAGTACGTTGCAGGAGTCGATATGGGGTTTGAGGAAAATGGCGCCGTTAGTCGTGCAGCTGTTGCGGTGTTAAGCTATCCTGACTTACAGGTAGTTGAAACGAGTATAGCTTACCGTCCAACTGTATTTCCTTATATTCCAGGTTTTCTTTCGTTTCGAGAAGTACCTGCGGTGCTGGATGCGTTAGAAAAGCTACAAATTACACCTGATATAATTCTTTGTGACGGTCAAGGTATTGCTCATCCACGAAGATTTGGTATTGCTTGTCATTTGGGAGTTATAGTAGATATCCCGACAATTGGTGTAGCAAAATCGTTGCTTGTTGGCAAACATGAACCTTTGACTGATGTAAAGGGTAGCTGGCAACCTTTGATATATAAAAAACAAACGGTTGGTGCAGTGGTACGTACACGAACGGGTGTAAAGCCTGTTTATGTTTCACCTGGTCATCGTATCAGTTTGCCTACAGCTATTGATTATGCGTTGTGCTGTACTACTAAATATCGTCTTCCAGAAACAACGCGCATTGCCGACCGAATAGCTTCCGCGAGAGGCGAGGTTTCAATTGTGGAATCGTAAAATTAAAAGTTGAAGTAAAAATTAAAAGGAGTATCTAGGTCAATTAACAATGAGCGCACTAACTTTACAGTGGTACGATGCAGGTCGAGAAAAAACTCAGACAATTTACGAACAGCAGCAGCAAACTAAGAATCCTGGAACTGTTCGCATTGGTCGCGACCCACTTCGTTGCGATATTGTTCTTTCTGACCCTACGGTATCTGGTTTACATGTTGAAATCTTTTTTAATTTAGGGCAGTTTTTGGTTCGGAATTTACGCTCCTCGAATCCTCCAAATGTGGATGGGAAGAAATTAACTCACGGTGAACAACTTCTTAAACAGGGTAGTGTTATTTTTCTTGGACAAGCTCAACTAAAGGTAATAGCTGTATTTTCTTCTGAAGCTAGCAGTGTTCCACCAACTGTTTTGTCTGGCCCTCCTGTTAATATAGCAGTACAGGTGCCACGTACTCCTCTTGGTAATCAGCAAGCGGCTTATGGGTTAGAGTGTCCTAAATGTCATAAAGTTTCTTCAACCGATTTTCTACATATCGGGTGTCGGTGGTGTGGGACTTCGCTTGCTGCTGCTGCTAGTGTTCTCGTCCAGCCAAAGAATCAATAGTATTCGGGCGCGAACTTATCTATAAGATATATTCTAATATCATCAAATTAAATCATAAACTATTAAATATTAAGCAATGACCAGTAACCAACAAATACAACTAAGTTGGGATGACCCGGTAAGCGGGGAACGGCGTGAACCTTCTTTAAGTCCGCCAATTGCTTTTGGTCGAGAATTTGCGCGGATGCCTACTGAGCATAATGGGCAACGTGTCGCGCGGATGATACTTAATAGTGATGAGATTTCTAGATTCCATGCGTTACTCGAATGGCAGCAAAACGAGCTTGTCATTACCGACCAAGTTAGTGTAAATGGTATATTCGTTAACGGTCAGCGCCAAACACGAAGCGTGATCTTAAGTGGTGATACGTTACAAATTGGCCCCTACATTATAACTATTACACTCGTAACTAGCGCCACTCCTCAACAGGCGCCGAGTCATTCAGCTATTCAATTCAACCCTAGTACAAATTTACCTGACCCAAGCTGGCGGCATAGTCCCCAAGCGACACCATTGGGCAGCAGTTTTCCTCCTCCTTTATTTCAGCAGCAAAAAATAGCTGTGCAAGCACTGCACGCGACTGGTTTGCCTGTAGAAGAATTTGATTTTCTTTCGGTTGGTGGAGGTTTAGGCAGTTTTATTTGGGCTGATTTGCTCAGAATTTCTGGTGTTAAAACTGAGAAAATAATTGCTTTAGGTTTAGAGAAAGAACCTTACGCACGCTATAAACGTCTTTGCCTTAATTCGCAGATTCCTTTATATGAACGTTTGCGCTCAAATTCTGACTCGTGCCCTGATAATATTTGGGGATATCCTAGCTATGCATTGCGTGAAGCTTGGCGAGATGCAACAAAAGGTAAACTAAATCAAGCGATTAAACATTTGTGGCAGGTATTTGCCGAACCGACTTTTGCTGAAACTTATACACCCCGTGCGGGAAATGTTTTTGATTCAATCGACCGCGAAGCCAGACGTATAGGTTGGGATAAGATATATCGTTACGGAAGAGTTAGAGGTATCCGTAAAACTGATGATGGTAGATATTGTATCGCTTATTCGCGGGCGCCGGGAAATCATGCGTATATGGTAACGCGACACCTGCATCTAGCAACAGGGTATCCAGCTATTCAATTTTTACCAGACCTGCAAGCATATCGAGAAAAATATCAAGATTTTAAATCGGTTGTAAATGCTTACGAAGACCATGACCATGTATACGAACAACTCGAACGCTTTGGTGGTAAAGTCTTAATTCGCGGACGTGGTATCGTTGCATCGCGCGTTGTACAGCGACTTTATGAAGCGCGTCAAAAAAATAAGAATATAACAGTATTACATTTAATGCGTTCGCCTAAACCACAGGGTAATAAATTCCAAAAAGCCCAACGTTTAGTCAAAAACCATTATGAGTTTCAACCTTTTAACTGGCCGAAAGCTTGCTGGGGTGGAGAACTTCGCGTCATGCTCGAAAAAGCTAGTCCAGACGAACGTAAAACCCTACTAGCTGATTGGGGTGGTACAACAACAGCCGACCGTTCGGACTGGCAACGTATTACCGAAACAGGTTTACGCGAAGGTTGGTATAACATCCAGTTTGGCAAAGTCAAAAAAGTAGAGCGCGACCCAAAAGGACGAACAATTACTTATATAGAAGAGCAGAATTTTGGGCAAATTACTCTCGATGCCGATTTTATTGTAGATGCAACTGGACTTGATGCCAAAGTCGAAGCAAGTCCTTTACTTGATGATTTGGTGAAACATTACAATTTACCGCTGAATAATTTAGGAAGATTATCGGTAGCGAACAATTTTGAGCTAGTGGAAATGCGGAATGATAAAGCTCAAATGTACGCTGCTGGTGCCATTACTCTTGGTGGCCCCTATGCTGCTGTTGATAGTTTCTTAGGGTTGCAGTACGCTTGTTTGGTATCTGTTGATTCATTAGGTGCTACACGGGCGCCCGGAGTACATCGTTTAAATGCAGTAACATCTTTTGGGCAATGGTTGAAGTGGGTATTTAACCAATCACCAACGTAAATCATTTACAGGAAGAAGATTAAGTGTTGAAAGTTGTTGTTGGTCATAGTGAAGACCCAGATTCGCAGTATGCTATAGACGAAGTTTTGGAACAGTGTTTTCAAGACTTGATGGGTATGGCGCCAACTGCGGGTATTTTATTTGCAGCGATTGATTTTGACCATGCGATGATTCTTGAAGAAATATTGCGGGTGTATCCTTACATTGAGTTAATAGGTTGCACTACAGATGGTGAAATGTCTTCAAAGTTAGGGTTTTGTCAAGACTCCTTAACGCTAATGCTGTTCTGCTCAGATACAATAGAAATACATGCAGGAGTAGGATATTGTGCGAGTAAAAATCCTTTCGCTGCTGCAATTCAAGCGGCAAAAAGTACCCACACCCTCGAAGGATATGGCTATACCACTAAATTATGTATTGCTTTGCCGGCTAGCTATATTGAAGATGGCGCCACAGCAAATGGTGAAATGTTGCTAGATGGGTTAAAAAACGCTTTGGGTTCCGAAGTTGCAATTGTTGGTGGCGCCGCAGGGGATCAATCTCGTGCAAAAATAAGTTATCAATTTTATGGAAATAAGGTGTTAACAGACTCACTACCCATTTTAACGTTTAGTGGGGATGTTGTATTTTCTTTTGGGGCAGCTTGTGGCTGGCGCCCTCTTGGACGCAAAAGTATAATAACAAAGGCTTGTGGAAATAGATTATATGAAATAGATGGAATTTCGGCTGTAGAATTTTACCAGCGTTACTTGGGTGGTCGTTTACCAAGTGCCGAAAACTCGCTAGCTGTGTACGAGGGTGATAGCGAGCGTTATTATATCAGAGTGCCAAACTCTCTTGATAATGATGGTAGTATTCGCCTTTTGGCAGATATTCCTGAACAAGCAACTGTTCGACTTACTGGCACAAGTCGAGACGAAATAATCACCAGTACGCTAACTTCTTTCCAGACTGCTTTACAAAATTATTCTGGAAACAAGATAGATGCTGTGCTGCTGTTTTCCTGCTGTTGTCGTCGTTGGCTTTTAGGAACAAGAGCCAAGGAAGAGTACGAAATTATTAAAAATGCACTTCCATACTCGGCGCCTCTAAGTGGATTTTATACTTATGGAGAATTAGCACCTCTACAACCAAGAGGCGCCAGTTACTATCACCAGGAAACTTTTGTTACTCTGTTAATCGGCACGAATTAAAAATTAGTACAAGCTAATGGAACACAGGGATAGCATCAGTGATTTTGAGAATGAGAATAAAATTAAGCAGCTAGAAAAAAGCGTGCGAATTTTGCAAAAAAAACTCGAACGTTCCGAAGCTGACCGTAAAGCGTTAGAAGAAGCGAGCGAAATCAGAGAGTTACTTTTTACTAATGTGATTCGAGAGCTTGAAGAATCGCAAGCTACTTTAGAAAAACGAGGTAAAGAACTAGAAACAGCGCTAAAAAACCTCAAAGCTTTACAGATGAAACTTATCGAATCTGAAAAAATGTCCGCGCTGGGAGTTTTAGTTGCTGGAATTGCACACGAAATTAATAATCCAGTCAATTTTATTTACGGAAATTTATATCATGCTAGTAATTATTTTGAAAGTATATTAAAATTAATAAACTTATATCAATATTATTATCCAAAACCTGTAGCTGCAATTCAAAAAGAAATAGAAAGTATAGAATTAGAATTTATTAAGCAAGACTCACTAAAATTATTTGATTCAATGAATATGGGGGCAGAGCGAATACTTGAAATTGTCAAATCACTGCGTACGTTTTCCCGTGTCGATGAATCTGACTTGAAAACAGCTAATATAAATTTAGGGATTGATAGTACACTGCTAATTATAAATAATCGTTTTAAACCCTCAACAAAGCTTCCTCAAGGAATTCAAGTAATTCGCAATGGCACATTACCTGCAATAGAATGTTACCCAGGTCAATTAAATCAAGTATTTCTGAATATTCTTGTAAATGCAATTGACGCATTAGAAGATGCAGTAATAAAAAATCCGCAACTACTTCCGACAATTACTATTACAACAGAGCTAGTTAACGAGCAGGCAGTCATTAGTATTGCCGATAATGGACTTGGTATTAGTGAGAAAGCACAGTCACAATTATTTACTCCTTTTTTTACTACCAAAGATATTGGTAAAGGAACAGGTTTAGGTTTATCAATAAGTTATCAAATTATAGTTGAATTACACGCAGGTATATTAGAGTGTCATTCTCAACCTGGAAACGGTGCAGAATTTGTTATCATAATACCAATTAAACAGGCTAAATGTTAAACTATGGTACTACAAGACCATTTTCATCCTCCCCTGTCACTACGGCGCCACTGGCACTCGTTTCATAATGCTTGGGCAACATACATTGCATCTGATTTAAATTCTAAATTACCAGAAGGTTATTTTGCAGAACCTAACGTACAATTCGGTATTGAAATTGATGTTGCAGCTTTTGAAGGAAACCTCACAGAGTTTGATAATGAAGGCATTATTAGTTTACCGTTATCACAAACTAATTGGACACCGCCATCCCCATCACAAAATTTACCCTTCTTACCTACGGTAGAAACTGTTGAAATCAGCATTTATAACACACAGGGAGGCGCCGTTTTAGCAGGAGCAATTGAATTAGTTAGTCCAGCTAACAAAGATAGAGCCTCACATCGTAAGGCATTTGTGTCTAAATGCGAAACATTATTACGACAGGGAATTGGTTTGGTAATTGTTGATGTTGTCACCGAACGCAAAGCAAATCTTCACGATGAACTATTAAATAGAATTACTGAAGGAACATCGAATTTAGGCGCCGAATTATACGCCAGTTCATACCGACCAGTTGAACGTAATGGACAACCAAGCCTTGATATTTGGCAGGAAAAAATCAGTATAGGTGATACTTTACCTACTATGCCATTTTGGCTGCGAGGAAATAATTGCTTACCTCTTGAATTAGACAGTATTTACGAGCGTACTTGTAAAGAGCAACGAATTTATGCTGGTAGCGCTTGATGATTAGTTTAATAATCTAATGATTTTGATTCGCTACTATAAGAGCGAAAACGCAAAGCTTTATCTACTGCGGGAGAGTCTGTTGTTGCGGTATTCGTACCTCCCACTGGCATTCTCTTTGATTTGGTTGGTTATAATTAATTGCCATAGTGAAAGTACGCCTTTGGATAGCGTTATTACCAAAGGATACAGCAGCTTTAGTATAGTTTGTCTGGGCAAGCGCTGTCCATTGCAAGGGATTAGCTGAATTATACTGGTCAGGAGCAAAGCGCATTTTATAGAGAACCTGCTCTCTTGAGTCTTGAGGAGTAATAAATAACAGTCCTCGAACAATGTCTGCTGTTCGTTCTAACAAGTCAGCGGAGATAAAACTACAACTATTGTTACCGTCGTCTCCTTTTACTAACGCTAAGTAGGGACGGTCATTTGCAGACTGCACTGGCTGGGCTTGTGCTTTATTATCAAGGAGAAAGATTAAAGGAATAGATAAGATTAGAGAAATAGCTTTTTTCATAACTCAAAATTCTAATTATCCTTAATAGGATAAATATTGCTGTTGCCTGCAAACGTCTACCAAAAGAACAGATTTACCTATACTTACGGTAGACTTTGCCTGCTCAAATCAATCTATTTATTTAATACGTCTTTATTTGGGAATGGTATATATATTTACCACAGAGGCTATTAGGACACAGACAAGAGAGGAAGATATATTTCTAGCTCCCGGCGCCTGATATCTTATAATTTTTATTTGTGACTCTAATTAAAAAACGCAAGGCTTGGCTGTTGCAACTGGTGGCGCCGCATTGATTGGTGCTGCGGGTTTAGTATCTATTGCTTTAGTTTCTAAATTGGATACTGAAGATAAACTAAATTTAGGTATTGCAGGAGTTGCTGGAACTTTAACGAGTGCTACGGTTGCACTTGTAGCTTGGACAGCTATGAGTACAACGGTTTCTGCTACTGGTGCAGCGGCAATTAGTGCAACTATTGCAGCATTAGGTGGAATTAGTACTATTACTGGTGGCGCCGCACTAATTGCATTTGGTGCAGGATATGTAGTTTGGCAGTTTCTTCAAGGTAATAAAAAGCGTTCAGGGAATATTGTCAAGCAGCTAGAAATCCGACTATATACGATTACAGAAGAATCAAAATTGCCGCTTGTAGAAACTTTAAAAAATCAATTTGCATGTAAAAATTATTCCAATAAAGTTTTTATTGCTCCAGATATTCCTTTAGATAAGCTTGCAAATTTCCTTTCTCAATTTGGATTTGATAAACAAGAGAAGGTTCTTGCTTTATTTAATACAACAGTTTTGGGTCAAACTAAAAATGTCTTAGTTTTCACTACGAAGCGAATGATTTGGAAGGAATTGTTACAAGATGTCGGTTCCTTGGCATATCAAGATTTACATAACCCCAATAATTCGAGGAAACTTCCTAACTTTTTTGACAAAGATGAAGATAAAGATTTTGGAGAATTATTATCAAAGTTAGCCGAAATGCACAATGCATAAGTAGTGTCAATAATTGGCACAGATTGTAGCATAGGCGTCTCGCCATTGGTGTCAAGTTAAGGCTGGCGCCCATATGTCAAGAGACCTCTGAGCATTATTCCTGTGCCTCCTGCGGACAGCTTTAATCAGCCCCATTGAGCGATGATGCTCCACAAGCCAAGGTATAAGTTGTAACTGTGGATTTTGTAGCTGTGCGCGATTAAAAAAATATAAACTGCGGAAAACCATTTCCACGGAAATTTGTTCCAAAGGCTGTTGCAAAGCAATGGCGACATCGGCACATAAGTCATTAAGTACGGCATAAAAAATCCAAGTCGCTAGAGAAAGCATTTTTATGCCGTTTACTCCACCAACCCAAAGATAGGACAAACCTAATAAGCGTTTTGTGAGTGAAAATGCGTCTTCAATACGCCAACGACGGCGATATAAATCACAAACGTCCTGAGCGGAAAGTAAGTTTGGGTCAAGAACATTAGTCAAATAGCGATACCAAGTCTTGCCCCATAAAACGGAGACTAAGCGCATTGGATGCTTACAAGGATAATTATGATTTAACCCCATTTGAATAATTTCATCCTTGTAATGAGAACTTCTTGAAAGTGTACGCACAACATTATATTTAACATTTGCCTTTTTCCTTGTAAGTACGTACTTTCCTTGCTCTGTCAAGGAATCAAACCATTCAAATCCAAAAAAACCCATATCTACTATTATTAGTCCACCAACAGGCAGGCGCGCGATTTAAATCTTCCCACCATGTTGTCTCATGGCAGTCAGGGTCAGCATCATACCAAACAGCTATTGGGCAGTGGGTGAACGCTTCTACAACCATCAATATTTTGCCTGCAAGCAATTGACCCGTTTTTTCTTGAAGCTGCCCAAGATGTTTTTTTATTGCTTCTAAAGTTGAGGCGTCCCCAATCCAAACAGCGCTAAACTTAATAGCAACAGGTGAGCCACTTGCGGTGGACGGGTTTCCCGGCATAAGCAAAGTGGCGAACCCGGAGGGCGCCCATTTATGAGCTAATTGTTTAGTTCTATTTTTAGCACTAATTCGCTCTATCACTTGCTCAAATAATCTTAAAAACAAGTGTGATGGTAAACTATTTAGACGTTGAGACAAAGCTTGCTTGCTTACCTGCATTATAGGTGCCCAGAGTAAATTTTCTGTCTCAAGTGCGCGCACCACATCTGTAAGATGATGTATTTGCCTATACACTATGCTCAGGATTATCGCTGCCATAACTGGCAGCGTTAGTACTCTAGAGCGCAGGTCGCGCTCTTTGTCTTTAACCGTTTTTAGATTGGTAAATGTGCCTGGACTCAGTAGTTCAAACAAACGTGATTCAATTTCTTCGGTTGGTGGCGCCGGCACAGCTGTGCTACGTTGAAAATCTGGGTTTCCTCGTTTTTTGCGTGGTTTACTCATGGTTTCTCCTACACCCTTGTATTGAGTTAACCATGCTCCGGCGCCCCGCTTGACAAGACTCCATCTATCTTAACTTGACACCAATGGCGTCTCGCCTGTGCAGTCATACAAGTAATTATTTTTACCACCACAGAAGCACAGAGGACACAGAGAAGAGGCTCATAGTAATTTTGTATGTGCCTAGGCGCCTCATAGTCTATGATTATTAATAGTTATAGTATAAACAAAGTGTATGTATAACGAACCACAAACGGCGTAAAGAAAGTTAACTAAATCTGGCATCATTAAATAACGCCATGTCATTCCCGTTACGTTTGTAGCTTTTTACTCGCCCGTTGATTTAAAGATGACTGAAACTTCCCCTAAACCGATTGTGACAACTGCTCCTTTTCCTGCAAATGAGGTGGAACGCTTAGAGGCGCTGCGACGGTACAATATTCTCGATACGCCACCGGAAGTTGCTTTTGACCGCATCACTTCCTTGGCAGCGCGTTTATTTAATGTGCCAATTACGCTGGTTTCCCTAGTTGATGAATCGAGAGGTTGGTTTAAATCTTCCTATGGGTTTGATATGCGCGAGGTGCAGCGAGATACAACTATTTGCAGTTTTGCGCTGTTAAGTAATGAAGTTTTAGTTATTCCTGATACTAGGGAAGATAGTCGCCTAGTTTGTAATCCCTTTGTACAAAATGAACCAGGTTTGCGGTTCTATGCAGGCGCCCCGTTGCTGACTCAAGATGGTTTTAACTTAGGCACTCTTTGTTTGTTAGATACAAAACCACGTGATGCCTTGAGTGATGAGCAAAAGACTGTGTTGGCTGACCTTGCCGCAATGGTGATGGATGAGCTAGAACTGCGGTTGGCTGCTCGTAAAGTTGCTCAAATGGATGCAGCGTTGCTAGAAGTGACTCAAGGCGTTTCTACTGTGACGGGTGAAGCTTTTTTCTCTGCTTTAGTACAGCATATGCTCAAAGTGCTGGGGGTTGATTATGTTTATATTGGTTTAGTAGACCCCGATAACCAGGAAATAATTCGGACGATTGCTGCCTGCGCTAAGGGGCAGATTATTGACAACTTTGAATATCGGCTGTGTGATACCCCTTGCCAGAAAGTACTCCAAAAACGAAAATTGTGCTGCTATCCTCATCGAGTCCAAGCTTTGTTTCCCAAGGCGCCTCTTTTAGAACCTTTGGGTGTAGAAAGCTATGTAGCGGTTCCATTTTTTGACTCCACGGGTGTACCTCTGGGCTTACTGGGGGTGATGGATGGCAACGCTTTGACAAATGTTCAACTGGCAGAATCTTTATTGACAATTTTTGCTCTACGTATTGCGACTGAACTGGAGCGACAGCAAACAGAAGCAGCACGGCAACAAGCCCAGTATGAGTTGGAACGCTTGGTTGAACAGCGAACAGCTGAATTATCCCAAGCCAACGAATTACTCCAAGTGCTACTTGATAATGTGCAGGCAGGAATCGTAGCCTGTGATGCTGAGGGAATTTTAACTTTATTTAATCAAGCAGCACGAGAATTTCATGGTTTGTCGGAGCAAGCATTGCCACCTGAAGAGTGGGCAAAACACTACGACCTGTATTTGCCCGATGGCAAAACGCGGATGTCTAAAAACGAGATTCCGCTATTTCGAGCATTACAGGGGCAGACGGTCAAGAATGATGAAATGGTGATTGCGCCCAAACATGGAAAGGTAAAGACGCTGCTTGCTAGTGGACAGGCAATTGTCGATAACGAAGGTAAAAAACAAGGGGCAGTTGTGGTGATGCATGACATCACCGAACGCAAAATTGCCGAAGCCGAGCTACTAATTTCTGATGTTGCTTTGCACCAAATGCCAGATGCCATTTTGTTGACCGATTTGGAGGGTAATATTCAACGTTGGCTGGGTAATGCCGAGCAAATTTTTGGGTATACAGCCGCAGAGGTTATCGGCAAATCCGTTAGTTTCCTCCATCACCCGGATATTAAATTGACTCAGACGGCTGAAATAATTCGCTCCATTCAAGAAACTGGCGCCTTTTGTGGTGAAATTGCCTGTCTGCGAAAAGATGGCTCGCCAGTGCCAATTGAAACAACAGCCAAAACTGTGTACGACAAAGCCGGAAATCCCATTTTCATTATTGGCATCAATAGAGATATTACCGAGCGCAAACAGGGGGAAGCGGAACGTACACAATTGATGCGGCAGCAAGTTCAAGAACAAAGCGCGCGTTTGAAAGCAGAAGAAGCAAATCGGATCAAAGATGAATTTTTAGCGGTGTTGTCTCATGAGTTACGAACACCACTCAATCCGATTTTGGGTTGGACTAAATTGCTTCGTGCTGGAAAATTGGATAGCGCAAAAACAGATTATGCCTTAGAAACAATTGAGCGCAATGCTAAACTCCAAACCCAACTAATTGGAGACCTTTTAGATGTGTCGCGCATTTTGCAAGGCAAGCTCAGTCTTAGCATGGCTGCTGTTAATTTGGCACCTACAATATCTGCGGCGATTGAAACTGTGCAGTTAGCAGCCATCGCTAAGTCAATTCAAATTGAGACGGTGTTTGATCTAAATGTTGGGCAAGTTTTGGGTGATTCTGCTCGATTACAGCAAGTGATTTGGAATTTACTTAGCAATGCTGTAAAATTCACAGACAATGGCGGACGGGTAGAAATTAGACTGGGGTGTGTTGACTCGCAGGCTGAAATTAAAGTTAGCGATACAGGTAAAGGCATTAATCCTGACTTTTTGCCCCACGTATTTGAGTCTTTTCGGCAGGCAGATGCAACAATAACCAGGAAGTTTGGTGGGCTAGGGTTAGGGTTGGCAATTGTCCGTCACTTGGTTGAACTGCATGGAGGAACTATTTATGTAGAAAGTCCTGGTGAGGAATTAGGCGCCACGTTTACGGTAAGATTACCATTAATAGCCGTTGTCAAAACCCGTTGAACCTGAAGAATTAGTCTAGGCTATCGCAACACTGATTATTACAATTGATGCAAAAACGAACGGGTCAGGTAAACAATATTAATAAAAATCAAATGTATTTTGCTGGCGCCTATTATTCGCTTCTTTCCAAGGACTATCGTAATCTGATGATATTCTTGTTACCACGCAGAAATTCACCCTTAATAATATTTGAATATATTTATTTTATTGTAAGATAATGTGTTTTACAATGTTTTTTAATTATAAAATACAGCTTTTTTGATAAGAATATTAATTAGATTATTTTTATATAAAACTTACAATATTGGTGCGTGACGCTACAAGTTTGTAATACAAGTATAAATTTTTTGTAGCGTCACGCACCCTACGATTAATTTGATTATTTTTCTAATTGTTCACAATTAACTACAACAAGCCTTATGACTTTGTTAAATATTATGTAAAGAATATTTACAAATATATTGACAAAAGGAAATATACTTATGGTAGCTTCAGTTGAGAATAATCAGCGACACCAGGTTGTAATCATTGGTGGTGGCTTTGGTGGAATGTATACAGCAAAGACGCTTGCAAAATCAAATGTAGATGTAACTCTCATTGATAAACGTAATTTCCATTTATTTCAGCCACTTTTATATCAAGTTGCTACTGGTACGTTATCACCTAGTGATATTTCCTCACCATTGCGCTCTGTACTCAGCAAAAGCAAGAATACAAAAGTGTTGCTGGGAGAAGTCAAGGACGTTGATACCAGAACACAAGAAGTTATACTGAATGACCGAGTAGTACGATACGATACATTAGTTGTTGCTACAGGCGCCAATCATTCGTATTTTGGTAATGATGAGTGGAAAGAAGTTGCTCCTGGTTTAAAAACTATTGAGGATGCGCTCGAAATACGTAGTCGGATATTTAATGCATTTGAGGCAGCAGAAAAAGAAACTGATCCCCAAAAACGCCGTGCTTTGTTAACCTTTGTGATTGTGGGTGGTGGTCCAACGGGGGTAGAATTATCTGGCGCCATTGCAGAGTTGGCAAACAAAACTCTTCAAGAAGATTTTCGTAATATCGACACCTCAGAAACAAAAATTTTACTATTGCAAGGCCCCGAGCGTGTCCTCCCAGGCATGGCGCCTTCTTTATCGCAAGCAGCAAAAGCATCTCTAGAAAAGTTGGGTGCGAGTGTACAAACAAAAACGCGCGTGATAAATATTGAAAACAGCATAGTTACCTACAAGCAAGGGGATGAATTACACGAAATTGCCTCCAAGACTATATTGTGGGCAGCAGGTATTCAAGCTTCACCTATGGGGAAAATTCTAGGATTACGCACAGGTGCAGAATGCGACCGTGCTGGACGAGTTATGGTGGAACCAGATTTAAGTATTAAAGGACACAAAAATATTTTCGTCATTGGAGACTTAGCTAACTTTTCTCACCAAAACGATCAACCGCTCCCAGGTGTGGCGCCAGTTGCTACACAAGAAGGTGAATACGTTGCTAAATTAATTCAAAAACGTCTGCAAGGTAAAACCATGCCAGCATTTAAGTATAACGATTATGGTAGCCTAGCTATGATTGGACAAAATGCTGCCGTTGTAGACCTAGGTTCCATCAAGTTAAAAGGTTTCTTTGCATGGGTGTTCTGGCTATTAATCCACATCTATTTCTTAATTGAGTTTGACAATAAACTGTTAGTAATGTTTCAGTGGGCATGGAACTACATCACTCGCAAACGTGGTTCAAGATTGATTACGGGTCAAGAATCTTTAACTTTGGCTAAAGTCATAACAAAGCAGCCGACGATAGAGAAGACGGTAAAGGTTTAGTACAACAAAGCAACAGTAAAAAGTAACCATAATTAAATGCTTGTAGAGACATTCTTTCAATCGCGTCTCTACAACGCAGGATTTTTATTTGTGACTCTAATCAGAAAACGTAAGGCTTCGTTTACTGCTTGAGAGTTGGGAAACATTTCTGCAACATCTGCTTCTAAATGAACTGTCAATCCTTTAATACTAATCGGTTCACATCCCGATTTTTGTATTTTATTTATTTCCAAAACTTGATGTGACTGAAGTTTACTCTCACCTATAAGCTTTTGGGAATATGTTTCATTTACTTTATTAGCAAGAGATTCCCAACTACTGGCTTTTAGTTTCAAGTTATCTTTTGCTTCGCGTAATGTTTTAAACTTTTGTTTGAGAATCTCAACTGTATAAATATGAATTTTAGATGCCTGTGTTTGTTGATCAAGGTCTTCTCTTACCATCTCAACTACCTCATCTATAAGTTGCTCGTGATTTGCGGATATTTGGGCAGCGGCGCCTAAAATACGCGAGGTTGCTTTTTTCTGTATCTCAGTCTCTTGTTTCAGTCTATCGGCAATATTACGGATTTGCTCTCCCAACTTCGGTTTGCCTTGAGTTTTTGTCGATGCGGGTTGGGGGTTCTTCTGATGGGAAGCGCATTACTATCTCATAAATCAAGAGCTGTATCAGTATCTTGACTTCTAAGAATTGCCATAATTTCAACCACATCATTTTCAATGCGGTAGTAGATGCTATGCACCCCATACACACTGCGGCGGTAGCCAGTACGGATAAAATTTACTTCAGGGTATAAATAAGGCTGTGCAGCTATCTGTTCAAAGCGGTCAAAAAGTTGATTATAATATTTGTCAGCGGCTGCTTCACCCCATGTCTCAAAGCCATAAAAATAAATTTGCCGTAAGTCTTCCTTTGCCGCTTGCGTCAATTTATAATTAGCCATTACTGTTCAGTTCTTTCTTAAATTCTGAAAGAATGGACTGGCGGTCAGGAGTGACAAAGCCGCTTTGCTCTGCATCAATTAGCCTTTTTTGGATTTCTTCAACTTCCTCTTGTTTGGCACGAGCCTTGCGTATCAGGTCATTTATCACATCGCTTTTGCTAGCGTACTCCTGACTCTCCACCTGTGCTTTTAACCAAGCATCATTTGGGGGTGTAAGTGAAATGCTTTGACGGGTCATAATCTTTCTTTTGAACATCTGGTGCAATTATACACCACATTTACACCAGATTTTTAGAAACGAAAATTTTTGAAGCTAGAGGCGCGAAATTGATAATCACCGCTATGTAACAGCTACGAAAATATACTGGTGCCTCGGTATGCAACTATCATCGATCATAGTCGCGGGTTAATTGCTGGACGACATACCTATCGCCACTTGTGGAGCGAATAATTTCACCGTATTTTCCGTAAAGACTAAAGTAAATGTTGTAGAAACTAGTAACAAATCAAACAATTCTATAAAGTAAAATATATGCAATTCAATTCTAAGCGCACTGCACAATTAATTTTATTCTGTAAAAAGGGGTTTAAAACCCCATCCCCTACGGGTTGCTTGTTTTGCGTTGGGGTTTAAATCCCCATTGCAAAACATAATTGCGTTCACGTTAACGAAGTTATCCCGAAGGGTAGTGTACCGAAGCTAATTGCGAATTGCGAATTGCGAATTGTTAACTGTGGCTGGTATATGCTCACTTTCTCTTTCTTTTACACAAACTGCTCAAGCGCAACAAATTCGTAATTTATGTAGAAGTCAGGAAAGTTCATTTATTATAGCCCAAACAAAGAATTTTTTGGTAAGTATTTGCGGCAGTGGAGATTCAGCACTTACTTATGTAGGTTTAGACAGAAAGACTGGTAAAGCTATACGTCTACCTTTAACTGTAGATGGTTCTAAAAATAGAGGAAGATATTTTGAAGCTGTCAGTGGTGAATATAAATATGATGTTTCTGTCCCTGGCGGAAAAAATGGAACCTTAACTGTGAGAAGAAATAATAGTGTAATTCTGCGTCAAGCATTAGTTCAACAACTTTACTAAGATTAAATGTAACTCTATAAAAGGCGCCTGCTACTTTATAAAGCATCATAAATTTAATTTATATGGCGCCTTTTCCCAAGGTACGCTAATTTAAATACAGGCTTTGTCTAATAGTGCGTTAACTATGTCAGAAATTATTACTGCTGTCTACTCTAATGGAATGCTGCACCCCCAAAGTCCTTTGTCTTTAACTGATGGGCAAACTGTGCGACTGCAAGTTTTGATGGAAGAATCATCTTCATATGCCGAAAAAATAATTCAGTCCCTAGTAGCAGCGGGACTGGTCACTCCTCCTCAACATAAGAGCGATGTTGAGCCAGTAAGAGAAGAAGCATGGCGTGAACTGACCCAGAGACTTACGGCATCAGGAGGCAAGCCGCTCTCCGAAATCATTATTGAAGAACGAGGTTCAATGTGACCGCTTACTTCGTAGATAGCAGCGCCCTCGTAAAACGGTACGTGCCGGAAACTGGTAGTACCTGGATACAAGCGCTCTCGGCGCCCCAAGAGAGTAACTTATTATTTATTACCCGAATTACTTGGGTAGAAGTCTTGAGTGCGTTAGCGAGAAGAGAACGGGAAGGTACTTTGACTTCCGCCGACAAAGCCTTGATTATTCAAAGGTTTCGCTTTGACCTAAATAATCAGTACCAAGTTATTGAACTCGATGCCAAACTAGCAGAAACTGCGGGTCAACTGGTCGGGCAGTATCCTTTACGCGCTTATGATGCTATGCAGCTGGCATCAGTGGTAAAAATTCAACCCGTTTTCTCCACTGAGCAATCCATCTCCTTGATTTTTCTTACATCTGACGACCGTCTGAGTACTATTGCTCAAGCTCTTGGGTTACTAACTGATAATCCTAATTATCATCCTTGAGCGGTGTTAACAATAATCGGTTACACGACACAGGCGCCTACACTGGCAAAAAAAAAGTAGATGTTGTGCAATCCGCGTTGGCGCCGTCTCAAAATGTTATAACAACTATTATAACGTAATAGTAATATTGGGTATGACAAGTAAAAATTACCGAGTAACTCATGCAAAAGTTGGCAATCAACATGGATTTCGCTTACCAAACGCTTTCTTCAAAGATTTTCCGCATTTAGCAGAAGCATCTGGTTATTTAGAGGTTGTATCACAAAACACTTTGTTAATTCGTTTGGATACAGAAGATGTAGAATCAGACGAAGAAGAAAGTTTGATGATGAGTCTATTTCTCGATTTTTTAATGAAAGATATAATTGAAAATCCATCAAAGCTAGTTCCCTACACTCAACAAACGAGTGACTATATGGATAATTTATTAGCTGATGTAACAATTGATGAAGATGAAGATGAATGAGTTCAACTAATTTTAACGGCTGGAAAATATTCTTTCATCTGCAAAGGTTTTACTGAGAAATTATATGCATTTTTATATAATTTAAAATGATATGTAGGGTAAAAATTTCTCCAATTAATTATAGTTGAGATTATTCGTCAGCCTAAAATATTTGGGATTTTTATATCCTTCCCAATAACTTCTAATCTCAGCAACAATGTATTCACCTTCTACCCAAGTTTTTATTTTACACCGACCCTTTTCTATTATTCCCGCAGTTGTTCCTATATGAAAGGAACTAATTATATTCCGAACTGCTTGTCCCTGTGCAGTACTTGGTGGTAAGACCGCGAATAACAGGATTATAGATGCAACCAAAGCTTTTACTCATCTCATCTTCTGTATACAATATTTTATTTTACATTTTAAATACGTAGTTAGATAAGCTGGTTAAGTATATATGTTGATTTAACTTGATATCAGCAATATGCCTATTTCAAAAACAAAAGCTACTTTTTTAGACTGAACTCCTCCTATGCTGATGTACTAAGCAGCCCTTCAGGTACTTTGTGTCTCTGTGATAAAAATAATAATTTATGCCACTGCACAGACTATAAGCCTGTGCCACAACCCATCAAAACAACCGAAAAAAGTCCCTCTCCGCTTCGGAGAGGGACAGACTTTGGCATTTGCCAAAGTCAGGGAGAGGTCTAAAATTCCCCAGCTAATGCGCTAACACAGCGTTCACACAATAATGGGTCTTCCTGCGACTCTCCGACGTAGGTTGAATAATTCCAGCAGCGGTCACATTTTTCCCCTTCTGCATCAACTACTCCAATACCCCAGTTATCAGATATTGAATTATACTTCAAGCCTTCTAGTTGTTGTGCTGAATCTAACACTGTTGCTTGCGAGGTGATAAACAAATACCTCAATTCGTCGATACCATTTGTATCTATTTCCAGTGTTCTTACTGCATCACGTAGTTGTTCATCAGTTACGTAAAGTAACACCTTTGCTTCTAAGGATGAACCAATTTGTTTATCAACGCGCGCTTGTTCCAGCACTTTATTAACATCATTGCGGATGTCGCGCATTTTTTCCCAGAATGTTGCTAATTCGGGATTTTCCCATTTGTTATCTAGCTTCACCCAACCAGCTTCAAACACTGATTTGTATGGTGTTTTGTAAGGAAGGAATTGCCAGATATCTTCGGCAAGGTGACATAGTACAGGTGCTATTGCGCGCGTCAGGTTATCCAATGCATAGTACAACACTGTTTGACAGCTACGGCGCCTAAAACCATCGGGTGTACTGATATATAGTCTATCTTTGGCGATATCTATATAAAAGCTGGATAAATCAACAACGCAAAAGTTTTGCACTGTTTGGAAGAAGCGGAAAAATTGGAAAGTATCAAAAGCGTCTGTTACTTCTTTAAATACTTCTGTCATCCGGTGCAGCATGTAACGGTCAACTGCGGGTAGTTTATCTAGGGGAACTAAATGTTTCTCTGGGTCAAAGTCATGCAAGTTACCTAATAATACCCGCGCGGTGTTACGGATTTTTCCGCGTATATCTCCCAATTGCTTGATGATATTTTTACCGATACGCTGGTCGCTCGTATAATCAACCGATGATGCCCATAATCTTAAAACATCGGCGCCATATGGTGGTTCTTCTTTCTGATTTTTACCACCCTCGATAACAACATTCGGGTCAAGCACGTTACCAAGCGATTTACTCATCTTGAAACCTTTTTCATCAAGAGTAAATCCGTGAGTTAAAACTATTTTATATGGCGCCCGGTCATGTACGGCAACGCTAGTTAATAAACTCGATTGGAACCATCCCCGGTGTTGGTCGGAACCTTCTAAATACATTTCTACAGGATAATGTAACTCATCCCGCTGTTCGGCAACTGCTGCCCACGATGAACCAGAGTCAAACCATACGTCCATCGTATCGGTTCCTTTGCGGTATCGGCGCCCGTTATTACGATACTGTTCAGGTAATAATTCCTCAACCGATAATTCCCACCATACATCTGAACCTTTTTCTGCGATGATTTTTTGAACGTAGTTGATGGTTTCCTCGTTCAATAAAGGTTCGTTTGTTTCTTCATCGTAGAATACAGGGATAGGAACACCCCAATTACGCTGACGTGAGATACACCAGTCCGAACGGTCGGCTACCATTGGTGTAATACGATTTTCACCTTGTGCAGGTATCCAGCGCACTTCGGAGATGGCTTTGAGTGCTTCGTCACGAAACCCTTCTACCGATGCAAACCATTGTTCGGTCGCGCGGAATATAGTCGGTTTTTTGGTTCTCCAGTCGTAAGGATATTTATGTTGATATGGTTCTTCTTTTAATAAAGAACCAGCTTGTGTCAAAGCATCGATAACCGCTTGGTTGCCATCACCAAGTACATTCAAACCGGCAAACTGTCCAGCCTCAGCAGTAAAATTACCACCATCATCGACTGGCGCCAAGATAGGTAAACCATAACGTTGCCCAACTATATAATCTTCTTGACCATGACCAGGCGCCGTATGTACTAATCCTGTACCAGATTCAGTAGTGATATAATCTCCCCCTATGATTACTGGACTTTCACGGTCATATAAAGGATGTTTGTAAGTAGAATGTTCTAATTCTTTCCCTTTAACAGTGGTTTTTACTGTTAGTTGTGTGCTGAGAGTCGTTGATAAACGTTCTACTAAATCATTTGCAACGATTATATATTTGAAATTGATACCTTCGAGTGGCGCCTCAACAACTGCATAATCCAAATCTGGGTTTACAGCAACAGCCAAATTAGCAGGTATCGTCCAAGGTGTGGTCGTCCAGATAGCTACACCTAAATCAGGTAAATACTCGCTAAACTTATCCTTTACTGCATCCGATAAACTCGTCATTGGGAACGCAGCATACAAAGACCGGGAAGTATGTCCCTCTGGATATTCCAACTCAGCTTCAGCCAAAGCAGTCCTCGAACTAGGACTCCAGTTTACAGGCTTCAACCCTCTATATATATATCCCTTCAAAACCATCTGCCCAAATACACCGATTTGTGCAGCTTCATATTCAGGCGCCATCGTTAAATACGGGTGTTCCCAATCACCCCATACACCGTAGCGCTTAAAACCTTTACGCTGCTCATCAACTGCTTGCAGAGCAAACTCTTTCGCCTTTTGTCTTAGTTTTAAAGGTGTTAATTCCTGACGTTCTGCTTGTTTCATATTTTGCAGAACCTTAAGTTCGATAGGCAACCCGTGGCAGTCCCAACCCGGTACATAACGAACTTTACGACCTTGTAAAAGCTGATAGCGATTTATGATATCTTTGAGAATTTTATTTAAAGCGTGACCTACATGCAGCGAACCGTTTGCGTAGGGTGGTCCATCGTGCAGTATAAATAATTCGCCTGGGTTCTCTTCTGAGAGGCGCCCGTATATGTTGTTATCTTCCCAAAACTTCTGTATTTCAGGCTCTCGCTTCACCGCATTCGCGCGCATGTCAAATTTCGTTTGCGGCAGATTTACTGTGTCTTTGTAACTTTTTGCTTCTGTCACTGTACTAATTGCTTGGATTTATATAGGGTCAGATTTTCACTATTATCGTTGGAAATGTGGGGAGTGGGAGATATTCTAATGGGAATAATGTCCATATGTTTGTACCGCGAGCGATTTGGGATTATTGTAGCATGAGTGTAGCATATTGGCAACGGATGCAACGGATGTAACGGATGGGCTGTAGGTTGGGTGGAGGCTTTGCGTTCACGCAGTGTGCCGTTATCCGAAGGATATCCCGAAGGGTAGCCGCAACCCAACGATGATGATTTAGTATTTAGGTTACGGCGCCTGATATTGTGTGTATTGAATCGCGCAGCACGGGAGTAAAATAATCATGTGTTATTTATTGCTGACCATCTGAAGTATAGAAACGCTAGAATAGTCCTAAAACTACAAGATTTATTCGGAAAAATGCCAGCTATTGTCAAACTACAACTCTCATTGGAAGCTTTTGCAGAAGCAATATCTTCCCTTAATTTAGAAGAAAAACGCCAACTTCAAGAGATAATTGAGCAACAAATTTTTGAAGCTGAAGAAGCACTGTACTCAGACGATGTAGAAACACAGGCGGAAATTCAAGCAGTTCGTGCTGAGTATGCAGTTGGAGAATATGCGACTATGGATGAATATCTTGCTAAACGTTTAAATCAGGAATAATGAGTTATACTGTCGTTATTTCAAAGTCAGTACAAAAGCAGATAGACGACTTGCCAAATGATGTTAAGGAGCGCGTTGTTGAAAAAATCCAAAATCTTGCTTCCGAACCACGTCCTGCTGGAGTCGTCAAATTGAAAGGTTCTGATAACGAGTATCGTATCCGTGTTGGTGATTATAGAGTTCGCTATGACTGCTTCTGGATAACGCATCAAAAAATTAATTAAGGTTTGCACCTCGTCTAAATACTCAAGTTCTAATCCTTTGTTTTGCCCTTGGTAATAAGCAGTTAGGGTTGCTCCTTGTCAAGTCGGCGCCATCCAATAGTCTTAAGTTCATCAAAGGACAGGGAAAAAAGTTTTTATCCCCGTCATCAATACAATCGCTTAATTCTCAGTTTCAATTGAGGTCTTGCTTACCAAATCCCTTACTAAATCCCCGGCGAAGTATTTTGTTAATAGGTAGTTCGGTAAAACGTGAATACTTAACTGCGGCGGTAGGGGGATAATCCGCCGACACTGCAATTAGTCCAACTCTTACATCTTCAAAATAAATAAAACCGCCAATACGTCCTCCTGCTTGGAACGGTCCATGAAAAAATTTATGCTCTGGAATATACATTGTGAGGTCGTGATTAATCTTTACTTTCTTACCAAACATTTCCTGACAAGTCGTGCGGACAACAGTATCTAGATGTTCATTGTGAACACGTCCACCAACCTCAATGAATTCTGGATGGTACCATCTGATATATCAGAAAGTCGTGTAATTGTTACGTTTTTGGAGGTTCAACCTGTCAAGGGTACTTCACAAAATATGTACTTCGGTATGTTGTCTACTTCAAATCAACAATCAACTGAGGAAGATTTTAAAATAGCAGAAGCTCTCTAAATTTTTATATTGGCTTAATACTATT
The DNA here is from genome assembly GCA_019359675.1 of Calothrix sp. FI2-JRJ7. GTDB lineage: Bacteria > Cyanobacteriota > Cyanobacteriia > Cyanobacteriales > Nostocaceae > Dulcicalothrix. The sequence continues at coordinate 185,908 of JAHHGX010000020.1, forward strand.
TTACATTTGATTAGGGAAAAATTCTATAAATGTCTTTGCGGTGTGCAACTCTTTGACAAATTAACGTGTGTACATCCTTGTCAACGCTAATACCTATCCTGTAATTACCCACACGAATTTTGTATTTATCGTCATACCCCTTCATTTTTTCTAGACATCCTATATCAAAAGGATTTTCTGACTCTAGTTCTTGAAAAACAATTAGCTCTATTTTAGCTTGAATATCTTCTGGTAAATCTGCTAGGTCTTTCAGAAATCTTTTTGTATACTCAACTTTCCACATGCTTTTTTTTCAAAGATTGGTAATATTTTAAAGCTTCTTCTTTTGAAAGACGCTCGTTATCTTCTAAATCCATGAGTTTTGCCAAACCATAGTTTTCTAAGATTTCTTCAATTTTTTCAAACTCAGCAATAGGAATTTGTACAGCGATTGGTTGCTTATTCTCATCTGTAACAAAGTTTTTAGTAATTTCTAGCATTCTACAACCTTATGCAAGCTATTCAGATTTTTATTTTAGCTTATAACCACCCAAAGCGAAACCCAAATTAAACAATAAAACAACAAGCTATTTAGAACGAATGAGCGCCGTAGGTTGGGGAGCCACTCGCGTGGACGGGTTTCCCGACTCGAGCAGTGCCTACAATTCTAAACAGAGCAATTATCGGTGCCACTGTAATTACTTGCAGCTACTTAGTAATTATCCTTTGAACATAAATTTTTACTTATGTTTAAGAGCGGACATGATTTGTTGCTTCCTTTCTTCTTTACCTAGACAGCCATCTTTACAAAAGCCGCAGCCTGGTTCTGGACAAATTAACTTACCACATATGTGACAATTATTGTGCTGACCTAATATAAGTGGAGACAAACCACATACCACGTTCGTCGTTTCTAGGCGCCCGCCACAATAGGCAATAATTGTTTTTAGTGAATCTTTGCTATCTTTTTTACCTTCTAATAATCCTCTGCCTTTGAACCTAAAAATTTTGAATTCGTCTATTTTGCTTTTATGCTTATTATCCCATACTATAGATAAAATATTACAAAGCTCTTCAATTGTTTTTATTGGGTCACATATTCCTAAAGGATTATTTTGATAATATATTAAGTCTTTATATTCTGCTGGATGAAAAGATGTGCTACCTGAGCGAAACGTATCTAGAAAATGGCTAAGTAAAGTTAAAAACACATATGGTAATGTTATTCTTTCTAAATCAATTTTATTGAATCTATCAATCAAATCAATTTTCCATTTTGCTAAATGAGTCTTCCAATGTTCTGGTAAATCCATTTTAGCCTCTATAAATATAGGAATAAAATTAATTTTTAAAATTTGAATGTCCTCCCATTCAGGAAAATCAAATTCATTTAAATTTCTTAATTTTAAAACTGCTTGCTTTCGTTGGCTATAAAAAGGCTCAATGGGATAGTCAAAAAGCCAAGGGGGAAGATATAGTTTCTGTGTATCCCTTGGCATAATAACTGAAGAAAATTGATTTAAAAAATGATTCTCAATTTCACTAATTTCTTTTTCTGTTATTTCTCCCATAAAAATTATGGGTGAAGTTCTAGGATGAATTTTACTAGATTCTTTTATCTGTTCTGGCTTTACATAGGGAGAAAGTACACCAGCTATAATAATTTCATCCTTATTACGATTTTTCTTAAATTTTTGAACACAAAATTCTGAATAGCCTTTTTTATCATTGTTTCTATTACTGAACGTGGTACGAGCATTTTTAACATCCACATACAAAGTTTTTTTATTATTAATTAAACGTAAATCATAATTTATCCAATCTTGATTATAGCTTTCGGTTATTTGTTTTAAGGAAACATCCTCTACTGTAAAGCCAATAGATTGGTAAAATTTAATTGTAAATTTTTCGGCTGCTCTTGCAGAAAGCATTTGTGCTAGCATATAGTCATTTTTCACATATTCTGATGACATCCATTGTTTAGCCAAGCATTCATCTTGTTCAGAAAGTTGTGCGTATAATGTTTTTGTATCTGTAGTGATATCATTTTTGTATTCAAATTCACTTTTAAAAGCCTCAATGACATTTAAAAAACTAGTAAATCTTTTCTTGAGTATCTTCTCCTTTATTTCGTCAGGATATACACTCCATAAAAAACCTTTATATTTTATTTTGTCTCCAAAGTTTTTGTCCAACCATAACTTTCTTGTGCTATCTGGTAGATTTTGTAACACGCAAACAATTTCTTGCTCCACACCATGTATCGCAAGTTCTTTGTCCGTGTACTTATCTATCATTAGCTCATAAAGGTCTAATTTAGATTGGTCTGGTAAAACATTTCTGAAGACATAACCTTCAAATGAAGTTTTTAATTGATTTGGTATTAAATTCACAAACTCTACTTTATCATTTTGGTTTGAAATCTCATTCAATACGTTTTTAGCAATTTGTAAAGCTTCAGTATCTGATAATTTTTGTAAATATTTGGCAGATACTTTTAATCTAATTTTATCTGGCGCTATATAATATAACAAATCATTATATGTAATTTTATTTTCAACACGATTAAACCATAGTTCTCTTTTATCATTTGGCAAAGTTGTTAAAAAGTAGAAAATTTCATTTATAACTTTATAATTTTCTAAGTCATCTTTTGAATATTTATCAAACATATAATGATAAATATCTAATTTATTGTTTATTGGTAAAACATCTCGAAACCTTTGGCATCTTAATCCATATTTTAATTCGTTTGGAATTGAACTTATTAATTTTTTTTTATTAGTATCAAATTCTAAAAAAATATCTTTTACTAATTTAACAGCTTTATCAACATTATCTACAGGTAATTGTTTTAAATATGCTATCACAACTATAGTTTTTACAAAATCTGGAATAATATTCCATAAAAATCCTTTGTAAGCTATTTTATCTATAATTAGGTTAGTATCTATAGACTTCCAACAACTATAATTAGCATCTTTATCAAATGTAAATATTTTTTTAACTACGGTAAATAACTCATCTATAATAACTTCATCATTACTGTCTTGTTCCAAATTAATCATTTTTAAACAAAGCTTTAGCTGTTCCTTCAGAGGTAAAAGCTCTCTTAATGATTTAGTATATTTATTCAAAAGTATTTCGTCTGATAGTATACTTTTTATTTCTATGCGTGATTTGAATGAAGATAGTTCATTATATTTGTCAAGAGCGAATTTAACAGCATCATCATTGGTGAGATAAGTTATATATTTCTTAAATGCAGCTTCAAAAATTTGTGGATTTTGAGTGTCTAAACATGATTTTAAAAAATCTTGATTTTCCTCATTTAGTAAAGATAATTCTACAGCTTCGTATTTTTTATCGGTATTATTGAATCGTATCCCAAAGCAAACAGAATCTTCATAGTGCAATATTCTATTCACGCATGACATTTTTTTTGTTTTGATTGGAATTCCAACTACTTCTTTTTTATGAATGTGAGTGTTAAGATTATTTTCACATTCTACTTGCTTATTTATTTTTAAGAGATGATCAACATATTTTTGAAAAGCAATAGAAGTGTCTATAACTGCTAACCGATGTTGAGACTGATTTGTATTAGTAACACGTATAAGATACCCCGCCAACCGCAACGGTTGAACATTTCTAGCCTCTTCTTTATCTTTATAGTAGCTTGCGTTAAAAGTAACTAATACACCTTTACCTTTATACCCTTTTATTTCTTCAACTGGACATATTAATCCTTTCCAATGTACTTTTATATTCTGTGAATCTGGTTTTTCTACTCGCTTAATATAACCATAATTACCTCTATCTCCTTCTTTAGTAGAATCACCAAACCATTCAAGCATCCCAACCTCGACATTTGTCTCATCAAAGCTTGTCATATAAGTGCATTAAAAATATATTTGTAAAAGCTCTTTTTGCTCCCAAAGAGATGTAAACTCTGGTAGCGAAGAATACTATAGCTAATCATAATAACTTACTACTTAGACAAATGGCTACAATTTAAATTAAATTACGTACAATCACTTAAAGTAGCAAAGCTTTAGTCGGCGCCATTCAACAGCCTTTAGGTCGTAGGTAGTCAATATGAAGAGCGAATAAAACCTTAATTGCTTCAATTTGACGTGGCACAATATAATATAAGTTAAAATATATTCTGAAAAGTAAGGTTGAATTTTATGTTAATGTCAGTTGAAGGAATTTATAAAGACGGTACGATTAAGCTATACGAAGTACCATCTGATATATCAGAAAGTCGTGTAATTGTTACTTTTTTAGATGTTCAACCTGTCAAGGTTACTCCGCAAAACATGTACTTTGGTATGTTATCTACTTCAAATCAACAATCAACCAAAGAAGATTTTAAAATAGGAGAGTTTCATGATGATCTAAATAACGACAACTTCTAAGAGTGCGCTTAAGCCCATAAATTTTTAGCGTTGTGTGTAATTCTTAAGTAATCATAGGTAATCACAGCATTATATCTCTCGATTACTCACGATTTTGCCAGTAATTTGGCTTACGTTTGTGATGCGCTACAGCTAAAATACGAATTTGACCATAGCTATTATGATAGCGCTGCTAGTTACATCCGTTGGCGCCGTCCAAGAAGCTCTGGGGTTATAAAACGACAGGGAGAAATTGTGCTTATCCGTATTCTCAACACAAGCACCTAATTCCTTAACGTAAATAAACTGTGTGTTCCTGCAATAGTTATAGGGCAGTATGAATAACTATAACTATATATCTTCCTCGTTTTCAACAGTAGTTTGCTCATATTCAGCAATAATACTGTTTATTTCGGAAGCTGCGATATCAACTTGTTCTGATTTTGTATAAATAGTAAGCAAAATGATAGTTGTTGCTATTTTTACATAATAAATAAGCCGATATCCACCACTTTTGCCTTTTTTGATATCACTGTTGCGGATTCTTAACTTAAAAACGATATAGTTAGTACCAGATATTTGGTCGCCGGGAAGCTCTCCTTGTTGAAGTTGTTCAATTACAGGTTGTACATCGCTGCGAATACTCCGATACTTTTTGGCAAGGTTACGTAGATTTCCCTTAAAAGTAGGCGCCGCTTCAACTTGTATAATTTCTTGCTCAGACATCTTCAATTCCTTCCCAAAGCTGAGAAGCAGGAATAGTTTTGCCTGTCATTGCTTCATGCCAAGCTTGGCGAAAGTCCTCTAGAACTGCTTCTTTTGTTTGGTCTTCTTTATCAATATCTGTTTCTTCAGAAACAAGGACAATTACTTCAACACGCCTATTTTTATCTATCATTAAAGGATTATCTAAAGTAAGCTGTCCTTGCTCATCAATCGTTGCCATAACTTTAACTGCCTTCATGGGTATACCTTATGCAAGCTCTCCATATTTATTTTAGCCGCAGCTTGGGTGGAGCGCAGCCAGATTTGCAGCTTCTTCAGCCCACATATTTACTATTTCAGGTTAAATTTTAATTGAATTTCCCACAAGCTCTCTTATTGTTATTCCATGAGAGCATCAAGTTTAGCCAGTATTCTTAAGCCTTCTTCTGGATTACCAGTTGCAGCCATTGCTTTAAATCTGGTGTGGGCATCAAATTCTGCTAAAGCGATGGTGGACAATTCTTCAATCAGCTTATTGACACTTATGCCTTTAGATTGGGCAAGTTCTTTTAATCTACTGTGTTTTTCGTCTGGTAAGCGAATAGTTAAAGTAGCCATTGTGCGTTTAACTCCTAATAATTTCTTCAGGTTTTAAGATGGATAAGTTAGGGAATAACAATTCGGAATTATGAAAATCTTTGATATTATGAGTAGCAATAATCTGAGCATTACCAGCAACTGCTAATTCAATTAGGTGATTATCTGCTTCATCTTTTAAATTAGGCCTCCATAAGTAGTAAATAAACACCCATTCACTAACGCTCATAAACGATGCGAGTAAAGCAGAAATTTCTGCATTATTTAAAGGACATTTGGCGAGAATTTCTTCTCGCGTCATAACCAACTCATACTCAGAAAATAGAGCGTTTCCCATTAAAGGCTGATATTCGCCTTTTAAGCAGCGTCGAATTAATTCTCTACTGGAACCCGTAGAGCTAATAAGCGCACTTATAAAGACACTAGTATCAACCACAATTTTAATTGCCATTTAATTATGATAGCACATGTGCTATCATTCAGTTCCATTCTTCAATATAATTTTGCCAGTGTATAAGCCGTTAGTTGGCAACGCTTGTGGAAACCCAACGTTCACAAATACAGACATAAATACAGATTGAGCCAGGGATTGGATTAATAATTTATCGTAGGTTAGATGCTCCCGGCGCCTAAATTAACTGTATAGGAACCAAGAGTTGATGCTGTACCTGTACGAAATGTTTGTACGTAAAGATTTTGTCTGACTTGACGCACACTATAAATACTAGGGAGTAAACCAGTAAACTGATATTGACCTGTAGTAGTAGTTATTTGGTAAAGCGACGCTTAAATCGGTTATCAAGTTTGTCTTTTTTTTTATTGTTGCAAATGCGACATAGAGTTTGTAAGTTACTAATATCGTTTGAGCCGCCACGAGCAAGAGGATTAATGTGGTCAATGGTTAGTTTAGCTTCTTGTTGAGATTGTCCGCAGCTTTGACATTGATAGTTATCGCGCTCATGTACATACTTCCTTACTATTTGAGGAATTAGAATCCGAGGAGTTTTTTTCATTTTAAAGTTGTTGATGTAAGTTTAGAATTAGACTGTTTTAAGATATAATACATTAGGAAACATTTGACAATATACCTCTTTACAACTAATACTAATTAATTTAGCATCAACTATTATTTTAGAGACGTAAAATTTACCTGCGGTACACTCCGTGAACACGTCTCTATACGATGAAATCAGACTAAAAAGTTCGCCTGAAACCCTTGTTTTTTCGTTTGCTCGCAAAAGTTTTTGATTGACTGGAATCAGTGGATTGAGAAGACGAATTATCTGATTGTATTAGTGAATTTGGTTGAATAACTAATTCTGAAGTATGATGATCAACTTCTACCGAATTTATACTTATGTCGCTAGGCATTGTAATTGCATTATTGTTTAAATTATTCAAATCTAAACTAGGAGGTGCTTCTGAGAAACTTTCATCTGGATTCAAAGAATTAGAAATAGTAAAAAATGCAGTATCACTTGAATTATCGTGAGGTATTATAGGCAACTTGTAGTTGTCCAAAAATAATTTCAAATCTAGGATCAACTACCTTATCACGAGATGTTTTAATTTTACTTATATCATGCTTTCCTTTTAGAAAAGGCTCTTTGTCCACCAAACGCAGTAGAGAATTTACGTGTATTTCTATACTTTTAGATTCAGATGTAATTTGCTTCATCGGTTTACAAGCCTATCGCTTTAGGGTGATAACAGGATATTTAAGCGTATGAACTGGTATTATTTAGTACCAAAACAATTAAATTCCTTAAGCTTAGGGTTCCCTGAAATAAGGCTGTTTAATACACAGAAGATAAAAATTTATAATGAAGTGTAAGGCGAAGTCGGCAGTAGTTAATCCTCTGGAGGGCGCCAGTAGCTTGCACGCAATAACTGCGAACGCGCTTCGGCATCTGGGTCATGGCTCAAATGTAAAGTTATAACTGTTGCTCGACGCTTTTGGTACAATAGTCTCTAGCTTCTTGCTCTAGCTGAGGAATTATTTTACGCCATCCTTGTCGTTGAAAATCTCGTTCTCGCTGTTTGTCGGGTGAAGGTGTGACAAGTCCAGTAATTGGGTTATACTTACCATACTTTTCAGGTAATGTTGGTAAATAATTCACTTGTCGCTTTCCAAGCATGATTAAATGCTTTTATCTCCCGAACCAATTGTTCGAGAGAGGGATGCAGTAAATCCATGATTTCACTGATGATTGATTTTTTGAATATTTTTTGTACTTATTCGTATAATTCCCATCAATCACTGTGAACTAACAAAAACAAAAATAAATTATATCAATACATTTGTACGTAAAAGATAATCTTGTAGAGACGTTACATGTAACGTCTCTACACCTACCCCATAAAGGTTTTACGGAATAGGCGCCTTCATTAAAAAACTATAAGCTATTTGGTCTGATATATTAGCGTGGTTATTACAAGCTAAACATATGCCTTCTTCAGAACCGGACAGTAAGATTGCAAGCTATGTAGAACGAATGAGGGTTTTGGGAAACTTGCGTCTTTTAATTCTTAAATGTATAAATGCTATTAACCCAAAATTACCCGGATACTTTAACCCAAGCTCAGAAGCTGATTTATTTCAAGAATGTCGGCGCCATTTTGAAAGGTTATACGAACAAGAAACTGCTATAGCTAATCAAAGCGGCACCAATTTGGGTGTTGCAATTTTTGCAGCTGGGCTACTAACTTACGGTTGTGAGCAAATGGCTGAAGTAGTACTTGAAAATATACAGCCAAAATACGAAACAGATCATGGCTGTGGATATTGTAACTTGGTGCCCATGCTCATTTTTTGTACAGTGTTACCTTTGCCACGAGAAATAGGTTACTGTACTTTTAGAAAAGGTCAAATTGATTTGGAGGCAGCAAAAACATGGTTACATCAAAATCAAGCGTCGTTCCGGTGGGATGCTGAGACAGAAAGTTTTCTTCTTTGTTACTAGGCGCCATTTAATAACCCAGGCGCCACAGTTTGAAAATGAGTTAATATTTTTCTTAATTAAGGTCTTGGGGATTAAAACCAAATCCTGACTTGTGTATAGCCATTTCAGTAAAACGTGAATACTTAACTGCATCGGTAGGGGGATAATCTGCCGACACTGCAATTAGCCCTACTCTTATATCCTCAAAATAAATAAAACCGCCAATGCGTCCTCCTGCTTGGAACGGTCCATGAAAGAACTTATGCTCTGCAATATAGATTGTGAGGTCATGATGAATCTTTACTTTCCTACCAAACATTTCTTGGCAAGTTTTGCGGACAACTGTATCTAGGTGTTTATTTTGGACACGTCTGCCGTGTTGTTCAATGAATTCTGGAATGTCCGCAAAATTATCCATGTAATACAGCCAGATTTTAGAAAAGTCTCTTTCATTAGTCAGTTTTTGCTTAAGTTCCTGCAATTTGTCAAGTTTCATGGTGTCGGTAGTAGATACTCGTTTTGATAGGAGAGGCAAATAACAGTGTTCAGAATTACTATAAATCTAACATAGCAATCGTCAATCTTTTTAACCTTGAATTTAAAGATTCGCATCAAAAATTAGGTAATGTTTTATACTCTTAATTAATTATGAAATTTTACCTCCGTAGAGACGTGATTAATAAGAGCGGGAAATCCTCCGGATTACACGTCTCTACACACACGTAAACCGAAGGTTTTCCCGTAGGGAATTTTACAAATAATGCGTGAACTACTATGAAACAAATATTTATTAGTTTACTTGTTTATACTTTCACGGCGCCAGTAATTTATATAGTAGGTAGAATCATTGCTCGATATATTTACCAATGTGTCGAGAAACTAAGTTCTTGGGGTTCATATTTAAGTTGTAGCACTGATACACATTGGAATTACGTAATTTCACACCAATTAGTAAAAATACTTGATGGGTATTTAGTAGCTAGTATTTTAACAATACCATCAGGTATAATTTTTATTATAATAGCTGCATTGATTTTATTAATTAAACTTTGCGCCAGGTATGGAGGGAGTTGAAGGGTAACAGTTTCAGCCATATGTTAAAAGCCTGCTTTTTATATTTTAATTATAGACATGAATATTATTTAGTTTTTACAAAATAGTCAGATACGTGTCCACTCAACTGGTGGGTAGCACCTTTAACTTTTGATTTTTCAAGTCTAATTCTATACCTAAAGCCTCTAACGGAATAACACCCAAAAGTGCATCACGTCCTCCAGGCAGTTCTAAGCACTCAAAAGTTCCCTCTCTTTCGCAAAGGGAAATAGTAGCATCACGGAAAATCCTTGCTTGTCCGATACCCATTGCAGTTGCGACATCAACTTCTTTTAGCAATTTTAAGCCGAGTTTAGCAATAACATCTCCTGGTAAACATAATGTTGTGGCGCCTATATCCACTAATACATTTTCAAGCGTAACAGAGCGTATTTGTTCTAGTGATATTGTTCCATCAAGAGCGCGAATTTGGTCTGCACGATTTATTACAGTTAAGCTTGTTAAAACTTTACCCATTTGGGTTTTGTCTTGAATTTGCATGACTATCTCCTACGTACCATGCACGATATGGTATTGAAAATTTTTATAATTTTATTTTAACACTTGAATGTATAATTCTTGTGGGATGGGCATCTTGCCCGTCCCAGTATTCATTAGTACCCTTTACGATTACGCTCTTCACCTAACATATCTACACGATATCGCTCCGGCGCCAAAAATACTTTAATTCCTTTGTCTTCGCATTGTTTTGATAGAAGTTGTGATAATTTAATCATTGCTTCTTTATAAGCATCAAATGGTGTCTGTCCACTATTTGATGATGTTTCAATTGGTGGCACTATCTCTTGATAATCAGGTTCATCTTTCAAAGAAACTAAAAAGTCTTTATATCCTAAAAATGCTAACCGATAAAGCATTTTTCTGCTAAATTCCCCTTGGAAGTATCCACCATGAACGTTTTTGTCAATTATAATAGAATCAGAAATAAGAACTAAGCAATCCACAAAAGAAAGTTTGCTTTGGCGTAATGCTCTAGTTAAAACACCCTCTGTTTTTTCACTGATTTTTCCATTATTAATAATTACTTTATCTCTGTAATCTGTGCAGTCAAAGTAAGTAAATAATCCAGCGATGGCGTTATTTTGAGTGACCTTACTATTGTTTGACAAAAGGTCTGATAAGGTTTTTAGTGTGTTGTCAGAAACAATACCTATTTCTGCCATTGCACTTCTATCATCATCATTTACACTACCATCCTGGTTTTGATTAATAATGCCATAACGCATCGGTGCCGAATTTGATTTGTCATTTTTATCAATACGACTATCTACTACTATGTTACCTAATCGAAAACCTCGGTCATAAGTATTTGCAGGGAAACTTATATAGTTTGCTGCTGTTGATGCAACTCGTAGTATGACATCTCCTTGGCTACTAAATAAATAAGATTCTTCAAAACGACGTAATGAGGAACGCAAAAAGTTAGACCTTTCGGGCATTATTGTCTCGATAGGTATATCTGGTGAAGCTAAGACTAAACGACCTAATGAGAATACATTACCAATGTTTGGTGATGGTTCTATTTCTACATTACCTTGACTTAATTTCGGTATTGAGTTTTCATCGAATATATCAGAGAGGATGCGAATTACGTTTGTGGTAACGAATGCACCCATACTATGAGCTATAAATGATAGCTTAATTCTTGGATTATTACCTTGAGAAAAATTCTTTTTCTTATCATATCGGGTTTCCCCATCCGCCTGTTCTATAATTGCATTATCTATTTGGCGAATAAACTCTACTAAGTCTGGAACTCCGTAGTTAACCGCGCGGTAGTTATCCCGAAAATATATTGAAACTCTCAGTAATATGGAGCCGAAAACCCAACCAAATAAACAGGCAAAAAACGCAATTACTAGCGTAAATAAGAAAAAGGCAAAACTGGAAAACTCGAATGAAAAATTATCATTGATACTTAAGCCAGAAATAGCCAAAATAAAGGCAAAAGCAGCTATCAGTCCCCAACTTGAATAAGTATATATAGTTTTGAAAAAAATTGGTAGGCTTTTAATCGCTTTATTAAAGTGACTAATTACCAATTCATCTTTATTATCTGACTTGAAATTAATATATTCTGAGGGCCAGTAATAACCGATAAAAGCAACTTTCTTTTGTTTAATCAATGCATCTGTGGTAATATACTGTTGTATTTCTTTTACCCAGTTCTCAAAATCTTTACTTCTTGTATTGTATCCATGAATATGGATGACCACTTCTGCTTGTTTGTTTTTATCTGTTAAAAAGTCAGCTATTTTCCTAATTTTTTCGCGCGTTACATCTGGGGCATCATCTACATCTAACTTATCATTACTTCCATCAGTATGTTGTTGGCTACTAATTTCAACATTTTTTGGTGCATTGCTTGCAACTAAATAGGTTACAATATCAGGTGCGTTTTGATTTTCAAGTAGTATTTCTTTGATATCAAAGGGATAATTTGGGTAAGTTGCCATAGATTTATTAATTGAGATTAATTGAGATTAAAATTAATGTGTGGTTAGCGAAGTCGGAATTTCATCATTATAGGGATATGGTCTGATGCCGTTTTTGCTTCTTTGAGAAGGCGCCTATTTTCAATAGTAGTACCATTGGCACACACGTCTTGATTTAACTTACATATAGATGTTACTATTTTTACATCAAGTATTTTCTGCTTAGAGTCATATCTTCTTATATCTTAAAGATTTTCAGGGCAAATGTACCAAGAAGATGACATTGATTTTTTTTACAATCTAGGGCGCCACGGTAGAAGTTCTACCAGGTAGGTACACCAGGTAGTGTAGATGGCGCCTGCAAACAAACATGAATCACACCATAACGTTATAGTGACGCACCTTCCTATCCTCGATCCTTTTGATTATGTTTGTTTTCTTTGGGCAAATCATCTTTCTCTGATGGGCTTAATTCTTGAACACATTCAATAAAATATACAGCCCATACCAATAAGTTACAGATGTTTTTTACTTAGGAATTTTTAATCACAATTGAGAGTCGGTGCGTGAAAGCAGTTTAATATTTCATTTCCGCAGTAGATTGTAATAGCTTTCACACACCCTACCTTCCGTAATAAAGCTTAAATGGTTCAGCAAGAATACCTAATATTTTGTCGATTTGATTAATGAAATATTCGGTTAAATCGATTTTGACTACATTACCTTCTAATATCAAAAATTTCCAGTTAGTGCCTGTTGACACTGCACCATAAATAACTTTTTGTTCTGTTCCTTTTCGAGCGTTAAATATTTGGGCGCCTACCATTTGTGCTATACATTGTCCTAGCCCAATACTAATATCATTATCTTTGGCTTCTACTAGAGTGAGTACAGGTGCTGTAATCAGCGATTGATTGTTTGATGCACTTAATATAAAGTCACACGCACCAGTCAAACCTTTTGATGCATCAATATTAAATGTGTTGCCAGAAAAATAGCCGATTTTATTTTTGAATAGGCGCCGTATTTCTAGCAAGATGGGAGTGATAATCAATTCTGAACGCGCTTTCTCGGTACTTATGCTGGCTGCCAAGTCTAAGGTTTCTTCTAGTGTTTCTTTTAGCCGTTGCGATGGTTCGATTATTGGTATTTGGCTAAATAAGTGGGGAATATCTTCTATTGTTAAGTCAAGAGCGGTAACAGCTTGCTCAATTTTTGTGAAGTCGCTGTAAGACATATGTTTGTTAAATTAAATGTATCTGATTTAATCCCCCCTAGCCCCCCTTATTAAGCAGGGCTGATTCATTCCCTAAAAAGCTTGAAAAATCAAGGGTTTCGCGCAATTTACAATTGGTTATTTTGCTACAAAGGCGCCGAGAAAATAGACAATCACACTTATAGTGATGTGTTTAAAAGTCTATTTTCGAGTTCCCTATACTGATGATTTTTCTAGCTAACCATCTTGACAAATCCTGTTTGAGAGGGAATGAAACAGCCCTGCCTTATTAAGGGGGGGACAAGAGTATTTCTTAGCCCCCCTTATTAAGGGGGGTTGGGGGGATCAATTTGTTTATTGAGTTGGTGGCTCTTCTGCAGGAGGAGTTGGCGCCTCTTCGGTTGGTACTTGTGCTGCTTCTATTAGTCCTGGTGATGGTGGGTTAGGTGGAATAGGTTCGGCAATTTTGGTTTCTGCGGTAGGTGCTGGTATTATTTCGATTGTTGAATTTACGATGTCGGCTTTTGGTGCTGGTGTAGTTGGCGCCTCTTCAATAAGTGCATCGATAATTTGTGCGGGTGAGGCAGTTGCGGAAGTTGTATCCTGCGGTCTAGCTTTTTTGATTGTTTCTTGTGCTTTGTTCTTTGCTCCAGAAAAGGCGCCTGTAATAGTTCTTTGTAATTGCCCAAGACTTTGAGGTAAGGAAAACTTGTTACCATCAACTTTGGCTTTGACTTGAACTGCACTGGGTAGGGGAGTTCGTTGTGATGCTGGTACAATTTGACGACGTAGTGCAAACGTTTGCCAGCCAAACCAATATAGTAGTGAGACGCTAGCAATGTGACCCAGTAAAAGACCTCCACCAATGCGACGCGCGAATATCCACAGTACTAATGCGTAAAAGAAACCCACACCACTCCAAATAAAATCATTCTTTTTGTGGATTTCAGGAAAAAAGAAAGCTGCTAAGTATAAGGCGATACTGCCGATTCCAACTGCTAGAGCTAGGACATATGCCAGCATTTTTATGTACTCCTATAAAAAGTAATGAGTGAGTCGTGAGTCGTGCTGAGTAGTAGGTATAAAATTTTATGGTTTGATAATATTTACTTATTAGTTAAACAGTTTTTAGAGTGTCAAGTTGTCATTATAAACGCATGAATACAAAATAAATATCTGTTATTACTTAACATCTTCTCACTCAGTACTCAGCACTCAGCAGAGACCGTATTAATCCGGTCTCTACATTTATGCCAATTTAGGGATTTTTGCAAGAGAAAGTTTACCTAGATACAAATTTAAATATTTTATGTGTGTTGGCAATGTATTTTTACTCTGCGCTATAACTCTTAATGTCTTCTTTAGGGGAGAAGCGAAATTCTCGGACTACCCTAAAGAATGAAAGGAACAGCAATTAGCCAATAGGATTATGACATTGCAAAGCTTTGGTGTGATTGGTCTAGCTGTTATGGGCGAGAATATCGCGCTTAACGTCGAACGTAACGGCTTCCCAATTGCGGTTTACAACCGTTCGAGAGAAAAAACTGATGCCTTCATGGCGAAGCGCGCTGGAGGTCGGAACGTCAAAGCGGCTTTTGATTTGAAGGAATTTGTCGGCGCCCTTGAACGTCCCCGTCGTATTTTGGTGATGGTACAAGCAGGCAAACCAGTTGATGCGGTAATTGAGCAACTCAAACCCTTGCTCGACGAAGGCGATATCATCATTGATGGTGGTAACTCTTGGTTTGAAGATACCGACCGACGCACCCGCGAATTAGAACCTACTGGTTTACGCTACATCGGTATGGGTGTGAGTGGTGGTGAAGAAGGCGCCCTTAATGGTCCTTCGTTAATGCCCGGAGGAACTGATAGTTCTTATCAATACTTGTCCCCTATTTTTACAAAAGTTGCGGCTCAAGTTGATGATGGCCCTTGTGTAACTTATATTGGTCCTGGTGGTTCTGGTCACTACGTCAAAATGGTTCACAACGGTATCGAGTATGGTGATATGCAGCTTATTGCAGAAGCATACGACTTGCTCAAAAACGTTGCTGGTTTAGACCACACTCAGCTTCATCAAGTCTTTACAGAGTGGAATACTACCGACGAACTCAATTCATTTTTAATTGAGATAACCTCTAACATTTTCCCATACATCGACCCCGACACCAAGAAACCCCTCGTTGAGTTAATTGTTGACGCAGCAGGGCAAAAGGGAACAGGACGTTGGACTGTACAAACTGCATTGGAATTAGGTGTAGCCATTCCAACTATTGTTGCAGCAGTAAATGCACGGATTATGTCATCTATCCGTGACGAGCGTATTGCAGCATCGAAGCAACTTACTGGCCCTTCTGGTAAATATGGCGAAGATGTGAAAGCGTTTGTTAATAAAGTCCGTGATGCGCTGTACTGCTCGAAGATTTGTTCTTACGCGCAAGGTATGGCATTATTAGGTACCGCTTCTACTACCTATAACTGGAATTTACAATTAGGCGAGTTAGCGCGAATTTGGAAAGGTGGTTGTATTATTCGTGCTGGCTTCTTAAATAAAATCAAACACGCATACGATGAAAATGCGTCTTTGGCAAACTTATTGTTAGCACCAGAATTTAAACAAACCATTCTTGACAGACAAACTGCTTGGCGCGAAGTTATCATGACCGCTGCACAACTGGGTATTCCTGTTCCTGCGTTCAGCGCTTCGCTTGACTACTTCGATAGCTACCGTCGCGACAGATTGCCCCAAAACCTCACTCAGGCACAACGCGACTACTTCGGCGCCCACACTTATCAGCGTATTGATAAAGCTGGTACGTTCCACACCGAATGGGTACCTATTACCGAATCTAAGAAATAAATCTAAATGATTTGATCCCCCCTAGGGGATCAATTTACGGATTATTTCCCAAAAACTTGCTGCGAATTTCTTCTAGTTCTTCGTCGATTTTACTTTTAGTATTAGCGGCGCCAGGCTGCGGTTGCGGTTGAGAATTATTCTTAGGCTTGCTTCCGGTAAGAAACATGGTCTTAATTTCTTCTAATTCTGTATCTATTTGACTTGGAGCCGCTGTTGGTATTAAATGATTATTCGTTGGTGATGTATTGTTGACTACTGGTTGGGCATTAGTATTGGTAACTATAGGTTTAATTACTGGCTGATAATTGGTGTTTGGCACGGACTTATGTAAATCTTGTAACACTTCCGAAACCGATTGATAGCGCCGTGCGGGGATTGTTTCAATCATTTTATCGAGGACACCTGCTAAGTCGTCACTGATGGATGACTTTAAATACTGGCGCCATATCCAAACGTCGTTATGGATATCATGTAAATCAAAAGGAGATTTTCCGGTTAGTAGATGTATACAAGTTACACCTAGACTATATATATCACTGGCAAATAAGGCTTTACCGCGAATTTGTTCTGGCGCCACATATTCAGGAGACCCAATACTTGTTCCTGTTTTGTTGACATCCTCATTTGTAGCAACTTTTGAGGCGCCGAAGTCTACCAAAAACAAATTACCAGGATTATTTTGGCTAATTACAGTCGAACGTCCAGGTAAGCCACGGCGCCGGATAATATTTTCAGGCTTGATATCGCGGTGAATGACATGACGCACGTGACAAAATTGTAATACAGGCAACAAATCATCGAGGAGATAACGAATTTGTGCTTGGTTGTAGGCGCCTTGACGCACTAACTCTTGTGCTAAGTTATATCCGTCTATAAATTCTTGCACCAAATATTGCCTATCTTCCTGAGTGAAGTAAGCTAATAAATCAGGAATTTGTGGATGCTCACCCAACTCATCGAGACGCATTGCTTCTTGGTTGAACAACTCCACAGCTTTTTGCACCGTGCTTGTTCCTTGTGCTTGCGGGTAAAATTGCTTAATTACACATTGGGGTCTAGAGGGTTTGTCTTCATCGACAGCTAAGAAAGTCCTGCCGAAACCACCTTGCCCAATTGGCTTTACTGCACGATACCTTTCTTTGAGCAATAACTTGGCGCCACAACTCAAACAAAATTTAACGTCACTTGTATTCTCTGGTTTTGGACAACGGGGATTCAGGCAATAACTCATTTAACGGTAGCAATGCTATATATATCTATATTGCCTCAGATTCTATTGGTTGGTACAGGTTAATGCGATACCTCAGTATGGAAATGTAGATTTGTAGCACTAACTACACGGACTGCTTCTTGTCGAAACGCTTTAATAACAGAACCTTCAGCGACAAAGGATATACTGGGGCGTAGATTTTCACTCATCGAAAATAACTTGGTCTTGATACCCTTGGTCATTTTCGCATACCCACAGAGTCATAAGCTTTTTACCTAGAAAGTCCTTGCACCAAACAGGAGTATCAATCGCAGAGAAATTAAGGTTATTTTCTTGATTTATTTGAATTTCGTCAGTATCGATGATTGGCGTTAATGTAATAGCTGTATTTTTAAAGATAAATTGTACTTTGTCAAAACAGAGTTCATCGCTTTGAAATTCTTTATCTTCTATAATTGATACTGCTTTTAGCTCTTTTCCGATAGGAAATTCATTGCAAACCATATTTTTAACATATTTTTAACGTTTTTTCTTAAATTATTTTGTTAAAAATAAGATTTCCAACTTTTTCAACACATCATATATCATGAAAAAAATGAAATTAATTTTAAATGGTATTAAGTAATTGGGTGTTGACCTGGGTTAACTGCGTGAATGTACTCACTACCTGATGCGGGGAAGCCTCTTTTATAACAAGCTTCTTCGGGTTTGCCCCATCCTAACTGTAAAACTATTTCTAAAAAGTTAGATTTTTCGTACACTAATAGACCTGCCCATTCAGTACGCTCTTGTATGCGCGCGCAGTCTTCTTTTGCAATTAACTGGTGTAGTTTCCCGTGGTTGACGCTCAAAAATAAATCCATGTCAGCTGTTGCTTGCTGCCAAAACTTCCATATTGAGCTTTTTGCATTTTTAAGTATTTCAATATCTTCTGGTAATGCCACTAACTGAGCGTCAACTTCAGGATATTTAAAACTTATACCTTTTACTGTACAGGAGCGCCAAACAATTCCCGATACATTATTATCGCGTTGATATTGATGAATTGCGGCTTTAAAATCTTGATAAGCAGTAAATTTTTGTAACCCTTCTGAACGGATAAACTGGTCAAGTACAGGACTACCCGATACAGTCACATCTAGCTTTAAGCGTTGTCCTTTTAAACAAGCTTGACGTTCAGAGTGCAAAATTTCGATTAATTTCTCTGTAGTGTAAACTGACATCAGGAAACCTACGAGTTATAAGTTAGGAGTTATGAGTTATGAGTTATGAGTTATTTTTATTATCACTTTAATGCACACTAATTGCAGTATTCAATAACACTAAACTTTGAGGCAGGCTTCTAAAGCCCACCTACTATGTTACTTAGCTAACTCACTACTGAATTCATTGAACGAACGACGCTTTAATTCTACTGATTCGGTACGTGGTAATAAATCAAACACTTCTCGAAATTTATCGTCGATTTGTTCAAAGGGTACTTGACCAGTTTTATTCAAAACAACCTTGCCATCAGTATTAAATACTACAACTTGAGGTACTTTGCCAGAGTAGTAATAACCTGGCTCGGTTGGTTCATATTTATCTTTTGGCAAAATTGTATCGACATCTACAGGGATAATTTCAGATGCGCGCCCATAAAATTCTTGTACTCGGTTTACAGTAATTGCATACTGTTTACAGTCCTTGCTGTCATCGACGTAGAACATCATAAATATGGGCTTGTGTTCTTTGAGTGCGGTTGGAAGGTTTGCCTTAGCTGGTACTAATGAACCATTACCTGCGTACACAACAAAAATATTCCCATCATACCTGTCATCACTGATGCCAGCTTGGGCTGGTTGAATAATCAAACAATACAAGCAAGCTGTCACCAGCAAGCATTTGGACAAGAACTGGCGCCAGTCTGTAATTATACTTTGGAGTATATTTTTTAAATCCCACTTCATAGAACGCATTAAAACAAGCCTTTCAACTTTGATAGATAATTTTGGTAAATTTGTGCTGAGGAAAGCAGACCAGACGAGAAAAAACATTTACTCCTGCACCATTTTTAAGATAACGCCAAAAGAGTTATTAGTTATTAGTTAGGAGTTAGGAGTTAGGAGTTAACAGTTAGGAGTTACAATTCATAACTCATAACTCTTAACTTCTAACTTTGTATATAAGTCGCTGGCTTTTTTTACGAAGATTCGCTAAACTTTCGCTTATTAATTTTTCTTTTTATGCTAGCTGTTAGCATTTGCCTGAAAACAAAGGTACGGATGTGGGTAAGAATATAAATTTGATTGATAGAGTAAAACTTGGGGTGGCAGTATCAGCGGCAAAAAGTGTAACTTTTGCTGTACGCACGCTGCGTTTGGGTGCTGCTTCGGTGCTTCCTGGTTCAATAGCGCGCAAAATTGAACCTCGTTTATTAGAGTTACTCACCCAACAGGTTAAAAATGGAGTTATTCTAATTGCTGGGACCAACGGTAAAACAACTACTTCGCTATTATTACGGGAAATTCTTGAGCGTAAGGGGTACCGTGTCGCACATAACTCAACTGGCGCCAATCTCGAAAACGGCTTAGTAACTGCTTTAATGGAAAGTACTGATGCCTTTGGTGGGTTGAATGTTGACTATGCGATTTTAGAAGTTGATGAGAATATTGTGCCAAAAGTACTGGCGCCGATTCAACCGAAAGCAATTTTGTGCTTAAATCTATTTCGCGACCAGTTGGATAGATACGGCGAAGTCGATACAATCAGTAAACGGTGGACAAAAGCTATATCGACGAATTCCCCGAATACTACGGTTATTTCTAACGCTGACGACCCGACATTATCATATCTAGGTCAGCAGTTATCACAGAAAGTCGTATTTTTTGGTTTGAACGAACCAAATAAATACCTCGAAGAAATTCCTCACGCTGTAGACTCGATATATTGTCCTAACTGTGGACATTCGCTTGACTACGAAGGTGTGTATTTATCGCACTTGGGAGAATTTAGTTGTCCTCAATGTGGTTTCAAGCGTAGCAAACCAGCTTTGAATAGTAGCGAGTGGTCGCAGGTGCTAGTTGGACTGTATAACAAGTACAATACTTTGGCTGCGGCAACAGTAGCAATTGAGTTAGGTATTGATGAAGCGACTGTCAGGGATACTATACCGACATTTCAACCCGCATTTGGACGTGCGGAAGAGTTGCAAATCGACGGTAAACGAGTCAGAATTTTGCTATCTAAGAACCCTGTAGGAACAAACGAAACGATTCGAGTTGTTACGGAAAGTAATGATAAGACAACGCTGTTAATACTTAATGATAGGGTACAAGATGGAGAAGATGTATCTTGGATATGGGATGTAGATACAGAAGCGCTAGTTCAACGTGGTGGAACCCTTGTTGTAAGTGGAGACAGGGTATATGATATGGCACTACGTTTAAGATATAGCGATGTTTATGATAGTAAAGTTAATTTGATTGTTGAGGAAGATTTAAAGAAAGCAATTAGTACTGCGCTAGAACATACGAAACCGGATGAAACGTTACATATTTTGCCAACATATACTGCAATGTTGGATGTGCGTGAAGTTCTGACGGGTAAGAAAATTAGGTAGGGTGCGTGACGCTACTAACAATCTCAAAACGAAGCTCAAGGTCTAGTAGCGTCACGCACCTTACTTAACCAGGTTAATGGTGCGTGAAAGGAGCAGTTGATGGTGCGTGAAAGCAGTTTAATATTTCGTTTCCGAAGTAGACAGTAATAGCTTTCACGCACCCTACTGTAGTTTCACAGCTGCACACTGTAACGGCAAAACTTCCTCCAAACTTAACTCGTGGTCAGAAGTCAAATGGCTGTTACAGCAAATTGTGCTGAAAAATACGGGTTTTCCCACTACTTCCGAAAAATGCTTCTCCAGTAACAAACGTGAGGTAATATCACCCAATAAATCAGATAAATCTTTGGTTAACTGGTCTCTATCATCACGGTGAACCATTCTAAATTTAAATGGTTGCTCCCCAACTATCTCTCTTATATCGGAATCAAACTTATTGGGTTTCCCATCTACGTAAGCAAACGATACTTCTTCTAGAAACTTCCATGCAACGGGGAAAATCTCACGGATATTGTCGAGGTAGTTTCCACCCTGATAAACCAAAGTCGCTGTTTTGCAGTCCATTGTATCTCGCGGTTGTAATTTGATTGGAACATCGGACACAGACACAAAATATGGTAGTACTTTCTTTGAGGTGATTAAAGCAACATTTACAATACTTCTAATTTGTTTAGCGTTTTAAAAAATAAGGTAAAAAATTTATGAGTACCCATTACGAAGTAGTTATCGGTTGGCTGTATCCTAAGTTGATGAGTACCTATGGTGACAGAGGTAACGTAATTACGATTCAACGTCGCGCACAATGGCGCCAATTCGATGTTAAAATAGTCAATCTCGATTCAGAAGCAACTCCAGAAGATATCAAATCTGTAGATATTATCGTTGGTGGAGGCGCCCAAGACCGTCAGCAAGAACTTGTAATGCGTGACTTAATTGGCGCCAAAGCTGAGGCAATGCGTGAAAAATTAGATAATGGTACACCTGGTGTGTTTACCTGTGGTTCACCTCAACTACTTGGACATTACTATGAACCAGGCGCCGGACAACGTATCGAAGGATTAGGAATTTTAGACTTAGTATCAATACATCCAGGTGAAAATACGAAGCGCTGTATTGGTAACTTAGTTATCGAAGTTACAGCAACAAAACTCGCGCGTGACCTGGAAGAAATGACTGGTACAAAACCTTATTTAGTCGGGTTTGAAAACCACGGTGGACGCACCAAACTGGGAAAAGTCGAAGCGCTAGGTAAAGTTGTTTACGGTTTAGGTAACAATGGTGAAGACGGTACCGAAGGAGCTTTTCATCAAAATGCTATCGCCACTTACTCACATGGCCCGTTATTACCGAAGAATCCTTTTGTGGCAGATTGGTTAATTCAAACAGCGTTACGTTTAAAGTATCAACAGCCTATTTTATTAAAACCTTTGGAAGATGAATTGGCTATGCAAGCGCGCGAAGCTATGCTCAAACGCTTAAAAGTTAACCTATCTAACATACCCCAACCTGTAGGAGCAAGTTAACCAGGACTTACGCATGAAAACCTAGAAACCTGGAATATACGTTGATAGCATGTAATAGAAATGACGATTTGTCTGCGACAATGAATGCGTAGAAACCAGGTTTATGCAGCGTAAGTCCTATTAACTTTTAACATACCTGGGTGCTATGACAAAAGTCATAGTATAAATCATGACGTTTAACTCATGTCGCTATAAGTAAGAAATCCTTACGATGATGGTGTAGAGAGCAGGAAATTTACTTCCCAGGTATGATGAAAATTAACAGATTAATTCCTTTCTTAGTTGGCGCCGTTGCTTTAAGTGTTGCCGCAGTTCCCTTAATGGTTAAAGCTGATGCAATTCATAATGGATATCCACTAGTAGCACAAGCTCAACAACAGAAACCTCACAAAAAAGGAGGCCTCTGGTCAAAATTGAATCTCACTGACGCGCAAAAACAACAGATGCGTCAAATTGAACAAGATACTAAAAAGCAGATAGAAGGTGTTTATAGACCAGACCAGCTTGCAAAACTCCAAGCAGCAAAATCACAGCGTCAACAAGGACAACGTATTAATCGTCGTGACTTAATGCAGTCGTTGAATTTGGATGAAGGTCAAAAAGCTCGAATTAAGCAAATTCGAGAAGCGCAAAAAGCTAAAATGGAAGGCATTTTGAATGATGACCAGAAAAAGCTACTCGAACAACAACGCGCGCAATGGCAGCAAAAGCGTCAACAACGACAACAACAGCAACAACAAAATCAATAATTAATACGGTTAAAGGTTAAAGAGTAAAGGTTAAAGGGTAAAGGAAGTAAGTTTTTGCCTTTACCTTTTACTCTTATTTATACGGAACTACGGTTAAAAGTTGAAGTG
Organism: Calothrix sp. FI2-JRJ7; assembly: GCA_019359675.1. Taxonomy (GTDB): domain Bacteria; phylum Cyanobacteriota; class Cyanobacteriia; order Cyanobacteriales; family Nostocaceae; genus Dulcicalothrix. Next base: position 209,346 of record JAHHGX010000020.1, read on the forward strand.
CCTGTAAAAGGAGAAGCTGTTAAGGTTTAGATTAATGCACGAGGCTTGCGATACCTGTGCTACAAGAGCATTAAAATATACTTTTGTGCTGAGGAACTACAGTTGATTGGGGAAAATCTATAGATAATAGAAGTATCCTCACATACGGTAAATAGGAACATATGCGTACTTTATCGTTACTATTGCACTGGCGCCTACTTTTGGGAGTTGTGATTGTAAGCTCTATACTTTCTCCCTTTACTCTTGGTTTGTACGTTAATGCAGCTACTAACACTCGTCGGTTCACTGAAGCTGACAAAGTTCCGACACAAAAAGTTGCAGTTGTGTTTGGCGCCGGAATTCGACCGGATAATACACCAACACCAATGCTTGCTGATAGAGTAAGCGCTGCTGTTGATTTATATAAATTAGGACGAGTACAAAAGCTATTGATGACTGGTGACAATAGCAGGGTTGATTATAACGAAGTTATGGTCATGCAAAATTACGCAATTGCACAGGGTGTACCAATAAAAGATATTACACTTGACCATGCAGGGTTTAGCACTTACGAAAGCTGTTACCGTGCAAAAGAGGTTTTTGGTGTTAAAGAAGCTATCTTAGTAACGCAAAATTTCCATTTACCACGTGCTGTTTATACCTGTCGTCAACTTGGTATTGAAGCAACTGGTTTGGGAACTCCTGACTGGGGTAGTTATAGCAAAAAGACTGTTTCTTTCTACACTTTTAGAGAACAAGTTTCTACGTTAAAAGCATTGTGGGAAGTTCATGTAACTCGCCCATTACCAACTTTTTTGGGAAGATTTGAAGGAATTAAATAAAATAAATGTAAAAACAAATGTAGAGACGTTACATGTAACGTCTCTACAGGAATATACATTTTGAATTACCGTCGCGGACTGGGTGTTTTTGATAATGATTTCCAGTCTTGAGCAATTTTTTGAGTCCACAACCAATTTTGATTGAGTTTATCGGGTTGGAAGCTTACCGGGTCTTCGCTTATTACTTTTTGTTGTAATTTTACTGCTTCGTCAAGATATCGCTCACGTTTTGCAGGGGGTTGTAAGCGCGCTGATTTATATAATCCTAGCGCTAGTCCAGCATGAGCGATTAAGTCTTGGCGTTGCTGTGGTACTACTGATGCGTTTGCTGCTGACATGTTTGAGACTTTTGGCTGTTGGGATGAAGCAGCAATACTTAAGGCTTGAAACCAAGAATCATTAGCTAAATTAATATTACCTTCTGCGTAGTAAGCAAAACCTAAAGCGTTAGCATATACTATAGAGTCTGGTTTAGCTTTAAATGCTGTATTCCAGTAACGACGAGCATCATCAATACTATATTTTTTGTCACCTGCTTGTATCGATTGCCATGCAAGGCGCCCGAATGAGAAACTTACAGATGGGTTATCAATGTTTCGCTGGGGTACTTGTTTAAGTACAGATTCTGCCTCTGCAAGTGCATTACGATTTAATAAGGCATCGACGGCTTTTAATGCTGTGTCTAAATCACCTTGATTAAGTCTCTCAGTGGCAAATGCTGTAACTTTTTCAGTTTTTTCTCTCTCTAAATTAATTTTACTGTAATCTGGCGCCGTTATTTGAGGTAGGTTCGATAATGTGTTTGGTTGGCTTTGCCACCAGTTAATACCAACAGCAAATGTAATCGCACCTGCTCCTACAAGTCCAATGAGTGGTATTAATTTTCTTGATTTACGACGTGGTACGCCAGGTTCGATAATGCTAATTGGGTCATGAGATGTTGCTCGGTTTGTCCTCACCTCCTGAGTGTTACCAACGGTCATTTCGTTACCCTGGAGATTATTTGATACTAAAGATTCTGACTCCCTTGCCGCTCTTTCTCGGCGCCATTTTTCGACTTCGCGGTCTAAAGAAGTTAAATCATCAGAGACTTCAACACCAGGGATACTATCATCATCTTCGTCATCGTCAAGGATAGAAGTATTTATTGGAGTTTGTTCACTTGCCGTTTTTTGCTGGTCGAGTTGGCGAAATAAATCGGAAACTATCGCCGAATCATCAGCATAACTTGGGTCATCATAATCTTCGATTTCGTCAACTAAGTCACCCCAAGTTTCTTCTCCTAACCAATCAAGTTCTAAGTCATTTTGTCCCAATGACCTCGACATGACATGATCGATTGGTAATGACATTTGAGCATCATCACCGATATTACTATATAGTGCATTTGTTGCCCTTATATTTGGTGGTTCACCGTACTCAGGCAATAATTCACTTCTTTGCTGTACATATAATCCAGGGCTTAGATTACCATTAAATTCTGATTGGAGATATAAAATTGGTAAAGCCCAATACATTTGGTGCGAACCGTAAGCGGAAATTAATCCCTGACGTACACGACTTACGCACAAATCAATTGGATACCCTTGACTGAGATTACGATAAAACAGTTGTGTTAGTGTTAGCGCTACTTCATCTGGAATTCGTTCGGACATCGCTAAGACACTAGGAATACCTCGTTTAACTAAACTCTCAGCTAAACTTTGCTCTCCCGCTTCTGTAGTACCTGTGCTGGCGCCATAAGCTCCCAAACACGAATTAAACACCGCCATTTGGATGTTATTGTTAACCAGCAAACCAGCTAAATCATCACCAGTTAAAGTCTCTGTTAAACCAGTGCGTCGATTTACAAGATAAATTTCACCACCGTTTGCACCCAAGTTACTGTGACCTGAGTAATGCAAAATATGATAGCGTCCTTGTTCCAAGGCTTGCGTCAATTCTTCCCGTCCCGGTTGCTCAAGAAAGTACAACTGTATATCTGGGAAAAAATGACCACCTTCGGTAATATTTGGTGTTTGACGATTTAGTTCCGCTTGAAGTTTAATAGCTTCTTGCTTGAGCAAATCTAATCGCACTAAATCGGTTGGAGAGGCAAGCACCATTAATACCTTAATTCCACCCTCATCAGGTGGTATGGGCATATTCGTTGATGGTAAACGTGAGGCGCCTGCTACTCCAGTTTGGTAACGAGAAAATGAAATATAAGGACCTGTGGCAATAGGACGGTCACCAGCGTGCATAACCTCCCAAGGTAAGCGCGCTAATCGATTATCTTTAATTCCAATACGCAAATGCAGAACTTGTTGATGGTTTTGTGCAATGCCTTGTGCAGTAATCCAACTATCTCTGAGAGTGCCTTGAAAAAGTTCGTTATATAATTGTTGACCCAGCGCCGCTAAGTTGACCGAGTTCCGCACCATTGCATCTCCCTGCAACACGGACTTAAGCGGGTCATTCATAATATGTCCAGCAGCAGCTAACCATTCAGCTACAGGCCAAGTCACCAGTTCTTCCGCTAATGGCACCCCAGACGCGACTTGTTCCGTTCGTACCAAGTAGTCATTTTGTCCTACCAGTGTTACGGAAATGTGAAATTCCTGGGTCACAACTTCTCCTGTTCGTCTCCTAAATCACTTGATTGAAATGGGAATATTCATTCATAAATATCTCTATAAATGTTCCCTTCCCTACTAATACCTTAGATGCATCCTCATAGCGGAATGTTTCACGCTCTCAGGTATTACCCAAGCTTTGACCAGTTTATCCGGATATCATCGCTTCGGCGCCGAACATCGTATTTGGTAGATGCACCTTAATCTTCAGTCCCCCAATTGGTCTAAATCAAATGGGGGTTTTCTCTATTTATACATAACGGTTGGGCACCGAAAGCTCTCACTTATGAATCCCATGTAACTAATTTATCTCAAAAACAATATACTTTCACTACAAATACTCAGTATTTTACAGAAAATAACTGCAAAACACTCCAGTACAACATGATTAGAGATTTTAGTTTTTCAATATATCCGGATAATGCTTGTGATTTTGAGAACAAGTATATGGTAGATGCACCCTGATAATTAACCTCCCCTAGTTGGAAGCTTTCTACTAGGGGTTTTTTGTGTCTATCAAAAAAGAAACCCGGTTTCTGTCCAAAATTGTGATTTTTATTACAGATTTCCAAAAAGAAACCGGGTTTCTAGGGTTTTCAAATTTTTCCGGAATAGGCTTGTAATTTATAGAACAAGTATATGGTAGATGCACCCTGATAACTTACTCCCTTAGCTATTTAATTACGGCTGAGGGTTTTTTTTACAATTTTTTCCGGAATAACCTTGTAGCTTTAAGAACAAGTATATGGTAGACGCACCCTGATAACCCACTCCCCTAATTGACTAAATGTTTAATTAGGGGTTTTTTTTGGCATTTTTTGGTGATGCAAAAATTTTCTCGCTTGAAATAAAAATTTTCCGGAATAGGTAGATGTAAGCACGAACAAGTAGATGGTAGATGCACCCTAATAATTCACTCCCTCGGACGGTAACAACCAACTGAGGGAATTTTTTTGTCCATTTAATCTGCTACTAAAATTTTTGCTATCAATAGCAACAAAAATATCCGGACAGCACTGGTTATCAAGAGAACAAGTAAATGGTAGATGCACCCTGATAACTCACTCCCCTAGTAGACTGCCATCCGCTAGGGGTTTTTTTATGGCTATATTTACGACCTTGAACCAATTTTGAAGTAATACTCCAATTCTTCCTGAAGATGACCCTTAGATAACGAACAAGTAGTTGGTAGATGCACCCTGATAACTCACTCCCTAGTAGATTTCCATCCGCTAGGGTTTTTTATTGTAATCATAACGACACGAAATTGACAACTATCTCAAGCAAAGAAACCTGGTTTCTACGCAAAATACTCATTTCTATTACAAGTTATCTAAAGAAACCAGGTTTCTAAGATTCGTCCTGAAAACGACTACTATGCAGCGAACAATAAAGTGGTAGATGCACCCTAATAACTCACTCCCCTAGTAGACTGCCATCCGCTAGGGGTTTTTTCATGGCTATTTGCTGCCACATTTACAACACCTTAATAACTCACTCCCTTGATAGAGCGCCTGTTTATTGATGCAATTATCGAATAAATACTTAACCTTCAGAAATGTTCCGGAATTAGCCTTTTTTCTTCGTACTAACTAGTAAGGACTAATAGTAGCTGCCGGAATGTGAGACAACAGTAGATTTTTAGTAGATTTTTATATACTAGCACTATTACAAGTTTTTGGACTATCAAAGAGCATTAAATATAAGATAAATTATTAGATATTAAATTTAGCTACAACCTATACGTTGTTTAGTACAATAATACTAAAAATATGGCTTATTCTGTGATTAAGTTTTCGAGTGAAGATTGCGGTATTTGTCACAAAATGGCTTTCTATGACCAGAAAGTATCAGCAGAGCTTGGTTTAGAGTTTATTGATGTCAAGATGCAGGATACAGCGACTTACCGTAAATATCGACAAATACTTTTGAAGCAATATCCCGATAAGTCAGAGATGGGATGGCCAACTTATATTGTATGCTCGGCGCCGTCTGGAGAGTTTGAAATTGTAGGCGAAGTAAAAGGGGGACATCCCAAAGGAGAGTTTCGAGAACGCTTGCAAGCAGTGTTAAATTCTGTTCCTGCTCAGTAGGTATTTAAAGAACTTCAAAAGACTTAACTTCTAGGACGGGTCCAATCATTGCACTCGTCATGACATCTTCACGTACCTGTCCTGTAACTTTAGCTTTTTGTCCTGCTTGAAGTAACTTTTTGTCGGCACTACGAGGAATTTCGTAAGTAGTGCCTTCATCGGTAACGAATGCCCAGGCGCCCATACCGATATCGCGACGTTGAATAGTACCAGTGACTGTAATAGACATAAATTAATGTATTAGGGGGGTGTAGAGACGCGATTAATCGCGTCTCTACATTATTGTGCAGTTTTTTCTTCGTTTGTCACAATAAAGTGAGCGAGACCGTAACAGATGACGGCATTAACGAGAAGGAAAATTCTTGATATCCAATCGGCGCCTAAACCCCATACAGCAGGGTCAGAGAATGAACTAACCCCCAAACATGTGGCGATACCTATTGAAGAACCAATAGCAAACCATTTTAATTTTGGATGTCCTAATAGCAAAGCAACTAGACCTAAAGGAATAAGTACGCTTGCGAAGATAGGATTAAATGCATCAGTTCCTTGAATAGCGTTACCAAGTTCAGGAATAGAGCTACCTAGTACACGGAAGGGCCACTGTGGTAAATCAAAGATATAAAGTCCTTTGAGAGGAAATAAACCTGAGCTACCAAAAAGTAAACCTGCCGATAAACTCCAACTCCATGAGAATGGGAAGTAAACCCGTAGGAACCAAGCAAGCAGGTAAGAACCTACAACCATGAGAAGTTTTGGTATTAGTGCATATGCACCACCATCAATCCAGAAACGAGGATTGAGGTAACCGTTTTCACGTAACCAGCGCCAAAAGTCTTGGAAAGTAATTTGACCTTCGGTAGCTTGCTTAACTGCGGCTTCGGCGTTGAGTTGTCCGGCGCCGTAATAGTTTAAACCATCTTCATGAATAGCCCGTGCGGAACCAAGAAGTACGTTTTCAATTTCCGATGGATTTTCAACTCCTGATGCACGAACTAAAGCAGCAACACCGGCAACATGGGGAGATGCCATGCTAGTACCTTGTAAACCAAGGAATACTTCTTCTCCTTTGTTATCCATATCAACGGTTGCTTGGAGAACCTTACCAGCATCACTACCACCAGGGGCAGAAATATCAACACCTGCACCATAGTTAGAATAAGGCGCCCTTTCTCCATCAGGACCAAGTGCAGAAACACCGATAACGTGGGGATAGCGTGCAGGATATGCGGCGCCGTTAGCGTCTTCGTTACCAGCAGCAGCAATAATAACTACACCTTTACTGTGTGCATAGTCAATTGCTTCTTTCATCAACTGGCTTTCACCACCACCACCCAAGCTCATATTAATAACGTTGGCGCCGTTGTCAGCAGCAAAGCGAATAGCTTCGGCAATATCAGCAACAGTACCACCACCGTAATCACTAAGAACCTTTAAAGGCATAATGCTGGCTTCATATGCAATACCCGCAACACCCCAACTATTATTAGTAGCTTGAGCAATAGTTCCGGCTACGTGTGTCCCATGTCCATTGTCATCGTTTGCTTTTTCACGGTCGTTAACAAAGTCGTAACCTTTGACAAACTTAGTTTCAATCAAATCACGAACTTGTGTAACACCCGTGTCAATGACAGCAACGGTAACACCACTACCCTTAGTTTGTTTCCAGGCGCCTTCAACATTAATATTGTGTAAGTGCCATTGTTTGCTGTAATAAGGGTCATTTGCACCAGTTAATAAAGGTGCAGGTTCTTTAGATTCTTCTGGTCGCGGGTCGAGATATTCTGCAAGTCTTGCGACTTGACCTTGTTTAGGAATCTTGTAAATATAGTTAGGTTCAATGAATTCGGTATCTTTTGCGAATTCAGAGCGCAACTGCTTAAGACGCGCTTTGTCACCTTTGATAATATAAACGTTATCCTTTTCGGAAAATTTATTATCCAGCTTTGGCGTGACGTTGAACTGCTGCGAGATTTTAGCCAAATCTTGCTGCAACTTGGTAGAAGGGATATCTTCCCGGAAGTCAAGTAGGAGCGTCTTAAACTCCCCTTGGGCGCCAAGTCCCTGGAAGTTAACGAAATTGAATAAGGCTGCACACAGCCCTATCACAAACAAACAAGTTAGTATTAGCCTTCTCATATATTACTGATTACCGATGAAAGCCAGTTGCCACTACGATAACTTATACACATCCAGCTTGGGTTTATATTGGGCGATTAGTTACAAAAATTTCACTTTAACAGATAATTAAAACATTATGGAACGTGGTTTTTTATGGTTGCCTTTACTCGTAGCATTCTTTTGGCTAGCTTGGCAAGGTTCAAGGGAATTTAAAAAAGTTCAAGCTTACGAGACTTGGGCATCGCAGTTTGACAAGGCAAAATATGATATATACGCAGTACTGGGTCAAAAAGACAGTAATATTACTTGGGGTAAACCGACTCCCAAGGGTTTAATCAACCTCGAAACTTTTTCACTTAAAGATGTGGTTAATATCCAGCTATTAGTCAATGGCAACAAAGTAGATATCGAGCAACCACCCCAACGTGGTCGTTCCATTGAACTAGAGTTTAATTTTTCTGAACCCACAAAATCAGTACGAGTACCTTTTACTGAAGTACCCCTTGCTGCAAAATGGTGCGAATATCTACAAAAAGTAAAGACTATGTAGGTTGGGTGGAGCGTAAGCGCAACCCAACAGATATGAAGTGTGTTGGGTTGCACCCAACCTACGCTTTAGCATTTATAGGAATAGTAATAATAAATTCTGCACCATGACCCGGCGCCGAAATGCACTTTAAGCTTCCATTATGTCTTTCGGTAATTATTTAATATTGGTGTAAAAATGCATCTGAATCAGAAAAAATCATTGACATATATTTTTTTAATTTAATAATCAGCCTGACTCTATAATGCCCATATGTATCGAGGTAGTAATACCAATTCTGCATAAAGTTGCGCCAAATAAATCCCGTAGAGATTGACATGTCAATCTCTACAGTCAGGGATAAAGCGCATCTTCATCGAGAAACGGTATAACAAAGGCGCCAACTCAAAGTTGGGATGGATGGGCAGATAAAAATTTGGATGGACGGGGCACTCTTCAAGCCCATCCCACAAGAATAATAATTATTATGGATTTATGATTTGAATTTATTAATTATGGATGTAAAAAAAGTATCTAGGGTGCCTGTTGCTTTGACTATTGCTGGTTCAGATAGTGGGGGAGGCGCCGGAATTCAGGCAGATTTGCGGACTTTTGCGTTTCATTGTGTACATGGTACTAGTGCGGTGACTTGCATTACTGCTCAAAATACACTCGGTGTAACGCGAGTTGATGCAATGCCACCTGAAGCTGTGGTTGCCCAAATGCAAGCGGTTGCCGAAGATATTGGTGTGCAAGCTGCGAAAACAGGTATGTTGCTTAATAAGGAAATAATAGGCGCCGTTGCCAAACAAGTAGAATTATTACAAATCGAAAACTTAGTTGTAGACCCAGTTATGGTGTCGCGGGCTGGGGCACAATTAATTGATGATGAAGCTGTAAAAATACTTCGCGAAACTTTATTACCGTTAGCAGTTTTGGTAACACCTAACCGTTATGAAGCTCAAATTCTAACGGGGATAGAAATTAATTCACTCGATGAGATGAAATTAGCTGCTGAATATATCCACCAACATTTAGCTGTTAAAGCAGTATTAGTCAAAGGTGGTGGAATGACAGGGCAAGAACGTGGTACAGATGTATGGTTTGATGGGAAAACTTTGGAGATAATAACGGCGCAGCGAGTTAATACAAAAAATACTCATGGTACAGGTTGCACATTGGCAGCAGCAATAACAGCGAACCTTGCCCGTGGCGAAAATCTATTTACCGCAGTCCAAAAAGCTAAAGATTACGTGACTGTAGCCTTAACATATGCGCTTGATATAGGTAAAGGGACAGGGCCAGTGGGACATTTCTATCCACTGTTACAAATATAGTGTTAAAAAACCTTTGCTCATAGAGCAGTTTTCTATTATCATGCCGGCATAGCTTCAATAACTGCCTATTGGGTAGAGGCAGTTATTGTTGTATCTATCTAATCTTGATTGTGGCAATTTACACTTTGACTCAAATTCCGAACAATATTTGAACGAACGAACAAACATGCGAACTACTGTAAACTCCGTCCCTAATACTCAATATTCAAATAATCAAGGTTACCCACCATCTGTACCCTTGTCAGTGTATCGTGACTTAGCAGCAGAACTCCAAGCTGCACAGTCAGTAGTTGATACACTTTCTGCTAAAAACCAGCATTTAAGCCAAGAAAATCAGCTTTTGCGGCAAGAAATAGCGAAAGCGGTTAATTCGGTAATGCAGTTACAGCAACTGATATCTACTCAATCCACAAACAGTTATAACCCACAAGTTTATCCAACTGACAACGAAAGAAGCGTAAATCGGCAAGCATCACCACAACCGCAACAAACTCCTAAACCACAACCACGCAAACAACGTGTTGCGGCGCCAAAAAAGATTAAAATCAACAGGGCGCCAAGTCCCGAACCAACTCCTGAATATTTTTCAATGTCAGAACCTGTGTACATTGAAGAACAGGAAGTTCGCTATTACCCTTACAGCAATACGCAAAAAGGCGAAACGAACGGATGGATGTTGTTAGTCGCTATATTATTAATCGTTCTTACAGCATTTGGCGCCGGATATTTGATTGTACGTCCATTGTTAGCAAATCATAACAACTCTCAATAAAAGAGTTAAGAGTGTATTTTTGCTTACCAAATATTAAACATTATTTCTGTTACAAGAAATACAAAATAATGTTAAATTAATGATGGTTAAGATTAGAAAACTATATACTAAGGGAGTGGTAAAGAAGCGTTATGGGGAGAGGCATCTTCTAAGATTTGCTGTGTGTGCTTTCGTAGGGCACAAATAGACCTAAGAATTTAGGTTTATTAGGAATAAATAAATTTTTCCTTAAATTAAAAAATTAGAGCTACTGACAGATGTTCTGATTAGATATATAAACGAAGCTACTATAAACAAGGAGAAAACACATGAGAAAAGTCGAAGCAATTATCCGCCCTTTCAAACTGGATGAAGTCAAGATAGCGTTAGTAAACGCTGGTATTGTTGGTATGACAGTATCAGAAGTACGAGGTTTCGGGCGCCAGAAAGGTCAAACCGAGCGTTATCGTGGTTCTGAGTACACCGTTGAGTTTCTACAAAAGCTCAAGGTAGAAATAGTCGTAGAAGACAATCAGGTTGATATGGTGGTGGATAAAATCATTGCTGCGGCTCGTACAGGCGAAATTGGCGACGGTAAAATTTTCATATCGCCAGTTGAGCAAGTGGTGCGAATACGAACTGGCGAAAAGAACACCGAAGCCGTGTAGTGTAATGATGTAATTGATTACATCTCTATATGTGGCAACTGTTGGAGTAAATTTGCAAAAGCTTTGCCGCGATGACTAACAGAGCGCTTCACTTCTGGTGTCATTTCAGCGAAAGTGAAATTTTGCTCCGGAACGTAAAAAACGGGGTCATAACCAAAACCCCCATTCCCACGCGGTGCATTAAGTATTTCACCGCGACAAACACCTTCAGCTTGCAGTGCAATCGTTCCATCAGGGCGCGCGATTGCAGCTGCACAAACAAATTGCGCTCCCCTCTGATTATTATTCCCAAGTTCACGTAATAACCGAGCTATACGGTCAGCATCAGAACTACCATAGCGTGCAGAGTACACACCAGGGGCGCCGTTCAAAGCATCAACTTCCAAACCAGAATCATCGGCAATTGCCCAGTTATTGGTAGCAATTGCGACTTGGGAAGCTTTTAAACAAGCATTCTCAGAAAAAGTTTCGCCAGTTTCTTCAACATCTAATTCGGGTGGTTTAAGCGTTAATTCCCAACCAGAGTCAGCAAGGTAAGCTTGCATTTCGCGTAATTTGCCAGGATTACCTGTAGCAACAACCAATAAAGTCATAAAAGTAGGGTGCGTGACGCTACAACAATCTTAAAACGAAGCCAGCTATCTAGTAGCGTCACGCACCTTACAAGTTATGAGTTAATACTTTAAGACGCCCATTCTTTAGCCCACGCCAAAGTGTCATGTACCTGTTCGAGGGTTGCAGCTTCGCAATAAAGACGTAAAACAGGTTCAGTACCGCTAAAACGAATCATCAACCAACGGTTATCAGCAAGACGATACTTATAACCATCAATAGTTTGACAACTAGTTACCGCAACTCCGGCAATTTCCTTTAGAGGTTCTTTTTGCAGTTGTTCGAGTAACTTCGCGCGTACTTCCATGCTTGCTAAAGGTAAGTCAATACGGTCATATGCAGCATCAAAACCAGCTAAGGATTGTAACTCGCGGTAATAATCACCTAAATCTAAACCTGACTCGACAATAGCTTCTAAAACATATAAAGCAGATAACAGTGCATCACGTTCTGGAATATGTGTACCATAACCAATACCACCAGATTCTTCACCACCAAGCAAAACAGGTGCCGCGAGCATTCTATCAGCTATATATTTATAACCAACAGGAGTTTCAAAGATTGAAAGATTGTGCAGTTTTGCAACTAGCGGTATTAAATCGGAACCGCTAACAGTTTTTACTATTTCACCAGTAAAACCGCGTCGCTTAGTTAAATGGTCAATTAAAATTGGAATTAGTATTTGTGAACTAAGAAAATTAACTTCCCCATCAACAGCAGCAATACGGTCACAGTCACCATCAAAAACCAGAGCCACAGTTAAGTTATTTGGGTTTTGTTCGCGGTGTGTTTTCATTACACCAAACAATTTTGACAGATATTTGGGTAAAGGTTCCGGCGCCCCACCTTCAAAAGTTGGGTCACTATCGCTATTAATTTCTTTAACATTATCGCCCAACAGCATCGCCAAACCACCAGCAGCGGCGCCGTGCATAACATCAGCAAACAAAGTTAGTTTACCATCCGCAATTGCATCGCGAAGCTTGGCTATATCAACTTTACTTTTTAAACCTTCGCAATAACTCAACCAAGGATTAAATTTTTCTATTTTGCCTGGTGTCTCAGCAGGGGGTAATGTTTCACCCAACAAAGCTTCTATTTCTTTCGTTACTTCTGGAGGTACAGACCCACCAAAAGCACTCTTAACTTTTAAACCTAAGTATTTACCTGGGTTATGACTTGCTGTAATTACTAAGGCGCCTAAAGCATTTTCTTGCTTTGCAGCCCAACTAAAAGCAGGCGTCGGGGCAAAAGATTCGCTCAATAACACATCAAAACCAGCAGCAGAAACAATATTTGCGACAAAAAGCGCAAAATCTTCCGCCATAAATCGGCGGTCAAAACCAACAATAATTTTACGGTTCCTGACTTGCTGACCGTAAGTATCAAATAAAACTTTAGCTGCAACGGGGGCGACTAATGCGACACGCTCAAAAGTGAACTCATCGGCAATTACACCGCGCCAGCCATCCGTACCAAACTTGATTGACTTAGCTGCTACTGACATCGAGATATCCTAACTTTCCACCAGAGGATTCTAGCATTTACGTAAGTCACCCGGTAAAAAATGACTTCGGTATAACAATCATTACATTAAGTCCATAATACTTGACACAAACATTACTGAAATTGTTTCTTGGTGGACTTGTTATTTTATGGACATATAGCAATCCCATATGAGTTGTAAAAAATGTATCCACGTAGAGACGCGATTAATTGCGTCTCTACAGCGTATGGATTTTACAAATGATTTAGATCTGCTACATGAGTAAATATAGAAGTTCTGACACTGGAAATTCCAAATAATCCCTGGTTAGATTTTATTGGTATATTTGAGGGAGATAAGGACTTTGAGGAGATTTCGGCACAACTACTGGCAGAGCGCGAGTTGGATTTTGATACAGATGGTACAGCATGAGCCATTGGTTGTTAGATACTGATTATTTGCGTACAGTGACTAATATATTAAGTCGAAAACCTTACTATTTCATTAACAAATATTTTACAAATAGATAAAAACAATGAAACTGACATCTATTAAAAAAGAAGTATATAAAGCCTTAATTGATGCTTTAGGGGTAGCAGGAACGCTGAAATTTTTACAGCAGTTTAAAGTAGGCTATGGTGACTATACAAAAGAACGTCATCAATGGCTCTCACAACTTACAGTGAATGGCTTTCGTAACTATGTTAAACAAAAAAAGTTGAATAATAATGAAAAAAGTTTGTTAAGTTAAAGTGAGTAAAAGTCTAAAAGTAATACTATGACAACCAGCACATCATTCGGTGAAGGTAAAGAAAGCCAAATTCTTCACAATCTACAAGCAAGCCATAAACAAGAGATTGACAGAATTACACAAACGTTGATACAAATAACAAATTTATCAGAAGAAATTGTTAAACCTCACCTGAATGCAATGTTAAATGAGCTTTTGAAGTTAAAACAGGCAGAGCGAAAGCGACCATTTAGCGAAACAGCAACTGCTGACGAATGGATAGCAGCATTTGATGAGTGGGTAAATTGTCACCGGGGGCTTAACTTTCCAATGCTGTCCGATGAAGATATTAGTCGAGAAAGTATTTACGGAGAGCGAGGTTAAATGTGGCGTATCTTATTGATACAAATATATTGCTTCGTAGCGTTGACCCCAACCACCCAATGAATAATGATGCTACGAATGCTATAAACGAACTACGTCGTCGCGGAGAAAAGCTTCATATCGTGCCGCAAAATTTGATTGAGTTTTGGGGAGTTTATACACGTCCTGCTCAGAGAAATGGTTTAGGACGCACTCCAGAAGAAGCAGAAGCAGAGATTAATCGATTAAAAGCATTGTTTACGCTGCTGCTAGATACTTCTGCTATTTACCAAGAATGGGAAAGGCTTGTTGTAACGTACTCAGTAAGAGGGGTTAATGTACATGATGCTCGTCTTGTTGCTGCCATGCTTGTTCATGGGTTAACTCATGTTCTTACATTCAATGTAGAAGACTTTAACCGTTACAGTACAGAAATATTTGTTGTAGAACCTACATCTGTAACGGCACCTCAAGATAACTAGAGAAACAATGTCTGTATCGGCGCCAATTCGTTAAAAAGTTTCGACACTGAAATTTTTTTTACGGTGTTATTATTATTCGCCAGAAGTATATAGCAACTTTTCAACCTCGGAAGCTTTTTCCTGTAAATCAAGCGCGCGGTAAATTTGCAGACTCTCAGTTAAAAACTGTGTAGCAATTGCTCCTGCATTATTGCGATTACGCTCTCGACGCTTTAAATAGATTTCGCCCAAAAGCTTGCAAGCAGATGCTTCCAGCTGACGACGGTTGTACTCTTGGAATACATGAAGGAATTCTTGAGCTAATTGTTTGGCAAATTTAAGATTTTCTAAGGCGCCAACTTCAAGATATGCGCGCGCGATATCAAGCGCTTCATCTGCTTTACTTATAGTTTGCCCTAGCTCATCAAAGTAAGAAAAACCAGTATTATAATTTTGCTCAAATTGGGCTATTCGTTCTTGTGGTGATAAGTCGTTGTTAGGTAAAAGGCGTAGACGTTCCGAAATAAGTAGGCTGAGGGCTATGTAATCGTAAGCAAGATTTTTTATGTAGGCGCCTGCGGTATTTATTTGCATGGCTTGATGGATATTTTGCTCCGCTTGTGCTAGTAGGTCAAAAGCTTGTGTTGTATCTTCAAGATTTCTTGCTAACAAGCTTTGAGTGTAAGCTAGGCGCCTGTAACGTAATCGTGTCTATCTAATCCATCTACTATTACTACTAGCTTTTGCTCGCTTTTTTTCTCTGCTACTTCAACAATGACATTTACTCTTTCAATTATCTGGCTAATAACTGTTCCACAAGAAAAAACAATACTCCTCAATACACATGTATCAAGGAGTGCGAATAAAAGTATGATGACTCACCCTGTGTGAATATTTGCTTGAACTAGAAATCATCAACAAGTAGACTCAAGCGGCTAATAACAGGGTCAACTTCAACAGGCGCCGGAGGAGGAGTGTTACTAGGTTTATATACTTCTCCTCCTGTAGGTAGTGATTGGGTTGGGGCAACTTGAACGGTGACACCCTGTGTTACCATAATTGCCAGTTGTGCAACTTGTTGACTCAGTTGTATTAGCTGAGTTTCGACGGCATCGAGTCTCGTAGCTTCTCTGGAATAATAGCGTCCTTCAAGGTCAGTAATTTGACGATGTAGGTCGGCGATTTGTGGTTCACCACCACCAGTACTACTAGGTAATGGCGGTGGTATTGATATTTGTGATGGTGATGACGACGGTAGTGCTTGTGTGGGTTTTTGGTTTGGGCGTACCGATTCTGGTACGCACAAAGCTTGCCACAACGCTTCTTTACAAAGGTCGCTAAACGACTTATCAGGGTCTTTTTCCAAATGGCTTTCGACTAGCGCAAGCAAACTTTCGTCCGCAACCCCCGGATTAAATGTGACTGATTTAACTACTTTTTTTGACCATTGGAACATTTCTTTTAAGCCTTAGCGGGACGATTGGATAGCTGTGCCTCTCCATAAATATACTGTCCCAAAGCGTTAGCTTGCCGCGATGGTGCAGCTAAATGAGCGTTAATTTTTGCTTCTTTAAGTAAACGTTGCATGTCATCCCAGAAAAATTCGCCACCACCACCAGTGAGAATTACGTCTGTTACCCGTTCTGGCAACCATGCTAATACACGATTACAAATTTCACGAGAGAACATCTCGGTCAGATTTGGTAGGAAATCATCTAAGTTTGCTGGTTTGCTGGCGCCACGTGGTCGGTAGAAGCGGTCACCTTTTGGACGGTTTACAGCAGCGATTAAAGATAATGATTGTGCGTCAGAACCTTCGATTTCAGCGGCAACTAGTTCGTAGAACTTGTTCATACCAAATTCTTCGCTCTTGGAAGCTCCACGTGCGAAGCGGAAGTTATCAACCATTAAGCAGTCGATTGTTTGGTGACCAATGTCAACAATGGCAACTGAAACTTTTGTAAAGTCAGGTGTTCCAGGACCTTTTTTAGGTTGTGCTTCACACCATAGCAAGCTGCCGTAACCTTCGGGCATTATCCAAACTTTGGTGACGTTGAGTTCTACTGTCTCACCACGGAAGTTCATTACGTGTGGTCCGCTGATTTGACTCATCAACTGACTTTTTTCACGTTCAAATTGCTCTTGGGAATGATAGGGCAAACTTAGTACTACAGAAATTTCGTCTCTAAGTTTGAAGTAACCTGCACAAGCTAGTACTTTTGCAAGTGCGTCTTCTACTTTTGATTGACCGACACCTAAGTTAGCTCCAAAGTCAGCAGCTAATTGACCAATTGCGTAACCGCTACCTTGAAACTCCATCCACAAGTCCATCAATGGGTCGGTAGCACGTGCTTCAAATACTCCACCACGTACTTCTTCCATCGTCATTTTTTTGACGTTGGCAGGAATAAATAATACGCTGTTTGGTTCGCGACTGACGGAGGTTTTTGTGGAAGTTCTACCTAAGTCAACGCTAAGTATATTTTTGCCTGAGCTATTTCCAGTTGGTCTTGGCGCCACTCCTGGGTTTGCTGCCATTGGATTTGCACCAATGGGATTTGCAGTCACTGGGGTGCGATTCATTGGAATTGAGGCAGCGTTCATTGGAGTTGCTGCGCTAATTGGTGTTGTATTGTTGGGTTGGTCTGTCATAAAGCTCCTAGTAATTACTTAGCTCTAACAAGTTATCATGCTCTTATCGCAAAAAAACGAGTACTAGAAAACGCTGGTAACAAAAATTTTTACCTAAATACAAATGTAGCTAGAGATACGTTACTAAACGTTTGCATACTCGTTCTTCAACTCGAAGAAGTTACAAAATACACGAATGGTTGAAATTATCGCTCTACTAGTCGCTGCTATCTTGGTCTTCGTTTTTGTTTGCGTTTGAACACCCACAAGCCAAATGTCAGTACTAAAGCCGCCAGCACAATTTTTGATACAGGGGCAAGGTACTTATCAACTAACTCGTACTGTGTACCTAACGCATATCCTGAGTATGTTAGCAAACCTGTCCACAGTGCGCTACCCAATGTTGTATAAAATAAGAAAGATGGCAACGGCATGTTACCAATACCCGCAGGAACCGAAATTAATGTTCGCACCCCTGGTACTAGGCGCCCAATAAAGACAGCTTTACTACCTTGACGGTCAAACCATTCGATAGATTTGGTAATGTCTTTGCTTGACACGGTTATCCACTTGCCGTATTTGTCTGCAAGTTTCTTCAGACGCTTTTCTCCAAGCATTTTACCTGGGTAGTACCAAACCAACCCACCCAATGTAGAACCAATTAAGCCAGCTAAAAAAACTGCTCCAATATTGAGTGGTTGTACGGATAGAGGTAACTTTCCTGAAGCTTGCGCTGCTGCAACTGCGACGGGGTTGGCTGTAAAACCTGCTAGGGGCATTATCAATTCCGATGGAATTGGTGGGAACAGGTTCTCTAAGAACATCATTAAAGCTATTCCAAAGTAACCCAAGGAATAGACGATATTTATTACACTTGGTATTATCCAATCGAACATTGAGTTGATTTTGTGAAACTTCTAGCCGTCTCGTTACATTATTACTTAAATAATTTTGCCCGATTATGGAGGCGCCTGCGCGTGTAGAATAGTTAAAATGTTAGCTTCTAATGTGATTAATACAAAATTAATACATTACAAGCACGTAGCAAGTATAACAGCTAACTTAATTTATTAATCGTAGAAATTTGGTATAAATTTGAGAAGGGGGAATAGGCGCGCCAATCCCCCAACATCTACCTAAACAATAGGCGTTAATGATTGCCGGATATTAGAATGTTCTGATTCCCAATCTAATGGATTCCAATCACGCTCTTCAAGCGCCATTTGCTCTATTAAACTAGCTAAACGTAAAGCTTTTAATGCTTGTTCTCCACCCACAGAAGGAGGATTGCCACCACGAACACAGTTGACGAAATGGTCTAATTCCGCGCGTAAAGGCTCAATATTGCTAGTGTAAACTTTTTCAATTAAGCCATCTTGCTTGTAAAGTCCTTGTCGAAAATCGGTGTTTGGGTTAGCTCCTGTGTGTCGATGAATCAATATTTCGTTTTTA
This sequence comes from Calothrix sp. FI2-JRJ7, assembly GCA_019359675.1. Taxonomy (GTDB): domain Bacteria; phylum Cyanobacteriota; class Cyanobacteriia; order Cyanobacteriales; family Nostocaceae; genus Dulcicalothrix. The sequence goes on from JAHHGX010000020.1 coordinate 228,013, forward strand.
AGAAAATCTGCTTCAGTTAGTGAGTTTTGACAGTGAGCTAAGATATTGCGAGTTTTTCGATGCGTAATTTTACTTGCAGTCAGTGTAGCGACAACCCCGTTCGCAAATCCTAATGTTGCTGTCACATAATCTAAATAAACAGAGTCTGGACTGCGAGTCCCGCTAGCAGTTAACTTAACCACAGGCGCCGCAGCTAAATCAAGCAATAAATCAATATCATGAATCATTAAATCCAAGACAACTGACACATCGTTAGCTCGATTTGAGTAAGGACTCATTCTGTGCGCTTCGAGAGCTAAAACTTTTTCGGTTTTCAGAACTTTACTCAATTCTTGAAAAACAGGGTTAAAGCGCTCAATGTGACCGACTTGCAAAATACATCCCGACTCAGCAGCAGCATTAACGAGCGATTCTGCTTCAGAAAGACTTGCAGCAATAGGCTTTTCGATTAGAACATGGACGCCTGCTAACAAACAACTAATACCGACGGCGTAATGCATCCTTGTTGGCACTGCAATACAAACCGCATCGACAAGAGGTAGCAGGTCAGCATAATCTTCAAAAAAGCGAGCTTTGTACTTGCTTGCTGTTTCCAGTCCACGCTCAAAATTAATATCTGCCACTCCCACTAGTTCAACGTCTTTCATTGAACTAAAAACGCGGACGTGATGTTGCCCCATGTTACCTACACCAATCACACCGACGCGGATAGGGCGTAGTGGGCTACGTTGTGTATATGGATTTGGTTCTGCCACTGACATGCTATCTTGCACTATTATTCTCTCCTCAACCACCAAATATAGAGATGCTACGGACATTGGCATATCATACAAAATACCAATAACGAGCCGTTTTAAACCATCCAGATGGTAACATGGAGGTTATATCTATGAAGAATTTCAAAGTTTGTTGTGAGTTCCCGTAACATGAGGTCTTATGCGCGCATTCCCTACACTATGGGATTCTACTTACGAGCGTTTTTGTATACTATATACAAAATTGAATAAGTCTTCTCGCAAACTTTATATATTTTACTCCAAATACCGATTAGCCGGATTCATGTTACTACAGCGCAATTGCAGCTTATCAGCAACAAAATAAAAATTATTTTTAAATTTAGAAACCCGCTTTCTTGGTTGAAATATTGTAATGAAAAGAACAATTTTGCGTAGAAACCGGGTTTCTATTTTCTTTTAATTGGGAATAAAACTGTATTCGTCGATACGTTTACCATCAAAATTTTAACTCCATTACTTCCAATTTTAAACTTCTAATTTTCGCAGTTGAATTTGGTGCAAGCGTGGACCAACGACTGAGATAACCGTGAACTCCAGGTTTTGGTAGATAAAAATTTCCCCCAAAGCTGGAATTTTCTGCAATTGATACAGTAAGAAGCCTCCTACTGTCTGATATTCTCTTGTCAGAGGTAAATTGATATGTAAATTTTCATTTAATTCTTCGACATTGATTTGTGCTTGCACCAAATATGTGTGTTCATCCAGAACTTGAATAGATAGATTATTCGCATTCTCTGAGTCATTGGCATCACCGATAATAGTACCAATAACGTCTTCGATAGTAACCAGTCCAGCAGTTTGCCCAAACTCATCTACCACCATCACCATTGCTGGCTTTTGTCGCTGCATCACTGGCAGCAATTCATGGAGCAGTGTGTTTTCTGGGACAAAGCTTGCTGGTCTTATCCAAGGTTGAATTTGTGTATCTAGCGTGAGTTTGCCTAGAGCTAACGGTTTTGTTAGGTCTTTAAAGTAAGCAATACCACGAACGTCATCCAAATCTTCACCTATGACGGGGTAGCATGAATAACCAGTAGTTATCATTGTTTTGAGCAAAGTTTGTAATGAGGCGTTTACTGGTAGTGATACGATACTAGTACGGGGAATCATTACTGCTTGAACGGTAATTTCTCCAAATTCAAAAACCCTTTTAAGTAATTTTCGTTCTTTCGCAAGTAGCCCTGTTGATTCGCGTTCGGTCGATATAATTAGCTGCAATTCTTCAGATGTAACAGGCGGGCGCCAGCTTTTACCAGTATACTCAATACCAAAAAGTCCGAGTAAGCATCGATTAGATTGATTGAGTATCCAGATAAACGGTCTAAAGAATCTAACTATTGCTTTGAAAAGCGGACCCAAAAATCTTGCAAGCTGTTCCGAGTAAAGAATTGCCAGCGATTTTGGGCAAAGTTCACCCAAAACAATTTGCAAGTAAGCAATTAAAAGAAAAGTAATGGGAATTGAAAGCGAATGCATAACAAAAAAATTCATCCCACTAGGCAGTGGTAATGACGTCAGCCATAGATCAATCAATTTAACCATCGTGCTTTCCCCTATCCATCCCAACGCCAAGCTGGATAGGGTTATGCCTAATTGAGTAGTAGATAGTAGTCTATCTATACTACGATGCAGCGATTCAACTGCAACGGCACCTGCATCACCTGACTCAACCAACTGGTGGATGCGCGAACGTCGCACCGTCACCATCGAAAACTCAGCAATCACAAAAAAAGCATTGATTGCAATCAGCAACAACACCGACAACAACCTCAGCCCCACATCTCTGAAACTCACTTTATTGATAACCCGCCAATAAATAAGCGCCCACTAAAATTTATCTTTCCACTGGGATATTCGATACTTCAAGTCGCATTTTTTGTGCTGGGTAGTCAGTCAAAGCTAGTGATATTTTTTTGACATCATCAAGTAGTGGTGTAGGAATACTAACCGTTCCAGTAAATTCTGAGCTATTTCCTGGTAATTCGGCGGGTAATCCTTCAGTACTTTGGCTAAGAGTTCTGCCCTTATCGTCCGTAACATCCAAAAAACTATACAAAAAACGTACAGTTTCTGAACCTTTGTTTTGCATTTTTACCCTAAGTAACAAATCGCCACCCGAAAAGCGTGCTGACTGTACCGAGAAGTTCACACCGCCATTTTCAGCATTGATAGGAAATCCAGCTTGAGGCTTTTCTTGTGTCTCCTTTGGTTTCTCTTCTGGCTTTTGCTTTTCCTTATCTTCGTCATCATCAGACTTCGACGCTTTAGCAGCCTTAGTCTTACCTTCAATACGTGCCTTTACAATTTTTAATATTTCTTCTTCCCTTAATAATGCCACTCCTGTGTGTGCCGTATTACCAGATTTAGCGCTAGCAAACTTACTAGTAGGACGTGCGTCGGGTGTAGTTACGCCTTTTAGGGCTTTACTACCGACATCAAAACCGATTATTGCACTTACAGAACCAGCTCCCAACATCAGGGTTAATAAAGTCAACGTCAGAAGCACAGTAGAATTAAGTTTCATCGCTCTTAATACTCAAGAGAATAAAGAATTGGGCTAATGTAACAATAGAGGGGTTTGTGAACTAAAAGCATTAGTCAACTTTATCAATATTAGTTTGCACTATTTTATTCTCAAATTATGTATTATAATCCGATAAACTACCACTACTGACTTAACATTTACAGATTTTTTTTGACAGAGCAGCTGGCAAAAGTCTTTTTGTGTGTTATTGTAGATTATTAGTTTAGTCAGCCAGGGTTGGCCGATCGGTTTAGGCAACGAACTCATAATTCGTCCCAGACAGGTTCAACTCCTGTACCCTGGATTTTTATAACAGAACGATGTAGAGACGCGAGGAACATCGCGTCTCTACACACGTATATTATCTTTGTTCAAATCGGAACTCAGTGCCGCTTCTGAGCTTCTCTTGATTCATACGTGGGGACATCATTAAAGATGTATTGTAAGGGTTGGGTAGGTCTGGTGTACGAATGTACGGGTCATTCATTGCTTGCTGCATAATTACATCTCGGTAAAGCGCGTTTACCAAGTCAGCATCTCTCTCAATTTCTTTTTCAGGGAAAGAGCTACGGAAAGGTGTACCTGTACCTAATATCAAGTCAATATCTCGATTGATACCTTGGTTACGGTAATAGTTAGGACTATTCTTATAGAAAGCTCTTTCCATTGCATCAGCTGCGGTTTCATAGCCAGGTGCGCTTTCTTGTGCTGCTGCAACTGATGGAACTGATGCTGCTAGTAGTATAAAAAGACTACTTAATAATTTAAACTTTAAACCCACAATTAAATTACTCCTACTTTATGAACTATTAAGCTATTGCTCGTGGGCGCCTCAAGAGCGCACATCATAATTTATGCTTAGTTTGGGAACTCGGATGAGTTCAACTTTGGTGTAGCACAATTTTTTACCAGTTGTAATGAGTTATTCCGCTGAAATTAGTCATAAATCAGATGTTTGGGCTGCCAGTACTGATATATCTACCCTACGTGACAAGTTATTAGATTTACTTTGCGAAGATGCGTACAAAGAAGGAGATTTTGTTCTTTCCTCTGGGGCAAAAAGTACATACTATATAAACGGCAAGTTAATAACGCTGCATCCAATGGGCGCCTTGGCTATTGGCAGGTTACTTTTAAATATGTTGCCACCCGATACACAAGCTGTAGCTGGGTTAACTTTAGGCGCCGACCCCATAGTGAGTGCTGTTAGCGTTGTATCGGCATATGAGAATAAACCTGTATGCGCGCTTATTATTCGTAAAGAAGCTAAAGGTCATGGTACACAAGCGTATATTGAAGGGCCTGTTTTACAAAGTGGCGCCAAAGTTGTTGTGTTAGAAGATGTTGTCACAACTGGACAGTCAGCAATGAAAGCTGTAACTCGACTGCGTGATGCTGGTTATGTAGTTGATGAAGTTATTTCGCTGGTGGATAGGAAACAAGGTGGCGCCGAGTTTTATGAGTCGCAAAATTTAAAGTTTGAAGCTGTGTTTGATATTGAGGATATTCAAAAGAGATATAAAGATTTACAGGTTTAATTTGTAGCACAGGGTAAAGTTGGCAACGGATGATAAACGGATGTAACGGATAAGTGATTTTAAATAATTAGACTTTGTTTGATTATCAATCACTTATCTCTTAGATTCAGCTACAATTTATGAATACCTGTACTAATGATTAAAATCATTAGTTTTTTGGAAGTCGGTACATATGGTTATAGCCACATCCAAGCTTCAATCACCTATCGTTACCTGGGAGAAACTTCCAGACGATTTTATACTGCCTGATGAACCTGTGGAGAATATTCAGCAACCCCCGCTTGCAGCAGCTGTCACCGATGCTTTAATTGCAGCAAATTTGGTTCAATCAGATATGTTGATTGCTTCAAACTTTGCTCTTGCCGCTAATATTAGCCAAAAAACTGTTGTTAAGGCGCCAGACTGGCTATATGTACCGCACGTATCACCAGTTGCTGCTGGAGTAATTCGTCGTAGTTACACACCTAATATAGAAGGTAGTTCTGTAGCTGTAGTGATGGAATTTCTCTCAGACACTGAGTGTGGAGAATACTCTATTCGCCCCACACCACCTTACGGAAAATTATACTTTTACGAACAGGTGCTGCAAGTTCCTACTTACGTAATTTTTGACCCATATGCAATAACTTTAGAAGTACGGCGCCTTGAAAATGGTCGATATGCTTTGCAGGAAGGAGTATCAGGACGTTTTTGGATTCCAGAATTAGAGTTATTTTTAGGAATTTGGCAAGGAACTCGTGCAGGTTCAGATATTACTAATTGGTTAAGATGGTGGGACGAAGCTGGTAATTTATTACTGTGGAGTTCCGAACAGGCAGAGTTAGAACGCCAACGCGCAGAAGCGGAGCGCCAACGTGCAGAAGCGGAGCGCCAACGCGCAGAAGTTGAACGTCAACGTGCAGAAGTTGAAAGTCAACGCGCAGAAGCTGAAAGTCAACGCGCAGAAGCTGAACGACAGCGTGGAGAACTTTTAGCTGCGAAACTGCGAGAATTAGGTATAGACCCAGAGGCGCCGTGACCTCTGTGACTATTGCTTAAGCAAAATTTCCCTGCGTTACGAGGAAAACTTAACCTTATACTTAGGAGTGCAATATATTGAATTACACTCCTTTTTAAGTAAGCTATAATCAAAACTCTTGTAATATTGCTTCCATTTTATTGTTTAGCTGTTCAAGCTCTTGCTGTTTTTGACATATCCATGTTTTGTCAGCTTGACGTTGTTCTAGAGTTTCTTGGTGTGCTTTTTCATGCTGCTGTAAAAGATTTTCATACAGCGAGATAGCTTGAGATATTACTCTACTTGCTGATTCGACTTTAGTGTTAAATACAGAAGTAGTAATTTCATCCAGCTTCTCAGAAAGTTTATCGATAGAGTCATCAAATTTTTGAAATCCTATTTCAAAAACTTTCAACTTGATTTGGTCATGTAGCCCATCAATATCAAACATTCCTAAACCGAATGAACCAGCGATTGTAGCAGCTATACTGGCAACAATAACTGCAACGAAGCCAAGACCCGTAAATACTATTAATCCAGCAGCTAAAGCTCCACCTATCCCTAAACCACCACCTATTCCTCCTAAACCCATAAAATCATCGTTTATGCCGCTAATGGATAATTGAAGCTGTTGACTAAAATCAGCTTTGACTTGCTGTTCGATATTCTTAAATTCTGATTGAATTGCATCTAGTTCATGCTCGATATTAGCATCTAGAATTTTTAAGTTATTTTGCAGGATGACATTTTTTAGCTGTGCATTTCCCCAATCATCTATTTCTTGTGATAAGTCTTTAACAAATTGATTAGTATAGTCTTGAATGAGTTGATTTTGGCTCCAAACAGGGCTGTGTTCAGAATACCAGTACTGACTTTTTTCAGCCATACGTTCGCCTAACTCTTCACGCCACTCATCCCAAGAGTCAGCAGCTTCGTCAATTACTTGCTCTATTAATTGAGAAGCTATTAAACGAATCCTGATATCACGTCCACTAGCTTCACCTATTTGTTCAAATATTTTCTGTTTTTCAGCCTCAGAAATTTCTACTTTACCATCTAATATTTTTTGTGCTTGGTCTAACCCATCTAAGGATTTTTTTATTAAATCACTAACTTCACTTACAGAACGTTTCATTTTCAAGGCGCCACGTTCAAGTGTCAGGAATTTTTCAAGAGAGTCACTAAAAGCGTGGAAACTTTTTCTGTATTCGTCATCATTGCCATTGATAATAGCTTTCAATGCTGCCTTTGCTGATATATAATGAATACGATTTTCTCCTGTTGAACTGAGCAAGTTCTTATCCTTAACAAAGCTTGTAAGCCGCTGTTTAATATCTTGTTTATCTTGTTCATCATCGAGAGAATCCATAAAATTAACTACGACAAACAGATTTTCCGCAGGCTCGTTATCTTTATTCGCATTTAAATATAATCTGACATCCTGTATTAATTCTTTTTCTCTCTCAGGCAGAAGACGCATTGCATTTGTAAGGAAAATCGCTGCATCTGCATCTTTGAGGAGTTTTTGAGTAATCGCTGTTCTCTCTGGGTGTTCATTTAACCCCGGAGAATCAAGAATTTCTACACCACTTTTACATAATTCTAAGTCAGGATGCTCAAAAATTATTTCTGCAATATTAGATTGTGCTAACTCGTCACTACGATGCTCAAGTGCTGCTTCTTTGGAAATTGCTGCTTTGAGTTTATATTCATCGAAAGCAATTTCCTCAGAGCGTCCATCTTTGTAACAGCAAATTACCCGTTTTTCAGTTCCATATTTCAGAACTGTAACCGTACCACTACAAGGAATTGCTCTTACTGGCTGAATTTCTTCACCTAGTAAGGCATTAAGTAATGTTGATTTTCCTTGACTAAATTCACCTACTACCGCCAATCTAAAACTCTGAGATTGTAATTTTTTAGACGCTGCTCCTACTTCATCAATTAATGTGCTATGCAAGAAACCACGCGCGTTACAATCTTCAACTACTTGGAAAACACGATAACAAAGATAGTCTAGTTCTTTTTGATTTTCTTGAAACTTTTTTAATCCACTATAAGCTATTTGTTTTTTTTGAGTTACTTGTTCTTCAGGTTTGGTAGGTAAAGTAGCTAGCATATCACTCGCAGCTTTTACAAAGGCAATATCTAACTCGTTAAACCGACAAGGGTCGAGCCAGAATCTTACTTCATCTAAAGCTGCGTAGTCTATATGATTATTATGAGCGAACGCTGACTCTAAAACTGATAAATATTTAGGGTTAATGCCCAAATGTTTACCGATGATTTGTAAATATTGCTTCTCAGATAAATCTATACCACCATCTATGGTTGATATTTCATAGCCAAAAGCTATCAGCAATAATTTCTCAGATTCAGAGAGGGAATTGCTGAGTGTAAGTAAATTATTAATTTGTTTGTAAATCTGGTTTTCTTTAATTCCTTTAATCATCAGATGCGTCAGGCGCCGTACATCACTTTCAGGTGTGCTAAATCTATAAAGGATTGTTAGCAGCTTTTGCTTTTCCTCTTCTGCCACTGTGCCATCTACAAATATTACTCCCAGCAACACTGTTACTAAACTTGCCAGAAATGTTACAGGTGCCGTGATGTGATTTTGAGTCAACTTTTGCCCAGTAATGCGTGATAACAAATCAACGATTGGAGAGCTAACTAAGGAAGTATTCATATATACAGTACATAGACTAGTTGGATTTAGTATTCCCACATCCTTAGCCAAAATTTATCTATATACCGCGTAATTACGGTTATTTTCACTTTGATGAACAAGTTAGGCTCAAAAAAATTAACTTATAACGCCTTAAAATAATGCAGTTCCAATTCTCTCCTTTAATTGACGCTGGTATTCAAGCAGGAAAATACGCTCAGGTTTTTAGTAATGGCGTACCAATATCTATTGCCAGAGATAGTGTTACAGGGCAATTTGTCGCCCACGCTATCGGCGCCACAGTTAATAACAGTCCTTTATCTCCACTTTTAGCTGCTTCTCAATTCGTTACTGGTGGAGTGCAAATGTATCAAACGCACCAGGGATTTACAAGCGTACTAAGTAGTTTACAAACCATGCAGGCTAGTTTAGGTGTTCTGCAAGCGACTACAGCATTAATTGGTGTTGGGACTGTAGCGGGTATAGCATTAATAGCAGTAAATTTACATCAAACACTAAAATTGAGAAAAGAAGTCGAACAATTACGGTTAGAGGTCAAAAATGGGTTTGTTGACCTTAAACAAGCTTTAAAAGACCAAGGAGCAGAAATCAGGCAATTAATTGAAGAGGTATGCCAAGATATCAAATTTGAACAACACCGTATAGTTTTAGTACGAGCGTATGGGTTATTTCTTCAGGCAATGAACCGCTTTCGTTCAGCGATGCAATTACAAGATTTAGGTCGTAGAAATGCTGAAATTGATGGTGCGCGCGGAATGTTGTTTGAAGCATTAGCTGATTATACAAACCCGCATTTATTAGAAGAAACTTGTGCTGCTGGGCGCCTGCGAAGACTTGAGTGCGCTTGGATAATTGAGCAGGGAATAATTGCAACATATCAAGTGCAGAATGAAATGTCAGCAGTAAGCGATAGAATTTCGCAGTTACAAGACAACATTTGTCAAGAGTTTGTAAATATTATTAACAATTGTGAAACTTGTGACGAGCTTGATTTTCTATTTCCTGAGATTACACGTATTTACAACCATGATTTAGCTGTCTTAAACTCATGGCAAAATCATGTTGATTGGATGCGCGCGCTTCCCTCGTCAGAATCTAAACTTTTAAGTAGTGCTGATTTTAATGACTTTGAATTAATAAATAGTCAAGATGCAGTGTTAACGGCGCCAAAAGAGCAATTAATATATGAGAAGCTAGCGGAAAAGTCGCATTTTTACTCTTTGCGTGACCAGCTATTATTTTTGTTTGATTATGAATTACGGCAAGAATACGAACTTTATATTAATCAGCAGTCTGTAAATGCTGGTTATAAAACACTAGTTACATCTAATTTAGAAAAAGCATCAAATTTAGCTGTTGCTAATCTGTATTATTATTTCAAAGTTAGAGATGAATCTGAAGATGAAGTTGAGGAAGAATTAGCTGATAGCCCTCAAACGACTCAAGTAGACACAAAAAATCTAGCAATAGAACCTGTAATTGATAATAATTTCAACGTAGGTCTATTCCAAAAAGTCAAAATTATTGTTGCTGAACAATTAGCAGTTGATGTTCATACAATAACTCTCAATACAAACTTAATTCAAGATTTAGGTGCGGATTCTTTAGATGCTGTTGAGTTAATTATGGCTTTAGAAGAAGAATTTGATATTGAGATTCCCGATGAGGATGCTGAAAAAATTACAACAATTCAACAGGCTGTTAATTACATTAGCAAAAAGCTGTTAGCTAGTTGCTAAAGCAATGCAATGTAGCAGAGAGTAGGGTGCGTAACTGCATTAAATAACCACAACCAAAACGAAAAATTCAAATCGCAGTTACGCACCACCAATTTTCAAGCAAGCCCAAAAGTATGTGCTAGCGCAACATCAACAGAAGACATATCCGACCAAACCCCAATTACTCTGTCAATTTCTATTTCAAGGACAGTAACAAGATTGTCAGTCATAATAACTGAGTCGTGTAGTAACCCAGTTTGTTGTCCTTCTTCTGTTGCTATTTGTATCAAAACCCTACTTGGATGCCCAGCGCGCGATAAATTACTGGCAATCATGGCAACAATTATTTGCGGTAAACCAGTTGTTAAGTTATCGGCTTGCACAACTAGAGTTGGACGGCGTTTTGCAGTGCGAAGGTTTGAGCTTGGAAACAAAACTAATACTATTTGTCCGCGATTATAAGGCATCGTAAGCATCCATATCAGGATGTTCCCAGTCTTCAGCAAAACATTGTAATCTTGCGCGTAAGTTTGCCGCTTGTTCTGGGTTTATCCCACGAGAAGATAAATCTATGGAATTATCTTTTGAGACAAAAGTAACAATAACCTTTGCTCCTTCTAATAAATCAAGTGTTTCAAGTAGTTCGATTTTTCCGTTCTGATAAATACCTTCTATCGATTTAAGCATTTACTTGGTTCGATTGATACACAAATATACATATATTGTCTTCTCTATTTTATCGCAAAGAAACCTAACAGAGCTGTAATGTTGGGTTTCCCTTCGGGACACTACGTGAGCGCAAAGCCTCCACCCAACCTACGGCTTAAAATCTTGTTCCCCCCTTATTAAGGGGGGTTAGGGGGATTAAGATTTCGCTACAACTTCTTTATCCTTCGCTAAGAATTTTTCCAATTCTGTCAGCGCATCTGCATCAACTTTGGTTTGCATTGGGCAGAATTTGGGGCCACACATTGAGCAGAACTCGGCAGTTTTGTAAATATCTGCTGGTAGAGTTTCGTCGTGGTATTCCCGTGCGCGCTCTGGGTCGAGTGATAATTCAAACTGACGGTTCCAGTCGAAGTTGTAACGGGCATGTGATAGCTCATCATCTCTATCGCGGGCGCCGGGACGACGACGGGCGATATCAGCGGCGTGTGCAGCTATTTTGTAAGCTATTAAACCGTTTCGCACGTCTTCGGCGTTGGGTAATCCTAAGTGTTCTTTAGGTGTTACATAGCACAACATTGCTGTACCGTACCAACCAGCCATAGCGGCGCCAATAGCTGAGGTGATATGGTCGTAACCAGGTGCAATATCGGTGACGAGTGGACCGAGTACGTAGAAAGGCGCCTCGGAACATTCTTCCATTTGCTTTTTAACGTTAAACTCAATTTGGTCCATTGGTACGTGTCCGGGACCTTCGACCATGACTTGAACGTTGTGTTCCCAAGCTTTGCGGGTTAGTTGCCCTAAAGTTTTTAGTTCAGATAATTGGGCATCGTCGGATGCATCATGTGTACAACCAGGACGCAGCGAGTCACCTAAGCTGAAAGAAACATCGTATCTTTTAAAGATTTCGATGATGTCGTTGAAGTGGGTATATAAAGGGTTTTGTTTGTGGTGTTGCAGCATCCAACGCGCAATAATACCACCACCACGGGAAACTATACCTGTAATTCGCGATTTGACTAAAGGTAAGTACTCAATCAACAAACCCGCGTGGATAGTCATATAATCTACCCCTTGTTGAGCATGTTTTTCGATTACATGCAAAAAGTCATCGGGGGTAAGTTTGTCTAAGTTGCCGTGAACGCTTTCCAGTACTTGGTAAATAGGTACAGTACCAATGGGAACGGGTGAAGCATTAATAATAGTAGTACGAATTTCGTCTAAATTACCACCACCCGTTGATAAATCCATCACCGTATCGGCACCATATTTTACAGCCAAATTTAATTTAGCTACTTCCTCAGCCATATCCGATGAGTTAGGAGAGGCACCGATATTGGCATTAACCTTACACTTGGAGGCAATACCAATTGCCATTGGTTCCAAGTTAGTGTGATTAATATTAGCAGGAATAATCAACCGTCCCCGCGCGACTTCCGAGCGAATTAACTCAACAGGGAGGTTTTCCCGCTTGGCAACGTAGTGCATTTCCTCAGTAATTACACCAGTACGAGCATAATGCATCTGAGTAACATTATCTTGCCCACGTCGTTTGGCAACCCATTCAGTTCGCATAATTTAAATCATTTCCTTCATGAAAGAGCTTCCCTCCGCTGGTATTACCCAGACTCAGGTGTTAAGGGTGTAATCTCAGCCCGGTTTCACTCAGGCACCCCTAGCAAGGAAATTAATCCTATTGTTTTTATTGTGACAGTTTTTTGCCTCGTCAAAAATTAATTAATGTATTGCAAAATTGTCCAAATCCATTACTTTTATGTGCTTTTGTAAAGAAACTTGTACCACAGGTGCCTCCTTAAGCAGTAATATTTTTGTAAAACTGATGCTAAAATAAACATCATTTATAACATCAAATTTGATGAGGATATGGAAAATAGCAGCATTCGGACGACTTTAACCTTACCAGCAGAACTATTACAAGCAGCTGATAGTGCTGTTAGCAAAGGAAAAGCTAAAAGCCGTAATGATTTTGTCGCACGCGCGATTCGTAATGAATTAGCAGCTTTGCTAAGAGCAGAAATTGATGCCGAATTTGCTTTAATGGCTAACGATACTGAGTATCAGGCAGAAGTTGAGATTTTGAATCAAGAATTTGCACACGCAGATTGGGAAGCTTTTAAATTAGGCGAATCTCAATCATGAAGAGAGGTGATGTTTATGACGCTTCGCTTGACCCAACATCCGGTTCTGAGCAAGCAGGAGTTCGACCTGTAATTGTAGTTAGTCGCAACTCTATCAATCTTTCTAGTTCAGTAGTCTTAGCTGTTCCTTGTACTACTTACCGCATAGGAAAACGAATTTATCGAAGTCAGGTATTAATCAATGCACCAGAAGGAGGTTTAGAACAAGATTCTTTGGCAATGACAGAACAAGTGTGTGCTTTAGCCAAAACTCGGTTTTTGCGTTTATGTGGAAACGTTTCTGATTCAACTTTGCAGCAGCTAGAAATGGCTTTGCTAATAGCTTTTGATTTACCTGGACAAGCAGATTTTCGATAAAATATAAAAGTTAGATAGTAAGTATTTTGGGGAAAACTAAAGTAGCCTTAAATACTTAATATTTACCTAGTCGTCATGACTGAACATATCGATATAAATTCAGCTTTAAAAATCCTCGATTTAAAGCCAGGTGCATCTCAAGAAGAAATAAAACAAGCTTACCGGAAGCTTGCTCTTGAGTGTCATCCCGACCGTTTTCTAGACCCAACACAAAAAAGAGGCGCCGAAGAAAAGATTAAGATAATTAATCAAGCTTACGAGCAGCTTAAGAATTATCAATATATAGATACAAACACCGTAAACACAACTTCATCAAACAAAACAAGCGTCTCTTCTAGTGCATCCACTCCAGAAACAATTTATCAAAGAGGGATGAGCAAAGCTTCCACAGGTAAATACAGCGAAGCTATTGAAGATTTTACTATCGCGATTCGGTTAAAGCCTGATTATATTGAAGCATACAAATTTCGCGCGCTGGCTTGTGAAAAGCTGGGATACGTCAACCGTGCAAAATCAGATTACAAAAAAGCTTCAGAGTTAGAAGTTATTCAACGTAAATTTGAGCTTCGCGAACGAATACGAAAAGAGCAAGAACAAAAGTATGAGCAAGAAACTGCTCCTCAAAAGCCAAAACGAGCATATCCATGTAAATTAGTCAAGTCTCTAAATCATGGTAGCTGTATTTGGAGATTAGCAGTTAGTGCCGATGGAAAATTGATTGCCAGTGCAGGTAGTGATAACATTATCAAAATTTGGAACTTATCAATATGTGAATCAACAGGAGACTTAGTAAACACTATTAAGCATGACCAATTAATACGATGCGTTGTATTTAGTAATGATAATCAAATGCTAGCTAGCGGTAGTGATGATGGTAGTATTGCCGTTTGGCAAGTTGCAACAGGTAAATTAATTAATAAATTCAAAGTACACTCGGCGCCTGTTAGCTCAGTTATTATCAATCCAGATAATCAAACTATAATTAGCAGTAGTAATGACACGAGTATCAAAATATCTCATATTAGTATGGGAGAAATGTTGCATGTAGTTAAAGCACATACTCATACTGTCCATTCGTTAATACTTAGTACAGATAAACAAACATTAATTAGCTGTAGTAGTGATAAAACCATAAAACTATGGAATCTAAAAAATCTTAAATCTATAAGTGTAATATCACATTTGGCGCCTGTTACTTGTATTGCCATTAGTTCAAATGGAAAATATATAGCTAGTGCTTGCTCTGACCAAAGTATAATTTTATGGGATATCAGTACAGGGAAAAAAATTAATACTTTTGCAGGACATCGCGCGCATATTTCGTCTGTATCTTTTAGCTGTGATTCTCAGATTATTGCCAGTACAAGCACAGATGCAGCTTTGAAATTGTGGCAAATTCGTACAGGAGAAGAACTTGATATGGGAGCAAGTAAAATTAACGTTGCTAAGTTTAGCGAAGTTTCCAAAAGTCTTATTTGTGCAACTAGTGAGAGAATAATTCAAATTTGGCAATGTGATTAATTGTAAAACTGTAGGTTAGGCATCTTGCCTGACCTACATCAAGAAACTAGTATAAAAATCTTAAGGTTTTTGCTTCTGTTTGGCGTTTATGCTGAAATCGAAAAAGTCAAGCTACCGTCCCATAAAGGTTTCAGCCGATGCTTAGGCGTTGCAGAAAAATGGATAAAGTCGAGCTTAGAGGATGTTTGAAAAGTCGGATAAGGTATAAATCTAGATTTTATACGTATACTGAGATGCTTCACCGCGTTCAGCATCCATCTTTGTGACATGCAGTGTTCTTTGTGGTTCATTCCTTTTATCTGTTCTTATATATACTTTTTCTGCTCACAGTATATATAGAACGGGCAGGGATGCCCGTTCCACAAGAGATTTAATATGTATTATGTGAATCGGCGACTTTATCTAGAATTTTACCTAGTGCGGCGCCGACTAAAAATAAAAATGAACGTCGATTAATTTTAGAACTAGAATCTGTCATGGTGCGATATTATTGTTTTTCCCCTTTACTATTTGTCCCCCATGACCGATATAGAATATAAGTATATTATTTTTTACAAGCCATACGGCGTACTGTGCCAATTTACACGCGATACCCCAGAACGTCAAACTCTCCAAGATTATATAGATGTCCCAGATGTTTATCCAGTTGGGCGCCTGGACTGGGATAGTGAAGGTTTAGTATTATTAACGAACCACGGACAACTGCAACACCGTTTATCTGACCCAAAGTTTGGACACGAACGAAGTTATTGGGTACAAGTAGAGCGTATCCCCACTGAGGAAGCTTTGTCCCAATTACGTACTGGTGTAAAAATTCAAGATTACCGTTCTAGAAGCGCGAAAGTTCGGTTATTGCCACAAGCACCAGATGTACCCCAACGTAACCCACCGATAAGATTTAGAAAAAATGTCGATACTGCATGGTTAGAGATGACCCTGACTGAGGGAAAAAATCGCCAAGTTCGTAGAATGACCGCAGCAGTAGGTTTTCCAACATTGAGATTAGTACGTTTCCAAATCGCCCATCTAATGTTAGATACTTTACAGATGGGTGAATGGCGCCACCTCACATCTGCTGAAGTCGATTTGCTGCATAATATTGTTTTTACAAGCTGTAATTATAAACAGGTGGTCAAAAAACCTAGAAACCCGGTTTCTTCGATGAAATCTTGTAATAAAAATAACGATTTTGCATAGAAACCGGGTTTCTTAGCATCTATAAAATTATTAAAGATTTTTGTATTAAATATAGTATCATAATACTCCCTTCTTTGTTATCGTTTATAAACATTCGCATACGGGTGCTTTCAAACTAAATTATTATGAGCCGTAACCAAACATCTAGTCGGAATCGTATTTGTCAAGAGGAAGATAATATTTTATCTATTTCTTCAACGCGCTTGGAGCTTCTACCAGATAAAGTTTTAGCTAGCGAACTTAGTCAAACAACTGAGTTATATCCGTGTGATAGTACTTTGTCGTACCGTAAGCTTTACGATGAATTACCTTCGATTAACTTTACGCTTGATGCAAATGGTATTATTTTATCTGTAAATCGATTTGGCGCCTCGAAGCTTGGTTACACAAAAGAAGAGTTGCTTTATCAACCAATTTTTCAATTATTCGCTCCAAACGAACGTGAGAAGTTCGCAAGTTTAATATTAAATCTATTTAAAGTATCCGGAACGGGCGTTGCGAGTTCGGAGTATCGCTTAAATTGTCCGAATAGTAAAATTGTTTGGGTAAAAGTAACTGCACAAATATTGTCTTCATCAGCAAATCCTGTAGTTGTGGTGGTTTGCGAGGATATTACGCAGCTTCATCATTTGAAAGAAGCTTATAATGAGTGCGAACAGCGGTTTAAGATGATAGCGAATAGCGCTCCTGTAATGCTGTGGACATCAAACAGTAATGGGATGTATGACTTTTTCAATGAGTTTTGGCTTGAATTTACAGGGTGTGCTTTAGAAAAAGCGCATGGTATAGGATGGCTTGAGCATGTACATATAGATGATAAAATCAACTGCTTGCAAACCTATTACTCAGCTTTGAATGCAAAAACAAAGTTTGATATGGAGTATCGGTTAAAACGTGCTTCGGGTCAGTATTGTTGGGTTTCAGATACAGGTGTTCCAAGATTTACAGCGAGTGGAGAGTTTAGTGGGTATATTGGTTGCTGTGTAGATATTAGTCAATATAAAACGATTGAACTGGTACGAGAAGAAAGCGAAAGCAAGAAAAAACTCCAAGTTTCCGAGATGGAAAAACTTAATCGTCTCAAGGATCAATTTCTCAGCACTGTCTCGCACGAGTTACGTACACCACTAACAAATATGAAGATGGCAATTCAGATGCTTGGGATTGCGCTGAATATGAATGTCGATGGAAACCAAGCTCTAGAAAGTAGAATACAGCAGAAGGAAGCGAAAACGGCCCGTTACTTCCAAATTTTAAATAATGAGTGTGAGCGTGAGATAAATTTAATTAGTAATTTTTTAGATTTACAGAAGCTTGATATTAATAGTAAACCTTTGGTTTTGGAAACCGTACATATTAAGGGGTGGGTAGTCAAGGTAGTCGGGTTATTCAAAGCGAGGAACCGGAACTCTTTGAGGAACTTATATGTGGATGTTGCTCCAGACCTTCCTCAATTGGTGTCGGATCCTTTTAGTTTGGAGCGAATTTTAATTGAACTCTTGACTAATGCGTGTAAGTTTAGTCCAGCAGACGAAGAAATCGTTGTTAGTGCGCGTTTAAAATCTCAAGATATTGAGCTTAGGGTGACGAATACAGGTGTAGAGATTCCTGCATCTGAGTTACCACGTATTTTTGATAAGTTCTACCGTATTCCTAGTAATGACCCTTGGAAACAAGGTGGTACAGGTTTAGGATTAGCACTGGTACAAAAGCTTACCAAGTCTTTGGGGGGAAGTATAGAGGTTGAAAGTGCCTCGAATCGTACTTGTTTTACTTTGCTGATACCTATCAATAGTAACGGATGTAACGGATGATTTGGCCGTTGTGGGATAACCGGGCTGATAGATGGCAAATCATGGGTTAAAATAGTTGCCTATGCGATGTTGCCCGTATTAAGGACTTCAGTCCTTTCTACAGGCGCCTTAAAAAGGGATTAAGGAATTTCCACAATGCTGATTTGCCCTGAATGTAAATTTGAGAACCCCGATAAGAATAAGTTTTGTCAAAATTGTGGCACTTCCCTGACTGAACGCGCTTGTCCTGCTTGTGGCGCCGATGTGCCGAATAATGTTGAACAGTGTCAGCATTGTGGTAAGGATTCTGGGACGATTTGGTGGGGAATTATTAAATTTAATGAAGATACTGTTACGAATGATTCTAATTCTAATGTAGAGGCGCCTCCAGTTGAAGAAAGTACTTTTATTCAACTAGATGTACCTACACCCGTTTTGGAATTAGAACAGAAAAAAGTTATTTCTAAATTTGACATTGGTTGTTACTTAGATAAACAAGAACGCTATAAAGTACTTGAATGTAGCGAAACCCAAGCAGGTCAGCAAGAGTTATTAGTCAGAGTTCTAGATTGTAAGCCGTATCAAATTACACCGATTACTGCTCAATTAGAACAAGGAGTATCATCTGTAATTGAGGCGCCTGGTATTCCCGATGTTGCAAAACCATATTTAGCTTTACACAAGCTGTGTAATTATGGAATACCTCCAATACACGATGCTTGGGTTTTGGAAAATATGGAGGTAGTGCTGCTTCTTGACCGTTCAAATTACTCATATTTACTTGAGTTATGGCTTGAAGACGAAATGTCATCGCTACAAGTAGTGCATTACTTCCACCGCATGACTCAACTTTGGCAAATGCTCGAACCGTTTAACTGTCGTCAAAGTTTATTAGAGTTAGGAAATTTACGTTTAGATGAAGACCAAGAGTTAGTGCTACAAAGACTTTATACTGAATCGAGTCCAGGCGCCAACGTTGATTTTGAAGCTTTTGAACCATCAGAAACATTAAGTATAAAAGCACTAGCGAATATTTGGCACACTTTATTCAAACAGTCGCAACGTACACAGTTTGGTCCGTTGATGCAGTTATTGGGAGACTTGGATGTTGGGAGTGTGGAGACGTTAGAGCAACTGCAAGCAAGGTTACGCAAAATTGCCTCAGAACTTGAGCCAACTCCAACTATAGAAGAAAATAATCATGATACTAAGGATATTCATGATAATTACGAAGCAGAAGATGTGACGGTTACGATGGCAGCGGCGCCAAATACTGCGGCACCTACTGTTCTACAATTTGGAGAAGCAGGGGAGAATGAAACAAAAAGCGATGATATGCCTACAATCGTTCTTCCAATGCACCTAAACAGTCTCGATAATGCAGGACTTACCGATGTTGGTCGTCAACGCGACCATAACGAAGACTATTTTGGTATTGAGACAAGAATTAATAGAGTTGAATTTCCAAAAGCGCAAGCAATTGCAGCACGCGGACTATATATATTATGTGATGGGATGGGTGGACATGCTAGTGGCGAAGTTGCTAGCGAGTTAGCTGTCACCACACTCCAGAAGTATTTTAACTCGAATTGGAATTTTAATCATTTACCAAGTTTAGAAATCATCAAGGAAGGAGTACGTCAGGCAAATAAGGCTATATATGACCTCAACCAAAAAGATGCTCGTTCGGGTGTTGGCAGAATGGGGACTACATTAGTCATGCTTTTGATACAAGATACACATGTTGCTGTTGCCCATGTTGGTGATAGTCGCATGTACTGTTTAACTCGCAGGGGACTTGAGCAGGTTACTATTGACCACGAAGTTGGACAACGGGAAATAATGCGTGGTGTAGAACCGAGTATCGCATATGGGCGCCCGGATGCGTATCAACTAACACAAGCATTGGGACCACGAGATGAAAATTTAATTGACCCAGACGTGCATTTTTTCCAAATAAATGAAGATAGTTTATTTATTCTTGCCTCAGACGGGTTAACAGATAATAATTTACTCGAAACAAATTGGCAAACGCATCTCAAACCTCTACTGAGTTCTAATGCTAACTTAGATAAAGGCACGCGCGAGCTAATTGACTTAGCCAATAAGTGCAACGGTCATGATAACATCACTGCTGTGCTTGTACGAGCCAAAGTACGTCCAAATCCAGGGGCTGGTTAATACATATTAACTGTCCACTACTACTAAATTTTATAATTTCAATAATGTGGTTACGCTCACCTTACTAGAACCGCGACAAAAAAAACCACTTCACCAGTGGAATTTTAGCGATGAACCCTTAATACGGATTGGTCGCGCGTCAGATAATCATATAGTTATTTCAGATGATTTGGTATCTCGCTATCATTTGGAACTTCGACGAGTTGATACAGGTGGGTTAGATGGTTCTTGGCATCTAGTCAATAAAGGAATAAATGGCACTTTTGTGGATGGTGTTTTAGTACCTCAGGCGCCGATACCCAATAACTGCCTATTACAATTAGCAAACGGTGGTCCTTTATTGAGGTTTCAAATCGAGCAAAAAGTCGAGCAACCAGCAGTAAAGCCTAAAATTACTCTACCTACCTGTAACCACGAAGGCAATAACCCCAATAATTTATTTTGTATACATTGTGGTCAACCCATCAAAGTTCTACAAACAGTACGTAATTACCAAATACTGCGAACTTTAGGACAAGGAGGTATGGGGACTACCTTCTTGGCATGGGACTCTGTGGGTCAAACAGGGCGCCCGCAACTGTTAGTATTAAAACAAATGAATGCCGATATGGCACGAATAGCGAAAGCGCAGGAATTATTCGAGCGTGAAGCAAATACGTTAAAATCGCTATCGCATCCAGGAATACCGAAATATTATGACTTTTTTGTCGAGGAAGGGAAAAAATATCTAGCAATGGAGCTAGTCCACGGGGAAGATTTGGAGAAATTGGTTTTTTTAAAAGGGCCAGTTACACCAAACCAAGCAATATTTTGGATGATTCAAACCTGTGATGTACTAGACTACTTACATTCCCAGGAGCCACCATTAATACATCGCGATATCAAACCAGCGAATTTAATGATGCGCTCGTCGCATAATAATATAGTAGTACTGGATTTTGGCGCCGTCAAAGAAAGTTCAACGGCGCCGGGAACCCGTATAGGTGCAGAAGGATATTGTGCCCCAGAACAGGAGAGGGGGCAACCGTTAACGCAATCAGATTTATACGCCATAGGACCTACCCTGATATTCTTGCTATCAGGTGAAAGCCCATTCAAATATTACCGCCAGCGTGGGCGCCAGTTTCGGTTTGAAATAGGAAATATTCCAACAATTACCCCTAAATTGCGAGAAGTCATCGACCGTTTGACGGAACCATTGCCACGCGATAGATATCAAAACGCTCTAGAGGTAATTGCTGCGCTGAAAGAATTGTAAAATTCGACCCCGTAGAGACGCCATTAATCGCGTCTCTACATTAGTGGGTCATTATTCTTCTTCGTCCCATGTTTCCACGGATAATAATTCGCCAAGAGGGTCTTGCATAGTAAATCCAAAATCTAGCAGTTCCTGTTTCCAGTGCTGCCAGTCATTGCCAAAAAGTAGAGCAATCTTCCAAATGCTGTCTGTTGGTTTGACAATATTAGAATCTACAAGTGATTGCACATTACGCTGCAATTTCACCATTGGGTGAAGTACTTGTTGAGCCATAACCTCAATTTAATTTTGATTTGATTAGAATAAAAACTTGGTCAAAACTGCTTTCCATTTATTTTGGAAACCTTGCCTATACGTAGAGTGATATTACCTTTGGCAAAGTCAGTCTTATCTACTTAACTATATCACAACAAACCCAATGTTGTGAGCATCGGATTCTGGTTTTGTACGGTAATTACCACAAAGTGCATATAGTACTGAGTTACGACGTTAAATTTGGGCAGAATAAATCATCCTACAAGGACTTGCAGATATTACACGGTTTATAAAAATCCGGATAATTGAGCAAAGATTACAATATTACTATTAATTGCTACTTTTTCAACTATAACGGCGAATAAACGCTTATTTGTTCAATCTGTCAAAGTTGGCAAGATGCATTTAGCTGTTGGCGCCATCTACAAGAGGGGTAACGACGCGAAAAAGTCAAGTAACTGCGACTCTTTAAATATGACATTGGAAAAGAAATAGCAGTTAATCGTCTTATAGCTTATCGCAAACATCTGTAGATAGAAACAAAAGGCGGCAATCTTTAGAAAAATTTAATATTTTTGCCCAAAGAACTTTATCCGGATTTGGTTTTGGAGATGTAATTGTAGTTTTAAGTACTTTATAATTAGTGTAAATACTAAGAGTGTATGAAGTTTAGATGCTTGCAGTATATAGAATCCCCCCTAGCCCCCCTTAATAAGGGGGGGACAAGAGTGTAAAATATATCATCATATGGAATAGGCAGTTCTTGTGGAATGGGCATCCTTGCCCGTTCTACCAATTTAATCTGCATAATTTAAAAAAACTAAACAATAAATGTGGTAAGCATTGCAACACAGCTTCCATTAAATATTTGTAGGTTGGGTGGAGCGCTTTGCGCTCCACCCAACAAAATCCCAACTATATAAGTACATAGTAGCGCCTGTATACCAACTTTCTATTACCACTCAGTTTCTCATAGCTACTGCTACCCAACACAAAAGTAAAAGGCGCCATCTGTAAGAAGATGTTTGAAAAGTATCAATATTAACTAAAAACCTAACCCCTTAAAAGCGATGATACAAAAGAGCGCCAAACGGGGTAACACCCTTCATTCCACACAAATTGGTAGGTAGAGACGCGATTTAATCCGGTCTCTACGTAGTGTGGAATGACGAAAAATTGTGGAACTAAGGGGTCAGACCAACGATTCGCTTTTCTGTATCTGTTTAGACTTTTCAAATAACTTCTAAAGTTATTCTCACTTTCCCCCAACTCCTCTGTTATGTATAAAAGTCTGTCGTGCTTAGTGGATAGAAACAATTAAGGGATTTTGAACCCTATTTGTAAATAAGCTCTCATGGTAGATAATTAAAATATTTTGTTACGGTGTGGGTTAATGATTCCTGAGTTTGACGAGAATGGTAATCTACCTCCAGGTGTGCATTTTTGTGAGTGGGAGAGTTTGAAAAAACCATAGCAGCAATGGAGCAAGACGAAGAAAGAAAAAGGCACAACTACCAAAAATGGGAAATGGGACGAGGAGCAGCACAGTGTCACCTTGATAAATTAAGAGCAGAAATAGCTGAGTACGAAATGTTAATAGCTCATGACAGTCAGGCCCCTATTATATTAGAGCTTGATGATATTGATTATCTACCGGATATTTTAATAAAAGCGTGCATTGCTGCAAAACTGAGCGAGAAAGAACTTGGTGCCTTATGTGGACTGACAGAAGAGCAAATTAAACGTTACGAAAAAGATGATTATCAAAGTGCTAGTTACCTTAACGTTAGGGGTGTGATTTTCGCCCTCAACATAAAAATACAGAGTGGCAAATTTTTGGTAGCACTAGATACTTTAGAAAAAACACCTATTACGATAGATGATTTACGTTCATCTAAAAGTCGTGCGACTCGTCAGAAAGCAAAAATAACTCTTACGCACAAGCATGATAATCAATCCCACCACGCAAACAATAGCTGTGATGAAACTTCAATATCGTCACATCCTCTGGTAAATTTGACAAACTCACCAACAAAGTCTAAATCTTGAACGCCTACAACAGTTATGGTATCCATACGAGTATCACCATCTTCACCAATAAAAGCAACACCGTCAAATGTTGCAACTGCTCCAATATCAGTACAACGTTTACCAAACTCAATAAACTGAGCAGTTGTTGGCGCCGCGTTGAAATATGATGTCGCAGTGGTAAAACCTTCTGCTAGCAATTGTTCTAGCTGATGTAATGAGATGGCTGTAAACTTGATGGCGTTGGGTGTGTATTCGGTAATAGAGGCGCCTAAAATTTCTTTTAAGCGCTGGTTGTTCTTAGTCATAATGTCTCACAGTTGGTTTTAGAAGGGACTGTAAAAATTTTATAAAGCGAATGTTAGTTTTTGATGGGTAAGTGGGTATCCTCAGTACGGATATGTTTTTGTCAACAGTCAGCCCACAACTTTTATTTATGGCAAGGTGTTTCCTTGCTTTGTTTTACTATGGAATCATCTGTATCACATCAAGATTCGTATTTACAGTATATTAAACAAAGCGCTCCAAATATTGAGGTTGGTAGTTTATCGCAAATTACCCATATCTTAGAAAATACCTCTTGGGAAAATCCGAATTCTTCAAGCGATTGGAATAATGTAGCGGTGGTTGCTCTAGCTGAAGCTGAACAATACAGCGATGACATGGAAACACGCTCGCTTTATCTGGAAATGGCTTTTGATGCTTTGAATAATGGGCTAGAACTAGAACAACATCCTCTGTGTGCTGCTCATCTTGCTTTAGTACATAGCATGATAGGAGAAACACAACGAGCTATAGAAATTGCATTCAATACATTTATTAATACGCTTTATGTTGCTTACGAGAGTACAAACACAGATTCTCAGTATTTAGTGTACTTGTTTCCAAAGCAGCAAGGCTTATCAAAATCTGATTATCAACTGACGCAAACAGCTTTATATAGACAAAGTAGTTATCAACAAGCGCTTATTGTTTTAAGCCAAGTTTTATGTAGTTCACAACTAGTATTTTATAATGCTGTAGGTCGTCGCTTTTTACAACTTGCATCTCAAGTTATACCAGAATCAGCAAGTATTGCACTTCAACTTGGAATTTCAAGTTTAATGGCTAATGAGTGGGAAGGGATACTGCATTTACATCGTGCTAAACAGTTAGCTCCATATTCTTCTGCGACTCATCAAGCTCTGTATTTAACATATCGAGATTTAAACCAAATTGAAACTGCAAATTATTGGTTAAAATTAAGTCAAGAATTTTATCAAAGAAATCCTCAATCTCCAGATTGGCAATGGACACAGCTTGAGACCGAGAATGCATTTACCTATGTCCCATTTGAAGGTTTAGCAATGGCTGTTGAGCCAAGTTTACGTAGTATTGTTACTAGTCTACTTATTGGTGAAGGGGAATGGTTTGAAAAGGAGATGGAGTTTTGGCGCCATTTCATCAAACCAGGTATGACGGTGATAGATGTTGGCGCCAATGCTGGGGTTTATACATTTAGCGCCGCGCTGCAAGTTGGTTCTGAGGGAAGAGTATTGGCAGTTGAACCTTTTTCAAGTTGTGTCAATTATTTAAAAGAAACTTGTCGAGTAAATAAATTGACACAAGTAACCGTGTGTTCTGGTGCTGCAAGTAACTTTAACGGTACAGTTAAATTGCTTCTTCACAATGCTAGCGAGTTGAACGAGGTGGTTTCTAGCGAAGCCGCAGAAAATATGCTAGACAGTCGTTTTGAAGAAGCAGAGTGTTTTACATTGGATAGTCTGGTTGAACGAGAAAAGCTAGAGCGAGTCGATATACTCAAAATTGATGCAGAAAATCATGAGCTTGCAGTACTAGAAGGAAGTAACAAGATTTTATCCGAAATGGCACCAATCATACTTTACGAAAATATTGCTGGTAGCAAAGGTAGTAATTTTCAAGTTGCTGAATACTTAAATAAGTTAGGTTACCAGCTTTTTAAATATCAGCCATATTTACAAAACTTGGTTCCTCTAGAATTGCTTGAAGATATTCAAGGACATCTTAACCTGATTGCTTTCCCAAACAAATAAAAAAGTTATATTCCTAGATTACCAAATTTTCAAATAAGTTAGGAATATAGATAAACTCATATTTTTCCACAGGAATAAAATTATGTCAGTATTTCTCAACAGTTTAAAGAAAAATGGTCATTTAGACCAAATTCATATGACAGTTTGTAACGTTGGCTCCCGCAAGCTAGGATTAAACGATGATTATGCTAGTTTAGGCTGGGAAATATTTGCTCCTAACTTAAGTATATATGGGTTTGATGCAGATGCAGATGCATGTGAAGAAGCAAACGCGAATATTGAAGCTAGACAAGTAAGTTGGAAAGAAAAACATATTCCTTTAGCATTAGGAAGCTCTGTTGGAGAATCTACACTTTACGTAACAAAACATCCAATGTGTAGTTCGCTTTATCCTCCTAACGAACCTTATCTAAAACGCTTTCAAGGATTATCAGAGTTAGTTAATCTAGATTTTACTTTAGATATTGAGACAACAACCTTAGATAGTTTTTTTCAAAATGAAGTAATCACAGAAATTGATTTTTTACAAATCGACGTTCAAGGAGCAGACCTTGATGTGCTAAAAGGAGGTTATTCTATATTAGAAAATAGCGTTTTAGCAATTCAAATAGAAGTAGAATTTTCACCTTTGTACGTTAACCAACCTCTATTTACAGATGTAGACATTTTTTTAAGACACCAAGGTTTTAGTTTATTCGACTTAGCTACATCCTACCGTACTCGTTCTGATTCTCCAATTCAATCAACTATTCGCTCAGGACAAATACTGTGGGCAGACGCATTTTATTTCCGTGATTTGATTCGAGAAGATATAGACATTAGTTTGAAAACCCCTCAGCAAATTTTTAAATTAGCTTGTATAGCTGATATTATGCACTTTCCTGACTATGCTTTGGAATTACTTACATATTTGACACTCAACTACGGTAATGACGCA
This sequence comes from Calothrix sp. FI2-JRJ7, assembly GCA_019359675.1. Classification (GTDB taxonomy): domain Bacteria; phylum Cyanobacteriota; class Cyanobacteriia; order Cyanobacteriales; family Nostocaceae; genus Dulcicalothrix. The sequence goes on from JAHHGX010000020.1 coordinate 254,685, forward strand.
AAGTACAATTTTGCTAATAGTATTGTCAAAAGTTTATCTGAAATTCCAAATATTGGAACAGATGGGATAGAATCTTTACCTGCTATTAATAAATTAAAAAATTATATAAGCTAATCCATTGATTCACTATGTAGGGTAAGTATTATCTACCCTACTTTTAAGTAGCTATTAACGACTTTCGAGATATATTTGCCACATTTTTTGATAAGCTTTTTCCATCTCGCGAGTAAACTGTTTCGCATTCCACAATGGCGCTGTTTGTCGTGATTGCTTTAATTTCCAAGAAATTTGCTGCCTTAAATTAGCATCCATCCCAAGACGAATACCCCATTCAATATACTCTTCATCGCTCCAAGCTATACCTTCTTCTATACCAGCATTTCGCATCATTGTGTAGCTATTGCGTGCAACAAATTGCTCACCAACTCTAGTAACAATAGGAATGCCCATCCATAATGTTTCCAACGTTGTAGTGGCACCATTGTAAGGATAAGTATCTAGTACTACGTCAGCTATTGCTAAATTGGCACGATGTATTGCTTCCAAAGATGTATTGGGTATAAATTTTAGTCTCTCAATTTCTACCCCCTCTTCTTTCGCAATATCAAAAAAGAAACTTTTAATTGATTCCTCTTCTGCAAAGCCTTTAATTAAAAAATAACTATTTGGAACTTCTTTAATAATTTTCATTTGCAGTCTTGCTGTTTTGGGATGACGTTTAGCACCTCGTTGAGCGCTAAGAAAGATAACTGCATCATTCGGAATATTTAATTCATCTCTACGTAATGTAGGAACATCAACCTCAAATCCATCCACTGCTATGTAAGTTTGAGGCAACCGCCAAATTTTTTCAGTATAATAATCTTGCGCTTGTTCGGGTAAAACATAAGGGTCAGCAATGAAATAATCAACAGCAGGTATACCAGATGCATCCCAGCCAAGCCAAGTTGCCTGTATTGGCGCTGGTTTTAGTGCCATTACTTGGCAACTAATATCTAAAGTTATACTATCTAAGTCAATCAAAATGTCAATTTGATCATTATATATTTGTTCAGCAATTTCTAAACCATTAATTCCCATTTTTCTAACTTGATTAGCATGTTGACAATACCATTCTTGAAGCCCATTATTTACTACTGAGTAATTAATTATGTAGGCATATATTTCAAAATTATCTCTATCATGATGTTGAAAAAGCCATCTTGCTAACCAGCCTACAGAGTGCGATTTAAAGCAATAAGATAAATAACCTATTTTTAACTTACGATGTGAGTTTATAGTATTTTTATTAATTGAATAGTGTTTGAGATAGCGTTTTGCTTGCTCTGGGTAAATCAATTGAATATTTTTTTGAAAAAAATCTGATACTCCATTATAAATTTTTCTAAATTCTGCTGGAGTATCTTTGATATGTGGAATAGCAAAATATGGTGTAAGAAGTCGGAGTACAGAAACCTCTCTCCAGGATGTAGGTTGTGTTTCAATAAGTTCCTTTAAAGCGACTTCTAACTCTTCGCATTTGCATTCTATTTCCTCCCAGCAATAACCTCCTGTTTTCATTAAGCTTTTTAATAGCAGATGTAAAGTTGTAATTCTATCTGATAAATCACGCGCTAAAGAATTACATATTTTTGCTTTTTCTATGCCTTCTTTATAGTTTGCAGATTCAACTAGTAAGTCAGTTAAAATTTTTAAAGCTTCTAAATTATCAGGTTCTAACTTGAGAAAAACTTTTACTAATTTTACGCCAAATTTAGGTGTTCTATATCTATGACAAGCAACTAGTGCTGCATTCAGCATTATGCTAAAATATCTCTCATTGTCCACAACATGCTTTAAGCAAGCTTCTGCAAAACTTATAACACTTGTGTGCCAAGGTACGGTATCTAAAACTCCATGTAAAACATCTAGCAACAATTCTGAATTTAAATTTAAATTAAGTTCTGAACTTAATAGTTCTAAAATTCTCCATTCTATTAGTTCATCACCTGTAAATAGTTCTATTTTAATAGAAAGTATGCAAAGTTTTAAAATATTATTAATATCAACAGGATTAATCTCTTTAATATGCTGAATGATTGCCCAAGCAAGAGAATATTCCGCCAAATTTTCACGTTTGTCCGCTTCTGATTGTAAAATTTGGATAAGTTCATCTGTATAAAATTCTAATTCGTTTGCATCAGCTTCTGACATCCGAAGCATCCAAGTCATCTGTGCTTCTGTTTCTTGCCCATTCAGTAATAGTGCTAACCCTAAATACCAATAGTGAGTTGATACATTTGGTTCTTGAGAAATTGCGTCTTCACATAAATTAATAGCATTAATATAATTATTTTTACTTATATAATCGCATATCTCTTGATTCCAATTTTTTTTAATTATTTCTGCAATCATAATTAATCACTGTCCGTTTATTTACAACTTAATCTTTAATTATTTGTTGAGAAAATATTTCTTACAAGTAAAATGGGTAGAGATATCTACCCACTAAACGAAGAATATTGACATTCTAATTCTAAAAAATGTTAGCCGAAAGATTAGAACAATCAGCCAAACTAAATAAATTACGAACTAACACATTCAGCAATGTTATCAAATTATAACTTTTTGTAAGTTGACTTACAAGTTGGAGCAGTCGCAGAGCCAAAAGTGAGTGCATCAGCTTCAGCACCAGTAGCTGCGTTAGGTATACCTTTAGCATTGATACCTTCACACAGTGCTGCTAACGTTGTTGCTTCACTTGTTGCTGCTATGTTTGATAAAGATACGCCACCCACATAAGCCTTAACAGCATTTTTTTGAACTATAGCTTGGTTCATCACTGTTGTCGCAGGTGTAGCATTAGTACCTGTACCAGTAGAACCTCCTCCTGAAATTGCATACTTGTAATTATCAGTGTTGGTTTGAACACCAAGCCCTAATTTACCGAATTCACTGCTTCCCGCAAACTCACCTACTTCCGCGAAGTAAGCCTGTTGTGAACGATTCATTGAACCAACGTATGTTTTTGCTTCAGATTGTTTCGCTTTGTTAGCTTGGTTTAAGAAAGAAGGTAGTGCAATAGCAGAAAGAATACCAATAATGATAATTACAACTAACAGTTCAATTAAGGTAAAACCTTGATCATCTTTCTTTTTGTTGAGGATGTGTTGGAGAAATTTAGCTTTTAATTCAGTCTTCATTTTATATTTACCTTGTTGCAGAGTGATTAATTATTGCCTTCTACAAATAACTTACCCACTCGCTTTTACTTTCATATCATTTCGACCAAAAAAATTACTAAATATCAGTAAATGTTAAAATTAGCGCTCTACCATTACATACCCCAAACTCTCTAACCCTGTTATAAAGCGCTGCAACGCCTCAAAAACATCTTTGTATTCAGTGGTTTTCAAAGTTACTGGGTCAACAGGTCTAAGTTGCCTCCAACGCTCAACCAAGGTATTCATCACTTGCGGTTGCTCTAATAATGGGACGATACACAGTAACTTTGAACTATCGATAGTTGTATAACTCCTATCCAACGATAAAAACTCACTAATCACGAAAGGTTTCATTTCTGTCACAGCATTTATTAGACTCTGACGAAAGTTGGGAGTTCGCAGTTGTGGATGTAAATGTACCTTCGCGTTTTGCCAGTCATCGTTCGTCCATTCGTCTAATGGTGCCAAGGTTGGAGTAACATCAGGATGACCGCACCAAAAATCCAATAGACGATGTTTCGGGTTGAGTAACTCAAATAAATATAAGCGGTCTTCTTCTGATAGTTCAGGTAAACTCATTGCCAGAAAGGCAGGTAAGTTATCTGGCTCTTTAAACAAATTTACCAGTTCCCATTGTAGCCAGTTAACCATTTTAATAAATTCCAAGCCGGCATTTTGTATCGCGGCAAACATTTCGCGGATTGAGTAACCTTTGTCACCTTGGAATAAATAATTCATTAAAACGTGTTCTTCTTGGTCTTCCCCGTCAAAGCTAGAGTTCCATGTCAAAACTTTAAGCGGCACATTATCACGCAATGCTCTAATCGTCTCCACTGCAATTTCTATCTCAAGTTCACGCGGGTTGTCATTCATCAACCCCATCATTGCGAACATTTCCTGCGCGCGGAAAAAAGCTTGGCGTTGAAATTTACAATGGAAGTTGCTGCGAATAATCCCTTCTGGCTTCAAAACCCTCTTCATCGCTTGTAGCGCGTTGCTAGGATTGGGAAAAAGGTATAGTAGCTCATCGCAGTTAATATAATCAAACTCCATACCTAGTTTGGGCAAATCCTCAAGCGATAAAGCATGGAATTCTGCATCTTCAACTCCATGATACAGCAAGCGCTGTTGAGCAAGTTTTACAGATTCTTCCGAAATATCTATACCTATAATTTTGGTACCTGGATTTGCCTGCGCTAATAACAGTGATGTCCAGCCACTGCCGCATCCTGCATCTAAAATTACTTTTTCCTTTGTATCTATAACTTTTTGGTTCCTCAGATAGTAAGGTGTTACCAAGTTATGTATATAAAGGGAATTTGCGTCGTCTTTCAAAGATTTATCCAAAGGAACTCTTGGATAAGGAGCGCTATCAAATTGCTGACGAATTTTTTCTAGCAAATCAGATGCTGTTACAGTCATGGCAATTTTCCTGATACTAAATTTTCCCAGATATGACTTCTCACTTAAGTCTGGCTGAAATGCATGACATTACATACCACAGACGCTTAAGTGTGAAGCTTGTCGATTTTTAGTATTCCCACATCAACGCGCAAACTATCATATTCATAAAATTTTGATAGTTAAGGACTAAGCAATGGGCAGAAAATATTGTTATTTTCCGCACAGACTGGAAAGAAAAACACAGCGCCGAAACTAGGCAGCTAGCTCATACTGGTGCAATAACGGATATCCTTGTCGAACACTTTGACTCCAGCACTTGTCCAATACCGCAACCTGGTTATAGACCAAGAGAGTTTTATCGAATTAAGCAGTTTGCTGACCCACAGCTTCCTAATGCTAGTACCCACAGTCGCATTGGAGATTGGCTGGTAACGAGAGTCGAGGAGTACCCATCAGGACAACCTAACAGTGATTTTGAAGCAATAGTTATTTGTTACTGCCATTACTCCCCAGTTAGCACACCCTTGGAACCACTGCCCAAAATTCAAATTACGCAGGAATGGCAACGGATTTAAGCGGATGTAACGGATAGGTTTATTCGCTACATTTGTTACTGGGTGGCGCCGTTTGACAACACTAAATTTCCTGATTATTACCAAGAGGGTTAAAAAATGGGCAAATATATCATTTTTAAGACTGAAACAATGTCAGGTTCTGGGTGGGAACAGAGGGTACTAGCTCATACAGGCGCCTTGACGGATATTCTTGCAGAACACTATGACTCTTCCAACTCCCCGACACCAACACAAGGTTATAGATTAAGGAAATATCACAAAATTGAACAATATGCTGACTCTACATTTCAGCCGCGCTAGTACCCACAGCAGGATTGGAGATTGGGAGGTCACGAGAGTCGAAGAGTATCCATCGGGACAGCCAAGTAGCAATTTTGAGGCGATAGTTATTTGCTACTGTCGTTACTCCCCTGTTACTACACCGCCTTCATAACATTATTTATTTGGTATATAAAATCACTTGTAGGCTCACGATGTCCTACCTGACCTTCCCACAGGCAACTAACGTACACAAAATAGTTGGCGAAAGCGCGCTTGAAAAGGCAAATCAAAAACTAAAAGCGAATGAACAAAAACGCTCAAAACAAAGTATAAACGAATAAAAAGGTTAAATAGTTTATGACTCAAGCCCTAACCCAGACCTTACCTCAATTACTAACCCATCAAGAATTCATGGATTGGTATCCTAACGACGGTAAGCGGTACGAATTACATAAAGGAGTTATTGTTGAGACGGCGCCACCTACTGGAGACCACGAAAACGTTGTTGGATTTTTAACAGTGCAATTAGGCTTCCAGCTTTTACAAATGGGACTCCCATATCGCATTTCCAAAACCGCATTTGTCAACCCAAATGAATCTACTTATATACCAGATATTATTTTAATAAATCCTAACAATCTTGTTAATGAACCTCTTTGGAGGAAGCAATCAACTGTAACCAAGGCAGTTTCGGTTCCCTTAGTCGTCGAGGTTGTCAGCACAAATTGGCGGGATGATTACCACGATAAGTTCGGGGATTATGAAGAAATGGGTATTGTTGAATATTGGATTGTTGATTATAACGCGCTAGGGGGTAAAAAGTTTATCGGAGACCCTAAACAGCCTACTTTTTCGGTATGTCAATTGGTAGAGGATGAGTACCAAGTTTCCAAATTTGTGGGGAACCAGCTTATTGTTTCTCCAACCTTCCCTCAACTTAACCTTACTGCACAACAGGTTTTTGATGCGGCTCTTATAGAACTATAAATAATTTTGCGCTCCTTAGTTATACCGTTTCTCGATGAAGATGCGCTTTATCCCTGACTGTAGAGATTGACATGTCAATCTCTACGGGATTTATTTGGCGCAACTTTATGCAGAATTGGTATTACTAATATTACTTATTTAATCAGTCCTCTTTAAGAGGACTTTGGCTATTAGCGTGGGGTTTGCAACCCGAAGCGGGTAGGAATGTGGTCTAAAAATCTACAAATGCTTGGTTAAGGTGAATACGTTGCGTTCCTCCAACGCCACTCTCCTCAACGGGGGGAACCCCCCGAAGTTTGGCGGTGTCGGCTTCCGTCCCGCCAACTTCTCTCCGCACGGAGGTGGCTCCCCAACCTACATCTTTTATTATGCCGTAACAGACCCGAAGATAATATGTTATATTAAATAAAACGTAGTCGTTATGAGTTTGTATAAGCTGTTATGACAAATCCCACAGTTGAAAACGTAGTAATTATTGGTTCTGGTCCTGCTGGTTATACCGCTGCTATATACGCAGGTCGTGCGAACCTTAAACCTGTTGTGTTTGAAGGTTTCCAAGCGGGGGGTTTACCTGGTGGGCAGTTGATGACGACGACTGAGGTTGAGAATTTTCCTGGTTTTCCTGCTGGTATTACTGGCCCTGAGCTGATGGATAAGATGAAGGCTCAGGCTGAACGGTGGGGCGCCGAGTTATATACTGAGGATGTGATATCAGTTGATTTGAGTCAGCGTCCTTTTACTGTTCGCTCGGAAGAAAGGGAATTTAAAACCCACAGTATTATCATAGCTACTGGCGCCACTGCGAAGCGTTTAGGTTTACCCAGCGAGCATACTTTTTGGAGTCGAGGTATTTCAGCGTGTGCAATTTGTGACGGTGCAACTCCGATATTTCACGGTGCTGAACTCGCTGTAATAGGCGCCGGAGATTCGGCGGCAGAAGAGGCTATTTACTTAACTAAATATGGTTCTAAGGTGAATTTGCTTGTGCGTACCGAGAAAATGCGCGCGTCGAAGGCAATGCAAGACCGTGTATTAACTAACCCCAAAATCAGCGTACATTGGAATACCGAAGCTGTAGATATTTACGGTAACGGGCACATGGAAGGTGTAAAAATACGTAACACTAAGACGGGTGAAGAAAGTTTATTACATGCCAAAGGATTATTTTACGCCATCGGTCACAAACCCAATACTTCTTTATTTGAAGGACAAATTCAACTTGACGAAGTAGGTTACATCGTTACTAAACCCGGTTCACCAGAAACGAGTGTAGAAGGTGTATACGCTGCGGGTGACGTACAAGACCATGAATATCGCCAAGCTATTACAGCCGCAGGTTCGGGATGTGCCGCTGCAATGTTGGCAGAGCGCTGGTTGTCTGTAAATGGCTTAGTTGAAGAATACAAACAGGCGCCGCACACTCCAGACAACGAACTCGAACATGAACCCGAAGCCAAAACTGTGGCGCCAGTCGAATTTGATATCAACACAACACGTCACCAAGGTGGTTTGGCACTGCGGAAACTATTCCACGACAGTGATAGATTAATCGTCGTTAAATATGTATCACCAGGTTGCGGCCCATGCCACACCCTCAAACCCATATTAAACAAAGTAGTAGACGAATTCGACGGTAAAATACACTTCGTCGAAATAGACATCGACAAAGACCGCGACATCGCCGAAAATGCAGGTGTAACAGGCACACCAACAGTTCAGTTCTTCAAAGACAAAGAGTTACTCCAAGAAGTCAAAGGTGTCAAGCAAAAAAGCCAATACCGCCAATTAATCGAAGCCAATATCTAGACAGCTCCCAAAAACCAAACCAACTATCTTGCGCTAAACATCTTGCGCTAAACATCTTGTGGGATGGGCATCCTTGCCCGTCCCATAAAATTATCTAAAAAGCTTAAAGAGAAAACACAGTTACAACGGAGAAACACAGAATGATATCTTACAAAGAAAAAAGAAAGCAGTTTTCAGATGAAGCTCAAAAGCGTATTCAGAACCGCGCTCAAGAAATAAAAGACGAACTTCACATTATTAAAAAAATCGAAGCAAATTATGCAAAACCTCACTCGAATTACTCGTAACCCAGAAGTCATGGGTGGTAAGCCTTCCATTCGAGGTATGCGTGTTACCGTTGGCGCCGTTGTTGGTTTACTAGCATCTAGACACTCACATGGGGATATTTTACTAGCTTATCCTTATTTGGAAAAGCCTGATATTCATGAAGCACTTGCTTATGCGGCAGGTTGTGCAAAAAACCCAAACATAGCAGAAGATTAATATAAACCCGCCCCAAACACCCAGGCGCCAATTAATTGATACATAAAAAATTTTGCCGGTTCGGGCGCCTAATGTGGGCAGGTTTAGATTTCAATATCGGGTAAATATCTTGCACCATGAACTATGCGAACTATCTCAACACCTTCATTAAGCTGTCATTGGCAACATACATCCATATTTCAATTAAATCTTCTTCAGCTTTTGCTGTACGAGTAAAGTATCCCACGATAACCAGACATCCTTACTTACGAAATATTATCTAAGCGCCTGCGAGCTTCTTTTTTTATAGCTTCGATGTCTGTATATTTACCCGCACCGCTTTCAATGCCTTCAAGCCACAGATTTCGCACTTCCTCTATATTTTGCAATTGCAACAGACGTTTTTGCTTCCAGTCGCGCAACGCTTCGCGGATTACCTCACTGCTGCTAACGTATTCATCTGAAGAGACTGCATCATGGACTGATGCAGCCATTTCGGAGGTTAAAGCAACACTAACTTTCTGAACATAGACATAAAAAATATCCTTGTTGCTCTAAAGTAGTAAAGATTCCTACCGTTACTAATATAGCGTATCGTTAATCTACAAGCATGTGCTTGGAGAAAAATGTAACAGGCAGGGATGCCTGTTCCACAAGAAGTATATTTGTTTCACAATTTGTTAAATTTGCCCGAATGAAACATTTTGTTGCGATGTGCGTTCAATTGGTTGTATGTTCCATTGACAAAACTCGTATTATATATTAAAACTCTTAACTCATAACTCGTAAGGTGCGTGACGCCACCAGATGATTGCTTCGTTTAAGAATTTTTGTAGCGTCACGCACCCTACCTCCTAACTCCTAACTAATATTATGGCTGTTACAAAGAGTCCTCTACCTAAGTTTCTACAGCTTCCCCAAAATCCTAGTCTTTCGCAGAAGTTGATGTATGTAGGGTTGGTGTTAACTTTATTTTTTATCTTTCTGGCGTTTTTTGCGCCTGTTTTACAAGCTGTTGGAATACTACAAAATCCTACTGAGTTTCTTAGTAACCCTATGCATGAGGCGCCTTCCCCTAAGTACTGGTTTGGTACTAGTCGCCTTGGATATGATGTGTTTTCTCGGACTATGTTCGGCGCCCAAGCTGCGTTACAAGTTGTAATAGTCGCGACGGCGTTAAGTATGGTGATAGGTGTTCCACTGGGAATGTTGAGTGGTTATATGGGCGGCAAGTTAGACAAAGTATTGCTATTTATTATGGATAGTATTTATACTTTGCCGGGATTGTTGCTTTCGGTAACGCTAGCGTTTGTTGTTGGACGTGGAATATTAAACGCTGCTATCGCTATTAGTATTGCTTATATACCTCAGTATTATAGGGTTGTACGTAATCATACAGTTAGTGTAAAAACAGAAGTGTTTATCGAAGCAGCACAGGCAATGGGCGCCAATACTTGGCAGGTACTTAGCAAATATTTATTTTTTAATGTTATTCAAAGTGTACCTGTACTCTTTACCCTTAATGCTGCGGATGCCATTCTAGTGTTGGGTGGTTTAGGATTTTTAGGTCTAGGGCTTCCTAATGAAGTTCCCGAATGGGGGCATGATTTAAAGCAAGCTTTAGAGGCTTTACCTACAGGAATTTGGTGGACTACTTTATTTCCGGGTTTAGCACTAACTTTGATGGTAGTAGGTTTATCACTGTTTGGTGAGGGGTTGAATGATTTGGTTAACCCACGCTTACGAAAACAAATTAGGAATTAGTGTAGAAGATCGTTGTAAGCACTTTAGTGCTTTCTTTCATGTGCAAGCACTGAAGTGCTTAATACGATAAACGCAGCACAAATCCCAAATTCATTTGTTAATCTATATATTTTGTTCTATTTATTACAGAGAGTCTGAACGTGAAAGATAAGATGTCCTTGATTGCTGCTACGACTGGCGGTTTCATGCTATCGGTTGCTTTAACCGGGATATTACATGGTAAGCCTGTAACTAATATTGCTAGTGAAGCTAGTTTTAATATTTCTCCTGTCACTTATGTGAGTGTTAAAAAATCTGAAGTACACGAAATCAAGAAATTAGGCTAGGCAAAAAAACTACCAATGACAAATAATAATATTCAAGTTATTGGGATTGACCTAGGTGGGACAGCGATAAAGTTGGGGAGATTCACTGTTGACGGCGCCCTTTTACAGTCGATGACGGTTGCAACTCCTCAACCTCCTGCTCCTGAAATGGTATTGAATGTAATAGTTAACGCACTACAAGAACTTGATGCAAATAATCAAGCTTTTGCTATTGGTGTGGGAATGCCTGGACCTTCTGACCCAGAGGGACGAATTGCGCTTGTATCTATTAATTTACCAGGTTGGCGTGATGTTCCATTAGCTCAATGGTTAGAAGAAAAAACAGGCAAACCTACTATTTTGGGTAATGATGCTAACTGTGCTGGTTTAGGTGAAGCTTGGTTAGGTGCCGGTCGTCGGTTCAAAAATTTTATAATGCTTACTTTGGGTACTGGTGTTGGTGGCGCCGTCTTTATTGACGGTAAATTATTTATTGGACATCATGGCGCCGCAGGTGAACTAGGTTTAATTAGCTTACACGCTTCGGGGCCAGAATGTAACAGTGGCAACCAAGGCTCATTAGAACAATTTACTTCAATTCGAGCAATTAGGCGCCGTACTGGTAAAGAACCTTCGGAGTTAGGGGAATTAGCAGAAACTGGCGATGTAGAAGCTTTAAACTTTTGGCAAGAATACGGAAGAGATTTAGGTATTGGTTTAACAAGTTTAATTTATGTGCTGACACCACAAGCTATTTTAATTGGTGGTGGAGTAGGCGCCAGTGCGAAGTTTTTTTTACCTAGTGCCAAAGCTGAAATTGAAAAACGAGTCTTTATTACATCGCGCATTGGTTTAGAAATTTTACCAGCAAAGTTGGGTAATTCAGCAGGAATGTTGGGCGCCGCAAAGTTAGCATTAACAAAAATAAATAGGGGTGACAATTGAATTCTTTCAGTAAGTCCAGGATTACTTCTTGGTTCAATGTGGAATGACTATAGTAGTTTAGAGAGTTACGGTCAAAACAGGGTAATGGTTTGTACTTTGAAAATGCTTGCGCCAAATATTTCGTCCATTATAATTTTTACTGGGAAAGCCATATTCTCGTCTAGGTGAACGTATATGGCGCCTTGCTCAGATAAAAGTTCTTTTAGTAATATTAGTCTCTGACGCAAAAATTCTAAATATACCGCTCCTGACATACAGTCGTGGTATGCGTGGTCGCTTTTACGAGATTCAAAGCTGCTTCCTGTTGCGTAGGGAGGGTCTATATAGATTAATCCAACTTTTCCAGCAACGGTAGGGTCTTTTAATAAGGAGCTTAATACCCTTAAATTTTCTCCGTAGATTAATTTATTTTTCAGGTTTTTGTCTACAGTGACGACATGCTTTAATTTGGCTGGTTGAGTTTTGAGTATATATTCTGCTGGAATTTTGCCTTCGTAATTTAATTGAAAGGATATATTTGTATTTATCGAGTTACTGATATAAGCGTTTTTACCTGGTATCCCTGTTGCCATGTAAAGTGTTTAGTTTTATTGGTACATTTGTCTATATTACTTGATAAATAAACAAAGGTGAAGTATTTATGTGGTTATGCTTCAAATGCTTCTAGAATATCATCACGCAAAGGTTCATCAAAATCAGGCGCCATTTTTATCATTCCTACCGCAGTACCTGGAACTCTTGGGGGCAGGGTCGGTTTTGAATTATGATGTTGGGTTCCGCTGCGCTCCACCCAACCTACGATTACATAGAGTATCCTGTGGCTTTTTCTATGTAGTCGATAACTTTTTTGTATGATTCGGGGTTGCTGACGGGGTTGATGATGATGGGGATTGTACTATCGGGTAGCCAAAAGGTGATTCTACCATTGGGTTCGCGGCAAAATGAACTGATACATTTTAGGTTGATTATGTACTCGTTTCTTTCGTATATTATTTTTACCCAATATGTATTTTCAGGCAATTGTGTAACTTTTTCGGTGTAGTTAAGAATTTTTTGGTAGTCTTTTGGGTTACTTTGTGGGTTTATCACAATTGGAATGGCGTTATCTGGTAGCCAAAATGTTACTCTACTATTCGGTTCGCGACAAAAGGCACTGACACACTCGAAGTTTACTATGTACTCGTTGCGGTCAAAAAGTACTTTTTCCCAGTGCGCCACATTTTCCCCTTTTGTATTATTTGGTGGAAACACAATAAATTGGTGGAGACGTGATAAATCCCTTCGGGAAATCCTCCGGATTACACGTCTCTACAACAATTTATAACACTTCTGCTGGCGCCGGGAAGTTGATTGTGGGATGGGAGTGTCTAATTGCTGCTTCGAGGAATCCTTCAAATAATGGATGCGGTTTACTTGGGCTTGATTGAAATTCTGGGTGGAACTGAGATGCTACAAAGTACGGATGTTCGGTATATTCAATCATTTCAACCAGGCGCCCATCAGGAGATGTGCCACTAATTACATACCCAGAGTCCACAAATAAACTGCGGTAAGCGTTGTTGAATTCGTAGCGGTGACGGTGACGCTCGTATACAACTTCTTCTTGATACTGTTTGAAGGCACGTGTGTTTGGTAGAACGCGACAAGGATATAAACCTAAACGCATTGTTCCCCCTAAATCCACTACATCAAGTTGTTCAGGAAGCAAGTTGATTACCGGATGTTCGGCATGTGGTGCAAATTCGGCGCTGTTAGCATCTATTAAACCTGCTACATTTCTTGCCCACTCAATTACAGCACATTGCATTCCCAAACATAATCCTAAGAAGGGGATTTCATGTTCACGCGCGTATTTAATTGCGGCTATTTTTCCATCTACACCTCTAGTCCCAAATCCGCCTGGTACTATTATACCATCTACTCCTTCGAGGTAGTTTTCAACTGATTCGGTTTCGAGTTTTTCGGAGTTTACCCAGCGCAGTCGTAATTCTCCATGAGTTGCTATTGCCGCATGACGAACGGCTTCTACAACCGATAGATATGCATCACTCAAACGTACATATTTACCAACTATGGCAATTTCTACTTGGTATTTGGGGCTGTACAGTCTTTCTACTAAGGTTTGCCATTGTCGCAAATCTGGTTTGCGTTGCTCCAAAAGTAGAAGCTCTAAGCTTTGATTTGCTAATCCTTCGCGCTCTAACATGAGTGGTACTTCGTAAATGCTGTTGGCATCTTGGGAAGTAACGACGCACTCAACGGGCACATCACAAAATTCTGAAAGCTTTTCTTTAATGCCTGGGGGTATTGGTCGATCGCTTCGACACACTAATATATCTGGTTGAATGCCTATCGAACGCAGTTCTTTGACTGAGTGTTGGGTTGGCTTCGTTTTCATTTCGCCTGCTGATGCTATCCACGGTACCAATGTTACGTGCATGTAAATCACGTTTTGGCGCCCGACTTCTTTGCGAAACTGACGGATGGCCTCCAAAAATGGCAGCGACTCAATATCACCAACTGTGCCGCCTATTTCTGTAATTACAACATCAGGATTTGTATCTTGGGCGACACGCTTAATTCTGTCTTTAATTTCGTTGGTGATGTGGGGTATAACTTGGACGGTACCTCCGTTATAGTCTCCGCGACGTTCGCGGTTGATGACCGATTGGTATACCGCACCAGTTGTCACGCTGTTAAGTCGAGACATTGGCGTATCAGTAAAGCGTTCATAGTGCCCTAGGTCTAAATCGGTTTCCGCTCCATCTTTAGTGACGAATACTTCACCATGCTGAAACGGACTCATGGTACCTGGGTCTACATTAATATAAGGGTCGAGTTTTAGAATCGAAACCGAATATTCGCGGGATTTGAGCAGGCGCCCCAAACTTGCTGCTACAATTCCTTTACCGATACTAGATACAACCCCACCAGTCACAAATACAAACTTAGTCATACATCAATTATCAATTTTTAGCAACTTCTTTAAAAGACACCCCGTCATTGTGCCACAGTAAATGTTATGTTCTTATTTATTTAGTGGCGTGAAACCTGTTTTAGGATTATTCTTAATTAGCTCAATACTCACCCCCTATAGCGTTTTGGCAGAACAATCCCTTAAGGTTGTTTACCCCCGAACCAATCACAAAACAAGTGCCGATAAAATCTTCTTCATTGGCACGGCGCCGTCAACCGGACAAGTTTTCATTAATGGTAAGCTAATCAAAAGAAGTCAGAGTGGTCATTTTGCACCAAGCTTACCGCTCTCGATTGGGGTAAATAACTTTACAATTCGTTACCAAAATCAAGAATTGTTGATAAAAGTAACGCGGTTGAGTTTACAACCCGAAATTCCCACTGGAGCTGCTTTTGCTCCAAATTCTCTCACACCATTCGTTGATATTGCCCGATTACCAGGAGAGACTGTGTGTTTTAGTGCCGTTGCACCTCCTGCAACAAAAGTCTCTGTCAAACTTGGTTTACAAACAATTTCTCTTTTACCTCAACCACAGATTGCACAACTTCCAGATAATAAAGCAGCTTTAACAGGAAGGAACCAACCAATTGCGAGTCCGAGCGTTAGTAAGTATGAAGGCTGCACCACTGTTGGGCTTAATCAACTACGAGACAATAACACCATTAAAAGTACAGTTATTCCAGATACTCCCACTTTGATTGAGTTAGGTAAACCGGAATTCCAACTAACCGTCAATGGTAAGACTATTACCCAAACTGGTACTGGTAAAATTACTGTACTTCCTCAAGCGCAATTGCAAGTAGCTGAAGTTACATCCGACGCGGGTGTCGCAAGAACTGGACCCAGTACCGACTTTTCTCGGCTTACACCTCTACCAAAAGGTACAAGGGCTTCTATTACCGGAAGAGACGGTGATTGGTTACGCTTAGATTACGGTGCCTGGATTAATAGTAAAGAGACTCGTATTATACCAGGTAGTGTAGCACCGCGCACAATTATTCGCAGTGTTGGCTATCGGAATTTACAGGGCAAAACTGAGATAGTTTTTCCTCTACAGGTGCCTGTTCCTGTCAGTGTTCAGCAAGGTGACAAGTCTCTAACTTTGACTCTTTATAACACCACTGCACAAACCGATACGTTCCGCACTGACAATAACCCAATTATTTCACGTCTCGATTGGCAACAAGTTAACCCAAATCAAGTTACATACACTTTCAACCTCAAGACAAATCAACAGTGGGGTTACAAACTTCGCTATGAAGGCACTAGCTTAGTTTTAGCAATGCGTCACCCCCCCACTAAAACTGGACGCAAACCATTATCTGGTGTCAAAGTACTACTCGACCCAGGACATGGTGGAGCTGAATCTGGCGCCAGTGGACCAGAGGGTACTTTGGAAAAAGATGTTAATTTAGTTATTTCTAGGTTAATACGCGACGACTTAATCAAACGTGGTGCCACTGTAGTCATGACGCGCAACTCAGATGTAGAACTCTCACTAGTTGACCGTCAAAAAATTATTGACGCAGAAGAACCAACAATCGCTTTATCTGTTCACCATAACTCGCTACCCGATGATGGTGATGCCGAAAACATTAAGGGATTTGGTACGTTTTGGTACAATACGCAAGCACACGACTTAGCTTTATTTCTGCATAACTATGTAGTAGAAAAAATAAGGCGTCCCTCTTATGGAGTATTTTGGAATAACTTAGCGCTAACACGTCCCGCTAGTTCTCCATCTGTACTACTAGAACTAGGGTTTATGAGTAATCCTAATGAAATAGAACTAATTACCAACCCTGAAGACCAAAGGAAGATGGCACGCACTATTTCTAATGGTATCGCCGAGTGGTTTAAGAAAAATCAGAAATAAAGAAACTGGGTTTCTATGCAAAAGAAACCCGATTTTTTAGGTATAAAAACACGAAAAGCTCATCAAGATAAGTATAAGTAATTTAAAAGTTTGACAGAACCTATATTAAGATAGCTTTATATAAAAATACACAAAATATGTAAAGAAAGTATTAAGAAGTTGCAAATAGAAGTTCAGTGAGGGAAGTGCTTGAAATAGCTTGACCTTAGCCATTTATACAAAATAATCTGCGTGTAAAAAATTAAGATTAACTTGATAAAGCCAGCTTTATATTATTGCTCTTTTTAACCGAATACCCTAATTGACAAGGGTTAGAGGTTATGCACACTCAATTAATTGCTGATATTTTTGTGTATTTTGATTAATTGAACAAAGTTGGTATATAAAAATATGGCAATCATGAGATACTTATCTATCAGTAGATGTTGTCTTCATATCGGCGGAGATTGCGTAAGTATTTGATTGTAACGTTTGTAAGTTTTTATCCGTTACGGATGATACATTTTCATGAAGTTGTGATTAAATGTTATTACAAAAATATTTTGGGCATGATAAAACATTTGACTATTTAGTAGTTTTTGCTACATAATTATTTGTAATAAAATATACAAGCTTAAGTGCATTTACCTTAGTGAATGTACTAGATTCTTATGACTCGATAGCATGTGCATTTTTTTGTCTACATATTCAACGTTTGTACGCACTAGAGCGAAAGTTGTTTAATAATCTAGCAAGAGGAAAACCCAGTGTCTAATTCATTACAGCTCCAACTCAAAGAATACTACCAAAGTCTATCAACAGAATTACCAACTACCCAGTCTAACCCGATATCACCTTCTCCAACTCCGTTAAGTGCTTCTTCTAGTTTAAGTTCTGCTGTTGCTGCGGATGCTAGTGGAGAGTTAGGAAATATTTCTGGCAACATTAATTACACAGGTACTGCTCCACAAGTTATTGATCCAGATTTAACTATCACAGCTACAAGTACAAATGGTCTGGCTACACTCAATGGCGCACGGGTGTTAATTGCTAACTTTGATGCTAGTAAAGACCGTTTAGGTATTGGTGGAGTTACAAATGGTAGCGAAAGTGGAGTTAATTGGAACTATGACCAGGCAAGAGGTGTGCTGACTTTAGATTCAGCGACTGGTGTTAGTTCTGATCTTTACCAAGATTTACTACGTCGAGTTACGTATGCTAATACTGATGCTAGCAACCCAGGAGCAGCGCGCAATATTCAGTTCTCTTTAGGTAATTTGCTCGCAAATCCAGAAAATCAGCATTTTTATGAGTTTGTAACTAATGAAGGCATTTCTTGGAATGATGCCAGAACTGCTACTAATGGTCTTAACTATTTAGGCAAACAAGGGTATTTAGCGACAATCACCACTCAAGCTGAACAAGATTTTATTCAAAGTCGAGTTAGTGGCAATGGTTGGATAGGCGCCAGTGATGCAGTGGTAGAAGGAGACTGGAGATGGGTAACGGGGCCTGAAGGTTTAGCAAACAATAATACTGGGACACTATTTTGGCGAGGAAATAGTACAGGTGCTGCAATTGATGGACGCTACAATAATTGGGATTTACAAAGGGGTGAGTCGAACAACTCTACTGATGGTGGTAAACCTGACGGTGAAGATTATGCCCACATCGTTGGAAATGCGAATGCTGGAAATATAGGTAAGTGGAATGACCTTCCTAACCAGCAAGATTACACTAACCTTGCCGCTTACAGACCCCAAGGTTACATCGTTGAGTACGGTGGTTTATCAACAGATTCTTCGCCAGCTGTTAGTGCTAGCGTCACACTTAACTTTACTGGCACCATTGGTAACGCTGGTACTCCTGCTGTTGGTACCACTACAACGGTTCCTAATTTTGGGGGTAGTGCCGACGCTAATGGTTTTAATAGACCTGAAATACTATGGCGCAATTATGGGAATGGAAGCGACAGTAGTGGAAATGTTGTTTGGGGTATTAATTACGACCCTGCAAACCCAAGTAACCCCTTTAGTTTGAATACAGACCCAAGACTAACTAAGCCCATTCTCCCAGCAACAGACACTAATTGGGAAATTGAAGGTTTGTATGACGTAGATAACAACGGTATTACTGATATCTTCTGGCGTAACTACAATACAGGTGACAATGTTGTCTGGTTTATGACATTTGATGCCAACACTGGCATTGATGTTGATCTATCCAGTACAACTAGAACTCAGAATCTTCGTCCTGTAGAAGATACAAACTGGGAAATGGAAGCGGTGACAAACTTTGGTGGCAGCAGTGGACCTCAGATTCTTTGGCGCAATTACAGAACTGGTGATATAGTTATATGGGCATATAACTATGATGCTAACGTACCCGGAACTGCCGCCCTTACTCTTGACCTCAGCAGAAGTAGAACTCTCGCTGGGAATGTACCTACTGACTGGTTTATCGAAGGCTGGGCTGACTTTAATAATGACGCGATTCCCGATATTCTCTGGCGTAATTATAGAACTGGCGAAAATGTTATCTGGAAATTAAATAATACTACCACTGGTAACAACCCTTACTTTAATGACGCTGATGGGTACGTCATTACTCCCGTCGCTGACACTCAGTGGGAAGTTGCAGATGTAATTGACTTCGATGCTGATGGTGTTGCTGATATTCTCTGGCGCAATTACCGCACTGGCGAAAATGCTATCTGGGGAATGCAAAGTGGCGGTGACTATGACCCAGCCAAGACAAACCCCATTAATACTCCTGCTGTCACAGATACCCAGTGGCGCCTTGATGGAACTGCGGACTTTACAGGAGATGGTGTACCTGACTGGGTATGGCGCAACTACCGTACTGGTGAAAATACAATTTGGGAGATGATACGTGATGCAAGCAACGGCAACCGCTATGCTTTTGGTGCTGGTTCCGCTATTTTCAGAGTTGAGGATGTAACTTGGGAAATTGAAGGTCCTAGCCCATCACGTGACATAGTGTAAAATTACTATCAAATTTGTAGTTATTAAATGATTATGCAGAGGCGCCTGACTAAGGTGTTTCTGCATACTCTATGTCTTCATATTTAAATGTCTCTTGTAACACTTTATAAATTCTTTTTAATTGTGCTTCATCATTATTGATTTTTATTTGTGTATTAAGACAATTTTTTCCTAGAACTTCAGGGAAAAAACGCTTGCTTTACAATTTCTTTATAAAAACTTATTTCTTTCTAAACATTAGCTTTACACTAAGTATTTAAATTCGAGCAAAATAAAAGATATATTAAAGCTTAACAATTCGCATTCGCAGACTCACGCAGTCACTGTGTTTGATAAATGCGATCGCAGGTCAAGTTGAATACTTTCGCTTTTTCACTCTGAAGTCCTCTGTCATACAGTATGTTTATTTTGGAGCGACAAGAAAGTAAGCGTGCGTTCCTTTGACCATAGCAGATATAAATGCTGCCTTCCTTGAGATACGTGTAATACCAATTCTGCATAAAGTTGCGCCAAATAAATCCCGTAGAGATTGACATGTCAATCTCTACAGTCAGGGATAAAGCGCATCTTCATCGAGAAACGGTATAAGCTTTATATGTTTATCTTAGGATGAAATCTATTTTGTTTAATCTAAGATTGCTCATTAGGGATGAATTTTACTTACAAATTCTCCTAGTTGAGGCGCCGCTAAAATAAGTATGTAACATTTAAGCCAAGATAATTAAAAAATTCTACCTAATGATTGAAGCACAAATACAGTTAAACAAAGTTAAATAGGATGTGAAACTAAATGCTTAATAGTTGAATCGCCATAAAGCTATGCATTCTGTTTGATTTGATTAACATTAGGAGGACATCGAGTTGATTTGAAATTAACCATTCATTTAAATAGATTTTATCTATATAAGTTTTGGCTCCCAAACGGGATTTTAAGCTAGATTCAAATTTATGTAATGGCTCAATTTTAATTAATATAAGTTTCGTGTTCTGATTCGACAGATGGCTAGGCAGGATGATGAGCAAATACGTAAACATTAAATATCACTTGTTTTGAGAGCGGTGATGAGGCAAATAAACTTACTAAATGTCAAAATTCATAACATCACAATGGTGGAGCTTTTAGAAAAGCTTTATCACGGTGGGATTGTATTTACTCCCAACGTTGACCATATTATGAAATTGCAAGAAAACTACGAGTTTTATGATGTGTATCAGGAGGCCGACTACCGAGTTTGCGATAGTAAAGTTTTGATGTATGTGTCAAATTTTCTTGGAACCCCAATTCAAGAAAAAATCTCTGGTTCAGATTTGTTCCCAGCATTTTACGATTACTACCGTGACGACGAGAATATTAAAATTTTTTTGCTGGGGTCTGAACCAGCGGTTGTTAAAAAAGCTCAAATGAGCATAAATTCCAAAGTTGGAAGAAACATTATTGTTGCTGCTCATTCTCCATCATATGGGTTTGAAAGTAACGAGCAAGAGTGTCGAAAAATTGTTGATTTAATTAATCTTTCTGGTGCGACTGTGTTAGCAATTGGTGTTGGTGCCCCAAAGCAAGAAATGTGGATTGCAAAATATCGACACGCATTAAAAAATGTCAAAATATTCCTGGCAATAGGAGCAACAATTAACTTTGAGGCTGGAGATATTCAACGTTCACCAAAATGGATGAGCGAAGTCGGTTTGGAATGGTTATATCGTTTAACTTCAGAACCAAAAAGACTTTGGAAACGTTATGTATTAAGCGCACTCCCATTCTTTTGGCTAATTTTAAAACAGCGGATTCATCTGTATCAAAATCCTTGGTTAGGATTTGAAGCTCCATCAGAAAAGCCATCAGACAAAATAACAGAAAAAGCATTAGCATCGACAGTTAGGAGTAATACTATCTAATAAATTACGAACAAAACAAACAATGCATGTGCATCTAATTCAACCAATCTTTACTACATAAATAAACTGTATGGAGCAGCAACACAACCGTTCCGAAGACATTGATATTCGCAGCTACTGGCTAGTTTTAAAACGACGCTGGTTTGTTGCATCAGGGATTTTGATTACATCAGTTGCATTATCAGGATTTGCGATTTCGTTGCAACGTCCTACTTATCAAGCTTCCGGGAAACTACTGTTTCAGGCAAACCGTGCTTCGCTGCTAACAGGAGTAGGAGAGAAAGTCGGAGATTTAGAAACTGTAAGACGTGAAGCAAATCCTCTTTCGACTCAAGCTGAAATTTTGCAATCACGTCCAATCATAGAAGAGGTGATTAAAAAGCTTGACTTGCGAGATAAAGATGGTGAACTTTTAAAACCTGAGTCTATCAATATTAAAATCGAACCAATCCCTGGTACTGATGTTCTAAACGTGGCGCATATATCTGGCGAATCGAAGAAAGCTGCGGACGTTGTAAATCAAATCATGCGGTCATATGTAAATAGCAATATTCAAAATAATCGCCAGGAGACAATTGCCGCACGCAAGTTTATTGAGGGTCAACTGCCACGCGCGGAAGGTGAATTAAATAGAGCAACTGAACAATTACGCTCGTTTAAGGCAGCGAATCAAGTTATTAATTTAGAGAAAGAAACAGAGGAAACCGTCAAAAATATTGGTGAGCTTGATAAGCAACTCAACGAAGTCAAAGGACAACTAGCAGAAGTTACATCACAGCAGGCAGAGCTTCGTTCTCAAATTAAAATACCCAGTTCAGAAGCTGTAGATAGAACATCGCTGTCGCTAATACCTGGTGTGCAAGAAGCATTGGGTGAACTACAAAAAGTGCAAAGTCAAATAGCTACACAACAAGCGCTTTATACGAGTGACAACCCGATAATGATTACCTTAAGGGAAAAAGAAGCAGCCTTAAATAAATTATTGCAACAGCGAGCTAGTCAGTCTTTAGGTACGAACGTTAAAGTTTCACCTGACAAGTTACAGTTAGGTCAACTCAAAGAACAGTTAGTTGGAGAGTCAGTGAGACTGCAAGCGCAGCGCTTAGGTTTGGAGAGTAAAGTCCAAACTCTATCAGGTCTCCACGAGCAGTTCAAACAACGCGCGCAGGTTTTGCCGAATTTAGAGAAGAAACAAGGTGACTTAGAACGGCGCCTAATGGTGGCTCAAAAGACCTACGAAACCTTACTTGGTCGTCTTCAAGAAATTCGCGTTGCTGAGAACCAAACTATTGGTAGTGCGCGCATCGTCCAAAATGCCGTTGTCTCGCCAAACCCAGCGCGAATGAGAATGATGCTGCTTTTAGGGGCAGGTGGAATTTTTATTGGCGCCTTATTAGGAGTTGCTGCTGCGTTCCTAGTTGATGTCATCGATAAATCAATCAAGACTGTAAAAGAAGCTCAGGATGTGTTTGGTTATACATTGCTTGGCTTAATTCCCAAATTTGATACCAATAGTGCTTCTATAGAGCAAACAATGGAAGGCGCCTCACCAAGGGTAGTTGTAGGAACTTTGCCACGCTCAGTAATTCATGAAGCATATCAAATGCTACAAGCGAACTTAAAATTTATTAGTCACAAAACAGTTCGCACTATTGTAGTTACTAGTTCAGTTCCAGGTGAAGGTAAATCTGAGGTGAGCGCGAATTTAGCGGCTGTAATTGCACAAGCAGGGAAACGTGTCTTACTTGTAGATGGAGACATGCGTAATCCTTCGCAACATCATTTATGGGGAGTAATGAATTTAACGGGGTTGAGCAATGTGATAGTCGGACAAGACCGAATTCGCAATTGTATTCAACCGGTAACACGAAATCTATCAGTATTAACGGCTGGGGTAATACCACCAAATCCTCAAGCTTTACTAGACTCTGAAGGCATGAGCGCTTTGATTCAAGCTTTATCACAACACTATGACTATATAATTTTTGATACTCCTCCTTTAGCTGGAACTGCGGATGCAGCAGTTTTGGGTAAAATGGCGGATGGTGTTTTGGTTGTAGTTCGTCCTGGTGTCGCTGACTTGAAGAGCGCACTTGCAGCTAAAACTTTGCTCATGCGTTCAGAAGCGTCGGTTTTAGGTTTGGTCGCTAATGGCATCAATATCAAACATGAGCCTGATAGATATTTCTATTACAACAGTACCCGTGATACTGATAATAGTTCGCTTGTAGTTCAAGCATCTAATAGTAAGTAGTACCAAAATATAGGCGCCTATATGGATAATACGGTTGATACACAATTAAGTTTTTGGGAGCAAATAAAAGAAGATTTCAGGTCACACGGGTGCGACTGGACACTTCCTGGGTTTCGTGCAGTGGCAGTACATCGATTTGGTGTATGGCGTATGACAGTACAACCAAAGCTTTTACGCGCTCCTTTAAGTCTTCTCTACCGAATGTTATTCCGTAAAATTCGCAACGGTTATGGTATTGAACTACCTTACACTGTTAACCTTGGGCGCCGTGTAGTTATTGAACACCAAGGAGGTATTGTAATTCACGGTTACAGCACAATTGGTGACGACTGCATTATTCGTCAAGGTGTAACTTTAGGAAATCGTTATCTCAACCGTCCGTTAGATGCACCTTGTTTGGGCAACCGCGTTAATGTTGGTGCTGGCGCCAAAATTTTCGGTGATGTCACCATTGGTGATGATGTGAATATTGGCGCCAATGCAGTCGTACTATGCGATATTCCTTCAGGATCAACTGCTGTCGGTATTCCCGCAAAAGTTATTCAGAAATCACTCGTTAGTTAGAAACCGGGTTCCTTATGACAAGTTGAAATTTTTACCATAGTTTTTCACAGGAACCCGGTTTCTTGGATAAATATTAGGAAATTTGGAAATTCTCCAATATGTATATTAACCAGCTAGTGCATCTATCAATAGAAATAATTCTGCTGATAAGTGCCTTTTTTTTGCTTGTTCTGTGTTCTGTTTTATTAATTGAATGCGTCGCTGCTCTGTTTCCACTCACTCCCACTACTTCAAAAATTCAGACTAGTAAGGTAGCAGTCTTAATTCCTGCTCATAATGAAGAAGCTGTCATTTCATATACATTGAAAAGCTTAAAATCTACGTTATTACCACATCATAAAATTGTGGTAATTGCTGATAACTGTACAGACGCAACTGCTGAAATCGCGTCACGTGCAGGAGTTACAGTCATAGAAAGACAAGACGACAACAAGAAAGGTAAAGGATACGCTCTAGACTACGGATTAAAATTTCTAGAGAATGACCCACCTGAAGTTGTTGTATTTATTGACGCTGATTGTGTAGTTCAAAGAAATACAATAACGCTGTTGACCGAGAAAGCTAATAGTACAGGTAGACCAGCACAAGCAGTCTACTTGATGTCAAAACCTAACCACCCGACTCCTAAAGATTCAATATCAGTCTTTGCATTCAAAGTAAAAAATCTTGTGCGTTCAAGCGGTTTAGTACGCATGGGTTTACCGTGTTTGCTGGCAGGTACTGGAATGGCATTTCCCTGGTCAGTTATTCGTTCGGTTGACCTGGCAAATTCTGAGATTGTCGAAGATATGAAACTCGGACTAGATTTAACTATTGCTGGATATCCACCAATTTTTTGTCCACAAGCAAGTGTGAATAGTTGTCTACCCCAAAACGTGAAAGCAGCTAAAAGTCAACGTACTCGTTGGGAACATGGTCATATTCAAACTTTGCTTACTTATGTACCTAAGTTAATTATTAATGGAGTACGTCAAAGAAGATTAGACTTGTTTTTCAGCGCACTTGATTTGTGTATTCCACCCCTATCGCTGTTTGTGGCAATCTGGTTCGGGTTGATGTGCATATCACTTGTATTCGCATTTGTAACGTCTATTTGGACTCCTGCGTCAGTAACCGCTATTGCTGGTGCATTTATTTTGACTGCTATTTTGATTGCTTGGAGTAACTTCGCACGTTCTGATTTACCACTGTTAGAACTACTTGCTGTACCATTTTATATACTGTGGAAAATCCCTTTATATTTTAAATTTCTGATTCAACCCCAAAAAACCTGGATTCGTACCGAACGTGATGTGTAACGCACCATAAATATTTGTTACAATTATGATTCGGTGCGTAACGCTAAAATTGAAGTCAATCACATGTCCAAACAACTGCGGATTGTATACACAATTGGACCCGAAGACGTTATTGAATCATACAAGTGTTGGAAAAATGGCAAAGATACGTCTTCTCAAGTTTCGATGACTTTCTCAAGTCATTTCTACGATGTGTGTACAGCTTTGGATGCTTTTGGATATGTTATTGCCGAAGCAACCTCTAAAGAAGTTATTCGTGACGAACGCTTTATTGTTGAACGGCGCCCTCTTCCATTTAACAAAGCGACGGGTGTATTCTATCATTTACGGCAAATTCTACGAGGATTACAATTATTTGTCTCGGCTACTAAGTTTGGCGCCAATGTGGTAATTGCTGATAGTGGTACAACTCATTGGTTCGCTTTATTACCTTTAACTTGGATTGGCATCAAAGTCATTCCATCGCTGCAATGTACCTTGTGGCCTAAGTACTCTAAGCAAACTCTTGGAGAAAAAATTAATTTGAAATTAAGTCAAAGTTTATTTAAAACAGCGTGTCATAGTATACATGCCGTTTCTCATGATATTTCAGAACAAATTTCACAGCTAACAGGAGGTACACACCGACCGATTCACGAATTTTTGCCAATGTACAGAAGACACGACTTCGCGAATATCACTGCTCCCTCAGATGTTCGCACCCCTTTACGAATTTTGTTTGCCGGTCGAGTAGAATATGACAAAGGCGCCTTTGACTTACTAGAAATCGCTAAAATATTGCTTGCAAGTGGTTTGAAAGATATTGTTTTTGATATTTGTGGAGATGGTACAGCTTTACAACCGCTACAAAAGTCTGTACAAGTCGAAGATGTCGAAGAATTTTTTGTATTTCATGGATATTGCATTAAACAGCAAATGCGAGAAATGTTCGTAAAGTCCCACGCTGTAATTGTACCAACTCGTACCGATTTTATCGAGGGGTTCAATCGAGTTGTCGCTGAAAGCATTTTATCTGGTCGTCCCGTCATTACTTCCGCTGTCTGTCCCGCTTTGTCTTACGTGCGTTCCGCTGTTGTTGAAGTTCCTCCTAATGATATCCCAGCATATGCAGCAGCTATACATCAAATATATACTGACCACAATATTTACGAGCAAAAGCGACTAGCTTGTTTAAAATTACAAGAACAATTTTACGATATTAATAATAGTTGGGCAGCCGCACTCAATAAAAGTCTTTCTACCATCAAATCCTAGAAACCAGAAACCAGGCGCCAAGTTAAAATCTATACTCGTAGAAATTCAAGCTATAAATGCAGTTACGTGATTTTTGTTTAATTACTCCTAGCTATGCACCTGACTATCATCGTTGTCAGCTGCTGGCTTGGAGTATAGAAGCATTTGCGCCCGAAAAAACGAAGCATTATATAATAGTTCCAAACCGTGATTTACGTCTTTTCCGTCAAATCAAATATAGAAACACAGAAATAATCACCGTTGAATCAATTTTACCAAGTTGGGTTCAACTACCTTTTATTGACAGTTGCTGGTTTAACTTCAAGCATTTAGTCGTGCGAGGATGGATAATTCAACAAATCATCAAACTCGCAGCAGCAGAATATATAACCGAGCAGGTATTTGTATTTGTAGACTCTGACGTTGCTTTTATACGTCGTTTTGACTGGGACTTTTTTATTCGTGATGGTCGAGTACGTTTGTATCGCATTCCTGGAGAACTTTGTCCACAGGCGCCGATTGGTGAAAAATGGAATTATAATGCTCGTCGTTTACTCAATTTACCGGGTGGTAATATTCCTGTCACAGGTTATATAAGTCAAATCATGACATGGAGAAGTGATAATTTAAAGCTACTGTATAAGCATATTGAAAAGGTATCAGGACGTAGATGGATTGAGGCTGTATGCAGTAATTGGGATTTATCAGAGTATGTAATATATGGTCTTTTTGTCGAAGAAGTACTCAAAGCATCTGGACATTACTTTGATTCTGAGTGCATTTGTCATGAGTATTGGTTTAATCGACAAATGTCTGATGTGGAGTTGCAAGACTTCTTTGCTCGTACCCCAAAAGAATATATTGCTGTGATGATATCAGCCAAATCAGGTATGAGAGTGCAGCAATATGAAAATTTCATAAAATCCTAGAAACCGGGTTTCTTTATTGCGATATTGTAATCAAATGACGATTTGTCTGCGACAATGAATGCGTAGAAACCCGGAATATTTCCATCTATAATGCGAAAATGCGAATTGGCTATTTAGTACCTGAATTTCCAGGACAAACACACATTTGGATTTGGCGAGAAATTACCCATCTACGTGAGTGGGGAACTCAAATTGAGATTTTTTCCACTAAACATCCTTCCCCAGATATTAAAGCTAAACACGATTTTGCTGATACTGCACAAACTTACTATCTGTGGAAGCAAAATATTTTCAATAATATAATTCACATTTTTGTTAGTCTATGCTGGGCATTAACTCACCCGATTGGTTTATATAAAGCAATAAAACTAGCTTTAACTATAAATGTAGAGGCGCCACGTTGGCATATTATCGCTTTAGTGCCAATGGGTTGTATATTAGCTCGCTGTTGTGTGGCAAGTAATATAGAGCATATGCACTGTCATAGCTGTGGAAATTCAGCAATATTAGCAATAATGCTCAAACAGTTAACTGGCATTTCATACTCGCTGACGCTAAACGCGAATTTGGAATGGTGGGGAGGTGGAATGACGGCAAAGTTTACCAATGCAGCTTTTATTATTGCTATCACGAAAAAGTTAGAAGCAGAAGTACGATGTAATTATCCAGTACAAGAAAACCAAGTGCTGCTAGGACGTATTGGTGTAGATACAGCTAAATGGAATCCACAGCTTTATAAATTAAATAATAACAATAATCAAACCTTTCAAATTCTCACCGTTGGGCGCCTACACACGAGCAAAGGTCACGATACTGTAATTCAAGCTGTAAAATGCCTTGTTGACGCTGGTAAATTAGTTCATCTTACAATTGTTGGCGCCGGTTCGGAGTTAGACAACTTAAAAGCATTAGCTTTCATACTCAAAATATCCAATTCAATCGAATTCACAGGCACTTTATCTGAAAACCAAATTATCGAAAAAATGTGTCATACAGATGCATTTGTACTTGCTAGTCACTGCGAACCCCTAGGTGTAGTTTACATGGAAGCGATGGCGATGTCCGTAGCAACAATTGGCACTAATTCGGGTGGTGTTACTGAAATAATTACTGATGGTAAAGACGGATTATTGGTTGCATCGAGGGATGTTACAGCTTTAGCATCTGCGCTAATGCGACTGATTGAAAATCCTGCACTCAAAACACAACTAGGACGCAGTGGACGCTCTACGATTATTGAACATTTTGATAGCCGAATTGGCGCTGCTACATTAAGAACACAAATCATAAGCCAAATCAATTCGGGTATTTAAGTAATATTTTGGTGATATTATATATCCAGCAACTTGCTTGATTATAACTGCACTATGTAATAAATATATTAAAGTTTAAGTAAATATACGAGAAATGAATATAATCGTATCATTCACTCTTATGTAGAAAACCGAAGTTATAAAATGTCCAAGCAACTGCGGATAGTATACGCAATTGGTACGGAAGATGTAATTGAGGCATATAAATGTTGGAAAGAAGGTTCGGATGTGGGGTCACAGGTTTCGATAACCTTTTCAAGTTATTTTTATTCGGTCTGTACAGCTTTAGATGCTGTTGGGTATGTAATTGGACTAGCGAGAAAAACAGAGGTTGTTTATGACGGTCGTTTTATAATTGAACGGCGCCGAGTATTGTTGTATGGTGCCAAAGGTGTGTTTTATCATGTAAAGCAGATTCTACAAGGAATACAGCTATTTATTTCGGCAATTAGTTTTGGCGCCAATGTGGTAATTGCAGATAGTGGTACAACTTACTGGTTTATGTTACTGCCATTGTCTTGGATAGGTGTAAAAGTAATTCCGTCGCTGCACTGTACGTTGTGGCGTAAATATTCCAAGCAAACTCTAGGAGAGAAAATAATTCTTAACTTGAGTCGTGATTTGTTTTACTCAAGATGTCATAGTATACATGCGGTTTCCTATGAGATCACGCAACAAATTACTGTATTAACAAATGGGGTACACCCACCAATTTATGAATTTTTACCTATATATAACAAAAATGACTTCGCGGATATTCCACCTCCACCTCAACAACGTCTACCGTTACGAGTATTATTTGCGGGTCGAGTCGAGTATGATAAAGGCGCCTTCGACTTACTGCTCATAGCCAAACGAATTGCTGCGACTGGGATAAAAAATATAATTTTTGATATTTGTGGAGATGGTGCAGCACTACAACCACTACAAACATCTGTAAAAAAAGAGGGTGTAGAAGACTTATTCGTATTTCATGGGTATTGTGGCAAACAAAAAATGCGTTCCATGTTCGGTAAATCACACGTTGTTATTGTACCAACACGAACTGATTTTATTGAAGGGTTTAATCGCGTGGTGGCAGAAGGTGTATTATCGGGTCGTCCTGTGATAACAAGTGCTGTTTGTCCAGCATTATCTTACGTGCGTGAAGCTGTGATTGAAGTGTTACCGAATGATATAGAAGCATATGTAACAGCTATACTTCAAATATATAATGACCCAATCATTTGTGAACAAAAGCGACTTGCGTGTTTTGAGTTACAAGAACAATTCTACGATATCAACAAAAGTTGGGCTACTGCATTAGCGTCCAGTCTTTGCGCTATCCAGGAACTATTATCTGTTGAGCAGCCTAACATCGTAGCTTAGATTAGTATTATTACCATTTATTACTGTGTTTAATATTACTTTTTTTGAAAAAATATTTGTGATTATTGGGGTGCTATTTTTTTCTGGAGCTTTTTCAGAATTATTTGCAGGGGCGCCGATAACGTTGCTACGCTATTTTGTATGGGGTGGTGCAACAGTTTTAGCTTGTTTACGTTGGAAAGATTCACTTTTGGTAATAAAATCAGATATATTTTTAACTATTTTAACTATTATCGCATTCGCATCATTCTTGTGGTCAGATGTATTGATTAGCACATTAAAAGACAGCCGTGAAATTTTGCAGATGACATCATTTGGGTTGTATATTGCTGCACGCTTTACAGTAAGAGAGCAAGTAGAAATTTTTGGCGTAGCTTTTTTTATTGGGGAATTGATGAGTTTTGGTGTAGCTGCTGTAATGCCAACACTGGGTATTCATGGCATCGACCACCCAGGCGCCTGGAAAGGGGTATTTGGGTATAAAAACTTACTTGGCCCTATCATGGTAATAAGTTCATTTACATTTTTTTTGTTACCGACGAGTCGTAATAAAGTAAAGCAAATTTATAAATGGACTGGTTTGGTGTTTGGGATAATACTGATATTGCTATCAACATCAAAAACTTCGCTAGTAGTATCAGCAATATTATTTTTAACTTTGTTTTTCTACCGTTATTTTCGTTTTCTAGGTAAAACGACGGTTATTTTTCTAGATTTGGTAATATTAGTAGCTGGTGCGGTAATGACGCTTGTATTGAGTAATTGGACAGAACTGTTAACAGCTATTGGTAGAGACCCAACATTAACAGGAAGAACACCAATGTGGGGTATTGCGCTGTCACGACTTATGGATAGACCATTACTTGGTTTTGGACGTGGTGCTTTTTGGGCGCCAGGTAGTCCATATGCACTAGAAGCAGGAAAAGCAGTGGCATCAGGTTTTGTGCCTCCGCATGGGCATAATGGATTTGTAGATTTAGCGCTTGATGTTGGGTTAATTGGACTTTTACTATTTGCGATTAGTTTTGTAATAGCTTATTTTAGAGCCTTAAAGTTAGCATATGCCACCAAGGCGCCGGAGAAGATGTGGTATTTAGCCTTTCTGATGTTTTTTTTCATGAACAACATGACAGAAAGCTTCATGTTATTCAAAACCAACATCTATTGGACACTATACATTACATCAACCTTATCCCTAGGAAAAAAACACCCCTCGTAATAAGCACTTTAGTGCTTAAAATCTGACTTTTACCTAGAAATTTTGGCGCCGTCTAAGCAGTTTATGTTTAGGATAAAGCACTGAAGTGCTTATTACGAGGTTTTTTTTCGTGCTTGGTACAGCTACGTCCATCTGCCAGAAATTGGACGATATCCGTGAATACGATGATAGTCAGCGTCACGTACCGCTAGTTTTTGGTTGACTGCTCGCACAGAAAAATTAGTAATTTTATTTATAGAGCTGCGTTTACACCAGTTTGAATATGATGAAGCAACTTGTGTAGATAAAACTTCGTGCCAACGTAGTGCTATTTGTTCTGTTGAAAATTCTAACGCGCGTTTTTGCCCGTTGATAACCATTTGTTCATATAGACTAGGGTCACTCATTAGGCGCCGAATTGCAGAAAGTGCTGACTCTGGTGTTTTGACTTCGATATAATCTAGATGTGATTGTCGCAGTTGTTGAAATGCTGGTTCTGGACCTAATAGTGCTGGTACCCCTGCTGCCCAAGCGTTGATTAATTTACTTGCTGGTTTTACTAAAGCGTCTTTCTCTGTTAAGTCTCGTACAGCTAAAACTAAATCAGCTTCACTATAATCATGCCATTGTACTGGTTTATCTTTATCCATACCATTAATTTGTAAGCAGGCGCCAAGATTTTCTAGTTCCCGAACAAACTCTGGTAAACGAAATGCTTCATATAAATTCAACTCAGAACCTTTGAAAACAACGTTAGTTATATGATTACCACGCGCACTATCTCGTTTTATTAAACCAGGTTGTGGCCAATGAGGTATAAATATATCTGTATCCGACTTGATATTTGCTTGATTTTGAACAATTGCAATATCACACAAAGCAGGTCTTGGACCATCCGAACGACAACCCACGACAAATGATGAGAAAGTTTTTTGTTTAATTCCAAAATCTAAAGCGCTGGCAACACATATACTACCTTGAACAAATTTATTAGATAAATACACATTCAGGTTTTTTCGCTTCAAGTGTAAATAAGTCATAATAATCCAGCATTCTTCGTTTGTAACTATTCGTTCAGGAATTGTATCTGGGTCAGGAAGCTGGTTATGATTAGATAATAAATCCGACCACTTTTCCCAATAGCGACACACAAACGTAACTGGATAAGGCAACGTAGTGAATTTTGTTTCTAACTGTTCAGATTGCATTAGTTTCTAGTAGCTTTGACAATGTTTACAAAAAGCTAACTCTTGCTGTTTTCTAAAATAATCTAGCGTTTTCTTCATGATTCGTGATGGCATTGGTGCTTGGCTTTTCATTGGTCCAATCATAGCTAACCATTCTCCCACTTGAGGATGACTATCATTAACAGATTTATAGAAAGTATCCCAAAACCAGTGCCACATTGAATCATGGTAGTGAAGAATTTTGGCAGTTTGAATATGTGTGTTATCGTACCAAGCTTCTGGAACGCATGTCCCAATAGCAAAATTATGCGAATACGAAAGTATGTCCCAAGGAATTCCCATTTTTGCAACAGTTAACCCTAATGCTACTTGGTCGTTGAAAAAGATTCCTGTTTTTTTAGACATGACTTGGCAATCACACAACCGTGTAAAAGTGTCTAAATAATATTGAGCAAAATTTGTGCTGCGACGATAAACAAAAACACCGCTATTAAAGCAGAAGCGCATTGGTGAATGCTCTGGTTCGCTTTTTACCCAAGGTAGTGCTTCTATATCTATATCAACACATTTACATATTTGGCGCCAGTAAGGGTCATTTGGGTCGTCTGCTCCAGAAGTTTCGTTACTCAATTTATCAGCAGGACAAGCAACAAAGCTAAAATCTTCCTTCATCATAAATTCACTTGGCTCATCCACCACAAGTAAATCGCTGTCTAACCAACTAATAAATTCAGTTTCAGCAATTTCTTCCACTGCTTTCAATGCCATTAGTTTGTTCAAAAACTTATTCCAAGAATATTTATGTTGATTACTAAAACTAATGTACTCAACTTGAAGTTGCTCTAATTGAATACGTGTGTTTTTAGAGATGGGTGGTCCAAAGCGAGGAGTAACGGCGTATACTGGACAAGAAGTATAGGCGCCTCCCCATCGACGTAAACTTTCAATCATGCGTAGTGTTTGAACTTCGAGCCATCCAGATTCTATACAGCAAACAAAAGTAATGGGCGCCATATTAGCTATTTTTTGAGTGAGAAACCGGGTTTCTATTGATTATTTTGCACAAAAATATTATTTTTGAAAATAGCATAAAAAATCTATCTTAAGTGTGATGTTTTATTCAGAAGGTAAAAAGTGAAAAAATATGGAAAAATGTTGAGAAAAAGGGCTGTTATCCTTATTTCATGATACTTGGCTGTTTTGAATAATTAATTTTGTGGTTTTGTGTTGCAAGGGGTTTAGATATGCAATCGATAGGGGTGGTAGTCATAGGCAGAAACGAAGGAAAGCGTCTCGAACGGTGTTTACTTTCGATATTATCAGAAGGAGTGATTGTTACGTATGTTGATTCTGGTTCTACCGATGGAAGTGTTGCAATGGCTAGTGCGTTGGGTGTATATGTTGTAGAACTTGATTTAACAATTTCATTTACAGCAGCACGCGCTCGTAATGCAGGTTTTGATCAGCTTTTAAAATTGGCGCCAAATTTAGAATACGTCCAATTTGTTGATGGAGACTGTCAAATAGCACAAAATTGGCTGAATGTAGCGGCAAAATATCTTGATGAGCATCAAGAAGTTGTTGTCGTGTGCGGTCGGCGCCGGGAAAGGTTTCCGTCAGAATCGAGATATAATCGGTTGTGCGATATCGAGTGGGATACACCAATAGGAGAAACCAAAGCTTGTGGTGGAGACTCGATGATGCGTGTTAGTGCATTTAAAGCAGTAGGTGGTTTTAACCAAGCTTTAATTGCCGGAGAAGAACCAGAATTATGTCTACGACTTCGTACTAATGGAGGTGTAATCATGCGTATTGATGAAGAAATGACGCAGCATGATGCACAAATGACAAATATTGGTCAATGGTGGAAGCGTTCTTTACGTGCAGGTCATGCTTATGCACAAGTAGCTCAAATGCACGCTAACAAGTCTGAACGATATTGGGTAAAAGAATCTCGTAGCATTTGGCTATGGGGATTTATATTACCATTAATTGCCATTGCTACCAGTTGGATTACATACGGATTTAGTTTTTTTATACTTACATCATTATATACTTATTTATTTTATAGAATCTATCAATATGGAAGAGCGACCGGTTTAACAGCACAGGATGCTAAACTATATGCTTTATATTGCGTTTTAAGTAAATTTCCTCAAGCACAAGGTCAAATTAAATTTCACTTATCACGTTTACTCAAACGTCAACCAACTTTGGTTGAATACAAAAATGCTACGTCTTAAGGAATAGATGGGATTTAATACAAGTCATATATGTACCTCACATATCTGCATTCAGATAGAGGTTGTACACATAAATTTATTAAATCCTTTCAATTTAACTTATTTTTACAATAACTTCACAAAAAAATAAGAAATTTAAAGATTAACTTCACATAAGTAATTGATTTTGCATAAAAAAAATATTAATTTTACAAGTAATAAAGTGGCAACTCCGTGCAGTAAGACGCTCCTCAGCGTTGTTTTAAACTTACCAAAGTATACAAACGCACACAATATTAAAGATGCTTGGTTTAATTTTATTAGCTAGCCAATTTTTTTGAACAAATGTGGTGCATTATAAGCAACAATGAAAGTAGCATACTTAGTCAATAAATACCCGAAGGTAAGCCATAGCTTTATTAGGCGTGAAATAGCGGCCCTTGAAGCTTCGGGTATATCGGTGACTCGATTTTCGATTCGTTCTTGTGTCTCGGAATTGGTTGACCCAGAAGATAAATTAGAATTCGAGAAAACGCGGGTAATACTAGATGTAGGAGTATTGAATCTACTATTATCATTGATTAGTTTTGCGATTTTCAAACCAACAGCATTGCTTAGGGGTTTATTTTTAGCTCTTAAGGTTGGCATAAAATCCGATACTGGAATTTTGCACCATATTATATATCTAGCGGAAGCTTGCACTTTGCGACGCTGGCTTGTACAGTGTGAAGCAACTCATCTTCATGCCCATTTCGGAACTAATTCGACGACTGTAGCAATGTTATGTCATGCATTGGGTGGTCCCGAATACAGTTTTACAGTTCATGGACCAGAAGAGTTTGACCGTGCGGTTAATATAGCTTTAACAGAGAAAATCAATCGTGCAAAGTTTGTTGTGGCAATTTGCTCTTTTGGTTTAAGTCAGTTGTATCGTTGGTGTAGTTACGAGCAATGGCAAAAAATCCATGTTATTCGCTGTGGAGTTGATGACGAGTATTTTAACCAACCACAAACAGATATTCGTGATGTTAGTAATTTAGTTTGCGTAGGAAGGTTATGCGAACAGAAGGGTCAAATCCTGCTATTAAACGCAATTAAACAACTTCGTGATGAAGGTTGGGATTTGCAGTTGACGTTAGTAGGTGATGGAGAAATGCGGGGTCATCTTGAAGCACTTATCCACGAATATAATTTGCAGAACTTCGTGAAAATTACGGGATGGGCAAGTGGTTCACAGGTACAACAATATATAAGGAATGCTCGTGCTTTAGTCTTGCCAAGTTTTGCTGAAGGTTTGCCAGTAGTGCTTATGGAAGCGTTTGCGCTGTCTAGACCTGTAATTAGTACTTATGTTGCAGGTATTCCCGAATTAGTTCAATCGAATATTAATGGTTGGTTAGTACCAGCAGGTTCAGTTGAAGCTTTAACTACTGCTATGCGTGAATGTTTACGAATGCCTCTTGAAATCTTAACTCAAATGGCGGACTCAGGCGCCCAATCGGTGATAGAACAACATTCGGTTGCGGTAGAAGCGAAAAAGCTAGCAGTTTTATTTAATCAGTCGAACGAGCAGAATGAGAACCAGGTGTGTGAACCGAAGTTATTGTTGACAACACAATAGATACAAGTACATATAAATAGAATACTTTTACCCCAATCCATGACAACCCTAAAAAAACCGACTCTAAAAAAACTTGCTATTCGTGGTGCAGTGTGGACGATTATTGGTTACGGCGCCAGTCAATTTGCGCGATTAGTGAGTAACATTATATTGACTCGGTTATTAGTACCAGAGTTTTTTGGGTTGATGGCAGTAGTGAATACGCTACTGATGGGTATAGAGTTATTTTCAGACCTAGGTATCGGTCAAAGCATTATTCAAAACAAACGTGGTGAAGAACGAGAATTTTTCAACACTGCATGGACACTACAAGCAACACGGGGGTTCTGGGTATGGTTGATTTGTTTAGCAATTACGTACCCAGCAGCAAAGTTTTATAATGAACCACGACTGTTATGGTTAGTCCCAATTATGGGATTAACATCTATTATCCTTGGATTTGCCTCACCAGCGCCTCATCTACTCAACCGTCGCATGGAAGTTGGTAAAGTCATAATGTTCGACTTTATCGTGCAAATACTATCACTAATAGTATTAATAACTTTAGCTTGGTGGTTACGCAGTTTGTGGGCATTCGCAATTAGTGGACTGATTGGAGGTACAATTCGTGCGATTGGTAGTTTCTTCTTAATTCCAGAACAAAGACCAAAATTTTCTTGGGACAAAGCAGCACTCAAAGAACTTCTATCTTTTGGTAGATGGATGTTCATCGCCACAGCAATTATGTTCTTAGCAGAGCAATCTGACCGATTAATATTAGGAAAATTGCTATCGTTTAAAACGGTAGGTGTGTATACTATCGCAGCGACACTAGCAAATATGCCGCGTGAAGTAATAAAAACCCTAAGTTATCGAGTCATATTCCCAACAATATCCAATCAAACCGACTTACCAAGAGAAACCTTACGAGCAAAAATACTTCGTCAACGTCGGTTGATAGTATTCGCATGTGCAGTATTGTTAGCAATACTAGTAAACATTGGAGACTTTGTTATTGCTCGACTCTATGACCAAAGGTATGCAGAAGCAGTATGGATGATGCCAATACTTAGCTGCGGTGTATGGTTCTCAATTTTGTATTACACTACAAGTCCAGCTTTACTAGCGCTTGGGAAACCATTATACTCTGCTCAAAGTAATTTACTAAGATTTTTATTGGTAAGTATTGGTATGCCATTAGCGTTTACTACACAAGGAATATTGGGAGTAATTGTTGTGATAGCACTTTCAGACTTTCCATTGTATCTTGGAAACCTTTACGGTTTATGGCGCGAAAAACTTTTTTGTTTCATTCAAGATGTGCAAGCAACAATATTGTTTTTGGGAATGTTAGCTTTGTTCGTTTTGATTCGTAGTTCTCTCGGTTTCGGAACTCCATTTCAAATTTTTATGTAAGAAACCGGGTTTCTAGTTAAATCTTTATTTTAATTACAATATCGATATAAGAAACCGGGTTTCTAACTTTCAGCTTTAATAGCGTTGTATTGAGTTGTGACTTATAGCAACTTAGAAAAAGCGCTGTTTGTTCTTTATCGCTTTTAATATTATGTTAAAGACAGCATCTCTTTGGAAGTGGCAATATTCACATTGGAATAAACCAATCGACGAGCGAATTCTTGGCTATACAATTTTACTACCCGTTCCAGGTGATTTACCAGTTTTTCTCAAGATTGCTTTAGAAACTTGTTCAAATCAAAAACCAGACGGTTTATTTGAAACCATTGTCATACCAGACCAACTTGTACCAGGTTTTTCTGAACTGCTCGAAGAAACGCGCAACAAATATCATACTCCAATTCGTTTAATTAATCCCAACCGTTTAGAGCAAATAATTTCGCGTTACCAAAATAATCCGCACAACAACCATTGGTTACAACTTATTCGTGGAGTCAGTGCAACTCAAACGACACACGCACTTTTACATGATGCTGATTTGTTTATTACCGAAGATGAATTCATGAAGATTCATTACGAAACTTGTGAATCAGAAAATTTAGCGTGTCTTGGTGTGAGTCCAGTATGGGATGCTTGGTATAAAGAGAATGGATTGAATCATCTCACCGCAACCTGGGAAATGATGTTCGACGTAGACTGGGTAAGAAGTTTTCGACCTTGGGAACACCGTGGACATGACGGAGAAATATTAGGTCAACTTCATATATTTGATACAACACTATATCCGCAATGCAAGACTAAACCAGAGTTGATAAGGTATCACCAGCAAGAATGGGGATTTATTCACTTTAATTACGTGATTTGTACTTATAGGTGGTTTCAAAGAAGTAAAACACCATTTGAAGACGAATGCTTCCGAATTCTTTTAATTCGACTACTCATCGAAGCATTTGACAAATCAGGGTGGAAATATCAAGTACCTTCTCTGGATGAATTAATCAAAGGTATAACAGACGAAACTAAAAGAGTCACCTACATTCAAGATAAAACAAGGCAAAATTACTTCGATTTTCGCACCAAACTACAAACCCTTATCGACAGTAATCTTTTAGAGTCTAAAAAAACCTGTATACTCAGTGAAGGCGCCACCAAATTTGATAAAGTATTTGGGTACAGCATGTAATATTGATTGTAGGTTGGGTGAAGGAACGTAACCCAACATACATATAAATACTAATATCACTTTATAGCTATAAAAGGAGGTACTGTGAAGTACCACATCGTCTTAAGTCGTGCATTTGACCTACATTCCATAGCTCAAAACGCAAAAGCAGGTAAATCTCCTTGTCACGTCATGTGGGAAGCAAGTCAAATTTTACAAGCTGAGATACATCAACCAGGCAAACACTCACCTGTACAATCAGATACACTGCGTGCATTATTGATGGGTAACAAAGAACACTGGGCATTAGCACGCACACTATCACAGCAACTTACAGAAGACTCAGTAGTATTTTGTACAGGTGAAGACATAGGTATACCATTAGCTAGTTTATGTGGCGCCAATAAAAAGCGTCCAAAAACAGCAGTATTTATTCATAATATTAATCGATTACGTGGACGGTTGGCATTGAAACTATTCGAGGTGCAGGACAAAATAGACTTGTTCATGACTTGTACATTAGCAAGTGCAGAATTTTTGCGCGACTATTTAAACTTACCAGAAAGTAAAATCAAATTATTTTTAGAACAACCGACAGATATTACATTCTTTACACCAGGTAAAGTTTCTGCGACTAAAACACGTCCAATAATAGCGAGTGCGGGGTTAGAAAAGCGAGACTATCGTACCCTTGCTGCTGCAACTCAAGACTTATCAGATATAGAAGTCAAAATTTGTGTAGCATCACCAAATGCCAAAGCAACAAAACGTGCATTCCCAGAAGTGGCGCCAAAAAATATGTCGTGTTGCTATTACGATTGGCAAGAGCTAGTACAATTATATAGAGATGCCGACATTGTAGTAATACCCTTATTTGAAAATAACTATCAAGCTGGACTGAGTACCATGTATGAAGCGCTAGCGTGTCGGCGCCCAGTTATAATTACAAAATCCCCAGGAATAATAACAGAGCTAGAAAAAGCAGGTGCAATTAAAACTGTACCTCAAGGAGATGCACACTCACTACGAGAATCCATAACCGAACTACTAAACAACGCAGAAAAAGCAGACAACCTAGCACAACGAGGATACGACTTAGTACTAAAACAGTACAACCACAAAATATATATAGATAAATTTGTAGAACAAATAAGTTCCCTGTAAAAACCATATATCTCCAAAATGTGAACCAATGGTTCACATTTTAGTTACGGCGCCAGAGCAAATATAAGTATCTGTTAGTTAAATAAATCACTTACAATAAAAATAAAACCTCGTATTAAACTCCATATAAACACGTTAATTTGATAATTAATGTGATTAAAAATACTTTATTGTTGGTTGTGTAGGCGCCATTAAGCTGTTTTCAATAAATTTCTGAGTCAATATTAACCGATAAACACCCCTCAATAGCCTCATACAAATTTTCAAGTAGCTCTTCAAACGTATCCCCTTGAGTTGCACAACCGGGGATAGCTGGAACTTCTGCCCAGTATCCACCTTCTTCAGCTTCGTGAACTATGACTTTGAGTTTCATTTTAACTTAAAAATACTTTATTTATGATTTTAAAGGTTGAAGGCTAAAATAAGTTGATTATTGTTGGGTTCCGTTCCTTTATCCAACCTACAACTGTTGTTAGATTATTTTTAAGGTTAATATTGAATATAGTTGAAGTAGAGTTACATAATAATGTTAAATATGTTTGCTTGGACAAGCCTTGTTACAGCTCTTACGCTTCTGGTTTATTTAGTGTTAACGATAAATGTTGGTAGAGCTAGAGCTAAATATAAAGTACCAGTACCGCAAATGAGTGGAGACGCAGATTTCGAGCGAGTATTGCGTGTACAGCAAAATACTTTAGAGCAATTAATTTTCTTTTTACCAAGTTTATG
This sequence comes from Calothrix sp. FI2-JRJ7, assembly GCA_019359675.1. Classification (GTDB taxonomy): domain Bacteria; phylum Cyanobacteriota; class Cyanobacteriia; order Cyanobacteriales; family Nostocaceae; genus Dulcicalothrix. The sequence continues at coordinate 295,767 of JAHHGX010000020.1, forward strand.
GTTGTTTTCTTTTTATGTTAGCCCTTTATGGGGAGCTATTATCGGCGCCGTTTGGCTGGTTGGTCGTATAGTTTACGCTTGGGGATATTACCAAGCAGCAGAAAAACGGACGCTTGGTTTTGGGATAAGCTCTCTTTCAGGTATGGTTTTACTTGTTGGCGCCATTATTGGTATAGTTACAAAACTTGTTTCTGGTGGAGTATAGGCATAGTGAATAAACCCCATGCTAATCCAGTAATGAAACCAAACGGTGTGACAAGATAATTATTAAAGTCCCACCATGCCAACACTTGCACAGCTAGTTCAAAAGGATAAGCCATCATTAAAATAGCGGCAATAGTGGCACCGTTCCAACCGTACTGACTCAACCAATAAAAACCTTTACCACCTGTAACCGCAAATAAAACGCGCGTTAAGAGTAAACCTGTAACAGTACCATAACACCGCATACACACAGCCATGATAAATGGTGGCGCCATCATGACCCCCATATCAGGCTGTGGACACACATAATGTCCCATAAAATAAATAATATCGGCAATTATCGGCAACATTGGTAAACCAGACGCAGCAAGGAAAGGAGCTACTATTGGACCAACTACCATCCCTGAAAGCAAAAAGTCTCCAATAAAACTTACCCAGTTGATACGTGACTGTTTTTCTAAAATGGCACCTTGCATAGCCTGTTTGTAATAATTAGAGTTCATTGTAAAGATATTGTAATATTTAATGAATGAACAATTAATAATACATAAGTATTATTGAAAAATCTAATTGCAAAATGTGAACCAATGGTTCACATTCCACTTTATAACAAGTAAGCTGGCGCCTCCATCACCTGAGATTTTAACTTATAACTGTTATTCAACAATTCCTAGTAATGTCCGGTCGGACATTTTTGTTTCAAGTTGTTTGATAATTACTTCTAGTTCAACTCTTGCTTCTGCTTGAAGTCCTAAACACCTTGCAAGACCATCAGTGTCTGTACTAAAGCGTTCGCCATATAAACACTTAAGTTTTAATATTAATGTGATTAAAAATACTTAATTGCGCTTAGATGGATGGTTTGCGTAGACTAACATTATAATTGTGTTTATGTTGGGTTCCGTTCCTCCACCTAACCGACCCTGGTGAGGGGCAGGCAATAAGCCTACCCTACAGTAGAATGGCACTTACTTAACGATTAGATGGTGCGTGAAAGCAGTTTAATATACGTTACATTGATTGATAGTAATAGCTTTCACGCACCCTACCCCAATTTTATTGGTGCCTCCAAATGCGTGAAATAGCGACATTCTACCCTACGGTATAATTATCTTGTTTTGGTTACATAGGGGCTGGTTAGTTTGTCGAGTTGCTGTATTAACAAACTTAGGAATAACCCAACGTCTGTGACTACACCAACTGACTCTACGGAACCTCTATCACTTAATTTGGTTACGACTGCGGGGTTAATATCGACGCAAACCATTTTGACTCCCGCAGGTGTCATGTTACCCACACCTATGGAGTGCAACATTGAGGACAGCATCAAAATCATTTCGGCGCCGCGAATATGTTCTGTATACTCAGCTTGTGCTTTAACCAAATCCATTTGAGTATCAGGAAGAGGTCCATCATCACGAATGGAACCAGCAAGTACGAAAGGTACGTTATTTTTAACGCACTCGTACATGATTCCACCTCTAATAATTCCTGCTTCTACGGCTTTAGCAATGCTACCATGACGGCGAATTGTATTTATTGCTTTGAGGTGGTGGCGATGTCCTCCTCTTACAGAAACACCGCGTTTCATATCAACACCTAATGATGTCCCCATCATTGACTGTTCAATATCATGAACAGCTATAGCATTACCACCTAGCAATGCTTGTACATAACCTTCACGAATTAAACGTGATAAATGTTCACCACCACCAGTATGAATTACCACAGGACCTGCGGTGACAACTACTTTACCACCTGCATCACGAATTTTACGTAATTCCCAAGCGACCTGTTCCACAACTAATTCTACACGACGTTCGCTAGAAACACCTGACGACATAAAGCTAAATTCCTCAGCATTACGTTTCTCACGCGATTCGGTTTTACGAATAGTGCGGATACCTAAAACATCAACAACGACTTCTTCGCCAACTTCTAAATCGCGTAACAATTTACACTTGGCAACAGTACCTTGAGGTGTTCGTGTAATTGCAATGGCGCCATCCATACGTTGGTTTTGCACCTGTATCCACTCACCACTAATACGCACTTCAGTTGGGTATATAGTAGTGACATAGAAATCATCAGGCGCCACACCATTTTTCTCAACAGGTTCAAGTTTAGCATCGCGTTCATCTTGGGGTAAATCTACAGCACCCAAATCAATTAAGTGCGAAAGAATACTTTCCATGACTTCGTGCGAAGGTGCAGAAACTTTAACTTCTGCTGCCGAAGTACTTTGACGCTGTTCACCCAAGTTAAAGTTTAATACTTGGAAGCTACCGCCGTTATCAATAATTAAATCGAGTGCGCGGTTAATTAAACCTGAATCAAGTAAATGTCCTTCAAGTTTGAGTATACGACTTTCAACGTACACACTTGCATGAACTTCATCGCGTACAGGTTCGGTGGTGCGTAATGTCAAACATTTTGCGGCGCCACCTGCTTTGAGGAATTCAGTTAATGGAGTTTCGAGTATTTGGAAACCAACTTCTTGTAGTCGTGCTTTTAAACCATCAGAAGCTTTATTCATCACAACAATATGGTCAATGTTAACTGCATTACAAGCAAAGTTAACTGCATCAGCTTCTTCGAGGACAATGCGTTTTTCTGCTGCTACACGCATTTCAATCAGGCGATTTGAATATGAGTCAAAGGCGCCGGGATAGTAAAGTAAATACCCGTTAGCTAAAGGACAAAAACAGGTATCAAGATGATAAAATCTATCATCAATAAGACGTAAAGACAATACCTCAATATCAAGCCACTTTGCTAAATAAGGGTGTGAGTCTAATTCTGAGCGAAAACCGTATGCAGCCCAAAGCCAGCGTCCTTCTCGGTCTAGAAGCGCATCACCGGCACCTTCAAAAGGTAAATCTTTGGGAAGTTCGTAGACAGTATAACCATTTTGCTCAAACCAAGCTTTAAAAAATGGTTCCTCTCCCTGCCGTTCTTTGTGTAAAAAGCGACTTAAAACTACATTCTTACCTAGTACTAAGCCAGCATTGGCGGTAAAAACCATATCAGGCACACCTTTTACAGGCGCCACCAAATCCACAATTGCGTGTTCTTTGAGTATATGGTGTAAACCCTGCCACTGTTCAACAGCCTTATCGCGCGAAGACTTATGGATATTTCCCTCCATCCAAGGGTTAATCACATAGTCCACATCATAGTGGTCAGGAGCGCACATCAAAAACTTAATCCGAGGAGTCATAAAAGTTACCAGCGTTTAGATGCCTAGAGCCTGTATTATATAGACCTGCAAACGCTATCGTACCTGAAATAGCAAAAAAACGTCTGCTTTTTAATTTTGATTAAATAGCTTGGCGATGCGGTTAATACAAACTGGCAACGGATGCAACGGATGTAACGGATAGTTCTCCAGTTGCATCCGTTACATCCGTTACGTAATCCGTTGCCAAGGGCGCCCAATTGGAAACTACTACATCTAATTGGGTAAAATCCGGTATGCTCAGTAATTAGGGCAAGTATTATTATAAGAAGTATAGATATAGCAACGCTTCTGCTACAAGCTTGAACACAACTCAATATAAGACTAATTATGATGCTTGCCGATAAAGTTAGTACGGATAGTACCGAACTGCGTCCAGCGCGCGTTTGGATGCCAGAACGAGTAGTGTTTACACCCGCAGCACTTGACGAACCGTGGGGACAAAAGATTAAGCAGCGTATAGAAGCGCTCAATTTACCTATTGAAGAGTTGCCACGTAACCGTCTTACTGGTTTACGCGGAGAAACTGAGCGCGAGACTTATGATATTTCTAAGCGTACCCTTGCTGTAGTAACGGCGCCACCAAGTCAGTTTAAGCTTAGTCCGATTCCACCTTCTGCTGACTGGCAGTTTCATTTAGCTGAGGGTTGTCCAGCACATTGTCAATATTGTTACCTAGCTGGCAGTTTAAGCGGACCACCAGTAATTAGAGCATATGCCAACTTACCGCAAATCTTAGATAATTTAGCTAAATACGAGCAACCAGGAAAGGCTACTAGTTATGAGGTTAGCTGTTATACCGACCCGCTTGGTATTGAGCATTTAACGGGTAGTTTAGCTGAGTGCATTCGTTATTTTGGTACTCGCTCTGATGGGTATTTACGTTGGGTATCAAAGTTTGATGCTGTAGAACCACTTTTAGATTTACCACATAACGGACATACTCGCTGTCGAGTCAGTGTAAATGCGGCGCCTATTTCTGGTAGATTTGAAGGTGGTACTGCGTCAGTAGCATCTCGGTTGATGGGACTGCGAAAGTTAGCATTAGCGAAGTATCCAGTTGGGTTGGTAGTGGCGCCAATTATGCCAATGGAAGATTGGGAAATGCACTACAGTAATTTGTTCGACCAAATTAGCGAAGCGTTAGATTTTGAATGTGATTTAACTTTTGAATTAATATCGCACCGTTTTACACCTGGTTCCAAGGAAGTATTACAAACCTGGTATCCACACTCGAAGTTAGATATGGATGAAGAAAAGCGCAGCGTTAAGCGTAATAAGTTTGGTGGTACCAAGTATGTATACGATAACGACATCATGAAAACACTACGCCGCTTCTTTGAGGGTGAAATTGGGCGCCGTTTCCCTAACGCTAAAATCTTATACTGGACTTAATCGGAGCGTGGGAAATTGTAGCACAAAGTCTCAGATGTGCGATGTAGATTTGTATGGTGGGCAATGCCCACCTTACTTACTACAGAGGCGCAAAGGGCACAGAGATGTATAGAATGAACCACAAAGGGCACAAAGGGCACTTTGAAAGAATTATTAGGATAAGTTATAGGAAATTGATTACTTTGAAATAGCACCAAAGTCTATTTTACCTTTACATGCACGATATGCAGGAAAAAGGGATAAGCAAGTGGGTCAGTATATCCTGATTGTGATACCACCATTGATAGATATTGTGAGCGAGATTTGGGAAGCTGCAAGAAAGTCGAAAGTTGTGGATTTCAAAAGCTTTGAGAGAAGAACTAAAACTTTACCAATTTAGTCTCTTACCCTCTGCTTATACCTTCCCAAAGCTGTTTAATTATTCTTTTAGTAAAGATTAAAAAATCAGCTTCCATCATCCAATGGTAGTATCCAGGATTTTTCAAAAACATATCTACAACAGGTTGCCCTTTATACTGACCAAAATTGAATATAAGTTCACCTTGTTCGTCGGTAATTATTTTATTAGTAGAGTCGATTAAATTAAAGGGCGTAAAATCAGCTAAACTATCTATATGATTAGTTACAGAGTAAGATATATTTCCATCTTTGTCTTCATATGCTACATTGTCATACCGCAAAAGTTGAGCTTTGAGAACTTCGTATGTAGCAACAATATCATTTTCTGCATCATGGGCGCCCACTAATTCTTTTCCGCAGTATAATTTATATGCGGCTTTTAGTGTACGAGGTTCCATTTTATGAAATATTGTCATGACATCGATAAATTTCTTGTCTTCAATATTTAATTCTACACCAACACGTGAAAATTCTGTTATTAGCAAAGGGATATGAAACTTATTAGAATTAAACCCCGCAAAATCACAATCTTTAATATATTCTGCTAAATTTACAGCTATTTGGGCAAAAGTCGGCGCCTCTTGTACATCTTCATCATGTATATTATGTATCTTTGAGGCTCCTTCAGCAATAGAAATAGTTGGATTGAGTAGAAATTTTTTAATTCCTGAGTTCCGTTAGGGTATACTTTTAAAATCGCGATTTTTACAATTCTATCTTGATTTATATCTACACCTGTTGTCTCTAAATCAATAAACACTAACGGACGTGTTAAATTTAACTTGACTCGGTATCTACTCCTAATAATTAATGCTCTTAACGGCGCCTATTTTATTCTAATTTTTATAGGTACAAAGTAATTTATTTGCCGTAACAAATATCACTAATGTTACAATAATAAAGTTATACGAAACGTTGCGTTATTAAGATTTATTTAATAGCACGGGTGTGTAAGTTGATTAAGTGATTTTAAAGAGATATCTTATTTAAGGTTTAATGCAAAAGTACATGTGGGACTACCGCTATGATTCAAATTGGTTCACTAGTACGTTCGCTTGATAATGAACTAGGTACGGGAAAGGTAGTTCAACATAGTAATCAAGACGTAGTAGTTGAGTATTTCTGCTCAGTAGGGCAATGTATTGAGGAAACAGTACCTTTAGATGAGTTGCGTCGGGTAACACTTCAGCGTCAAACTCGGTGCTATGTAAAGTCAGAGAGTGATAGATGGTTGATAGGAAGAGTTTTTGGTTGGGATGATTCGCACGGCGCCTATCAAATTGATTTGCCTGACAGTAAAACTTTGTTTGCTAGGGAGCGGGATGTATATGTTCGCTGCAATTTGCCCATCGAAGACCCTATCGATATATTGACGTATAAGGGTCAAGAAACGCCTTATTTCCACCAAAGACGTTTTGCGCTAGTGAAAAACCTAACTTCGCAACGCGCGGTTAGTCGAGGAATGACGGGGTTAATTTCGGCGAATATTGAGTTGCTGCGTCACCAGGTTGAGGTTGTGCGTCGGGTACTTGAAGACCCTATTCAACGGTATTTGTTAGCTGATGAGGTCGGATTAGGAAAAACGATTGAAGCAGGCGCCATTTTGCGTCAATATTTACTCGATGACCCAGAGAGACGTGCGATAGTATTGGCGCCGCAGTATTTACTCGAACAGTGGCGTACTGAGTTAAAGAATAAGTTTTATCTGTCGCATTTTCCCGATAGGGTAGTATTAGCAGCGGTTGAGGATGTTCACAAAGTTAATGCCAAAGCTGATATTGGGCTAATAATTATAGATGAAGCTCATCACGTAGCAGCAATGGCAAGGTCAACGGATGCAGTAAAGCGCAGCAGCTTTGGAGCTTTCAAAAAGCTTGCTCACCAGTCAGAGCGGTTGCTACTACTTTCTGCGACTCCTGTCGTCAACAACGAGGAAGATTTTTTGTCAATGTTGCATCTGCTCGACCCGACAAATTATAAATTAGATGATTTGGAAGGTTTCCGTGACCGGGTGGCAAAGCGTCAAGATATTGGTCGAGTATTATTGTCGTTTCAAGAGGGTGCAAATCCTTTCGTTCTCAAAAATCAGGTTACACAACTTTGCAGTTTATTTCCCGAAGATAAATACTTATCAGATTTGGCAGAAAAGCTACAAAATTCTTTACAAGAAAAAACTGGTAACGAAAATAAAATAGTTAGAGCGATTCGGACTCATATTAGCGATACATATAGACTTTACCGTCGAATGCTGCGTAATCGTCGCGCATCTGTGGAGGATGTAATATTTGACCGGAATGTGGCGCCGAAAGCTGAGTATGATTTAGATGAGCGTGTTTACGACATTCACGAGTTAATGGAAGAATGGCGTGGACTGGCGCCTGATAACTCAAACTATCACCGCATCTTTTTACTATTGTTCCGTGCCAGTGGTACTTGGTTAGGAATTTTACAGCAAGTTATCGAAGCGCGTTTAAAGGGTAGTTTTCCTCAAGTGTTGACGAAAGAGTTTGACACAGATAGTTTGAATATTCTGACTGAAACTCCCAAATTCGACAAGGAAGAAGAAATTTTACAAGGTTTGCTAAAAATTCTTGAGAAACCTTCAGAAGATGGCGACCGTTTGGTGTTACTGAGAATAGTAATACTTTACAAGCTCTCAGAAAACTTTAAACTGCAATCGTTCCGTAGTAATTTACCTAAGTTACTCGAACAAGTGCAATTACGGTTAAGAAGACCAGTACCTGGAGATAAACTACCAAAATTAGTCATATTTACCAGTTATGTGCAAGTTTGCGCTCAAATTATTAAGTTTTTGCGAGATAGCTTTGGAGAATCATGTATTGCGAGTCATTTACTTGGAGAACCACGAGCGCAAGTAGAAAAAAGTCTTGATAGATTTAAAAATGACCCTAACTGCTTTATTCTCGTTTGCGACTATTCGGGTGAAGAAGGTCGTAATTTGCAATATGCTGACTCGATGATACATTTTGACTTGCCTTGGTCGCCAAATCGTTTAGAGCAACGAATTGGTAGAATTGACCGTATTGGGCGCCAGTTGAATGTAGAATTTACAGTATTTGCAGGCGCCGAGATAGATGACAGTCCCCACGATGCATGGTATCAATTGTTGAAAGATGGATTTAATATCTTTGAGCAGTCGATAGCGAGCTTCCAGTTTTATGTTGATGGGAAACTGCCACAGCTAGAAGCAAGTTTGTTTAAATCTGGGGCAAATGGGTTATTAGAAAGTGTAGAGCAAGTTAAACAAGAAATAGGCTTAGAGCTAGTTAAAATAGACGAGCAAAACGCTCTCGATGAAATTAACGCTCTCGATGAAATAGCTAGCGAGTACTTTGAAAGCTTAGATAACTTTGATGCTCAACACCAAGAAATCGAGCGAGTCACCGAAGACTGGTTATGTAACGCTTTACGGTTAAAGCAGCTAAACGACCCAAACGTATCAGCAGCACAGCGTTATGAACCAACACAGAAAACCCTAATACCCATTGACGATTTGAGAACTTACTTCGTGGGATTAACAAACGATGTAGGTACATATAACCGAAGAGTTGCCAATCAAAAACCCAACGTCAACCTGTATCGAATCGGCGAAGGTTTAATCGACTCATTATCATCTTATATACATTGGGATGACCGAGGTCAAGCATTTGCCATGTGGCGAGTTGACGACACTTGGGACAAGAGCGAAGGTGCTGAATGGTTTGGTTTTAGATTTGACTACATTATCGAAACCGACTTAAGTAGTTATAAAATAGACCCAATCAAGTACAAAACACTACAACGTCGTGCAGATAGCTTATTTCCACCAATCATCCAAAGTATCTTTATCGACGCACGCAACGAGCCAATGAGCATTGTTGAAGACGAAGCACTGTTAGAAATATTACAACGCCAGTACAAAGGCAAAGGCAAACCACCAATTAAACCGCCAATTAAAGCTGCCGATAAAGCTGCCGCCAAAACCGCGAGTAAAACACCTCCACCTGGCGCCAACAATCAAGATTACAACCTAGCAAAAAGTCGTTTGTCAATACTGGATAACTTTGTACACCCAGACGATTGGCAAGATTTTTGTCGCGACGCGCGTAACGCATCTGTAGAGTTACTAATCAGCCAAGATAACTTTATAGAAATGTGTGACAAAACAGCAGCAAGCGCAGAACAAAAACTAGGAAGACGACTCGAACAACTACGTTTACGTCTTAACCGCATCAAGCAACAAGAAAAAATGATCGACAAATCACTTACCCAAGAAGTAATAGAAGAAGCCAAACTAAACCAAGCAATAATAGAAGGTATCCGTCACCCAAATATTCGCCTTGACTCCGTAGGCTTCATTATCGTTTCTGGGCGCCCTCCCATTCAAGGAGGAGAAGTAGAAGACTGGTAAATACTAAGTGGAACGGGCATCCTTGCCCGTTTGTAACATTGCAATTTAGGTAAATTTTGAAGCTCTTATTTTTTACCACAGAGGCACAGAGAACACAGAGAAGGAAACTAAGTAACTACTTACGTTACCCTTGTGGCAAAATAACAACAGTACATGTTAGACTTATGGGAATACGATAATCTTCTTAGTAACAAGTGCGTTCCAGTATTACTTACACTTAATAAGCCATACTTAGTACATTTGCCTTATTAAGATAACTAGCGCACCTAATTTTAGTTCCTATAAAATTGTGTATTCTCTATTTTATCTTGTTATCTTATTTATCTTGTTGTCTTGTGGAACGGGCATCCTTGCCCGTTTGTAATATTGAAATTTATAGGACGGGCAGGGATGCCCATCCCACAAGATGCATTACAATATGTATAATTATCTACTCAAGATTACTTATTTTATTTTTACAAATATTAAACTGCTGGCACCGTTATCATTCTCAAACCATCCAGTGCAAGTAGTATTACGAGTACGAAAAATTACAGTTGGCATTTTGAAAAATAAAATGTTACAAAAAATTTATCAGGATTAATCCGGATTTAATATTTTTTTGATGAATACAGTTAGCTAATATTAATCGTATTAGTTAAATTACTGAGATTATATAGATAAATATTATACATAAATGAAGCAGTGATGATTTATGACAGATTCGTTTGCGGAACTGCAAGAAATTCTCGAAACAGGTAACATTCCTGAAGATACAAGACATATTACAGAACCTTGTCATCGGCGCCTTCTCGATGCATTACTTAACAATGCTGCTGCGGGAGATATTGCGAGTTTAGTACGTCATGTACTGCGACGAGAAGATGAAAAACAGGGTGGAAGTTCTTCAACTCTTATAAAAGTATCTCGTAAACCTCTTTTTCCAAAGCGTGAAGTTTGGGAAAAAAGTAGTATAGCAATTTTCAATGGTGACGATGATAAATATTACACGATTAGCGTGCGTCCTTGGAAACCAGAATGGCTAGATTTTGGTAATGAATCTCCTGATAAACCTGTTTTTAAAGAAGAAATGCGACGAAATTATGATTATGTCGCAGGAGACCCGTTTTTAAAGCTTATGGGTTTAGATAATTATCGCAGTGTTGGTCAGCGCAGTGCAATTCATGGTATTTTGACGGCGCCTGTTGATGCTACTTTGATAATTAATCTACCTACTGGTTCAGGAAAAAGTCTTTGCGCGCAGTTACCAGCTTTGTTAAAGTCTCAAAATGGAGGTGTAAGTATAGTAGTAGTGCCAACAACAGCACTAGCAATAGACCAGGAAAAAGGATTAAAGTCTATTATTAAGCATGATACGGCTTATTACAGTGATGATAGCCAAGAGGGAAAAGAACGACGTGAGGCAATACGCACACGAATTCGTGAAGGTACTCAAAGGATTATTTTTACCTCTCCTGAAAGTTTAATGGATTCACTGGCGCCTGCGTTATACGAAGCGGCAAAGCAAGGAATATTAAAGTACTTTATCATCGACGAAGCGCACATGGTCGAGCAGTGGGGAGATGATTTTCGTCCTGCTTTCCAAGAAATTCCAGGTTTGCGAAAAGATTTATTACGTCTCGGTTCTTTTATAACACTTCTACTAACTGCGACTCTTACCGAATCTTGTCTAGAAACCTTAGAATCATTATTTGGGAAAGACCTAAAAGTAATTTCTGCCGTTCAGCTACGTCCAGAACCTTCGTACTGGTTTAACGAGTGTAAAAACGAAGAAATCAGAAAAGAAAGGCTAATTGAAACAGTATGCAATCTCCCACGTCCCTTAATTATCTATGGAACCAAAGTTGAAGATGTTCAAAAATGGAAAAAGGAATTAGAGAAAGCAGGATTTAAAAGATGTGACTTGATGACGGGTAAATCGACTTCTAAACAAAGATTAGAGCTAATTGAGAAATGGCGAGATAGAAAAATAGTATAGTAGTGGCAACTTCTGCATTTGGATTAGGTATTGACCAAGCAGACGTGCGTGCGGTAATTCATGTTTGTGTACCTGAAACTATTGACAGATTTTATCAAGAAGTTGGTAGAGGTGGAAGAGACGGTAGAGCTTCAATCTCATTGATGTTGTATACAGAGACTGATATCAAAATTGCTCGTGGAATTAATGAGAATTCAGCCATCACTGTTGAAAGAGGTTTACAGCGTTGGCAAAATATGTTTGCTAACAAAACTCCTTTAAGCGATGGTAGATTTCGTGTTCCTACTGATACACCCCCCTCTTTACTACCAGAAGATATAGATATGAGGGGAACCCAGAATAAAGCTAATCGAGCTTGGAATATCCGTACTTTAACGTTAATGAATCGAGCAGGTTTAATTGAAATCGACTTTGAAGAACCACCTCTGAAAAAAAGCTTTGAGTTAGAAGAGATATATAACCAAGCATGGGAAAATTACCGAAATCATAAAATTATTAGTATTCGTAACCAATCTCATTTGGATAAAGTTACTTGGGAATTTCAAGTAGAACCGATTCGTCTGCAACGTCAAAGTTGGAGTTATAAAAATATCAATCTAATGATAGAAGCTTTAAAAGCTAAACGATGCATTTCAAAAATATTTCAAGAAGCATACACCATTTCTTTCCAGGGTACAGAAGGAATTAGAAATAAAGTCACAGTTTCTCGTACTTGTGGGGGTTGTCCTGTTTGTCGAGAAAAAAGAGTTAAACCTTTTGCTGGAATTATGCCAGAACCTAGTCCAGTTTTGCATAACAAGGGTGTTTTTGTGGGTGAAGAACTCGAACGATTGCTGTGGGGTGAGAATTTACTATTAATTTTTTATGATTCGTTGGAAGAAAAAGGTAAAAAGCGTCAGATTAATAGAGTTTTTAGATGGTTGCTAGAGCAAAATATTAAAAATGTGATAGCTCCAGATCAATTTAGGGAACACTTTATAAAAGAAGTCAATCTAATTCAAAATGGTTTCATTTTTTGGTGGTCAAATTATCAACCGCTAAAAATGCCGTGTGTTGCAACTTTTATTTTTCATTCTCCAGGAGAAAAATTACCTTTATCTTATATATCAAAAAATAGTATGCCGCAGGCGCCAAGGATTATTTTATTATCTATAGATACACCTGACCCTAATCGTAACGATAGAAAAATGATTGACGTTTTTTCGGGAAGACATTTTAAATTTGATTCATTCTGTACGGAGATTGGGGTATGAGCTTTTTAAAAACACCAAAAGCAATACCAAGTAGAGTTAGAGGTATTTTTCGGTATTTGCTCGCAGTAAAAAACCAAAAGCAAAAAAGAGATGTATTAGAGCAAATTCTTTCTCCTGATAAGTTATTGGAGCGACGTTTATCTGAAGAAATATCAAAAGAGGAAAAAGTATCACATGTCATGTTCAATGAAACGCTAGGTCAATGTGTCAAGTGTGGTCTTTTAGTAAAAGAAGACGACGAAATTGGTATTAATCAAAATTTACCAGAACCTGCACGCAGTCGAGAAAGTGGTGATGCTTTATTACCAGATACTCTTGTGACTTTACTTTTTGCCTCTGATAATGCAGACGAAGAAGACTTTGGTCTTGCTTGTGCTTGGTTTTTAGCACAGGATATATATGATGCACCTGGACATTGGGAAGCAGTACAAACTCAAGTTAGCAACCAACAAGTCGGAGATTTTTTAAGAATGACTAGCAACCTTTTGTATGACTCTATGGATAACTGGATGTGCTACATGGGTTTAGCTTGGGGTCATAAATTGGGAACAAAAAGAGTCACCGTTCCAGACCCGACACTATATATAAGACGAAAGTTAAAAGATATATTTAATCAAGAAGTCGGTGCAAAGCTTCTCATGCAAGAATTTATTGATAAATTAGCTATAAAGTGTCCTTTATTTGAAACAGGTAAATTTCGAGACGAAATTGAAAAAAATATTGGGCAACGTCAACCCAATTACCTTTCTACTAGTACTGCTTTTGCTTTGTTTCGTTTACGTGCAGAAGGTTATATCGAGATGAAGAGGGAGTCAGATGCTGACATCATGATATTACCAAAGGCAAATAACCAAGTTGATGATGCTGGACGAATTTCTCATATTATTTGGCAAGGTAATAAATCATGAGTTTTGAAAAGTTTGTTTGTTGGAATTTGGATATGGTACATCGGGTTATGAACGTAGAAGCTACTCAACCCGAAAAACATTTGTTTTTAGCGACTCACCACCCAATTGCGATGTACCGTCAGCAACTCATTAATGCATCATCACGGGATGAGTACAATGAGCAGCAGTTTCTTAGAGATTTCCTTGCTGAAAAAGATTTTGCATTTGTACCAGTTTTAGGTGGTTCTGGTACTGGGAAGTCACACTTAATTCGTTGGTTAGATGCGAATATCGAATCAACCGAGAAACGCAAAGTACTACTAATTCCAAAAATTGGTACAAATTTAAAAGATATTATTACTCTTATCCTTAATGAAGTGGAAGGAGAAAGGTTTGATGAATACCGTCAACGTGTGAACCGAGCAACTTATACGTTAACGGAAACTCAAGCAAGGGTGAGACTTCTTAACGAACTTGCAGCAGCATCGAGTCATAATGGAAACCGAGATATAACTCAACTTACTGACGAGCAAAATTATCTTGTTGAAAAACTCGACTCTTTTCTACACGACCCTTTTTTCCGTGAATATTGGTTAAAAGATGATGGTATTATTCATCGTCTCATCACTCATACATTAGGATATAAGGATAAAGTCGAAATTATCGAAGAAAGACAAGGATTTTCGATAGAAGACTTACCCCTTGATATCCTTAACTGGCAAAAGTCAGCGGCAAAAACCCAAGAGTTTTATACTTTTCTGATTAGTAATGAAAGTTTTCAAAAAACTACAGTTGAGTGGTTGAACGAACATCTTAACGAAGCTATCAAACAAGTACTTAGCTTAGGTCGGGAAGACTTGCAGCGATTAATGCGTGAAGTGCGTGAAACTTTAGCGGAGCAGGGTGTCGAGTTAGTTTTACTAATTGAAGATTTTGCGAAATTACAAGGTATTGACCGAGAGGTGTTAGAAGCAGTATTAGCTCGACCACAGCAACCAGGAAGTAAACCTTTGTGTGCAATTCGTACTGCTTTAGCTTGTACTACAGGTTATTTCCAAAGTTTAATCGATACCGTTCAACAGCGTATTACCTTTAGTGTCAACCTCGATATTGGTACAGTTGATAATCAATCTTTAATTACCCCAGATGATATTCAAGAGTTTGTGTCTAGATACCTAAATACGGTTCGTTTAGAAAATCAGGTTATCTCCGACTGGGCAAAAAACAACCAAGAAGAGGATTCTCAACAAGAATCTATCGTCAGTGCGTGTAACGATTGCGAACATCGTGAAGCTTGTCATGCAGGTTTTGGGAATGTTAACGACATGGGATTATATCCGTTCACACCCAAAGCTTTAGAACAAATGTGGAATCGTGTCAATACAGGTAACTTTAACCCCCGCATTCTCATTAAAGATGTACTAAAGTATACTTTAGAAAATGGATTCAATGATATTAAGAAAGGTAATTTCCCATCTGTGACTTTGCGAGAGCATTTTGGTAAGGTGCGTTTGAATACTATGCTCCAAACAGATATTAGAACAAAAGACCCTTACAATACTGAGCGACGTGCAATACTTATAGACTTATGGACTGACAGTAATGAGCTTTGTGACCTACCTGCTTCTGTTCATACTGCTTTTAGTCTACCAACTCTCGGCGCCAAAATTCAGCAAACCGAAAATAAACGTACCATTCCAAACCCTCAAAATAATCTTCCCACACCACGCACGGGTGAAGGTGGAGGAAGTTATATAACCGAACCAAAATCAGTTGATAAAGAACCAGAAATTCCAGAAACGTTACAAGAAAAGCTAAAAATTCTGGATAACTGGAACAACGAATCAATATTACCTCAAGACATAGCACAAAATATACGCACGTTTCTTTTTCCTGCAATAGTTGAAAAAATCCAGTTGGATAATGAACTTTTACTAGAAAATTTTTTTGCTAGTAACACAAGTAAGTATTTTAAACAGAAAAATATTTACTTCCATAGTCCGAGGTTTACAAGAGAAAAAGTTTTTGGTGTAAAGTTATTATTACCTCTTAACCCTAATGATAAGAACGAGTTTCTTGAAACTGCTGTAGCATTCCAAGGAATTTTACTATATAGTCACCACAAAAACTGGAAGTTTCCGAACGGTGACCGTTATTTACTAACCTATAGCAAGCTTCTAGAAAAATGGAGTCAGTATGTATTGAAAGCAATTCGTCTTTATCCTAGAGAATCTGGAGAAATTTGGAATCCAGTTCCAGCAGCAGTAGAACTGTTAGCGATTGCTGCAACAATGGGAGGACACTCGACTAATTCTCTAGAAAACTTAATTAATGCGTTATTTTTAGATTTAGATAGAAACGATACAGGTCGTAGTGAGAGTTGGGAAAATCTTTTAAAATCTTTGAAAAAACACCGTGATGAGTTACTAGAAATTGTTCAAACTCGAATTGCTTGTACTAAAGGTAGTTCAAGAGATTTTCAAATTATTGATTCCATACAAATTATTGACCATTTAGAAAAAATCAGAAAATCCTGGCAACCTCAGTGTGAGATTCCAGAAGATGTTAGTGGTAAATTTTCAGAAATTTATAATGCTCGTAAAGATGTAGATGAACTGCTTGAAAAAAGTATTGAAGAAGAATATCAACGTCAATTTGAAATTTACCAATTGTTAATATCAGAGTTGGGGGAAAATTTCAATAAGAAAGAAGTGATTGATACTGTAAGTTCTGCTTTAGAAAATGCACAAATTGCAGGAGTATTACGTGGTGTTAAAAACATTGATGACATTAAAAAAGTTATCGAACAATTCCGTCGTACTGCAATTACTAAGTATCAAGAAAATATGAGACGTATCCAAGCAGAGAAAGAAGCGGAAAATGGGAGAGGTAAAACTCTTGTTTATTTGAGTGAAGATTTTCAAAAGGTAATTAGTGATTCTAAAGATTTTTTGAATCAGACACATAGATTTATTGGAGCTTCGACTTTAGAAGCAAAAAATCAAATTGGTGATTTAGGACAATTAGGACAAGGTTCAGTAAATTCTTGTCATCAAGGAATAAAAGATGATTTGGCTAAACTCAAAAATTTATTGAATGAAATTAAAGGATAAATGTAATGCTCATTAGTAAATCTCAAGAATTGATTGATTTATGCCAGCAGAAAGAAACTCAGCAAAGAATTGCCGATAATCTTCAAGCATTCCAATCGAGGCAAAAGCACATAAATGATGCTTTAACCATGATTGAACCAATTGTTGAAGCTGTACGTGCGTTTCGGCAACGAGAGCTAACAAATTTTGACGTAGTTCCAAAAGTTGACTCTCTAGTATCTATTATTGCTGAAGCTGAAGAAAAATTTCGGCAAAATCCTGAGTGGATTATTGAAAATAATAATTTTAAAGCAAACAGTTTTATCTCAAGCATAAGAGGTCTAAAAAATACAATAGAACAGCAATTAAGTCAAGCATGGAATATTTATATTAAGCAAACAATGCCCAGTACAAATAATGATATGCTGAATGTGTTATCTAAAGTAGAAGCTTTTAAAGATACGGTTCAAGAAATACGTATTTTAGATAAGGAAATAAAAGATATTAATTTTCCTAAAAATAATGTAGAATTTGAAAAATATGAACGTAAGATAGAACTATTAAAGTTATGCTGGAATAGTTTAAATTCAGATGAAGTACCAGATACTGTATTACGACTACTTAAAGATGCTGCAAATCAAGGCGCCTCTTTAAGTCTTTTAACTCCAGAAGTCCAAGATTGGATTAATAAACATAATATCTCAGATTCATTAAAAATTCGCTTAATTTAAATATACATATTCTTCGCTTCGCGACTAATGACAATACTCGTTTTTGCGTTATATGGTTATTGATTGGGATAAGTTAATTAGGGAATTTCTTGATACCTTAGAGCGCAAAGAGGTGCAACTTCTCTCGTGGGGTATTGTTGATGGTGGGTTTTCTGAAGAGGAAATAGAAGAACTAGCACAAGATTTCTTTGATAATAATGATATTGATGAGGATGCTTGGGATTTAGTTGAGTTAATGCTCGAACGGCGCCTTATATTCGATTTTAACATCAGAGGTCGGCGCCTATACCGCAGTCGCATGGCTGAGGCTGTAAGGTTATTCGCGCGTCTTCGTCAGCTTTTCCCTAGCAATAATTGGCAAACTGCCCCTACAATGGTTGCTGACTAT
This sequence comes from Calothrix sp. FI2-JRJ7, assembly GCA_019359675.1. Lineage (GTDB taxonomy): Bacteria > Cyanobacteriota > Cyanobacteriia > Cyanobacteriales > Nostocaceae > Dulcicalothrix. Next base: position 313,743 of record JAHHGX010000020.1, read on the forward strand.
CGTTTGCAAATTACCCCTAGAGTTTATCCTAGAAGACATATTACGTTACAAACTGTAATTGAGAATTTACAGAATGACAAAGTATTAACTCCCATACGGCAACAAGCAATTACAGCTATTCTTGATTTACCTGAGAAGGATAATCAAATTTTATTGGCTGATTTTCAATTACGCGCGACGAGTAGAATGTTGCGCGATTTGAATAGTACAAAAAGTCGGGGGATGATTGTTTGTGCGGGAACGGGGACAGGGAAGACTTTAGCTTTTTACTTGCCTGCATTGGCACATATTGCTGGTTTTCTTAAAAAAGATGAGTATTGGAGTAAGGGTTTAGCGATTTATCCTCGTAATGAACTGCTCAAAGACCAATTTTCGGAAACTTACCAACAAGCACGGCGCCTTGATAGTGTTTTAGGTAATAACAAGCGTAAAATTATTATCGGCGCCTTTTTTGGTCTCACTCCCCGAAGCGCAACATTAGAAGACGTAGATGAAAAATGGGATTCTGAAAGCGGTGGTTATACCTGTCCTTATTTACGATGTCCTGAATGTGATGGTACTTTATCTTGGCAACGTGCTGATTTGGAGGCAAAAAGAGAGAAGCTTACTTGTTTAAACCGAGATTGCCGTAATGTTATTGATGAGTCGGAAGTAATTCTCACGCGCGATAGAATGGCGAAAACTCCCCCTGACCTGGTTTTTACTACGACGGAAATGTTAAATCGGTCGATGGGTGATTCTAAATATGGTCATGTGTTTGGAATTAGGGCGCCTTTAACTCCTCAAATAATATTACTCGATGAGGTGCATACTTACACGGGAATACATGGCGCCCAAGTTGCTTATTTATTGCGACGTTGGCAACACATCATTCAAAATAAAGTTCAATATACTGGACTTTCGGCAACATTAGAAAGTGCAGCAGAATTTTTTAGCCAACTTACTGGTTTAAATTTAGGTCGGGTTGAAGAAATATATCCTGGTGATGACTTAATTGCTGAAGGGATGGAATATCAACTTGTTCTCAGAGGCGACCCTGTATCAGGTACTACTTTATTATCAAGTAGTATATTAACAGCAGTATTATTAAGACGTGTACTAGACCCTAATGTTGAACCTCTTAGCAAAGACTTTTATGGTTCACGTGTTTTTGCTTTTACTGATGACTTAGATGTTACAAATCGTTTGTTTCATAACTTATTAGATACTGAAGCACAAAATAGTTGGGGGCGCCAAATTAGAGGAAGATTACCTTTAGCAGCTTTACGCGCGCATAGTGCATCTAATAGTATAGAGCGTTTAGTTTCTGGTCAATCTTGGTTTATGTGCCAAGAAATTGGTCATCGCTTAGAAGTTCCATTAAGTATTGGACGTACAAGCTCTCAAGATACAGGAGTAGCTTTAGATGCAGATATCATTGTTGCTACCGCATCGTTAGAAGTGGGATTTAATGACCCAGATGTTGGAGGTGTTATTCAACATAAAGCACCGCGCGATATGGCTTCTTTTCTTCAGCGAAAAGGACGTGCAGGACGAAAAAGAACGATGCGACCTTGGACTGTAGTAGTACTTTCTGACTATGGACGCGACCGCATAGCTTATCAAAATTACGATATGCTATTTAGTCCAATTTTAGAAAAACGCTTTCTACCAATTGCCAACCGTTATGTAATTAGAATTCAAGCTGTTTATGCTTTTATGGATTGGGTTGCTATGAAGCTAGTTAATACAAATAGAGGCAGTGTTTGGAACGACTTTGCATCACCAGCATTATACGATAACAAGCGTCAACAGTTAGAAATAAATATTATCAAGAATGTCCTTTAAGTTCTCGTCAAGTTCCTAACTTGCTGCAAGCTATATTCGTTGCAGAACTTCTTACTTCTAGTAAATGTATATGGCTTGTTTCACCGTGGATATCTGATATCCAAGTTATAGATAATACTAGTAATTCATTTATGTGCTTAGAACCGTCTTGGAGTCGTTCGCGTATTTTACTTTCTCAAATTCTTAGTACCCTGACTCAACGAGGAACCATAGTACATGTTGCAACTCGTCCAGATAAACACAACCGCAGTTTTATAGAAGCACTTCTTCTCAAAACTGATGGTGTTAATTGTCATGTCCATAGTACTGATGAACTTCATTCTAAGGGTATTTTAGGAGACGGGTATTATTTAGCTGGTTCTATGAATTTTACTTATAACGGTATAACTGTAAACGAGGAAGCGTTAACTTATGATACATCACCAGAAGTAATTGCCGAACAACAGTTGATTTTTGGCAGTCGTTGGGGAGTTGTGTAGGATAAAACAGTGATGAATAAAAGCAATGCTAGTACTCTTCGTTTTCTGGAACAGTTTTTCGGCGCCAGTAATAAATTTGATTTAGACAAAATTAAGCGTACCGAAGGAAAAAGCGCGAAAATTCGTCCTTGGGTAGAGTTGTTGACCCAGAGTACACCTCAACCTACCATCCTTCCATGCTGGCGCCCAATAAACAATCAGGTAGATTGGTATGGCATTGCTTTTTCACCAAAACAGTTACGTCGTTTAAGCGAAGAATTAATGGCATTTGTGGGGCCAACGTATTCAACGTATCGGGGACAAACTGCACAACTAAATTTACAAGACCCTATAGAAGCGGCAATCAATCAATTTACACAAGGTAATGCAATAAAATTTAACGGAGATTCCTCTCAAATTTGGCAAGCACTTGAACGGATGCGCCAAGTAAGCGCGCGCTGTGTCAAACATAATAGAGAAATTCCCCGTCCAACAGGTAGAGTACTGCGGGATTTTTATATGGCGCTACAAGCAGGCGCCCGCAGTTGTGCAGAACAAGAACTACAGTACCTCGCTAACCAACACCGCTTAGATGCACTCAATCTTTTATTTTTGCGTGTGCAACTTTTAGCAGAGTTAGAACAATGGAATGAATTACTCACGCTTCCAGAACTTAGCAACCTTTTGCAAGTCAAAAGACCGTTTGCCGTTACAATCGCATTATTAAAAGCAGTATACCAAGTTGAACTTCTGCACTTTGAAGAAAAAAACACTCCTAGTAGCGCAATAGCTTATTTTAAAGAATTTGTTTTTCCCCGATATCAAAATCTTTTTGCTGCCCGTGCAGGTAGTAAAGTTCCAGAAGTATTAAAGTTATTTATGCTGCTAGCTGTAAGCGTAGAACCAAAAAAACCAGCTTTACGTGATGAGCTACTAGCAATTGAGACAGCAGAACACCGTAACTACTTAGAAAGACTAGCTCAATCTTTACCTGATATTACACCTTGTAATGAAGAAGACCCTTTACAACAAGCCGAAAAATTAGCGTCTGAAGCAGATTTTGACCAATTATTTTTAGTGTTGCGCGATGTTCCACTATCACAGCGTAAAGTTAGCTTACTGTTTCAAGGCGCCTACGAGTTACAAACATTAGAAGCAGAAAAAACCGCATTACAAGCTTTTGATGAGCTTACGATTGAAGAACAAACAGCTTTTTTGAAGTTACGTTGGAACCAAGATTGCCTAAACCGATGGCGAGGGAGTACCGAAGAGGTAACAAATACTCAATTAGCCGAAACAATTCCAGCAAGCTGGTTAGAATGGTTATCACAACTAGATAAACAGCCAACTTGGGAGCGTGCGCTATTTACTGCACGTCAGGGTTCTAGCGAATGGGATGTTACAAGTTTACTCGTACAACCAAATGCTGTATACGAATTTGAGGAATTACTAAGCACAGTTGGCTCGAAAGCTGAATCTGTTCTACACAATGCAATTCCTTATTTATTGGGATTTTTCCAAAAGGATCAGTTATTTCCTCGTAGTGAATTTTTTAACCTTTATCAATTGTTGTTAGAAATATTAGTTATAAGTACCGAAGGTGGAGATGCCGATTTAGTATTGTTTAACGATTTAGTAATTGCACTGTTAAATCTTGGTTTGGATGCTAAAAAGTATACAGATATAATCAACTGTGCTTTAGACCTTTGGAAGCGCTATGAATCTCCGAAAAAAGTTGATTGGGCATTAGATTTACTCGATATACTAGTATTAAATTCTAGTCAAAATATGAGCGTGCGCGAGCAAACTTTATTTACTGTAGCCGAAAGCTTACGAAATTTTGCAGGACGCATCGACGAAGAACAATGGGGAATTTTGCGCTCTTTAGTTAAGGACTTAAAGTTTGAAGAAGCATTTTCATGGTTATTTGATAAACAAATTGTAGAGCAAGAAAGTGAAGTAGATATTTTTCAAAAGCTCAATGGTAAATCAGTACTCATTTATACTCTTACTGAAACCGCAGCGTTAAGAGTCAAAAGCATTTTAGAAGCAGCTTCTAAAGTAAAAGTTAATATTAGTCATGATAAAGGTGGTACTGATAGACTCGGACAGTGGGTTAAAAACTCTGACATTGTTTTAATGGTGACAGCTAGCGCAAAACATGCAGCAACTAATTTTATTGAAGCAAATCGTCCACCACATCTGGCGCCGATTCTTTTAGTTAATAGCAAAGGTAGTGCAAGTATGCTGCGAATAATTAAAAATTACTTAACAAAAATTGGCTAATTAAGCGTTTTAATATTGAGAATCGCGCTTTGCTAACTATAAATTTCGATGGTGCGTGAAAGCTTGTAGATTTGGTGCTTCTATTTTTACTTATTTGTGCTTTCACGCACCCTACTTTAATTCTGAACTAATTGACGCAATTCGTCTAAGCTGTCAACAATTTTAATTGCGTCTTTAATTACTTTAAGTTGCTCTAAATCTGAAATTTGAGAAATAGATTCCATTAATTGTAATGCTTCGGCGCCGAATTTTAACTCAAGTCCTAACTCAATTGCTGATAAAATACCCCGCTGCTCACCAATTTCTTCTCCTATTTGCTGTCCTTCTTTAAGAATTTGCTCATACCAAGGTGATTGTTGTAGTACTGCCATATCTAACCTCATTATACGTTGTACTAATGGACTATCTAACACAAATGTAGCAAAAAAACCTAGGAGCATTTCAAATTGCTCTAATTGCTCATCAGCACGCAGTACTCGCAATGCTTGCTCAATTGTTGCTTCGTTACCACCATTTTTGAGAATTGGCACAAATGGTAGCAGAGAAGACAATCCATTAAAGGCTACCTGTGCGTCAATTTCCCAGAGATTAATAACTTTATAGTCCTGACGTGCTAATAAACCCATGAATTTTGATTTGAAGCGAGTGGGTATTTTGGTATCGCTTCCTTTTATGATGTTTATCAGGACAGGGTATACAGGTAGGTCGTACTTTTCTTCCGCTAACCCTGTATATGCGCGCATTCGTTTTGGCATCCTCATTTTATAACGCAGTTGTAATTCGTTGAGAATAAAGAATTTTCCAAGTGTTGGACTTTCTGCACGAATTAAAACATCGCTTTCACGACTAACCCATTGAAATTCTGAGTTGGGAATTTCTTTAACTATTATATCTGAGGCGCCTGTCACCCAGTTTGCCCACTGCTGTGGCGCCAGACTTATCAAACGTTTGGAACCGATATCAGATGCTTCTGCCATTTTTGATTATGCTTCAAGGGTGAGAAATCAATATTGATTTCTAAGCGAATAGAATAAATGGCTATATTGATTCATGTCACGCTTTATTCAAAAAATATAACTTGAACCTTCAAATAATCATTCTCAGTAGATGCTTGCTAGTTTTTATCCTTGAAATATAACGATTTTACTGTCCATCGTATTTTGATATTGAGAATATATAGTACTTTTGTATACGTGTACGGATGTTGCGAATTTTACCGAGCCGTATTGTGGCGAAGTGCTTCCTGTTTTGTAATTTAAACCAACATCTTATTAATATAGTTCAGATACAAGAGTGGTTACTAGAATCTCTAAAAGATTAAATTGTCATTAGCCCCGAAGGGTAGAATCTAAGGTATAAATTGTCATTAGTCGCGCATTATAAATTGTCATTCTGAGCGTAGCGAAGAATCTAGATGCTTCACTGCGTTCAGCATGACATTTTAAAATATAGAATCTAGATGCTTCACTGCGTTCAGCATGACATTTCAAAACATCCTTTAAGATTTTTCTGAGCGTCGCATGAATGGTAACAAGTCTTGCAAAATTGTTTCGTGGTAGTGTTCTTGTGGGTAGTGACCGACGTTATTAAGTTTTACTAACTCTCCATCGGGTGTAGCTTTCGCAAAGGTTTCTGCCATATCTACAGATAACCAAGGGTCTATTGCTCCCCATTGTACTAATACTGGTTGCTTCCATTCTTTAAATCCAGTTTCGATTTCTTGCATGGCTTTATCTAGTTGCAAGTTACGAATAGTTGCTAAAAGCGCGCGTCCTGATGATGAACTTTTTAAATATGGTTTACGATAAATATCTAAATGTTCGTCATCGATACGATAACGGGCGCCACCTTCTAATGTTCTATCAACTAATAATGGGTCTTGGGTCATCATTTCACCTGCCAAGGGTAAACCCATTTGCTGAATTTTCCAAGGTACTTTGGCAGTTGAAGAAATTGGTGCATTCAAAATTGCTATATTAGCGATTTGCTCAGGGTGACGTAAAGCGTATTGTAAGCCAACTGAACCTAGAAAACCCTGAACGACTAAAGAAAATCTTTCAAGCTTTAATTCTGTGATAAATTTTTCTAATGCAGTAATAAATGCATCGGGTGTATACGCAAAATCACGTTTTTCTGGTTTAGAAGAAAACCCGTATCCAATCCAATCTGGTGCAATTGCGTGTGTTCCCTGCTGTGCTAATGCTGGAATAATATTTCGCCAACTGTAACTTTGTGATACTAATCCATGCAGTAATATTACAGGTAATAAATCACTGCGACCAATGGGTTCAGATTCGCGGTAAAACCATTCATGTGAGTCGATTTTTATCTTTTTTTCTGCTATTGACACGGTTTTTTATCTGTTTGTATTTGTGGTTTGATCCCCCCAACCCCCCTTAATAAGGGGGGCTAAGAGAAAATTCTTATTTCCCATTACTAAGCTAAGAGAAAGTTTTTACTCCCCCTTATTAATAAGCTAAAAGAAACTTCTTACTCCCCCCTTATTAAGGGGGGCTGGGGGGGATTCAATATTTAGATATTTGAAATAATCATCTCACGAATTGTTACCGCAGTTGCAGGCGCCAGCAAAACGCCGTTACGATAATGTCCTGTAGCAACAAGAATATTGCTATACCCAGGTAGTTTTTCAATAATTGGGGCAGGGCGCCCTTCGGGACGGGGACGTAAACCTGACCATGTGCGCGTAATAGTCGCGTTTTTAAGTTCAGGACAAAAAGAGATAGCTTGCTGTTTGACTGACTTTAATAATTCAGTATCAGGAGGTAAGCTATATCCATCAGTGTTGGGAAACTCTACAGTGGCGCCTACCCAATAATCTGTTGCGGGTACAATGCCAGCGCCGCATGGAACAATATGGACATCATCCCCTGTAATCGCTGGCTGAAAATCTGGGTTGCCAAGTGCGTGTCCAACATGAAAGTGTATAGCTTGCCCTAATACAGGACGAATATCTATTTTTTGATTTAACTGCGCTGTTAAAGCAGTTGAACCTAGCCCAGCAGATATAATCACTTTGTCTACAGATATTTTACCTGCGCTTGTCTCGACATATTGACACACTTCTTCTGAGTTCATACTTAGAGGACTAAACCCGTTAACTTCTACGCCAAATTTGAAACTTACACCATTTGACATTGCTGCATCTACCAAAGCTAATGTCAATGTTGTTGGGTCAAGTTGACGGTCACATGGAGAATATACGGCGCCAGTAATTTGTTCAGCATTTAGCTGTGGACATGCTTGCTTTAGTTTAGCTGTGTCCCATACTTCTAACTGCCAACCTTGTTTAGCACGAATTGCTGCTAAATTTTCCCATTGTAATCCCCCCTGCCCCCCTTGATAAGGGGGGTTAGAATTAAGCCCCCCTTGGTAAGGGGGGTTGGGGGGATCTTCTGGAGTTAGTAACATCAAGATTCCCTGACGATTAAAAGGTATTTTACGCCCAGAAACAGCTTCTAATTTGGGAACCCACTCTTCGTAAATCGCAATACTCTGTTCTCGCATTCGCCACGCTTTACCCTTAGTCTTGTGGCTAATAATGCCCATTAATACACCTAATGCCGCCCCTGTTGAAGCTTGTGCTGGCGGTTTTTGGTCGAAAACTGTAATTTTTAATCCCGGAACTTGACTCAGTTCGTATGCTATTGCGGCGCCGACGATGCCACATCCAATAATTGCTATGTACATGATTTGAGAGTAAGAGACCAGGGACTAATTCCCTAGCCCCTTTATTCCAGATTAACCTTCTTCAGCAGAATTAAGCTTAGACGGCATTAAATTCAGGAATTTGTCAATATCCGAATATACCGCTTCAAAGTTGCTGGCAGCAACAAGCTGATTACCAGAAGAAGCTGCTTGGTCAACTTTGACTAAGTGGTCGAACACATCGCGTGCAACTTTACGCGCAGGCGCCTGTTCAGATGGCAGCAAGTTAGGAACAATATATGTCATGTCCAAACGCGCTTCCGCCATTGGTCCATGTATAAAATTACCCACCTTAATCCATTCTTTTTCGTCAATTAACTCTCCAAGTTCTGATTTACGCTCACGTACTGCTTTGATATCAGTTAAATATCCCTGAATCTTTTCTAGTTGCGCTTGCGTATAGGTAGGAGGTGGAGTGGCAACGGTGGGTCCACCACAACTCATTAAGAAAGTTGCCAAAAATACCAGTATTAAAGAAATGATGCTCCGTTGACGCGCCATAAGCTGCATACGATTTGATAGCCATATAACAGTTGTCATTTTAGATCGGAGCGGCCTTGTTTACGAGTGCTTATTGGTAATTCTTGTTTTATGAACATACCTGATTTACTAGCTCACAACTTGCATACTACAAAACTGGCAACTTTTATCACTTCCAAGTAAAATTGAGTATAATTGCTCAATAAGCCTCTATAACTCAAAAATTTTTGTATCAAAAGTTTCAAAAAATACAACTAGGGACACAAATATTATAAAATGCTAATTTTTAAGTTGATTTCTTTGTGTAGTATTGTTAAGCTGTAACACCAATAAAGCAAGTTTAGTGTCGTCACAAATTCGGGAATCATCGATGCAGTAAGAATGGAGGATAATTCGTGAACGCAGCTGAAATGGCAACCAGTCTTGAATTCACTAGTAAAATAGCCACGGTAGTTAATTTATTCAAGCGCGAATTTCCAGATGCAAAATCTGACCTTAAGCCTTGGCACAATGACCCCGACACTCGCGAGTTAATTGATCCTGACTCAATTGATATTGGTTTTCATTTTCCTGGTATTAGTCGGTCGTGGCGTGTTCGCAGTTTACTGTTTCAAATTCGTCTGCACTTAGACCCAGAAACTAATTCGCGTTTTTGTGTGGGTGTTGAAGTCGCTGGTTTCGACCATCGCGGTGAAGCTTGGCGCCTTTCTACGGTGGAAAATTGGAAGTTTGTAGGCGCCACCATGCCATCTGAACAAGTCGGAGAACGACTCAAACAAATTTGTCGCCAAATACTAGAAATATTTAACACGTAAGGTGCGTGAAAGCACTTTAATATTGCATTACAATGATAGATTGAAATAGGTTTCACGCACCCTACCTAACGCGGCGCCGAACTTTCACATTTAAGCAGATTATTCAAAATGGCTATTTGCTGTTGATTACCAGATTTACGAATATTATTTTCCATACTAATATCTATAAGTTCCATACCCAAGCGTTTTAAATAAGCTTGTTTCTCTTCGGTATCATACTCCGAAGCGCTTAACTGGTCGTAATTATCACCATAAGACTTGGTAGAATTCCAGTTAAACATTTTGGCTATCGAATTAACTACATACTTTTGCTCTGGACGTGCAGTTCTAATAATTTCGCTTATCGGTTGCTGCATTATTCTTTTCATATCTTCAGAGGTAGCTTTTTCTTGTAACCAAGATTCCGAAGTCGAAATAGGTAAATCCATTGTTTGCTCATCAACTTTAGCAAAAGCATGAGCCTCAGCATAAGAAACTTTATTATCTTTGTTATAATCGGCTGAAGCTACAGGCTGTCCAATCCGATTTTTACCGCTCAACCCAGCAAAGAAGCTTGAACTATAATCTTTGTAGTCAGCTTCGTTAACTAGTGGTGTACATCCTACCGAAGGTCGTGTTTTAACAGTTGCAAAGAAACCACACCGTGTTTGTAGTGCAACTGGACGCTGCGGATTACCCCCAGTATAAATAAAATTGGCAAAAGAACCAGAAAAACACTGCGCCATTAATACCACTACAGGTGTTTCTTGCGGCATTTTATCGAGCATCGTGGAAAATTCTTTAACGCTCATTGATTTACGGTTCCAAAGCGTCAATGCATTATTATTCAAATCTTGTTCGTTAGGAATTCCATGTCCTGTAAAATACATTAATATTGGCTTTTTAGGAGTTTGGCTAGCTTGTTGTACCCAGCTAATTAAATTATCTAAAGTTGAGGCGCCTTTAAGTTCAGGAATAGCTGGCACTTTAAATTTCTCGTTACCCGCATCATCTATATAGCGAATAGTCGCTTCACCATCATTACCATTGGCAAAGTATACCGATGCGTCTTTTTGGTCGTATCCCAATAGACTAAGCGTTCGTTGAAAATAAAGAACGTTCTTTTCTAAAGCTATTTCATTATGGTCTGGGGCGCCACCACCTGCCAAAACCAAAAAATTTAAATTATTCTTCTTATCCCAGTTTGCTTTTAACTCCTTAACATCATGCTGCATCGAACAATTACTCTTAGTCACTGCAAAATTGGGAGCCATTTCGAGTAGTGATGTAGTAACTATTACAGCAAAAACAGTACCCGAAAAAAGCTGGCGATGCATAAAATACCTCATGATAGACTCTTAAGCCTGATTTGTCGTCTAACTTACTTAATTCTAGTAATTTTTATTTCATATTTCATAAGTACTTTTTTAAACTTATATAAAGAAATATACTGGTATTCCCGGCGCCTCATACCCACAACCTTGACATTCTGATAGTACTATAGTATTATGTATTTATTCACGGCGCCGATACGACTTCTATAAATATAGGGCGCATAAGTGTAGAGTAAACATTTTGTAATATCTGCATTGCAACGGATACAACGGATGTAACGGATGGTTCATTCGTCTATAACAATCTATCCAGGGAAGCTAGAAATATGGAAATTAAAACAGGCGCCAAAATATCGCTGCTCGAATTGATTAAAATCTTAGAGGAGCATCGCAACAGTATTATTATCAACTTTAAGCATTTACAGGAAAACTACCAACATCAAGGAATTAAGCGTATAAAAGGTGTACGTGATACTAAGGGAGACTTGATAGAACCTTGGTTGAAAACCCAATATATTGATGCGGGTGAGTATGTTGATATGGGGACGTTTGAACTTAACCGCAATACTGCCACTATTAACATGTTGATAAAACGTCGAGTTAAATTGGTGACAGCAGAACATAAAACACCAATTATTGAAGTAGCGGGTTTACTAGCAAATGACCTTTACAAGTTTAATAATTATACGGTTGTCAGTGATGGTGAAGTTAATATCAGGTCGTTACGAGTCAAAATAAGTGCCAAGAAAACTTTTGATTTACTTAAAGCTAAGGGTGTAGTTCTAGCAGAAAAATTTGATTTTAGTTCGGAGTATGAAATTTTACTCGATAATTTATCTCTGGTAACATTTGATGCACATTTCAATAATGTAGATGGGTTATTTTATGAACTTGCTCAGATGAAAGTGCTATTAAGTATTATCAAGGCACATCTTAAGCAGAAATCAGATGTATATATCCCTGACCAATTAGATGAATTGCGAAAACATTATTTGTCGAAAAATGTGTATATTAATTTTCCAACCACAAATGAGTATACTGATATCAACACAGCGCTAGCCACGGGTGTAATTGATACACGTGTGAGCTATAAAATTGATATCGGTAGTCGAGATATTCTCAACTTTGGTAAATTAATGAGCGCGAATCAATTCCTTGATAGAATGTATCGTGCTTACGTTCACGAAGTGTCTCCGGAGGAGAATAGTCAAACGGGTGAAGCGTTCCAAAAGGCAAAATTTGAAATGACGTGGGAAGAAAACATTTGCTTCCGACGTAAGTCACCATCCGCGCGTATGAAGATTACAGCAGTAGATGATTTAATGGCGCCTATTTTTGATGACTTTCTTGGCTTTGAGAATAACGGTATCGTTAGTGCAATACTTAATAAAGTTGGTGCTGGCACCGACTATAGTATATTAGAAGCCAAGCGAAACGGTATTTTGGTAAATAAAGAAAAAACGGTAACAGCTTTTACAGCGGCAAATACCAAGTTGAGTCATCATATAGATAGGGTTTACCGCGAAAATATTTCACCGCTTATTTTTTACATCGGTTCCACAGGAATTTTACCCGGCCAAATTGATGGCAAAGCGCTTTCAGCTATTGAGCTTGCAGCAAAATATCCAAATTTACAGTTTAGTGAGGATGAAAAAAATGGCACATTTTTTGAAGTAGGCAACAGCATTATTGGAGTATACGCTAAGACCGAGTATTACAGCACGCGAATTTCCACAAATGTAGAGACGTGTACACCATAAACCAAGACCGAATAAATTCGGTCTCTACATTTTGGCGCCCAAATTTTTATGCGATGGAAGAAAATAAATAAAAGTTTGAGAATTTTCCGTAATTCAGATTTTAAGAGTGTATTAGTACAAAACACCTGAATTGAGTTCTGTAAACCTTGCGATTCGATTTTTAATTAAACTCTAGCCAAGGATAATTATACCTACTAGTTTCAAACCAAAACGCTGTTCCGAAATTGATACGAAAGATACAAATATTACTAGTGGCAAATAAAATGTAAGCTCTTTGTTACCTAGAAAAAATCCAGGATGCAGAACCATGACAATTGCAGCTTCTTCTAGCGTTTCATAGTAATGAAAAATCTTGTGAAGCAATCGCTTATGGTTATCAAAAAATGGCAACTTAAATCATGGGGTTGTTCGGATGCTGTTAAGACAACTTTACCGCCAATGGGACAAGATAAACAGACCGTTTCTGAGTTGATTACTTTATTAAAACATGACAACGTGACGGTTCGTATCAACGCGATTGAGTCACTTTGCAAAATTGGTGACTGCAAAGCAATTCCAGCACTAATTAATGCTTTACAAGATACAGACTCACAAGTGCGCGCGACTGCTGCGTTTGCACTTGGTTGTTTTCGTTCTCAAGCGATAACTGCTGTTGAACCACTAATTATGAGTTTGGAAGATTCTGATGAATGGGTACGTGCGAAAGCTGTAGAAGCTTTAAGTCATATTCGTCATCCCAAAGCTACTGTACATCTAGCTGCTGCCTTACACGATAATTATCCAGGAGTACGTGCAAAAGCGGCTTTAGCTTTACCTAATATTGCTGAAGCTGGTTTTGCTGTTCCACAATTAATTGCAGCACTAACAGATACAGATACGCGAGTGCGTGCTGCTGTTGTTGACGGTTTGGGTATGTTTGGTACATTAGCGAATTCAGCGGCGCCATATTTAGTAAACGCTTTGCAAGACGAAGACTTACACGTTCAAATCAATGCAGCTAAAGCATTAATCAAAATCGGCTCGCATACCACTCATAGTATGAATATTTTGATGCAGATGCTTGAAAAAGAAGACACCAATACTCGCATCACTACGGCTTTAAATTTGGGTATTATTGCTCTACACTTCCAAGATAAAGCAAATTTTTTATCTGTGTTGGAACTAGAACAGGTGATATACGACTTAGAAACAGCAAGCCAGTTGTTAAAAACAAACTCTGACTTTGACGCTGCACAATTTGCACTTGTTTCTGTCAACAATGCATTATGTTCTTTGAAAAAAGAACGAAAAAGTCGTAATAATTAAAATGAATCACTAAATCAGGGCGACGATTTATTTTGTTAGACGTTTGAGCTAAAAATAACGTTAAAATTTGGGCAGTTAGTTACAAAGTACAATACATATCGGCATATAAGAACCATACTTACGCTCTGGTACTAAATTCTTTAGGAATTAGCAGCTATTGGCTGAGATTGCATCATATACATCAAATCTTGAATGCCTTTTTGCAGATATCGCGTTACAGTCATTGGACTTGTGCCAATTTTTTTAGCTGCGTCTTTACGAGAAAGCTCTTTTAAGAACACTAGTTCTACTGCCATCCGTGGTTTATCTTCAAGCTGTGTAATGGCGCCTTGTAACTGCTGACGTTCTTCTTCTTCTTGCTGTACAGAAGTGGAACGTGGGCAAGGTAGTGCTTCACCCAAGGTAATTTGGCAGTCTACATAATGAACAACAGTAGCATCTAAACTCAATGGCATCCGATTTTGGGCAGCGAGTTTTGTTTCTTGCCATTCGTGTAATGGTACATCAAGTAGGTCAGCAATTTCTGAATCTTTAGGTGGGCGCCCTAAAGACTCCGCCAAATCTTTGCGAACTTTCTGTCCTTCGTTATATAATTCTTGCCAACGACGAGGAATTTTTAGTAAAGTGCTGCGGTCACGTAAGAAGTGCAGCATTTCACCGCGAATATAAGGTACAGCGAACGAGCTAAAAGCATAACCTTGACTAGGGTCAAAGCGTTCAATTGCGCGAATTAAACCAAAATAACCAATTTGTTCCAAATCCTCATAAGGTTCGTTACATTGATGGCTAAACTTATGCGCCATTTTACGAACCAAACCAGTGTGTAGCTGGACTAATTCATTACGAAGTTTTATAGAGGGATTTTGATGATAAGTGAGCAATAGCTCCATGCTATCAGAAGGCATTGTAGAGCGATTTCCGCTTTCACAATTGCCGTACCGCATATACGACTGATTGGCGACCATATAATATATCCTTTTAATTAACCCCGATACTGATTTACCGAAGTCGCGTAATTTTTCATCTAAGCTGTAATTATTTTCCTTACTGACGCTTTTAGACACCATTCGTTGTTCTACTGAACTTGCTGGAGGGGTCAAACCCACGGTCAGTATTTATACGGTTATCTTTTCCGGGATATTCTGTTCTAAGCAAATTTTAGTTTGAGCGTTGTGGATGAATAATTTGAAGTGCAATTCGCCTCAATCGTTTACCATTCCAATCTTCTAGCGTTTTATTATAAGTCCCACAAGCATCATTCAACTCTGCTTATTCTTGTTGTACCCAAAATGGAGCAACGATTTTACAATGTGGGAAAAATTTATGTCTTTTTCAAAAAACTCTGCCTATAACTCGAAATTTCAGTAATTTATCACAAAAATTAATGGGCGGTAGAATTGTACACTATAGAGCTACATTATTCAATAACGTAATCTTATGTAACACTCAGTCAAAAACTTTTACTCGAACACTAAATTTTGTCAAAACATTAGCTATGGTATTATACACTACAAAATCCTCAGCTTTCATAATAATTTCTGCGATTGAAACAACACAACCGCAGCAATGGGTAAAAGATTTATGGCGAATGTATGATTACTAGGCAGAAAACCACGGTTATAAAGTTTCGGTGCTTGAAGTAGCCAAGATGATGACTATAGCGATGGATTGAGTTATGTGACCTTAGAAGTAACAGGTGATGGCGTATATGGCGCTTTACAACATGAAACTGGAATCCACCAATGTAAGCGAATAAACTCGGACATCAGTACTAAAGTACAGATTACGCACTTTGCAGCAGTCGAAGTTATCCCTGTTATGTCAAATTATTTATTAATTCCAAAACAGAATTTAGATATAACAAGGGGTTGGTTATGGCGCCATGTGAAGAGCAAGTATGATAGGTTTGATACGGGTGTACAGGTCATTCACAAGCCAACAAAGTTAGAGGCATTCTGTAACGGCGCCTCTAAATCAGAAATCAACCAAGAGAATGCTTTAAGAATTATTCAAAGTAAGTTAAATATGATTATGCACCTCAAAGGTGTGACGTTAGATGAGATTATACCAACAGATGTGGCGCCGAAGCTTAAAACTATTAAAGAATATGTTTTTTATCCCAAAGAGGTAGTCAAAGACTAGCGTACTAAAATCAAGACTAATACTATTAAAGATATATTAAATGGTAATATAGACTTATTTATTTATTTATTTAATTAAAATTGTCTTTATATAACTTGGAATTGTCATTATGAGCGTAGCGAAGAATCTCTTTAAACTTGAAACTTTTTTAAGATACTTCACTGCGTTCAGTATGACATTGACAGCATGGTTGGTAATCAGATGCTGTGTAGTTTTAAAGGTTTTAATAAAAAAGTCTTGCCATCCAGCAATTAATGTATCTGCTTGGACTTTATTAGGTGTACCACCATTCAGAGAAGTGTAATCTGTTAATACTTTATCGGCAAAAGCTGCACGGCATGATTTCCAGTCGCGTAAATCGGCGCCTAAACGTATAATATTAACTGCATCGATGATTTCAGCACGGTCTATTACCATTTTTGCATTATCTACTTGCTTGGCTTGGGTTTTGCTAAGGGTTAAAATTCCTGATAGTCCAGCGATGGCACCAAATATAACTGTTCGTCGTGATTTATTCATGTTTTTAAATTATGGGATTTATTTATTTGTAGAGACGTTACATGTAACGTCTCTACATTTGGTTGATTTTTTACGAGACACCTGCACCAGCAGATTGAATTAGTACATTTGGCTGATATCCCGCAGGTTTATCGCCAACTTTTACACCACCGTGAATCATTCCTTGAATTTCGGCGCCAAAGAAACTGTAAGGAAACTGTGGTTCTGGACGACTAACAGCTTCTAAACGGTTAGAAGATTCTGTGGGAATTTCAAAATCTAGTGCTTGGATATTGTCTTCTAATTGGGATAACTTTGAGGCACCAACTATAACCGTTGCGACACCAGGACGGTTAGCAGTCCAGTTTACAGCTACTTGTGCCATACTGCGTCCAAGTTCTTTAGATACTGTTTCGAGTTCTGTGACAATTTTCCAGTTGCGTTCACTAATTTTTTGAAACGCTGGGTTACTAATACCACGTGTAGTATCAAGGCGCCCTTCTCCAGTAAATCCAGATTCGCTTGGTTTATATTTACCACTAAGTAAACCACTTGCCAATGGACTCCATACCATTGTTCCCATTCCTAGCTGTTGACCAAGAGGGATAAGTTCGCGCTCAATATTGCGTTCAACTAAGGAATATTCTAGTTGCAGCGCAGAAATTGGTTCATAATTACGGTACTCAGCTATAGTTTGCGCGCGTGCTGCATACCAAGCAGGAGTATCGCTCAACCCAATATGTCGTACTTTGCCAGCGGAAACTAAATCATCAAGTGTCCGCATTACTTCTTCAGCAGGTGTAATTGTGTCCCATGTGTGAAGAATATATAAATCTATATAGTCAGTATTGAGTCTTTTCAATGAACCTTCTACCGCACGCAAAATATTTTTACGTCCGTTACCACCTGCGTTAGGGTTTCCTGGTTGGGCGTTATAAGTAAATTTAGTGGCAATTACGACTTTATCACGGAGATTACGCTCAGTAATAAACTTGCCTAACCAAGTTTCGCTAGTACCATTGGTGTACAAATCAGCCGTATCGACAAAATTGCCACCAGCATCTATATATGTATTAAACAACTGACGTGCGCTATCTTCGTCGGCGCCCCATCCCCACTCGGTACCAAAAGTCATGGCGCCTAATGCTAGGGGACTTACGCGCAGTCCAGAACGTCCAAGTGTATAGTAGGTGTTGAGAGGCATATGTTTATTTCCCTGTTTGTGTGTTATTTACACTTTAAGGAATTTCGGTTTGTGAAGCATACTCAATTTTTGCGTGGTTATATCAAAATCTTACGGGAGTTGCGAAATTAGAATGGAACGGGCAAGGGTGCCCATCCCACAAGAGTTCTATTCTTGTGGCACATCTGTCTCAAAGGATGTTTGAAAAGTATCTGTGAATGTCATGCCCACCAGGTAGAAGCATCTCAGTACATAGTTTTAAACCCTAGATTCTAGCCTGCGGCAAATGCTCCGCATTACGTTCCGCTGCGCTCCACTCGCTTGGGACAATTTATACCTTATTTGACTTTTCAAACAACCTCTCAGATGTGCAGTGACATATATTTCCTGTGCAGTGACATATTTTTTTTACCACAGAGTCACAGATGGCACAGAGAAGAAAGCTAAGTACCACTCCTACTAGCCTTAAATCTTTCCATAGCTTCTTGTGTAGGTAAACTTTTGACCCAAGCAGAACGTTGATTTAAATTCTCAAGCCAAACTCTTAATTTTGGATAATTATCAAGCGATATACCAACAAAATGCAAACTATTAACTATCGTTCCTGCCGTCACTTCTGCAAGGGTCAACTGTTCCCCTATGAAATACTTTTGTTCGCCTAAAAGTTTTTCAAAAAAAGATATGAACAGTCAACAGCAGCTACCTGACGATTTTATACAACTTTGTCGGTCAGTGCGTGACGCTACCAATAACTGCGCTTCGTTTCAGAATTTTAGTGCCGTCACGCACCCTACGTTGAAATATTTTCGTAGCGTCACGCATCCTACGGTGACTGAATGACAATTAGGGGCAGTTTGTTACGTTTGTAAAGCTGTCTTTATTGGGTTGAAAAGTAGCGGCGCCTATATTATCGCGGTCAACTACCAAAAAGTCACCACTATTACGTTGAAGCACAAAACCTGTAGTAGTTTTATTATTCCTCAATGCTAAACACATTGGTTTATCGCTGTTATTAGCAGCACTCAACGAATTTATTACTTGGTTTTCTAAGTTATTTAGTTCAGTAAGTGCGGTCATTTGAGAGCTTCCGTTTGCTTGTAAGAAAATATCATTACTACCGCTATTAGTAATTGTATTACTATTTATACTAACTTTGGAAATAGCGGCGCCATTCGTTTGTACAAATATTCCTTGACCAGCACTATTACTAATTTGTGTATTGTTAATATTAATATTTTGCTGTGTACCGTTGGCTTGGACGAATATTCCTTGACCTCCTTCACCGTTATTATCTAGTTTTGTGTCGTTAATTTTACCGTTGGTAAGTATAAATTCTTGTTTAGCGTTGTCGTTTAACTGAACAAATACTCCTTGACCGCGACTACCGTTAATATTCGGTAAGGTTAGTGTAACTGTTTGCTGAGTTTGCGGAGTGTCTAATTTACCACTAGCGCCAATAAATATACCTTGTCCAGCACTGTTAGTGACAGTTGGGTTATCTAACTTCAAGCTTTGTTGGGCGCCACCATTTGCTGCAATAAATATACCTTGTCCACCATCTCCGTTACTATCTCTAGTAGTATTATTGACTACAGCTTGTTTAATTTCTAACTCTTGGGTTGAGCTATTTGCTTGGACAAAAATTCCTTGACCGCTATTATTATTTACAGTGGGTTGATTGACTGTTACATTTTGTTTGGCGCCATCGTTTGCAGAAATAAACAAACCTTGCGATAAGTTATCTGTAACTACTGGGCTATTTAAAGTAAACTTTTGCTGTCCACCGTTTGCTGCAATAAATATACCTTGACCACCATCACCGTTACTATCTTTAGCTGTATTACTAGCAGTTATTTGATTGATGGTAAATTCTTGCTGTGAGCTACCGTTTGCTTGAACAAACACTCCCTGTCCAGCGTTACGGGTTGCGGTTGAGTTGTCGATGGTGAAGGTTTGCTTGGCGCCAGTATTTGCTGATACAAATATACCTTGTGCAGCATTATCGCTAGCTGTGCTGTTTTCTATTTTCAAATTTTGCTGTGCGGCACCGTTTGCTGTTACAAATATACCTTGGCCACCATCACCAACACTATCTTTAACCGTTCCACGCGCTTCAACTCCCGTAATATTAACAGTTTGACGAGCATTGTTATTCGCTTGAACAAAAACGCCTGTACCAGTGCTGTTGGTAATTAAATTATCTTTAAGATTCACCTGCTGCTCAGAGCTATCGGAAGCTTGAGCGAAAATACCTTGTGAGCGACTGCTATTAATGATGTTATTCTCAACGTTAAATGATTGCTGATTATTTCCAAATCCTTGCAGGAAGATACTTTGACTGCCTGTGTTTTGAATTGTATTATTGCTAATAATATTACGTCCACCTACACCGTTGAGACTAATACCCTGTCCAGATGGGTTAGTAATTTGGTTATTAGTAATAGTTAAATTGTTAACACCTGATGCTTGAATAGCGTTACCTGTAGCGTTAGTTATTGCAAACCCTTCGAGCGTTGTGTTATTACCCATTGTTACAGCACCGTTCACAACAGGTAATTGCCCAGTCCCTGAATTTGGTATTTGTACTCTTCCAACTTCGCGCGTTTCTACAAAGCGTGGAAGTGCGTTAGATAGTACCTTGACACCATCAGGAATATTAAATCCTTCAGAGGAAGAGTTACTAAATTCTACCAAGACAATATCTTCTGGTTTGGCGACACTTAAAGCAGTTTGAATATTACCAGTTGGATTTTCAACCGTTCCATCACCTATTGCTGTACCTGGAGTTACGTAGCGAAACTCTAAAGGTTGACGAGTTTCAGAATTAGTTGCAGGCTCTTGAGTATTTTCAATCTTACCAATAACTCCTATAGTTGGAATTCGCTGTACAGATTCAGCTAACCGCGTTCTAACATCATCTTTGAGAACACGACGTGAACTACCAGCAAAATCAACATTGGCATTAAATACTAATCGAGTATCAAAAATAGAGTCATGTTGTAACATCAAACCTAAACTAACATTGTCAGTAGGGTTAGCAACTAACCTTCCTCGTACTCCCAACGCACTCCCAACACTTTCCCCTGTGTAATAGTACATTCCTCCATATGCACGCAAGTCTCCTGTACCAAAACGTGCTACCTGCATTCCCGCTTCAACGTCAAACCCAGCAAGAGCTACTTCAAACTGTCTATTTACATCTAGTAGAAAACTATTGCCTGTAAATCCTAAACCGCGAAAAGACTCAGAAATAACTTGTTTGCTATTACCTACAGGAATATAACCATTTGCGCGTAAATCCCAGTTTTTTCCTAATCGTTCTATCCCTAAACCAATTTGGTTAAAGACTTTATTACCTGTATCGCGAATATCATAAGCAACATAACCACCCCATACTGCATCATTAGAAGCACTAAATCTATGCCCAAGTAATACATTACCTCCTATTGTCGCGTCAGTAGATACTAACAGGCGCCCTTCTAAAAAAGTTAAGTTATAATTCGTAGCGTTTTGAAATGGAATAAACCCCTCAATACCAAAATAAGGCTCTTGATATCCGGCACCTGTACTAGTGAAACTGCCACTAAATCGAGGAATTACTGAATTAGTTGTTGTCTGTGCTACTACTGGTAGAGCAGAGAATAGACAAGAAAATAGTCCAATAATGCTATATTTAAAAGTTTTTTTCATTACGTATGATTATTGCCTTACATGTATCATTTTCATATACCAGCGACGATAACGCGACAAAATACATCAGCAAACCGTGAAATCACGATAAATTTTTGATAAAGACTCATAATCGTAATGTAGAGACGCGAGGAACATCGCGTCTCTACAACCGTGTAATAATCGTAAATACAATCCAATTCAACAAGTCCTATGGACGTATTAGAACTGAAACGCGAAATTGAAACGTTGTCTCGCCGCCTGGGTAAAACCCAGGACTATCTTTGACCTACCCGCACTTACAGCTAAAATTCAAGATTTAGAACAAGTCTCAGCGCAACCTGAGTTTTGGAACGACCAAGCCAAAGCGCAGCAAACAATGCAAGAACTTGATGAAGTCAAAGCACACCTGTCACAGTATCAACAGTGGCGAAGTAACTTAGAAGATACTAAAGCTGTCGTCGAACTGTTGGAGTTAGAAACTGACGAAGGGTTACTCAAAGAAGCAGAGTTAACCGTAAATAAACTCAACCGTGAACTCGATAATTGGGAATTAGAACAGTTACTTTCCGGCACTTACGATAAAGAAGGCGCCGTAATATCAATTAACGCAGGTGCAGGTGGTACAGACGCTCAAGATTGGGCGGAGATGTTACTAAGAATGTACACTCGCTGGGGTGAAGACCACGGTTACAAGGTTAACCTCGTTGAAGAATCCGAAGGCGATGAAGCAGGAATAAAATCTGCGACAATCGAAATTACTGGGCGTTATGCCTACGGTTACTTACGTTCAGAAATGGGGACTCACCGCTTAGTGCGAATATCACCCTTTAACGCCAACGGCAAACGACAAACCAGCTTTGCTGGTGTTGAAGTGATGCCACAAATTGATAGTAGTGTCCAGTTAGACATACCAGAAAAAGACTTAGAAATCACCACATCTAGGTCAGGTGGTAAAGGTGGACAAAACGTCAACAAAGTAGAAACTGCCGTGCGTATCGTTCACCTCCCTACTGGTATAGCTGTACGCTGTACCGAAGAACGCAGCCAGCTACAAAACAAAGATAAAGCTCTTGCACGCTTAAAAGGCAAACTATTAGTTATAGCCCAACAACAGCGTGCCAAAGAAATTGCCGAAATTCGTGGTGATATTGCAGATGCATCTTGGGGCAACCAAATTCGTAACTACGTATTTCACCCTTACCAACTGGTCAAAGATTTACGTACCAATTTGGAAACCACAGCCATCAACGATGTCATGAACGGTGAACTCGACCCGTTTATCCAGTCCTACCTCAGACAGGAAAACCAATTGGTCGAAACTACCTAATTAGTTAGGAGTTAGGAGGCGCGGAGTTGTAACTTATAACTCATAACTCTTAACTTATAACTTTCTGCCTTGGCAAACTGGCACGCTATATCATCAACAAACTGTTACATTAATAATGAGGATTTGTGAGCAAATCATTATGAGTAATTCTTCTACCGAACCAAAACCCAGTTACGTCAAGCTCGCCATGCGAAACATGGTGCAAAAACGTCTTACATCTCTCAAGCATTTTGCTTTAACAACCGTGGGGTTATTAGCTGTATTGATTGGGCTAGCTTACCTAACCCGTTAATTAAAGCTTCTGTGTCTTAAAAAATGTTTGTTATCTGGGATTGATAAATTAACCGTGTTGGTTGAACTGTGTGTACAAAATTGTTTTGATGAACTTCGCGACTGCGAAGAAACGCGCGTTATCTATAACGATGCTCAAGTTCCCTTAGAAACTTGGGAAAACTGGTTTAGTGCTTGGCTAAAATTAAACCAATTTGAGGCGCCAAAAGAACATTCAGGTTATGAGATAGCGTTGCGTTTGACAAACGACGCTGAAATTCATTCTTTAAACTCTCAGTATCGTCACCAAGATAAACCAACAGATGTTTTAGCTTTTGCGGCATTGGAGGTTGACTCTCCTGATTTCGAGCAAGATGACTCACCTTTATACTTGGGCGATATCATAATTTCCGTCGAAACAGCATTCTTACAAGCGCAACAACAAGGTCATACGCTATTAACTGAACTCGCTTGGTTAAGCGCACATGGATTGCTACATTTATTAGGATGGGACCATCCGGATGACGAATCACTAGAAAGAATGTTAAAACAGCAGGTGACAATGCTGAATAAGATAGGTATTTCTATTGATATAAATTAGTGTTAAGATTTGCTTGCATCAGTTTAGCTGGTGCTAGGTACAGCTTGGCATGGGTAGCAGAGCGCTTCTTGAAGTGTGTATAAAATTTATGTTAATTGGAGATAAATTTTTGATTAACTTGTCACCTATGTCTAAAGTTTTTGTATAATTCGCCCAAAATATCGATGAAAGCGACCTGTACTAGTGCCATACTTTACTTGGCAGCTGTCATCTTAAGCGTATATTTAGATTAAAACCAATTTTGCTATCTTAATTACCTATTTATATGTCTATGTCGCAGAAATTAACACCACTAACTAAACCTAACCCTATAGAGCCTGTTATGTCCGAAGAACGGCAACTATCCTGGAAGGTTGCCTCAAATTTATTTGTCAGCTTTAAGTATGCTTGGGCTGGTGTTAGTTACGCATTTAGAACACAGCGTAATTTTCGCATCCATGTTTGTGTTGGGACATTAGCCATTGGACTCTCACTTTTATTACATTTACAAGGTGTGGAAATCGCTGTAATTGCCATAACTAGCGGTTTAGTTTTAGCTTTAGAGCTAGTAAACACAGCCATAGAATCACTAGTTGATTTAACGGTAAAACAAACGTATCACGAACTAGCTAAAATCGCAAAAGATTGTGCAGCTGCTGCCGTACTAATTTCAGCTTTAGTCGCAGTACTTGTTGCAGCGACACTTCTACTACCTCCATTAGTCAAGCTTGTACTGGCACAACTGTAATTAGAAACAATTCAGTACATATATATTATAAAAATTCAGGCTTATAGAATAATTAAATTTGGTTATCGTATTGAGATGACTTTAAAATCCTGCAAGAATCATAGAGAATGCTTTGATTGATAAAATACAGGAGCTATTGTCACGGTGCTTATAGTCATCGATAACTACGATAGTTTTACATATAACTTAGTTCAATATTTAGGAGAGCTTGCAGCAGATTTTCCTGTTGCGGCAGATATCCAAGTTTTTCGCAATGATAAAATATCAATCGAAGAACTGCGTGCGCTGTCTCCTGATGGAATTGTCATATCTCCAGGTCCTGGGCGCCCAGAAGATGCAGGTATCTCACAATTAATAATTGAGCAACTTGGGGAAACGATGCCCATTTTAGGCGTGTGCTTAGGGCATCAAAGTATTGGTCAAGTATTTGGCGGTACAATTACAACAGCCAAAGAACTTATGCACGGCAAAACTTCTCAAGTGTCGCATACTGGGGTTGGTGTTTTCAAAGGTATCGAAAACCCAATGACTGCGACTCGCTATCACAGCTTAATTATTGACCGTGATACCTGCCCCGAAGTGTTAGAAATTACAGCTTGGATTGATGATGGCACGATAATGGGCGTGCGTCATCGGAACTATCCACATATTGAAGGCGTCCAATTTCATCCAGAGAGTGTTCTTACTACTTCTGGTAAGCAGTTGCTACGTAATTTTCTGGAACAATTACAGGCGAGAAAAAATTAATGAAACGAAGAGAGTTGATAGGCTATGCTGGCGTTGGGCTAGCTACAGCACTGATTACTGCTTTGGCTGACTCGAAAGTTTTTGCACAAGCTGGTGGATTATCAGTACAGTGGTTGGGTCACACCTGCTTTCTGTTTACTGGTGGTGGTCTCAGAATTTTAGTCAATCCGTTTCGGACGCTTGGCTGTACTGCTGGGTATCGCGCTCCGAAAGTAGCAGCTGATTTGGTTATGATTAGCAGTCAACTTTTTGATGAAGGTGCAGTTGAGGGTTTACCCGGTAATCCTAAGTTGATTTACGAACCAGGTGTTTACGACTTTAAGGGTATCAAATTTCAAGGAGTCGGAATTGATCATGACCGTAAAGGTGGTAAACAATTTGGAATTAATGCTGCCTGGAGTTGGAGCCAAGCTGGTATTAAAATCACCCATTTAGGCGCCCCAGCAGCACCGTTATCGTTCGAGCAAAAAGTTCTGTTTGGGCGCCCAGATATTTTATTCGTACCCGTAGGTGGTGGACCCAAAGCATATAATGCAACTGAAGCTAAACAAGCAATTCAGGCATTAAATCCGAAACTGGTAGTTCCTACACACTTCCGTACCCAAGCTGCTGACCCCAACAAATGCGATATTTCACCAGTTGATGAATTTCTTACTGTTACGCAGGGTACACCCGTAAGACGTAGCAACAGCGACACAATTTCAGTTGGCACCCGCAGCTTGCCAGAAGCAACTACAATTCAACTTATGAGTTATAGGTTTTAGGCAACGGATCATAAACGGATGTAACGGATAAATGGTTTCAAATAACTAAACAAAGTTTTATACCTATAACTCATCCGTTATATCCGTTGTATCCGTTGCCTGTTATTCTGGACGTAATCGCGTTATTTTCAACGTAAAGCTGCCCTCAACTGGTTCAGATCCAAAACTACGCACACGAATAATATAATTACCAGCTTTGGTGGTACGCTCAAACAACATAGAATTGGTTGTTCCTTCTGCTGCATCGTCGTTTTCACCAATAACTACACCTTTGGCGCCTATCAAAATGACAATTGTATCAAAGCTATCAGATTTCAAATCGATAACAATTTGGTCGCCCGCGCGTAAATTCACAATATAATCGCGCGCAAATCCTCCTTCCCCTATAGGGAAATCAGACTTTGTTAAATTATCCTTAATTTCTTTACCAATTGGCAGAGGTATTGGATTATAAGCTTGGACTGGCGTTGCGGCAATAACAGCAGTTGCTTGATTAATTAATATTACAGTTGAAGCTATTACGATTTTCCTTACCAAAAAATTCATATTTAATTATTAATAAATAATGGCATCTAAGACTAAATAAATAAATAAATACTCTTATGTCAAGTCATACACTCCCCAAACGCCAAAATCGGCTACGTAATGTAATTGGTTCTGTATTTGCTGCCGTATGTATATACAGCGTTGGAACCTACGTAATTTTACCAGCATTGTGGCGGTACTACGAACATAACCCTAAATTAGAATATTCACCAAAAGTTACTCAAACATCTGAAGGTGTCTCAGGAGACCCGCTTAACGTGGGTTTAGTGGGGACAAAAGAAGAAGTAGTAGGTGCGCTACTTACTGCTGGTTGGTATCCTGCTGACCCTATTACACTTCGTTCAGGTATCGGTAACACCAGCGTCGAACTTAGTCATTATACAGGGCAAATAACGCACCGTATCGACGCGGATATAGATGAAGAGCGAGATACATTCATGAGCTATCTCGAAAAAGCACATCAAATAAACAGCGAGTATCAGGTAACAGGTGTTGGAGCGACTTTACAGGGTCGTAACGGTGGTGGTGACTACTATTATACGGATGGCTAACAAACTATCGGTGTACTTACAGCCAATAGCCAGATACAAACGGCGCCTATAGCCAAGTTACCAAACCCCGTACCCGTAGAAGTGAAGAATAAAGTATGGTCTTCGTTGTGGCACATGTTTAATTAAGCAACCTGTTTAACTTTTATAAAATTCTGGGAATACTAAATGTAAATCACTATATTTAGTAACTATTGCTCCCGAAAATGTTTGCACTGTCTCGTCAACTTGTAGGAACATCACTTGCAACTTTATTATGTGTCATTGGAGTTATATCACTTCAATATCCACGCATGAATAAAGTGCTTACGACAAAGCAGGGGTTGTCAAAAGAAGCTTTAGAACGTGACGTACTAGTCGAAAAAGCACGTTTAAACCTGCTGGAAAAAATACCTGCGTTTGGCTACGATAACCTACTAGCAAACTGGGTTTATCTAAGCTTTCTACAATACTTTGGTGACGATGAAGTTCGTGCAAAAACAGGTTACGCGCTCAGTCCTGAATATTTTGAAATCATTCTCAAACACGACCCACGTTTTCGCTTGGCATATTTAGGACTTTCTACAAGCACATCTATGTACGCCGCAATGCCCGAACGTTCGGTTAAAATTACAGAAAAAGGTTTAAAACATCTCACTCCTTGGGCGCCTTCTGACTCATATTATGTATGGCGATACAAAGGAACAGACGAACTATTATTTTTAGGTAATTCCCAAGCAGCCAGAAAATCATTTCAGTCAGCAGCAGACTGGGCAAGCAAACATACAGACGAAGACAGCAAACTATCAGCCAGCATCTCCCAAGGAACAGCAAACTTCCTCGCGCGCAACCCCAACAGCAAACGCGCACAAATTTCAGCTTGGGGAATGGTACTACAAAATCAAATCGATAAAGAAACAGAGAAACGCGCGATTCGTGCTATAGAAGCTTTAGGCGGTCAAGTTGTCAGCACTCCTCAAGGTAATCAAATCAAATTTCCTCGAAACGACTAATATCAACTTGTGCATGAGATTACATAGGTTTAGGAAAGCGCACTTTTGACTCCAAGTACCGACTATATAATTACCGGGGATGCGTCGTAGGCACATACCCCTGAGCGGTTACGCCAAAACATATGTAAATAATTAATAATACTTCTTAAATTTGACAGAAGTAGAACTTAGCATTAATTAGGGATCTATAAGTTTAATGCCTAAGTAACTTTCGCAAATAGAAACCAAATATGAATATTACTATTGCAGGTTACAATCTCATCGAACTCCTTTATGACGGTACTACTACCTGTGTGTATCGGGCTTTACGAGAATCAGACCAAACATCGGTAATTATTAAAACTTTGAAATCTGAGTATCCAAGCATAGAACAAGTATCTAGATTACGACACGAGTATAAAATACTTCAAACTTTAGAAATAGAAGGAATTGTGAAACCTCTATCTTTGGATAGTTATCAAAGCGGTCTGTCACTAATTTTGTCAGGCTTTGAAGGAGAAACTCTAAAAAACTTTTTGACTAAGAAAAATTTAGAATTAAACATTTTTTTACATATTGCTATTCAATTAGCTTCTACCCTTGCTCAGTTACATCAAGCCAATATTATTCACAAAGATATCAAACCTCAAAATATTTTAATTAATCCAAAAACAGCCCAAGTAAAAATTATTGATTTTAGTATTGCATCATGCCTATCTCAAGAGAACTCAAATCCCAGTAATCCTAACTTACTAGAAGGCACCCTTGCCTATATGTCTCCAGAACAAACAGGGAGGATGAACCGCTCAATTGATTACCGAAGTGATTTTTACTCTTTAGGTGTTACTTTCTATGAAATTTTAACGGGACAACTACCTTTTCAATCCACTGACTCGTTAGAATTAGTTCATTGCCACATTGCAAAAACACCAGTATCTCCTAAGGAAATTAACTCAAATCTTCCTGCGGTAGTTTCTGATATTGTGATGAAATTGTTAGCTAAAACTGCTGAGGAGAGATATCAAAATGCTTTGGGGTTTAAAGCAGATTTAGAAGAATGCTTACAACAACTACAAACAACTGGAAAAATTGAAGATTTCAGCATCGGGCAGCTTGATTTATATAGCCAATTTGTTATTTCACAAAAACTTTATGGTCGCGAGAAAGAAGTTATTATTCTCATGAATGCCTTTGAGAGAGTTAGTCTTGGGGCAACTGAGATGATGTTAATAAGTGGGTACTCTGGTATAGGAAAATCCTGCTTAGTCAATGAAGTTCATAAACCCATAGTACGTCAACGGGGCTATTTTATTTCGGGTAAATTCGACCAATTTAAACGCAATATCCCTTATGCGTCTTTAATTCAAGCTTTTCAAGAATTAATCCGGCAGTTATTAACAGAAAGTAGTCAGCAAATAGCAATTTGGCAAGCAAAGCTTTTAGCAGCTTTGGGTAACAATGCTCAAGTTATTACTGATGTCATTCCTGAAGTCGAACGAATTATTGGACCTCAACCAGATGTTCCGCAATTAAGTCCTACTGAATTACAAAACCGATTTTATCGACTGTTTCAAAAATTTATTCATATATTTTGTAAACCCGAACATCCGTTAGTGCTGTTCTTGGACGACTTGCAGTGGGCAGATTCAGCTTCATTAAAGTTGATTCATTGGCTTGCTACTGACCCAGATAGTCAATATTTATTACTGATTGGTACATATCGAGATAACGAAGTACATACAACTCATCCGTTGATTTTGGTTTTAGAAGAAATTCAAAAATCTGGTGCAGTTGTCAATAATATTGTACTTCAACCTTTGCGGATTTCTCATGTCAATCAATTAGTGAGTGATACCCTCCACACTAACTTGGAAAATTCAAAATCATTAGCTTATTTAGTATACAATAAAACTCAGGGTAATCCTTTCTGCTTAACCCAGCTACTTAAATCACTTTATCAAGATAACTTATTGTCATTTAATTTCAGTGAGTGTTGCTGGCAGTGGGACATTCATCGTCTAGAAAATATTGATATCACTGATAATGTTATTGAATTAATGGTTAGCCAGATTCAAAGGTTGTTGCCGGCTACACAGAATGTTTTAAAGTTAGCTGCTTGTATTGGCGACAAATTTTCTTTAGAAGTTTTGGCAACCGTTAATAAAACAAATCAGTCAGAAACAGCCATAGATTTATGGGAAGCTCTGCAAGCAGGTTTGATATTGCCCTTAAACCATTCCTATAAAATCCCCCTTTTACTTGATCAAAAAGGAATAAATAATGGGGATTACCAAGCAGAAGCAATATTAAATCATACCTATCAAACAATCACATATAAGTTCTTACATGACCGAGTGCAGCAAGCAGCCTATTCTCTAATTCCTGATGAGCAGAAGAAAAAAACACACCTGAAAATTGGTCAATTACTACTGCAAAATGCAACGTCAGAAGAACGCAAAGAAAACATATTTGCACTAGTTAATCAACTCAATTACGGTACTGAACTACTCGTATATGAGCCAGAAAAATATGAACTAGCCCAACTTAATCTCTTAGCAGGGCAAAAAGCGAAAGCAGCGACAGCGTATGACTCAGCTGTTCGTTATTTCAACGTAGGTTTGAGATTGTTACCAGCCAACAGTTGGTATCAGCAATATGAACTGGCATTAGCTCTACATCAGGAAGCAGCAGAAGCAGCATTTCTGAGTGGTGATTTTGAGCAAATGGAGCAACTGATTAAGGTAGTTCTGCAACAAGCAAAATCGCAACTAGACCAAGTGAAAGTGTATGAGTTGCGAATCAAAAGCTGTGAAGCACAAAGAAAACTTCTTGAAGCGGTAAAGCTAGGTTTACAAGTTCTAGAAATACTGGGAGTAACACTCACTGAATCACCAACTTCTTTAGATATCCAAAAAGCTGTTGAGGAAACAACAGCTAATTTAGCCGAGAAAGGAATAGAAAATTTAATTAATCTACCGTCAATGATAGATGTAGAGAAACTAGCAGCTTTTCGGCTTATAGTAAGTTTAGTTCCTGCTGCCTATCAATCTGCACCTGCATTATTTATCTTGATGGCTTGTCAACAAGTAAATTTATCAATTCAATATGGAATTACTCCTTTGTCTGTTAGCGGCTTTGCTGATTATGGAATTATTTTTAGCGGTCTTTTACAAGATATAGAAGCTGCTTATAAATTTGGGCAAGTGGCTTTACATCTATTAGAACAGTTAGATACTCATGAGGTTAGAAGCCAAACCTTATTTAAAGTTTCGACGTTCATCCTGCATTGGAAACATCATGTAAAGGAGACGTTACCACTTTTAGAAGATGCTTATTATAATGGTTTAGAATATGGAGACTTAATACATAGTGGATATGCTGCAAGTAATAAGTGCCAATATTCTTACTGGAGTGGTTCAGAGTTAAAAAGCCTAGAACAGGAAATGGCCAGATATAGTAAAGCAATTGCTCAAATTAATCAAGAAACAGCTTTAAAGTGGCATCAGATATTTCATCAGGCAGTTTTGAATTTAATAGGAGCGTCTGAAAATCCTTGTCGTTTAGTTGGCGAAGCTTATGATGAAGAGGAATTTTTACCACTTCATATTGAATTCAATGAGCGAACAGTAATTCATTATGTATTCTTGAACAAATTAATCCTGTGCTACATGTTTGGTGAATTTTCTCAAGCTGTGGAAAATGCTACCAAAGCCGAACAGTATTTAGATGGGGTAATTGGGTGGTTAATTGTACCGTTGTTTCATTTTTACGATTCTTTAGCACAACTAGCAATATATTCATCACTGCCACAGTTACAACAACAAGACCTTTTAAATCGAGTAGTTAATAATCAAGAAAAAATGCAAAAATGGGCGCATTATGCCCCAATGAATCATCTGCACAAATTTTATTTAGTAGAGGCAGAACGGCATCGTGTCTTAGATGAAAAAGTAGAGGCAGTTGAGATGTACGATCGCGCAATCGCACTTGCCAAAGACAACGATTATATCAACGAAAAAGCCCTTGCTCACGAACTCGCTGCTAAATTTTATCTGTCATGGGGTAGAGAAACGATTGCCCGCACTTACATGACTAATGCTTACCATGCCTATAGCAGTTGGGGAGCTATCGCTAAAGTCAAAGATTTAGAAACACGCTATCCCCAATTAATTATGATATCGCCAAATGCACAAAAGCTAGAAACAAATTACCAAGAACTTAATCAGACAAATTTCACGAGAATTAGCAGAACTCACAGTCTCGACTTGATGACTGTGATGAAGGCTTCTCAAGCTCTTTCAGGTGAAATTGTTTTAAGCAAGTTATTGGCTAATTTGATGCGAATTTTAATTGAAAATGCAGGTGCAGAAAAGGGATTTTTAATTTTAGAAACAGCAGGAAACTTAGAGATAGAAGCTTCAGGAAGTGTAGATAAAGATGAAATAAATGTCGAGCAATCGATACCTGTGGAAAGCAGTCAACAGCTACCGATATCCATCATTAACTATGTGCAGAGAACACAGAAAGACGTAGTTATTAATGATGCCACTAGCGAAGCTGTATTTAATCTGGATAATTATATCATCACCCAAAAACCAAAATCTATTTTATGTACTCCAATTATTCATCAAAGTAAACTCATTGGTATTCTTTACTTAGAAAATAATGTAATTACTAAAGCATTTACGCCAGAGAGGTTAGAAATTTTACAACTTTTATCCTCGCAAGCAGCAATTTCAATTGAAAATGCACGTCTTTATAACGACTTAGAGGAATATAATCGCACACTGGAAGTCAGAGTAAAAGAGCGAACTCTGGAATTAGAAGCTAAAAATTTGCAACTGCAACAGGAAATTCGTGAACGCCAAAGAGCAGAAGAAGCCGCAGCCGCAGCCAACCGCGCCAAAAGCGAGTTTCTAGCTAGTATGAGCCATGAACTCCGCACGCCGCTCAATGGGATTTTAGGCTATGCTCAAATTTTTAAGAAAAATCAAAATTTAACAGTCCAGCAAAAGAATGGTATAAATATCATTCATCAATGCGGTGAACATCTACTAACGCTAATCAACGATATTTTAGACATCTCTAAAATTGAAGCTCGGAAACTGGAACTTTATCCCACAGAATTTTATTTTCCGGATTTTCTTGAAAGTATTGTGCAAATCTGCCGTATACGTAGTGAACAAAAAGGAATTTTGTTAACTTATCAGCAACTTTCTCCTCTGCCTAGAGTTGTTAAGGCTGATGAAAAACGTTTGCGCCAGGTTTTAATTAATCTACTTAGTAATGCCGTCAAATTTACAGAACAAGGTACTGTAAATTTTCAGGTGGGATATCATGAGGGAAAATTAAGGTTTCAAGTCGAGGATACAGGAATCGGCATTGCACAAGAACAATTAGAAGAAATATTCTTGCCGTTTAAGCAAGTAGGAGAAGATAACCGCAAGACTGAAGGTACAGGATTAGGATTGGCAATTAGCCGTCAATTAGTCGAGATGATGGGTGGTGAAATTAAAGTAAAAAGTACCTTAGGTAAAGGTAGCGTTTTCTGGATAGATTTAGATTTACATGAAGTTTTATCACAAATTAGTGTTAAGAAATTTGACGAGCGTAACATTATTGGTTTTGTTGGTGATAAAAAGAAAATTTTAGTGGTAGATGATAAATGGGAAAATCGTTCTGTTTTAGTACATTTACTAGAGCCTTTAGGGTTTGAAGTTATAGAAGCAACAGATGGCTTAGACTGTCTTAACAAAGCAACAGAGTTTAAGCCAGATGTGATTTTTATGGACTTAGTTATGAGTGTGATGGATGGTTTTGAAGCCACTCGGCGCCTGAGAATGTTACCAGACCTTAAAAAAGCAGTAGTAATTGCCATATCAGCCAGCGTTTTTGATTTTGATAAAAAACAGAGTCGAGAAGTAGGTTGCAATGATTTTCTTCCTAAGCCATTCCGAGTTGCGGAACTTTTAGAAAAATTAAGAGTTCACTTGGAATTTGAATGGGTTTATGAAGAAATAAAAAATGATATAAAATACCCAAAAGATGTTAAATTAAAATTACAAATTCCAAATCAAGATTTGATTCCTCCACCAGCAGAGGAAATGGCAATTTTACTCGATTTGGCAATCAGGGGTAATCTAAGGAGTATTGCACAAAGAACAGCTTTCTTAGAGGAGTTGGATGAAAAATGGTCTCCATTTGCGACTCATTTACGCCAACTGGCTAAAGAATTTAAATGCAAACAAATCGTAACTTTTATTAAAAAATATTTACAGTCAACATCAAGTTAATTAAGAATGTTAACACAAATAAAGCTAAGTAGTTACAGTCGTCATTTTTCCTTTATAATTGGTAAGATTTATAAATAATATATTGACTTTTGGCAACCTAGTTCAATTTATTCCTACCAAGTTACTTAGTATTCGCTAGTATAAATTATTATCCTTTCTGCTCTCGGCGTGATTTTAAATGAGGTTTTATGAGTACTGATGTTAATGATAAAGGCGCCATCTTAATTGTTGATGACAACCCAGCAAATTTAGAAATGTTGCTTGAGTTTTTATCGAATGCAGGATTTACTGTTTTGGTTGCGGAAGATGGCGAAAGTGCGATTACAGGAGCCGAATATGCTCCACCTGACATGATTCTATTGGACATACTGATGCCAGTAATGGACGGTTTTGAAACTTGTCAGCGTTTGAAAGCGAATCCATTAACGCAAGATATTCCCATTATTTTCATGACCGCACTCACGGAAACCGTGGATAAGCTCAAGGGCTTGAGTTTAGGAGCAGTCGATTATGTTACTAAACCGCTACAGCACGAAGAGGTTTTAGCCCGGATTGAACTTCATCTTAAGCTGCGAAAATTAACCAAGACACTACAAGAACAAAATCAGCGTTTGGAGAGGGAAATTTGTGAGCGTAAGCAAGCAGAACAAAAAATCCGCGAGCAAGCTGCTTTGCTAGATATCACTACAGATGCAATTCTCGTTAGAGATTTCGACAGTAAAATCAACTTTTGGAGCCAAGGGGCTGAACATTTATATGGATGGCAGGCAACAGAAGTAATTGGTAAAAATGTTAATCAACTTTTGTATCGACCGGATCTCTTATCACAACTAGAAAATGTCGAGAAAAGTCTTACCGAACATGGCTGCTGGCAAGGTGAGTTAGAGCAAGTTACCAAACAAAAGAAAAAAATTATTGTTGCTAGTCGCTGGACTTTAATGCGTGACCAACATGGACAACCTAAATCTATTTTGACAGTTAACACTGACATTACAGAAAAAAAACAACTTGAAAGCCAATTTCTCCGCACTCAGCGTTTAGAAAGTTTGGGTACACTTGCTGGCGGCATTGCCCATGACTTAAACAATATATTGACACCAATTTTATCAGCAGCACAACTACTACAGCTAAAACACTCTAAGTCTGATGAATGGAGTCAGCAAATATTTAGGACGATAGAAACCAGTGCTAAACGTGGATCTGCTGTAGTTAAGCAAGTGCTACAGTTTGCGCGCGGGGTCGATGGTAAGCGTGAAATAGTACTATTGAAAAATCTTTTCTTGGAAATCCAGCAGATTGTTCATGGCACATTTCCCAAATCCATAGAATTTTCTCTAAATATTCAGTCAGACCTTTGGGCTATAATTGGAGACTGCACGCACTTGCATCAGGTACTGATGAATCTTATTGTCAATGCTCGTGATGCTATGCCCGATGGTGGTACTCTCAGCATTTGTGCCAAAAATCTGTCGATTGATGAACAATATGCCCGCATGAATCTGGAGGCTAATGTCGGTTCCTACATTGTGATTACTGTTGCGGACACAGGAATTGGGATGCCGCCAGAGATCTTAGATAGAATATTTGAGCCGTTTTTCACTACTAAAGACGTTGGTAAAGGTACAGGTTTAGGTCTTTCAACCGTAAGAGGAATCATCAAAAGCCACGGTGGTTTTATTAACGTGCATAGCATAATTGGGAAAGGAACTGAATTTAAATTGTTCTTGCCAGCAGTAAAAACGATGGCAACGTCGCCAACCGAAAATCTAGATTTGCCATATGGAAATGAAGAATTAATTTTAGTAGTAGATGATGAAGCTAAAATTCTCGAAACTACTCAAACTTTATTAAAAAGTTATAACTACAAAGTAGTGACTGCCAGTAATGGTATTGAAGCGATCGCACTGTATGCTAGCTACCAAGATAAAATCAGTGTAGTTTTGGTAGATATGATGATGCCGTTGATGGATGGTGCAGTTACCATTCGCACATTGCAAAAAATGAATCCGTTAGTCAAGATTGTTGCTGTTAGCGGTATAGTAGGCAGCAATAAAATTACTAAAGATGCAACTCAGGGCAAATTTATTTCTAAGCCCTATACAACTCAAGAATTATTGCAAACTTTACATGAGCTTCTTGGCCAAGAGACTTGCACAAAATAAATTGTATAACATTTGTAACTGCTGTTTGTTTAAGTACAGTGGAGACTGAAGCTTTCTAAGGAAATGAAACATCAATAAAATAAAAATCACAGTAAGCTCGTACTAGTAGGTTGGGTGCAACCCAACACAACCAACGTTGATATGATGAATGTAAATGTTGGGTTGTGCCTACCCTACCCTTCGGGAAAACTTCGTTAACGGGAAAACTTCGTTAACGGCATACTGCGTAAACGCAAAGCCTCCACCCAACTTACATCCAAACAGAGGTTAAATATATTTTTTGGTACAACGGTAAATTTATAGATTCACAAACCATTGAGTTAGACATTAACAATCCAGGGTTGTTATACGGCGCCACCGTTTTTACAACGCTACGAGTATATAACTCTTTAGATAATCCTTTGACGCAATGGCAAGCACATCTCGCGCGCATTAAAACTTCCTTAAATTATTTTGGTTGGCAGCAACCTAATTGGGACTCGGTACGCGAAGGCGCCGAATTGATGAAACAGCATTTTCCCGTATTGCGAATAACAGTGTTTCCTGATGGTAAAGAATGGATAACAGGGAGAAAGCTGGCGCCGGACTTATCAGAAAAGCAGAAACATGGAATTACAGCGAGTATTGTTCAAGCAGATTATTACCGTTCGCTACCCGGTCACAAAACAGGAAATTATCTGGTGCCAATATTAGCAAAAACGAATGCCGCTCAAAATCATAATTCTCAAGAAGCTATATTTATAGATGACGAGGGAAACTGGTTAGAAACGACTACAGGTAATCTTTGGGGGTGGAAAGATAACTATTGGTGGACTCCTCCCTTGTCTGCGGGTATTTTACCAGGAATGGTGCGGAAGTATATAATAACTAGCTTAATTGAGCAAAATCAGGTAGTACGCGAAGACCCTTGGAATATAGAGTTAGTTGAAAGCTTTGAAACGCTTGCTTATAGTAATTGTATAGTAGAATTTATACCTATCCATACTGTTGTTATAGATACAGGTGCATTGACATACGGCGCCCAACATCCAAGCTTGAAGGAATTACAAGCATTGTTTCAAAAGGATTAAATATCATGATTCTGCTATGCCCAAAAAAACAGATGAGAAAGATAAGCGACTCGAACAATGGTCATATACGAAGTTTATCCGAGAAGTGAAAGGCGGCGCCGTTGAACGTGTGTCGTTGAGTGCCGACCGAAGCAAGGTTATGGTAAAGAGTAAAAATGATGCTAAGAAGAAACTTGTTTACTTAGTTGATGACCCAGAGCTAATTAATACTTTGACTACTAACAACGTTGATATCTCGGTTTTGCCTTAAGTTTAGTCTTGTGGGGTGGGCTTTCTCTTGCCCGCTCTATATATTGGATGTTGACGGTTCGGGATGCCCGTTCCACAAGATTATATTTCCACAAGATTATATTTCCACAAGATTATATTTTTACAAGATTGTGGTTTTGTAGTGTAATCCGTCTATACATACTCAGGCGCCTGCAAGGGTTGGCTCGCTAGAATGTATCTTCAAGGGTTTGGTGTCCACAACGGCGCCAAGCTTAATGTAACGAAATTGACTGAGGGTTCTAGAATTTTTTTGCTTTTACATGAATATGAGAGCATTTTGCGATACCTTAAGATAAGTTAACATAATTCTTAACTACACCCAGTTGATTTCGGAACGCTCTGCGGTTCTCTAATAAACAAGAGGCGCTAAGGCGACAGCACAAAATGTACAGGAGGACTCACTTCGGTGAATAGTAACAACAACAATAATAATAATAATAAAAAGTGGAGAAGCGCAGGGCTGTACGCACTGCTGTTCATTGTAGTCATAGCGTTGGGAACAGCGTTTTTTGACAAACAGCCTCAAAACAGGGAAACATGGCGCTATAGCCAGTTTATTCAAGAAGTAGAAAAAGGTAACGTCGCACAAGTAAGACTGAGTGCTGACCGTACACAAGCTATCGTTAAGTCACAAAGTGGCAACCAAGTATTGGTAACTTTGGTAGACGACCCACAATTAATTAATACGCTTACTGAGAAAAACGTAGATATTAGCGTTTTACCTCAAACCGATGAAGGTTTCTGGTTTAAGGCACTTAGCAGTTTATTCTTCCCAGTATTACTACTAGTAGGTTTATTCTTTTTACTTCGCCGAGCGCAAAATGGTCCAGGTAGTCAAGCGATGAACTTTGGTAAGTCGCGCGCTAGGGTACAAATGGAACCGCAAACCCAAGTTACTTTTGGTGATGTTGCAGGTATTGACCAAGCGAAATTGGAATTAAACGAAGTTGTAGACTTCCTTAAAAATGCCGACCGCTTTACAGCTATTGGTGCCAAAATTCCTAAAGGTGTATTGTTAGTTGGACCTCCAGGAACAGGTAAAACCTTGTTAGCACGTGCGGTTGCAGGTGAAGCTGGTGTACCTTTCTTCTCTATCTCTGGTTCAGAGTTTGTAGAGATGTTTGTTGGTGTAGGTGCTTCTCGTGTACGTGACTTATTCGAGCAAGCAAAAGCTAATGCACCTTGTATTGTATTTATAGATGAAATTGACGCAGTAGGTCGTCAACGTGGCGCCGGTTTAGGTGGTGGTAACGACGAACGTGAACAAACCCTTAACCAGTTGCTCACCGAAATGGATGGCTTTGAGGGTAACACAGGTATTATCATCATCGCTGCTACCAACCGTCCCGACGTATTAGATGCAGCATTATTGCGTCCTGGTCGCTTCGACCGTCAGGTAGTAGTAGACCGTCCTGACTACGCTGGACGTGTAGAAATTCTCAAAGTACACGCGCGTGGTAAAACTCTAGGTAAAGACGTAGATATCGAACGTATTGCACGTCGTTCACCAGGGTTTACAGGTGCTGACTTGTCGAACTTGCTCAACGAAGCAGCAATTTTGGCAGCACGTCGTAACCTCACTGAAATTTCGATGGACGAAATTAACGACGCTATCGACCGTGTATTAGCAGGTCCAGAGAAGAAAGACCGCGTAATGAGCGAACGTCGCAAGCAGTTAGTAGCGTACCACGAAGCAGGTCATGCTCTTGTTGGTGCATTAATGCCCGACTATGACCCAGTACAAAAAATCAGCATTATTCCCCGTGGTCGTGCAGGTGGTTTAACTTGGTTTACCCCTTCCGAAGACCGTATGGACAGTGGACTTTATAGTCGTTCCTACTTAGAAAACCAAATGGCAGTTGCCTTGGGTGGACGTATCGCTGAAGAATTAATCTTTGGTGACGAAGAAGTAACCACAGGTGCTTCTGGTGACTTACAACAAGTTGCACGAGTTGCCCGTCAAATGGTGACACGCTTCGGTATGAGCGACAAACTTGGACCTGTAGCATTAGGGCGCCAGCAAGGTAACATGTTCTTAGGACGTGACATCATGTCCGAGCGCGACTTCTCCGAAGAAACCGCTGCTTCCATCGACGAAGAAGTACGTAAATTAGTAGACGTAGCTTACATTCGTGCGAAAGAAGTATTAGTAAATAACAAACTCATCCTCGACAAACTAGCAGATATGTTAGTTGAAAAAGAAACCGTAGACGCAGAAGAACTGCAAGACCTACTCGCTAACAACGACGTACAAACTGCAGCATTCGCGTAATGAGGCGCGGAGTTAGGAGTTATGAGTTAATAAGTAATTTCTAGCTTTTAATCAATAAAAATACATTTGTAGGGTGGGCATTGCCCACCTTATTTTTTGTTAAAATTTTATTCATTAACTAACCCTGGATTGTAAATAAAACAAATACATTATGCTGAAGTACAATCCATTATCTTGCCTTCCTTTTTCTGAAGAATTACCAGACTCTGACGATATACCAGTAGATAACGAACTGCAATCTTTAATACCTAACTTACTTAACACAACTCTTGCAATGGCTTGGTCAGAGCGAATGGATTGGTTTTTTGGGGTAGATATGGGTGTTTATTATGACCCTGAATTACCCCCAATAGTACCAGATGCCTTTCTAAGTTTAGAAGTTGAGCGATACTTCGACGAAAACTTACGTCTAAGTTATGCAATATGGGAAGAAGAGCAAGTACCTATTTTGGCATTAAAAATAGTATCTCAAACTTATCGTGGCGAATATTATAGCAAAAAAGACAAATATGCTTCACTAGGTGTTTTATACTACGTTGTTTACAATCCTGGGCGCCGTCGCAAAGCACGCTTAGAAGTGTATAAACTAGTAAATGGTGAATATCAATTATTAGCAGGAAATCCTATTTGGCTACCAGAAGTCGGTTTAGGTATAGGAATGGAACGAGGAACTTACCAAAATATTCCGCGCGAATGGCTGTATTGGTATAATGAACAAGGAAAGCGCTTGTTAACTCCAGAAGAGCGTGCGGCTAAATTAGCTGAGAAATTACGTGATTTAGGTGTAGACCCTGATAGCCTTTGATGTAATACCATTGAATTGGGTAACATCATTCACCTTTTATTGTTAAAATCGAAAGCGCTATAATGATAAGTGGCTTATGGCAATTAATATCCAAATTGATGACGCTTTAGTAAAAGAAGCCTTGACCTTTGATAATCAGCAAAGTGAGCGCGATGTAGTTGAGCAAGCTTTGCGTGAATACGTGCAACGTCGCAAGCAAATAAAAGTTATAGATTTATTTGGGACAATTGATTACGACGAAGACTACGACTATAAACAGCAACGGCAAAAGCAATGAGAGTAGTTGTAGATAGTTCTGTATGGTCATTAGCGCTACGGCGAAATAATCCTCTGTGCAAGACTTCTTAACCTATAAGGTATTATAATTCCACCTTATCTATAAAGTTTTTATTAAATTAAAATACGTAACAAAATCTTTGTTAATTGATTAGCGAAATTTGGGAACTATATTAATACGGGTAGAAAGGTGATATGGAACCCGGTTCAGTTTCTCACAGTCAAAGAACAGAGATAATATGATTGAAAATAACTTTATAAACGCTTCTACTGAGCAGATCAAAGCTGCACTATCTTCTTTTATTGAAAAGCTAAAATCAGCACAAGATAAAAATTTTACATTCCTTTTAGTTGGACGTACAGGTGTTGGTAAATCTAGCACTGTAAATTCATTAATTGGTAAAAAAATAGCTCAGGTTGGAGACTATGAAGCAACAACAATGGGAGTTGAAGCATATAACTCGCAAGTAAATGGCGTTAATTTTACCGTATTTGATACACCAGGATTATGTGATGATTTTGAAGAAGCCGATAATGATGAAAAATATTTAGAACTGATGCAATCTAAAGTCAAGCAAATTGACTCAATGTGGTTTGTCAGTCGTCTGGATGAAGCAAGAGTTACAGCCGATGAAAAACGAGGTATTAAGCTAATTTCAGAAGCTTTTACACCAAAAGTGTGGAAACATGCGGTGATTATTTTTACTTATGCAAATTCCGTAGAAAAGGAAAGATATACAGAAGCACTGGAAAAAAGAACAGAACTTATTAGGAAAGAAATTTCTAAGTATGCTAGTGCTGAAATAGCAAATGACATTCCCTCTGTAGCCGTAGATAATAAGAGCAGAATGACGCCAGATGATAAGGAATGGTTGGGAGAACTTTACACAAAAGTTTTTGTCAGGATATCTGAACGAGGAGTTTTACCTTTTTTGATAGCTACCGCTGACAGCGTAAAAACTCCACAAGATAAATCAACAAAAGATAAACAAGGTTATGATAAAGCAGAAAAACCTTATCGACGCTTTTACGTTGATCCATCTGGCACTACACAAGAATGTCTAGATGATCAAGAGCCACGAATTAATGAAATTAATCTTGATGAACTACAGAAGGAATTGATTAAAAAAAAGATAATTGATGCTGGGATTATTCCTGCTTTAGCATTAGGAGGCGCCGCAATTGGAGCAGGATTAGGTCCAGTAGGCGCTGCTATTGGCGGTGCGGTAGGTGCTGCTGTTGGATTAGTAGCTTGGCTATGGGGGTAATAAAAAATTAATCATGGCATGATTACCTAAATGTTTTCTTGCTTGGGTGGCATGATGTCTCGAACAATAACTTGTAAATCATGAAAAAGCTGTTTCCGACACCTGGTGGCTCGTTACTGTTTAATTAATCGCTTTCAAAATCTATCTCTAGTTGAGTTTCGGTTACTGAATCATCTTCTTCATCGGCTAATTCAATATTTGGCTCGTCCATTCTTTCTGAAAGATGTTCTGTAAATATTTGTATAAATCGCTCAAGTTCTGCTCGATTCGGAATTACGCTTCTTTCTCCCCCATCTCCAAATAAAAAGAATTTTGTACTAGCTTGTGAGGCTTCAACTATTGTTAAATCCATTTCTTTTCTAAGAGCTATTTGAACAGATAAACAATGAGAATTTCCCCTATTCATCAATTGTCCTCTACCTAACCAGTCAAAAAATTCTGATTGTGAAATTCTTATTTTTGAATTTATTGTAGAAAGAGGTATCACAGTCTGATTTTTTCCTAACTTATATATTGGCTGTTTAGGGTAAGGTTCATCTGAAAGCTTTATTTTTCCATCTTCAACCAAATAACCTATTGCTATATCCGAACGTTCAGATGGGGTTTTGAAAGAAACTTTCCCAGCTTCCCAAATTAGATACGTTCCAAATGGAACACGTACTTCAGTAAAAATATCTTTTTATGTGTTAAATGCGCGTTTGGATGTATATCACTTGCTGCAACTAGTTTAAAAAAACTTCTATCATGACTGGCTAACAACATTCCTTCAGTAAAACCTCCGGCGCCTGCAAATAAATCTAAAAAAGTATATATACTCATAATTATATAAAAATTAAGCCAATAAATAGTGATATAGAGGCGCCTTAAAATTAAACGCCTCTATATATTATATAAATGCTGTATATTTTAGCTAGTAGGTAGGTGGTAACATATCGCAAACACTAACTACTAAATCTGGGAACGTTAACGGTGAAATAGTTTTATCTTCGCTCAAAACAGTTTTACTTTTGTAACCTTCTGGTGTTGGTTGACGATATACATATAATTCACGGTCAATTACATCTAGTACCCAATAATCAGCAATACCCGCTTTTGCGTAAGCTTTACCTTTGGTATCGCAGTCAAATTTTAGGCTACTATCTGCAACTTCAATAATCAAATATACTTCTTCTGGTGTGGGATGGTGGTCAG
The DNA here is from genome assembly GCA_019359675.1 of Calothrix sp. FI2-JRJ7. Lineage (GTDB taxonomy): Bacteria > Cyanobacteriota > Cyanobacteriia > Cyanobacteriales > Nostocaceae > Dulcicalothrix. Next base: position 357,316 of record JAHHGX010000020.1, read on the forward strand.
CGTAATCTAAAGGGTCTACTTTAACTATTGCTATATCAGGTTCGGGTTCAGAATTATTACTTAAAGTTATTGGGTCTTGGACTGATACCCAAGCACGGTTTTCTAAACGCTTTTGCAGTAATTTGTCAATTCTTCCTACCGCAGAACTATGTGCTGTTCCCTTTGCGCTCATCCAAATAATTTTTCCTTCAAGAAGTTCTACTCGTTCTGAGCTATCTAGAATACCAGTTTTTGCCATGCGGTGGTATTCATCAACTGTCCATAAACGAAGATTAAAGGTAGTTTCGATACTTTGCATAGCATTAATTAATATACCTTCAGCGGACAAAGCCTTATCTACTATAATACATAACAATTAGCTATCAGTTGTTTCCGGCGCCTTATACTGCTCATAGTTTAGTTTTGTTAGTAAAGATTGTTACCTTATTAGGCGCAGAGGGCACAGAGCGGGAACAAGAGGAAAGTTAAAGTAGCTTTCAACTGATAGACAGTACTAAAATTGTATAAAAATTACGCTCATTATACATATCAATTCTATAAAATAGCGCTATTTTTGCGAATAATACGTACTTTATTTCACATTAAAGTATTTCTATTTACTTAAAATTTAGCATGAAGATATGGCATTTTATTAGTTCTAAGCCTAAAAAATCCTGCGTAAACCGACAAGAGTAGTGGTTTATGCCAAAAGCTTTGGGGTGTCTAACGTGCGTAACTGTCAGAATACTTTTTAAATAAGGTATATTGCTTTTATAGTCATATTGATATAAGTTATCAATAATTCGTCACTAAGAAGCATTAGAGGGTATTGTACAGTTATGCAAGTGAAAGTGCTAAGAGCCATTGCTCCACATTTAGCGTTATTAGGGCTAACGATAGGCGCCTTTGGATGTAGCCAAGAAACAGCAACAAATACTCCCAGCACTCCAGAAGCAGTAGCAACACCTGCTGCAAATACAACTCAAGGTGCTGGAAATGCGATAAAAGTTGCTTTTCCCAGTCGTTCAGATTCAACAGACTTACAGAATAAAGCCAATGCAGTCGCTACATACTTATCAAAAGAAATTGGCAGTCCAGTAGAAGCAGTAGTTGGTGATGATGCTGCTGCGGTTGAAGCATTGCGCGCGAACCAAGCAGATGTAGCATTTTTGAGTAGTCGTCCAGCATTGAAAGCAGAACAACTTGCAGGCGCCAATCTATATTTAGCAGAAGTTCGCCCCACTTATTCAGGAAAGCAAACTTACAACTCGGTGTTTGTCGTTCCAAAAGATAGTCCTCTACAAAGCAAAGGTTCAGCAAAAGAAACTCTACAACAACTCAAAGGTAAAAAAATGGCGTTTACCTCGCCAACCTCCGGTTCAGGGTTTATCTTTCCTGTTAGCGAATTAGTCAAACAAGGATTTGTGCCAAACCGAGACAAACTCGACGGTTTCTTTGGACAAGTTAGCTACGGTGGAAACTACAGTAAAGCACTACAAGCAGTCTTACGCGGACAAGCAGAAGTTGCCGCAGTCTCAGAATATGCGCTACAACCACCCTACATTACTGCCGAAGAAGGTAAAAAGCTGCGAGTTCTCCACGCAATTCCCAATGTACCAGCACATGGAATAGCAATAGATGATGATGTTCCAGCAGAAAAACGCGAAAAAATCATAAGTGCGCTATTGAAATTAAATCAAAAAGATAACAACAAACTTTTAAGCGACTTATACAACTCCACCGAACTCGTCAAAGTTGACCACAAATCACATTTACAAGGAATGCGCGAAGCACTAAAAACAGTAGCAATTGACCCATAAACTCACAATTTCATAATTTTACACATATTATTCCCGGCGCCTCCAAACAATGCCGGGAATTTTATTAAACCCGTAGGTTGGGTGTCAGCGAGTGCGTTTACGTAGTATGCCGTTATCCGTAAACGGAGTTTTCCCGCAGGGTAGGATATCCCGAAGGGTAGGCACAACCCAACATAAAAATTAAATATTTGATATAAATAATTATTAACACAAATTATATTAATAAATTAGACTATTTATTAATAATAAAAATTTGTATATTCTGCATATAATTAATTGTAAAATTATCATATAAGCTTGCCGCAGTGCATCTTTCACTAAATGAAAACAGACACAATTTTCAGGTCTGTTGCTGATTTGATGGCGGAGTTAGATGAGTGAAAAATTTAGTTTGGAGTGCAGGGTTTGTACACAAATTCAAGCGTCTAACAAAGAAAAATCCACAGTTGCGCTCGCAGGTTGAAAATGTACTACAATTGCTTACCGAAGACCCTTTTGATTCAAGCTTGCGTACTCATAAGTTAAAGGGCGATTTGGATGATATTTTACATGTGTCATAATATACTATTAGATTAAGTGATATAACTGAAATTTTCTAAACAGTGTTGCCAATGTCTTTAAATTGGGAATCTTGAAATTAGAACAGCTTTTTCAAGTTTGAGTTCTACTAATCACGACACAGCAAAATGTTTTGGAGCTTGCAAAGCAGGGTAATGCTGTAGTACAAAAATATATCCTAGCTATATATTTTTTCTTGGTTAGAATTGACACAATCATTTTGGGCATTTAAGTTTTTCTCTAAATGCCTAAAGTTAATGTACTTATATTTCAATTATATATTAGGGTTTAATATGGGATTCACAGAAGATATTGCTAAGTTGTCAGAAAGAGTTCGTAATAGAGCGGAACAAGTTGTAGGAGAAGAAGCGACTAAAATGGCGCTAATCGTACCTTTTTTAAGCACTCTTGGTTACGATGTTTATGACCCAAGTGAAGTTAAACCTGAATATATAGCAGATTTTGCGATTAGAAAGGCAGGACAGTTTGAGAAAGTCGATTATGCAATAGCCATTAACGGTAGTATTGTAATGCTTGTAGAAGCAAAAGCTCGTGGACAAAAAGCTGAAGCTCATGATGGTCAGCTTAGTCGTTATTTCAATGGTCTTATAACAACTAAGGTTGCTATAGTAACCAATGGTATTGAGTATCGCTTCTTTACAGACTTGCGTGACAAAAATGTCATGGACAAGGAGCCATTTTTTACTTTTAATATTCTTGAGTACGATAATAAAGATATAGAGAATCTAAAGTTATTCCATAGAGATAATTTTGATGTAGCATCGATTAATCAGTATGCAGAAGAAATGGTTTACGTTAAAGGAATGACTCAGCTAGTAGGTCATCTTTTACGTTCTCCATCTGAAGAATTTATTCGTTTTTTGGTGTGTGAACTAGGTAAGGTGGCGCCTAACTATCAGATTCAAGGTAAAATTACCAATAAAGTGATTGAAAAATTTAAGCCTATTGTTAAAAAATCTATTCAAGGTAGTTTAGTCGAACTGATGACACGCTCATTAAGTCAAGAAATTATTCAATTGAGCGAAGTAACTAACACAGAAGAAGCTGAGGAGTTAGATGCTTTAGAAGCGAATGATACTAAAGTTACCGAAGAATCGAAAATTATAACAACAGAAGAAGAACTCAAAGCTTTTGATAAAATTAGGAGTATTGTGACCACCTCCAAAAATTATCAGCATGACGTGTACTATAAAGATACCGAGTCTTACTTTAGTGTTCATCTTGGTAAAGCTAATTGGTGGTTCCTCCGTTTCTACTTATCTTCTTCTAAAAAGACATTTATCGCTCGATTAAGCCCAGAAGAAGCAAAATATCTAGCATCAGAATTTACAATTCAAGAAGTACCTTCTTCAGCGTCAGAAGTTATATCGAAAATTACTATTTCTTCTATAGACGACTTGGATAAATTATCGCAAATTATTATTAAAGCTTATGAAGCAGAAGCTTCTAAGCACTCTCTTCAGAAAGTCTAGTACGATGTTGGGTTATAGTAGTTTGATAGACGCGGTTAGGTTAGAAGTAAGTGGTGAAGTAATTACCGTAGTACTACTATTTTGTAGTATTGCTTACTATCTTATCAGACAGCGTTTATCCATCTCTGAACCTCATAGGCTTCTTAATTGAAAATTTATAAATTAATTACAAATATCAATATCTTCTAAATCTTCTGTTTCCAATGATAAAGATATTTCAATTATATCTTTATAAATAATAACAATCTTGTGGGATGGACATCCTTGCCCGTCCTTCTATAAATTAATGTTGGGTTACGCTGTCGCTCCACCCAACCTACGGATATTACAGATACTAAAAAAGGATGAGCAAATGCCCATCCTTAAAATTACGCATTGTAGAGACCGAATTAATACGGTCTCTACGAGAATGTCAATTTACAAATTATGTTCCTGATGTCCAGGAGTTGGTGTATTCGATTTGGTCGGGGGTGAGGGTGTCTACGGTGATACCCATTGCTTGTAGTTTCAAGCGTGCGATTTCTTTGTCTACGTCAGCGGGGATGGAGTGGATACCTGGTTGCAGTTTACCTTTGTTTTTGAGTAGGTATTCGGCGCCCATTGCTTGGTTTGCGAAGCTCATATCCATTACAGCGCTGGGGTGTCCTTCTGCTGCTGCTAGGTTAACTAAGCGACCTTCTCCTAATACAACTACTGACTTACCGCTGGTAAGTTTGTATTCTTGGGTGAAAGGACGAACGTCTTTAACTTCTTTAGCTTTGCTTGCTAGGGCTTTGAGGTCTATTTCGATGTCGAAGTGACCGGAGTTACAAACAATGGCGCCATCTTTCATAGCATCGAAGTGTTCGCCACGAATAACGTGCTTGTTACCTGTTACGGTGATGAATAAGTCGCCTAAAGGAGCAGCTTGTGCCATTGGCATTACACGGAAACCGTCCATTACAGCTTCAATTGCTTTTACTGGGTCGATTTCGGTGACAATTACGTTGGCGCCCATTCCACTTGCGCGTTGTGCTGTACCTTTACCGCACCAACCGTAACCTGCAACTACTACTGTTTTACCAGCTAGTAATATGTTGGTTGCACGGATGATACCGTCAAGGGTGGATTGACCTGTACCGTAACGGTTATCGAAGAAATGCTTTGTGTCAGCGTCGTTGACGTTCATTGCTGGGAAGGTAAGAACGCCATCTTTTAACATCGCTTGTAAACGTACAATACCTGTGGTGGTTTCTTCTGTGGTACCAATCAGGTCTGCGATTTGATGGGGACGCTGTTGAATTAATGTTGCTACTACGTCACAACCGTCGTCAATAATGATGTTTGGACGGTGGTCTAATGCGATTTGTACGTGACGACTATAGGTTGCTTCATCTTCGCCCTTAATAGCGAAAACGGGAATACCATAATCTTCAACTAAGCTCGCTGCTACGTCGTCTTGTGTCGAAAGTGGGTTACTAGCAATTAAAATTGCATCGGCGCCACCTGCTTTTAAGGCAATTGCTAAATGTGCTGTTTCGGTGGTTACGTGACAACAAGCCGAAATACGAATACCAGCGAAAGGCTTCTCTTTTTCAAAACGGTCGCGAATTTGTTTGAGAACTGGCATTTCACGTCCAGCCCACTCAATGCGCTGTCTTCCCAAGGAAGCTAGGGCGAGGTCTTTAACCTCGTGCTTTAGTCGGGGAGATGTTGCAGTCATTAAAAACTTCCTCAATTAAAAGTAAAAACATAGCGTAATAATTACGCTCTCTACTAGGGTAGTCCATGATTGAGAAAGTTAGTAGTACTTTACTTTTTCAGTCGATGGCTTCCATGCATTAGCTTGCCGCTTAATAGGCGTATTGTCAATGTTATCTGTACTTCTTTTTCATAACTTTAACTTTAATTATCCGTAAATATACTTATATTAATAAATAATTATGATGGGTAAGCTGGCAACAGATACAACGGATGTAACGGATAGTTGATTCTATTGAACGAATATTAAGAGCGCGTAACAAATTAATCATCTGTTACATCTGCTCATCATCCGTTGCCATTTTTCATCTTTCTAAAGGTTAATGATGTCAAGGCTTGCTATGAGTATATTTACTAAAGTTAATGAATAGAGTATCGTTCATAAGCAAGGGCATACTCCATAACTCGTTAATCAAGGAGTAGTAATGCGGTTTAGATTTTTGGCAGTCGCTAGTTCAATCGCTGTTGTAACTTTTTGCACTGTGCCAAAAGCTACAGGTCAAATCAACTTGTTACCTAATTTACTAACTCCTACTAGCCCGAATAATGACTCAGAGAATAGAGTTGTAAATGGCTGGGTTTACTTAGATGGTCGTCGTTTATTTCAGTTAGCAGCAGCTAGAGCCAATCTTGCAGAACGTTTAGAAAATGTCCAGCAGAATCTTAATGAAGCTAGTCGCGGTTATTTTGAATCATCTGCAACAGAACCAAAGGTGGAATTTCGAGTTCTAAATGGGTTGCCAGTGATATATCTCAATAACCGCTACTTGATGACGGTTACTTCTAATGATGCAGAATTACTACAGGTAGATGTAAAGACAGCAGCAAATCAAATTACTCAAATATTGCGGGATGATTTGATACGGGCAAAGCAGGAACGCTCAAGAGATTTTTTGATTCACCAAGGTTTTATTGCACTCGGAATTGGCGCCAGTGTAATTATTGTGAGCTGGGGTATTCATTCCTGGCAATGTCGCTTAAAAAGGAAAGCTTTACACTCAACGATACCAGCACCAACGGAGACGCCAATATCTACACAGCTAAAGCAAAAACAGCATCAAAATCTCCAAGAAGTTAGGCGCCGACTGTTTCAGTTAACACAAACAGGAGTATGGGGAAGTGGCACCTTTGTGATTTTAGGTTTATTTCCCTACACACGGATGCTACAGGTAGTTATTCTCAGAGTTGCACAAATTCCTTTGACATTAGGTATTGTTGCACTTGGCACTTATGTAGTTATTCGTTTGAGCTATGCTTTAATTGACCGCTTCACTTCGGCTATAGTTAGTAGTACTTTATTAAGCCCAGAAACTCCCGAACGTTTACAATTACGTATTTCTACTATATCTGGTGTTGCGAAAAGTATTATTACCATTGTTTGGATAGGAGTTGGGATTCTCCTAACTTTAATTTCTTTGGGTATTGATATTGTTCCCTTACTAGCTGGTGTTAGTTTAGTTGGCGTTGCAGTATCCTTAGCCTCACAAAATTTAATTAAAGACGCAATTAATGGCTTTCTCATTATTCTCGAAGACCAATATGCCTTGGGCGATGTCATTGCACTAAACAATGTAAGTGGTTTTGTAGAAACTTTGAATTTGCGTATTACCCAAGTACGTGACTCAGAAGGTCGTTTAATTACCATTCCCAACGGCGAAATAAAAATCGTCGCCAATCTTTCCAGTCGTTGGTCGCGCGCGGACTTAAGTGTACCTGTTGCCTATAACACTGATATTAGCCAAGCTTTAAAATTAATCGAAACAGTCGCAGTAGATATGGACTTAGACCCAGCATGGCAAGCGCAAATCCTCGAAACACCCAAAGTCCTAGGTGTCGAGAACTTTGGCGAACGTGGTCTAATTATTCGTGTCTGGATTAAAACACAGCCACTTAAACAATGGGACGTTGCCAGAGAATTTAGGCGCCGTCTCAAGATAGCCTTTGATAAAGCAGGAATTTCCATTCCCATTCCGCAACAAGCTATTTGGATCAACGACGGGCAAACATTGAACAGCAAGTAGAGACGTGATTAATCACGTCTCTACAATCACATCTTTACACTGAAAAATAATTCCTCAGAACCTACACACTCAGGTAATTTTGTACTATAATAGAGAAGTAGTGATTATAAAGCCTGTAAACAGGGAAAAGCTTTGTAACAACTGCATTCACAAGCTCAAAGACAAGAGTGATGCGAGGGTTAGTCCGATGATAAAGCACTATATTCTTAGCCTCAATCCCGTAGCTAAACACGAATGGGATAGATGTATATTACGCGACCCGTTAACTGCTAAACGTCCGGATATAGCCAAATTAATCGCCGATGCAGTTGGCTCAGAAGCAGGAAGTTATTTAGTTAGCGTCAATATAGACGTGCAGGTTTTAGAACAAGCAAATGCCCCCCAGGTAGAACAATTAACCATAAACCTTGCAGAAGTCACCGAAAAACCACAGTTACGTGAAGCAGCCTAGTAGGGTGCGTGACGCCACCAATAACCTTAAAACGAAGCTAATAATCTAATAGCGTCACGCACCTTACGAATTATAAGAATCAACTCATAACTTTTTATTTTTATGATGCAACTTAGTCATTATCCATCTGCTATTGCTCAAGCATCTCAACGAGTTAATGAGATTGACTCACAGCTAATGGCAGTACAATTACAAATTAACCGTTTTGAAGGTGGCGCCGATCGAATTTCCTCGTTCGATATGGACATGAAAAACGATGCTCAACGCAAAGCACGCCGCTTTGACGTATTACTCGTTAATCAAGAGTATCAAAAAGCACTGGATACTCAAATTCGGTTAGTAACAGAAAAAGCAAATGCTCTCGCGCATTTAGAGTATCTACGAAATCAATTTAGTGTTGCCAAGTTAGAAGCACGTTTAAAGATAGCACAGCAACTTACCGATTTAGAATCGCGCGAGTTCGTTGGTTTGTAAAACTTTAAATTAAATTACCTAGATATTTAGATTCCCGACTTCGCCGAAGTTGTCGGGAATTTTCGCATTTTAGCACTGATAAACTATAATATTGTTACAATCAGCTTATGTGCTAATACCAATTCTGCATAAAGTTGCGCCAAATAAATCCCGTAGAGATTGACATGTCAATCTCTACAGTCAGGGATAAAGCGCATCTTCATCGAGAAACGGTATAAGTAAAATTTGTTTAGCATAGGAAATCAAAATATGACTATTAGTAAGTATTGAAAAATATCCAAATTCGAGCTAGTAATTCCAAAAGGAAGATATGAAAGTTTTAATTTAAAGGAAAATCCATTTCCTGCGTTCCCATTCATTAATACTAATTCCAATGATGCAAGGAATAATGGGGAAATTTATGAGCCATCGATTCGTGAGCATTTGTATGTCAGTGCCGATAATTTTCATTAATTCATATGCTTTGCGAACTCTTTATACTGAAGAAATGGAAAATCACCACGTCTTCTGTCTCTGTAACTTTTTTCTTCGAGTAACACAGCAATCTTTGAAAGTTGGAAATATATTAGTGTAGAAAGTTGTTTCTTTTTGATTTCAAACGTAACTATTACTTCCTCTTTCTCTTTTTCGGCTTTTGTGAAAAAATCTGAAATTTCTGATATTGTAATGATGACTTTATGATGTTGCTTATCATTTATTCTCAGGCGCCATCTATATCCACCTGGTTCGCCAGGAAATATAAATTCAGATTCTACGGCGCCTTTGTTTATTAGCATGATGGCTTCTATCATGTCGGCTATTGGGCATGAAAAAGCATGTGTGATTGCAAAATTATAGATATCACCGTTTATATAAAGTAAACATGTACTTCAACCATGTGGTTGTAAATTGTACAGAAAATCAATATCATCACCGTCGTACATGTCTTTACTGTGAACTTGAGTCTTGTGGGATGGGCATCCTTGCCCGTCCTTTTATAAGTTGTAAGAGACGGTTCGGGATGCCCGCTCCACAAGAGCAAGAATGAATTATATTTTACTTAGTGCTTGGGCTATTTGCTGATTAATTACTTGTACATCGAATTTGGAACGTGCGCTATGAAGTGCGTTGTCTGCTAATATGGCAGTTTTTGATGGTTCTTTGACACAGGTGGTAATAATTTTTGCGAGTTCTTGGGGTTCTCCTGGTGTGACGAGATAGCCATTTACATTATTTTCTACTATTTCTATGGCGCCACCTGCTTCTGCTGCTACTACTGGTTTTCCACATAACATTGCTTCTACTATAACTCTACCAAATGGTTCGGCGGCGATTGAGGTGTGTGCGACTAAATCACATGCTGACATTAGTTGAGGTATGTCGGAACGGAAACCTAGAAATTTAACGCGGTTTTGAAGTTGCAGTTTTTCTACTTGTTCGTGCAGTTGTTTAACGTATTCTTGTTCTCCAAATAATGCGTCACCAACTAATATAGCTGTGACTTGTGAAGGAGACTTTGCTATTGCTTCTATTAATATATGTTGTCCTTTCCACGGTGACAAACGGCTAAAGTGTCCAATTACAAATTTATCTTCGAGTTCTAATTCTTGACGAAGTTGTTTTATTTGGGCTTCGTTTACTTGATATGATGTTGAGTCAAAGCCGTTGTAAACTACTTCTACTATGTCCGCACGTCCGGATGCTGCAATAAAAGCGGTTTTACTCGCTTGCGAGTTTGCTATGATAATGCGTGCAAATCGATTTGCTAGGGTAACGGCAATAGTTCGGTTTGTTTTGCTGAAGTGTTCAGGAGATAATATATCGTGAAGATGATATACTAATGGGCGCCGACTCAGAAAACTTGCAATGGCGCCGATAACTAGTGCTTTTTGTGTGTTAGCGTAAATTAAATCATAGTCACGGGCAATTTTTGCTACTTTGTTAATTAAGGGTAATAGCTGAGTTAAACTTGCTAAACCTTGTATTAATGTGCTTTCTTTACGAACTTGAATAGCTTGGTTTGTTAAAATTTTTACGGGTATTTGATTTTTTTCGAGTAAGTCGCGAAATGAACCGTCAGCGAATAAGCCTACTAAACAATTAGAGCGATACGGTTTTGCTATGTCTATTAAACATAATTCGGCGCCGCCCGGTTTGCCGCTTTGGTCTAAAAATAATATTTTCATATATATAAAGCACGAATGTATCGTGTCCTTACAATATCTTATTGTTTTATTCACTTGTAACTAGTTACAAGATTTAAATAAAAAATTTACAGTAAAAAAATATTAAATGAATGACGTATGGTGGGCCGCGGCCCACCCTACACTGATGAGCAAAAGTTAAGAGTCTTTGTTTACGTCTAGTAAGCGTGAGTTTTGTAATCTATCGAGCCATTTTTGGAAATAGACTTGGTTAGCCATTTGCTCGTTGGGGTTTTGGGTATCGGCAGGATGGGGCATTAGTCCCAATATTGTTGCTGAGGTTACACAAAACATCGATTTTTGGAAGCTGATACATATTTGTACCCGCAGGTCGTCTTCTCCTCTGGGACTTTTACGGTATATTTCGTGGAGGTATTCGGGTAAGAAGTGCCGCATGTCTTGCATTAGCAATGTTGGAGGTATACCGGCGCCTCCTATAGGTAGTGGGTCTGCGTATAAGGCGCCGTATTGAAAGCGCGCTTGGTCTGCGGGTATTTGATATGCTTGAGCGTTATATGAAACTGTACCTGGGAATGGTGTTCCTCTAAAAAATACTGCTTCGACGTAGGGTATAGCGGTATCTACTAAGAAGGTTAAACCTAATGATTTAGGTAGAATGCTGTAAGTTTTATCTTTGATTTTGACTGAGTAAGTAATTGGTCTTGAGGCATCAAAAACTAAACCATCTTTTATATGGTTGACGACATCTGGAATTGTTTTTATCATTCCCATGTCGTAATAGTCTGATAATGACAGAAATATATCAGCCATGACGTGCCAGAATTGTCCTAAACCACTGTAGTATGCAGAAACTCGCAGTTGTTCGGTTAGGAAATCAGGAAATAAGCTATTTAAACCTAAGACAAAAGGATTATTTCCAAATTTTGCTTGTATTATAGCGTTGGCTCGCTGTTGAAATTCTGGAGTGTCTAAATAACTATCTAAACCGCCGCCTCCGTGCCAATACATTGCTTTCATGCAATATTCCGCATATTCAAAGTTAATACGGTCGTGCCACCAATGTTTAAATAGTTTTTTTCTATTGATGTCACCGTTGAAGTACTTAAAGAATGGGAAAAATACTAAAAATTGATTTTCTGCGATGTAAATGAGGTTTTTATAATATTCGTCTAAAACGACTCCGTAGCTTTTTAATATACCTACTACTTCGCGGACATTTTCTGGTGTATCTGGAAGTAGTGAATCACCATTTTGTAATCTTTTTAGGTATTCTACTAAAGGATAGTTATCAAGTGTTTTTGCTTTTGTTACCATAGCTTTTTAAAGAGGGTATTGGGATATGTTGGGTTCCGCTTGCGCTCCACCCAACCTACATTATTATTTTGTTGCAACTACGTTTTCAATGTGAACCATTGCGGTTGTTGTTGGTTCTGTCCAGTGTATTAACCATGCGGGTTGAATACCGAAAATGATAATTAATACTGCTAGGGCTAAAGCTGGAAGACGTTCACTCCAATACACTCTGGGTAAATTCATTACCTGTGTGGATAATCTACCGAAGAATGCTTGGTTCATTAAAATTAGGAAGTAAACTGCTGTTAGCCCTGTTCCTATCATTGATATTAGGGTTTGCACTGGGAAAACAGCGAAGCTGCCCCGAAAGACGATAAATTCGGAAATAAACCCAACCATTCCGGGTATTCCAGCACTTGCCATTATCCCAACTACCATTAAGCTACCAATTACTGGCATTCCGCGTTCGGGGTTGAAGAGTCCTTGAACTACATCTAAGTCACGACTGCCTGCTTTTTTATATACAACACCTACTAGCAGGAACAGTAGTGCTGATATTAAACCATGACTAATCATTTGTAGTACTGCTCCTAACACGCTCAATGGTGTTGCAGCAGCAGCGGCAAGTAGTACATAACCCATGTGTCCAACTGAACTATATGCCACCATTTTCTTCATGTCTTTTTGAGCGATGGCACAAGATGAACCATATAGTACGCTTATTACTGACCATGTTGCTAAAAACGGCGCCAATGTTGCCCAAGCATCAGGGAATAAATCCATGCCAAACCGCAATAAACCATAAGTACCTAGTTTCAACAGTACCCCTGCTAATAATACCGATATTGGTGTGGAAGCTTCAACGTGAGCATCGGGTAGCCAGGTATGAAAAGGTACTAAAGGCATTTTGATGCCAAAACCAATTAAGATTCCTAGTAGTAAGATGATTTGTGTAACCAGTGGTAGACTTTCCGTATTCAAATTTTCGAGCGCAAAGTTATGTGAATTACTCAGTAGTACCATGCCAAGGAAACTTGCTAATATCAGGAATCCTGATACTGCTGTGTATATCAAAAATTTCGTTGCTGCATAACCTCGACGTTCACCACCCCAAATCGCAATTAGTAAGTACAGGGGAATCAATTCGATTTCGTAAAACAGGAAGAACAATAGCAAGTCCTGCGATAGAAAGGCGCCTGTTACCCCGATATTTAACAGCAGTAATAATGAATAATAAAATCGCGGTCGATTTATAGATTCATCAGAACTGTAAATCGCAATACAAGTCAACAGCGCATTTAGTACCAATAATGGTAATGATAATCCATCAATACCAAGATTGTAATTCAAGCCTAATGCATCTATCCAGGGCAAGAATTCTGTAAATTGTTGCGAGACGTTGCTTGGATTAAATAAAAATGCCAAAACAATCGTCCATACAAAAGCAACGCTAGCAAAACCCAAAGCTATTTTACGTGTTAGCTTTGGTGTTATTTCGACGGGCAAAAACCCTATCAATGCGGCGCCAAAAAACGGCAACAGAAGTAATACAGTAAGCATTTTTTAAGTTAAGAGTGAAAAGTTTTAGGGTGGGTGAAAGCTATTACAATCATGCAATGTAACGCGAGATTAAAGTGCTTTCACCCACCATTAACCGTGTGGTACATAAAGTTTCTGGTGCGTAACGCCACAAGGAAACTTTGCGCGCGTTGTAGGATTGTTATGGCGTTACACACCCTACTAAAACGGGAGGTTATTAAGAAGACCTAATGACCAGCTAATAAAGAAACCTAGTATGCTGATACCAATAACGATGGTCAGCATGTACCCTTGTGATTGTCCGGATACACTGTATTTCAAGCTTTGTCCGCTGAATATTGCCGCAAACCCCACTAAGTTAACTAACCCGTCAATAATGTAGCGGTCACTCCATGCTGATATATTAGAAAGTATTGCGACTATACTTACTACGGTTGATTTGTATATACGGTCGATGTAAAAGTCATATCCTAATAAGTCTTGTATAAATCGCCATGCCAGTACAGTTGAACGTGACCATGCTTTGTGTAGATGAATTGTTGAACCGAGTAATACCCCGAATGCTGTAGATGACACTAGTAGGGATAATACTGTTAAATTTATACTTTCCCACGTCGGTAGTAAATACCACTGTTGAAGCATTAATGGTACTAACAAGTTCACAATTGTTAATGAAACCATTGGTATTGACATTTGCCAACCAACTTCCGGCGCCCGTCGAGTTTTCTGCTGTGGTTTACCCCAAAAAACTAACCGAAAGACTCTGGTCAAATTTAATGCCGTTAACCCGTTGACTAAAACTAATACGACAACTACCCACGGTGAAATATTCGCTAAACCATCTGCCCAAGACAGCATTGCCCAAAAGCTACCAAGCGGTAACATTGTCACCATACTTGCCGCACCCACAACAAATGCAGTGGTTGTTGCTGGCATTCGCGACCATAGTCCACCCATTTCGGTTAAGTCTTGGCTGCTAGTTGTAAAAATGACTGAGCCAGAACTCATAAATAACAGTGCTTTGGCTATGGCATGAGTTAATAGTAGCATCAGCGCAACACCACCCTGTTCCATACCGACAGCTAAGAATACCAAGCCCATATACGCACTCGTTGAATGTGATAATGCGCGTTTAATATCAGTTTGGGCTATTGAAACTAGTGTTGCACCAATTGCTGTCACCAAACCCATCACTACTAATGCATTTAACGCTATGGGTGAAAGTGCTAGTACTGGCTGAAGTTTGTACAGTAAATAGGCGCCACCAGCTACTACCATCGAGTTTCGTAAAATCGACGCTGGGTTGGGACCCTCCATTGCTTCATCTAACCATAAATGGAACGGAAACTGCGCGCACTTACCCGCTGGTCCAGCAATTAAAGCAAGCCCTAATAAAGTTGATACTACAGGAGAAAGTTCCGCCGTCTGTGCCCACTCGTACAAGTCTGAAAAATTCAAACTGCCTGCAATCACAGAAAGCGCTACAACAGCCATCAAAAGCATTAAGTCTCCAACGCGCTTCGTCCAAAACGCATCACGTGCGGCAGTTACAACTAAAGGTTGCGCGTACCAAAAACCAACGAGTAAATACGTTGATAATGTCAGAACTTCCAAAAGCGCGTAACTCAAAAACAACGAATCACTGATTGCTAAACCGCTTAACGCTGCTTCAAAAAATCCCATCAAGGCGAAAAAGCGAGCTAATGCCCAGTCTTTTTCCATATATCCCAAGGCATAAATTTGCGCGAGCAAACTCAAACCAGTTATTAATACTGATGCTCCAACACTAACAGTTGAAATTTCAATAGCAAACGATAAATCAAAATCGGCAGCTTTAAACCAAGTTACAAGTAAACTTTGCTGGTCACTGTTCCAAATCACTCTAAAAATAAGTAAGCTGTGAACAAAAGCTAATACTGTGGTTAACAAATTCAAGTACGCCGCTGGTCTTGGACCCGTTCGTCTTATTAGTCCTATTGCCCAAGGTAGCGTCAATATCGCTCCAATTAAGCCATAGAAAGGAACCCACCAACTTGTTGATAGCAGAAACTGATTCATTTAAACTTCCCGATTTGCCGTAATTTAAAAAAATTATTAACGATGAAACTAAGTTAACTAAAAGCTATGTCCTAAAATTGTGTTCAATATATAAATTGCACGGAATAGCTTTTTATTACTTAGATTTTCTCGGAAATATGTCAAAAAGACTACTATGCTTCGCATAAATAAACATTATCTTTTCACGTCCAAGCCCCTACCTGCTAAGATTTTCTTTGTCTCAAAAATCCAGCTTATATGTTTTATAACAAAAACTTATATTTTGAGAAAAAATAAATGGTCAGCGCACGCTTGCAGCAGAACACTCGCAGAGAGGCGCCATATACGCTCTCGCTCGACTACTCCCTCACGGTAGATTTGTCACTGTCACGTTTATTTATAAACTAACAGTATAAAGAAATTATAAATCATAAGGCATGGAGAAGGAATCCGTAGTCTATGAGAACCGGAAATACACTGATATTAAGTTGGTTAAGTTTTTCAAAACCATTTTATTATAAAGTATTATAGTAATTTATCTTGCCAGGGGTGCCAACCTTTTCTATGCTTAAGAACGAGAGTGCTTTTTGAATTGGACTAAGATGAGCATCCCCGTCAAAAAATTCAGTAAGCAAAGTGTCGCGTAAATTTTTGTAGGAGTCTAGAAGTGCCAATTGCAGTTGGAATGATTGAGACTAAGGGTTTTCCGGCAGTTGTAGAAGCTGCGGATGCGATGGTTAAGGCTGCACGTGTAACCTTAGTTGGATATGAAAAAATCGGTAGCGCTCGCGTTACCGTTATTGTCCGAGGTGACGTATCAGAAGTACAAGCTTCGGTAGCTGCTGGAATTGAAGCTGCGCGTCGTGTTAATGGTGGTGAAGTCGTATCCACACACATTATTGCACGTCCACATGAGAACCTAGAGTATGTACTACCAATTCGATATACCGAAGCGGTTGAACAATTCCGGACATAATTTGTAGTACTGGTGTATTACAGCATTTAAGTACTGTAATACGGCAACAGGAGATGCTTGGGTTTTAGATTTTGGATTGAGTCTGTAGCTGTTTCTAAGTACAAACTAAGTTTGGTAAATTTTGATACAAGTACAATTAAAATTCAGAATTTGAAATCCGACTTCACCTTTTAGATCAAAAACGTTTTCCTAACCCTCATTAAGGATAAAAAAATGTCGATTGCAGTCGGAATGGTAGAAACATTGGGCTTCCCAGCAGTTGTAGAAGCTGCGGATGCAATGGTCAAAGCTGCGCGTGTAACTTTGGTTGGATATGAGAAAATTGGAAGCGGACGTGTAACGGTAATAGTCCGTGGAGATGTGTCAGAAGTGCAAGCCTCTGTAGCAGCTGGTGTTGAAAACGTGAAGCGCGTTAATGGTGGACAAGTTTTATCCACACACATTATTGCTCGTCCTCACGAAAACTTAGAGTACGTTTTACCTATTCGCTACACCGAAGATGTAGAACAGTTCCGCGAAAACGTTAACGCTATTCGTCCTTTTGGTAGAAGACCGTAGTTACAACCCAAATTAAATAGCGTCCGGAATAATGCAAATTGCCAAGGTTCGCGGAACAGTAGTTAGCACCCAAAAAGACCCAAGTCTTCGAGGTGTAAAACTGCTTTTATTACAATTTGTTGATGAAGAAGGACAACTCTTGCAATTGTATGAAGTGGCTGCTGATAGCGTGGGTGCAGGAGTTGATGAGTGGGTGCTAGTAAGTCGTGGTAGTGCCGCACGTCAAGTTCAGGGTTCTGAACAACGTCCTTTAGATGCAGCAGTTATAGCGATTATCGACACAGTTTATGTCGAAGACCGCATGATTTACAGCAAAAAAGATCAATATCGTTAGAAATTCGCAATTCGCAACTCGCAATTCGCAATTTGCAGTTGCGTTTAATCCAGGAGGCAGAAACTAATGGCAGTCCGTAGCGCGGTGGAGGCGGCGCCCCCAACCCCGTGGTCAAAGAATTTGGCTGAACCAAACATCGATGCAACGGCGTTTGTACACTCATTTTCCCATATCATCGGGGATGTAGAAATTGGCGCCAATGTAATTATTGCACCAGGTACTTCAGTGCGAGCTGACGAAGGTACGCCGTTTTATATAGGTGAAAATACTAATCTCCAAGATGGTGTAGTAATGCACGGCTTGGAGCAAGGTCGCGTAATTGGCGACAATAAGAAAGAATATTCGGTATGGGTAGGTAAAGACACCTGTATCACTCACATGGCTTTGATTCATGGCCCTTGTTATGTGGGAAATAATTGTTTTATCGGCTTTCGCTCGACGGTATTTAATGCCAGAATCGGTGACGGTTGTATTGTAATGATGCACGCGCTTATTCAGGATGTAGAAATTCCGCCGGGTAAGTACGTACCATCAGGAGCAATAATTACTAGCCAGCAACAAGCCGACCGTTTGCCAGATGTGCAAGGTTCGGATAAAGAGTTTGCTCACCACGTAGTTGGTATCAATCAATCTCTTCGCGCTGGTTATCTCTGTGCTGCGGACACAAAGTGTATTACGACGATTCGGAATGAGTCTAAGTCGTCTAGTCAGAGTCAAAATAACGGTTTTAGTTTTGCTTTTGAGAGGGACAACGAGGTGTTAGGTAATAAGTTAGGCGCCGAAACAGTAGAACAATTACGCTATTTGTTAGAGCAAGGATTCAAAATTGGAACCGAACATGTTGACCAGCGTCGATTCCGCACTGGTTCATGGGCTAGCTGTTCTCCAATTGAAGCGCGTTCAATACAGGATGCTATTGCAGCATTAGAATCGTGTTTAGTTGAACATAGTGGCGAGTACGTCCGTTTGTTTGGTATTGATAAAGGTAGACGTCGCGTTCTCGAAACAATTATTCAACGTCCTGATGGTGCAGCGGCACCATCAGCTACAACGGTTGGATTCAAGGCGCCAGCTACAAGTTACGGTAGTAATGGTGGTAACCATAGCAACGTTAGCACTACTTATGGAAATGCAGGCGCCAGCTACAGCAATGGTAACGGTAGCGGTCGCATTAGCAGCGAAACTGTAGAGCAAATTCGCTCCTTACTCAGTAGTGGATACAGAATTGGTACGGAACACGTAGACGAAAGACGCTTCCGTACAGGTTCATGGCAAAGCTGTCAACCAATCGAATCAACCTCCGCAAATGACGTAATTTCTGCTTTGGAAGATTGTATGTTAAATCACCAAGGCGATTACGTGCGTTTAATTGGTATCGACCCGAAAGCCAAGCGCCGCGTTCTCGAAACAATAATCCAACGTCCGAATGGAGCGCCTGCACCTAGTAGCAATGGTACCCCGAAATCTTTTGCAGCAGGCGCAGTATCGGCGCCTGCTGCAAGTTATTCTAGCTATTCTTCTTCGTCGAGCAAATCTTCGAGTTACTCCTCTTCTAGTTCACGCTTAAGTCCAGAGGTCATCGACCATCTGCGCCAGCTCACTGGTGGAGGGTATAAAATTAGCGCAGAACACGTAGACGAACGCCGTTTCCGCACTGGTTCGTGGCAAAGCTGCGGGCAAATTCAGGCAAATTCTGAACGTGACGCTGCTGCTGCACTCGAAGGATTCCTCTCGGAATATCAAGGTGAATACGTGCGTTTAATTGGTATTGACCCCAAAGCCAAGCGTCGCATCTTAGAATTAATCATCCAACGTCCGTAGGGTGTGTGACGCTATGAGAATTCTTAAACGAAGCTCACAATTCTCTAGCGTCATGCACAGAAACGAGATTTATGGTGTGTAAAAGCACTTTAATCTTGTGGGTATTTATTTAAGATTTATGGTGTGTGAAAGCACTTTAATCTTGTGGGCATTTATTTAAGATTTATGGTGCGTGAAAGCACTTTAATCTTGCGTAATATTGCTTGATTGTAATAGCTTTCACGCACCCTACAATTTTTTGCTTAAAGGTAACGTTTTATTATGTCAGTGCCGCCACTGCTGCGACTTGGTAGTAGCTTTGAATCTTATATCGGTGGCGAGGTGATAATTCACGAAAGTGCAGTAATTGCACCCGGTGTAATTTTAAACGCAGCTCCAAATAGCAAGATTATAATCGGTGCTGGGGTATGTATTGGTATGGGTTCAGTAATTCAAGTTGATACAGGTACCCTGGAAATCGAAGCTGGAGCAAGCTTAGGTGCCGGATTTTTGATGGTTGGTGAGGGTAAAATTGGAGCAAATGCTTGTATTGGTGCAGCTACGACTGTCTTTAGATGTTCGGTGGAAGCATTCCAAGTTGTGGCGCCGGGTTCAATACTAGGAGATAAAAGTCGTAACACTATTGATATTGAAAAGGGCTTAGAGAATCAACCTACAAGTCAACCTGCAAGTCAAGATAGTTCAAGTCAAGATGCTTTGAATTCAACTCAAACTACACAGCAAGAACTAGAGGATGTATGGTCTGAGGGTAGTAATAGTAACAGCACTTACAGCAACAATAGATATAAGTTTAATAATGGATATTATTCTGCGAGTAAAATAAAGCACGAGACTGCGAGCTTGAGTTCAACGCCAACAGCGAACAACCCTGACGCGGTTCCATCACAGTCTGATATTTCTAATAGCTCTAGTTTAATTCCCCAACAACCATCATCAAGTTCTATCCAACCTCAAGCCAACGTTGATCAAAACACTTTTGGTACTCATATTTCTGGACAAACGAGTATCCAGCGACTATTAGTAACTTTATTCCCCCATCGACAAGCGTTAAATAAACCTTTGTTAGATGACGGCGAGTCAGAATAAGTGTTAATTCTTAAGTACGGTATTATCAAGTCGAGTATCCAGGAGTTAGGAGAATGGACGCATACAATCAACGCTCGATTGGCGCGAATCAGCCTCGACGAGATATACTCAAGGATACAGCCTTGGGAATGGTATCAACGCGCAGTTTTCCTGCAATAGTTGGCACGGCGGATATGATGCTCAAGTCGGCAGGTGTACACTTAATTGGCTATGAAAAAATAGGTGATGGTTATTGCACTGCTGTTATACGCGGTGGAATTGCCGATATTCGTTTGGCCGTTCAAACTGGTGAAGATACTGCTAAACAATTTAATGAGTTTGTCTCAAGTTTAGTAATTCCCCGTCCGTATCCTAACTTAGAAGTTATATTGCCTATTAATAGCCGTTTAAGTCAGCTTGCAGAGGGAGACTCCTACAGTCGCTTAAGCAATTTAGCTATTGGCTTAATAGAAACACGGGGTTTTCCCGCATTGGTCGGCGCCGCTGATGCTATGCTCAAAGCTGCCGATGTACAGTTAGCAGCTTATGAAAAAATAGGAGCTGGTTTGTGTACCGCAATAATTCGCGGTTCAGTAGCAAATGTCGCTGTTGCAGTCGAAGCTGGAATGAATGAAGCTGAACGTATTGGTGAACTTAATGCTGTAATGGTTATTCCACGACCACTTGACGAACTCGAACAAACATTGCCCGTCGCAAGTTGTTGGGTAGAAGAACGTCAACCGTTGAATATACCACTCAATATTAGACAACCAGTTGCAGAAGCTCAAGAATTACCAGAATTAGCAAAACTCCCAATGAAAATTACAGAAGAACTATAGTTAATTGCTATTAAAAAAAAACGTTGTACACACCTAATAGATTAGAGGTTAGTACAACGCTAAATACTATCCCCCAAGATTTATTTCTTTAAGGTGTGTAACGCGGTGTCAGCGCTATGAACAAAGTTCACTATAAGCCTTTGAGACTCATAACGAATCGATGGTAGTGAGACTTTGATTTTCTAGTGCTGTGGGTGGAAGGCATCTTACGCTTTGCTTGTTTTTCGATGATAGCCGTTCTAGCTCATAAAGAAAAGACGAATATTCTGATATGCAGGATAAATAAATACCTATTAAACAATTCGCAATTTACTCCACACATAAACATGCGATTACATTTGTCTTCAATTGCGGAATATTACTGAGATTTTACTGGAATTTTAGAATGGCGCCGAAACTTGATGAAGGAAAAAGTTAACGTTACATAGGCTTTTTACTATCGTTTTCATTTAATTTATGATTAAGTTCATAGACTCTAATCTATGGTGCAGAAAAAATTTTAGGTTTTTGCCATTATTTTCTGCACTATTTCTTAGTGTTCTGTGATACTAGAGTTATATAGTGATGTCAATTGAGCTGTAATATTACTCGATATAGTTGTTAAATGGTTAATCAAAGGACTATTCGTTTATTTGTTTTTCAAAAAAAAGAACCTTTAAAAACGAGCTAGAACACAGGAAACGGTTCGCACCATCCGAGCATCTGGCAAAAAAGTAGTCCTTTGTGTAATAAACGGTTAATAACATGCGTGTAATAATGCTTTCTCAAAAAGAATTGCTAATTGCTATAGCGTATGAACTGCTATTAGAGGAGAATCACCTTTGAACCAAGCCACCCTACACCAGTTAAAGGTGTTCGAGGCAGCGGCACGTCACGGTAGCTTTACCCGTGCTGCTGAAGAACTATTTTTGACGCAACCTACTGTTTCGATGCAAATAAAACAACTTACCAAATCGGTTGGGTTGCCTTTATTTGAGCAGGTTGGCAAACGTTTGTATTTGACTGAGGCAGGAAGAGAGTTATTTGCAACTTGCCGTCAAATTTTTGATACTATAGCTCAATTTGAGATGAAGGTCGCGGACTTAAAAGGTCTGAAACAAGGGCAATTGCGCTTGGCTGTAATTACTACTGCAAAGTATTTTATCCCCCGCCTTCTTGGTCCATTTTGTCAATTATACCCAGGTATAGATATTGCATTACAGGTAACAAATCACGAGGGTATTCTCGAACGCATGAGCGCGAACCTCGATGATTTATACATCTTGAGCCAAGTACCTGAGCATATGGACGTTAACTACCAACCATTCTTAGAAAATCCAATGGTTGTTGTGGCGCCAATAAATCATCGACTAGCGAAGGAGAAAAATATTTCCATTCAGCAGCTAGAAGACGAACCATTTATCATGCGCGAACCAGGTTCGGGAACTCGTCGTTCTATCCAACAGTTATTTGACGAACACAATATTAGTGTGAAAGTCAAACTAGAGCTAGGAAGTAACGAAGCGATAAAACAAGCAATTGCAGGTGGTTTAGGAATCTCAGTACTATCGCGTCACACCCTGATGCCAGAATCAGGAGACTTGACGATTTTAGATGTTGAGCATTTCCCTATTAAACGTGATTGGTACATGGTTTACCCCAATGGTAAACAGCTTTCAATTGTCGCGCGCACTTATTGCGAGTACCTTTTGGATGCAGCCAAGCAATTTAATCAAAAAACTATTGGAGTTTATGCCGAAGCCGAAAGATAAACTTTAATTGGCACTGCTTGATAATGGTACACATGTCGCTATATATCGCCATGCGGATGGCGCCGTCTTTTTGTACTATAAAAGCAATAATTGCCTGAAGTACACAGAAAAACGCCATCCAACCGTTAAATCCTATCTCATCGAAGAGCTAAATTTCGATAAGCGGAATAAAATGCGATAGTAAGTAACCCATAAGGATTTATTGGTTGTGGTTAATTCTGAGGCGCCTAAGCCAAGCAAAATTATCGACACTGAAATTATCGCAGTTACAGTTTACACAGACCAAGCTCTTATAACACGTCAAGGAAAAATCGAATTATCCGGAGAAGAGCGAGAATTAGTTATTAATAACGTACCAGTTACGCTCGACACCGAATCAGTACGAGTTGGAGGTAGAGGTCGAATAGTCGTAAAAGTTAGCAATGTCAATGTAGAGCGTGTTTACGCGACTGAACCTGTAGAAACGCGCGTTGCCCAAGTTACAACTCATATTGAACAATTAGAATCAGAATTGAGTTATTTACAAGCGCAACTCGATGGTTTAGCATTGCAAGCGCGATTTATTGAAGGATTACGCGAAAAAACCGAAGAACCATTTGCCCAAAGTCTATCGCGAAAAAATCTAAGTTTAAGCGAAACCCTAGATTTTGTGAATTTTCTTGGTAGTCAATATACCGAATATGGTATTGCCACAAGAGACAGTCAAAACCGCAAACAAGAAATTGACAAAGAATTACAAGCATTAAAACAACAACTTCGCCAAATTCAAACCCCACTACCAAAAGAAAGTTTTAAATTAACAGTAGATATTGAACCTGCGGGTACAGGAGAATTTGAGTTAGAAGTAACTTACGTAGTTAAACGTGCTGCATGGGCGCCATTGTACGATATGCGTGTTAACAGTACAAATAAAACCCTCAGTCTTAACTATATAGCCGAAGTCACGCAAAACACAGGTGAAGATTGGAATAATGTTGCACTAATTTTATCAACAGCCAAACCAGGACTAGGAACACTGCCACCAAAATTAGAACCTTGGTATGTAGGAATACGCGAACCACGAATAATCCCAAGTCCAGCAATGAGCGCACCAGAGAATGCCAGAATGGTAAGGCGCCGCGCGTATAATCTAGAGTTTAGAGATGATGACGATGATGAGCAAGAAGATAATTATATAGAAGCTGAAATAGAAAAAGCCGAAGTATCGAAAGAAGGAAGCGTTGTTTCGTTTAAATTAAACAGCAGTACTAACATACCAAATGATGGGGCGCCACACAAAGCAACAATTTTTAACGATGATTTTCCAATTCATTTTAGTTATATAGCAATGCCCCGTTTGGTCAGCTTTGCTTATTTACAAGCTACCGTCAAAAATCCTACTAATGGAGCTACCTTATTACCAGGTAAAGCCAATATCTTTCGTGATAATGTATTTGTAGGCACAGCGCAATTAACAAATGTGGCGCCGGGACAAGAATTTAAAGTCAACTTAGGTATTGACGAGAGTATAAAAATAGAGCGTGACTTAGTAGAACGGCAAGTAGATAAAAAGCTAATTGGCAGTAACCGTAAAATTACTTATGCCTATCGGCTAATTCTGACTAACTTACTTAGTCAAGAAGCAAATTTAAAACTAAGTGAGCAAATCCCAAAAAGTAAACACGAACAAATTAAGATTTATCTGAACCGTTGTAACCCACAAATTCAACTTGGCGAAATGGGTATATTAGAATGGGAACTTAGAATGGCGCCGCAATCTAAGCAAGAATTATATTACCAATTCATAATTGAGTATCCACCAAATTTAGATATTGTTGGATTAAATATTTAGGTATTGTTAAATCTTGTAGCATAAAATTTTGTGGAACGGGCATCCTTGCCCGTCACATAATAAACTACAATCTATAGGCCAAAAATGGAATCAACATTTCCGCATGACTCAAACCACCATGAATCCCAACAGGATAATGTTGTGTATCATCTTCAAAACTAACCCAGTCACCTTTAGGAATAATTATCGCATCACCCAAACGGTTATAACTTAATTCACTTAATTGATTTCCTGGTAATCCCAATAAACCTAATTCTATAGCTTCAGCTTTCGACAAAAGCAAAAATTCTTCAGCTAAATTTTCTTGCACGTAATCATAAACTTCTTTTTCTTTACCTTTATTAATGTATAAATAGCGTGCTTGAGTTCCCCCTGTAAACGGAGCATACAAGTTTTTATTTAAAATTGGGTGATGGTTTAACCAAGTTATTTTATCTGGATGAACCGTGCGCTGTCCGTGGTCTGCTGTAATAAGTAATACAGTATCATTACGTCCTGCTAACGGCGCCAACACTTCACGGTAAAGTGAAAAATCAATACTCGCGACTTCTGCTCGGTAGTTTTGACTTAGCGGTTGATAACAATGAGCAAAAATATCAATTTCAGGAATATATAAATAAGTAAAGCTCTTAAAATTACTGTTTTTACTTGTTAAACGCTGACGCAACTGAGAAAAAGCATCAGCAGGAGTTCGATAACCAAAAAAGCTATTGAGCAGAGCATTACTGCCAGCACTAGTAAAACGACTAATACTTGTGTTCTGAAATTTATGGAAATTAATAATTTCAACATCTACACCTGACTTTTCCATCAGCACGTAGATATTGGGCATTGGTAAAAGTGTATCAGGGTTAAGTTGAGAATCTAAATAAGGCACCGATGTTGGTGTAAAACTTGGACGAAAACCAATTAAATTTACTAAGCTACCGACTTCTTGAAAGTATATATGGGTATTAATTAGACCATGTAGAGCAGGCGCCTGTGCGGTTGCGGCAGAAGTCAGTGCTGTTACAGTTGTACTAGGAAACACAGAAGTAGCGGGCATAAAAAAAGCCTGCGGTGAATTGCAGGCTTGGGTTAAGCTTGGTATTACACCTTCACTGCTTAACGTTCGGAACTGTTCGTAACCAAAAGCATCTAAGATAATTAAGACTACATGATTGATAGGCGCCTGTTTTTGCCAGCTATGCCAAGCATCTGTTAAAGATTTAATTGCTAAAAGGTCAGGGTTAAAAGGTGTTACAGTTTTGTGTGCGTTTAGTACATAAGGTTCACACAACCATTCAAGCGTTAAAGCTGCAATATTAGAAAGTCCCAGTCCATCGTAACTGGGTTTTAACATATTAGGCGCCAGTGCTTCTGGTATTTGTTGTCGTTGTATAAGAGCTTGTTCTACCGCAGTTATGTTATTCATGGTTGTTTACTCTACCTTGCACCGTATATTCTAACTTCTATACATTTGTATTATGCGCTACATGCGAGTTATTAAAATGACTTGTTTATTTTTAATAGGGTTGCTGCTAGTAATATTATTTACTGCTAGTCATATATATATTTACGGTAATACACCAAGTCTAATCAAAGCTGATGCAGCTATAGTGTTAGGCGCCGAAGTATGGGACACTGAACCATCACCAGTATTCAAGGAACGCATTAATCATGCAGTCAATCTTTATAAAGCTCATCATGTTAGTAAATTAATTTTTACAGGTGGAGTTGGTGCAGGTAAACAAATATCAGAAGCAGAAGCAGGAAAACAATATGCGGTTAAAAATGGTGTTAATGAGCTAAATATATTAATTGAAACAAAATCACGTACTACTAATCAAAACCTGAAGTATGCTAAGGAAGTTGGTCAACAGCATAATTTAAATAAATTTCTTGTTGTGAGTGACCCATTACATATGAAGCGCGCGGTGTTAATGGCGAGAAATTTAGGTTTAGATGCGTTTCCTTCACCAACACCCACTACTCGCTATCGTAGCTTTAAAAGTCAGTTACAGTTTTTATCGCGCGAAACTTATTTCTACTTTGTTTATTTGATTTTTAGAGGTTGAATATAATTTTTTTACCACAGAGACACAGAGTTCACAGAGAGAGGAGTCCGTGTCATGCTAAGGAACGTTAACGCAGTTTTCCCGCAGGGTAGTTTTCCCGTTATCCGTAAACGTAAACGGAGTTTTCCCGAAAGGTAGGGTAGCATCTTTTAAGATTCTTACTTTTGTATGCAAGTGATAATTATTCTACTTTGTTTAGGTTTATTTACGCTAAAAGTTTGAAATAATCTGAAATACCTCTTTGTGAAGCTGTAGTCAAAGCTACAAAACATAGAGGTAAATTATGATTCATCATATTTCGATTTCCGCTCGCAACCCTGAACGTGTGGCACAAGCTTTAGCTGAGGTTATGAAAGCGCTAGTTGCACCGTTTCCACCTCATCCAGGTAGTTATTTTGTTCTGCCACAAGATAATTATGGAACGGGGATTGAAGTTTATCCTATTGGTTCTGAGCTTTTGCCAGGTGAAGGAAATTCATCATGTCAGTTTGCAATAAACGATAATACTTCTCAATATACTGCTACTCATGCAGCAATTTCTGTACCTACTAGTACTGAAGAAATTGAGCAGATTGCAGAACGCGAAGGATGGCGTGCAGTACGTTGTAATCGAGATGGTATATTTAATGTGATGGAGTTTTGGGTAGAAAATCGCTTAATGATAGAATTTTTGACTCCAGAAATGGCATCTCAGTATTTAGCGTTTATAACAAATCCAGAAATGATTAAGTCATTTATGCAGGCGCCTGCACTAGCATAAGTAGTATTGAGTTAATATGAGCAATGTTACGTTTGCCGTGATTATCTACAACGCTTATGAAGTATAACCAACTGGGTGACAGCGACCTCAAGGTTTCTGAAATTTGCCTCGGGACAATGACCTTTGGACAACAGAATACTTTAGAAGAAGCACATCAGCAATTAGATTTTGCAATTTCACAAGGTGTAAACTTTATTGATACTGCTGAGATGTACCCAGTTCCACCACGCAAAGAAACTTACAGTAAAACAGAAACTTACATTGGGGAGTGGTTAAAAAATCAACAACGTGACAAATTAATTATTGCCACAAAAATGGTCGGTGCCGGAAGACGTTTCCATTGGATGCGGGATGGTAAAATTGGTGTAGACCGTAAAAATATTACCGAAGCAATTGAAGCAAGTCTCAAAAGACTACAAACTGATTACATCGACCTTTACCAAATCCACTGGCCCGACCGTTATGTACCTACATTCGGGCAAACTGTCTTTGATTATAAACAAGAGCGTGCCTCTACTCCAATTGCAGAACAGTTAGAAGTTTTTGCCGAAGTGATTAAACAAGGTAAAATTCGTTATTTAGGTTTGAGTAACGAAACTCCGTGGGGAGTATGCGAATTTAGTCATGCAGCCAAACAACTTAATTTACCCAAAGTAGTTTCTATACAAAACGCCTATAATCTTATCAACCGAGTATTTGATTCAGCACTAGCAGAAGCATGTCACCGCGAAAATGTTGGCTTGCTTGCGTATAGTCCACTTGGTTTTGGAATGCTATCAGGTAAATATATAGATAAAAAACCTGAAAAATCTCGTCTTGCTTTATTTGAAGGGTTTGGACAGCGTTACAACAAACCAAATGTCAAAGAGGCAGTAACCAAATATATAAAGATAGCTAAAAAGTATAATTTAACTCCGGTCAACTTAGCATTAGCCTTTGTACGCAGTCGTTGGTTCGTTACCAGTACAATTATAGGCGCCACCACATTAAAACAACTTAAAGAAAATCTAGCAAGCGTCGATATTAACTTAACTACAGAAATTTTAGCAGAAATCGACGCAGTTCATACCCGTTATCCTAATCCGGCGCCGTAATCGTAGCACATCGGTCTCAGATGTGCTTCTAATGTTCATTCCTACTAAAATAATCATATCTTTTGCCAAACCAGTTTCTGGGTCAGTAAAATCAAATTCAGGTGAGGAGAGAAATTTTTTGAAGTGTTTTAGCTGAACAGATTGAACTTTCATGTAGTAAATTTTCCCTGAATTTGTTTTCCACACTCCTCATAAATGCTCTCACGACTTAAAGCATAATCAGAAAGTGTCGGTATTGAGCCATCACGATGTTCAACCTCATCAAAAAATCTATCTAAATCTGCTTCTAACTCATGTTCATCTTCAAGCTTATTATAGCTAGTTTTTTTACCCAGTAATGCTTCGACTGTAGGCGCCAATGCATCAGCTAGCAATTGTGGAATACTGAATGCGTCTTGGCGTGCGATGCTTTCTTGAAGCTTTTGTTCTAATTCAGGTGTTAGTTGCAATGTAATGGTAGTCATTTTATAAAAGTGACAGTAATGAGCGTTTTGTTCTTATATTAACAGGGCAAGCTAATCGTAAGCAGTTAGTTCCAAAGCTTCGCGTGCTTGCAACCACTCAGTAGGTATACTTTCGGCGCCCGCAGAACATGCTACAATTCCACCAACAATTGCACAAGTTGTATCTCTATCACCTAACCCTCTAACTGTTGCCCAAATTGCCTCTGTATAATTATCAAGGTGTTGTGCTGCACACCATAATGCAAAGGGTACAGTATCTTGTGCAGAAATTTTGGCGCCTGAACCAAGTATTGCCGCAGCATTTTCTATAGATATATTTTCACTCAAATTACTCGCGTGCTGAATTTTTGATTTAACTTCGCTATCAGGAATATAATTAATTACTTGGTTAAGAAACTGTTGTTTTGTAAATATAGAATTAGAAGCAATACCAGCAGCTACTGCAACGGCAACTGCACCAGCTATTGCTTCAGGATGTGTATGAGTAATTTCTGCGCTTTTTATAGCTTGGTCAACTAATAAATCTATATTATCAGCAAAATATGCTCCCAATGGCGCCACTCGCATTGCAGCACCATTACCGTATGAACCTTGTCCATTAAATAAACTTGTAGCTAGCTGGCGCCAGTTTTTATTATTATCACGAATATCTGTGAGTAACTTATGCATTGCAGGGCCATAACTGCGTTCTGTATCATAGCGTTCTGCAAAATCTCTTGCTAGGGCGTCTTGATTAATTTCTTGATATTGTTGCAATATAGAAACGATTGATAATGCCATTTGAGTATCGTCAGTGTAGTACCATACTCCGCTTGGCAACGCGCGTAAATTAATTAAGTTTTCTGCTACATCTGGATGCACGAAGAATTTTTCTCCAAATGCATCTCCTACTGATAATCCTTGTAATGAGTTTATTGCACGAGTTAAGCGCGCTTCTTTTGTAGGTTCCATAGATTATATATTATGTTTCTTGTGGGATGGGCATCCTTGCCCGTCCTTTTATACAGAGAAACCTGGTTTCTTGTTATAACGCTCATACTTATTATACTTAGTCAAGAAGAAACCAGGTTTCTGAAGGTTTCTGATGTAGTACCTAGTAACTGGTCTAAATTAGCCAAAGCATTTAAATATCTTACAGTCACTTCAACTTCATTATTCTGTGCCTGTGCTAGTTCATTTATTCTACTAATCAACTCAGATTGAGAAGCTTTACCGAGTTTAAACTTTTCTTGTTCTACATTGAATTGCTGTTCTGATAGTTTGACGGCTTGTCTGGCGCCTTCTACCTGTGAGTAAATTGAATTAATATAGTTTATACTGTTTTGTAAGTGCGTATCTAATTGCAATGTGGCATTTTTTAGTGTCTCAGCTTTTATTTCTTTATTTTTGTCTACGAGTTGACTTATTTCAAAGTTAAATCGGTTACGTAAGTAATTTGGCTGATAAGCAAAGGCAATTTTTTGTAAATTATCGAATTCTAAAGATATTGGCTCAATCACAGGAATTTCACCTGTTATTATTTCTATATTATTTATTTCTAAAATAGTTGCTAATTCTAAGCGTCTTGCTTTCACTTCATTTTGGGCAGCTAATAAAGGAATGCGATAATTTGTATTTTTTAATTCTTCGGTATTTTTCAATGAGAATTCAGCTATTTTGACTTTTTCTTGCGCTTGGAGTAATTTATTGTACGTTAAAACTACGTTTGTAATTTTGCTGTTCAATGCGTTTCTTGAGTCTTGTCTGTTAATGAGTTCGTTCAAACGTGCGATTTTTTTATCTGTGTCTTTGGTCAAAGATAATTTTATATCTAATTGCTTAGATTGATTAATATTACTTACATCATTCCATTTATATGTTGGCTTTAATGTACTTGGTTTTGTTTTAATATTTACTAAGTAAGCATTTTTATCGGCGCCTTTAGCTAATGCTAAGTATACAGCATCTCCAACTGTCATGGAAATTTGTTGAATTGGCTTTGTTTCTGCTGTATTAATTTTATGAGAAGATTGACTATAAAGTTCGTATGTACCTTGAAATATTCCAGAAGCAATAGGTTGAGTCGTTTGAGGTTGTATATTCGGTATGACTGGTATATAAAGATTGTTGATTCTATTTAATTTTTCTAGTTTATCAAATTTATAGGATTTGATATCAGAACTTATATAACGATAGTTCTCTTTTTGTAAATCTTGATTATTTAATTTGTTTTCTTGTGTGTTGAAATTATTGAAAGGGTTAGGGGGTAAACAAGTAAATACCTCACACTTTTGAGTTTCAGCATTGGGAAGAGGAAGTAAGCTAACTCGAAAGTCAGGATTCTTTGACTTGTTTGATTTATATGGGTTAAAAAATAAATTAAATGGTTTTTTAACAGGTTGGGGTGGTACTTTAACGGGTGATGCTGGTTGAATAGGTACAATTGTTTGGATAGTACCAAAGGTCGCAACAATAAAGGCAACACTGTTTAAACTCCAGTACCATATCGAAGTGAGCGAATATTGTTGTTTCATTTTCCTTTCATCCTAACTTCCTTTAACACATCAGTTATTGGACAGTCTTTGTCATCAAAACTTAATGAAACTTCATAGCGAGTTAATGGGAACGGTTCTAAGAGTTTACCTTTTTCGTGACTTTCTAGGCGCCACCATAACGTTTGGACTGCTATTTGTTTGGTATCATCAAACTCAAAGGTGATTTCGGCAAGATTGTTAACACCGACAACTTCTTTACCATGTCCCCATAGTCCTTTATACTCGTGATGGTTTTTTGCCATTGATAAATAATGGTTTAATGGTTTTAAACGGTCTTGTCGAGGTAAGGGAGCTACAATTGATTGCGTGTTATGTAAGTTAGGATTAGATGAATAATGGATATTCTCTAAGAGTGCTGGCAAAAAATCTATACGATACCACCATTCAGGTTTTTTAGTAATATCAGGCAGTCTAAACCAACTACGTTCTTCAACTATATTAATTAGTGCAGGACTTTTATCGATGTGCAAAGGTAGACATTGCATAAAAGCATCAGCGTATGTACATACTACCCCAACTTCTTGCTTCTTCGCTTCTGGGTTAGACCATCCTAAAATTTCAGCTCTGGGGTGATAGTCTATTAATTGGAATGGCACAAAACCTTTGAGGTGTAACGAGTAGCTTCCACCTGGTTCGCGTTTCTCGTTTCGCAATGAACTGCTGGTAAACTGAGCTATGACTAATTGTGGGTTTGCTGGTAGTGGAAACTCGAATGGTTGGGTTGCTGAATATTGTAAGCGTGCGGAGAAACTATAGTGAACATCACCACTAAGCATGACGATGCGACTACTTTGTCTTGATGTTCGTAGTGCTAAACGTGCGATAAATTTTTCAAATGAAGAAGCTTGTAGTCCCCATGCTTCTGGGTCAAACCCCCAAGCAGCAGTACCTAATTTTTCAGCAACTGCTTTAGCTGACTTTTGAATACCTTCGAGAAAAGGTAAACCTACAACGGGACTGGGTGAGATAACTATTGTGACTTTATTGTCGTCGGATATTTCGGGGAGTTGTTGTTCTAAAGCTTCGTCGCTTAAAAGTTCTGGAAAGTCAAAGTCTTCACCAGGAAAACCTCTTAAAGTGCGGGTGTCGAGAAATATGACTTCGTAACCGGGGCCAGTAACCGTGTAATTCCAATTTATACTATTATCTAAATGCGGCAGGCGCCTGGGGTTGGTGCTTCTAATTTCTGTAACAGTGGGTAAACCAAGTCGTTTGGAAATTTCGGTTTCGGAGTCAGGGTCATTACCTTTACTCTTCGACCAAGTTTGTAATGCTGAAAGAAGTGCTGCACCAGGTTTATCGTTACTAAACTCCAATGGAGTGTTACCCCAAGCTTGGCAAATGCTATATCCTAGTAAACCATTTTGAATGATACGGCGCCCAAGTGGTTTAGAAAGAACACGGTCGCACCATGCCATATTCAAATTCCAGTCGTCAGTAATTTCATGGTCATCGAATATCATGTATGTAGGGATATTAGCTAACGCACGTCGTACTTGTTTAATAGTTGAAATAAATTCCTTGAGATAAGTAATTTCTTTATCAAAATCTGATTCTTTTTGTTTATCCTGACTTGTTGCTTCGAGTAAGTAAATATCGCTATACTGTGGAAAATCTTCAACATTAACCCAAAGTACATCGCTCCAAGCAAACAAATACATTGCCATAAATTCGCCAAATGTAAATAAATGGCTTTTAGCAATATCAGTAATTCGATTCAATTTATCTAAACTAGCTGTTAACCCAGCAATATTTGTAGCTAAATTATTACGTTGACCAGGTTTAAGCTCATCTAAATTTGTCACACCTGGTAAAGGTTCTGACCATCCTAAAAGTGTTTCTGCTGCATCCATCAGCATAAACAACAACGCATCAGCTACATCATCTACATAAATTTGGTCACCTGTAAGAAAAAGCTGATGTGGACGTTGTTCTACTGATATAGCTAAAGCTTCACGTATCATTTTATTCAAGGAAGCCATTGCATCCAAGCTCTCACCATGCAGCTTGCGACAAGAACCATGAACAATACGTAAATCATTTATATCATTAGGAGGAAGCGCAAAAGAGGGTAAATTATATTCAGAATGTACATCTGGATATGCAATTTCTAAAATAGAACCTTCAGAATTTAACACCCCAGGAGTATCTAACGTTTCACCTGGATTAAAAGCTAAATTATATAGATAATTTTCACCGTCTCTAAGTATGGAATAATTAGATTGTGCAGTAATCGCCACAATATGTAAATTATCGCCAACTTGCGTAGTCTTTTGTCTAGCAGTAATTAAAGCATTTTTATTAGTATCTAAAATTACTAAAGTCACCGTGCGACTTTCTTTTAAAGCAATCCACACAGTCACCGAATAGTTGTCAGTTCGTCGTAGAATAGGCCCAGCAAGAACTAAGGGTAGTGTATTAATTCGTTCTCGTAACGGAATCCAGTTCATGCATCATTGATTAGGAGTACATTTCGAGTATATTTCGCCTTTCCTCAAATGTGTCAACTGTGAATTGTCTTACCTCTGTGCCCTCCGTGTCTCTGTGGTAAAATAGAACTTCCCAAAACTTGTAGAATAATTTTTGGATGATAAAGTGCGAGGGGTGATTTTAATAAATGGGAGACTTCAGTAAATAAGCTATATAAACTTGGGTCAACAGTAACATTCGCTATGAGTTTACGATTGTACCATCCAATAAAATCTAAGATAAAATTGCTTTTACTAGCTTTGGCGCCTGTAGTTGTGGGAAACTGAGAATCTTGCTGTGTTGCCAGCATCCAATGCAAATGGTTACTTTTAGCTAACCGTTGTTGAAAGCGTGAAGTCACCAATTTATTTGTTTGCAGCCAATCTCGTAATACCATAGCCGATAAAGCACCAACCGTCATCCCCTGTCCGTAAACAGGACATAACGCACAAACAGCATCACCCAAAGCGATAAAACCAGTTGGCATTTCGATTTTCTCATAATGGCGCCAACGGTTAGTAGTAGCACGGTGAGCATATACAGGTGAAATGGGTTCAGCGTTTTTTATTGCTTCATAAAATTCTGGATTTGCCAAAGTATGAGCAAACTCCAAAAACCCTGCATCATCCAATGGTGGATACTCATGTCCATAACCACCAAGTGTTGCTATCCATTCTCCATTTTCAATTTTAGCTAAATATCCCAAGCGTTTATGAGAAGGCGCCTGTTGGGCAATTAGCATAACTTTCCAATCACCATTAAAATGGGTAGGTTGCTTGTAGCGTCGAGTTGCGTAACCTAAAAATGGATTAATAACAGTTTCAGTAGGGACTGCAAAACCTAATTCCTTCAACCACTGCGGAGCATTAGAACCGCGTCCGCTTGCATCGACAACTAAATCAGCCAATAATTCTTGTATATTACCGCTAGCTATATCTTGTATTTTTAGACCCGTGACTTGCATATTCTCCAAGTCACCAATTAAACCAATAACGCGATGTTCCTCAACAAACTTGATATTTGCTATCTCGCGTAACCGAGAACGAACTGCCCATTCCAATAGTGGACGTGAACAAGTGAAGGAAACAACATCAGAAACAGTATCTAGTTTTGGACTCCAATTTCCACGGGCAAAGTAATGAAACTCACGCACCCAATCAATTTGTTGGGCGCCTTTTGTGCTAAGTTCTACACCAATACCACAGAAAAGCTCTTCAAGAATTCGATAACCCCGTGTTAGTAGTACATGTGGCTGCACAGATTGTGGTACACCTCTACGCTTCTCAGGACATAAGGGTAATTTATCGCGTTCGATAATTGTCACCGAAGCAAAATGGTCACTTAGAACGCGCGCTGATAGTAATCCTGCTATACTGGCGCCGATTACAATTGCATGTTCGCGCTTCATAATATCGGTTTGTGTAAGTTATTAAATTATTAAGTTATGTAATCTAATTATACAGCTTTGAATATGACCCCCCTTTTAAAGGGGGGATAAAACTATTGTACTAAAATATGCTTGATCGGAATTATAGCGATGGCGCCGGAAGTGGTTTTGGTGGCGCCGACATTGGGTCTATACCACCTTGTCCGACTTCAAACTGGCTCATCATGTCGTGGTCTTCGTGAACCATATTATGGCAGTGATACATATACTTGCCTGTATGAGGTTTAAACTTCCCAATTATTCGCACAGTCTCGTTTTCACCAACGTAGAAGACATCCTTCAAGCCTCGCTCATAAGCAAAAGGAGGTTGACCATTGCGGTCAAGAATTTGACCCTCAATGAGGTGAACGTGAACTGGATGAAACCATAATCCTGAAGTGTTTTGTAGCCTCCAAATCTCCACCTCTTCCAGTTGTGGGTTTGCGTCTACTCTGTTTTTATCCCATCCCTTATCGTTGATGAGCCACATTCGGTTGCTCCGATCAAATATAAACTCGCGCGTTCTTACAGCGTCTGATTCTGAAAGAAATTGAATATTGCGTAATGTGCTGGGAATAGAACTGTTATCAACTTCAGAACGCACAACATCAAAACGCATAATTTTGTTCGTATTACCAGTATTATCGTTATTGGGGAGTCCTAGATTTTGCAGTTGTACTCGAGTTCCTATGGAGTATTTGGAGAAGTCAATAATCAAGTCATATCGCTCTGCCATTCCAAGACGCATATCTTTTGTAGTCATTGGTCTAGGCATTAACCCATCATCAGTACCAATGACAGTTATGTCATCACCTGTACTCAGAGCCAGTTTGTAAGAACGGGAAATTGATGCGTTTAACACGCGGAAGCGGTATTTACGGTTAGCAACTTCCATGCGAGGCCAAGGGACACCGTTGACTGTAATTACCTCCCCCATCAAACTATGTTGAGCTTGGTCATCAAAAATCAGTGAACCATTAGCAGCGAATGTCTTATCGTGAATAATCAGAGGGATATCATAATCTCCGGACGGGAGCGGCAAATTCAGTTCCTCATCATCCTGAACAATATACATCCCAGCCAAACCCATGTAGGCATTGAAGGAAGTCTTTCCAAGTGCATGGTCGTGGTACCACATAATAGAGGCAATGCTGTTGGGATAGACATAATCCTTGTAGAATCCCGGAGAAATCAAATCTTCAGCGTAGCCATCATACTGGGGTAGGGAGGGCATCCCATGCAAATGAACTGATGTATCTACACTAAGATTATTAATAAATCTGACAACAGATTGCCGATGTTTACGTTGTTTAATCGTGGGTCCGGGGAAGATACCGTTATAGCCCCAAATCTGAGTTACTCGTCTTGGTAAAATCTCTACCTGAACTGCCTGCATTGTTATCTGATAGTAGTCAGTGCTAGAATCGCTACGCACAGGGTTCAATACTGGCGGTTTACGGAACGCAAGTGTAAAAGGTTCTACTCGCTCATCAGTTCTTTGAGCATATCCCCGATACTGAAGTCCTATAGGTAGCAAAATACCACCACCCGCAAACGCTGCAATCTTTAATAATTCACGTCTAGTGACTTTCTTCATGATTAACCTCCTTAATAAGGAAGCTGTATAAATTCGATTACTTTAATTACTGTGAAAAACTTTTAACAGTGTATTTTTTTTCACAGTGTAATTATTACAGAAATAAAATCATGCCTTATTATACTTTTGTCAATAAATCAAAATAAATGTAAAGTTCTAAAAAACAGTTGTTAAAAACAAATGTGAAGAAAAGTTACATTTTTATCATTAATACCTTTTTAACTACACTCATTAATGAGATGTAAGGGTGTCAGGAAAAATAGTGTTCCTTTGATCCGTAAAGGCTGATTTGTACAGTATATTCGTGGTGAAGTGATGAAAATGTTTATTTAAAAAGATTTTAGGTTAAATTAGCTGTTATTTAGCTAAATATATACTAAATATTCAATAATTTTTAATTTTTATTAAAATAATCTTATTTACAGTAAAAGCTTACTATTGAAAAAAGCAAGCAAAAATTTAATAAAAGTTTATTTTATCAAACCCTATTGTTAATTTTATTTAAATAAATTTAATAAAAAGAAATGGTCTCAATTTTTACGTTTTGTAAAGATTACATTTTTCAAGAAAAAAAAATCAAAAAATAACGAAAAATATGGCAATAACATTTCTGATAGGTAGAGTATATGTACTTTGGTAGGAGATAGTTTAAACAAGCGAATAAGAAGGCAATTACATAAATGAATAGCATACTAAATCAGTATCAAAACGAGCAAGAATACTTAGAAACGATTGCTGCTTATGACCGTATCCTTTCCCTTAACCCTGGAAATATCAACGCTTTAAATAATAAAGGGAATACGCTACAAAATCTGGCAGACCTATACTTAGAGCTATCGCAGTATTCAGAGTCACAAAAGTTATATCTTCAAGCAATCGCTACCTACGACCATATCCTCTCCCTAATTCCTAATCGTATCTCTGTTCTTAACAACAAAGGAAATGCACTGCAAAATTTGGCAGATATATACTTAGAGCTATTGCAGTATATAGAGGCACAAAAATTTTATATTCAAGCTATTGGCGCCTATGACCACACCCTCTCTCTGGGTTCTGATAATATTTACACTATCAACAATAAGGGGTTAGCACTCAAAAGTCTGGCAGACTTATATACGAGGTTATCGCAGTATTCAGAAGCACAAAAATTATACATAGAAGCAATCTCTGCCTACGACCAAGTTTTATGCCTTGACCCTAATAATATTTACGCTTTGAATAATAAGGGGAATGGGTTGCTTTGCTTGGGTCATTTACTTAAAAATCTATTTCAACATCAAGAAGCTCTTCAGTGTTATCAAGCAGCATTGACGGCATTTAATCACTCCGACGCTATTGCCCCAAATGACGAATATATTCAAAGCTTGAGAGAACAAACGCAGCAACTACTTAAAACATACTTTTAATCAAATGGACTAAGTGTATTAAATGTAGAGACGTTACATATAACGTCTCTACAACCAACGCATGTTAATTATTAGTAGCGGATGCGGGGGTCTACGTAGGCGTTGAGGATGTCGATGGTGATGCTTGCCATTACTACTATGGTGCCGAAGAATACCATGATTCCTTGTACGGTTGGGTAGTCGCGTTCGTTGATGGCTTCAAATAGGCGGTTGGCTAGACCTGGCCATGAGAATGTGACTTCGGTGAGGACGGCGCCACCTAATAACGAAGCAAAGGTTAATCCGAGAACGGTGATGACTGGAATTAGGGCGTTTTTTAGTGCGTGGGAGAAAAGGATTTTGTTTTCGGGGATACCTCTTGCTCTTGCGGCTTCTACGTAGTCTGATTGTAGTGTTTGTTTGAGGTTGACTCTAACGATGCGCTCGAAGATGCCGCTTAATAATACTCCTAGAGTACAACTTGGTAGTATCAAGTATTGGATTGCTGTAAAGAACTCGACAAATTTACCACGAAGCAAACTATCTATAGTATATAAGCCTGTGAGTTTTGCAGGCGCCTCTAAGGTTACGGGAAAGCGACTTCCTAATGGTAGTATATCTAAACTAACAGCGAAGATTAATTGTAATAACATTCCTGCCCAAAACATTGGCAGGGCATAAGTAATAATGCCAAATAATCTACCACCGATATCAAGTGAGGTACCAGGACGTGAAGCAGAAAGTGTACCAACGGCAATACCAACTAGTAATGCCACGATGATACTAAACACCGCTAACTCAGCAGTTGCGGGGAAGTGTTCACCGATAATATCCCAGACGCTTTTACCGCGACTTGATATAGATTTACCCATGTCCAATTTGAAAATCAAGTTTCCCAAGTAGTTAAGATACTGCAACGGCAAAGGTAAATCTAATCCTAGTTGTTTCCGCATTGCTTCTTTTGCACTATCAGGCGCCCGACCACCAAGAATAGCATCAACAGGGTCGCCAGGTGTTGCACGCAGTAACAAAAACACCATTGTAACAATTGTTAGTATTTGTAGTGGCGCCAGTAGTAAGCGCGTCACCACATAATATGTAAGAGCCTTTGAACGTGACATGAATTTTAGTTATGAGTTATGAGTTATGAGTTATGAGTTGTGAGTTGTGAGTTATGAGTTAGGTAATTTCTTAACTCGTAAGTAGGGCATAGCCCCACCTACTCCTAACTATTTTTAGTAATTCCGCTGTAAATTAATAATTGGCTTGCGTCTTGTTTGACACCTTTGACTCCGTTTTGGGCGAACAAATAATCTTGTTCTTGCCATAGGGGAATATATGGTACGTCTTTGGCGAGGATGTCTTGAATTTGAGCGAATATTTGTTTACGTTTTGCTGGGTCTTGTTCTTTGCGCTGTGCTTCGATAAGTTGGTTCATGTTTTCGTTATAGTAAAATGAGCCTTGAGAAACACTACCGCCTTTTTGACAGCCTTTTTCTGGTGTACCTTTTTCACACTGTAAGAATGGTTGTACATAGTTGTCAGGGTCTAGAAAATCTGGATACCATTCAACTAAACTCAATGGATAAACTCCTTGAGGTGCATTTTTATAAAAGCTGGTTGAGTCAATACCATTCGTTTGAATTTGTAATAAGCCATCCATTGTTTTATTCGCAATGGCTTTGATTACTACTGCTGTTAAACCTGTTGTGGGAATATTAGAACGATACCAAAGTTCTAATGAAGCAGGATTTTCTCTTGTAAAACCAGCTTGTTTGAGCAGTTTTTGGGCTTTTTCTGCATTCCCATTGGCGCCATACTCTTCTCTAAACACGGGTTTATAAACATCAAAGGTATTGGGAACCATGCTAAATAGCGCTTGTCCTTGTCCGTATAATACCCGCTCTAACACTATGCTACGGTCAAGCATTGCAGCTATTGCTTGTCTTACCAGTGGGTTATCGAGAGGTTTTTGGTTACGGTTGACTGCCATAAATGATATAACGCTACCGTTATTGGCAATTGCCTGCCAATCACCTTTTTCAACGTTTTTTTGCAAGCTACGAATTTGGTCGGCATCCATCGACATACCAGCTACGTCAATCGATTTTTTCCGAAACGCATTATATATATTGACACCACTACTCAATATTTGAACTGTTACACCTTGATTTAATGGCTTTTTGCCCCAATATTTATCAAAGACATCAAACTGGATTTTATCGGTGGCAAAATTTACTAATTTATAAGGGCCAGTACCAATAAAAACATTCGGGTTAAATTTACCTTCACCTATTTCATAAGTTTTAGGAGATACAGCACATACTCCAGCAAAAGCAAGCAATGAAGGAAAAGCCGCAAATTGTTTTTTTAACTTAACTGTTAACTCATACTCACCTGTAGCTGTGGCAGACTCAACGATATCCCCTAGTAAAAAAGCTGGTTTACCTCCATTCTTAATAAACCGTTCTAAACTAAACGCCATTGCTTTGGCATTAAACGGTGTACCATCATGGAATACAACTCCCTGACGTAGAGGCATAGTGTACGTCAAACCATCTGGGCTAATTTTGGGTAAAGCTGTTGCAAGCTGTGGTTCAATCTCTGTACTTCCAACTTTATACGTATAAAGCCTATCACTCATGTTATAAATTAAACCTAGTGACCCGGTTTCATAAGCATCTGCTGGGTCAAGAGTTCGAGGTTTATTCGTCGTACCAATCGTAATACGACTATCCGACGCTGATACAGGAGTCGTTAATTGCGGACTCAGCGCACTACCGAAAGCTAGAAGTAAGCATAGACAAAACAAACTGATAACTAACTTGACCCGACCAAAACGTCGCATTATTGGCGCCATCCTATACATATACTTAATATCTATACTTTTTTAAACTAGATGGTGAGACATTTTACTACAAAGGCGCTCATATGGCTTGCTTAATTTATAACGCTTGTACGTAATAAAACTGAAATACATCAAATATCACGTCTGGCGCCAATATTAAATTGTTCCAAATAATAATATTTATAACAATTAGCCTAAAATCGAATTAGCACGCGACAAAAACCTGCGACCTTACACTAGAGGGTAAAATGGCACTTCGAGATCACTTTCGTCCTCCTCTAAGTACCAGGCGCCACTGGCACAGTTTTCACAACGCTTGGTCAACGTATCTTGCAGACGATTTAAACCAGTCTCTTCCAGAGGGCTACTTTGCGGAACCAAACGCCCAATTTGGCATTGAAATTGACGTGGCAGCTTTTAGTGAAAAAATTCCAGTTAATTCAGAGCGAAAAAATGCAGAACTGCTGGAATGGGAACCAAGCTCACCCACTGCAACTTTACCGCTTCAACTCACTACAGATATTGTTGAAGTACAAATTTTCAATACTCAAGCGGGCCCAACACTTGTTGGCGCCATTGAGTTAATCGGCCCTAGTAATAAAGACCGACCATCACAACGCTCGGCATTTACTTCTAAATGTCAAACTTATCTTCAACAAGGTATTGGGGTGATTATAGTTGATATTGTTACAACTATGAACGCGAACTTGCACAACGAGTTAATGAATCGTTTGAATTTGCCAATTGCCCCACTTGAGGCGCAATTATACGCTGTTGCATATCAAGTTGCTCAAAACGAT
This sequence comes from Calothrix sp. FI2-JRJ7, assembly GCA_019359675.1. Taxonomy (GTDB): domain Bacteria; phylum Cyanobacteriota; class Cyanobacteriia; order Cyanobacteriales; family Nostocaceae; genus Dulcicalothrix. The sequence goes on from JAHHGX010000020.1 coordinate 399,474, forward strand.
GAAACCCCTTACCTCAATTTATGGCAAGAAGCATTTACAGTTGGAGGTAGCCTTCCAATTTTGCCCTTGTTTTTAAAGGGTGGATTTTATTTGCCAATAAATTTTGAACAGACTTCCAGCTATACCTGTGTTCGGCAACGTATTCCTGAATTTTCGTAACTAAATTAGGGCAATTTAGCATCTTTGCCTAAAGCTTTAACAGCATAATACAGTGGTGAAAACAAAATGGTCGAGTTGTACAGCAAGGTAGTTTCGAGCAACTAGCTCAAGAGTCGGGGCTATTTGCTCAACTAATGGCTACTCGTGGATTTACACACAAATAGAAGTTGTTGACCATAAGCTTTACATTGAAAATGGCTATGGTGTTGGTAGAAATAATGATACAAACTTTATAATTGCTCTTGCAACATCACCCGATTTAACCCTGTGCGATTGGCTGGTATCTGGTGGTGGTCAAGGTTACAATTGGGCAGGACTTACGCAACTGGCACAAGGTGCTGGCGGGGGCGAAGCCCCCGCCGCGCGATAATTTAAATCAGACTAAACACATATGAACGTCTGGACGTTTTAGTTGTTGAATTAAATAATTAGAGAGTA
>JAHHGX010000021.1 GCA_019359675.1 Calothrix sp. FI2-JRJ7
TACATAGCGATACGGAACATGCGGCATTCCTTTTCCGCGCTTGGATGGTTCTTCAGGGAAGATATCCTTGAAAAGCTTCCATTCAAGGTCGCTTAATCCATCAAAACGCCCAGCCATAAACAGATACGCCCTTTTTGTACAAGAGTAGATTACCATATTTTGGCATTAGTGGGATAGGTTCATAAATTCATGCTTTAATAGAATGCGTCTATTCCTTCTTCATTTACTTCAAGTTGGATATACTCGCCTGGTCTTTTTAAAGCTGCTTCAATAAAGTCTGTTTCTAGAAAATCAATACCGTCATCTGGTCCAAACGATTCTTCCTTTACACGGCGCCATTCCTCAAAGGGTAATGTTAGAGGATTACACTCAGTAGCATATACTACAAATGCCGGATTATCTGGAGTTGCTTGCTCAAAGGCGCCGTTTTTAAATAATCCTGGGATTCCATTGGACACAAGATAAATACCTTCGTTTCCTACTATTAATAGTCCTGGTCGTTGTGTACTTTCATCACCATATATAGGAACATGACTTTCAGCATTTTTAGTATGCTCTAATAGCTTTTGAACATCTCGCTTCAAGAAATGCAATAGCATTAACTCCTCCTCGATTACTTGAATCAATAGTTTAATACATATGTATGGTAACTATCGCCTGACCTAAACTATTAAACTAAACGCAGGCTAGTTGCATTGTTTGTAATTGTTCCATTAATATTTACATCACTGCCAAAATCAACGGCAACACAACCTATACCACAAACTACACCTACTTTGACGGTGCAAGCAAACACTCCTACACCAACCATTACAACTTTTGAGGCGCCACCATTAACCCTAAAAGTAATAATGTGATTATTATTACTTTATATAACGTAGCCCCTTGGATTGTAAAACTTCAAGTAATCCAAATTTCTTTATTTATTTGCGCTTTGCCTACCACTGAGAATAAAAAGCAAAAGTACACGGCGCCTCCATAATTCAAATTATAAAGTCAGAGCAACTTTATCGTAGAGAATAACCGATTTAGCCGACATCACAGGCGTATACTCAGCAGCATCTTTATAGTAGAAGTACAAATGTTCTAAGTCGAGATTATAAGTTACTCTTTGATAACCTTGATTAAAAAGTTCTTGCAAGTCTTGAACTCTAAGCATATCCCACGAAACAGAATTTAAAATACCAACTACATAAGCGTGTACATTTTTACGACCTTGACTAATCGCGCGCAGGCGCCCTTTCATTTCGACTTCAAAAGTCACATCAGTTAACTCACATATCGCTGCATGAGTAAGTAGTAATCCATTTTTGCCACCTTCTTTGATCGAGAACACGTAGTAGTGCAAATTGTAGTAGACCGCAACCCGGCGCCCGTAGTAGTCAGTAGGATTTATTACGCTAAACGGATATCGATGAGCCATGCATTAAACCTTGATTCTTGCTGCATTGCATAGCTTACTACAAAAGTACCAACCCAAGCGTACTGATGTATTCCTGTGTTTTATATTACTCATGAGTTAGGCTGGTGCCGAACTGTGAGGAGTATAATTTAGTACTAATGTTAGAAGCGAAGTTTTTTGCGATAGAGCCAAAGTTGGAGGATTATTGGCGCGCGATAATACTGTTTGGTCGGAATGTAGCTAGTTACAAGTTCGCTCTGGCAAAGTCGCTTTTAGAACTGGCGCCTTCTGGTAAGACTATCATCACGTTAGAAGATTTAGCAGAACCATATTCAAGGTATATCACCGAACATATAAAAGTGGCTGACACGCAAACAACTTCAACTTCTAGCCGTTTTTTAGATGCCTGTCGCCAATTTAACTCACAAGGGATATCAAAAACTAGACTCATTGATACCACTGTACGTCTGGGATTTGGAAACGTTATCGATGCGTTTCACAATCTGAGTGCTGGAGCAACACCAGTTAGGTTTTTTACCGATGAGCGTAAAGGCGCCACTAAAGGAATTGTGCTGACCGATGAATTATTTCAACTATTACAGGTGTTACAGGCAGAAAATTTACCGTTGGAAGTAGAAGCAAGGTGGCGCTTGGTAGAATCAGCGTGGGATTTAAAGATTTCATCAAAGCTAATATCTTATGATTCTACGCAAGAATTGTTGTTTGCAGTAAATGATTTGAGGCGCCGAATTGATGTAACGTCTTGCAGGGACGCACTTAATGGTTATCAAAAAGGTAAATGTTTCTATTCCTTTGCTGATATTTCAATAATTTCTGGGTCAGAAAACTTAGCTGATGTAGACCATTTTTTCCCATATAGGCTTTTTAATGATATCCCCAACATTAACGGTGTATGGAATCTTGTGCTTGCATCCCAGGAATGTAACAGAGGGGAAAATGGTAAGTTTGACAGATTGGTTGCTATAAAATACCTAGAGCGTCTGAATAATCGTAACGAGTTTTTAATTACTAGCCACCACCCACTGCGACAAACCTTAATGCTTCAAACAGGTAATACAGAGAAACAACGGCGCCAATTCCTACAGTCTACTTATACTGCTGCTCAGTTAAAATTAGGTACTGGGCGTAATGATGGTTGGAAGGCGCCGTTTGAACATCCCGCAACATTTTAAGTTCTGTAAATAATTTTAATTTTGAGCAGGTGTATTCTGCAACGATGCCTGTTGCTTGATAAGTTTTTTTAGCTAGGCGCGCGTTGAATCATACTAGCTTGACCAAACAATTTTACCTAAGTATTAATACTGAAAATAAAAGATATAATAGATAATATTTTGTATCAAAAAAATAATGTACTTAGGAACTTTAACCGATTACAACAAGTCATCAAGCTGAATATAATGTAACAATTTACATAGCGTCTGCTATAGCAGACAGTGTTTGAAGTACAGATGACTATCAAAAAGAACCCAGCGATTAATCAACCTGAATTTGGGTACGTATTACGCGAACTCAGGCAGAAGGCTGGTTTAACTCAGGAGCAATTTGCAGTTGTTTTAGGTGTTACCTATACTACGGTCAACCGTTGGGAAAATGGGCACTCAAAACCATCACCGATGGCAATGAAACTTATTGAGAAGGTACAGCAAGAAATTGCTGAAGATTCTCAGTAGGAAATCGAGGTATAAATAAAATAACAACAAGCGATTGTTAAGAGTGATAGATACTCACTGCTATAAACGCGATTTTTTCGTTTCCTGTCGGACGATGCGGAGAGTGTAAAGGTTATTATTTGTGTTCAGAGTCAAGCGAGAAACTAACCTTTTTTATGCTGTTGCATAAATTGAAAATAGCTTAATTTCTCTGTTGTTGAAGTCAAATTTCAATCAATGCTTCACTCAAATCTAATACTCATAATATTTATAAGTTTCCTAATTGGCGCCTTTTTCAAAATTATGATGTTTTTTGAGAGCATTTTTAATTAGTGGGATTACGCCAAGTTCATTGATGTCAGAATTATTGCATATCTACCTAATCACAAATATGATAAGTTACGAACAATGGAATACAGCGCTAATATCCTATTTTACTAGTGGGATGCAGCGTAGTACAAGGATTTACTTAAGTATTGATAATGAAACGCTTAAAAGTATTGGTTGGCAATTCCAAAGAGAAAATGTTTTTGATAATTGGGTTTCGAGCTTTTTAGAAGCTGTAAAAGCGAAAGTTGTTGTCGATAATCAAGTTAACCTTAATGTTCTACGAGGTCGTAATGTAAATGGTTTGCCCAGAGGAGTTGCATTTTTAGTAATAATGGTCTTAGCTGCTAATGATATGGCAGAAGAAGTAGAAGTTTCAGAAAGTAATTATTTTAAACGACTACGAGAAATATTAAATTTGAAAGGCTATGGGCGCCCGTCAGGAATGACTAATGGTTCTAACGCTGAAGAACCATTATGGAAAGAATGGAATTATTGGCTGATGGAAAACGGTTTTGAAGCTTCAGCTATTCGTGGAAACGGTGGACGAATGACTTATATTAATTACCCAATTTCCCAAAGTTTATTACGTCGTACAGATAAAGATAGATTGTTAGTATTGTTTAATGAAAAGCAATGGAGAGTTCAGTGGGATGCTCTAAATTTGTTTTCTCAAATTCGACGACTAAGAGAGCAATTACCATCACATCTGAGAGAATTAGTTACGAGCAACAAAGAACGTCACGAAGCAATTGCCGATAGAATTCACGAAGTTCATCAGCAATGGCTAGCTGAAGGGCGCCCAAATGTATTAAACGGGAAAGTATGCAATTTAAATAATCGTATTTTTGCAGGATTGTACCGTGATGAAGATATTTTATTTGGGAGCGTTAATTATTATTTGTATCCAAAACAAGTGCGAGGAAGACAAGTAACAACTATTAAATTACAAAATGAAGATAAAACTTATGATTTAATTGAAGAGCGTCCAGGATGGTATTTGCCTTTAGACTTTCAGTTAAGTGCAAGTGATTTAGAAAATGGCCAGGAATACTCAATTACTCAACCAACTGAAATTAAATCGCTTATTTTACCTTCACGAGACTTTTGGATATTAATACCAGACCCTGATAGCCCAGATGCTGGCACATACGCCACTTGGGGACAGCCACCACTTGGGACTCTATTTATTTTACTGTGTAAAAAAGAGCTTTTGCCAGATATGGAACGCCTACGGGATGAAAAATTAATTAGTTGGGATGAAGAAGTTGAACCATTTGATAATTCAAACTGGATTGAACTTCATCAATGTATGGTTACTTCACAAGCATGGGACGGAATATTTATTAAAAATCAATCACTCAAGGATGCATTGCAACCAAGCGTCTCTTTATCGATAAGTTTTTCTGATGGATTACGTATACCTAAACAAAATGCATTTTGTCATGGTTATGCTCCTAAAGTTACTGTTTTTGGCTTTTACCCTCAAGTTGAATTAAAAGTAACTAGAATTATTGACAACTCGTTAATATTCAAGACAAACGTTTGTACGAATATAGCAAATACAATAGAGTGGGCGGCACCGGGGGATTATATTGTTAGCGCAATTTGTGGAAATAAATCAACTTCTAGGTTTATAAAAATAGTCGATTGGGACAGTTTAACGATAGAAAAAAACTATATATATGAACATATTTCTATCGATTCGATGAATTGTATATGTGGCAGCTTAATTAAATCTTTATAACCAATTTAAATTTAAATTATTTGTAGTTAATCATATTATATTATGGCGCAACTTCGTTGGTATTTAGGGTATAAATATAGAAATAGTTCTGATGAACTAATTAAAAATATTTCAGAAAAGATTCATCAGCATAATTTGAGTAAATATATTCCTGTGTTACGTATAGAGAAGAGAATTAAGGCGAGAGGAGAATTTTATTTTTTTATTGCTGTCGAAAGTTCACAAAAAGGAGTAATACCTAAAGAAGTTTATGAGTCAAATTTTCTCAAGTTAAAATATTTTAAAATTCCTGCGGTCTATGAAGGTGCCAGCTTTACTTACGAAGATATCAAGCCGATGGTTGGCGCCAGTCATGATGTTTGTGATTACACTAATCCTATACCGTATAAACCTTTACCAAAAATCATCAACGAGCATTGGTTTGATTTTACAGAGTCACAAATAACAAATTATTTATCTCAATTAAGTGATGCTTCAAGTAAATATAAGCAGCTACTTTACTGGTTATCAGCACTTGGTTATGGAACTTGGGAATCATTTAAAAAGACTTGTGATAAATTAGAAATTCAAGAGCCGACAAGAGTTTTGCGTCGGCTAAAATTGTTAGGACATATTGAATTTTCATTAGATGGAAAGCGATGGTCAATAGCACCAACAGCAATTGTTCAAATTCCTTCAAATTCAAGTTTACAAGAGTTTATATTATGTGGGCAACAAAGTGTAGATTTATTAAATAAACTACAACAATATACGTTGGTTAATTTTATAAATCAACCATTTGAAGATGCACCTCCTTGTATTCATATTCAAGTTGATAGCTTTAACAATATCTCTACCTTATACAACAATGTTGGTACTAATCTTTCTATAACAAATGCTGCTCAAGTATCAAAACAGTTGGCAAGCATATTACCCAATATTAATATTTGGAAAAATAATCTTGTTAAATTACCAAGCATTGTAACAAGTTGTTACAACTGGCAGAAATTTAATGGCAATAATTTTGTCGATTGTGACTTGCCAACAGAATCTGGAATGTATCAAATGTATAGCCAAGATACAAGCGTTCATACTCCGCTTCGTACCTTGTTTTACGACAAAGAAAGTAATTGTTGGCTCTGTGGCGACTGGTATGGTTTGCGATTCTTAGCGTTGCAACAAATCCAGAAAGCATGTATATTTATTTACAATCAACAAACGAAACATTTGGTAGTACCTGTATCACAAAGATTCCCAGAGATTTACGAGCGTGCGTTGGTTCTGGCATCAGGGATACTTCCTACTTATAAAGATTCGTATTTGCTTTATACCAAAATAGAACCAGATTTAGCAAATTTGCTCAGTTCTAAACTAAACCTAACTTGTAGCGGGGAATCGACTTATGCATGATTTGGTTGGAGCGTATCAAAGGCTTGACCGTATTTATCAGTTATATATCAAAAGCGCATTTCCGCTACGTTATACAGCATTAGCTACTGAGCGTGATGATATTCTTAAAAAACCAGGTATTTTGAGTCAGGCGCCGTTAGTTGAGCCAATTCCTGCCTACCCCTCATCAGGCATGAATTTAGCAACTGCCGCAGCTAAATTACCTATTGGATATGATGATTTAGTTTCTTTGGGACAAATGATTTTTGACCCAGGCATTCCGCTTTACGAGCATCAATGGAAAAGCTTGGAAGCAGTAATTTTAAATAAGAAAGATATTGTCGTTACCACAGGTACGGGTTCGGGTAAAACAGAATGTTTCTTATTGCCACTTTTAGCACAGTTAGCAAAAGAATCCGCGCTTTGGGCGCCTAGTTCGCCAGCAATTAGTCAATATAATTGGTGGAATGGTAATGGGAACCGAGTATCGCAGTGGACACATGCACCTCGACCAAAAGCTTTGCGTGCATTAATTTTATATCCGCTTAACGCTTTAGTTGAAGACCAGCTAAGACGATTACGAAAAGCATTGGACACAAAGCAAGTTCATCAATGGTTAGATAGTGCGCGCGGTGGTAATCGAATTACATTTGGTCGTTATACTGGGCAAACAGCAGTTTCAGGGGAAAGAAAACAAGATAGTATCGAACGGTTACGACGAGAGTTAAGAGAACGCGAGCAACAATGGACAGAAATTCAGAAATTACAAGACCCTGAATTAAATTATTATTTTCCGCGTGTCGATGGTGGTGAGATGTGGTCTCGTTGGGACATGCAAGAGTGTCCACCGGATATTTTAATTACAAACTACTCAATGCTCAACATCATGATGATGCGAAGTATTGAGAATGATATTTTTAGTGCAACACATGATTGGCTTGCAAGTGACCCTAGTAATGAGTTTTTCTTAATTATTGACGAACTTCATAGCTATCGCGGTACTCCTGGGACTGAGATAGCCTATATTCTCCGTTTGCTGTACTCACGTCTTGGATTAACACCAAATTCACCACAACTACGGATATTAACGACAACAGCGAGTCTCGAACAAAATTCACAGGGAATGGATTTTTTAAGAGAGTTTTTTGGGCGCAATAACTTTACATTTATTAGTGGGCAGCAAATATCACCTCAACACCAGGCGCAGTCTCAGATAATATCGCATCAAAATGCATTTGCCAACTTTGCTCAGTCTGTTCAGCCCGATCCATTTAAACCAATGGTGCCACCAGATATTAACGATTCTCAAAGTGCGATGTCCAATTTAGCTCAACAGTTAGTAACCTCAATAACAGGAGTGTCTTCTGAAGAGCAATTAGGCAAAGCCTTGGTTACTATAAGTGCTGGTGATGCATTACGAGGAGCGTGCCAAGATGTTAGCGGCAGTGTGCGTGCGACAAATATCCAAGTATTAGATAAAAAACTTTTCCCAAGCACCAACAATAATAGTTCTGTATCAGATGCAATGCGGGGGCTACTTTTAGCATTAGGGATGTCTAAACTTAGTAATGGACGTTCTGTGCTACCAGTACGTGGACATTTATTCTTTCATAACTTACAAAGCCTTTGGGTATGCTGTAATCCAGATTGTACAGATAGTAGTGTAAATCAAAGCGTAAGGCAAAACCCACAAAATTCTAATCGTCCAACAGTAGGCGCCATTCACGCTACTCACAGCCTAACTTGTTCGTGTGGTTCGCGCGTCCTTGATTTAGTTGTATGCGAGGTATGTGGTGAAGTTTTTCTAGGAGGGTACAAGACAACTTCTAAAATTGGCACAAAAGATGTAGAAATTTTGACACCCGACCAGCCCGACCTTGAGGGTATTCCTGACCTCGTAATTCTTAATCAACGCTATGGAAACTATCGTTTATTCTGGCCATTACCCCACGATGTACCTGCTTGGAGTAATAAACCGCAAGATTTAGAGTGGCAGGTTCATAGCAATAAGTGTAAGTGGGTGCAAGCAAAGTTAAATTCTTCGACAGGAATACTTTTAGAAGGCGCCGCTCCACCACAACAAAGTTTTGAAATAGCAGGATGGGTATACAAAGTTGAAGGTATTAACGCTTCTGAACAACGTGCTTTACCCACAAAATGTCCCCGATGTGATTCTGACTATAGTAAACGCGAGCAATTTCCTACTCCACTACGTATCCATCGCACAGGTTTTCAAAAAGCGTGTCAAGTACTAGCGAGTGGTTTACTTAGGGAAATGCCAGCACCACCTACACCAACAAGCCGTTCGTCACGTAAGCTAGTTATATTTTCTGATAGTCGTCAGGACGCAGCGAAATTAGCAGCAGGTATGGAACGTGACCATTACCGTGATATGGTACGTCGGTTGCTAATTGAGTCATTTCAAAGATATTGGGGAGACCTTGTAGCTTTTTTACGTGTTAGCTGTACGGGTAATACTATTGCATTAGCTTCTTTGCAAGCCGAAAACCCGCTTCTTTATAGTGCCGTTACTGCACCACCAGAAGCTGAGGATATGTCCAAGCGCAACCAATTTGGCATCGCTTATCCTAGCTTAGTTAGTGAAGCTATGTCCTGGCTCTTCGGCGCTCCTGCATTTAATCCACAAGCGCGCGACGAATGGCTTAATTTAATTCGACGCTATCCCGAACGTATTCCCTTATTAAATTTAAGACGGACAGTTCGCGATGCTTTACTTTTATATGGAATGTGTCCAGGTGGTAGCGATTTTCGAGCTTTAAACTACAGTACTGGACAAAACAAAAGTCAGCAGTGGGAACCTTGGTATAACTGTTATAACTGGACGAATAGTTCTGTTAGCTCAATTGTTAACGCTACAATCCAACAAACTAACCATATTACTCGGTTGGAAGATATGCTAACCGACGAGTTGATGTATGCACTATTTCAACATATTGCACGAACCCTTGAAGGTATTGGCGAAGGGTGGTTAAGTTATCAACCACAAGGAAACCCACCACAAAAGCTTGTAGAAGTATGTGAAGCAATTATCCGACAACTTGGTATTCGTAAACTACACCGCTATTCTCGCTATGTCCCTGTTGGTAATAATCTTTTACAACCTTATTTAGAACGTTATATCAAACGAACTGATTTGAAGGAATCAGAAGTAGAGCAACACTTACTTCTGTCAAAAGTAGTTATACCTAGTGCGAAAGGACTTGCTCTCGATCCAGATTATCTTTATCTCGTTTTACCACCAAACCCAGTTAATGGTTCGCGTCAAGGATATCGATGCCCTCAATGTAATGCTTTCTTTCTTCAACCGGCAGCGGGTATTTGCCCCGAATGTAATAGCGACCGTCGTTTTGATGACCAAAACATTCCTTCGATTAAACTTGTTACTGGAAAGACTTCAAGCGATTTTGATTATTACAATTATCTTTCTTCTGAATCTGGTTCGCCATTTCGGATGAATGCCGAAGAGCTAACAGGACAAACCGACAAAAGCGAACGAATGAGGCGCCAACGTAGGTTCCAAGATATTTTTATTGATAATGAAAATCCCCGTGTTCAAGGAATTGATTTACTTAGCGTTACTACAACGATGGAAGCAGGAGTTGATATTGGTTCGCTACTTGCTGTAATGATGGCAAATATGCCACCCCGTCGCTTTAATTATCAACAAAGGGTAGGACGAGCAGGGCGCCGAGGAGTAGGCGTTTCCTTGGCTGTAACATTTTGTCGAGGTCGCAGTCACGACGATTTTTACTTTCAACGCACAGAAAGTATAACTGGCGATCCTCCACCACCTCCTTATGTTGATATGGCAAGCGAACCGATTTTTAAACGAGTTTTGATAAAAGAAGTATTGAGACAAGTGTTTTCGGTTGCAAAAGAAAACCTAAAAACAGCAGGTATTATTTTAGACGATAGTGGCACTGATAACGTACACGGTGAATTTGGTGCGGTTGTTGATTGGGTACATTACAAGCCAGAAATAAATACTTGGTTAAGTAGTACAGCAAATCAACGCAAAATTTCATCAATATTAAGCAGTTTAGTGCCTCAAACAAAATTGTCTAGTGGCATTCAAGCGGCAATGGTGGGTTATTTATGTAATCAACTGATATTAGATATTCAGAGGGTTGTAGATGATTCAACTTACACTCAAGATAAACTCAGTGAAAGACTAGCTAATGCTGGGTTGTTACCGATGTTTGGTTTCCCAACGCGAGTACGCTTACTTTACACCAGGTGGTTGTCTCAAGCTAAACAATGGCCTCCAGAAACAGGAGTTGTAGACCGTGACCTTGATTTAGCTATCAGCCAATTCGCACCATCATCACAAACAGTTAAAGACAAAGCCGTTCACACTGCGGTAGGAGTAGTTGAGTTACGTCCTCAAGGTAGTAAAGGTAATTTAGTTTCACAAAGCGGATTTACACCTGCACTTCCAGATGACAATTATACGCTTGCTATTTGTGGAAACTGCCAAGCCGTAACATATCCTTATCAACCAAATCAACGCATAACTGGCAGCAAATCAAAAAAAGAACTATGTCTTGTCTGTGGGACAAAAGAACTACGCTGTATTGACGCACGAGAACCGAAGGGATTTTTTACAGACTTACGTCCGCAGGACTTTGATGGACGATTTGAATGGCAACCACGTTCAACACGACCATCATTAAGTGTTGATGCAAACATTGGTTCACCAACTAATTTACTCAATGCTTCGGTGTACGCATTTAATGAGAATATCATCACCGTTAATGATAATGGGGGTAAAGGTGGTTTTGAATTTCAACAAGCAAAAGTTTTTGGAGAACTTAAAGGAGGCGCCTATGCAGTTTCCCCAGAAAATAGTGAATCTGTAACTACTTCTGGGAGTAAATATACAATTGCACTACTATCTCGCCGAAAAACTGATGTTTTGCTAGTAAATTTGAATCAGTGGACAAAAGGGGTATTTGCGAATCCAACTGATGTTATAGGTCGTGCAGCCTGGTACTCATTTGCATTTTGGTTGCGGGTTGCTGCTGCTTCATTGTTAGATGTTGATGCATTGGAATTGCAAGCAGGTTTCCGCTCACTTGGACAAAACGGAATGATTTTTGGTCAAGCATTCCTCTGCGACCAATTAGAAAACGGCGCCGGGTACTGTAAATATCTTGCCCAACCTCATGTATTTCAACAAATTATGATGCAAGCAGACCCAAATACTTTGAATAGTGTTGCTGCTATATGGTTAAATTCTCAAGGACATAGTAAGGATTGCGATACTTCTTGCAATTTGTGTCTACGCGATTATCAAAACCTTGTTTATCATGGTTTACTCGATTGGCGCCTCGCACTTGATATGGCACGTTTAGTATCGAATTCAATCGTCAAAGCTGACTTAAGCTCGCCTTGGAGTAGCTGTATTCAGAATCCTTGGTTAAGTTTAGTGAACAATGCAGTTCCAGCAACACTTCAGCGTTTGGGCTATTGTCCTCCAACGCAATTTAAAACACTTACAGGTTACGTTCACCGAAATCCCAAACGTAAAATTATCTTAATATTACGCCATCCCCTGTGGCAAAATGACCATCCAGAGTGGATTGCAGCTTCTACTGAAGCTTTAGCACAATATCCAACTTATACAGTTACAGATGCAAATCCATTTATGGTTCTTCGACGACCAGGAGGATATGCATAACTAGTAGTAGTGCAAAAATTCTTATCTTAGATAATAAATCCTCCAACATTTTAATTTTCTCTCAAAAAGATTATCTAAAAAGGTGTATAAAGTTATATAAATTGAATAATTTCCCTCAAAGCTTTTGCAGCAGAAGAAGCTGTTTGGTCTTCAGTGCCGTCAATTGGATTGGCGCCGTCTTGTCCACCAGCCAAATCACTTAAACTGCTTACCTATAAAACGAACTTTTATGTCACTTAATTCACATATCTGTTGATTTAACACATAATAAATTATTTTTATCATCGAATGTTTAGGGGAGTTTTCATGGCAAGTAGAAATGTTAGGGCACTTGTAGTCAATTCCGGTCATTTCACGACATTCTAATCCCATCGGACAATACATAATTGATGTACTAAAAGTAAATGTGAATTATATCGGCGCCTGATATCTTCAACAATACATTATTTAAGGTGCCTGCATTCCACAATCACCAATGTATGTATAATGTAGTACGCTTACGTAGATATAATACTATGACTAAAGACCTATCCTACTACTGTAAAAAGTTTTCCCCTAGAGTAAAACACACAAATCCTAGCGGTTTAAACGTCAACCGTAGCATAGGAACGGCGCCTAACAAACCAATTCTACTGTTATCGATAATCGAACTTATAAGCAGAGGAGAGATAAAAAAAAACCAAATACCTTTATCTGGAGAGCTTATTGCTACATTCCTGAACTTATGGCGCCACTTGGAACCGAACCGCAACCCAGACATAGGACAACCGTTTTTTTACTTACGCAGTGACGGTTTTTGGCACTTTCAACCAAACCCAGGATTTGAGTTAGCGATTAATTCAAAAGCAAAACTGGTATCGGCAGGCGCCCTTAAACAAGCTATAGAGTATGCGTACTTGGATGATGAACTGTGGCAAATATTACAAGATTCTCAAAATAGAAGCGTACTAATTCAGGTACTGATTAATGAATGGTTTCCAGGCGCCAGTAATATAGAAGGAATTTTACAAGTAAATGTCTTTGCGGAATTGCAGGAAGAATTAGAGCGCGCTGGAGGGAAAATTTACCAGCCTGAAGAACTTGATACTGAACAGAAAGTTATAGTTAGGGACGCAGCATTCTGTAAAATAATCACTTCTACTTATGGATATCGCTGTGCATTTTGTGGATATCAGGTGCTTGATTTGAATGGGCAAGGAATAGTGGATGGCGCCCACATTCTCCCATTCTCAAAATTCTACGATGACAAAATAGACAATGGGCTGGCGTTATGCAAGACCCATCACTGGGCTTTTGACCGTGGTTGGTTTAGTATAAATGATGACTATACGATTATAGTTGTGGAAAGTTTGCGAGAACAGGCGGCGAACTGTAAACCAATGCGTGATTTTCTGGGAGAGACAATTTTACTACCAGCACAACAACAATATTATCCGCGTGTGGAAGCGTTGCAGTGGCATAGAGATAATGTATTTGATGCAGCCTAAATAACTACAAAATACTGTTTAATAATAGAGATGAAAATACAAAAGATACATACAGATATTAAATTTAATCAGCTTGCTGCGGGATTGTTGTTGCTTGCCATATTATCTTTTTCCGCGTTTGTCGCAAGCCAATCGTCTCACGCGGAAATCCCCAAAATAAATAATATTGAAGCTATTATGAGCAAACTGAAAATAGTCAGAAACCGTGAAGATTTAGCTCGTTCTAATGGCAAGAAAGTAAAATTTGTAGGATATTATATATCACAATCTAGTAAGCCTAAATTTCCAGGAAATCCAAATTTTAAAGGTGTTTACATCAAATCGCAAATTGTACTAGAAGATGGTACAATAGTACATATTTTTCCATCTTGGAACAAACAATCATTGCGTTCCCCCTCTGAAGCAGAAAAGTATAAAGGAAAAATTGTTGAAGCAATAGGAGTAGCTGAATTTGAAATCACATCTAGAATAAATCCCCAAATAAGGGAGTCTTTCATTAATTTAGAAGAATTAAAGAATGACTAATCATGTTTGCTAGTTAACGTACATCACTCACTGGAGCCTAAATTCTGAGAATTTAACATTGATGGCGCACGCTTATATAGGGATGAGTTAATGGCGCCAGAATAAAAGTTAAAACTGATATTACCTTTATTGTAAGCACGTTTGCTATCGCGCCTTCTCACAAAGGTTTTTAATGAAGGCGCCAATTACTAACTCAGTTAAATGATACGTTTCGTATCCAAAATTGTATCGTTGTTGTGTGTTTTAAAAGCGTAACGGCGCCTAAAATTTCAGTAAGTAACGCCCCCATTTTGTGAAACGGCGCCCATTGCTGATGTGGTTATTTATCTAATTAAAAGCGTAAATACTTATAATAATAAATAATATAATGTATTTGATGCAACATGAGGGACGCGAACCGCTCTAGAAATAGGTACTTAAAAGAAAATCAATATCTTCTGAACTTTCCCCAGCTTCTAAAGCCTCTACTAAGGAGGGAGCATCTTCTTTTTTTAGAATTTTAACCTTTTTACCGTTGTAGTAAATAACTATATAAGCACTGTTATCTTCATAATCATAAACCGGATAATCACAAGTATAAACTGGAGATTTTTTAATTTTTTTCTTCATTTGTTACTTTCCTAGAGACCCTAATTATAATTCTATACGCATTCCTGTACATGATTTAATATTTAAATACAACATTGTCTTTAACCAAAGAAAAAGATGGATTTAAAAGAAACTTTGATGACACTTGAGGAAAAGTTTTGGGAGGCTAGCTCTGCTGCTAATATCAGCCTGATTCGGGAATACCTCACTGACGACGCTCTTGCTGTTGGAACTTTTGGAGTATTGGACAAAGAAACTACAATTGCGATTAATGAAGGGCAACCACCATTCTTGTTTTGGCGCATTGACTCGGCGCCGCAAATTTTACAACTAACAGCAGACAGCGCTGTTGTAATTTATAAGGCTACAGCACAACGTGAGGAACGCGAACCGTTTACAGTAATGATAAGTAGTACTTATGTAAATCGTTTAGGCTCGTGGAAACTTGTGTTTCATCATCAGACACCACTTTAGCTGCCACCGCAGAAGCCTCACACCAAGGATGATACTTTTGATACTTCGAGCCTTGATCTGGAAGAGAAATCCGGGTGACGAATTTGTTAATATTCAATCTGAAGTGTTGGTGCCGTAGAGGAGCATTATAGTTGTAAAATAATATCTAACTAATACATAATGTCTATGCCTTGGTTATATATTCCTCATAAAAAACGTGAAGAAATAAAAGAAGACGATGAAATTTGGTATCTTGGTTTTGATAAAATATACTTTTTAGCAGAAAAAGATTGTATTTACTTTGAATATCAATCAGATAGTAAAGCGTCAGTTAGTACTAGCCGTAATAAAGATAATTTTGCTGTTAGAGTGGCGCCTTCCGGTAAAATTAAAGGTAAAGGTTCAGTTTCTCATAAAAGCACAATTGAATATATTCATAAGTGGTATAAAATCGCTATTGGAGAAACAAAAACAAATTTATCATCTAAATTTATAGACTCCCTGATTTATGATGAGTAAGAGTACTTATAAAGTATTAGAATAAATACGGCGCCTATATTTGTATAATAAGTAAGAATGAAAAAGCCCAAAGGATGGTATAAGCAGATAGTTATGCGCCCTCTCACTCATGTGCAGGGCTACGCATCGTATGAAAAAATCTGTGAGAATATAGCTAATATCTATTTTTCTGTAGGAGAAAACTTCGACATAGAGCGCGCGCTATTAGCCCATCCAAAAGAATCAATGTATATCAGCGCATATGCAATGTACAAGGTAGGTGAAGCTAAATGCCCTACTTATTATGTATCTAAGGATTTGCTAACAGGATTAATGCAATCAGATTTATCAGTAGAAACTGATACTCTAAATTGGGCGATGAAAACAGGGATTTTTATGTTACCGGAAGGCGCCATATTATCCCCAGAAAATCGTAGTATGCAAGCTATATACTGGCATTGTGATTCATCCAAAGGTTTGTTGTATTGGGCAGGGACAGATGGTTTATCTTCTTTTTGCCGCCGATATAAATTAATTGAAAATCAAAATAGATTTTCTTATACTGATGCTCAGAATATGGATTCAGAAAAAGTAGTAGAATTTAATTCGTATTTACAATCAATATTTTTACGATTACTTTTAATAATGGAATGTCGTCCAGAATATGTGGAAACATCCAGCGCGCGCGTCACTATCAATAAAGGTTTTTCTAAAAGCAGTGAGAAAGATTATTACGAACCATTATGGATAGGTAAAGAGTATCGACTAAAAAGAGAAAATACTAACACTGAAAATACAGGCGCCAGTTCTGGAAGTTCTAAAAGCGTACACTGGCGCCGGGGTTACTTAAGGAATCAAGCTTACGGTGAAGGTAGACAGAAGCGAAAGCTCATATGGATTGAGCCTGTACTAGTGATGGGTGGCGCCTCTGACTTATAAGGTTTATAATGACTTGACGCGCTTATATGTACTGAAATGTTGGAAAAAGATACAGAAGAAAGTTTAGATAATCTAGACAGATACATTGAATATTTTATTAAATGTTGTGAGGAAAGAAATTTCAAAGGTTTTGATTTAGTCTTTGATCAAGTAATTGAGGGATTACAACTTTCATTCTTACAAGTTGTAGTTGGTATTCTACACCGTCAGAATGATATTGATTCTCTTAATTGGCTTTGTAGTCACATGTGTTCTAAGATTGATTGCAGTTCAGATAATGATAAAGATAATCTACCTATTACAAGAGTTTCTGTATTCTTAATTAGGTTAAAGATGTTACCATTTATTGACTTTTTGCCTTACTGTGACCGACTTGTTATTACCAACGTTCATAGTTTTAGAGCGTTATCTCCAGATGTACAAGCTTACCTTGAGAAAGAAATTGGCTTGATAGAATTCTCAAAAGAATATATGACAGCAGCAATAGATGAATTTAATTTGTAGGCGCCTGTGATTTATAAGGTAAAGTTAATATGATTGATTTACTTGAGATTCTAAAGTTTATAGCTCTAGAATCGTACTCCACCTTATAGTAAATCCTATAGGGTGGTTTTTTTAACAATTCGCAATTATCTTCGGTACACTTTGCTTTCCTGCGGAACACTGCGTTAACGCAACACTGCGTGAACGTGAACGCAAAACAAGCAACACAATACGGATGCGGTTTTAAACCCTTTAACTTTGATAATTAATAAACATCTTCTTTTTTTATTCGGTTCTAGTTTACGCGCGTAAATTTTGTTTATTTACTGATTGTTTGATTTACGTTGGTAAATTTTTATCATGGTACTACCTAAAACGAGTACAAATAAGCCTGTAGCAATGCTAGGCTCAGGAACTACAGTTTTATCCGGTTCGGAAATCTCTGCTACTAAACCACCGAAACCATAAAGTTCAGGCTTAGGATTATTATCACCTATTAAATAAGATAATGAGTTTGTTCCTAAAGGATAATTAAAGTTACGTACATCGCTCAAATTATACTTGGCATCTTGACCCCAATATTGCCTTAAATCAGCATAAAAGTTAGACAATTCACCTAATTCTATTGACCCATTTGTATTATTGTCTTTACCAGTAAAGTAGTTTAGACCAAATTCATAAATCCCTGGACTGTAAAAAGTAAAAGTTGCTGCTTGGACAGGGTTATCTTTAATTGTTGCAATGCTTAGTAAAACAACAATAGCTTTCAAAGTAAGCTTTCTACATAACATAGTACAAAAGGTTGAATTTTAGGAGTTTAAAAACCAAACTAACGGTAGGCGCCGTTTCTATTAAATTACTCAGTCATAAAAAATGTTACATGATGGCGCCATAATGTATAGCCTGATGATTACAAAACTTCATAAAAACAGTCATAAGATACAAGCTGTATGTGTGTTTGCTATATAAGCAGCGTTGAGAAAGGCTTTTGTGTCTCAATGTCTTACCTGTCTTAAATCTATAAGGATAGGTAAATAATTATGTGCAGCTACACTATTTCTGAAGGACCTATTGCCTTGCAGATACTTATCGGGCGCCTGCGTGAAGATCCTTCTATCCCTCTGCTAGGACTCACCACGTCTGTTCATAATCACACTGCACAGCGAGCATATTATAAAGCAGGCTTTAAAAACTTGCGGGAGTATGATGCACCAGGCTATGGTAGGTGCCTGCTCATGGTAATGAGCTTGAGCCATGACTAGCAGAAGTACAAGGTATCAAGTGAGATTCTAAACTTGTTGTGGTTTTTATTATTGGTGCCTATTGATAAAGTCATATCGAGTACGTATTTTCAAATTAAATGTAATCATTTGGATTGTAAGTCAGCATATTAAATATTAAAAATCCATTCATAAGTGTTGCTATTAAGTAGTTACGCAAAATTAAATATATATTGCCCACAGTGTACCGCAAGGGTTTGAGCGTGTCGCAACGTATAAATATTTTTGCGTACCCACTTAATACAAGAAGAGATACCAACATAAGTGTAGTTTAGGAATTTTATGGCGCCGTTCAATAGGGCGCTGCTTTTTTAATAGGCGCCATATAATCGTTGTGTTATTACCTAGATGAGAAAATGTATTTCAATTTTTTTATAAGTTCGAGTATTGGTTTTGTTGTCCTACTACTTCTAGCTTTTGGGATACTACAATGGTTTAACATCCCTACAGGTAATTTTTTAGACTGGGTAATTGGTGGTACAAGCTTTTGGTGGTTATTAGTGATTGTTACCGTACCTTGGAACGTTCATTTTCAGGCAAAACAAGTTTTAGCAGAAGCAGAACAATCAAGAGAAAAAGGTATTCCTGTACATGAAAAACAATTAGCATACGTTAAAATTGTAGCAAAGCGTTCTCTTGTAGTCGCGCTGGCTTTGCATCTAGTATCAACCCTCAGTCTTTATGTACTTGCCGCTGCTGGTATTAGCGCTGTGGGATATATTGGTTCCGGTGCCGCTTTATTATTAACAGGTTTGCGACCAGCTATAAGTGCATATGAATATTTATCTACTAGGTTAACTGCTATTCGTCAAGAATGGACTTATCCGCGCGAAGATGTTGTTGAGCTACGTGGTCGTGTCTCTGAGTTAGAAGAAACAATCAAACGTTTTGAAGAACAACTAAACCCAGAACAACCTTATTCCTTAGCTGCTAATCAACAAATTTATATTGATGAAACTCGTAGAGAATTAGCGCGCTTGGCAAACAACTTGGAAGAATTGCGCGCTGTCAACCAATCAGAACATGAACGTTTGGCTGGGGAAACTAGAAACGCAATTTCTCAATTGTCTACTGATGCTCAATTTTTAGATCATGTTCGCGAAATTATTCGGTTTTTCAAGACAGCTTAAATTTATAATTCATAAGTATTATTAAAGGCGCCGCTTTTTAGAATGAATATCGCGCGTATTTAAATGTTTAAGTAGTTGTAACGGCGCCGAGTGCTTAATGAGTAGGCGCCGTTAATCAACCAGCATTTCAGCCAGCAGTGCATCGTTAATCGCGCGCGCTTCTTCGTCAGATTGTTCCATAACCTCAAAGGCGCCGTTTATAGCTTCTTGTACTTTGGCTGGCAACGCTTCAAACTTGTCTGTATCAATTATCTGAATTCTACAACCAGTGTATGGCGCGAAATCAGTGAACGGCGCCATACCATGTTTTATTAGTAGCTTAGATAATAAAATTATTGGATGTCGAGGTTTATCGTTATCTGAACTGCTGTTAATTTCCGAGGCAAAATATCCACATAACCAGCTTAAAGAATCAACATCTTGCTTTAATGTTTTAACCGTTCCTTTTAATACTTTGTTATTAAGCTCAACAGGGAGATTATCGAATATTTTATCAAGCGCTTCAGGATTCCGGCGCCGACAATAATCAACTGCCTGCTCAATATATTTATCAAGCTTGGTAGGTTGTGTTTTTCCAAATCCTTTCGATGACATAATGCCCTGTGTTTTTTACAAGATTATCAGATTATCAGCGCATCCAAACGCAAATTAAAATCAATTGCGTGTAATTTTTGAAAATCAGATATTTTTAAGATTAAACTAATAAGTGATAACAGCAATCATTTTAACTCTTTTTTCATTGTTAAAGAATTATCAACTTGATGAACAATTTCAAATCCTAAACGTTGATAAAGCCGCAATGCCGGATTTTCCAGAGATACGCTTAGAGAAATTGCTGGGTACAAATTTTTGATATTTTCTAATAAATGTACAATTAGTTGAGTACCAATGCCTTGCTGTCGATATTCAGGTAGTACAGCTATTGATAGTTCAGGTGTTTCATCATTAAGATATCCATAACCTTGATTATTATTATTGAATAGACGAATCCATACGGCGCCTGCTTGTATTTGAGTAGATTCTAAAACCGCAACAAAACCCACATCCTCTTTTTGCCAATCTTGAACATACTTTGATAATTCTGGACTATAAATAATTTCTCTTGGCAGTAGGTTAGCTCCTGGTGGAACATAAAGCGCCTGGTATAACATTTCCCACAAAAAAGCTTCATCGCCAGGTTTAAAAGGACGAATGATATATGACATAAGAAATACTACTCACAAGCATTAATTTACTCTTTCATATCCTCTATTGTGGCGCCTCTGTTCCAGCTTCTCAAAAATCTCTATACCTTGCTGATAATCGGAACACTATACATCTTGAGATTTTCCAAAAGCATGTTTGACAGCACTACGCCATGTTTTTGTAATAATCCAGGCGCCTCTTTGAGAGTGAAAGAGATTTAATAAGCAGCCGATTTGCTACCTAGACTTACTTATAGCTTTTCAATATAAGCAAGTTTTGGACAATTAACTTTTTCTTTAAATGTTACAAAATTGATACAATTTTCAACATAAACCTTCATAAAGTCATATCGAGTATGATTTAAGTAATTTCAGAGGCAGGTTTGCGAATCTGGTCAAAAATGAGTACGCACCGTTAATCAACCAGCATTTCAGCAAGTAGTGCATCATTAATCGCGCGCGCTTCATCATCGGAGCGTTCTAATATATCAAAGGCGCCCTTTATAGCTTCTTGTACTTTGGCAGGTAATGCTTCAAACATATCTGTACCTATTATATTGACATTAGCTTTGAACTTGTTAAAATTTGGGAAGTGTTCTGACAATAAATTCACATCGTCAAATTTTTTATCACCTGGCGAGAAGAAACTAACTTTTAAGAAACTATTAATTGGAGACTATTAAAATGTTTAGAGCAATTGCTTCGGAAGCGCTTGGTTTGAGTGACATCGGCTCCATAATTCAGCCCCAAGATTTTAATAAGGTTGATGCTGATGATTATTTGTTTCACGAAGATGGTGAAAAGATATTTTTCCTAATTAAGTCAAAGAAAGACGAGTACTGTTTTACTAACTTTGCGTTAATTCACGTAGACGGTGTTACTGCTGCTTCCTCAAAGCGGTCTATCAAAAGATACGAGTATGCTTCGGAGATAATTTCAGACGTAACATTGGAAACAGCCGGAAACATAGATATGGATATCGAATTGAAGTTTAATATTGGAGCAAACTCATTCATTATAAATGTGCGAAAGGACTTTATCGAACAATTGAAGGATATCTATAAAACCTTGATTAGTATTAGTAAGCGTCAGTATACCGATAATATTTGTAGAAATAATGCACTAAAAACGCTAGATGCCATCGCATCTATGTACAAGATTAGTAATGTAACCTCTGGAGAAGCGATAACAACTCAATTCAATCATATTCTTACAAACCTCAATTCCATCATGTTGGTAAATTATACAAAATATGACTTTAGTGATGTTTTTAGCAAATATATTCGCTCTTAGAAAATGTTGCTACGGTATACAAAGTTATTAAAAAGTGCGCCTTTAAAAAGATGTAGCAAATTAAGCAGACGCCTTCTAATTTGCCAAAAATTCTTCTTTATATTTTTTTAGGGTTTCTCGCACTTCTGCTTCTATATTTGGGCTGATACGATTGCTTTCAACAAGATTTTCACTCTCCTTATAGTTGGAAAACTGCATAAGCTGATTTTGGGTACATGTATTTATATTCTACATTCCGCTGAACTTGGGACAGTTAGGGTGCGGAATGTGGGTTTGGGTACATGTATCTATATACAGAACGTTACCAAGCTCTAAATCTAGAGGAGAGGTTTATTTTATGACACAGGAAAATCAATTACGTCAAAATCCTTTACCATTACCAAAAAGCTTAAAGCGTCGTAATAGACCAAAGTTGAATATTCAAGAACTAGATGCCGCAAAGATTGAATCAAAGACAAGAGCTATCAAATCTGGTCTTCGCGAGCCAAGAATTGTTTCTTCAGCACATGGAGCAATAAAACATATTCTTTTATGTTATCCAGCTTACGCGGATGGAGAGTATAGCTACAAAGAAGTATATGAAGATTTATTTATCAAATTACCTGAAACTACTAGATTTACAATTCTTACCCACCCTAGCGTTAGCAATGATTTAAAAGCATCTCTGCATGAGGCAAAAGCATATAGTCGTGCAACAATTGTTGAAGCACCAGAATTTTTGAATTTCCTTGTTTGGGCAGAAGATCCATATGTTGCAGTCCAAGACGCAGCAAATAAGAGCGAAACCACTTTTTTGGTTGAACCATTCACTTTTACAAGAGTCGGAGATTCTGCAATTGCAGAGTTAGTCGCTTCTTCAACTCGCGTACAAAGTATCCAATCTCCACTGTACTTTCAGGGAGGAAATGTGCTAATTGGAGATAATTTTATTTTCATTGGCGCTGATTATCCTGAAAATACGAAGAATGTGATTGAGCAGTATGGAAATATTATCGTTCCTGAAGATGTAGAGATAGACGCTTTTATTAAAGATTTATATTCTCAGACATTTGACCCCAAGCGCAAGCTTTTTTATATCAGTACAGATTTACCTGTTCCTCAATATGAAGCTCGACCAATTACTATTAATGGGGAAGAATGGACAGAAGAAATTTACCTAGGAACTGGCGATAAACAGCCAATATTCCACATTGACATGTTTATTTCCTTAGCAGGCCGCAATGAACAGGGTAAATATCGTTTAGTAGTTGGTTCTCCCACAGAAGCAGACAAAATTCTTGGGCGTTCGGCTTCTTTTCATGCAATGGCAGAAATTTTTGATGATGTTGCGTCGAAGCTCGAAGATTTGGGCTTTGAAGTTATCCGCAATCCATTACCATTAACTTATGTAGATTTTCCTGACATTAAGTACCGTAGTTGGTATTTTGCTACAGCTAATAACTGCTTGGTACAAATTGATAAATGTGATGGAAATCATGTTTGGCTACCAACCTATGGACATGGAGCTTGGGCTGATTTAGCTGCGGTGGATGCTGAGAATAAACGGATTTGGGAAGGATTAGGTTTTGAGGTTCACGAGTTAGCTGATTTTCATCCCTTTGCTCAGAATTTAGGTTCTGTTCACTGTATCAAGAAATATCTTGATCGTTGAGGCTTAATCGAAAAATACAGGTGTCTAGGTGGGTGTTGGCCAAGATAACGGTAAAATGGGACACTTTGTAAACTTATGTGAAGCTTGCCTGACAAAACCCTTGATACATGGTTGTTTCAACATGACGCGCGCTTTGCTCACCTCCAGATAAAAACATTCCCAATTTGGGTCATATATAGGCGAGAGTAAAGGATGATTTGGGATGTCCGCTTTGTTTTAACGTTTGATTTGAAAATTCATCTAATATCATTTTTGAGAAAATTAGTAAATTGATAAGACAGACTCTGCAATATTTATTTACTTCGGTGTCCCTTTTTACCGTTATCTCGGCCAACACCTATCAAACTGTATCCGCCTTTTATATAGCCTTTTTCACGCAGTAATATGAGTTGCTCCAATGCTTCAGGAGAACCTATCCCACTAATAAAATCCTTTGAACCCATATGTGGATAGTTGCAAGGTCAAGAAAGGAATCAAAATATACTGACTGCCGTTCCCAACGTACACTTAGGCGACGATATTTAGGTTGATACCAAAAGCATCCCAGAGCAGTAATAAATATCTAAGTATTTAAGTATTTATTTTTGTTGTGAAAGTGAATTTGTTTCGGCGTACCAAGGTAGTTGCTCCAATCAACCCAAAACCAATAAGTGCCGCATTAGTATCCGATTCCGGAACTTTAATAGGCACAATGATGTTGCCACTGACAAGATTCCGACCTTTCATCATAGTAGTTGGGTTCGGGCTGATTGTGTTATTTTCAACAAAGGTCAATGTACCAGTGGCGCCGTTGAATTTGCCTTCACCACCAGTGATGGTTATTGTATCAGAAACATTTCCAACAAGGTTTTGAAAGTCAATTAAACCAGTGCCGCTAACAGTTCCAAACAATTTATTGTTTGTTGAGCCAAAATATGTGATTGAGCCAAATGGTAAGTTTTCAAGGTTAAACGTTGCAGGGTCTGGACTAAATTTAATTACACCAGTACTTGGATTCAATTCACTATAATTCGTATTTATAAAGTTTGTTAAACCATATGGCGCATCAATATTAATACCTGTGTTAGTTACTCTAGAGATATTTGCTGTGATAGGTACTATAGTAGTTTCATATTCCTGAATAGTTTCAAATGGATAAATTATTTGCGCCTGGGCACTTTTTAAATTCAGCCCAAAACCTAAGAGAGTGAGAGCGAAGGGAGTAAGATAAGCAGCAAATAAGCGAACCATGATTAATGTCCTTCCTTCTCAGCAGTGTTTACTTTAACTAAGAGTAAATTACCGTGTATTTATCAAAAAATCAACTTTTACCTTTAATTAGAGCAGAGTGCGAGTGTCAGAAATAACTTTGCTTAGTGGAGTTTTGTCAATCAACGAGCATTTGTACTAATTAATACAGGATTATATTGTTTCAATGGAACAATGCGCCGTGTTGCATATTAAAAATTGGTCAGAAAGCTTGTAAAATCAAAAGTTTCATCCCGTATCTTGATACCAATTTAAAATTAAATGATGGTGGTGAAGAAAGCGACGATTACGAAGAAATTGAAAAAGTTGATAGTGATAAATTTTACAGCGCACTGAAATACTACACTACCAACTTTGAGTGGAATACATTTAAAGAGCATTTCGGAGACGGCGCCAATACCGAATCAGAAATGGTTGATTCCTGGTATAGAGCGCAAGAATTTAGGAGTCAAAATCAAAGAAGGAACTACAAACGTTTGCTTTGATATGCCAAGCAAATACCTTGTAGGAGTTTCAGTTCCAATCTTCCTTAAACCTTGGATGCCTAAAGCATCAAGCGCTGCAAAAGTTTAACAATTTTTATCATAGGCGCCGCGAATTCGAGCAACTGTAATTCTTCAAGCTTCCATACGCACACCTAGGTCGATATTTAATACTTCTTCGATTCTACGTAGAGTTTCGATTGGCAAGGCTTTTGTTTCTTCCGACTCAATTTTGTACCAGTTGACAGGACTCATAGGAATTTGTCGGCATATCTCCGCAAGTGAGCGCCTATCTGTTAGCCTTGCTTCTTTAATCTTTTCCCCTAATCCAGGTACTTTTATATCTGTAACTTTTCTTACTATCATTTGCTCGACTTAATGATTGAGGCTTCTTATTTAACTATAAACTGTCAGTTTATCTTTTTTCATTAACTTACAATTAATAGTTTATAAACTTACAATTAATGATTTATACTAAAAGTGTTCGAGACAACAATTTTTTAGTAGGGGCGCCTGCGTTATGAGTCAAGCAACGTTGGATGTATTGATTGAAGTCACAGACTTTCCGGAGCTTTCTTACGATGAACAGCAAGAACGTGAACACCTCGAACGATTAGTGGAACGCGCGTTTTATGAGGCGGGGAAAGGACTACGTATTTTGCGTGATAAAAAACTATATCGCAGTACTCACAGGAGTTTCGAGGTTTACTGTCGTGAAAGGTTTGGATTTGAAAGGCGCCAACCGTACCGTCTAATTGAAGCTGCGGACGTAGTAGATAATCTCATAGAAATGTGTCCGACTCGGACACATCTCCTACCAACTAACGAATATCAAGTTCGGCCATTGACCAAACTGGAAGCTTCTGAACAAAAGGAATGTTGGCGCCTAGCCGTAGAAGAAGCTGGAGGGAAATTACCATCTAATAACTCAGTCAAAAGCATTGTAGATAGAATACGAGAGAGGACTAAAATCCCAATACCTTACACCAAAGGTGAAGTATGTACAATTATTACCAAGGACAACCCAGAACTTAAAGGCAGAGGCGGGCATTGGTGTATCGTTAATAACGTATATGAATTTAGTTGTTCTGTTTTAAGTTGGGATGGAGAGTTTACGATGAAACCAGAGAACTTAAAGAGTTTAGATTTATTAGACTCGGATACCGCCGCAATGCAAGATTTATGTAGTCGGTTACGGCGCCTTAACAGCGTCAAAAAAATAGACGATATTGAACGCTCTATACTCCAAGCAATGGGACGCCGGACTAAACCATTAACGCCAGTACAAGAGCAAGTTTTAGCTTTAATTGAAAAAGCATATGGGGTTGGGTAGATGATGGCGCCGTAACAACGCACGTGCAGTTACGTCACCGTAGAAAAGTGCAGTAAGTATTTATGGCTTGCTTGTAGGAGTATTTTATTTACCTTGTTGAAGTAACTGTTTTGCTTGAAGTAGTTGAATTTCGTTCGTTAAACGATAATGTGTTACTTGTAGAAGTTGAAATCGAGTCATAACACCAGCTTGATTCCGTAGTGTTGCAAGTCTTTCCAACTCTTGAGCAATTTTCAATTGTTCTTCTCGTATTGCTATTTCTTGTGGTGTAATAATTGATGGAATTATTGAAGCGGTAGAAGGAAGACCAACTACATCACTAATTGAACTGCCTGTTCGTATATTAGATGTTGATATAGTAGGTGTTAGTATTGGGGTTGGAGACGAAGTAACACTTGACTGTTGACTTTTTTGTAGGAGTATATTGTTACAAGCAAAAAGTAGGAAAGATAAACAAATAATAAATAATTTTTTGACTACGCTCTGATTTACCCCAGTAATCATAAATAATCCTCCAATATAAAAGCTATTCTGTTAGACATCTAATCTTTATATTTCAGCGTAAATGTTACTTATGCAAATTTTGTAGCATATGTTTTATTTGTAAGTGTTTGGCTGACTGCGGTTTTTGTAATAAGGCGCCAACATCATGAGCCTTAGCAAAAATGACCCATGTACTGATTCATTTTTGTTTTGTACACTATTTAGGGGTAAAAGTAGCAAGCGTGACATAAGCCGCCACGTATCTCTTAAAGTTTTTACAGAGCAAAGGTTACAGGACTAAAATGCGCTAACTAAAAGTGAAATTTGAGCATGGGCAAAAATTTTGGTGGAAGTATTGGGTAGCAATACTTCCAGCCTCCGCGTGGCGGTTCATAGCAGCTTCGTTACTTTTACGCCTAGTTAAAGGATTATTCGAGTTGTCTATACATTATCAAATTTTTAACTTCCCCAAGTTGTATGAGTATGGTCTTTTCTGATGAATCATTTAGTAGGATTGCTATAGCTAAAGGTAAATGCACGAGAGTGTTTTCTAGTTTCTTTGGTTCTAAGTTATGTAGCCACTTTCGCTTTCAACGTAAATTTCTATGTACCAGCTTCAGTTCGGCACTGTTTCAAATGCTCCCAGAAGTTTTAAAGTAGACTTTTCTGCCTCTGTTAAACCTGTAACGCTAGTAATGTTCATATTTTCATAGGGTTTAAGTACCCTTAGTGTTTTCAAGCACTCACCACCTTTTATATCCCAAAGCTTTATCGTCTCATCTTCGCTGGCACTGGCTACAGTTTTTCCATCAGGATTAAAAGTAACTGACCTTACCCAGTTAATGTGACCCAGCAAAATTTTGAGGCATTTTCCTGCATTGATATCCCATATTCTGACTGTATTGTCTTCGCTAGCACTAGCGAGTATATTATCTTGAGGGCTAAAAGTAATCTCCCAAACCCAGTTATTGTGCCCATCTAAGGTTTGCAAGCATTTACCTGTGCTTACACTCCATATTTTTATTGTTTTGTCGTCACTACCCGAAGCAATAGTTTTACCGTCACAGCTAAATGCAACTGAACGCACCATACCTGTATGACCGTGCAAATTGTGGATGCATTTTTCAATGCTAAGGTCGCTGATATCCCATATTTTTATTGTTTGGTCGCTACTACAGGTAGCTAAAAGACCGTTAGGGCTAAAGGCAACTGACTGCACCCAATGACTATGACAGTGTAATATTTTTAGACATTCTCCAGTATAAATGTCCCATATCCTTACAGTTTTATCTTCGCTGCCACTAGCTAAAATATTACCTTGAGGGCTAAAAGCAACTGATACTACTATTGTAGTATGACCATGCAAAGTATTTAGGCATCGCCCAGTGCGAATATCCCAAAGCTTTATTTTCTCATCATCGCCACTACTAGCTAAAGTTTGACCATCGCGACTAAAAACAACTGATTTTAAGGTATTGGTATGTCCTTCAAATGCTTTTATACAATTTCCTGTATGAACATCCCATACCCTTACAATCCTATCTACACCACCACTTGCTATTAGATTACCTTGAGGGTTAAAGCATACTGACCGTAACCAATTAACATTTCCTTCAAAAGTTTTTACACATTGACCAGTGTCAACGTTCCACAGCTTTACTCTTTGGTCGTGACTACCGCTAGCTACAATACTACCTTGCGGATTAAAAGCTACTGACTTTAAAACGTTAGTATGTCCCTGTAAAGTTTTTATACACTGACCAGTATTAACATCCCAAAGCCTTAATGTTTTGTCATTGCTAGCACTGGCTATAATATTACCTTGCGGATTAAAAGCGACTGACTGTACATCGTGCGTGTGCCCTTTAAGGATATGGTGGCATTTTCCAGTCTCAATATCCCAAAGTCTAACTGTATTGTCATTCCCACCGCTGGCTAGAGTCTTGCTTTGTAGGTTAAAGGCAATCGAACGCACCATAGCAGTATGACCGTGTAAAGTATTAATGCATTGACCAGTATTAATATCCCATAATTTAATTGTTTGATCTGCGCTGCCGCTAGCTGCAATACCATCAGGACTGAAAGCAACCGACGATATCCAACTAGTGTGTCCTTGCAAAGTTTTAATAGATTGGTAAGTATTTATGTCCCAAATTCTTACCGTTTGGTCAGTACTACCACTAATTATTAGTTGACCATCAGAGCTAATGGCACCTGAAAGTACCCATCCCGTATGACCTGTCAATGTTTTAATGCACTGACCTGTGTTTACGTCCCATATTTTTAATGTCTCGTCTTCGCTACTGCTGATTAAAATTTCACCGTTAGGGCTAAAAACAACCGATGTTACCCAATTAGTGTGTTCTCCTGTAAACAATTTTTGAGTGTCAGCAATGTTCCACAGACAAACATTGCCGCTAGTATCACCTGTAGCCAAGAATTTTCCATCTGGGCTGAATGCTACTGATAACACATTACCAAAAATTTTAGTAAAAACTGATTTAATTATATGCGAGTGTGCAAAATTAATAGAGCGTAGGTTCTTACCTTGGAGGTATGCCTGCGAAATAATCAATCCAGAGAAATCATAATTATTTAGCTCTTTATTTAATTGACAAAACAAATTTAGGATGTTCCCTGCTAAATATCCTAATATTCGTTGAGATTGATTTTGTAAGGTTTGCACAAATACTATTAGTCGATTTTCAATATCAACATCTACTAAATTATTTATAATCGGTTGAAGAATAAGGCGGGCTTGAGTTTCTCTAACATAATCTTTTGCAGTTGCTTTTATTAAAGCGTATTTGTTGAAGTTTTCAAACTTTTTATTTCTTATTTCTGAGCTAATTTTCTCTATCAGCTGGTCTGTTATGTACTCCATGACAACATTTTGTAAAGAAAATCCTCGTTCATCTCTTTCAATTAATGAACGCCAACTTAAATACTCTAGGCTCTCTAGTAATTTTGCTTGGGTAATTAATGGTATTATATCATCACGTAATTCGTTGACTGAGACTGCCTCTCGATTAATAGCAAGCCAATACATAACTGACTTTTCTAAGCCTGACAAACGATTAAGCTGTTGAGCTAGTAAAGCACGGATACCATTAAAAACAGATGTAGACTGCGATAAAAATTCTGTAATGTTACCAGCAAATAAGTCTTTAATTGAGGTTGCAACAATTTTTAAAGCCAAGGGATTACCGCTATAGCGTTCAATAATTGCAAGTATTTGTTCTTCTTCTCCAGACAACCCCTGAAAATATATGATTTTTCGTGCTTCTGACTTTAAACCAACTAAACGTAAACTTCTAATGGGTAAAGCATCGCTTTCAAGTGCTATTAATTCAATTGGTTTCTCACGGCTAGTTATCACGACACAACTTTTATGAAATAACTCACCAATTAGCTTAAGTAGATCTCCATACTCTTGATAACCTTCGCGATATTGCCATAATTCATTACCTGTTTGTAGAATTGATTCAATGTTATCAAGTATTATTAAACATCGAGAGGACTGTAAATGAGAAATTAATCGCTTTATCTTATCACTTGGAGTTTTTGGTAAATCTGTCTCTTGTTGATTTGATATAAATTTTATTAAGTCATCTAAAATCTTTTCTAGTGGTGGAGATTCGCGAATACTTCGCCAAATGACATACTGAAACTGATTTTGAATATTTTGTACTAGTTTGGCACATAAAGCTGTTTTGCCAATTCCCCCCATTCCTAACAGTGCCACAAGTCGGCATTTTTCATTTACAATCCATTGCTCTAGCGTAGCTAATTCTTCATCACGTCCATAAAAATGAGTAACATCTGGGACTTCTACCAAATCTTGATACCTTTCTGTTACCTCTTGCTTGCTTCTTACTTTTGCAGATATTTTCGCTTGCTCTTTAGACTTTCGTGTTCTCCGTTTTTCCCACTCTATCTCAAGCTGCTTAATATTCTCTTGTTTATCTTTAGACCAAAGCGAAAGCGTAAATTGCCAGTATCGTGAACCTTGCTGATTGGGGCGCCTTTCCAAAATCTCCAAAAAATCTTCTAAATAGCTAAGTGCTTCCCTAATGGCTTCAACAGATAGCTCTCCCTTCGTTAGTTCTTTTAAAGATTGTAATGTTCCCTTAACTTCAAGCTTTGGGTTAGAATTACACACTTTTTGCCATCGACATTTTTCTAAGCCACGATAATAATAACAATTATCAATTTCATCACAAGCATAAGCCACCACCGCCTCTAATAAAAGCTTAACTCGTTGTTCAACCGCAGGACCGTAGCTACGTTTTGGCATAGATCAAGTGCAAATATTTTTGACTTCATTAATATTGTGGTAATTACTGACGGCTCTATTATAATTTAGTTTCAAAAATAACATCTATTAAATACCTGCCAATTATTCTTGAAAATCAGTACTAATTAGTAAGAAGCTTTTTCCTGCTTTAACCCCTCTACCTTGGCAGTTCTGTTGTAAAAAAAAGTTTTGACTCCCCCAAAGTTTATCTACCCCAAACTTGCCTCTAACCCTTGCTGGTAAAAGCTTATATCCATTTTTATTTCAAACTTGAGGGGCTAACTATTCAAAGGATATGCTTTAACCATAATCTAACTGCCATGAATATAAGTATCAATATCATGACAGTGTATTTCTGTTGACCCATCTTTATGAGTATAAATGCTTAAGGTAAGTAGGAGACTTAACTTGTTAAGAGAGAAGTGCAAACCTTTAGTCTCTCTTCGTTTACGTTTAAACCTTACTTAACTGCCCTAATTACTCGAACTAATCATAGGTGAATGCCTAGCTGCATCTTCATTAACTAACAATTACTGTGAGAAAACTATGAACGAGCTACAAAATAACAATAGTCATGTAAACAATGCGGAACAAAGCAACAACTCCATTAATGAGATCAAACATCCTATAACGGAACAAAGCAACAACTCCATTAATGAGATCAAACATCCTATAACAGAACAAAGCAACAACTCTATTAATGAGAGCGATCATCCTATAACTGCTGGCTTCAAATTTTTTTCTTACTTGCTAGAATCACCAGTTAGAACCAAGTATTCACTGTTATTTGGAACAAGTGTATTCATATTTATATGGTTGTTAATACTAACGTTTCTGATTGTTATGCGACCCAAAACAGTAAGTTTTGGAGATATTAAGCTTGATGCTGGAACAATTACGTTAAAGGATGAAGATAATACTAGTAAAACATTAGTTTTAAATCCAAATGGTGGAACTGATAGTGCATGGGTAGACACCCAAATTCAAGTAGAAAAAGGAGACCATATAAAAATTAATGCTACTGGAAAAATTAATTTGGCTGTAGGTAGACTGATCAATTCAGCTAAAGATGATATCCAGTTACAAACTCCTTGGGCAGACCCAGATGGTATATCTCCTAAATATGGAGATGACCCTAATTACCCTGAAATCAAAAATTATAAAATTATGAAAAATCAACCCTTTGGTCAGTTGATAGCAGGAGTGAAAGGAAAAGATGGAAGCATCACTTTCTATGCTATTGGTAAAGAGAATGACTTTGTAGCAGATAAAAAAGGAAACCTTTTGCTAACAGTTAATGATATTTGGTTATCACCAGAAAATAAAGCTGCTTATCTTCCTCCTGAAAGCAATAGCGATTATTATAAAAATACCGTTTTTGATTCGATTTCTACCGATAGAAATACAGCTTTACAAAAAACATCAGGATGGAACGAAGAACAATGGAAGCAAGAGATACATAAACAGTATTTAATAAGGAAACGTAAATGGGATACCATCAAAAACGATAGAAATTACAGTTTGTGGTATGACGATAATGTTGGTGCTTTTGCAGTTACGATATCTATCGAGCGTGTAAAAAATTAATTGATCTTTATCAATCTTTTATACAAGCCCTAACACCATATAAGGGTGAAGCAATACGAACAAAGGCTGCTGCGCGCAGCCTAATAATATGCAAGTTTAATGTAATCTTACTGCTCTTCCATAACTTTGGTCAGAGAAAAATTAAACGGAACTTTCCCCCAAGCGAAAGAGCTAACTGTTGACCAGAGCGACTTTCAAGCTTTTTTAATTCGCTCTTACTGGGTACAAATTGCCAAAGGGTCTTGCGGAGCGAGTTTGAGGCGTTGACCCTCCGTTTTTTAGATTACCATAGATGTCCTAACATTTATCTGGCTTACATGGCGTAAAAGTAACGAAGCTGCTATGAACCGCCATGCGGAGGCTGGAAGTATTGGGTAGCAATACTTCCACCAAAATTTTTGCCCATGTTCAAATTTCACTTTTAGTTAGCGCATTTTAGTCCTGTAACCTTTGCTCTGTAAGAACTTTAGGAGATACGTGGCGGTTTATGTCACGCTTGCTACTTTTACCCCTGCTAGTTTTTCGGTTTGCTTGTGAATAATTTGGATTATTTGTGAAGCATAGTTAGGAGCTTGCAGTTAATTTCTAAGTCGCTTAATTCTTCATCTTCAGTAGATTCTAAATTAGGGTCTTGTAGGTATTGAGTTAGGTCGAGGGGGAATATTATCTCCCTCGACCTAACTCGATACCTATTTAGTAGCGCATTCTTTTGCAACATGAACAAAAGGTGCCCAAATTTTACCGCTCTCTATATTGAGAGCTATAATTACATCTCTGACAATCTCTATATCCATCATATATTAAAGCGCAAATAGATGATTATGCTTTTAATATGCCCAAAATGATGATAGATATTAACATTGCGGGTAAGAAGATGGCGCCTATTCTGAAATATTGATAACGGCGCCTTCTGGGAACCCGTTCCTCTTAAATTCATGCTCTAACATATGGTCGCTGTCCAAGATGCCGTAATATTTAAGCTTCTTACCCATGTCTAGTACAAACTCTCTATTAAATACCACACCGAAGTACACGGCGCCTGCCAAGTCATCCTCTAAGGTGATATCAATTACATTATCCTCCTTATCTATTAACCAAGCATGTGCAATTGCGATATTAATATCATCGTAGATAAAATATCCTTCACAGTAATAGTAATCATCGTTAAACATTATTGCTTTAAAGCAGTTTTCATAACAAACTCGTTTCTTTCCTTTATGAGAAGTTAATTTTCTATTTGTAAAACCTCTTCCTGTTTCAAGTACAAGACGCTCGATACTTTTATACTTATAATCTAATCTGGAACTTAATAATCTATCTAGTAAATCAGCTTGTTCGTTGAGTTTTTCTAGTAAGCGCGCGAGTCTCTCACTCATACTAATTAAATAATTATCAATACATAACTATTCTAGAATAAATTGAATTATTAATTAATAACGGCGCCTTTTGGGAATCCTTCAATCTTAAACTTATGCTCCTGTCGGTAGTCACTCTCCAAAATACCGTACTCTTTAAATTTAGTTACGAAGTCAATCACGAAGTCACGGTTAAAAGCGGCGCCGAAGTATACTACATTCGATGCATCTTGCCAGGTAGGGTCTACAACTTCCCCTTTATCATTGATTAGCCAAGCATGAGTAAATACAAAGGTTACAATGTCATCACTAGCATATCCTTCACAATAAATCAAGTCTTGACGTTTTCTAATAATATTAAAGCAGTTCTCGTAACAATTCTTAGGAGTACCTTTAAGTTTAGAATTCTTAGCTATAGTTAAATATGGTTTGCCAACTTCAAGAATAAGCTTTTCCATACTTTTATATTTATACATTGGATTTAAAGGGAACGAATCAATTAAATCTGCTCGTTCTTGAAGTTTATCTAGCAAGCGTGTAAGGTTATCACTCATATTAAAATATAGTACAATGAGTAGAAGTATAGATAATTGTTAAATATGAAGCAAAACT
Organism: Calothrix sp. FI2-JRJ7; assembly: GCA_019359675.1. Lineage (GTDB taxonomy): Bacteria > Cyanobacteriota > Cyanobacteriia > Cyanobacteriales > Nostocaceae > Dulcicalothrix. The sequence continues at coordinate 35,124 of JAHHGX010000021.1, forward strand.
ATTTTATTATATTTGATACAGCAGAAGGCGCCTATCTTTGTCTCACACCTGACGGCAATGCAATACTTACATACTCAACGCATAAAGAAGCTAGAGATGTTTTTGAACTATATTATCAAGAATGCCACGAACACAATGAATCTATAACTTGGTCTACTAGCGCAACACTGCACTGGATGATATTAAAACCTTTTGTAGTAGCTCTTGATGCGAGCTTATCCCCTGTAGAAGTAGTAAATATGTTATCAAACTTGGCGCCTGACCCAACAGTATATTCTTTACGTAGTACAGTAGTACGTACAATTCAAGGGCTTAAAGTTGATTTGAATACCTGCCGTCAGTATGAAATTTCACAGGTTAGGTTGATTGTAGAAAAGGCGCCTGCAATGTAAATCTTGTTAATTATCTTCATGCTTTACCAGACTAAAAATATATTCTGGTTTATGTCCCCTCTTCCATGAAGGAGTTCTTTTTAATAAAACCTTTTTAATAATGCCTCTCCTAGCTAATTTATTTAATAACGAACTAATGGCGTTAGGGTCAATATTTGTATCTGCTGCTATCTGCGCGCGCGATGCAGAACCACCAAGCTTTTCTAAGCACTCAATAATTGTATCAATTTTAGCTGGTGCATAGGGTGATATCTCTCCAAGTTCTGCTAATACAGTGGATTTTATCTGTTCTAAAGTTTCTTGATTTACATCAATTTGTTTAATCTCGTACAACAAATCAATCGTTAGTTGAACAGCTTTTAGTATTTTTGCATTACTGGGATTAGGCATTACAAGGGACACGGCGCCGACTTGATTAATATATCATCGTTTTTTGTACGAAGCATACCAAGGTCTTTGATTATGAGGTTTTAACTCAGGTGCCAGTTCTCCATATACCTCTTCATACCGTTCAACCATCTCGCAAAGGTTCATCACTTCGGGGGTAGCGTCTGTTATGGTGTCACTAAGTAACAACCTCTTAGACTGCGTAGCTATAGATACTAGTAGCTGTTGCTGTGTGTTCATGATTGGGCGCCTCAATTTTAGTTATTTGGAGATTTAACAAACTTCATAACTTTATCTAAAAATAATCGTCTATCAACTGCTTGAATTTCAACAACAGTTTTACCAATAGGGTCGTAATTATCTGGAATTTCAAAATACTCTGATGCCCAGTAATTTTTATTTGTCTCTTGCTCATACTTTGCAACCTCGTCATATGAACCAATACAAATACTCGCCTCTGTAAAATATAACTTCACTTTTCCTTCTTCGTTACGTATAAACATAGAACTTATATATTGATAATTACTACTGAACTTATTTTACACTTTGCTTGGCGCCGTTATCACACGCATATTTTTTCGACGCCTATTTTCTAATAATTAAATTGATAATTATTACCAAAATTCCAACGCTGTATTATACAGAGTCATGCTCACTTAAATACTTCTCAACCTTGTGTCTAATCTCCGACTCCATCACATCTAGATGACCGTCTACGTCAGCATACCAGCCATGCTGATTTAAGACTTTAATTAAGGCGCCTACCGCTTCCCGCGCGCAGGTTTCTCGTTTCCCTTTGGGTGACTCTAAGTAAGCCTGATACTCTGATTCTGTTTTCCCTTTACGTAATGCGGATTTTTCAATAATGCTAGTTGCTTTCTCAACACTACATAGATAGGTAGCGTCAGTGTAGGCGCCGATTTCTTTACCCTTCGCATTATACCTAGTCCCGTCCTTAAGAGTTACAAGTCCTTTCGGGGAAACTTTTTCGACTTCGTGAATTTCTGCTTTACTACCACGAGCATCATCATAGAAAAATATGCCAACTTTGTTTCCTGGTTTTAATTCTAAGGTATTCATTACTTTTTAATAATCACTTTTCAATAATATCGGCGCCGATACGGACGAGCGCGCGTTTTCATGCTCGACCCTAATTACAGCCAGCTTTTGAACAATCGATTACAAGTATGCCTGTATCAAATATTGCATTTGTAGCTGGATTCCAAGAGTTACTATTATCGCTCATAATAACTACCGTTGGTATAGTACTGAGCGCTTTCTTGATTAAAAGATTCTAAAAATTGGTTAGCTAAATATTGCGCTTCGCTTTTAGGCATCCTGAGCAGAATTATAAGCTAGTCCACTCCGGAAGTATACGTTTGATAACCGAGTAAGCTTGAACTCTCGTGATTATTTTATATGTATTTAGCACATTCCTCGAGTCCAAAGAAAGAAGCTAGTTCTATAAGGTTTATTGATATGGTTATGCCACAATGTATTAACCAACCTTCTTCATTAAGCGTCAATTATCTTATCACAAATGTTCATGCTTGATACTAGCTATTATCTTTCAATATTGCTGCAATTTAAGAATTTGTATCATTCTATTTAACTGGTCCTTGCGTTTCTAATCCTAATTATCGTTCCATTCCTCTGCTGTAAACCCTACTTCTACTTCCTCCGGAAACTGTTTTTCCATCTCGGCGATAGCTTCTTCTTGTGAGTTAGCTTTTATGTAGTGGCCTTGACGTGCGCTGGTTTTGGTGGCGCCGGGTACATCATCAGTATAAGGCTTGTTACGAGTGCATCTGTACATTTTCATAGTATTCACCTTGGTAATAATAATGACAATTATATACTGGGGAGATTAGTGGCGCCTGTAAAGCTGTTGGCTACTGTAGCTACAGTATAAGGCACGACGAAAGCTGTAGTTAGTGGCGCCATTGCAAAAAGCCGCATACTTCCATTATTTACTGGCGCCCTTGAAGATTGTAAAATTGTTGACGGTTAACATATGTATTTTGGCAAAGTTAAAAATCATACAGGAGTAAATACGATTGCAGCGAATTATTTTAGTATTGATTAGTACTATCTTAAGTATTACAGTACTTGACTGGCATCACGCACTTGTTGCACAGGAAACTAGAAGTGACCCGAAGCCAACAGATGTCATCAAATCAATCAAAGCAACTCTGCTGCGTAATACTCCTGTAACAGGCAAAATAGCGCGCGCTGTGGCAATTACCCCGGATGGACAAACAATTATTGTTGGCACAGACGAAGGTAAGATTCAATTGTGGGCATTAAAAACCGGAAAACTAATCCGTGCGCTTGACTCACATACTAATTGGACTCAATCCGTTACCATCAGTCCTGATGGTAAGGTACTTGCAAGCTGTAGTCCTGATGGTACAATTAAATTCTGGAAGTTAGACGGTACACTTTTACAAACGCTACAAAATATAAAAGGAGTTTATTCTTTAGCTTGGAGTCCAGATGGTCGATTTTTACTTAGTGGCGACAATGCAGGTCAAATCAAAATATGGACACGCAATGCAAAACTAGTTCGTACTATAAATGCCCATAAAGGTAATATCGTAGCTATTGCAATTAGCGGTAAAGGAATTATTGCAAGTCGAAGTTTTGTAAGTATTGATGAGAAAGAGCAAGATATTAAACTTTGGAATTTAAATACAGGCAAATTAATTCGTAACATTAGCGCAGGTTCGGTAGGGGGAATAAATTCTTTAGCAATAAGTCGCGATGGAAACTTACTTGCAGGTTACTCTATTACTAATAAAGGGACTCCAGAAAATTCTAATAGTACGGAAACAGTAAAGATATGGAACTTGCGAACTGGGGAGAATATTTATACTTTAACTCCAAAAATTGACCGTCCTCATGCAATCGCATTTAGTCCCGATAATAAAACCGTGGCAATAGGAGGATTCTCAAACCAAATTGAAATCTGGGACATCGACAGTCAAGCAGAAACTTCGGCGCCTACTTCGGTGCCAGAATCTAATATACTAGAAATTAAGTATAAATACATTAGTAATAAACTGATAACAATTCCTTCAAAACATCAAACCTACTCACTTATTTTTAGCCAAGATGGTAAAAAATTAATTAGCAGTGGTTCGCAGTCGTTTACTGTGTGGTCAATTCAAGCACCATAAATGATGTTATTTTTGATTACATAAAACACTCCTTGTTTAGCCGTTACATGCTCTCTCTTGCCTACTTATTGTTTTATGATGGATATGCAGGTCATCTACAGCAGCTTTGTGCTAGCTCGTGTTGCTTTTTCTGAGAAGTGTTAAACCAGTGGCACCGCTAATGTTCATTTGTTTACAGGGTCTTTTTTTTATTCCTGGGATTTAGCACCATGCTAAACTATAGTTAGATAGAAGGCTAATTGCAAAGCATTTTCTCAATACTGTCACAAGCAGTCTTTATACCATTTTCAGATTGGACTAGCTTGCCTATTTCGATTGCTTTATTTTTATAACTTTGGTTATTAAGTAGGAGTTGTAGTTCGGTGGTAGCTCGTGTAGATGTGTATTCATTTTTAGGTATAGTTCGAGCTACTCCCAAACGGGTTACACGAGCAGCATTATCAGGTTGGTCATGACTCCAAGGGACAACAAGCACAGGACGACCAGCTATAAGCGCTTGTCCCGTGGTGCCAATTCCCCCTTATCAACGGCGCCGGATAACTAAATTACAGTGACGTTTTTATACAACTTTCTCAACCACTAAATAGACAACCTGGAAGTTGTTTTCATTACTGGATTTTCGTCCTTGCTTGCCCAGTTGTACTTGTAAAGCGGGATGACTGGCACTATGTATCAGTCAGTTACAAGTATGATAGGCGCCTGGTTAGCCACGGGGGAGTGCAGCATGTCATTGCCCCCGAATTAATACGAACCCTTCGTAGCCTTTTGCCGCAACGTCGTCGCATTTCTGCACGTATGGGGGAAAGCCGAGGTAGGGCATGAACACGCGGGACTTGCCAGGAATGTTTGCGCCCAGGTACCACGAGTTACACGTAGGATAGAGCGTGGCCGATGCCACTTCGTTGACGTGGTTGACCCAAGCGTCCTGCGCCGCGAGCGTCGGCTCGATACACACAAAGCCGTGGTCGCGAACGTAGAGAACGCAGTCGGCGATCCATTCAACGTGCTGCTCTATAGACGGAATCATGTTCGTCAGTACCGAAGGACTGCCGGGACCAGTGATAGTGAACAGGTTTGGGAAGCCGACCGTCGCAACCCCAAGATAGGTGCGTGGTCCTTCAGCCCACGCCTCCTTGAGCGATCGCCCGCCTTTGCCGCGAATATCAATTTTCAGCAATGAGCCTGTCATCGCGTCATACCCGGTGGCGAACACGATGGCATCGAGCTCGTATTCTTTGCCCTTCACCGTGAGGCCATGCTCCGTGATCTCCTCGATGGGCGAGCTGCTCACGTCGATTAAGGTAACGTTTGACCGATTGAACGTTTGGTAGTACCCCGTATCGACACACAAGCGCTTGCAACCGACGACGGTGCGAGGCAATAGCTTCTCGGCAATGGCCGGATCGTGTACAGCCTCGCGGATTTTCCCATGAATAAACTCTGCTGCCGTGTCGTTGGCTTCCTTGCTGAACAACAAGTCGGCAAACGCCCCGAGGAATGGCAACCCGCCATGCGCCCATCGCTCCTCGTATTCGCGCTGCCGCTCATCAGGCGGCATCGCCAATGCTGAGACCTCGTTGTGACGAATGTTGATACCGGAGGGCAGAAGCTTGTTGTGTGCTCTGAGACTGGCGTAGTTGGCTTTGACTTCTCGCTGCACCTCTGGGTTAAGCGGACCGTTGCGCGCGGGAATGGTGTAGGCGGGAGTGCGCTGGAACACGAAGAGGTGGGAAGCCTGCTGCGCGATGAGGGGAATACACTGAATAGCCGACGAACCCGTGCCGATCACGCCGACCCACTTGCCAGTGAAGTCAACTCCCTCATGCGGCCAGTTGCCAGTGTGATACAACGACCCTGCAAAGTGTTCGCGCCCCTTGAAGTTCGGCGTGTTCGTGGATGAGAGGCATCCCGTCGCCATCACACAGAATTGTGCCGACACCCGGTCGCCCGCGCTCGTCTCGATGATCCAGCGCCCTGCCGTCTCATTGAAGGTGGCGGACAGCACGCGCGTGTTGAGTTGGATATCACGCCGCAGTAAGAAGCGATCCGCAACGTGATTGAGGTATCGCAGAATCTCCGGTTGTGAGGCGTACCGCTCCGTCCACACCCACTCTTGTTGCAGCTCATCAGAGAACTGGTAGGAATACTCCATGCTCTCGATGTCGCACCGCGCCCCCGGATAGCGATTCCAAAACCACGTGCCGCCGACACCGCTGCCCGCCTCGAACACGCGGGCAGAGAGTCCAAGCCCGCACATACGGTGCAGCATATAGAGTCCGGCGAACCCGGCACCGACAATCACTGCATCGAAATCACCGTCCGACTTTTGGTTGGTTTCCATAGGGTTCAGTTTTACCTCAGCCATATCTCAGCCTCCTCGGAGTCGTAATTTAAACTGACAGGGGCTTCGCTCATCAGTCTCTTAGCTAACAATCTATTGTACAGAGCTTTGCTGCCTCGTTTGAAAATCCTATATTCCGCATTGTCTTGATCCACTGGTCACGCGGAGTTTCCACTACCTTGACTGGTTTAAGTAAAACTTTGGCCGACATGTTGAAAGTTCCAGCAATTTTGTATTGAGAACGCCCAATTAAAATTAGCAGCAAGAGTTCTTTTTCAAACTCAGTAAATTTCTGTTTGAACTCAGTTAAGAAGTTTACCGCTAATCTGTCCTGTTCCATCAATATTTTTAAGCTTTGAAATCGAAGTTACATGAACGCTTGAAAGCTCCGATAGCTCTCTGTTTGTTATCTTTTTTCAGTCATTAATACTCGCAGGCGCCAGCGTATCATTGTTTTGCTTGTCTTGAAGTAAATTTTTGCGTTTAGCTCTCTTTCGTTTTATAAGGCTAAAAACTTTGTCGGCTTCAGGTGGTTTCTTTGAGTCAACAGAATAATCAAGCAAATCTCCAGGGGATCCAAGCTTTTTGAACCTATCTGAAAGAATTTTATTATTCATGCTTATATAACTAAAAAATACTGTGCCTATCCTGTAACTAGGCGCCATTTTACTCTCGATAGAATGAAGTTAATCTACTGCGTATTTAAATTTTGCCATGAAAACAAGAGCGGCAATCATGAGTTGATCCGCTTTTTTTGTTTTATAAATAGACTGGTCTATTTTATGTCTATAGTACAAAACCTTATATATAATGTCAACTAGCAGTTCACACAAAGAGTCATCTCAAGGTTCGGAAATATTTATGGTTCCATTAGATTTAGTTGTAATGATAGCTTGGGATTCTAAATGCGGTGAAAATTTAAAACATATACGAGGTGATGTGTCAAGACGTGAAATAGCCCGCAGGGTAGCAAGCCGTGGTATCGAATGTTCACAAGAATACATAAGAAAGTTGGAGCAAGGAACAGCAACCGTAGTTTCAACAAAAATAGTTATTGCACTGGCACAAACACTTGAAGTAGACCTAGCTCAAATAATGCCTGGTTTAAGAGTCAAATTATCGCCATTGTTTGTACTGTCAGTTGCCAATTTGCCCGAATAAAGTTGTATAATCTTAGTACAAGCAAAAAAACAAGGCGCCTGCGACATTCCCCGAAGGGTTTAAAACAGGCGCCCACAAACTAAAAAGCTCTACTATGATTACACACCTCCAGGGTCTAAGCATTACCAGTTTGGATGAACTAGTGATATCTCCATCACTATCCAACGATTTTATGAACGATGCAAATAATGTTGTGCATCCAATCGGCGCCTTATATACATCGACTGTACAGCTTGTACGTTACTCGTTTTGGTTAGGAGAGCAAAAAGAAATTTTACCGAAACAGCAATATAAAGATTTGTTAAGCCAGCTTGGTTGGGAGAACGAAGAAAAAGCTTATCTGAAGATAAAAGCAGCTTTTAGCGGCTTTACCCCATACGAACTAGCACAAGTTGAACCACGTACTATCTTTCTAATCGCTCTTAACTTTAAAAAATACCAGTCTGTTATTCCCCAAATGAGGGCTTTGCCTCAAATCACCCAAGATAAAGTTCGCTGTTTCATGAAGCAATGCCATAAACCTAGAGCTAAAAAGGAATCCGAGGAAGCTACGATTTGGCGAATGATGCCAGATGGTTTGCGTGCGTTTGAGATTGGAACAATATATAACCAATCTCTGGGTGTCATTCTTGAAGAAATGATGAAACAAGAGGGTAGAACCGCACAATCAATCGTCTCTGAAGCGATAGTTGCTCGCTATAAGTCTAGATATGGGTTTCCAATCAAAGAAGATACCCAAGACAGCGAAACGGCACCTGTTGAGGAAGAAATAGCACAAGATGAAAAGGAAACGGCGCCTTTACACGAAGTGACAAGTGGTAATCAAACGGCGCCTGATTATGAGGAAGTAGCACTAGACAGTTCTGTTTATTCCTGGGATGAAGACCAACTGAGCGCAGAAGAAGATTTACAGGACGAAACATCCTCGTATAATCCCTGGAGTGATGGAGAGGGTGTTATCAAAGATACCTGGAGTTTTGAACCAGATGAAAAAGAAGATTTTATTGAAGACTACGAGGTTTTAACAATGGTAGATAGTCAACCACAAAAAATGGCGCCCGTTGACATATTAATTCAAGCATTGCGAACAGCTACCTCTTGGCAAGAAATATCGGAAGCGCTCAAAATCGGTGAAGAGTATAAGCAGTCAGCTTGGAATGCCCTTACACAATCAGAACGTTTGAGAATTATAGAACTCACTCCCCCTGCTATCAAAAAGCTTAGTTATGCTAAACATGAAGGTTTAATCGCAGAGTTTCGTGTGGAGCGTGAAGGTGTGTATCAAGTTAGAGAAAATGGTTGTTTTATCTGGGACATTGTTTTTGAGTATCGAGTTGATGAGTATCTTGGGCGCTTTGTAAATCAATACCAAAATTGATAGGGCGTCAAATACCTGCATGTTCATATTTAAGTATTTGAGTATCTGAATGTTTAGATACTTAAATATATCTAGCTGAACCAACTCAAAGCCGCAATGTAACGCTGGTTTATATTGGATAGGCGCCTATTATTTTAATCATCAAAAAATGGTGTGTATGGGTATAAATAATCCTACTGCCAATGCGTTAGTAAGAATAGAAGCTCGGCGCCTATCCAAAGAATTGAATATATATGTGTGTCAAGGAAAAGAACGTTACGATTTTACTAAACGCTCTAAACAAATGGTTGACGCGGTATCCGGCGCCAATAGTAAGTTATATGCCTTTGCTAATAAGGCTTGTCCAAATGGGTGTAAGCCTAGTAAAAATCAAGAGCGGTCATGGCTCCGGTACTTGGCTTACTGTTGCTTATGCTCACTATTTAGGTATACAGTGGAAATAATTTTCAACCAGGGATGGAATCGAGGCGCCCTCCCTGGTTGAACATTCCCGCCGCAGCGAAAGACCATCATCAACAGTTAACACTTTGATAAATGTAGTTAAAAATTTGGGGTGAGTTAAACCAACCACCCCAAACAACACTTGTAAATTCTCGAATGCATATTACCAGTAGCAATAATAACATCGTGCTTAATATGGTGCTTTCCTAGTAATTACGGAAATTTGGTTAAAACCATTTTTGCTTCAATTTATTTAAGCGAAGCAAATAACTAGAATTCTAACTACTTTCCGAACGGCGATAATCTCGGCCGGATTTATTGCGGGTGGCGCCTGTAAACCTGTTGGCTACTGAACGTAAGGAGGTGCCTATAAATAGTTGATTAACCACCAGAACATGTAGCTACAGTATCACGCACGACGAAAGCTGTAGTTAGTGGCGCCATTGCAAAAAGCCGTACTGAAACATGTAGTTATAGAAGCGCACGCCAAATTTCTAAAAAGGTGGCGCCATTCCATTTTAGTACAAATGAATTATAGTAATAAATACTTAGTGAGAAAATAAGCTTCTAAGGGGTGCATAAAAAAAATTCTTAACCGTTTGAGTTAATAGAGAGTTTAAACGGCGCTCGTAAAATTATTGTCCACCCTTCTTAAGATTATCTATTAAATCAATTATGAGTATAATTACGATTGAGCAAAAAAATCACCAATTGATTGTTTCTAAATTTATCAATAATTTTCGTCAATTGCTTTCTCAAGGTAAAAATGATTACTTTGAAACAAAAGGAAAAGTTTCTCTAACTGAGCAAATAATGCATTTTATCCAAAAAGGTCAAGCGATAGAAATGATTTTACCTGGATTTCCTTGCAAGTCACCCAATAATAATACTAAAGTATTAGGCTATTTACCTGACCGAGGAGAAGAAATTGCTTTAAAAAACTTGGATAATTTCTGTGAAGAGGTGAGAAAATTTTATGCACCAGGATGTAAACTTATCATTTTTAGTGATGGAACTACATTCTCTGATTTGATTGGAGTTAGCGAAGAGACTCAAGAAAAATACAATACTGCTCTCAAAAATCTTATTAAACTTCGTCATATCTCCTGGGAATCTTTGGATAGTTTTTTCTCTAACGAAAATGGATATGATGCTCTCCGGGAAGAACTTATGAGCCAATACTGTTCTCTGAATAAACAGCAGATAGAAGAGCAGATTCAAAATGATGAGCAAATACGCCAAACTTACCAAGGTTTGAAAAATTTCCTTTTTCAAGATAATCCTTGGAGTAATAGCAATTCTCCTGAAACCAAAAAAACTCGACTGAAGCAAAGTGGTGAATTTGCAAGAGTTATGATTCAACGGAATGATGCATTAACAAAATTACTTTCAGAAAAATTTCCGCATCATCTGAGGCTTTCTGTTCATGGTCATAATAATGCAGGTCCTAAATTTGCAGTTCATATACTACCTAATGATTATCGTTGTATCACCCCTTGGCATAACGTAGTTGTTAACACTTTTTACAATCAAGAAATTCTTATGAAGAAAGAAGAAGCTGAAAAATTACCTAACACTGCTCTGGTTAGGCGCCAACAACAACCTTGGTATTACATACAATCAACAACAGAAATTTGGGGTCAATGTGAATTAGAAATTATCAAGGCGCCAAAAACTGGAATTCGCATTACTTATAAAGGTAATGATAATCAGAAAAAGCCTGATTGCTCAAGCCTTGATTCAAAGACATTACAACATCTGTGTCTAGAATATGGATTTGTAGTTTTACGAGGTTTTCATGTTAATAGCAAAGAGCATCTTGTCGAATTTTCATTACTGTTTGGAGAACCAGTAATTTGGGACTTTGGTGCTGTACATACAATTCGACCGAAAAAAGTCCCTGATGGCTACATTGCATCTCGTGAAGCTGTTCCTTTACATTGGGATGTAAGTATGCCACCTTCTTACTTAGAAAGAAATGGTCGCTATGAAGATTTTACTCCTCAGTATTTTATTCTTTATTGCCATATTGCTCCAGCAAGTGGAGAAGGACAAACTACAGTAGTTGATGGCCGAAGAGTTCTTGAGAATGCAGGAAGAGCAAAAGTTGAGGCATGGAAACAAGTAGTAATCGATTATTATACCAAACATACTTACTATGGAGGTAAACAGCGCAGCTATCCATTAATAATGCAACATCCAATTACAGGTGAAGATATCCTTCGGTATCAAGAAGGTTCAGACTCTAAATTACAAACCTTTGAGTTATCTTCAAAAAGTTTACCTCAACAAGATTGGGAAGAACTAATTGCTGAATTACAAGCTAAAGTGTACGATGATAGCTGCTTAATTTGCCATGACTGGCAGCAAGGCGACATACTATTAATCGAAAATCATTACATGTTACACGGTAGAACACCTGCAAGCGACTTAACTGATGACCGAGAACTGTGGCGCGTACAATTATTACCACATAATACTTTAGATTCAACCAAAGTTGCGTAACGCGCAGACGGATGTTACTAATGACCTCGACAATTCAAAATTCATTCATGTCCCGAACCTTTGAAAATAACCTTTGGTACACTGCGTGAACATTCATTGTCGTTGACGTAGTGTTCCGCAGGAAAGACAAATTCAAAATTTAAGAGATCGTAATTTGTCTGCGACAATGAATGCATTTTGCATTTTGTTCACGTAGTGTACCGAAGGTAATTTGAGCGAAGCTATTGACAGGCGCCTTTAACAATTATTTTATTGGGCGCCTATAAATAGTTGATTAATTAGTTGGACACCCAGATGCAATAATACGCGCGCCCTCGTTAGTATTCGGCGCCATTGCAACAAGCTCCATACTCCCATCTTTATTCTTAATGCAACCTTGTGCTTCGACTATTGTGTTTTGCGCTTTATTAGTGGCTATGTCTGATACATTGGTATTGTTATTATCCAAAGTTGCTAACTTAGTGGTGTTAGCGGCGCCCGTAATGGTTTAAGAGGGCTGGATGGTAAAGAACCGCGTCCTGTGATGGTAAATTCTCGTAACGGTTTGGCGCCGGGTTCTCTTGGACAAATGCAATTCGGTCATTGTAATTAGGGTCGCTACTGCTAATTATTACTTTGTCAGTAGCGTTGACTGTGGTTTTACCCGCGCGTCCGTCACTTGAGGTAGTGGTTAAGTTTAGAAGTCTCCTCCCTTAAGGTATTATCAGGTGTAATCTGTGCATCAACTGAAGTGTTAATGAATACTAAAAAACTACAGAATAAAAGCTCAATATTATTTTACGCGCGGGCCGTTTGGGAAGACTTCAAGCTACAAGAACGCTTCAAGCATCCGCAAGACCTTTTACCTCTAAGTACAACATGTGCTATATTTACATTTATGATTTTTCCGATTGGCAAATTCTATGAGGTCGGTTGCGAGAACAGGCGCCATTGCATTGATGATTGTTATATATGGGATGCCTAGAAAAATTAAAACTCGGTTTTGAAGAGTTGAGGAAGAGTGGTTCTATTGTGGATGCATTTATAAAGTATTCGGCACCTGTTAGGCAAGACCTAAGCTCATTTTTCCCTATTATCCTACCTGCGTGCGATAAATTAATAATATAAATATATAGTATTTATGTTTTAACTTGATTATAATATTACTATTAAAGTATTAAAAGCTAGGTATGAAAATAGTATTTACTGGTTCAAGAAATACTGATTCTAGTCAATCCTTAATCGTCAAGAATAAATTACAGGAAGTTGCCCAAATGGATGCAGTTTGGCACGTAGGCGATGCAATGGGTGTTGATGCACTCGTCAGAATTCAAGCAAGGCGCCTATGCACCGACGCGCCGATGCCAAGCAGATGGTTCAACTTCATCGCATTGGGAAGAACTGTAAATTGCCCCTACTTAAGATTTGAAACTGTGCAAACTCCTTCTAAACATTACTGAGGTTGATCAATGAAGCTCTATGAATTTGCTCCTACCCGGTCAATTCGTGTTCGTTGGGTACTCCAAGAACTTGGGGTGGAATTTGAAGCAATATCCATAAATATGCTGGCAGGTGAACACCGCACACCCGCCTTCCTCGCAATCAATCCCGCTGGGAAGCTTCCTGTGTTGGTCGATGGTGAGCATTCAATCACTGAGTCAGTGGCTATCACCTTGTACCTTGCCGAAAAGTACCCAGACCGTAACTTCGTGCCCACAAACCTACAAGAGCGAGCGCAACTTTATCGCTGGCTTTTCTTTGCTGCAACCGAACTAGAACAACCACTGTGGCGCATTTCTCGCCACACCTTTTTGTATCCAGAGGAGTCGAGATTGCCTGCTGAGGTCTCTCTAGCTCGACAAGATTTCATAAGCATGGCTGTCGTTTTGGAAAACCATATGTTGAGTCGCCATTTTGTAGTCGGTGAACATGTCACGGTGGCTGATTTTGTACTTGCTTACACGCTTGATTGGGCTAACGAAATTCAGCTACTCACCACTTTTCCCACTTTGGCAGCCTACATGGAACGAATGTACGAGCGACCAAAGGCGCCTAAGCGAATCGCGTCTGCGTTAGGGAGTATAGGTAGCTAAGTCTACATAGTATATAGAAACTTAGCAGCAGCAATGACAACGGTTACAGTTATATACAGGTGCCCCCCAGGTTGAATATCTCAACCGTAGAACAATAGTCAAAAATTTGGGGCAAGTATTTAAACTGCCCCACACGAAACTTATAAATGCTCGAAATAGATATTACTAGTAGTAATAATAACATTATTTTTAATATGGCACCGTAATCCTTCGCAATATTTACCCTTGCGGAAACAACGAGGCGCGCTCCCTGGTTGAACATCTCCACCGCAGTAAAAGACTATCATCCGCAGTTAACACTTTGGTAAATATATATAGTTAAAAATTTTAGTTAAAAATTTTAGTTAAAAATTTGGGGCAATTCGTAAATTACCCCAGTGCTTGTAAATACGTTGAAGACATTTTACTAGTATCAATTTTAACTTTGTAGTCAATAGGCGCCTTCCCTGAAATTGCTGAAATCGCCCTGAAAACCTGCTCGGTAGCATCATATGTTTTCTTAACATTTCTTTATTTTTTAGATTCCTAAACTTAACTTTAGTATAGTGTTTCGTGAAAATGCTTATTGTAGATTATAAAATCGAATACGCTATCTAATTGCAATGCGAAATTAAGGAGCAATATCTGAAGTAATGAAGTGAATTCAAAATGAATTATGAGCAAACTATAAATTATTATAAATACAAAAATATTAAAGTTTTAAATCAATTTTTTAAAGTTTAATATTATATATAAATTTCCTCAAAAACGTTGCGATAGCACACTTAAAGCTTTAAATAAAACTTCTTAATTTACGTCCACTTTCTAATGCTCTGTGGGCAGCGATTGAGCGATAAAAATCAAACTGCGTAACTCAAGTAAAATCAATTAGAATGACAAAAAAACTATGCTGAATCATTTTTATAACCGTCGTCGCTTTCTTCAAAATGCTGCTCTATTCTCTACTGGTTTAGCAACTTCATTCCTCCACCCAAGAAAAGCTGTTGCCATTAACCCGTCGGCGCCTGTTGAATACATAGTAGTTGGTTCTGGTGCTGGCGGTGGTCCTCTCGCTGTCAATCTGGCGAAGGCGGGGTATAAGGTAGTTTTAATAGAGGCAGGTGGCGCCGATGAAGCTAACGATATAATCTCAGTGCCATTATTAAGTCCGGTCGTTGGCGAAGACCCAAGAGTGAGATGGGACTACTTTGTCCGACAATATACCGACGAGGGGCGCCAAAGCCACAATAGTAAGTATGTTGCTGACAAAGGCGGTGTGTTGTATCCGCGATCTGGTACGCTTGGCGGATGCACTGTTCATAATTTGATGATCACGATTTATCCAAATAATAGTGACTGGGATGAAATTGCGGAACTGACTAGCGATTCTAGTTGGAAAGCTGAGAATATGCGCTCATACTTTGAGCGGCTTGAGGACTGCCGTTATGTTCAGCGACCAACAGGAATTGACAACCCAACACGTCATGGATTTGAAGGCTGGCTTTCAACCGAGGTTACTGACCCAGCATTGTGGACAAACGACAGTAATATGCAGCGAATTTTACTTTCAGCTGCAACTGAGGCTGGTTCCAAAAGCTTACTTGATGCATTTTCACGTCGCGAACTCGATCCAAATTCTTGGGTCGTTAACTCAAAGGATGTTCAGGGGTTCTACAATATTCCGCAAGCTACTCGAAGTGGTCGGCGCCGTGGTCCACGCGACCTAATTAAAGAGACTGCTGCCGCGCTGCCCAATAACTTGATTGTTAAAACTAACACCCTGGTAACGCGCGTTCTTTTCCGTGGTAGAAATGCAATTGGTGTTGAATTCCTTGAAGGCGCCCATCTTTACCGCGCTGATCCCAAGGCTCCAACTGATGGACCAGAACCTACACCAAGAAAACAAATGTATGCTGCTCGCGAAGTTATCCTGGCAGCAGGCGCCTTTAACAGCCCGCAGATTCTGAAACTCTCTGGTATCGGACCTGCTGATGAACTAAAAAAACATGGTATTAGACCAATCATTAACCTTCCGGGAGTTGGAGAGAACCTGCAAGACCGCTATGAAGTTGGTGTAATCACGCAGATGAATTCAAATTTTACACTTGCTCAAAACTGCACGCCAGGACAACCGTCAGACCCTTGCGCTGCTGAGTTGGAAAAAGGTCAGGGAATTTATACGAGCAATGCCACGTTTGCAGGTCATATCCGAAAATCTGACCCTGCGCGCCCAGTTCCCGACCTCTTCATCTTTGGTTTACCTGTACCATATAAAGGCTACTATCCTGGTTGGTCTGTACCTCTTTCAGAAATAAAAAACCAATTTAGTTGGACTGTTCTCAAGGCACACACACGTAATCGTGCTGGAAGCGTAAAACTACGTTCATCTGACCCGCGCGATACTCCCGAAATCAATTTCCATTATTTTACCGAAGGCAGCGACATCGAAGGTGAGGATTTGGCATCAGTTATTAATGGTGTCGAATTTGTGCGTAAAATGAATGCGCGTATTGCTGATATCTCAAAAGAGATAATACCCGGCCCAAACGTTCAATCACGCGAGGAAATTATCAAATTTATAGAGGCTGAAGCGTGGGGTCATCATGCTTCATGTACTAACAAGATAGGTCCAAAAAGTGACCCAATGGCTGTGGTTGATAGTGAATTCCGCGTTCATGGTACGCGAAATCTGCGTGTTGTAGATGCTTCAGTCTTCCCGCGCGTTCCTGGCTACTTTATCGTCACACCAATTTATATAATTAGTGAAAAAGCAAGTGACGTAATAATAGCAAGCGCTAAAAGCAAAAGGATTTTGCCCGTATATGAAAATATGTGATTAATCTTCAAGTATATTAATGTTGATTTTGCCGCCAATGATACTTTTTCTGTGGGGACAGCGACAGTAAAACCTCCATCAATATTAATGTTACCTCGTCACCACCAAGTTGTTCAGTACCTGCGTTTGTTGGAAGAAGCCAGCCTAATAAATTTACATCCAATAAGTTAGGTGCATGTATGATTTATTACATTAATAAATTTGGGGCAACACATCTTGAAACATTACTTGAAGTAGCTGTGCGCCTTCTGGTCTACTCCAATCTTGCGCTAATTCCGCCATGATTGTATTGGTTGCAGTCAAAATAACACCTTCGCGTCCCATTCTGAGTCTCGACATTTCTTCTGAGATTTCATAGGGTGAGCCGGAAGCGTCCATCACAGCTTGAACTTGATAACCTTCACGACGCGCGCTAATTGCAGGGAAAACAAGACAAACATCAGTTGTAACACCAGCCATTATCAAGTTTTTTCGTCCAGTAGCTTCAACTGCTGCTTTGAAGTTTTCATCATTCCATGCATTCACAATACCTGCTCGTTTGATACGAGTTTCAAAAGCGCCTGGTAAAATCTCTGCGAGTTCCGGTAAAAGGGCACCTTGAATATTTTCTTCTTGACTACTTGTAAGAATCACAGGGATGTTAAGAATTTTTGCTGTCTTTGCCAGTGCTAGAGTATTTCGTTTCACTGTTTCGAGCGGAATATTATGAATTAATTTCATCGTTCCAACTTGGTGATCTATCAAAAGCAATGCTGAGTTTTCGGATGTGAAGATATTATTCATTTCTGCCTCTGCTTTAATACGTGCGCTCTTTAACTTGATGTTTTGATTATCGTTCTATTACAATTAAAAGCGCAAGTAGGCACAAAAAACTGCTATACATACAAATATGTGTGTATATATCTCTCTCGTTGTATGAATAAAAACAAAAATAATGTCTTAGATTCGCATCCTTACTTACGTCAAGCTCTCGATTTAATAGCAGACAAGTGGATTGTTGCTGCATTGTACGTTCTTTCTCAAGGAACAAAGCGTTATGGGGAGATGCAGAAAGAAATTGGAGATATCTCACAGCGGATGTTAACCCGGACATTGCGCGATTTAGAGCGCAATGGATTAGTGCATCGTAAAGTTTATCCTGTTGTACCACCAATGGTTGAGTATTCGTTAACTCCACTAGGTAAAACATTAAATGAAGTCTTGAAAGCTCTCTGTGATTGGTCAACCGACAATTTTAAGCAAGTGGAATCTGCAAGAACAAATTATGATGCTGTCCAGTGAAATTTGAACGTAGTGAGTGGTGCCTTACCGAATGTTAAACATTTTACCAGTAGAATATTAGTTAAAAATTTGGGGCAAGTCTCCAAACCGCCCCAAACAATACTTGTAAATACTCGAATTCATTTACCAGTAATAATTTTAACAATTTATGACCTAGATGCCTTCTCGGTAATTGCGGATATCAAGCGATGCGGGGGCGCCTGTCAAAAATTTGGGGTGAATTTTGAAACAAACCACCCCAACAACACTAGTAAATTCTCGAATGCATATTACCAGTAGTAATAATAACATCGTACTTAATACGGTGCCTTCCTGGTAATTACGGAAATAAAAACAGGCACCTGTTAAAAATTTGGGGTAAGTCTTGAAACAAACCACCCCAAACAACACTTGTAAATACTCGAATCCATTTACCAGTAGCAATAATAACCGAAGCGCGGGGGACGGCGCCTTCGGAGTAATTGCGGAAATAAAATAGTGGCGCCTATCCGTGTTCTTATATATACCTTTAGGAAATTAAATCCAAAACCCTATTTTTACGCTTGGTCAATTCGGGACATAGCTTGGAAATCGGCTATATATGTCCCCTCAAAGAAAATTTTTAGGGGTTGTGTGCGAGTGAAACTTCGTGTACTGGTGCCAATACATTGATAATCGTTATAAATTTATACAAGTAGCTATATGTACCTCTAGAAAATCGAAATTAATGTATGTTCCCAAAAATAAAATCCGAAGCTTGATTTTTTAAACTTGCTGAAAATAGGCGCCGTTAATTTTGTTGATCTGATTCAGTGGTCTCTTTGTTGAAATGGCGCTCGCGGGCTTGGAATGCAGCGATTGCAGTATGCAAGGTAAGATAAATATGTTCAGAATCAATATGGAGTAGAAGCTGTGACCCCTTCAATTGCTTGTATAAATCCTGTTTTACACGTGTCATGGCAAAAGTAATACCCCTGGCGGCTAGTTCGCGATGCAATTCTGTTAATGTGTCGATGGCAGTAATATCAACTTCAACAATTGCTTCTGTGTTCAACACAAACCACTCTACGGGTGTTGTTTCTGCCTCAATTGCCTGCAATACTCGTTGTTTGAAATGTTCTACATTGGCAAAGAAAAGGGGAGCGTCATACCGATAAATGACCAATCCTGGTATAGTTTTGGCGCCTTCCCAGTCTTCAATATCGTGCAATCCTGGTATACCAGGTACTTCTCCTAAAACTGCATCATGCGGTCGTGCAATCCTTGCAAATAAATCAATCACAGATAAACCTATCGCTACACCAACACCAACTAAAATATCTGTGATTAAAACTCCAACTGTTGTAGCCAGAGCCACGAATAGTTCAATACGTCGGAATTTTGCCAACCTAAAAAATTCTGGTATTTCAATCAGTTTGGTAGCTGCATAGATGACAATTGCCCCCAACGCCGCCTTGGGAAACTGTGCCAGCAACGGTCGCAAAAATAACAATACTAAGATGACTACAATTAGAGCAACTAAAGAGAACATTTGGCTTTTACTGCCTAATGAATCCGCAATTGCAGTACGACTACCACTACTACTAATGGGAAAACCCTGCATCAATCCGTTTCCCAAGTTTGAAGCTCCTAGTGCCAATAGTTCTTGGTTAGCGTCAATTTTGTAGTGGTTGCGGGTAGCAAATGCCCTTGCTGTGAGAACATTATCTGAATAGCCAACAACCGCAATCCCAATCGCTGAAGCTACAAGTGTTGATATGTCTTTAGTTGATAGCTGAGGTAAAGTAAAATGCGGTAAGCCAGCCGGAATTTCTCCTACTACAGCAACCCCTTGTTGTTTCAGATGGAATAGTCCCACACTCGCTGTTGCCAGTAACACCACCAACAGTGGACCGGGTGCATTCGGAAAGCGATGTTGAATTATGAATAAAAAACCTAAAACTATAGCTCCTAAAATCAGAGTTGGTTGGTGAATTTGATCTAGCTTTCCCAAAAATTCACTTACTTCCCCAAAAACAGTATTTGCTTCAATCTTAATGCCGCCTATTTTACCTAACTGCCCAGCAATCATAATCACGGCAACCCCTGCCATATAACCAACCAAGATTGGTTTAGACAGCAAATTTGCAAGAAAACCCAGACGGGCAATGTAGCCAATGATGCATATAGCACCAACCATTAAAGCCAGCATAGAAACGAGGCTGGCATAGTTACCACCATTAGATGCAACCAAAGGAGCAATCGCTGCCGCTGTCATTACCGCAGTAGTCGATTCTGGCCCTACCGAAATTTGTGGTGATGACCCAAGTATTGTATAAATAACCATTGGCGGTATAATTGCCCACAACCCCACCACAGGTTGCACCCCTGCTAACTCTCCATAAGCCATACACTGTGGTATTAAGTAAGCCGCTACTGTTACACCTGCTAATATGTCTCCACGTAACCATTCTCGCTGGTAAGATAGTAACCGTTTCAACCCTGGTATGCGTGGTAACTTTATTTTGTACTTTTGGGACATGGCGCTCACTGCTCGGACTTAGAGGATGTTTAAGAAAATAATAAAATATTGAGTGCGCTCACGCTTCTAAAAGCAAGGTAGGGTTCGCTGTGGTGCTTTGAAATTGTTAGTTTTTACTCATTGAAAACAACAGGCGCCGTTCTTAAACTTTATGTTGGCGCCAAGGCAATAAAAAATACCCAATCCTGAATATTAGGTACTTAGAGCGTCGGACTAATTAATTGTTCCAACAGCAACATAACGCATGAGAATTAATCAGTGTATCCAATTTTGTAACCATTCCTGCTTGCCAAAAATCCTCGATTATATTGAAACCATCAATAAATCGTAGAATAAATAACTTATGTTACTACCTAAATTTGCTGTTTTAAATACACTGTTAAGCGTAATTATAGGTACGCAAATCTTTGTTACTACTAATGCTAACAGTCAAGTTGTAGAAAAGAGTACTATCACTCAAACAAGAGCGGAACCCACCCAAAAACCAAACGTAGAAAAACTACCTCAAAGAACTTTCCGCTTAATTCAACGTGATATTCAAAAACGTTTTGGTACCTCGCCAGCTAGTTTGCGCTTTCATGCAGCAAGTCGCGAAACTTGGGATGGATGTATGGGTTTACCAAAGCCTAATGGCGCCTGTACTGCAATTGCTATTCCTGGTTGGCGGGTAGTTGTTTCCGACCAAGCGAAAAATGCTTTCTGGGTTTACCATACCAGTAACGATGGTAAAATCCTAGCCTATAATGCTACCGCAAGTTTACCTCGTAATGCTAAAATTAGCGCTCCCAATATTATCAATAAAGATAAAATTATTCCTACATCCAGCAGTTCGGTTATTTTCCAAGCAGCCCAAATTACAGGCTTTTCATCAGAATATTATGCTTGGGAATTAACTAATGATGGTCTATTAACCCGCCGTGCGATTGGCAGAAATCCAGGTAAACCAGAAACAATTCGTCAATTAAGTAAACAGGAACTCAAACGATTTAATGATGTTTTAACTCAAAACTCGTTTAATCATTTTCATCGCTTGAGCTATTTGGACATGGGTGCGATAGCTGCTGATGCAGCTAGTTTCCAACTTAATTACAACGGCGCCGTGATTGAGTACACTCAAACTGATATACAAAAATATCCTGCCAATCTTAGACGAATTATTTCCGCATGGGACACGTTGCAGCAACGGAATAGTCAGTAAAAACAATGTTTTCGCGTACCTCACATCTTGCACCAAGAAAAATTTATGGAATTTAAGCACTCAGTATTAAAGCTCAAGCCCTTAATCTAGCGATAAAAAGCAATAAAAATAATGTAGCTTTATCGCCCTAATTTTTACTTAACCTGAGTATATACGGAGAGGTGCAAGATATAAGGTACCCTGAAATCTAAGATTATCCTGGCCGTTTAAAAATAAATCCGAAACCCGATTTTTAACGCTTGCTGAAAAACAGGCGCCGTTACTCGTCTGTTATATATGCCTGTTTCAAAAAAAAATTCAATCCAGTTTTGGAACTTCGAGGGCTGGCGCATTGCCTCCCAAGTGTCCGTTAGAAGATTACACTGGTAGCTAAATATACTTTGTAAAATCTGAGTTAATATATATCCTCAAAAAATTAAATCCGCATAGCTGATTTTTAGGGATTGTTGAAAAACAGGCGCCGTTACTCGTCTGTTATATGTGCCTGTTTTAAAAAAAATTTCAATTCAGTTTGAAACTTTGGCGACTGGCGTAACTTCTAAATGTTAGTTCTGAATTATACGGGTAGTTAAATATACCTTACAAAATCTGAGTTAATATATATGTCCTCAAAAAAAATAAATTTGCTTGCAGAAAAACTGGCGCCGCTAGTCATCTGTTATATGTCTGTTTCAAATAAAATTTTAACCCAGTTTTTATATTCCCTCACGAAACACTCATGGTGATGTGAAAAGGCGCCCGTTGGAATAGGCGCCGTTCTTCAATGTTTAGTCAGAAGCTTTGTTATGCAAGTACGCGGCCACGATGTGATGGCAGTATGGGCGCCCGTTTAAAATTTTCCAGTACATCGGCAACTCGGAAGGAATCCGGTTTCTCCAACAACGGTACTTCATACAAGAGCAAGTCCAGCCAATTTTAGTAGCCGTTACAAAATACTTATCACTGCACTGTCTGGATTGAACCCACCAACCACCGTCCACCTTTTCAACTGGTAATTGTGATGCGATTTCAGTTGAAGCTTCTCTCGTATATTCGTTCAATTGACGGTAACTGATGATTGTTCCAGCTTCTTTAATCCAAATGCCAACTGCCCAAGCTTCGACTGTCAAATTATGTTCTGTGTATTTGCTCTCCCATTTAGTTCTGCCAAGCTGTTTAAGCACTGCTGCTACTGTGAATTTTGGAAACAATTGTGATTGAAGTTGTGAACTGGAGTTTAGACTAAGCAGCAAAAAATGACCCAGTAGCACTGAGTTCACAAAAAACAAACTTGAAGCGCAGAATTGATTAATACTAAGCCGATTTGTCTTGCTCTTTACGTGGTTTCGGCGTAGTTTTTTTGACTATAGGATAGCGAATTTTACGTTGTCGTGGTTGTCCAGCTTTCCAGCCCGGTGACTTTCCGCGAGGTTTGGGTGAATGGGCAGGTGTGCTAATAGCCTCTAAAACCAAACCCATTGCCTGGGCAACCCTTCCAGGGGTTAGTTTGTCTAAGGACTTTTGCCAAGGTAAAGGGTTGTCTGCAACAATATCACGAGTGAGCCACAATTCCCAAGTCATCATTGGCATTAAATCGCTCCAACGCTCACACTGCTTGGTAGTGCCGAGTTTTGGAAGAGTCCAATGAAGACGTTGTTTTGCAAAACGATACCAATGGTCAACAGTAAACCGACGTAAATAAAGGCGCCATATTTCACCCAAAGCAGGGATTTCTTCTCCTACCCAAGCTAACCATAATGGTTTTGCAACCCTTAAATTACCTTTATCATCAAGGCGTTCAACCCTTATTATCGACATTGGACGTGCAGCAGTTTTACGGAAATGCAAATTTTCCCATAAGCGAATTTTTACCAGTCCTAAGTTTGGATCATTTAACGTCAGTTCTGTCTTTGCTTTCTGCCATGAATCCGGTTCCGAGAGTTTAAATTTGTTACCATGCTTTCGTGGGCGCCCCTTGCCTGAATATTCTGGGGGTGCTGTCCATAAACTGCATATTTGAACGCAAACGTACAAGAATGTCTGCTGGAATGTCGGCTGTTTTTAAAATAAAAGGGGCACAACCATATTCGCTATCCCACACAGAAATCGGTCTTGTAGGTAAGTTCTTACACACTTGCTTTAATTGCCAAGTCGCCTTATCGATTGGATTTTCGTAACTGGTTATTCTCTCATGCCGCAATGGTAATGCCCAACTACCTGAATCTTCTGGTATCCAAGCTATGGTGCTATATCCCTCACCAACACCAATTGGTTTGTTTCCACCGAACCCAGGACTTGTATGCTCAATTGTTCTATCTTGAAGCGTTACTGCATCTGGTCTCGGCCATAGGGTATGGTCTCCAGCCAATAAAGGACGATTTTCTGTTGGTATCTGTTTTATATACAGGTGCATCAATTTCTGTCGCTGAGGTCTAGTGTCCTGTAATGCCTCGTAAATACTTGGCCACTTGCGTCGAAAAAGTGGCGATAGGGATAAATCAGCCAAACTGTAGGCGTTGCGTGTTGTTAATATTGCATCTGTTAGTTCAAATGTTGCATCATGTGCTTTGCCTAAAAGCTTGTAAGCAGCTTGACGGAATTCTCGAAGTTTGTCAGATTTCATAATGGCAGGTTTGAGATTTGGTGGTTCTTATCTCAGCATCTGTCAAAAGGGGGACTGTATTCAATCAGACCCCCTATTTTTTTGCTTCGGGTTCCATCATTTAGTCTAAACTCCAGTGTGAAGAAACTTGCATACAAAACCCTGTGTTTTACTATAATTATTCTCTCAATAAAGAATAAATTTGTCAATACATAATTACTAATAAAAGTTGTGTTTATATGTGAAATTATCAATGTATAAAATGTTGTGTTGTTGTTAGAAATAAATCGAATTGTTAAATATAAAAAAGATAGTTGATGTAATTGCAGGCGCCGGAATTGCCAGAAAAAGACCCGATACAATGTACCGGGCAGATTACACAGGGTTTAAAATTATATTTTAACTTTTTATGGCGTCAATAGAATTAATTAGTGGGTTTCGATTGTATGGGCGCCGTTTGAAAAGAGTGTTTTGAATGCCCCAGTTGGGGCAGCAAGTTATTAAACTTTTAAACTTGAGTAAGCCGCTGCGATATGTTTACAGTAGGGCTTGTGATTTATAACTTCCCAGTATGCAGGTAACTCATGAGGAAGGCGGTTTTTCCAGCAACGGTATCTCATGCATGTGCAAAGCCAGCAGGAATTCTGCCTAGAATATCTAACAAAGTGCTTTTTGTTTTGCTGACTTACTGACTCAATTAGCCAGCCCATATGAGTTTTCTCAACATCTAGAATTTCACCCTGTGCTTGTGCGAAACTACGATGAAAATTATTTAAGATGCTGTAGCTAATAGTTGTATCTTCTTGGCATACCCAAATACCGCCTTCTTGCGCTTCTGTTATTAATTCGTATTCACTTTTACATACATATTCCCAACCAGTCATGCCTAATTGACAAAGAATATGCGCCACTAATTGATTACTGAAAAGTTGCGATTTTAGCTGTGAAGAAACTTTCATAAAAACCCCGTGTTTGACTGTATTTATTTTCTCAAAGAATAATAAATAAGTCAATACATAAATACTACAGATAGCTTTTACAGGTACACGCTTACAGTAATTCAAATAATAATAATTAAAGCATTTATATCAATTTTCACTCCTCAGATAACACATCTGTAACAGAAGAATTTTGTCTAAGATAAGCAATTACAGCAGCTTCAAGCCATTGAGCCTTTGCTAGTCCAGATTCGGCAATTGCTGCATTAATCTCTGCTAAGAGTGAAACTGTAGGGCGGAAGCACATCGGCTGTTCTGAACGTGGTTCTTTCCCTTCTTCTACTTTAAAAGTTGTTGCATTTTTCTTTAACGGGTTCTTTTGACCGGGATTTCCGGTTCTTCCTTTTCTAGCTACCATTGCTCTGCTACCAATGTAAAGTTATATGTATTTTCCCTTGTATACTTGGCTTTATTACGTATACATGGCATAATAAGTATAGCAGAAAGAAATTCTGACTGCCGCCCAACCCGACCAAGAGCAAGCGGCAGTTACCACCCAATATTCGAGAGGTAACTCAATCATGACACATCAGGCGCCACAAAATTTTGAAGATAAATTCTGGCAACGTGTTGAAAAAACAGAAACTTGCTGGTTATGGAAGAGTAGTAAAACTAGAGATGGGTATGGTTTATTCCAAAAAGATGGGCGCCGACAGTATGCTCATCGCATCGCATGGGAGCTATACCACAAAACTCCAATTCCTAATGGAATGTTTATTTGCCATGTATGTGATGTTCCATCTTGTGTAAGAGACTCTCATCTTTTTCTGGGTACTCATAAAGACAATATGCAGGACATGATTTCCAAGGGTAGAAATTTTGCTATTACAAAGCCTGAACGTATTGCACGAGGAGAACGCCATCGCTCTAGAACAAAACCTGAAAGTATAGTTAAAGGTGAAGCAGTTAATACTGCTAAATTAACCCAGCAGCAAATAGATGAAATACGTCGTAGGTATCACCCTAAAGCCAGATATGGACATCCTGGTAGTAGGGCTGGACAATTGGCTCAAGAGTTTGGTGTGTCACGCAGTCAGATATGGAAAATTGTTACCAACAAAGCTTGGAAAGCTGAAATCGATTAAATTCACTGGTAACTTTGACAAGCTAAAGCGCTGACTTAGACGAAAATAACTTGGGATGGTGCCATCCCAAGTGCTTGCAAAAACTTGAATTCATTTACCATTCATAAGGTTAACAGCAGAGTTAAAAAGGCGCCTCACAGTAATCACGGAATTTATCGCAAAACAACCATTTATCTAATTAAGAATCATGGCTATGACACCCGAACAAACAGAACTCTGGCTCGAAATTCAACACAGACAGATGCTCGCACTCGAACGGATTGCAGACACACTTGATAGCCTTGCTCCAAAATCGGCGCCTGACATCAAGCGACCCATCGAAGAATTTAAGAATTTTGATTGGTCGAGTATCGGTGCCAGAGTTGATAAATCAGATTCATACGGTGCAGCGGTCGTAAGCTGGAAAGGACAAATTTACACAAGACGCAGCCCCCAGAATAAATTTGGAGTGGCAATTTGGTTTAGTCGTTGTGTTGGTAAAGAGGAAGATGGCGCCAACAAATATGAGCGGTTAATCACCTTCAAACCTTTCTCAAACATTGAAGCCGAGCCATTACCACCAAAAGCTCAAAACCACATTGGATAAATTTTAATTCAGGCGCCACTATAACGGCGCCTCTCTTACATTCACTTCGGGTAAAGTTGTATGCCATTAATCACCGACTATCGCACGTCCATCATTGACGACTTAAAGATTTTTGAAAATTCTCTTCGCGGCGCCACTATTAGAGTTAAAAAGCTACTGAAGGCAAAAGATACCGATGTTTTGGTTAAGTACGAGTGCTACCAAGTACAAGAATTTTTAAACACTGCATTAATATCGATTGAGAAAATTAATCAACCTAGGATTAATCAGCAGCAAACAATACAATTATTAAAAGCTGCTAGTATTGATTTACACATTGCTGTAACCAAAACTATTACTCTACAAGGCTTCATACATGACTTGGTGTGTAAATTGTACATTGATATTTTTCAATTACTGCCTAGGGGTTTATGGTTTGAGCCTCTCTGTTACTGAAACATAGAGGTTGAATCGTTGACCATTAAGGCAAAATCATCTAAAACAAAATTCAAAAAAACTTTTTCGGGGACTGTATTACAGGGTGAACAGTTGGAGATAGGATTTTAGAAATTGGCGCCTCTCCAAAGCGGCGCCTTAATTTTTCAGATTGAAAAAATATTTTCAAACAGGCACATATAGAGAATTTAGTGAGGTATCAATTTTGACTTAAAAAAAACATTTTAAAGTGGCATATATTAGAAAATCCAGCTTAATTTTTAACAAATTTTAGAGGTATTAATTTTGACTTAAAAAAAATTTGAAAACACTACTATATACAAAATTCACGGCAATTTATCAGCAAGTCGTAGCGAGTATCATTTTTGACTTTAAAATAAATTTTGAAAACACTACCATATACAAAATTCGCGATAATTTATCAGCGAGTTGCTGCGAGTATCATTTTTGACTTTGAAAAAAATGTTGAAAACACCGCATATATAAAAACACTCTAGTTTTCAACAAATTTCAGCAAGTATAAATTTTAACCATCATCTAAAATTTTCAAACGGGCATATAAAAAATTTACAAGCTGAAACGCGCACGGTCTCGAAAATAAAAACTTTCATGCGAACATTAATTTTAATTCCCTGGCGCCGGATAAATGTATATTCACATAAAAAATCCCCCTTCGCGGAGGAGTTTTGTTTAATTAACTTCGACCTTAATCTTTATTTCATTAACCCACCATTTGAATTCATATTCTTTTTCATACTCGTAGATATCGAAAATTCCCTCTAAACACTGTTCTAAATTATCAAAATCACAATTATTGTCTCGCATATCTTGCCATTCTTTAAGATGAGGTACAAAATAACCTAGATGCTTTCTCTTAAAAGAGATTGAATAAGTGATGTAACCTGAATCAACACAACCAGTATGAACGAGACGGTAGGTGTTAGAAGTAGTTAACATGTTAGATACCTGTTTACTTAACTATAATTATTATACAAATTAATAGTAATAAATAGTTATAAAATTACTTATTTAGTAACAATTGTAATAATTAAAAATATAATTTTCAAACACTATATAAACATTATTTATGAGCATATATTTATCGGCGCCATCATTAATAAATTCAGAGCAAACATTAATTTTCAGCTTTGAATAAATTTCTTAATAAGGCATATATATAAAAATTGATATTAACCATTAACTTAGCACTCAGAACTCAGCACTTTTAACTTCTTACTGTCCTTGCATGTCATCAGATTTGACGGTTAGCAATTCTTGCAGGGTATACGCGGTGCCGAATGCTTCGAGTGCCCATACTTCCATTTCTCCGAAACGCTGTCCACCTTGTTGTGCTTTACCACCCAAGGGTTGTTGCGTAACAAGTGAGTAAGGACCTGTTGAGCGTGCGTGAATTTTATCG
>JAHHGX010000022.1 GCA_019359675.1 Calothrix sp. FI2-JRJ7
AAATTGCAGCTCCTTACTATATTTCCAAATTTATTAGTGTTATTTCTTTTACAAGACATTGAGCGACTTAAGGAACTGGCACTTAGTCAAGGAATTAACATTCAAATTTCCAGGTGCAAGATATGAGATATGGAGACAAAGTAGAAAAACCAATGACACGAGCAATATGTTCAGACTTTAAAGCACGCTACGCACTCATTCAAAAAAATTAAAAACACCCAAATGTAGAGACGCGACATGTCGCGTCTCTACAAATGAATCGTCAACGAATCAAATTTGTCAGGAAAGATTAATAGCATAAACAAATAAATATAAAACGAGTTACGAAATATTAAGCAACTCCAACCGTAAGCAACTTTATATGGTAGAATAGGCAAGAATATGGGCAAATTCTAGGGAAATCTCTGTTTTACGCTTCATTTACTCAATTTAGGTCTGGTAAGTTTGATTAATTAATCTATATAAGATAGATAATATAAATAAACACTAAATGTAAATGTAAGCTTAGATTAGGAGTTGCGACATGAATATGCCGCTAGGTGTTTTAATTGTAGAAGACTCAGACGATGATGAGTTGATGATTGTACGTACATTACAGTCGAATGGTTATGATGTTACTTATACAAGGGTAGAAACAGCCGTAGAAATGGATGCGGCACTAGACTTAAATATATGGGATTTAGTTCTTTGTGATTATTGTCTGCCAGATTTTGATGGTTTGGAAGCATTAAAAATAATGCAAAAGAAAGGTATAGACTTACCTTTTATTATAGTTTCCGGCGCCATAAATGAGGAAATAGCAGTAAGTGCAATGAAAGCGGGAGCTTCGGATTTTGTCACAAAAAGCCGTTTAATGCGACTCGTTCCAGCAATTCGACGCGAACTCAAAGAGGCAGAAAACCGACGAGCGCGATTTAAGAGCGAACTAGCGTTGAAAAAAACTCAAGAGCAACTACGATTTGTTTTGGAAACAAACCGAATTGGAACCTGGGAATGGAATATTACCACAAATGAAATTACCTGTTCAAGCAGTTGCGAATATTTATTTGATATTACTCCGGGGACTGGAGGCAAATTAGATATATTTGTAGACCGTATCCACCCTCAAGACCGTGACGCAATGTTAGAAGCACTTACAACTGCTCAACAGTCACATCAAACTTATCAACATGAATACCGAGTAATTTGGCAGGATGGTAGTATTCACTGGATTCAGGGGATAGGCGATTTTTATCAGCCAGCTTATGCAAAAGATAATTTATCATTCAAGAATTATAATAGAATGTTGGGGATAGTCACAGATGTCACCAAGCAAAAGTTAGCAGAGCAAAAAATCTACGAACAAGCTGCATTATTAGATGTTACCACAAACGCGATTTTATTACGACACTTAAATGGTATAGTAACTTATTGGAATAAAGGCGCCGAACGTCTTTATGGTTGGACAGCAGAAGAAGTTATAGGTAAAAATGTTTATGACATTTTATATGGTGATGATTTGCCACCAGCAACAGCTTTAGAAAGCGTTATTAAATATGGAGAATGGCAAGGTGAGTTAAATAAAATAACAAAAGATGAGCAAGATATAATTGTAGATAGCCACTGGACTTTAATACGAGGCGAAGAGAATCAACCTAAATATATTTTAACAGTTGATACTGATATAACAGCGAAAAAACAATTAGAATCGAGATTCATGCGTACCCAGAGGTTAGAAAATATAGGTATTTTAGCAGGAGGTATAGCTCACGACTTAAATAATATTTTAACTCCAATTTTAGCAGTAGCTCAACTTTTACCTTTAACCCTTCCCAATTTGAACAGGCGAAATCAAGACATGCTTCATATTTTAGAAGCAAGTGCAAAAAGAGGTGCAGATTTAGTCAAGCAAATTTTATGTTTTGCGCGTGGGAATAATGACGAAAAACGTTTAATATTACAAATTAAGCATTTGCTGTTAGATATTGAGCAAATAATTCAAGGTACATTTCCAAAGTCTATCGAAATGAAAAAAAATATTCATGATGACTTATGGACGGTAAGCGCAGATTCTACGCAGTTGCATCAAGTATTTATGAATTTAGCTATTAACGCACGTGATGCAATGCCAGAAGGAGGAACTTTAACGATTACAGCAGAAAATCAGGTCATCGATACCAATTATACTAAAATGAATATCGATGCTCATGAGGGGAATTATATTTTAATAACTTTTCAAGACACAGGTATTGGTATTCGTAAAGATATTATAGACAAAATATTTGACCCATTTTTCACAACTAAAGAAGTAGGAAAGGGAACAGGATTAGGTTTATCAACAGTCTTTAACATTATTAAAAATCATGATGGTTTTCTTGAAGTTGATAGTACTAGTAAAGGTTCAACTTTTAAAATATTTCTACCAGCAAGTACACAAACAGACTCTACAGTAAAAGAAGATACAAATATATTAAATGGAAATGGCGAGTTAATATTATTTGTAGATGATGAGATAGCTATTTCAGAAGTTAGTAAAACCACGTTAGAAACCCATAAATATCAAGTATTAGTGGCAAATAATGGAATTGAAGCAATCGCAATTTTTGTTCAAAATAAATTAACCATCAAAGCAGTAATTATAGATTTAATGATGCCAAGCTTAGACGGTGTTACAACTATTCGAGCATTGCAAAAAATAATGCCCAATATCAAAATTATTGCAATGAGCGGCTCAAATGATAGTCAAGAAAAAACAAAAGCTATAGAGTGCGGTGTTCAAGAGTTTGTGCCCAAACCTTTTACCGCGAATCTTTTGTTAAATACATTACATCGCGTACTGAATTGAACAAACAAGTTTTGGAGTGTTGTAGGGTGGGCACTGCCCACCATACTTGATTTGTAGTTCAAAACACAATTAATATGGTGCCTGAACATGTAAAAATAATTAATTAATGTATTTTAAATTACTTTAAATTACGTAATAAAAATATATACTCGTTATAGTTAGAAACCGGGTTTGTTTGTTTAAATGTGTTAGGACTTACGCAAAGAAACCGGGTTTCAGTGGTGAGTTTGACGAGTAAAAAAACTATTAAGAGTGGGTATCTGGGCGCCGCAAATTAACTTACACATTCCTTAATCATGATTAAACAAATATTCACACTGCTATCTCATAGAGGTAGCGGCAAGTTTCACATGTAATTTTTTGGATTTCAGGCGCCTTGCTTGAGTTATGATGTAGTGGCATAGGTAGAAACATCTGTGTCACAAATATCAAATGAGTATCAATGGCTGCAAAAATACCTGTTACTGTTATTACTGGATTTCTAGGTAGTGGAAAAACTACTTTAATTCGTCACTTATTGCAAAATAACCAAGGACGTCGTATTGCTGTATTAGTAAACGAGTTTGGCGAGTTGGGTATCGATGGAGAATTACTCAAATCTTGTCAAGTTTGTCCTGAAGATGAAAATGAAAATATTGGTAATATATATGAGTTAACGAACGGATGTTTATGTTGTACAGTTACTGAAGAGTTTTTGCCGACAATGCAGGAGTTATTAAAACGGCGCTCTGAGATTGATTGTATTTTAATAGAAACTTCTGGTTTAGCGCTACCCAAACCATTAATAAAAGCATTTCGTTGGCAAGAAATAAAAGCAGGCGCCACAGTTGACGCGGTGATTACTGTGGTAGATTGTTCAGCAGTGGCGAATGGAACTTTCGCTTCTAACCCAGAATTGGTAGAAGCGCAACGTCAAGCTGATGATAGTTTAGAACATGAGACTCCCTTGCAAGAACTATTTGAAGACCAACTCGCATGTGCTGACTTAGTGATTTTGAACAAAACTGATTTAATCAATGAGACGGAGAAATCACAAGTTGAGGAAATAGTCAAGCAAGAATTATCTAGAAACGTTAAAATAGTTGAGTCTATAAACGGCGCCCTTGATTCTTCTATATTATTAGGGTGGAATGCCGCTGTTGAAGATAATTTAGATGGGCGCCCAAGTCATCACGATACAGAAGAAGACCATGACCATGATGAGGAGATTACTTCAACCCACATAATATTTAACGAAAGTTTTGACCCTAAAGTATTGCAATCTCGATTAGAATCGTTAGTGGAACACTCAGATATATATCGCATCAAAGGTTTTGTATCGGTACCAAACAAAGCGATGCGTTTAGTAATGCAAGGAGTAGGGACAAGATTTGACCAATTTTATGACCGTCCTTGGTATGCTTCAGAAGAAAGACAAACCAAATTAGTTTTTATCGGTCGTGATTTGGATGCATCTAAAATTAAGTCAGCGATAAGCGAGAATTAAAGATTATGGATGCGAAAAACGTTTTAGGTGAGAAGCTACAAATCTGTTGCACTTCCCCAATGACAGGTTTTAGAAGAGATGGAATGTGTGACACCGATGGAACGGATATGGGTGTACACGTAGTTTGTGCGCGTGTGACAGAGGAGTTTTTGAATTACACCAAATCGCGCGGTAACGATTTAACGACACCCGCACTGCACTATAATTTTCCTGGATTAAAACCAGGTGATTGTTGGTGTTTATGTGCCTCACGTTGGAAAGAAGCTCTTAATGCTGGGGTGGCGCCATCGGTTGTGTTAGCATCAACGCATGAGAAGGCTTTGGAGTATGTAGCGCTAGAAGTGTTACAAGAATATGCTGTAGGAAATTAACCTTGTGGGGTGGGCTTTGATTGCCCGCCCATTCCCCACAGAATTACATAAATTCCATCTTTGGATAGAAGAATAAATTATAAAAGTATGTATAAAAGTTTGTCATTACTGAGAATAAGACGTAAAAATAATTACTAAATACGGAATATTAAGAGCGAAAAGAATGGTGAATTGGTGATAGATGGATGATTTTGTTTGAATAGAGCAAAAAAATCATAAATAAAAAACTAAAAAAGATTTTTTGTAAGCAATTACCTGTAATATTTTACTGGTAATTCACCGTGTAAAAAATTCATGAAGTTATCTGGGGGCTGAGTTGTTTATATTTAGAGCAATCGGCGCCTGTAGATAGAAGAGTGGGTTTTTTGCAATATCACTCAAATTAAAATATCAGAAAACCATGAATGCAACTTGGCAACATATCAACCAAGTAATGGACTTTGGTTTTTGGATAAGCGCGCAGCAACATTTAGCACAAGCGTCGCCGAGTCTAGCAGCAAATCAAACAGTTGATTACTTACAAGGGATAGCCCAACAGGTAGTAGGGTTTTTGCCGCGATTATTAGGCGCCGTTTTGATACTGCTGGTTGGTTGGCTAATAGCTGCTGTCGCTGCTGCCATTGTGCGAGGAATTCTTAACCGCACAAAGATAGATAACCGTATTGCGGCAAGCGTTACAGGTAGAGATGCACCTCAAGTTGAGGGATTTATCTCTAGTTTGGTGTTTTGGAGCGTTTTATTACTAACGATAGTAGCTGTTCTTGACACGTTAGACTTACGTGTAGCATCGCAACCTCTCAACAGTTTCCTTAACCAAATTGGTACTTTTTTACCCAAACTCGTTGGCGCCGGAATACTCTTGGCTATTGCTTGGGCAGTTGCAACTATCGTCAAGCTAATAACTGTACGTGGGTTAGATGCAGCACGTATTGACGAACGTATAAATTCGCCAAGTGACGAAAGAACAGGTATAAACCAGTTATCGCTTTCAGAAACGATAGGTAATGCGCTTTACTGGTTTATATTTTTAATGTTTTTGGTTCCAGTCCTCGATACGTTGGGACTGCAACAAGCGTTAGTACCAGTACAGTCGCTAATTACTCAAATTATTTCGATTCTGCCAAATATTCTTGCCGCAGCTTTAATTGCAGCAGCTGGTTGGTTTCTTGCCAATGTTGTGCGACGAATTGTTACAAATTTGTTAGCAACGACAGGTATAGACCACATGGGGAGTCGCTTTGGTTTGAGTAATGCATCTGGAGCGCAGACGCTATCGAGTATCATCGGCACAATTGTTTATGTGTTGATTTTGATACCTGTAGCAATTTCTGCATTGACTGCGTTACAAATTGAGGCTATTTCAGTACCTGCCATTGCAATGCTGCAACAGGTGCTAGGGGCAGTACCATTAATTTTCACCGCTGCAACGATTTTGATTGTCGCTTACTTCGTAGGACGCTTTGTATCTGAATTAGTTACAAGTATTCTTACTAGTATTGGATTTAACAATATCTTCAGCATTATTGGTTTACCGTCTTTAAATCGCCCTGTTGTTACATCTGTAAGCACTACACCAAGGGCGCCAGCGAAAACACCATCGGAAATTGCGGGCATAGTAGTGCTGGTGGGTATAATGTTATTCGCCACGGTTGCAGCAGTAAATGTCCTAAATATTGCAGCCTTAACAGTGTTAGTCACTGGAATTTTGGTTATTCTAGGAAGAATTTTAGCAGGGTTGATAATATTTGCGATTGGTTTGTTCTTTGCAAATTTAGCGTTTAGCATTATTGCGAGTACAGGTAATGCTCAAGCGCGAATTCTCGGACAAGTAGCGCGAATTTCTATTATTACCTTAGTATCGGCAATGGCTTTACAACAAATAGGTGTAGCTCCCGATATCGTCAACCTCGCATTCGGATTACTCTTAGGAGCTATAGCTATAGCTATCTCGCTTGCCTTTGGTTTAGGTGGACGCGATATCGCACGCTCTCAAGTTCAAGAATGGCTCGACTCTTATAAGAGTAAAAGTTAAATAATAGTAAGTTAGAGTTCAGATTTTTAGTTCAGTTCAGAAACCCGACTTCTTACATAAGAAGTTGGGTTTTTTGCAACAGATGCCTCAATTGTCATGCTGAACGTAGTGAAGCATCTCTATATGATATGTAGGTTATAACAGTCCTAAATAATCTGTAAAATTTATTTAATCACAAAGGCACAAAGGACACAAAGAAAGAAAATAAGATGCTTCGTACCTCAGCATGACACAAGTTGGTATTTTATCTGTTTATAGGGCAGCAATGCGTAACTTTAATTTAAAATTTGCATAAATATCCCTAATAAATGGTCAATTGGGCGAAGTGCTATTTCATAAATATCAATATATAGTTTTTGTTGTTCTAATTTTAGAAACTTCCATAAAATTCCAGTGGTAATACATCCGTAAATAGTATCTAGCGTCTGATTATTTTTTTGATTAAATATTTGTGCAGCTATCATTTCTGAAGCGCATTGTCCTAACCCGCTATTAATATCTTGATTTTTCGCTTCTACTAGTACCATAACAGGCGCCTTGATATAATACTGTTCAGGACTAGTGCTAATTAAAAAATCTGGTGAACCATTTAAACCTTTTGTAATATCAACGTTAAACTCTTTTCCAGAAAATAGAGATATACTATAATCACTTTTGCGTTTTACTTCTAGCAGTACAGGAAATATAATTAACTCACCGCGTGCTTTCTCAGTATTAATAGCTGTGGCAAGCGGTACGTTTTCATCCAACGTCATCATCAAAAAGTCACTTGGCTTTACTGGTTCGACATTGGTAAATAATTGTATCCTTTCTTCTAAAGTTAAACTAAATTGTTCGACGACATCTTGTAATGAAAAAGAACTATAAGGCATATTCTTAATTACCTTTGTCGTTTAAGTTTGGTTTTGTTTGTAGTTTTTATTTGATACGGTATAAATCTAGATTCTTCGCTGCGCTCAGAATGACATACATATTTATACGCTATCCGTTACATCCGTTATATCCGTTGCCATTACCTTTGTCGTTTAAGTTTAATTTTTGTTTGTAGTTCTTCTTTAATCCTATTTAAAATTGATTCTTCGTCTAAGTTTTCTAATATCTTACTAATTACAAATTTTGGTCCATCCGAACCCCATGTGGCGCCATTTGCAAGATAAGTTTTGGTAACATGTCCAATAGCATACGTAGAAAATCCGGCTACACCTGCCTGCGTAATTGCCACAGTAGCATAGGCGCCTAACGATAAACCTCCTGTAGCGGGTGCTGATATTCCTAGTAGTGTTTTTAATGAGCTTAAACCGAAGTTCGCTAGTAGTTCACTTGCCGAAATGCCACCCATAGAAAGAGCAATTTTTTGCAGCAACTTAACGGCGCCTGCTTCGCTCATTGGAATACCATATAATTTAGACAAGCCAATAATTAATACTATATCTATAACGGCGCCGCTTAATATATCTACTACAGTAATAGGGTTAAGGGCAATTGCCACAGCTTTTGTCATTGTCGCACGCCATATAAACGTATTTGCAGCAGCTTCGCGAATTGCTAGTTTGCGCTGCACTAACTGTTCGTTCACAACGTCAGCATATATCATCGAGTTTAGAGCAACCAGCGCTTTACCCTCACGGTGCAATATCTCTAAAATCTTTAACTTTAAATCTTCTACCCGTGCTGTTCCTGTTCGTAACTGTACCCTTCGTGTACCATCAGGATTTTGTATTAGTGCGCGTACTACTGGGGAAGCTGCTGACATGACTATTTCATCGGGGGATACTAGTTCCCGTACCCTTTCATCACGAATTTTTTCATAAATTGCCATGCGGTCAGCTTCAGGATATTGGTCAATTTTATTAAAGACTAATAATATGGGTTTACCTGCATCACGCAACTGCGATAGTGCTTCATGCTCAACCTTCGTCATGTCACCCGATATTAAAAACAATATTAAATCGGCTTGCTTTGCGATATTCTGGGCTAAAGCTGCACGTGTTTCTCCATCAACTTCATCTAATCCAGGTGTGTCAATTAATTCCACTTGCGATTGACCACCACTTTTTAACCGCACTCGCAACGCTCTTTCGTTGGCGCCGAATGTTTCTTCTGTTATACTCCAGTTTACACTTTGAGCAGAACGAGTCACACCATGTAAAGGACCCGTCTCAAAAACGTTTTGACCAACCAACGCATTTAATAAAGACGACTTACCACGTCCGACCATTCCAAACGCTGCTATTTGCACCACCATACGGTCGAGCTTTGACAGCATATTTTCTAAATCATTAATTTCGCTCTCTAAACCCTGCTGTTCAGTTGGTGTTAAGTCCAGCTTAGTCACCATGTTACGTAGAGCAGCTTGTGCTTGACGGTAGTTTAACTCGGTCTGTATCTCATCAAAACTAAATATAGCTTTATCCATTTCCTCTTCCCATACCTGGGAAGTATCGTTTGTATGGTTAGAGTCTGGAGGCGTAGTCGAAGTCATAACGATTTTAGATTTTTATATAACTATTATCTTTAATCCTAATAATTTTTAAGGACGCATAACCGTAATTCTTCGTTTGTGTTCTTTGTGGTTGATTCCTTTTACACAATATTCAATAGTATATTTATTTACCACAGAGACACAGAGTTTACAGAGAGAAGAGGTTTAATAACCGTAAATGTTAACAAGGTGAACATAGCTGATGATGGGCAAATCTTTAATTATCACGCAATAAAGAGTCATCAAGCAATTTACAAATTGCCTGATTATCAAACAAATTCGCAATAAAACTGCGCTAAAATACAAATCGTATCGTTTCGTTTATATACAAAATTCGGCGCCTTTGTAATAGGGGTATTAGAATTTTTCGTGACTATACGAGCAAGTTCGATACTAGAAGCTGCCAGTTGTCGTAAAATATCAGGATGGGTGTTTATGTCTGCTGCCTGTTCGATTAGAGAATTTGACATAAATTTTAGGTAGGTCACGCGAGATTCCCTAATCGTTTCATCGAATCAAGTTGTATAGCTAGCGATTTTCTGTGATGCTAACCATACATTGGTAACAGTATACTTTGCAAACACTGAATCTTTGGTGGCGCCGCATGAACCTTTGAGTTCAACAGTCTTTTTAACGTCTTTAAACAATTGCGCCTGATGACAGTATATAGAACCATCGGGTTTTTCAAAAGTCAGTTCGGCAATAATATTACTATTGTCTTCGCTTACCTCAACGATTCTACCAGCAACTTTATAACTGAACCAGTCCCAACCGTAACGCAATATTAACTCTCGTTCCAAAACTTGGATTTCGGGTGGTAAAACCCCCCACCCCCGATACACCTGATTCAAACATTCGATATTACCGATGCGGGTGAGTATGGCTTTAAAAATATCTGGTTTCAAGGCGCCATAATATCT
Organism: Calothrix sp. FI2-JRJ7; assembly: GCA_019359675.1. Classification (GTDB taxonomy): domain Bacteria; phylum Cyanobacteriota; class Cyanobacteriia; order Cyanobacteriales; family Nostocaceae; genus Dulcicalothrix. The sequence goes on from JAHHGX010000022.1 coordinate 10,116, forward strand.
ACCATCGGGTAAGTCTATCGCAGTTGGAGCAAATCGATGCCCGCCAAAATGCGTAGTTTTCCACATCCGCACAGTATCGGGATATAAATTAGATACTAATTCGGAAGCGTAAAAATGAAAAGGGGCGCCGTATCTAGCACAACAACGGTCATGACTACCGTGGGCACATACTAAAATATCTCGCTTTACACTTGTTTCAACTTCATGCTCAACAACATTACCGAGCAACCACTTTTTGACCAAACCAGCAACTTGTTCAATATTCGGCAAACTATATTCTTGTTTACGATATCCACTTCCTAAACCGTCCTTACGTTGATATATCAAAAGCGTTGTACGATTCGATTTATGAGATAGATTATTGGCTATCAACAAGAACTTTATAGGCAATCGCGCACGTTTGACTTCTTCTACTAAGTTTTTTAAGTTACTTGGAACCCACTTAGAATCAAACGCTTCAGATGCCCAAGGTGGAGGACACTCTACTAATATATAAGTTTGATGGTTGGCTGCACTGCCAATGATGTCTTCTCCCAAAGAACGCGCATTATCTGAACAAAAGAAATTACTCATTTACCTGTACTACACTTTTTTATATACGGACAAAGAATTTTAAGTTTTTTTACACAGAGTTTGTTAAAAAGGCGCCCTTATTCAAATGATAAACTCGCATCTATCATCTACCATTCGAGCGATATCAACTAGGGTTTAATTAAGATTCTCTAACATTTTGCGATATCAAGCCATCTTTCTTCAGAAACATATCGATAACTTTTATCAACAATTTAAAAACAATATAAATATAGAGCAATATATCTGCTCATCCTTAGTTTTATTGCTTAAGGTTGATTGACAAAAAGGTATGTTTGCTCAGTAATAGCATCACATTTTAGAAATGTCCACTTTTAAGACTTATTTATGTTTTTGTGCGGAATTTAAAGTTAACCTCCTGAACACTTAACTGTATTTGGCTTTTTAAGTTTATGCCTCGACTCTAACTCAAGTCAGAAAAATTTGCAAGTAGTTGCAACTCTTTCTCTTTTATTTTTATAATTACAGGCGCCTATGAACAGATTAAACGTTGATTAAATGTGATTTATGAACAAATTATAAAGTTCATAGACAATAATCTATGTCTAAAATAAGATAAAAAACTTTCGCAATAAAATAATACGAACGTAGGGTGCGTAACGCTATAACAATATTTCATCGAAGCGATAATCTTCTAGCGTTACGCACCATAAATCCTTTCGCAATAAAATCAGACGAATTGGCAGTAAAGTTAGGATAGTAAGATTCGCAGAAAAAGATGAGCGTATTATGGCAGTTGCTTATTTCAGCTTTTATGCAGAGCTAAACGATTTTTTACCCCGACATAAAAGAGAGGTTCGCATCAGTCATAACTTTACTCTTCGGGCATCTGTCAAGGATGTGATAGAATCCTTTGGGGTACCGCATCCGGAAGTGCATAGTATAGAAGTGAACTCAAAATTTGTTGATTTTACTTATATAGTGCAGGATGAAGACAATATAAACGTCTATCCTATCTCACTTGGTGCAACAGTCAAGGCAAGTATATCAGTTCAACCGCAACCAGAGACTTATAACTTTGTCTTAGATATCCATTTAGGAAAACTTGCAAATTCTTTACGGTTGTTGGGGTTTGACACGTTATACCGTAATGACTACGAAGACAAGGAACTTGCACGAGTTTCCAGTAGTGAGAATCGAATTTTGCTAACGCGCGACAAAGGATTGTTGATGCGGAGTATAGTAGTGTACGGTTACTACGTTCGACAAACTGACCCGAACAAGCAAATAGTCGAATTGATTCAAAGATTTAACTTATTAAAACACGTGGCGCCGTTTCGTCGATGCATTCGTTGTAACGGATTGTTAAGCCAAGTAAACAAAGAGTTGGTAATATCAGAGATACCAGAAACCGTCAAAAAACTCAACGATGAATTCCACCGTTGTCAAAATTGCCATCAGGTTTACTGGAAAGGTTCGCACTACGACCAGTTACACTCATTTATCGATAGGATATTAAAAGACACGTAGGGTGCGTAACACTATAACAATATCTCAAAGAAGCGATAATTTCGTAGCGTTACGCACCATATATATTGGTTACAATTATGGTTTGCGGTGCGTAACGCTATAAATCACACACCATATATATTGATTACAATTATGGTTTGCGGTGCGTAACGCTATAAGTCACACACCATATATATTGATTACAATTATGGTTTGCGGTGCGTAACGCTATAAATCACACACCATATATATTGATTACAATTATGGTTTGCGGTGCGTAACGCTATAAGTCACACACCATATATATTGATTACAATTATGGTTTGCGGTGCGTAACGCTATAAGTCACACACCATATATATTGATTACAATTATGGTTTGCGGTGCGTGACGCTATAAGTCACACACCATATATATTGGTTACAATTATGGTTTGCGGTGCGTAACGCTATAAGTCACACACCATATATATTGATTACAATTATGGTTTGCGGTGCGTGACGCTATAAGTTACACAGTATATATATTGATTACAATTATGGTTTGCGGTGCGTGACGCTATAAGTCACACACCATATATATTGGTTACAATTATGGTTTGCGGTGCATGACGCTATAAGTTACGCACTATATATATTGGTTACAATTATGGTTTGCGGTGCATGACGCTATAAGTTACGCACTATATATATTGGTTACAATTATGGTTTGCGGTGCGTGACGCTATAAGTTACACACTATATATATTGGTTACAATTATGGTTTGCGGTGCGTGACGCTATAAGTCTTATCGCTACGTTGAAGTTTTTTCGTAGCGTCACACACCCTACGTGCCTGATTGGGTTTGTTGGTTGTTTTGGGTGAGATGTGCGAGAATAAGAAACAAATAAACAGTCTTCGATACATTTGTTAACAAAGAGAATTTATAGAATGTTGAAATTAAGGCAGAATTATGTATTCAGCAAAAGCAGCAGCACTTTTAATATTAGATGCTCAAAATAGAACGAAAGCTATACCAGAGAAGTTAGAAAGTGAATTAACCTATGTAGCAGGGTGGTGCTACTGGTATAAAGGAGCAAGTCTCGTCAAAGAGTTTGCTTACTCTTGTTTGGAGTTGTTAACGAAAGAGAAATTAAACTTGATATTGAAAGAATTAGGGTTAACGGTAGCGAAGTCATCGACAAAAGAAGATATAGTAAAAGTATTAAAAGAAGTTAAGATTACAGAGTTACGTGCAATTTTAACGAAAAAAGTTATGCCAGACTTTGAATTGTCGGTAGTGACTTTTGAGAAATTGTTCCGTATATCTACAGCAAACCGTCGCAGACTGCAAGAAATAAAAGATGCTCTACCCATTCTTTACTGGGGAGAATCAAAATATGGACAGTATCCAGTTTTCAGTTTATTGAAAGTATTAGAGATTTTACATGCAGATAAAACGTTATTAAAACAGTTTTATGATTATGTCGAAGAAAAGTTGACGGCAAAAGCAAAACAAATTGCACGAGAGAAAGAATTAGAGCTTTCGTTTAAAGAGAAGTTTTTGGGTAGAGTTGCACAATATCCAGAGATAGCGAAGAATGATAATATAAAACAGTTAGTTAAACAAGAGAAATATCGAGCAGCACATAATTTTTTAAATAATTTAATTCAGCAGAAAGAAAGAATTGACCGTGAGAATGCAATTGAACTTTCGTTCAAATACGAGTTTACAGAAAAAGCGGCAATATATCCAGATTTGATTTATGATAATAATCTTCAACAGTTGATTAAAAAAGAATATTATAAAAGTGCGTGCAGATTATTGAATGAGTTAATTCAAAAACAAGATAAAATCAAGCGTCAAAGAGCATTAGAGCTTTCATTTCGAGACAAATTCGTCCAAAAATCGGTAGAATATCCAGATTTAGGACAAAGAAAAAATATTCAAAAGCTACTTATCGAAGAAAAATATCAAGCTGCATATAACGCATTATCTAATTTAATTCAAGAACAAGAAAAATATGCACGACTTCAGCAGCAATATTTAGACTTGTGTGAGGAGTTGGGTACAGAAGCAGAACAACACAAAAATTTAAATGCGTTAACAAAAGCTATTCAAGAATTACAGGTCATTCATAAAGAATTAACGAACAGCAAGACAATGGGAGACTTAGCAAAATCGTTAGATAATTTGCTGCAACAAGGAATAGAAATTTTTAGCCAAACTGCTGACCGTCAATTTCAGTATTCCAATGAATTACAATCAGATAACAAAGCGTTAAAGTTTTGTCAGATGGTTTTATCAAGCAAAGGGAACTGTCCAGAAAATCAATTACGGTGGAAAAATATTCAAAACGTTCCAGAAGCTATTGCCAATTACGAAGACTTAATTTTTTCTCATCCGGTACTACTGCAAATTCAGGGTGTCTCAGAACTTACGTAAAAACCACACGAAATATGTCCATTTGTTACATCTATTTGATGTATTATAACTGAATTATTAAAAAAATATTAACAAGTTTCAACATAAGTAAAAAATTGTGTATTTTGATAACTCTACATGTCATGCTGAAATTTTGAGTTATAAACGAATTAATTTATAATCCAAAAGAATGATAAGGCGCCGCTTCATCGTCCGTTTTGTAATTACACTACTGATACTTGGTATACTATCAGTAATATATATCATTTTAATGCCTTTGCATGACATAGATTGTAACGCAGAACCATTTATGTCATCCAAAGTCGAAAAATTCCAAGTAAGTGCAACAAAAGTAGTAGCTCAACCTTGGTTAGGGCAACACATGGTATACGGTATTTTTACAGTCCCCGACGAATATAAAGAAACCCAATTTTTTATATTAACAGTGAAAGGCGCCGGAAGTTTTTGCGAAAAACCATTTGGAAACAAACTAAAAGTAGACGATATAATTGCTCAACCCGGTACACACTTAATAAAAGGCTATATCAGAACAAGATTAGCACTGAAATCAATTTTACAAGGTTTATACAGTAGTATTAGTAGTAAAGATAACTGGACGTTAACATATCCTAGTAAAAAGGTTATAATTACAACAAGTACATAAACATATATTAATGCAAGTACCCGCAGTAAGATGGATACTAAATTTGTACGTTGTTCTTGGTTTGGCTGTAACATATTTATATTACGGGAAAGAGCGTAAGAAGCAATAATTAAGGAGTAACTGTGACTACGTACAACAGTTTGCCAACTAACGAGCATGATGTCAACTTAGAACTGGCGCCACAAGAAACAGTATTTCAATGGACAAAACAATGGTATCCGGTTGCTGTTGTTGATTTTTTAGACTCATCTCGTCCTCATGCAATGCAATTATTTGGAAAAAATATCGTATTGTGGAAAGATGGCTCTGGAAAATGGCGATGTTTTGAAGATGCTTGTCCTCACCGATTGGCGCCTTTTTCAGAAGGACGAGTAGAAGCAGATGGTACATTAATGTGTGCTTACCATGCTTGGCGTTTTGATGGTGAAGGAAATTGTGTTAACATTCCCCAAGCTAAAGATGAACAAACGGAGTCGCGACATTGCTCAAATTCTAAATCTTGTGCAGTTTTTTATCCAACTCAAGAACAACAAGGATTATTGTGGGTATGGGCAGAGTCAGGAGTAGAAGCACAACTTGAAAGTCAGTCATTTCAACCGTTAATTACCCCAGAGTTGGAAAACAAGTCAGATAAAGTAGTAAAGTTATTTTGGAATTTTCGTGACCTGGCGTATGGATGGGACTTTTTCATGGAGAATGTTTCTGACCCAACACATGTTCCTGTCTCGCATCATGGAATTGTTGGCAACCGATACAAGGACGCTAAATATTACGACATGATTCGCTTGAGCGAGATATCAAGTCAATCCGCGTTTGCTTATGAAATTACACCAACTGCCCCAAATATAAAGCAAGCTATTCATGATTTTCAACCACCTTGTTTAATGCGGATTGTTTCAACTTTATTTGATGGTGGTCAACTGATTCTAATTTTATATGCTACTCCGACTCGTCCAGGATGGTGCCGTCATATTGGGTGCCAGATATTAGTCAAAAATGACCAAAACAAAACACCACCAGGTTTAGGATTTTTTGGATTACCGATGCCAACTTGGTTAGGTCATATTCTCGCTTCGTTATTTCTACACCAAGATATGGTTTTTCTTCATTATCAAGAAAAGATTATAGCTCAAAAACAAGGTAGATGGTTGAACAAAGTTTTCACGCCTAACCCCCAAGATAAGATGATAATCGCGTTTCGCAATTGGTTAGAAAATAAAGCAGGTGGTGGCATTCCTTGGGCGCCAGAATGTAACTCACACCTTCCTACTCCGGAACTAGATAAACAAAAGCTATTTGATGTTTGGACAGCACACACCCAGCATTGTAGCGTTTGTCAAAATGCTTTAAAAAATATAAATAGGTTGATTATCTCTGCTTTTGCAACATCTATAATAGTTACATTTTTGAGTGTAATTATTGATGCGCGCGCTGTTGCAGCAAAAACAGTTGCATCTTTTCCTCCTACTAGTTTTTGGTTAGCTCTTTTAGGCGCCATTGCCTCTGCTAGCATAGGTTATCTACTTCTAAAATTGCGTCGCTTGTTTTACGTATATGAGTTTGAACACGCACGTAATAACTAAACAAGCTGGACATAATTACTATTCCAAAATTTGACAACCATTGGTTGTCAAATTGCAATACCTAATTCTTTCCTAACTAGCAGCGATATACTCAAATCAACTATTACTCAACTAATTGAGCAAAATTCATGTTTTATACTGTATACTCAACAAAGTGAGTATATCAAGCTTTATTTATAAAAGGTAAGGAAAGAATAGAATTAAGTTATGGCAATATCTCATGCGATTTTGGCGGCATTATTAGATTCAGCGTGTAGTGGTTATGATTTGTCGAAGCAGTTTGCGGGGACTGTGGGTTTTTTTTGGCACGCAACACAGCAGCAGATTTACAGAGAGTTGAGTAAGTTAGAGGAAGAGGGACATATTGTTGCAGAAGTAATTAGGCAAGAAGGGCGCCCAGACAAGAAGGTATTTTCGGTTACAGAGGTAGGGAAAGAATATCTACGTAAATGGATATTAGAACCATCAGAAGTTAGTCCAATGAAAGATGAGTTGTTAGTAAAAATATTTGCAGGTGAAGTGGCACCGAAACAGAAAATTATCAGAGAATTAGAAAATCACCGCCGACAGCACCAAGACAAGTTAAAAGCGCATCGAGCTATTGAGGAGAAGCATTTTGTAAGTCCGCAAACTTTACCTTTGGCAGAAAAGTACCGCTATTTAACGCTTCAGCAGGGAATACGCTACGAAATTGAATGGTTAAAGTGGTGTGAAGATACTATAAAGTTTTTACATGAAGATAACTCTAATTGAATTGGGATATGAAAAAATTATTAATTACAGGCGCCAGTGGTTTTCTAGGGTGGCATATAATCGAGGTAGGACGCGAACACTACGAAGTTTACGGTACATATAACTCGCACACGTTAGAAGTAAATGGTGCCAGTTTATTCAAAGCTAACTTATCAGACTTTGAAGAACTGAAACAAATCTTTACAAATATTAAACCAGATGCAGTAATTCATACAGCAGCAATTTCGCAACCAAACTATTGTCAAAACCATCCCGAAGAGTCTCACGCAATTAATGTCACAGCATCAGCAAACATAGCAGGATTGTGCGCTGAGTATTCTATACCATGTGCATTTACATCAACTGACCTGGTATTCGATGGTAAAAATGCACCATATAAAGAAACAGATACAGTCAACCCTGTAAATTTATACGGGGAACAAAAGGTCTTAGCAGAACAAGCGATGTTAAAAGAATATCCTAAAACAGCTATATGTAGAATGCCATTAATGTTTGGCGCCGCAACACCCACAGCAAAAAGTTTCATGCAAGGGTTTATACAAACACTGCAATCTGGCAAAGAATTAAAATTATTTACCGATGAATTTAGAACACCAGCAAGTGGAATAACAGCCGCCAAGGGATTACTATTAATGATAGAAAAACAATATCACGGTATTATTCACCTAGGTGGGAGAGAAAGAATATCTCGCTACGACTTCGGAAAGTTAATGATTGAAGCATTTCATTTACCAGATACAAACCTAAAAGCATGTAAACAGCAAGACGTACAAATGTCGGCGCCACGTCCCGCAGATGTATCATTCGACAGTACAATAGCATTTACATTAGGATACAACCCATTATCAATAAAAGAAGAATTGGTAGGGTGCGTAACGCCATAACAACATTTCAACGAAGCAAATAATCTTGTAGCGTTACGCACCATAAAAACACGCACCAAATAAATTTTGATGGGTTGTGCTATATTATATAGTGACAACGCAAATAGAGAGTATGAACAAAAAGCATAAAGTTGTTCTAAGTGATGAGCAACGGATGCAGCTACTTGACTTGGTAAAGAAAGGAAAAGCTAGTGCTAGAACAATCCGTCGCGCGCATACATTACTAATGGCACATGAAGGCAGTACAGATGAAGCAATAGCAAAGACCCTATATACATCTGTAACAACAGTTGAGAGAACTCGTAAGCAGTTCTGTGAAGAAAATTTAGAGCAAACACTAATCGAACGTCCACGCAGTGGAAAACCACGTAAAAAATAAGGCGTTGCTGATTTTTGGGATGATTTGTCATTCTGAGCGGAACGTAGTGTAGCGAAGAATCCTTATAGATGCTACCCTTCGGGAAATCCTTCGGATTACGTTTCGCTTCGCTCCACTCAGCATGACATATCTAAATTCATCCCGCATTTATGCAACGCCAAAAATAAGTTGTGGGTTAATTTACCCTACGCACGTATAATAACTACGTTACGTCCTTTTTTTGTTGTGCCATTTCTGGTGTTCAAACGGTCAATAAAAGCAGGCGCATCTTTGCGTCTATCAAAAATACACAACCATCCATAATCTGCTTTTATGCGTGCCAAATAAGCTTCTAATTGGTCTAACCCCTTTTCTTCTGGGTCTTTTATTTTATCTCGCCAAGTTTTTACTTCAATTCCCAATGTTACTTTTTTATATTTCAAGCATAAATCCATACGACCATTTCCAATCGCGTATTCCCGCTCTAATGTTCCACCTCCATTTACAACACGATGTAAAAATGCCATTAATACTATATGGGGTGCTATTTCTTGATATGATGTAGTACTAAGTAATGGTTCTCCATGCTGGCGCCAAAAATCGATAAAAGCTTCTTGTAAAGCATCAACGTCTAAATCGCCATCTTTATGTAACCAGGTGGGAGTTATGCTAGGTAAGCTATCAGAGGCGCCTTGAGTCAAAACACGAGGAATAACTTCACGGTAAATAGGGTTAGCAATTACCAATCCACCATTTGGTTCTCGACGTAATAACCCTAAATCAACTAAATATTGTCGGTCATCGTCTGGTGTATCACCTAATGTATCTCCGGCTAACATTGGTTCCATTATTGCTTTGATTCTTGTTTCAGTAAGTCTATCTGCAAGAGAATCAAGGTGAGTGTCTTTACGGGCAATAAGTATTTCTTTAGCTTGATTTATATGTTCTACTGTAATAGTTACTTGTGTGTCAGTCACTAATTCTTCAACAATTTCTTTGGCTAAGGCATTGATTAACCAAGGTTGCCCTTGAGTTAAATCAAAAGCTATTTGGGCAGCTTCATTCGTAAAAACTTGTCCCGTATCTTTTGTATGCTCCTGATATAATTCTACAACCTCTTTCTCATTAAAATATCTCATTGTTAACGAGCGGTCTTTAATGTTGAAGGGACTAGCTGTATTTAACCTCTCTTTACCACCAGAAGCTACTTTATAATCTCGGACATCACGCATACCAATCAATGCCACAGATGAAGGAAAGTGTTTTGGACGATTAGGGTAACCGTCTCGTAGTTGTCGCAAAACAGAAATTAATACCTGGTTTTCTAAGGAATCTATTTCATCAATAAATAATACTATCGGTCGTGGACAATTTTGTGCCCACACCTGTAAGCTAGACCTAATTCTTTGTCCAGGCGCCCCATAACCCCAATTAGGTGGTTGTAAGTCAGCAGGTAAACGGAATGCAATTGTATCGCGCCATGTATCAAGAATTGCAGATTCGGCGCCTCCAATATCATCTTTAAAAGCATTTCCCACTTCTACCGATAAAGTAACAGCACAGTACTCTCCCATGCTGGTTATTTGTTCAGCTAACGCTAGCATTGCTGTTGTTTTACCCGTTTGACGTGGTGCGTGGACAACAAAATAACTACGTTGCCTAATCAACCGCTCAAGAGAAGGTAATCGAACGGTAGGTGACAACATATAGTGGTCGTCACTGTTACACGGACCTGAAATGTTGAACCAACGAGGCATAACAATGGAGCTAAGAGAAGCTGTGACAATGCCCAGTGTAGCGCATATTGTATAGTTGCTTGCACGCTTATGAAAAAGGGGTGCCACGTGCTAACCAGGCAGCGCTACAATTTGGGTCTAATTTAATAGCTCGGTCATAAGCATAAATGGCATCTTCACGGCGCCCTAATTCTTTAAGACTGTTACCGCACCATAACCAAGCCATTACGAAAACAGAATCAAGTCGCAATGCTTGGTCAAATGATGAAACCGCTTCAGAATATTGTTTCATAGAATGTAATACTCGACCACGATAATAAAAAGCGTTAGGATAATCACCTTTGAGTTGAATTGAACGGTTCAAGCATACTAATGCTTCTTCGTTTCTATCTAATTCCATCAAAGCTACACCGCGATAAAACCATAGTAGATAATTATTTCCTTGTCCAAGTTCTATGGCACAGTCGGTATTTAAAATAGCATCTTCATATTTTTGCAAATAATAAAGCGAAAAAGCACGATTTTTCCAAGCGTCGCCATAATCTTGACATAGTTCAATTGCACGGTCATAAGACTTAATTGCTTCTTCGTCACGTTGCAAATAGTAAAGTGTCAAACCCCGAAGATTCCATACCACTGCATCACACGGTTTTAAGCGGATTGCTTGTTCGTAAGACATTAACGCTTCCGAGTAACGTTTTAAGGCGCCTAAAGAATAACCACGAACATACCAAACTTTCTCATAATCAGGTTGAATGGCGATTGTACAATCACAAGCAGTTAGCACTTCTTCATGACGTTGAAGCTCTTGCAGCACATAAGCACAACCTAACCAAGCACTAGGTAAATTAGGATTTATTTCAACAGCCGTTTGAAATGCGGTTAGTGACTCTTGATATAATTTTAACTCCATCAAAAGCATACCACATTTATACCATGCATCAACATTATCTGGTTTAATATCAATTGCGCGTCGATAAGAAGTCAATGCATCTTGAATTCTGCCTAACTCAAAAAGTGCATCTCCACGATTTTTCCAGGTTTCAGAAAATTCGGGTTGAATATGAATAGCTTGGTTATAAGACTCAATAGCACCTTCATAATCTTTGATATTCAACATCAAATTACCGCGACAATACCATGCTTCCCAGTATTTAGAGTTACACTTAATAGCTTCCTCATAATCTAAAATAGCTTCTTCATAGCGCAGCAAACTCCACAAGGCGCCTGCGCGATAATGCCAAGCTTCATGAAAATCAGGTTTTAGAGCAATAGATTGGTCATACGAAATAATCGCAGCTTCGTTTTTACCCAAAGATTCAAGCGAAATACCCCGAATCCACCAGGTATAATAATCATCACGATAGCGTAGAAGCGATTGGTCATAAGACGAAATCGCATCACTGTAAAGTTGTGAAGCAGCCAATGCTAAACCGCGATATCTCCAAGGTGCAGCACTATCAGGTTGAATTTTGATAGCTTGATTGTAAGCCAATACCGCTTCAGTAGGGCGCCCTAAGTATCTGAGCGCTTGGCCACGACCAAACCAACCCATAAAGTGACTGCTATCTTTAGCAATGCATTGGTCAAAACATTCCAATGCATCGCCAAACCGTTGCAAATGACCTAAGATAAAACCTATATTTATTAGAGCATCAAAGTAATCGGGTTGAATTTGTAGCGCTTTTTGATAAAACCCCATCGCCTCTTCATACTCTTGGTTATCATAAAACTTGTTACCAACCTGAAACCAATCTTCCGCAGTTACCAAAGACTTTTCGTAAATGTTTTTAGTTGTAGGCACTTGTGTGTAAGTCATATAAAATTTGTATAAATTGCGATAGGTATTAATTAATCAACAAAAGTAAGGGTAAATTGCCCATACATTACTTAATACGTCTAAGCACATCCAACTTATGCAATTTAAAATAAAGGAATGTTGCGTGTTCAATCAAATTTTACGGGGTTGGGGAGCATTATCTGCGGTAGCTTTGGCGCCGGAACAACTTTGGTGGCAAGCGCTAAGTTTAGCATTTGAGGCGCCTGTAGTATCAAATTTAAACGCAATAGACGCTTCAGCTATACGTAATTGGGCATCTGGAATAAATTTTACACCTGAAGTTACTAAACTTACACGTAGAGGCAGAAAGTGCAGTAATATCCGGCAAACTCTTTATATGGCATTATTTGGGTTGAGACGAGGAGAAATAGGAGAATCTTTAGGTGGTGGTTTTGTTAACCGTTTAGGCGCCAATGCCTTTATGCCAGATATATTATTTTATAAATCACAAGGTTTAAATCGTATATATGATTATTATTTAGATGGGCCTGCTGAGTTGTTAATTGAGTTTATCACACAGGGCGATGAAAGTTACGACACAGAACTTAAGCGTTCGTACTATCAAGCGGCAGGTGTCCCCGAATATTGGATTTTTGATGTAGAGCAGGAAAATATAGAGTTTCTTCGGTTAGAAGACGGAGTGTATCAACCGCAACAACTTTTAGACGGACGTTACGAAGTTTCTAGTATTCCAGGTTTAACGTTTTTACCAGCAAAACTTTGGGAAGCAGCAGACGATTTTACTTATTTATCAGAAAATGATTTATTTGAGGTAGCTAGCGATGCTCCCAAAGTTGGCAGCATGAAACCTGTGGGTGAAGGAATTGATTGGAGTAGAGGTGAATTAGGATTTGCTCCAGCGTTGGAACCTGTACCAATTATGTTTGAAGATTATATATACTGGTGTCCAGAACCAAAGTTTGAATTTATGGATGGTAAACCTTATATAGGTAGCAGAGACGGAATTAAAGGACTTACGGGAATGTTTTTAATGACGTTTGGGTTGGTTGAGTCAGTTAAATTATTACATCCGCGTGAGTGGGTAGAAGCATTAATCGCTCAAAGATTTGCTGTGCAAAATATCCAAGAATATAAAGCACAAGTGTGGCGATTAGTATATGAAATTGCCGCATTACTACGTGGAAAATATGGCGCCACTAGATTGGGTGTAATAGGAGGATTAGTTAAACCAGAACCACTGAATTTTTGGGATGAAATTACAATATTAGCCTGGAATTTACCATTAGGACAAATGGGGAAAGCATATATAGCAGTGTCCGAGTTCAGCGAATTATTTTACTTTCATTTAATTGATGCAGAAGATGCGACAGATATACAACTCGATGCTATCGCTTCTGAATTAGTTGAAATTTAAAATTTTCACTGCTAGAAAGCGCCATTTTTAATAAATTATGGGTAAATATTACAATAGCATAACTCGCGGTGCCTATTTAATAAAGTAGTATTAAACTGTTATACTTATTGACAGTACTAATTAATTACTATAATATTCTGTACATGAAGTACAAGTTGATTGATTTATTTGCAGGCGCCGGCGGATTAACTACAGGGTTTCATCTGGCAGATTTTGAATCATTGTGTGCCATTGAGGTTGATAAAAAAGCTTTGGCAACATATAAGCATAATTACCCAGGTGCAAAAATAGTTAATGAAGATATATGTAAAGTAAATCCGAGAGAATTACGTCAATGGCTTGGTTTACAATCAGAAGAATTGACGGTAGTTATTGGTGGGCCACCTTGCCAAGGTTTCTCTAGAAATATTCCTGCGGGTTGTCGTAGTCTTGATGAGTCTCGCAATCAACTTTACAAAACTTTTTTAGAGTTTGTAGAAGAGTTTCGACCGATTTATGTAGTAATGGAAAATGTACCTGAAATCTTAAATGCTTATAAAGGTATAGTCAGGTATGAAATTACTAAGCAATTAGAGTCATTCGGTTATAAAGTTGCTTCCGCTTCATTGAATGCAGCACATTATGGAATACCCCAAACAAGAACGAGAGCTTTTTTTATTGCCAGCTTAGATAAAACACCTTGTTTTCCTAAACCTACGCATTCAGAAGAAAAATCTACGAAGCAACTTAATTTATTTGACAATGGCATTTCTTCAATTGTTACAGTCAGAGATGCAATTGGAGATTTACCACCATTAGATGCAGGACAAGAATATAACGAAGATAATTATCCATCACAGGTAAATAGTATATATCAAGCTATGATGCGCTCTGAAAGTACAAAACTTGTAAATCACGTCGCTCGTGCTTTGAGTCCTGTTCAAATAGCAAGAGTTCGTGTTTTAAAAGAAGGGCAAGATGCAAAACATTTACCACCAGAACTGGCGCCTAAAAAACATTATAGCGGCGCCTATGGTAGATTATATTGGGATAAACCAGCAAGAACAATTACAAGATGGCTGTTTCATCCAGGTTCGGGTAGATTTTTCCATCCCACACAAGATAGAACTATAACAATACGCGAAGCAGCAAGGTTACATTCTTTTCCCGATAAATTTCATTTTTTAGGTACATATACAGAAATGTCATCTCAAATAGGAGAATCTGTACCTCCCCTTCTTGCTAAAGCTATAGCTATAGCTACGTGTTTAATTCAAGATTCTCATTAGGTGTATTATTATATGTAAACTAACGTCTAATTAACTCAACTTGATAACTATATCCATCATCAAGTTCTTATATTAATTACCGTTGTAATAATAAGTACTAAAGTTTAAGCATTTTGTACTGATTAAAACAAGTTATTATCAGCACACCTACAGCAAATCTCAGGTATATAAGGTATACATATAATACCCGAAATCTCGTTCTCACGTTACATGTAACGTCTCTACATGTATTTCATAATCTTTTAGACAGGGATTTGTATTATAAATTCGGCGCCTTTTCCAGGTGTAGAAATGCACTTCAAGCTACCATGATGTTTTTCTGTAATAATTTGGTAGCTAATAGCTAAACCCATCCCGGTACCTTTACCTACAAGTTTAGTTGTAAAAAATGGGTCAAAAATAGATTGTTGTATGTCAATGATTAGTATGTAATGGCGCCAATGCCACAAGAGCGTGTGGGCAGATTTTACGGATTAGGTATAATATCTTTCAATATCCAAGAGCCATTACTTTCTTCTGGAATTAGCTTTGCTTCCCAATTGGTGCTATAATCGATATTCCAAGGTTTGGCGATTGAATTCATTCTGTCAAGACCAAAAATATCTGCATTGGAATAGTGTTGTTTATTGTTGGCTTGGTTGAGCATTGCTGTAAAAAATTGTTCAACGGCGCCATGTCCTCTATTTACTCCAGGAATATCAGGAAACTGTGTATAAAAGGGAAAGTCTATTATAAAAGATTCGTCGGCAGTTCTAGCGCGGTCTTGGGCGCCAAACCCACTACCGTAAAAAGCCCAAGACCAGCGTGAATTATCACTAAAATTAGTTGTTTTATACTTATCGCCTCCTATTTCTAAATTACCTGGGTCTAAAGCAATAATTCGGTTAATACCTCCTGTAATATCAGCAGCTACAGATGATGCAACATAGCTACCAAAACTATGACCAATTAAATTAATATTTGGCGTAGTGATTCCAAATTGTTTTAGAATATTAGCAGTCCAAGTAGCAGCAGCGTCAATCCATGAAAGAGCAATTACAGGGTTTGGAATATTAAAATCTCCACGGTAATTTATTCCTGGAGAATAAGCTGCACTTCTCCAGTCCAAGACCAGTACTTGGTCATCAGGAGAAAAGCCATCAGCTGATGAAGCTAAATTTTTAATATCTGTTAGCTGGTCGAGAATATCTCCTTTGGGTAAATTCATTTGTAAACCATGAATAACTATCCACGTACTTTTGTTTGGGTCAAAAGTCTTGGAAATACCATCAGCCCACTGAATGCTAATATCATGTGATTCTATACCCAGTAAAGTGTTACCAGTGATAGTCCCTTGTAACTTTAGCCAAGGATTAAGGCTTTGGAATTCATCGTTTTTATCAAAACTAGCACCATTAAGCCGTAATGGATAATTTGTTATATTTAGGCTAGATTCGATATTAAGTGAGCTTGTACAATTCGTGAAATGATTATTGTGGTTGCTTAACATAGCTGCACCTTGTCTATATTATGATAATTACGCAACCGGGACATAAAAACTGTAGGGTGCGTGACGCTACGAAAAAAATTCAACGTAGTAATAAGACTTGTAGCAGTCACGCACCTATGTTATAAACGTCACGCACCTATTTATAATTGTCACGCGCTTTGACGATTAATATATTATTTGGTGCGTAACGCCTGATGATTATTCGTTTGCTCTCGGTGTTATTATAATCACGCGCTTTGACGATTAATATATTATTTGGTGCGTAACGCCTGATGATTATTCGTTTGCTCTCGGTGTTATTATAGCGTCACGCACCCTACATCTTTTGCGATTATCATCAGAAGTAAGTCGCTAGTATGAATCTCAAAAGCTTAGGGCAGTGATATACTTATCCTGTATGGCAGTTCCGTATCTTAATATCCCATCACTATGACCCTGGAGCAACGATTTTTTAGTCTCTCTCCGGATATATACTGTATTGTAGGTATGGAGGGTTTAATTATTCAGGTAAATCCGGCTTTCGAGAAAATATTAGGGTTTACTAAAGAAGAAGTGTTGGGACAATCGTATATTGGGTTTGTACATGAAGATTCGGCGCCTGCAACGGTTGAAGCACTTTTAACACTCGAACTTGGCTTTGCTGCTCGTTATCATAATCGTTACAAATGTAAAGATGGTTCCTACAAGTGGGTTGAATGGATTGTAGAGCCAGTTTTAGAAGAAGGGTTAATGTATGCAGTAGGGCGGGATTTTACAAACATTTATCAAGTGCTTGAAGAACGAGAGCGCTTTTTTTCCGTAGGCGCCGACCTTCTTTCTATTGGAACTTTTGACGGTTCCCTTACTTGGGTAAGTCCATCATGGGAGAAAACACTCGGTTGGACAACTGAGGAGTTGACGAGCCATCCCTGGGTTTATTTTGTCCACCCTGATGACCATGAAAAAACATTAAGTGCAGGTCAAGAACTTATTGCGGGAGTCGAGTTAGTATCGTTTGAAAACCGTTATCGTTGTAAAGACGGCAGTTATCGCTGGATAAGTTGGAGATCTCACCCATTTGTCTCGGAAGGATTAATTTACGGCGCCGGAATAGATGTTACCGAGCGTAAACTAGCTCAAAATGCAGCTGAAGAGCAGGGTCTTCTTTTTAAAGCTATTACCGATAACGCTTTTGTTGCTTTATTTATTATGGACGAACACCAGCACTGTGTGTTTATGAACCCTGCTGCTGAGGAACTTACTGGGTTTTCGTTGGATGAAGTACGAGGTCGGGCACTACACGATATTATTCATCATACTCGCCCTGATGTTAGCCATTACCCTCTCGAAGAATGTCCTATTGACCGCGCATTTCCAGAAAATAATCAGGAGCAAGGTGAGGAGGTGTTTATTCACAAGGATGGCCACTTCTACACTGTCGCTTACACTGCCAGCCCAATCCGTTCAGCGGATAAAATTCGTGGGACGGTCATGGAAGTTCAAGATATAAGTGTTCGTAAACGCGCCCTTGAAGAGTTAAAAGAAAGTGAAGAACGCTTCCGTACACTCGTGGAGCAAGTGCGCGACCACGCAATTTTCCGTACCGATATTGAAGGGCGCCCGACAACTTGGAACGAGGGTGTACGGCAAGTACTAGGCTTTGAGGAACACGAATTTATCAACCAAGAAATAACACCAATAATTTTTACCCCAGAAGACTTAGAGAAAAATGTCCCAAGCCTTGAATTGAAAGAAGCTAAGACAACAGGAAGTGCAAGCGATGACCGTTGGATGCGACACAAAGACGGCACGCGGATTTGGATTTCGGGTATGACTTATGGGGTTTATAATGAGAAGGGAGAAATTAGCAGCTATGGTAAGGTTATGCGAGATATGACCAATGCCAAGCGGGCTGAGGAAGCACTAGAAAAAGAACAGGCACGCTTACGTGCTGTACTCGATAATATACCTGTCGCCGTTGTACTTGCTGAGGCGCCGTCCGGAAAAATTGTAATGGCGAACAAGCGTACAGAAGAAATTTTTCGCCATCCAGTATTTTATTCCAATGATTATAACTCCTACCATGAATGGGAAAGCTACCATGCGGACGGGCGAAGAACAGAAAGCCACGAGTATGCCCTTGCCAAAGTGTTTGCTACTGGTGAATCATACGAAAATGAGTATCATTATCAACGTGGCGACGGTACAAGAACATGGGTTCGCGTAATGGGGGCGCCTATAAAAGACCGCGACGGCAACGTGATAGCAGGAGTAGTTGCGATTACAGATATAGATGCAGAAAAGCAAGAGCAGGAGCGACGAGAGCAGCTTCTTGAAACTGAGCAGTCAGCTCGTGCTGAGGCAGAGAGGGTTGGAAGGATGAAAGACGAATTTTTGGCGACACTTTCGCACGAACTTCGCACACCGCTAAATGCCATACTTGGTTGGTCGCAAATCATCCGTAAAGGTAACATAGACGCAGCGAGAATGCAGCAAGGATTAGACACTATACAGCGTAATGTCCGCGCGCAGTCACAGCTTATCGAAGACCTTCTTGATATGAGCCGCATTACTTCCGGTAAAATACGGTTAAACGTGCAGCAAGTCGATATAAAAAGTGTTATCGAAGCAGCACTTGAGACAGTACGCTTGTCAGCAGAAGCCAAGGGAGTTCAACTACAAACAGTTTTTGATCAATTTATTGGTGTAATATCAGGAGACCCAGCGCGTTTACAGCAAATTATTTGGAATCTCCTTGCCAACGCGATTAAATTTACTCCTAGAAACGGGAAAGTGCAAATTGTTTTAGAGCGTGTAGACTCTCGTATGGAAATAAGCGTTATTGACACAGGGTTAGGTATAAAGCCTGAATTTTTACCGCACGTGTTCGAGCGATTTAGCCAAGCTGATGGGTCAATTACGCGAAAACATGGGGGGTTAGGACTTGGGTTATCTATTGTTCGAGGACTTACCGAACTGCACGGTGGTACAGTACGAGTAAAAAGTGATGGCGAAGGAATGGGTGCCACGTTTACAGTATCATTACCAGTTGCCGCAGTAATACCTAACGTAACAGAACAAAAGAAAGCGCATCGTGATATAGCTAATAGTAGCGAAGAGTTTGATGACTTCGAGCAATTAACACTTACTGGAATAAAAATTCTCGTAGTCGATGACGAACCCGATGCTCGCGAACTGATACGATATGTACTTGAAGATGCTCTAGCTAATGTTATTACCGCAGGTTCTGCACACGATGCACTTGAGTTAATGATGCAAGAGGCGCCGGATATACTTATTAGTGACATCGGTATGCCAGATGAAGACGGGTATGAATTTATCCGCAAAATACGCTCTCTACCTTCAGAAAAAGGTGGAAAAATACCTGCGGTTGCACTTACCGCTTACGCAAGAGCAGAAGACCGAAAACGCGCAATGATAGCAGGTTATCAAATGTATCTCACCAAACCCGTTGAACCATCGGAACTGCGAGCAGTTATATCAAGCCTTACAACTCTCATCCAAAAAAATTGATTGTAGCACAGGCATCATAAACTGTGAATAATTATATAACAAGGAGATATTGTAATTGCTCGTACTGAAGAGGGGCGCCTGGTGCTGGAGAAGTCAGAAACGATCAAGTTGCGGTTGAAGTCTCGGTTTTCGCAGTTGCCGAAAGATAGAAGTTTGGCTTTGGAATTGATTGCGGAACGCCGTGAAGAAGTGAAAAGGGAAGACGCTAAATGACGGTTATTCTCGATGCTTCGGCATTGCTGGCTTACTTGAACTCGGAGCCAGGAAGTAATGTTGTAGAAGCAACACCAAGTGAGTCGGTGATTTCGAGTGTGAACTGGGCTGAGGTGGTTCAGAAAGGACTTGCACTTCTGTGTGGTTATTGAGGGAATGCTGGATGATTTGCAGGCGTTGGGTTTGGTGGTAGAGCCGTTTACCTCCCTTGATGGTGAGGTGGCAGGACGGCTCTGGGAACAAACACGCAAATATGGGTTGTCTCTGGGAGACCGTGCGTGTTTGAGTTTAGGGTTGCGGTTGGGAGTTGTTGTTTTGACAAGCGACCGCGTATGGCTCAATCTCGATTTGGGGTTGGATATCCGTGCGGTGCGCTAACAATTTTTCGATATTTAAGGCGCCATACTAATCCACTAATAAGAATGTGAACCGTGGTTCACATTTTTAAGTACTGGAAGTACGGTAAACCGAACTAACCGAACATATTTTTAGATTGGCGCCAATGAAAATTGTTCCTTCATATACAGAACAAAATCAACCGATAGCTCGTCAAGGAATAAAACATTAGTATTTTAATTAACGTAGAATCTTTATGAAACTTAATATAAAGTTGATTACACTATCATTAGCGATTTCATTATTAGGAGCGGCCCCAATCTTTAACTTGACTTCAGGTATGCTTCCAGTTGTTGCTCAAAATCAACCTACAAGTACAAATACTAAATTTCAAACCTTTGTGGAAAAAGGGAGATATTCAATACAATATCCTCAAAACTGGTTTATCAGAAGAGAAAGCAAGGATTTATTATTTATTAGTAACCGTAAGATTCCAGTAGTGGGAGGAGGAGCCTTTCCAAATTATTTTATAAAAACTGATGTACAAATTGAGAATGGAAGTTTACAAGAGAAAATATCAACATTAGATTCTAATAGAGAACCTGGTGAGAGATTGGTTAAAAAACGGAATGTGAAAGTAGATGGAAAAAATGCTGTTAGACTTTGGTATAGCGGGGGTGAAACCGAAATGATACTTACCTTACTACCTTACAAGCAGACTAAAACCGTATCAATAGTATCTTTTTATACAACCAATAACGCAAAACTGGTGCCAACTCTAGAAAGAATACATTCTTCTTTTAAATCATTGAAGTAAAAATGTCGAGGCGCCAGTAAAGAGAGTAATTCTTCTACCCCGTCTATATAAATATGTTGAATACTAGGTTTGTTGGAATTCATAAGTTTATATTGTTATTTTGACGCAAAGAAACCAGGTTTCTATATTTTCAAAATGGCAACTGGTATATACTACTATAACTTGGGTATAATCCGCTTCATGCAAGGCATACTATTTAGGTATCTAAATTTTAAAATAGATGTATGAACATGTATAAATTTATATATCTATGAAATTAAAGTTAACTGTATTTATGATGCTCTCGCGTTCAGACCAAGTAACGGCAATTAAAGCTATCAGAAGAGAACGCGGTTCAGGGCGCCGGAGATGAAACCTCTAAAAATTTTATTCTTTTAATGTATCGTAGACAACTTGTATATTAAACACTGCTCCAACTCTAGTATGATACGCTCCTCAACAAAAAGCATTGCCGTAATTCAAGCTTTATTCCGATGTATCTCAGCAAGCAAAATTTATATTATGTGGACATGAAAGCAAACAGCGTGCTTCGCTGCTTTTCTTTCACATCTAACAAATATACTTAACGGAGATAAAGTAATGAGTAACGAAATTAATGCAGTTGAATTATCTAATGATGAGCTTGATACTGTAGCTGGTGGTTTAGCGATTAGCTTAGGTGATATCGGTGGGTTTACGTCGGATGCATCTAACACCTTTTCACAAAAAAATTTAACTGTAGGACAACAAACCTTTGCTGGCCCCGGTGGTAGCTTCACAGGTTCTGTAACTAACCTACAAGAAATTATCAGTACTGCTGGTCAAGCAATTGCTGCCAAGTAATTAAAGTCTTCAACCCCCAATCATTTCGGTATAATTTTGCACGGCGCCTATCTTAATGTAGATATCGGCGCCGTTTTTTACTAGCTTTAATCTTGCGGTGTTTCTTCCAAAGCTTGTTCAAGTGCTATTGCCTTTTGCTTATCAGCTTTTTCGGCTTTATTATTTCCTAACTTGCTATATACTTGACTTCGCAATGCATAAGCGTCATGTAGTTGAGGTTCAAGTTGTATAGCTTTATTTGCATCAGCTAAGGCGCCTTTATAGTCTTTTAGCTGAATATATATATAACCACGATTAATATAATTCCAGTAGCTCTTAGGATTAAGTTTAATAACTTGATTATAATCGGCAATGGCGCCAAAATAATCGCGTAACTTTGTTCTAGCTTCTGCCCGTTGATAGTATACTATATGAGGTTTATGATTTAGCTTTAGTAAATAATCATAGTCTTGTATTTCAGCTTTGATATTACCAAGCTGAGAATTTAAGGAAGCACGAATAAAACGGTGTTTAGTATCATTAGGTTGTAATCGCACAATTTGATTGTAGTCTGTTAAGGCGCCTTTATGGTGTCGCATGACTTTAAATGCTCTCGCACGTTTAATATATGTATCTACATCATTGGGATTTTGTTGTAATATTGCTGTTGCTTTTTGAATTTCATGCTTCTGCATACTGAGAAAACGTTCGCGTCGCTGTTGCGGTTTCTCTAATATATGCGGAATTTCACTTAAGAAACTAATTGCACGTGGTGATATTGCGTATAGAGAACCTGTTAATGCCCCAAGGAGACTACCGCAGTAAAGAACAATTAAAGAAATTCGCGTTATCCATTTACCTTGTGATTCATTATAACGTCTAATTATATCTTTAACTAAAAAATTTCTGCTAGCAGCAGGTAAGTTATTATACCCAAATTGTTTAAAATATATATAAACATTATTAATTAGATTATCTTGATTACTAGGTTTACTCTGTTTAAGAAGTCGCTGTAATTTAGAATTAGCTTTAGCCGCGCGGAAGCTTTGTGGTATACTAAAAGCTGTTAATAGTATAAATATAAATAATATAGGTTGAGAAATAGAAAGGCGAGCTAGTACAAATAAGCCAAATAGTTGAAATAAAACATCGCTATAAGCAAAACGTGAAAATAAAAGTAAGTTTGCTATTTTACCACCATCAAGCGGGTAAATAGGCAATAAATTTATTAAATTTAAACCAATTAACATCCAAGCAGTGTCTTTTACCCAAACTACATCAATTGTATTACCAGAGATAAAAGCCAAAAATATTCCCAAAATTAAACCGGGCAAAGGGCCAGCGAGTAAAACCCAAACATTTTGAGTAAGTGTAGTATCATATTTCTGGCTTGCTGTTGCAACGGCGCCTAAAAAGGGTAAAAATAACATTGAAGTATCACGATAACCGCATAAATGCATGGCAATTAGGTGTCCAGCTTCGTGTAGCATTATCACCAGCACAAAAATTGCCAAGCGATGTATTTCAAACATGTGCATAAAAGATGCTACAAACAAACCAAAACTTATAAACAGCATCCAAGCACGAAATTTACCATCGACCAGTCCCTTATTCTGACTTTCTGTACGCTTAAACCCTTCAACCTCCAGTTCAACAGGAATATCAACCCGCATTTCAGGATTAGTTTTAGCTGCTAATAAGCGCTGGTTAATAATTTTTGTAACTTTATGTTTCCCATCAACCAATTTCTTAGCAACTTTCCATGCACCCTGTAATGTCAGACTATATTTTTTTTCCTCAACTAATCGTAGTTTCCCTGCTTTAAATAAATAATTTAAATGTTTATTGCTAAATTTTTCTAAAGCTATCGTAAATTTATCAGGGGATAAACCAATTGCAGGTTTTGCTATACTTACTTTTTCGACAGTATCTTGATGTAACTGCCATTGTACCAGAGTTTCTGGTGTGTAAGCATCTTGAATAGTAAAGTTAGGCGTTTCACCAATTACCCCATCAGCTTTACCATTCATTGTCAATAATAAACTACTGTCTTGAAAAAATGTATAAAATTCAATATCAAATAAATTAACAGCTTCAAGCGGATAACGAATTCCTACCTTTGCATACGACTTCAGCGATTGATTATACAACAGTATTTCTACCACTGTTGGTGGGTCAATTTGAAGCATGGGTTCTACTTGCACATAGCAACACGCTTTAAAACCCAATTCCTCTAGTTCAGAAATGGCGCCTTTAAATAATTGTTGAAGGTATAATGGTACTTGTTTACTATTGATAATTTCGTATTTAGGGCGCCGAAAAACAGACTTGAAAATAAACAAAAACGCTACTAAATAGTTGATAACAGCGAAAAGCACCAAAATAGCAATGGGGTAGAGAATATATTGCATAGCAATGTTATAGAGCAAACTATGCTTAGTATTCCCAGTTTTTCATGTTGGAGTTAGATTGAAATGTGCTTTTTAAGTTCTTCAGCAAATACACGTACTTTGAGAGGAATATAAGCACGGTTCGTTAGTTGGGTGAAAGAATTGGCGCCGTTATTATCGAGTCGTGGCGTAGCATTTCTTAATGCTCCAGTTATGAGTTTAGCAGCAAAGAACGCGGCGAATTTAATGTTGGCAAAAAGTCATGCACCGATGTTTCCTATTGATTTAGTTAAGAAAGATTTTCGCTATGTTATGCAAAGCGCGCGGGAAGTAGATGCTGTAATCCCTGTATCTACGGCTATTCACAATATTTATTTGGATGCAGCTGCGCTTGGGTATGGGGGTAATAATATTACAGGTGTTGCTCGGCTTTTATTTGATATTCTAGAGACCGAATATACCCAAATATATAGCTTTGTAATACATTAGCTGGTGCGTGGCGCTACGAGTCTTATAATTACATTGAAGTTTATTCATGGCGCCACACACCCTACTTGGGAATGTCGCTATTTTACGCATTTGGAGGCGCCAATAAAATCGGGTAGGGTGCGTGAAAGCTATTACTATCAATCAATGTAACGCAAAATACAGTGCTTTTACGCACCATTAATTACGTTAAGTAAGCGCCATTCCACCCTACTTGGTATTAAAACTTAATAATTTTAAATTTTTTTACATATTACCTACAAACTTTATATAGTCTTTACCAAAATATTATTGTTTGTACTGAGATAATTTAAACTGCGAAAAGTGCCGCCGGCAACAACCAAAAGAAATGGAAGAATGGCTTTTGCAGTTTGTTTAATAAATTAAAATTTATATAAATATGGGACAGGCAAGGATGCCCATCCCACAAAAGTGATTATTTCACAAGAGTGATTATTTAATTTTTGGGTTATTCGCTGTATGCTTCCATAGGGAGGCAAGAACAAACGAAGTTTCTATCACCGAATGCTGCGTCGATGCGACTGACGCTGACCCAGAATTTATTATCGCGTGTCCACGGCGCCGGATATGCAGCTTGTTCTCTGGTATATGGATGTGTCCAGTCACCAGAAATTAAACTTTCTGCGGTGTGGGGGGCATTTTTCAAGAGGTTGTCTTGAATATCCATTTTCCCAGATTCAATTTCGGCAATTTCTTGGCGAATGGAAATTAATGCATCACAGAAACGGTCGAGTTCCTCTTTTGATTCGCTTTCGGTTGGTTCCACCATAATAGTACCAGCGACGGGCCATGATACGGTGGGTGCATGGAAACCGTAGTCCATCAAGCGTTTTGCTACGTCATCGATGTCGATATTGGCAGATTTTTTCAACGCGCGCAAATCTAAGATACACTCGTGGGCGACATAACCGTTACTACCTTTGTAAAGTACTGGGTAGTGGTTTTCTAACCGTTTAGCGATGTAGTTGGCGTTGAGAATTGCAATTTTGGTAGCTTCGGTTAAACCTTTGGCGCCCATCATTACAATATACATCCAAGAAATTACTAGGATGCTGGCACTTCCCCAAGGTGCAGCAGAAACGGCGCCTATCGATTTTTGATTATCAGATATATCAACAACAGCGTGTCCTGGGAGGAAAGGGACTAGGTGTGAAGCAACACCAATGGGACCCATGCCGGGGCCACCACCACCATGAGGTATGCAGAAGGTTTTGTGGAGGTTTAAGTGGCAAACGTCGGCGCCTATATCTCCAGGACGGCAAAGTCCGACTTGAGCGTTCATGTTGGCGCCGTCCATATATACCTGTCCACCATGAGAATGAACGATGGTACAAATGTCTTTGATGGCTTCTTCAAATACACCGTGGGTAGATGGGTATGTCACCATCAACGCTGAAAGGTTGTTACTGTGCTTTTCGGCTTTTGCTTTCAGATCGGCAACATCAATATTACCGTCTTTATCGCAAGCAACACCTACTACTTTCATCCCACACATTACTGCACTTGCTGGGTTGGTTCCATGTGCAGACTCTGGAATTAAACAAATATTACGATGACCTTCGTTGCGTGATTCGTGATACTGACGAATTACTAAAAGTCCCGCATATTCACCTTGTGAACCAGCGTTTGGTTGAAGAGATATTCCAGCAAAACCAGTAATTTCAGCTAACCACTCTTCAAGCTGTTCAAATAAAACTTGATACCCGCGCGTTTGTGATTTTGGCGCAAATGGGTGAATGTTACCAAACTCTGCCCAAGTTACAGGTATCATTTCCGCTGTTGCGTTTAGCTTCATTGTACATGAACCTAAAGGAATCATTGATGTTGTTAATGATAAATCTTTGGTTTCAAGTTTATGAATATAACGCAGTAACTCAGTTTCGGAATGATAGCGGTTGAAAACTGGGTGGGTTAGGTAGGGAGTACGGGAGAAAGTGGGTGTGGGGGTGTGGGGGAGAGGTATAGAACCTCCGAAAATTTCTAGTAAATCTATTAAATCAGCTTCAGTGGTTGTTTCATCAAGGGAAATACCTACTGCTGTATCATCGTAAATTCTCAAGTTGATTTTTTTGGCTTCGCTTCTATTTAAAATATCTTCTAACTTTTGGTTTCCTAGTTCAACCTTTAATGTGTCAAAGACGTTTTCAGAAGCTATTTTATAACCTAATTGCTTGAGTGCTTGAGCTAGTGTTAAGGTTTTTTGATGGATATCTAAGGCAATTTGTCTTAATCCATCGGTGCCATGATACACAGCATACATTCCAGCGATAACAGCTAGTAAAACTTGTGCTGTACAAATATTGCTAGTAGCTTTATCGCGACGAATGTGTTGTTCGCGCGTTTGTAATGCTAAACGTAATGCAGTGTTACCACGAGCATCTTTCGATACTCCAACAATTCTTCCAGGGACTTGTCGCTTATATTCTTCTTTAGTAGCAAAATATGCTGCGTGTGGACCACCATAGCCAAGGGGAACTCCGAAACGTTGTGTGCTACCTACAACGATATCGGCGCCAAATTCTCCTGGAGGTGTTAGTAAACACAAGCTCATAATATCAGCGGCAACCGTAACGAGGGCGCCTTTTTTATGTGCTTGCTGACAAAAGGTACTGTAATCGTAAATTGTGCCGTCGCTAGCAGGATATTGTAAAACGGCGCCGAATATAGCTTGGTCGAAATCAAAAGTACGATGGTCTCCAATAACGATTTCGATACCCAAGGGTCTGGCACGTGTCTGTAACACGTCGATTGTTTGGGGATGGCAATCTTGGGAGACAAAGAAAGTATTTGCCTTGTTTTTACAAATACCATAACTCATACTCATTGCTTCGGCAGCAGCAGTACCCTCATCGAGTAGCGAAGCATTGGCTATTTCCAAACCAGTGAGGTCAATAATCATTGTTTGGAAATTTAACAGTGCTTCGAGGCGCCCTTGAGCAATTTCAGGCTGGTAAGGAGTGTAAGCTGTATACCAACCAGGATTTTCGAGAATATTACGTAAAATTACAGGAGGAGTAATGCAATTAGAATACCCCATACCGATATACGAACGGTAAACCTGATTTTGCGAAGCTATTTCCTTCAACTGAGCCAAAGCAGCATATTCGCTTTTAGCTTCAGAAAGATTAAGCTCCCTTTTAAGTTGAATTGCTTGCGGTACACTTTTATCAATCAGTTCATTTAAACTAGAAAGTTCCATAACTTCCAGCATATGACGAACCTGACCATCAGACAGTCCAATGTGTCGAACTTGAAAATTGTTCGATTGACTCTTTTCGCGCAGCGGTAGATTGCTTGACTTAGGCTGTGGAGCAGAAATTACCACAATATGGTCTCCAGACGTGACTATTTAATATTTTGCAACATCTATATTTGTAACGTCATATATTTGTAACGTCATATATTTTTTCTTCGGGTGTGTGACGCCACGAAAAAACGTCAGCGTAATAAAAAAAACTAATAGCGTCACGCACCGGCTATATGATTAACGTCAAGGCGCCTAGTCTCCAAAATTAATCACACAGACAATTAAGATGATGCGTGACGCTCCAGCTAAGGCTATATGATTAACGTCAAGGCGCCTAGAAGGCACCTAATAAGATGGTGCGTGAAGGCTACTGGTTCTTAGTTTACCAAGAAGATTTTTCGTAGCCTTCACGCACCCTACCTTATATCTTGCACCATTCGCAACAAGCCAAAAAAAAACCGGGTTTCTGTACGAGAGATTAAGCTTATAAGAGCGCAGTTTGTCGCAAGAAACCCGGTTTCTAGGCAAGGTGCAAGATGTCAGCTACTCTCCTTCTACCTGTGCGCGGTATTCGTCTGCTGTCATTGCGTCTTCGACTTCGCTTTCGTCGTCAACACGAATTTTTAACAGCCAGCTTTCTCCATAGGGGTCATCGCCTATTTGCTCCGGCGCCTCAATTAAAGCATCATTACGTTCGAGAACAGTGCCAGTAATGGGTGCATTGAGGTCTTCCACGGCTTTTACAGACTCAACAGTACCAAAGCTGTCACCCTTAGTAACAGTCTCTCCAACGTCTGGCAGTTCCAAAAATACAATGTCCCCTAACTGGTCAACAGCAAATGCCGTAATACCAACAGTGGCAATATCTCCATCTAGCCTCACATACTCGTGAGTGTCCAAGTATCTCAAATTTTCAGGGTATTCAAAGCCCATATGAAATTAATTCCTCTAACAAATTGCAGCAGTGGGAAAAAATATGAGTAGGGTGCGTGACGCTATAAAAATTTTAGAACGAAGCTAATTATCTAATAGCGTCACGCACCTTACTAGGTCAATCGTGATTTTGAACGATAAAAGGGACGTTTGACAACAACTGCGGGATAAGTTTTACCACGAATATCTACATTTAGGGTTTGACCGATTGAAGATAACTCAGTGGGAACGTATGCTAGAGCGATGGGATAGCCAAGTGTGGGTGATAAAGTACCGCTTGTAATTTCCCCAACTATTTTACCTTCAGATAATACTTGGTAAGCATGACGCGCGATATTACGTCCCTGCATTTGTAACCCTACCAGGCGCCGTTTTACACCTTCTGCTTTTTGCTGTTCTAATACCGAACGTCCAATAAAATCACCTTTTGTATCTAAATGAACTAGCCACCCTAACCCAGCTTCTAAGGGTGTAGTTGTATCATCTATATCTTGTCCATACAGTGCCATTGCCGCTTCAAGACGTAGAGTATCACGGGCACCAAGTCCACAAGGAGCGACGCCAGCTTGAATTAAATTTTGCCATAATTGGGCGCCGACATCAGGGTCAAGCATAATTTCAAACCCATCTTCACCCGTGTAACCAGTTCGGGCAATAAAAGCAGGTTGGTCTAAAATATTAGCTTCAATATGTCCAAAAGCTTTAATAGGGGAAAGGTCTTGATTCACAAAAGGTTGTAACAAAGCAACACTCGATGGGCCTTGAAGCGCAATCAGAACTTTTTGAGACGATACGTCTTGGAATTTTATGTGATTCGTATCAAGATTGTTTAGTAACCATTCTTTGTCTTTAGCACAGGTAGCAGCGTTAACAATTAATACTCCTTGTTGTTCTCCCGTAGTAGTTTCACCTTGGTAGTAAAAAATAATGTCATCGATGATACCACCTTGAGGATTCAACAACACACTATACTGCGCTTGACCAGATTGGAGACGGCTAAAATCGGAAGGCGCCAGTTTTTGTAGCTGTGAGACTAAATCTTTACCTTGGAGAGTAAACTTACCCATATGGGATATATCAAAAATGCCCGCCTTATTTCTAACCGCTTCATGTTCAGCAGTAATACCACTAAACTGTACAGGCATATCCCAACCACCAAAACCAGTAAACCTAGCTTTGAGTTCCTGGGCAAAAGCATACAACGGAGTACGCGCGAGAATTTCGAGGTCTTCTTTTGGATTAGACACGGGTAATTTTACTTATAGTAGATCAATATCTTCTATATATCCTACGAGATACCATAACAAAGCAATTTCCAATGAGAGAAGAAAATGGAGCCGATTTATCGAGTCGCACGCACGGCACCCCTAATTGCTCACTATTGTTTGGGTATGTTGGGCTTGCATTTAGCTGGTCTTGGCTATGTTGGGGGTTGTCTGCGCTATCTCAAGGTTTTAGTAGTGCCCTATCACATGCACTTCAATTTATCGCGACATTTGGACCAGCAATTGCAGCTATGGTTCTAACTGCTAGTCATGAAGGTAAACCTGGAGTTCAACAATTACTTAGGAAGATGACTCGCTGGCGCGTAAGTTTTTCATGGTATGCGATTGCGGTCGGACTCCCAGCTGTCGTGTTACTGCTGGCGCTATTGTTGCATATGGCTTTAGGAGGTACTTTATTACTAAACCCAGTGGTAAAAAGGTGGTGGCTTGTCCCAGCTAATTTTCTATTGATACTTGTGCTGGGCGGTCCACTGGGTGAAGAATTGGGATGGCGTGGGTTTGCTTTTCCTCTTCTATATACAAAATTCAGCCTATTTCAATCCAGCCTAATAGTCGGAATCGTTTGGGCAGTGTGGCATGTACCGTTATTTTTAATTCCTAATACAGTTCAAAGACAATTACCGTTTGCATTGTTCGTTATCAGTATAATAATATTGTCATTCCTGTATTCATGGTTATATAACAATACGAATCAGAGTGTACTGCTGGCTATCTTATTTCATACTGCAATTAATAGCTGGCCAACAGTTATTCCAATTCTTCCTACCTCAGCAGGCAGCTTGCGTCCTTACATCATTTCCATCGTTTTGCTAGGTGCAATTAGTCTCATGATTCTAATCAGAGAATCAGATAAAGCAAACAATCGTGACCAACAGTATTGAACTATTTTAAAGGCGCCATGCTGGGATGGAGTAATAAAAATTTGGGAAATAGAAACAGGAAAGTGTATTAAAACTTTAAAAGATAGGCTTTATGAGGATATGAACATTACAGGTATAAAAGGCTTAACGGAAGCAGAAAAAACTACTCTTAAAGCATTAGGTGCAGTAGAATATATTGAGACGGGCAAAAATGCCCATCCCACAAGAGATTTTTAGTTAAAGCCAAAAACATCCAAAAGTGTCCAATTATAATAGTTTGCCAAACTAATTGTAAAAATTGCGGCGCCAACAGCAGCAATTTTCAAAGCTGTTGGTTGCTGTGCATGAAGTTAAGCTAACAATTCATCTACAGAAATATTAAACCCTATCAAAACCTTCTGTGTACAAGCAACTTGACCGGATGTAAACATTAAACCTTGATTTTCGGTGATTATCATTACCCATTTACTTTCAGGGTAAACTAACCAAACTTCTTCTCCACCAGATTCTAAATATTCCTGCGCTTTTAATAAAACTTCTTCTGGAATGTCTGTAGGTGAGACAATTTCAGCACATAAAGGAAAACTTTGAGGTAAAGTCGGAACGTTTCCATATTTAGTAACGAGGTCAGGTGTAAGATAAGCTACATCTGGAGAGCGTCCTTGTTTTTTAGTACGGCAAGGGACATCTGTATAAACTTCTCCCCCTTGTCTGCTAGACTCTTTATAATCTTGCCAGCAGCTACCAAGACGTAACTGAATTTTTCCGTGTCTTAGCGTCATACCCTCTTTTTCTATAAGTTGACCATCTACGCATTCTGTTTTATCATGAGGATTGGTCATAAAATCCTCTAAAGAAAAATATTCAGGCTTAATAACAGTTACCATAGTGTACGCTTCCTCATGTAATCACATGACTTAATTATTGACTATATTATCGGGCATCACAAACGAAGCCTTATTTTGGAAGCAATGCATAAAATCACGGTGCCAAATTATAGAGACGCTCACACGTAACGTCTCTACCATGTACGGGTAGTTAATCGAACATTATATAACGAATCAACCAATCCAAATGTGAACCAATGGTTCACATTATTGAAATAGCTAACATAAAGTTTGGCGCCGATAGTTCAAAGCTACAAATAGAGAGAATTAATATACAAACCAACAAGGATAGTACTTCATCTCGCGTTTTAACCAAATTATTTGGGCTTATTATTCCCCCTTGAAGCATCGAACTATCACTCACATTAAAAACTCTCTTATCTCCCATATCAACCACGCTTTATCAGCTTGTGATAAATAGGTGCCAAAGTAATAATGGTGTTTACGATGAGTTAGTCGGCAAGTATTTAGCGTTTTAAAGCCGAATATATCTATACGTTCAATTTTACTGTTTGTACCAGATATTTGATGCAAACGCATACCGAAAAAAATGCTATTAATTGTAAAATATTTTTGGGTAATATATAAGTTAGTATGAATGAATGGGTAAACTAAGCCCATAATTGGAAACCATAAATTTGGTAATAATATTTGAAGGTATAGAAATACTACGCCAACAATACCTACCACTAATAATAAATAGTTAAATACTAAATATTCAAAAGCTAATGTCCACAAGCTTACAAATATAATTCCAAATATAATAGAGTATAATAATCCAAAGCGATATTTGTGCTTCAAAACGGCAGCAGGTATATCAATAATTAATGTATTTTCGTTGTTTTTGATAGAAATAGAAGTGTTTTTTGGGCGCCGAGGTTTTGTTGTGGAGTAATTTTTTAGTGCTGAGGTACCGTTTAATACAGCGGTAGCTTCTTGTGTTGATGGAAATCTATTGCTGCTGACTGGTTCGAGCATTTTATCTAGCCAGTTAGCAAAATGATTTGTGATGTTTGTATGAGAACGAAAATCTATTTTGAGTTGAGACTGCGGTAAGTCTGCGGGTGACTTTTGGGTTAATAAAAATAGTAGTGTACTTCCTAACCCGTATAAATCTGTAGCTGGTACTGCACTAGCGCGAAACTGCTCTGGTGCCATATAACCCAAAGTCCCTACAATAGTACTGCCACCAGCGATAGTATTGTGGTAAGTTTCTGCGACTGCACCAAAGTCTACTAAAAAGATTTTGCCATCATCACTACGAATGATGTTTTGGGGTTTTATATCGCGATGAATTACGGGTGGCACTAAAGAGTGTAAGTAAGTTAAAATTTCTAAAATTGAAACAGCTATTTCTCGAACTTCATCTTCTGAAGGACACCAACCAGCTTCTATAAGTTCGGCAAGCGATTTACCAGGCGCCAGTTGCTGTACTATATAAAATGATTTGTCTAATTGTGTGTCGATTTGAAAATAACCATAGTAAGAAGGAATTGCTGGATGGTTAAGCTGTGCCAAAGTTTTCGCTTCGCGTTCAAACAGTTCCATCTTTTTCCAGTCCTTCATTTTACGTAGCGACAATACTTTGAGAGCAACATGTTTATCACATTCGATATCTAACGCTGAGTATGTAATACCAATTCCACCTTGTCCTAATATACTGAGAATTTTGTAACGTTGAGCAATAATTTCACTTTGGCGCAATATTTCCATTGTTGCTTACTCCTTAGCACCGTTTTGTTTTAGAAGTTGTGTGAATTTTGTATTTTCAGTATGTTTATATTCATTATTCATTTGAGCCAAAGCAAGCGGTGTTTTTCCTTGGTTATCTTTCACATTAATGTCGGCGCCATGCTTAAGTAAAATTTCTGCAATATGGTAAGCATGATAATCATAAGATTTTTTTGAAATTATGTGTAATGGAGTTTGTCCATAAACATCTTTCGCATTAATATCGGCGCCTATATTGAGTAAATATTTAATCGTGCTTTCAGCCAGATAAAAATTTTCTCTATAAGTCACAGTTATATGTAGTGCAGTTTTACCTTCGTTATCTTTTGCATTGATATCGGCACCATTCTTAACTAGTAACGATACCATATCTCGGAAATTGCTAATACTGTAACGCTCACTAATCAGATGCAATGGAGTATCTCCATAATTATCTCTCGTATTAACATTAGCACCGCGTGAAATCAAAAGTTCCACACCAAAGTAGTTATTTTTTATCGCTGCACAGGCAATAAGAAGTGAATTATCAAGATTATAACGATTTATTGTTCCAAAATCAGACATAATTACATTTGGTGTTTCAAAATCAGATACAACTGCATTTGGCTTATTCGTTTGGTCTAAATAACTACGGATAGCTAATGTGTTACTACATATACTTGCTGGTGGTGTAAATCCTAAAACATCTAAAAGTGCCCATTTATAATAGTTCGCTAAACTGATGGTTAAAATTGCGGCGCTGACAGCAGCAATTTTCAAAGCTGTATTTTTTCTAGGATGTTTGTTTTGTGTATTGGTTAAAATATGCAAACTATTTAGCTTGTCGAAAGCAGATTGTGCAGATGTAAAGCGTTCATTGCTATCTGGTTCTAACATTTTTTCTAACCAGTCAGCAAATGCTTCAGATATTTCTATACGCGAGCGAAAGTCTATTTTGAGTTCATCGGTTGGTAAGTCAGCAGGAGAGCGATGCGTAAGTAAAAACAATAACGTTGCCCCCAAGCCATATAAATCGGTTGCAGGAACAGCTTGACCACGGAATTGCTCTGGCGCCATATATCCATAAGTGCCAACTACAGTACTTCCACGCATAAATGTTGTGTAATATGTGTTTGTTACTGCCCCAAAATCTACTAAAAAGATTTGCGGCTGTTGATGCCCGTCTATATTTAGAATAATATTTTCAGGCTTGATATCACGATGTATGACTGGGGGTTGCTGTGCATGGAGATAAACTAAAATTTCCAAAATCTTTGCTGCAATTAATTTAACTTCGTCTTCTGAAGTTCGATAACCATCAGCAACCAAAGCTGCCAGAGACTTTCCTGGCGCCAACTGTTGTGCAATATAAAACGAACGGTCGGTATCTGTATCAGTATGGAAATATTCAACATATTTTGGAATACCTAGAAAATCAAGCTGTGCTAAAACATTTGCTTCGCGTTCAAATAAACTAAGCATTTTCCAGTCGGTCATTCGGTGGAGCGATAAAGCTTTAATTGCAACTTTTTCACCATCTAGAGTTTGGGCAAGGTACGTTATCCCACTTCCACCTTCCCCTAATATATCGAGAATGCGGTAGCGTTGTACTAAAATCTCCCCAGTTTGCAACAATTCCATGCAGCTATTTACTTTCAACAGAGTTTTTTATTTACTACACCTCCTCTCAATAGAATTTCGGAAATCTCCAAGCTAAAATTATTTTATTCCCTTGGTAAGAACTGCCTTATACTATCTGGCAACCACTGATCGAGTAAGCGCTCAATATTCCGGTTATTTTTTTGATACAGAACACCAACATAAATAATAAATATTCCCAACACAGTTAGAGCAAATGGGAATAGAATAGAATCTTTAAAAATTGTATAGGCAAGGTGGCTTAAATATCCAAATACGCCCATTGAACCGAATACAATAAACACTTTTCTTCGCAAAATTATCGACAGTAAAATTAAACCTAAATTAATTAAGCAATAAATAAATTTTTGGATTTCCTTACTATCTCCCATTAAAGTTATACCAAACCAAAAAGCTAATAAACCAAATAAGTACAACCAGAATGCAAAATCTCCATTGCGTCTCTTTGTGCGAATATTAACTAAATAAGCAACTATTAAATTAGCAATACCAAATTACATACAAACTAGCAACATTTGATTCCAGTCGTATTCATTTTTCCCAAACTGTCAATAAAACAACATTCACATATTTTAGCCATCGTCAAAAGCAATTGTGTAGTCTTTCTGAAACTCAATAAGTCGTGGCGCCTTCTGCAATGCAATTAGGTCGCTCTCGTTGCCCCCGGTTTGCTGCATCGGGTAAACTTGTTTGGAGCAGTTTCTGCTTACTATCTTGTGGGGTAGGCATCCTTGCCCGCCATTTCCAAAAGGTTATAACTGCAAAGCTTTTAGGAACCTGCACCAGTTGAAGCGATAAGAAAAGATGCAACCTGATGAGAAAGAATATATGCAAGAACGATTTCACAGCGCCATTAATTAATTAGTTCATCCAGCGCGGTACTCGTAGGCGCCTATATCATTACCTTGACCTTGAGAACGAGTAACGCCATCCTTATCTTTGTTTGCGTAGGCGCCGATTGCAAGAAAACCCGCATCAATAGATGGTGAAGAGGCTAATAAATGAAAGTCATTTCCATTCGGATTGACGAATTGAGCATCTCCAGTAATATTGTTATTACTTTGTAAGTTGGTCAATGTTCCCTGAGTTTGGTAAAGTTCTTTAAAGCCATTGGTGAATAAATTATTGCTTAGAGTAACGTTGTCTGTATCACCAATAAATCCATTACGGTACGTGCTGTTAGCGAAAATATTATTTCGGATTGTAATATTACTCGCTTTCTTACCACCATAATAGTCTATGCCAGCAATATTAAAGGCTTGAACGTTGTTAAAGAAAGTATTGTGCAGAATTTCAACATCGCGCACATTTGAGTTAATGGCAATTCCGCTGCCACCATTAACACCTAGTTTTCCATTACCATAAACTACGTTATTGTAAACGCGGATATCATATACATCTCCTTGTCCTGGAACTTCGTCTGCAATTGCAATTGCGTCTGCGGTGTTTGCATAAACAGTATTGTTGTAGACGCTAATATTGAACATCGTGGCACGGTTGCCATCAAGGTAAATCCCTGGACCACCGTTGTAACCTTGGGGTGTTCCAGATACTATAGCTTGAGCAGTGACAGTGTTACCGTGAACTGAGCCATTGCGAGAACCAACTTTGATATCGATACCTTCTCTTTTTCCTTCTTTCACAGTGTTATTGGCAACTTCAAATCCATTTACACCCCAAACGCTCAAAGATTCTTGAGTACCTTGGTCATTGCTTGTTTTCCAATTCCAGTTAGCTCGCTCTATAGTGTTGTTGAGAATCTTGATGTTAGAGTTAGTAACTTCAGCTTCACCTCCATCGTAGTAAGTATCAGGGAGAACGATGATTCCTGATGCACCTGTCTGGTAAGTGTAATTGTTTTGCACAATCATATTGTTGGCATCGCGCAGTGAAATACCAGCCCAAGAAGTATTTTCAATCCGAAATCCATCAATAGTCCAATAGCCTTTACCTGCCGATTGAATTACACCTTCTCTAAAACCACCTTTACTTGAATCTGGGTCACGCAAAGTAACGGCGCCATTAGCTTTGAGTGTAATATTACCAAGAGTAGAATCACCTGATTTACCAAGAGTAATTAACTCTGTGTAAACACCTGACTCCACTTGGATTGTGTCACCAGCTTTGATGGGAGAGTCCGATGATGTCGCATGATTAATACTTCTCCAAGGACTGTTCAAAGTACCAGAATTAGTGTCTAAACCGTTTGTTGCAACGTAGTAAGTCATTCCTGAAGAAGCAGAAGTCGCTAACGGATTCATTGCGTCAGGGGATGTTACTGAAACTCTTGTTGCTTGTGTCATAGGGTATAATCTAACTCACGTGTGTTGTTTTAAGAAGCCAGCCGCGTGCATGGATGGGAAATAGAAAGCGGACTAGCGCACTTAAAAATCAGGACTTCGGGCTTCGGAGGGCAAGCGTATTTTTCATCTCCAACGCTCACTATACTATGTACAAATTATTACTAATGAAAATACCTTCCATTGTTATTTTCAAGCCCGCTTATGACAGTTTGTAGATTGTAACCCTTGCCCAGTTGCCGATAATTTTTGATTGAGAATATATAAAACAAGTCTTACTCGATTCAAAGTAGAATAAGTTCTGCAATTTCAATAAGTTGAATAAGCGAATGAGGGTGGCGCCACTTTATTATTTAACTATTAATAAAAAACTTACAGGCGCCGTTTCGTTATTTGTTGGCTATAGCTTGTTCGAGTTCAAGTGGAATTTGAGCTTCAGTTGCCCCTAAGAACTGCGCTACCTGCTGCTCAATTTCTTGTTTGACAATTTGGCGATACTCGACAAAATGCTCAATTTGGGCACATACTGATAAATAACTACTTACACCTCCTGGATTGTAACGGCACATATTCCAAAGATTGAACCAGAACTTCCATCGAGTTTTGCGAAGGATACCCTGTCGCCAGCAGATAGTTAACAGGGCGCGAATTGTTATCCAATTTATCGGTTTTTTTGCTCGTTTCCCTTTATCAGGATATGTTGCCTCTCCAAGAATTCGGTAGTGGCGATAAGTACGTTCGAGAAACTTAGTAGGGTCATATAACTGCCAAAATGCTTCGACATATTCATGCCCGATGTCTTCTAAAGGGCGGGTAGGCACAAAGTTCATCAAAGTGGTTTGGTTGATATTGGCAGACTTACTACGAAGTCTTCCTTCCTTCTCTAAGCGATGCCAAAGTGCTGTGTCGGGTAATGCTTGCAGCATACTGAACAGTGCCGTGGGAATCGATGTTTGTTCGACAAATTGCACAATTCTCGCTCCTGCACCTGCTTTCTCGCCATCGAAACCAATAATGAAACCCGCCATAACTCTTAAACCAGAACGAGCAATCGCGTTTACTGCTTCACTCAAGGAATCCCTGGTATTTTGGTGCTTCTGAGTTAACGTTAAACTAGCTTCATCTGGTGTCTCAATCCCCAGAAACACAGAGCCAAAATTGCATTGCACCATCAAATCCATCAATTCCTGGTCGTTTGCCAAATCTACTGAGGCTTCCGTAGCGAAGGAAAAAGGATACTGATAATTTACCATCCAAGGTTTTAATTCCTTAAGGAACAGTTTAACGTTGCGTTTATTACCAATAAAATTATCATCTACCATAAAAATACTACGTCGCCAACCTAACTCATAAAGGCGTTCGAGTTCCTTAAGTAGTTGAAAAGGCGCCTTTGTACGGGGTTTTCGACCGTAGAGGACAATGATATCACAGAACTCGCACTGAAAAGGACAACCGCGAGAAAACTGCACCGACATTTCTGCATAGGCATCAAATTCCAGCAGGTCAAATCGAGGAACCGGGGTGTGGGTTACATCTGGTCTTTCCCCATTAGCACGAAAAATTCCAGATTTCTCACCTCTTGCTAGCGCTTCTACAAATAGAGGTAAAGTAATTTCCCCTTCATCTAGAATCAAATAATCTGCCCCAACATCTGTTACTTCATCAGGTAATGCAGTTGCATAGGGACCACCCACCGCTACAGATTTTCCCCTACGTTTAGCTTCCTTAATCTGGGCTAATAAATCATCTTTTTGCACAATCATCGCAGATAAAATCACCAAATCTGCCCAATCCCATTGTTCTTCAGTGACTTCGTTGACATTACGATCTACTAGCTTAAATTTCCATTCTTGGGGCAAAATTGCAGCCACAGTCACTAACCCCAGAGGTGGTAACATAGCTTTACGATCTAGCAAAGCTAGAGTTTTCTCAAAAGACCAAAAGCTTTTGGGAAAGCAAGGATACAAAAGTAAAACGTTCATTAGAACCTCTAAATAACTGCGCTTCCTTCTTGGGACATCGCTTATATCGAAAAACTTAGGTTAAATGCTTGAAAGGTACATTCCATATTTGGTGTTTCCTGTCAATGCCTAAATCCTACACGTTATAAATATAACAGAATAAGCGATGAGGCGCCGAATGTAATAGTAAACAGGCGCCAATCATTGTAAATCAGGAATCCTAGAAACCGGGTTTCTTTGTTGAAATTTGTAATACAAATAACCATTTTGCGAAGAAACCCGGTTTCTTAACGCTAATTATTGTCTATAAATTTTATAATATTCGGGTTTGATAACGGTTATCATAGTGTACGCTTCCTCATGTAATCACATAACCAGGACTTACGCATTTTAACGAAAAACTGTCCCAAGCGAGTGTAGCGAAGCGCGAAACGTAAAGCGGAGCTTTTCCCGTAGGGTAGAATCTCCGAGATACTTCGCTACACTCCGTTTCGCTCAGTATGACATTCTGGACTTTGCGTAAGTCCTGATAACTTAATTATTAACTATATTATTGGCATCAACAAACAAAGCTTTATTTTGGAGGCAATGGAAAAATCACGGTGCCGAATAGTAGAGACTAAACATGTAACGTCTCTACCACAAAGCTACAAATAGAGAGAATTAATATACAAGCTTTAGAGTGTCACTTTAGTCATAGTTGAAATCATGACTTTTGATACTTCCTGTTAAGGCTAGAAACTTTGAAAATTGTAACATAGCAGCAAATGTTATTTTTATTAATCAAATAAATTATTATGCAAAGCAATACTCCTTTAAATCCTACCCCACGTTTACAACAAGTTTTAGATTTAATAGACAAAGTTACTGAAGCACAAGGGTTAAGTGTTCCACAAATTGTGGACATAGAAAAATTACGTACTCTCCCAAGCGGCACTTTTGGCAGAACATGGGCAGACTTTCTTGACAAACATAATTTAAAACCTTTTACCACAGGTTCTCGTCGTAAACAATTACATGATGGCATTCACGTTATAACAGGTTATGGTACAGACCCTATCAGTGAAGCTGAAGTGCAGGCATTTTTATTAGGAGCTAAATTCCGACTAGCTAACGTATTACTTGGTTTAGGACTGTTGCGAGTAATTAATAAAAATATAAATTACAAGCAACAGTTTAGCTGGGATAGACTACAGCAAGCGTACAAACGTGGTCGTAATTCTAAATTTGACCCAGATACTTGGGAACCAGAGCAACTTTGGCAACTTCTAACTGCTGATGTTGTAGCTTTATTTAAAGTTTAACACTAGGTCGTAAAGGTATTTAGATTATAGTGGGTATCTATTGTTTGAGCTACTGCTGATAAGCCTTTCATGGCAGGACTTTTAGCAATTAAGTTAATTTGCTTACGAGTCCTACCACTTTACCTAATTCACTTCAAAAATTAAGGAGGGATGCTATAGTTTTAACTTATAGCATTCCAAAGCTGTTCTTCCGTCCAAGTCACGCCATCACTAAACTTAATTCTTTCTAGCCCGTAATTGGAGGTAGTGCTAAAAACTTGATTTTTGAGAACAAATACCCTCTTTTTCTATAAGTTGACAAAATTTTATTTTGCGTCAAGCACCATACCACGATAAAGAAAATCTAATTGTTGATTAGATGAGACTTGTTCGCGTATTGCTAGTATTTGGGAATGTTGGGGTGATAAGTGACAAACTGGGTCGGTGGCTGTGGAGTCTTGAGTTAATAGATATGCTTGACAGCGACATCCACCCCAGTCAATTTCTTTACGCTCACAATTTTGACATAATTCTGGCATCCATGCGGCGCCACGATAGGCATTCATTGCAGGAGAGTCATACCAAATATACTCTAAAGAGTGTTCGCGTGCGTTTGCAAATGTTAAATGTGGTATTGACATTGCTGCTTGGCAAGGTAAACCATCACCATTGGGAGCAATAATTAAAGTACGTTGTCCCCAACCTCCCATACATGGTTTTGGATATTTATCATAGTAATCTGGTATGACGTAAAGTATTCCCATTGGTATTTTACGCCGTCGTTGAGCCGCTTTTACTACTTGCTCTGCATGTTCTAATTGTTTGCGCGTTGGTAATAAGGCAGCACGATTTTTTAGTGCCCAACCGTAATATTGAGTGTTAGCTAATTCTATACGGTCAGCTTGTAGTGTTTCTGCTAATTCAATAATTTCTTCGATTCTATCTAAATTTTGGCGATGCAAAACTACATTTAATGTTAAAGGAAAACCAAGCTCTTTGACTAAACGTGCTGCTGCTATTTTTTGATGAAAAGAAGGTGTACCAGCAATATAATCTGATTCTGATGCGCGACTATCTTGTAAACTAATTTGAATATGGTCAAGTCCTAAAGAATGTAAAGTACTAGCACGTTCTTTAGTTAATAAAGTACCTGCGGTG
Source organism: Calothrix sp. FI2-JRJ7 (assembly GCA_019359675.1). Classification (GTDB taxonomy): domain Bacteria; phylum Cyanobacteriota; class Cyanobacteriia; order Cyanobacteriales; family Nostocaceae; genus Dulcicalothrix. Next base: position 52,371 of record JAHHGX010000022.1, read on the forward strand.
ACAAGGGTTGTATAAAGACCTAGGTTTGCAGCTGCTTCTACCAATATTTCTAAATCTTTTCGCAGTAATGGTTCTCCTCCTGTAAAACCAAGCTGTAATACACCTAGTTGTCGTGCTTGTTGAATTATACGTAACCAATCTTCTGTTGCTAGTTCGGTACGATACTTATCACTACTCCAGTTTAGCGGATTGGAACAGTAAGGGCACTGTAAGGGGCAGCGATAAGTTAGTTCAGCAACCAAACTAAATGGACGAGCTATGTTATCATCAAGGAGCATAGTAAAAAAATATTCTTCTGTAATTTAAACCTTATAGAGACGTTACGGTATGGTAGGGTGTGTGACGCCACGGAAAATTCCACGTTTCACAAAAAGACTAGTAGCGTCACGCACCGACATTTCTCCGTGGTGCGTCAAAGCAGATAATTTTTCGTTTTATTGAAGATTGTAACGGCTTTGACACACCCTACCAACATATTAAAATTAATGACATGGAGTACTAGTGGTTCATGTAATTAATTTTGGAGGTGTATCTTTTTACCACAGAGACTATTAGGGCATAGAGAAGAGAGTCAATAATATAAAAATCCTCGTTCTGTAATTTTGTTTAATAATTTTAATACATCGGGTTCAATATTGGGATGGGAGTATTCAATGCTTAATATACCAACAATATCACTAACAGTACGGCGCTCATCACACAATTGTAATATATCCCATGCAGTGTTATTTAATACTAAAGCTCCTTCGGGAAATAAAAGGAACTTTTGCTGCCGCACGTCATCCCAAAATAAACGGGCGCCTTTTACTAAAACTGGGCAACTATCTAAATTAATATTGCTCATTAAGGGACTCCCAAATATATTGTGTGATGGACATCCTTGTCCGTTCCATTATTCTTCTTGAAGTTGAGCTTTCATATTTAATACAACCTTAAAGATAAACTAAGTTGCTAATTCATCTATTGTAATACTAAACTTAATTTAAAGGGCGTGTTTCTCCTCTATCTATTGCTTCTAATTGACTCCATAACAAATCGCATTTGAATATTAACGCTTGTACTGCGCGTTCTTGCATGTCACGAGTACGACAGTTAGATATTACTAAGTTTAGGGCGTAACTTGCATCTTGAGGCGCCTGATGTAATCGTGTGCGAAAATAGTCAAAACCAGAGGGGTCTATCCATAAATAATGTTTTTCTAACGCTGCTAAACGTGTACGAATAGCATCGGGTCCAAATAACTCGGTTAGCGATGAAGCTACTGACTCTATCCAAGGTTTACTTTTACAAAAGTTTACATATGCATCAACGGCATAGCGAACACCTGGTAATGTATTTTGGTCATTTAATAGTTGTGTACGCGATAACCCTACAGCTTCACCTAATTTTAGCCAAGCTTCAATACCTCCAGTACCTTCTGTTGTTCCATCATGGTCAATAATACGACTAATCCAGTGGCGCCGAACTTCATGGTCAGGACAGTTTGATAAAATAGCAGCGTCTTTAAGTGGTATATTACGTTGATAGTAAAAGCGGTTTATTACCCAGCGTTGTACTTCTTCTTTTGTAAGTTCCCCTGCATTCATTCTTTGATGGAAAGGATGCAAATGATGGTAACGATGGTGTTGTTTACGTAGTTCAGCTTCAAATTCTGCGGCAGTCCGAGGTGTTTCGGTAGATTGGATGGTAAGCATAGTAGTTATAATTTAATAGTTAATCCGTCATAGCCAATTTCAACACCTGTATTCTCTACGGTTTGGCGTTCGGGTGAGTTTGATATGAGAATTGGATTGGTGTTATTTATATGAACAAAAATTTTGCGTGTAGTAATATTAGCTAGTTGAGATAAAGTACCATCATCACCTGATAAAGGTAAGTGTCCCATTTGCTGGGCTGTACGGGCGCCAATACCTAATTTGGGCAGTTCATCATTAGTCCAAAAAGTACCGTCGATTAATATACAATCGCTGTTTTCAAATCTTTTCCGCAAGTCTGTATTAAGGCTTCCCATACCAGGTGCATAAGTCAGAGTTGCATTTGTAGTTGTATCACGAATTGTTAACCCAATTCCCCAAACTTCTACTTCTGTTGATTGTATATACTTCGGCACCTTAGTAGATAAAGCAAAAGCTTCAACTTCTAATTCGTCAGTAAGTTGTATTATTTCTCCGGGAGTTATAGGCGCCCAGTTTACACCACAGTAATTTTGTAAAGTAGATAATATTCCATATCCACTGGTCAATGCGTGTTTTACTGTAGCAGTAGAATAAATATTGAGTGGCGCCGTTGACTCGCGTAATAAAATTAAACCTGTTGTATGGTCAATTTCTGCATCAGTCAGCAAAATACCAGCAAAAGGTAGTGAACGATTTCCAGAATGTAAATTAAAACATCCTTCTCCTCGCATTGCTTCTATTTGCTGACGTATATCAGGAGAAGCATTAATCAAAAACCAAGAACCATCTTCTTCAGATTGTACTGCAATAGAAGATTGAGTTAATGGTTTTGCAGTGCCATCGCGAACTGTCTCACATCCATTACAGTGACAATTCCACTGTGGATAACCACCCCCTGCTGCTGCACCCAAGATTCTAATTAACATATTTAACTCGCAGGTTCCAAACGGATTAATTTTCCATCTTGCTCATCAGTCAAAACATATAATAGTCCATCGGGTCCTTGACGTACATCTCGAACTCGCTGACCAATATTAATTAAATTTTGACTCGTTACATTTCCTTTTGCATCCAAATTAATATGGCGAACACTTTGTTCTACCAATTCTCCGGAAAATAAATCCCCTTGCCAATCTGGAACACGATTACTGTTATAAAATGCTAATCCAGAGGGAGCAGGAGATGGAGTCCAATAAGTTTTTGGGCCAACCATACCTGGACGAGAGCGTTCTTGCGTAATCTCACCTCCAGAATATTCGCGACTGTAAGTAACAATTGGCCAACCGTAATTTTTGCCTGCTTCGACTAAATTAAGCTCATCCCCTCCCCTAGCACCATGTTCGGTTGACCATACACGCTTCGACGCTGCATCAAATGTGAGTCCTTGGATATTACGGTGTCCATAGCTCCATACAGCTGGGTTAGCGTTGGCAGTATTTACAAAAGGATTATCTTTAGGAATTGAGCCATCGTCATTAAGTCGTAATATTTTACCTAAATGACTATTGCGGTTTTGCGCTTGTTTACGTATTAAGTCACCATTTAGTTGTAGAGGTGGATTACCTCCATCACCTATAGCTAACAACATGGTATTATCAGGCAACCAAGTAATACGCGAGCCGAAATGTTGTCCTCCAGACTTTGCTTGAGAAACTTCAAAAATAACTTTTACATCTTTTAATGATTTTCCATCAAAGACCGCACGTGCCATACGAGTTCGGTTAGCATCGTTAGTACCGTGGGAGTAAGTAAGATATATAAAACGGTTTTCTGCAAAGCGAGGATGAACGGAAACATCCATCAACCCCCCTTGGTTAACTGCGAATACTTCGGGTACTCCTGTAATGGGGGTTGGGTCAAGTACTCCGTTGCGAACTATTCTCAGGCGCCCTGGACGTTCTGTAATTAGTTGAGAACCATCTGGTAACCACGCTATACTCCAAGGACGCTCTAACCCTTGTAGTACAACTGACTGTTTTATTGATGTGGTAGAGGCGCCTGTATTTTGGGCAACTTGTGTTGTACTGGAGGAAGCTTGTGTAAATGAACACGCTGATGTTGCTATCATTGCGGTTCCCATCACAATAGATAAAGATACTTTTATTAAAGAATTAATTTTTACTTTCATGGTGAGTTCAGTGTAAAATTCGTGCATCATGTAGAGACGCGTAAAACATCGCGTCTCTAGCAAATTACGTTTTTAAAAACATGTTACTGCCAGTGGTTAATATAAGCAGTTACTTCCATACACAAATCAAACTCGTCAAAATCAGGTTCTTCCCAGTTTGTAGTAGGCTTCACTGGTTGACCAACGGAACGGCTTTCTTTTTTCAAAATTGGTGAAACAAAATTATGATTTTGGTTATTGCTGTTTTGCTGTTTTAAGTCTAAATTCATACCAACCCTCAGATAAAATAAGCTAATACACTTACTATAACTAGTTTGGTTTGTTAATATAAAAATTTTATTAAGATTAGATGAATTTTTTTTCATCTAAATATTGTGTAGGTGCCAAAGTTTACATTGATGATTTTGAGTAATGTAGGTTAAAATTCTATTTCGATTTCTGAACCGGACGGCACCTTATATACTCTGACTCCATCCTCTGCCCAATCTTCCTTAACCCAAATCTAAGTATATAGTTACAAATAACACAATTTAGTTAGATTTTTATACCTAAAAATAAACTAACTTTTAATAGTGACCATCGTTATTAAAAGATAAGGGCTTATCTTTTAATAACGATTTTACTCCTAACAGTAGCATAACCATAATAAAAACCTTGTAGAGACGTTACATGTAACGTCTCTACTATATAGGTTAAAATTCTATGTCGATTTCTGAACCGGACGGCGCCTTATATACTCTGACTTGGGTTAAAAGTTCGCCTAATGCTTTGACGTGAGTGATAACTCCGATGAGTTTATCTCGCTGTTGTAACGATTGGAGTATATTATATACAGTGTCAAGGGTTTCGGAGTCTAATGTGCCAAAACCTTCATCTAGGAATAAACTACCAAGTTCGGCGCCCATTGAAAGTTTTTCAGATAGTGCTAAAGCCATCGATAATGATGTGGCAAAGGTTTCTCCACCAGATAGCGTTTGGACTCTTCTAACTTCTCCCCCGTTCCAATCGTCTTTAACATAGTAATCCCCGTCTTTGATAGTTAAACTGTAACGAGATTGTGTTAGGTCTTGTAGTACGTTTGTGGCACGAGTTACTAGCTCTGTTTCTATATGCTCTAATATATATGACTGGAATTCATCGCCTTTTAGTTTAGTCGCCAGGGTTGTGTAAGTTTCTGCTTGTTTTTTAACATTTTGTATTTCTTGCTTTAGTTTTGCTGCTTGCTCACGCTTTGAAGCGAGACTTTGCATCCATACTTTTAAACTTGTCAGTTCATCGTTTGCGTGTTGATGCTTTTGTTCTGCTGTTTGTAGATTAGTTTTTAATGTGGTGAGAGTTGATTCCTCAATGGTACGGGCGCCTATTTGTGATTTTACTTCAGTAAAAAGCGTTTCTAATTTAACTTTATTATCAGTAAACTCATGGATTTGTTGTTGCCAGAGATTTTGTTGTTTTGCTTCGGTGACAGCATTTAGATATTCTGGCTCTGTGAAACCTGCGCTAACTAATGCTACTTGCCATTGAGTATCTTGGTTATCTCGCTCTTGTAATGCTTCTGAAGTTGCCTTTGTTGCTGAATTATCCTCGGTTTGACATTGGGTTAAAATTGTTTCAGATGTTTTATATGCTTGTTCGGCTGTTTGTATCTTTTGCTGTAATGTTTGTTTTTGTTTCTCAAGTTCTTTTTCTAGAACAGAAAATGATTTACCCCCACTGATATCATAGATTTTTTGATTGATTGTTTGTATCTGTTCCTGCTTAAGTTTGACTTGTTCGGTTGCCAGTTTATATTCATTCTGGGCTGTGGTATGATTTGATTGTGCTGTATTTAATGCTTGTTTAGATTCGCGCACCTCAACTGAGGCTTCTTTTTGGGCTGTTAGTGCTGCATTATATTGGGTATCATTTTCTTTGATTTGAGTAAGTTCTGCCTCTAAAGCTTCGACTTGCCAAGATTTTGATTCTATTATTGTACTAATTTCTTGTGTAGAATCGGCAAGGCTTTTTTGTTGAGATGCTACATTCTCGCTGTCTTCTTTGAGTTTATCTTCTAAGTTGTTGAGTTTGACTTCAGCTTGGGTAAGCGCTTTTCTGCGATATTATATGCTTTTTCGGCACTTTGCTTTTTCTCTAGTAACGGTTGAGTGTCAATTAAAGATGATAATTGTAGAGAGTGTAGATTATCTTCTTTATATATACCGTTACAAACAGGACAGTTATCACCGTCGTGTAATACCCCTCTTCTGTCACTCTCCGGGTATAATTAATACTGTAGTTAAAAGTAAAAACTCTACAACTGAGGTATAGCAATGGATGTAGAACTACAGATTCTAAAACATTTAGCTAGAGACGCACATTCCACA
>JAHHGX010000023.1 GCA_019359675.1 Calothrix sp. FI2-JRJ7
AATTAATATAATTAAAATTTATCATCTTAATATCTATAAACAATATAAACTTATAGTTAATTCTGCTTAAATAACTGCCCAACACTTGAGATTGCTTTTCATGACTTTTTCAGCAAACCCTAATTAATAGCCAGCACACCATAGTAGTTATGATATGACTCAAGCTTCCCAATTGCTACATGATAACAAAATACCGCACTAAGCTAAATTTAGCACGTTTGTGTGGAGGGACTGTACTCGCTCAACAAACTGGCGTCAACACATCACCCGCAACCTCAGTTAAGAAGTAATTGTTTATTTCACTAATTCTTCCATAGTGACTTATCAACAGTTTTAGGAACTAACACCCATAAACTTTCGGGTACTACTTGAAAGTTCATTGGTGTTTTTCCTAAATAATCTCCGTCTACTTGTACAGGTAATAATTTCTTGCCTTTGATTTCAATTTGCTGTGCGCGATAATATACTACTTTTGGATCACGATTATAACAACGTGTAAATACCGATAATAGACGCAATGGCGCCACTAACATACTATGTCCTTTAATTACACAAACATCTAAAAAACCATCATTGACAATTGCATGGGCAGTTAATTTGACAATACCACCATAAAGTTGACTGTTGCCTATTATGATTAATAGTATACGTCCACGTACTCGTTTCCCATCAATGCGGATGAATGAACGTACTCCTTGATAATTCCATGCAAGCTGTAATGTTTGTTTGACATAAGCAAATATACCCAATCGCTTCTTTTCTCTGGGGTTAATTTGTGCTGTGACTGCACCGTCAAACCCAATACCTGCCATTAACAGAAAAAATCTTTCTCCTGCTTTACCGACATCTATCTGTTCTAATTGTGCTGTTAAAAAAGCGTTAGCAACACGATGCAAGTCCATCGGTAAACCTAATTCACGGGCCCAAATATTAACTGTGCCAATTGGTAGTACAGCTAAAGCCGTTCGTGTCCCTACCAATCCGTTTACAACTTCGTTGACTGTACCATCACCACCAGCGGCTACTACAATATCATACCCTTGTTCTGCGGCTAGACGTGCTTGTAATATTGCATCACCAGGCGCCTTAGTTGGACGTACTTCAACATCCCATCCTTTGCTTCGCCATATATTCGCAGCGTTTTCCAAGGTTTGTTTAAGATTATATGCTTGACCTGCAAACGGATTAAACAATATGAGGACACGAGGTTCAGGAGGAAGGAGTACAGCCATGATTTAAACGATTTCTGGAGGTATCCATCCAATTTAATCGATATTTACATGCTGTGCTATGAGGTGCCTAAATCTATTCTTAAACTTATGGCTCCACAATGATATTTAAATCTCGATAAAATTTATATTACTATATGTCACAGCTTTTATCACGCCGAGTGAAAATTGGCGCCGATAGTAAAGTAATGGCAGTAAGTTTATATAATTTAGAAAGTAAAAAGCTTTATAGCGTAGATCTATAACCCGAAGGCAACGGATGATGAACAGATGTAACGGATAGATAATTTACCATCCGTTACATCCGTTGTATCCGTTGCCAAATTTTACTCGTTTGGTTCAGGCAATTCGCCAAATTGTTCTCGATAACGAGATAGCAACGCTTCTAACTGTTCAGCACGCTGATATTCTCGTTTCGCTTCGCAGTGCGAAAACAAATGGTAGGTCTATTGTATTTTCAAAATAAACACGGATGGTGTTAGGTTTTAGCTAATAAAGGCGCCGCAGATAAAAGGGTTTGGGTATAAGGGTGTTGGGGGTTGGCGAAGATTTCTTTGGTGGCGCCAAGTTCAACAATTTTACCTCCATGCATTACTGCGATGCGGTCGCATAAAAAGCGCGCTAACCATAAGTCGTGGGTAATAAATAGGTATGTTAACTCGAATTCTTCTTTTAGTTCGAGCATTAAGTCTAATACTTGTGACTGTACGCTTGCGTCTAACATGCTAACAGGTTCATCACAAATTAGTAGTTTAGGACGAGTAATTAATGCGCGCGCAATGGCTACACGTTGTTGTTGTCCACCGGAAAGGTCGGATGGGCTACGCTCATAGTACATGGAGGCAGGTTTTAAGCCAACCCGTTCAAGCATAGCTATAACTTGCTGTTTTGCTTCTTCTGGTGTGGCAATACCATGAATTAATAGTGGGTCGGCAATACTTTGTCCTACTGTCATTGCTGGGTTTAAGCAAGCGTGGGGGTCTTGAAACACCATTTGCATTTGCCGCCTTTCTTTTCGCATATCTTGACGCGATAATGTTGTAAGCTCTGTACCGAGGAATTCAACTTTACCAGCGGTGGGGCGAATTAATTGTAGTATTGTGCGTGATAATGTGCTTTTTCCACATCCTGATTCACCTACCAATCCAAGAATTTCCCCAGGATATAGTTCTAAATTTATACCATCTACAGCTTTAATTGTTTGACCTTGACCTTTAAATATACGCTCGATAAAGTTAGGTTCGATTGTATAATGCTGTTTGAGTTCGGTGACTTTGAGTAAAGGCGCCTGAGATTTTACGAGTTGCGTTTCTTTGGATGGTATTTGCTCACTCGTGACTTCATCTATAGATTGAATATGTAAAGCTGCTTTCAATAGCGACTGTGTATATTGATGTTGAGGGTTACGGAAAACATCGTTAGTTTTTCCTGTCTCGACCATTTTGCCAAAGTACATTACACCGATGCGAGTACAGTACTCTGCCACCATTGCCAAATCGTGAGAAATAAGCAACAGTGCCATATTCTCTTCGCTACATAACCGAGTAAGTTCTTGTAAAATTTGTGCGGAAACGGTGACATCTAAACTAGTTGTTGGCTCATCGGCAACGATTAATTTAGGATTTAATAGTAATGCTAACGCTATTGCTACCCGTTGTCGCATTCCACCGCTAAATTCATGGGGATATTGGTTCCAACGTGTTGCAGGAATTTTAACTTTTTCTAGAGTTGCAATTGCTCTGTCTTTAGCTTCCTTATTTGACAACCCAGGTGCGTGTGCTTTGAGAGTTTCTAAACAGTGATTACCAATAGTCATCAACGGGTCAAGTCGTGTCATTGGGTCTTGAAACACTAACGCGACAACCTCACCCCGAAACTGTCGCATTTGGGGAGGTGTTAAATCTAATACAGATTTTCCTTTATATATAATTTTCCCTTCAGTGCGCGAACCATTGGGGAGCAACCGCATTACCGCACGTCCAAGCGTTGACTTACCACATCCAGATTCACCAACTAACCCCATACGCTCCCCAGATTGTAGCGTAAATGACACATCGTCTACTGCCCAATGTACATCTTCATCCGCGCGCTGCGGGTATGCTACACGTAGATGTTCGACACTAAATAAGTCACTCATAGCTTAATTTATAGATATTTATTGTATTAGTTTGCAGGCGCCTGATTAGTTTTCACATACTGTATCAGATTCCTGATATAACACAAAGATAAATGTTCCTGGATGAGACAAAATTTTAATCCCCCCTAACAAGAACGCGAATTCGCGTTCTTGTTAGGGGGATCAATTCAACCATCTTCATAATTTATGACTTTTCTGTTTCTATCACAGCTTCACAATAACTTATAAGAGTTCCAAGACGTTCTGATATAGTACTGAGTCGAGTTTGGGTCGTTGCTTCAGTACGCGCGCTGCCCAAAAAACTGATATCAATCTCCAAAAGCCGTAATTGCTTACTAGTTTCAGTACGGAACTTGACTTCTTGGGGATTATCGTTATCTAAAGGCACAATTTCTTGGGTGAAATATTGCTGTAATGAGGTAAGCTCAGTGCGAAGTTCCGCTACACTCAACCGATTGGTGCCTACCATTGACCGTAATTCCATCAGTTCCGTAAAGAGTGTATTATATTTATCCTTAGTTAGAGACATCTAATGCTAATTGAGATACTATTAATGTCAAGTAATTTTTCTACACACTAATTCTCTCCTGAATTGGATGCCACAAATATTAATTATTTTGGGGCTTATTTCGCTTTTGTCCCCATTATTTTCCTATGATTGCTTAATATACGCGCTCAAACTACATGAGCGTGTAGCCCCCGACAATTCTATGTAGTCATTTATTGACTGCTTGCATTCAACAGACTTGATGCGGCGCCAACCGTATCAAGAGATTCCCCTTTACGCAGCGGGAGTCAAAAAGCAAAGGACGCTTACACACCCATTATCTAAACCCAATTGTATGAGTGGCTTACTACTAAATACCCCAATTGATATCACCCTTCCGGATTGGCTTAAAGATTGTTTAAAAAAAGGAACTGCTGACAAGGCAGAAGAGGAACGAAGATCAGACGATAATGACTTGATTTGTCGGGCATTCCGATTTGCTTACGATTTGCATGACGGGCAACTTCGTAAGTCGGGAGAACCTTATATATGCCACCCGGTTACAGTCGCTGGTTTATTGCGTGACCTAGGAGGTAGCCCTGCTATGATAGCAGCTGGATTTCTCCATGATGTAGTTGAAGATACAGATGTCACAATTGAGCAAATCGAGGAGCGATTTGGCCCCGAAGTACGTCGTTTAGTTGAAGGTGTAACCAAACTCTCGAAGATAAATTTTAAAACTAAAACCGAAGGTCAGGCAGAAAACTTTCGACGTATGTTTATGTCGATGGCGCAAGATATTCGTGTTATCGTTGTAAAATTAGCTGACCGCCTCCATAACATGCGAACAATGGAAGTTATGTCAGAAGAAAGTCGGCGCCGTAATGCCCAAGAAACGCGCGATATCTTTGCTCCTCTAGCGAACCGTTTAGGAATTTGGCGTTTTAAGTGGGAATTAGAAGATTTAGCATTTAAATATTTAGAACCAGAGTCTTTCCGGCAAATTCAAAACCTCGTTGCCGAAAAACGCGACGCACGCGAAGACCGTCTCAAGAAAGTTTCCGATACGTTGCGGACTCGAATGGTGGAAGCTGGTATTCAATGTACCGATGTTAGTGGTAGACCAAAGCATCTTTATAGTATTTATCAGAAGATGCAGCGACAGAATAAGGAATTTAATGAGATTTACGATTTAGCTGCACTCAGAATTATTGTAAATAGTAACGAAGAATGCTACCGTGCGCTCGCAGTTGTGCATGATGCCTTTCGTCCAATTCCCGGACGCTTCAAAGATTACATCGGCTTGCCCAAACCCAACCGCTATCAATCATTACATACTGGAGTTATTGGTCCTTGGGGGCGCCCTTTAGAAGTCCAAATTCGCACATTAGAAATGCACCGTATTGCCGAATACGGAATTGCAGCCCACTGGAAGTATAAAGAGACCGGTGGTTCTAATTTTACTCACATGAGTACGAACGATGATAAGTTCACTTGGTTACGTCAGTTAATAGAGTGGCAGAACGACCTCAAAGACGCTCAAGAATATTTAGAAAGCATTAAAGACAATCTTTTTGAAGATGATGTCTATGTGTTTACACCCAAAGGTGATGTAGTCCCTTTAAATCCGGGTTCGACGACCGTCGATTTTGCCTATCGTATTCACTCTGAAGTTGGCAATCATTGCTCAGGCGCCCGCGTCAACGGAAAAATGGTACCACTTTCCACAAGACTACAAAATGGCGATATCGTTGAAGTTTTAACACAGAAAAACAGTCACCCCTCTTTACACTGGTTAAACTTCGTTGCTACATCTGCCGCCAAAAACCGCATTAAGCAATGGTACAAACGCTCACGTCGAGAAGAAAATATAGCACGTGGACGGGAGTTGTTGGAAAAAGAGATAGGTAAGAACGGATTTGAAAACGTTTTAAAGTCGGAACCAATGCAAGCAGTTGCCGAACGATGTAATTATCAAAACGTAGAAGACTTGATTGCTGCATTAGGTTACGGGGAGGTAACGCTCAACTTAGTCTTAAATCGTTGGAGAGAGTTAGTAAGGTCTCAAGAAACAAACGTAATACCATTACTACTACCATCATCATCGCCCAAACGTGAGGCGCCTTTATCTTCACGCATTAGCGACTCACCAATACTTGGGGTTGAGGGGTTGATGTATCACCTTGCAGGTTGTTGTACACCAATACCTGGCGAAAAAATTATTGGAGTAGTAACACGGGGTAGAGGGATAACAATACATCGTCACGGATGTAGTAACCACGAACATATAGAAGGTGAGCGTTTGATTCCTGTAACATGGAACTTCAATATGGAGAATAACGCACGCTCCTTAACCTACCCAGTGAATGTACAAATTGAAGCATTAGATAGAGTTGGAGTACTGAAAGACATTCTTTCAAAACTAACTGACCAATGCATCAACGTGCGTCACGCTTCGGTAAAAACAGCTACTAACCAACCAGCGTTAATTGATTTAGGAATGGAAGTACGTGATACTGCACAATTGGAACAGGTGTTTACTCAGATTAAAAAACTGAGTGACATCCTCAATATTCGTCGTGTGGGTAATAACGAGGAATAATGGCAACGGATAAAACGGACGTAACGGATGATTTATTCGTTATATCCGTTTTGTATACGTATGTAGGGTGCGTAACGCTATGAACAAATAATGTATATACATTACAATTTAGTAGCGTTACGCACCTGACCCTTATTAATATTATGATGGGCGTAAATCATCTAAAATGTTAGAGCTATCATCCAACTATTATGTTAAGCGACCTAACTATCCATAATTATCGCTCTCTACAAGATTTTAATATTGATGGAATTAGATAATGGCACCTCATATAATTCTCCTGTAGTTATACCAAATCAGGGAACATCAAAGACTTTAATTACAGTCTTAATTTTATCCATCTATGATATATGTTACATGTTACCAGTTGATAAAGTAATTTTTTTGCTGTTTTTTCCGGCTTGTGTTGGTTTGTTGACCCAACTTATTTTGGGTATAGAATTTACTAATCAATTGGTAGCATTGGGAACGTTTATATTTTGCATTGAACAAGCTCGAATGGCTGTTAAGGATTTACGGCAGATAGAAGATGCGAAAGCTTATGTTCAAGATGTGCGCTTAAATACTTTTTATCAAGTAACTGTTATTACTATTGCTGTTGAGCTTTTAGGTTTTTATACTTCAATAATTTCTTTGGGGTGGGGGTCTATTTTAATTTTACTCAGCCAAATTTGGTTTAATTTGCTTGCTAATGTGAAAATAGAGTATATAAATCAAACTGATAATTATAATTTTTATAGTACAGATGTTATTACTTTGTCGGCGCCTGTATCATTGTTAGATGCAGCACCAAGCTTAAGAATGCGAGCTTGGAAAGTTTCTGAACGTTTGCCAGTATTAATTGCTGATATTTTAGGACTAATTTTAATTAGCTTTTGGATGTTGCAAATTGGCTCTCTGTTTATATCTTGGATATTATTTGCAATGGTAATAGCTTACGGAATAGCTAAGTTAGTGCTGCTTTTCTCTCGCTAAGTATTCTCTCTGTGTCCTCTGTATAAATGTATTACCACTTACAAAGAGCATTTTGAGGCGCCAATAAATTGGGGTAGGGTGCGTGAAAGCTATTACTATCAATCAATTTAACGCAAAATACAGTGCTTTCACGCACCGTAATATCGTTAAGTCAGTGCCATTCTTCTATAAGGTGCGTGACGCTAGTAGGTTACTAGTTTTTTTTCAAAATTGTGATAGCGTCACGCACCCTACGGTAGAATGTCACTTACAAAGAGCATTTTGAGGCACCAATAAATTGGGGTAGGGTGCGTGAAAGCTATTACTATCAATCAATTTAACGCAAAATACAGTGCTTTCACGCACCATAATATCGTTAAGTCAGTGCCATTCTTCTATAAGGTGCGTGACGCTAGTAGGTTACTAGTTTTTTTTTCAAAATTGTGATAGCGTCACACACCCTACTTCTAACTCTTCACTCAGCACTCATAACTATTAACTCTTCACTTTGTTACAAATACTGTGATAAAGTTTTAGTCAAGGTTGCTTTTGGCACTGCGCCTACGACCGTATCTACTTGCCGACCCCCCTTGAAGACTATTAGTGTTGGAATACTGCGAATCCCGTAGTGGCTGGCGACCGTGGGATTTTGGTCAGTATTTAACTTCACTACTTTTACTTGTCCAGAGTACTCGGCAGCAACTTCATCTACCACGGGAGTCACCATCCGACACGGGCCGCACCAGGGTGCCCAAAAATCAACTAGCACTGGCATTGAGCTTTCTAAGACTTCTTGCTTAAATGTGGCTTCTGTCACATTTGTAACGGATGACATACTCGCCTCCCAAATATTATTTCCTTAGTTCGGTTTTATCGAATAAATAAAATATAGTCCTTTTTGTCAAATAATGCAAGTATGAGATTTCTATATCACCCAGACCAAAAAGATATGACGTTAGCAGGAGTCCTATATGCTTTAGGCGACCCTGTACGGTTAGAGATTGTTAGGCAGTTAGCGGTGGCTGGAGAACAGTGCTGCGCTGGCTTCGATTTTGCAATTGCAAAGTCTACTATGTCAAATCATTTTAAGATTCTTCGTGAATCTGGTGTAGTCTTGACACGCAAAGAGGGAACGCAGCACATTAACACTTTACGACGTAATGATTTAGAGGTGTTATTTCCTGGTTTGTTGGATGCTGTCTTACGTTCTGCACTTCCCTTGGAATTTACTACAGCCGATAGAGAAGCATCCAGGGAACCTGCTATTGTATCAAGCAACTAACCGCACATTCAAGAAACCGGGTTTTTACACAGAATTGTTGTTTCTATTGCAAGGTATCAACAAAAAAAACCCGGTTTCTAGGCGCCTTCGCGAAAATATTTGGGAGTGGCTCCAACAATTTTGCTCTCATTGGGAAGTAAAATGGCTGGGATGAGAAAACCTAACTTGGTACGCAATTTCTGCTGCTGAATATTGCGTAACTTTTAATAGTACTTTTGCTCTCTCAATTCTTCGCTGTAAGATATAGCGATGAGGAGGTTCTCCAGTCAAAAATTTGAAAGCGCGGGCAAAATGGAACTGACTCATTGGTACAAAAGAAGCAATGGTTTCGATAGATAATTCGGATGCCAGGTTATCTTCGATATAATCTTTTATTTGCTTTAATTTAAGGGCGCCAATAACACCAGCTTCTTGTTTGGGAGTTTTAATTATACCTGTGTAGTTTCTAAGCAAATGTAGTGAGAGCAAGTTACGTAGAGACTCTACATATAAGTTTCCTGCCAAACCGCCGTTTATTGCCTCTTATTTTAATAACTGTGCGACGTGTAAAATTGTTGCATCTGGAAAAATAGCTTTATGCTCTAACTCAATATTAGTCGAAAGTCCGCTTTCGCCGGTTAGGCGCCGGAGTAAGGTAGGTTCTAAAAGTAAATTTACATACTCGCTTTTTTTGTGTCGCTGATGCCAGACAAACTCACGTTCTGAGTATAAAAATACGCTTCCTGCTGGTAAAGTAGTTGTTTGTGGTTTACCCCCATCCACTGACGACCATACTCAATAACCAAATCATTTCACTCAGCTTTGTAGATACATGCCTTTGGTTCAGTGTTAGGTGGTTGCATATAAAACTTTATTTAACAAATTTTTAATAATTTTGATTATATGTCACCGCCGTAACTTCAACAACACGATTATGAACGGATGTAACAAATAAGTGATATCACCCTTGAAACAAATTCAATATTTCTGTATTGTTTATCTGTATTGTTTAATTATTTGTGCCCATAACGTCGTTGAATACTTTGGCGCCGTTTTATGGTACGTACAGGATAATATATAAAACAAAGCTTTATTAAAAAGATGCTAGAAAATCAAGAAAAACAGGCGCTACCAATCAAAAAGCCGAAACCAACTATAGAATCTGTAGAAAAGGATTCTAACACCTCAAGTGCTGAACTATTTTTTAAGGCAGTAGGTATCATACCTGCTATTGTAGACTTCGACGAAGAGAAAAAATCTGCTACTATTACAGTTAGTGGTAATAAATACCCATTATTCTACATTGCCACGAACAAAGGATTAAAAGCTTTTGACGCACTTAAAAAGTGTGTAGCAAATCAAGGTAATCGTCAACGATTAATAGTCTACCCAAAAATAACTCACTTTCCAGGACGAGATAAAGCGCATCAAATCGGATTTCAGCTTGTAGCATTTGATGCAGGCAATAATGAAGGAATGTGTAAAGAGTTGAAAGACTTTGAATTTAAATTAAGTGGAATATGGCAATTTATCCCAGTGTGTCAGGTACCTTGTATTTCTGTCTTCAAAAACTTTACAGAAGATAGATTAGAATATGTAAAAAAATCAGATATTACCAAACGTGTTAGATACATGAAAGCAAGTCACATACCTTTATTTTGGAGAGATTCGCTCGTACCACCATTCAGATTTAATCCCAAAATACCGAAAGAACAACAGAAAAGACCATACTTTGTTTCTGTAATAGCAAAGTTCCTTCCTCAAAAGAATGTATTTGGTTTTGAGTCACTTGCTCAAATGCCATTAGAAGAACCACCCAAGTTCTTTAAAGCGAGTAAGAAAATGAAAGCTGATGCACTTAAATTACGTAAAGAAGAAGCTGCACCTCAAAAAGAATCAACTCTACAAAATGTTTAACTAAGATGATAAGCGTGGGATTTTTTCACGCTTCTTTCTTTGTGTACAACAGTCGCGCCTTTTCTGAAGGACAGGTTTAGAATGAAAGTTAAGAAATTGATTTTAAATAAAAAGTATTAGGTTAAAAATGATAGTCAAGGTGATTGACGCACATTCGCAGCATTCTTTTGCGCTTCTGCATAAATTGCTAATGCAGCAGCCATATGTTGTTCTGCTTCCTCACCTTTTGATTGGAACCATGCTAAAGTTTCAAAACCAATACGAATAGCAACTGTTGCCAATGATGATGAAGGCTTTTTTAACTTTGCTTTTGAGAAAAACTCATCTGTAAGAGGTGGAATATGTGATGTGTCAATATCATCGTCAGTCATTGCATCAATTCTAGACCAGTCGGTTCTTGAGGTATTGTTCATTACGTTTCCTTTCATCAAGCTCAACCGCTATCGGCAACTGAAAAACTCGATAAGCATCGGCAAAATCAAAACCGTGCTTACTTATGTTAAGCTCGTTTTTCTGCTCGTCCCACTCAAAATTCATGTCTAAAATTTATGAGTTCAACTCATTACATTTATAATAAGTGCAACAGTTCTATGCAAGCGCTAAGTGTCAATTGAAGGCGAGAAACATAAACTATGTCCTCAATTTAACTATATTAACACAACTTGATTTGCTTAGGAATGCTCCTGATTGACAGATTAAAATATTTGTCCGAAGAATAGGTTTAAAATGAAAGTAAATATTTGTTTATTTATCTTTACTTTTAAGCATGAAACGCATCGTTTTGATTGCTGGGTTTGAATCGTTCAACGCTGACTTATATCGTAAAGCGGCTGAAATGGCTGTTTTACGTTGTCCTGAGTTAGATGTGTGTGTATATAGCGATAGGGATATAAGTAGTAAGCAAGTTGAGGTTGAAGCAGCACTCAAGAACGCCGATGTGTTTTTTGGCAGTTTATTATTTGATTATGACCAAGTGATTTGGTTACGTGAGAGAATCGCAGAAATTCCCATTAGGCTTGTGTTTGAGTCAGCTTTGGAATTAATGGCGTTAACTAAAATAGGCGCCTTTTCCATAGGTGATAAGCCCAAGGGAATGCCTAAGCCTGTAAAATTTATACTTGATAAATTCAGTAATGGACGCGAGGAGGATAAACTCGCAGGTTATATCAGCTTTTTAAAGATTGGTCCCAAACTGCTTAAATATGTCCCCGTTCAAAAAGTCCAAGACCTCCGTAACTGGCTCATTATATATGGATATTGGAACGCTGGTGGCGCCGATAATGTGGCATCATTATTTTGGACACTTGGCGAAAAATATCTGAATCTTAAAGTCGGAGAAATACCCCCACCTGTTGAAACTCCTAATATGGGGTTATTACATCCCGACTACCAAGGATATTTTGAATCTCCACACGAATATTTAGAGTGGTATGAAAAAATACATTCTGTTTCATCACCCATTATTGGAATTCTGTTATATCGTAAACACGTTATTACCAAACAACCTTATATTCCCCAATTAATTAAAAAATTTGAAGATGCTGGGTTAATACCACTACCTATATTTATCAATGGTGTTGAAGGACATGTCGCTGTTCGTGACTGGATGACGAGCGAGCATGAAACTATTCAGCGCT
Source organism: Calothrix sp. FI2-JRJ7 (assembly GCA_019359675.1). Lineage (GTDB taxonomy): Bacteria > Cyanobacteriota > Cyanobacteriia > Cyanobacteriales > Nostocaceae > Dulcicalothrix. Next base: position 12,225 of record JAHHGX010000023.1, read on the forward strand.
ATAAAGATAATATTGAAACACCTTCTTTATCTAAAGAAGCTGTCAAAGTTGATGCAATAGTTTCTACTATTGGTTTTCCTCTGGTCGGTGGGCCTGCTGGTTCGATGGAAGCAGGTAGACAAATTGAGGTAGCAAAAAGAATTCTCAGCAGTAAAAATATTCCGTATTTTGTCGCTGCACCTTTGTTAATTCAAGATATTCATTCTTGGACTCGTCAGGGGATTGGTGGATTGCAAAGTGTCGTTTTATACGCATTGCCTGAATTGGATGGCGCCATCGATACTGTTCCTTTAGGTGGTTTAGTAGGGGAAGATATATATTTAGTCCCGGAACGTGTCAATAGATTAATTGGTCGGGTTAAAAGCTGGGTTAGTTTAAGACAAAAACCTGAAAAAGAACGTAAAATAGCTGTGATATTATATGGCTTTCCTCCTGGATATGGCGCCACTGGTACGGCAGCTTTGTTAAATGTGCCTCGGAGTTTGATTAAGTTTTTGGAAGCTTTGAAGGCTCAAGGTTATGATGTGGGAGAATTTCCGGAAGATGGAGAAGAGTTAATTAAACGAGTTAAAGATGCTGATGAATCTAATATAGGACAGGTTCATGTAAGGATTTTGGAGAAGTGGCTTGGTTATTTGCATTCCTCACGTATTGAGAAGCAGTGGAAGTCTTTGACGGATAGTGGTATTAAAACTTATGGCGATGAGTTTCATATTGGTGGTGTAAATTTAGGTAATGTTTGGATTGGTGTGCAACCTCCTTTGGGTATTCAAGGAGACCCGATGCGGTTGATGTTTGAACGTGATTTGACACCTCATCCACAGTATGCTGCTTATTATAAGTGGTTACAAAATGGGTTTCAGGCTGATGCTATAGTTCATTTTGGTATGCATGGCACTGTGGAATGGTTGCCTGGTTCTCCTTTAGGTAATACTGGCTATTCTTGGTCGGATATTTTATTGGGTAATTTACCTAATCTATATATATATGCTGCTAATAATCCTTCTGAGTCGATATTGGCGAAGCGTCGCGGTTATGGAACGTTGATATCGCATAATGTGCCTCCTTATGGACGTGCGGGGTTATATAAGGAGTTGGTTGCTTTACGAGATTTAATTGCTGAGTACCGTGAGGAACCGACGAAGAATTATATTTTGAAGGAAGCTATTTGTAAGAAGATTGTTGATAGTGGGTTGGATAGTGATTGTCCGTTTGAAGAGGCGCGTAAGTTGGGGATTAGTTTTAGTCCTGAGAATGTGAAGTTGTTTAGTGCGCGTGTTTTTGATGATTATTTGGTGGTGTTGTATGAGTATTTGCAGGTTTTAGAGAATAGGTTGTTTTCTTCGGGGTTACATGTTTTGGGTGAGGCGCCTGATGATGAGAGGATGGAGTGTTATTTGGAAGCTTATTTTGGAGAAGAATTAACAGGCAAGGGAGAAGAAGGGACTCTAAGGATGCCCATCCCACAAGAGAAAGAAATTAGGGAGTTGTTGATGCGTACTACTGATGAGTTGACGAATCTTTTACGAGGTTTGAATGGTGAGTATATTCTGCCGGCACCTGGTGGTGATTTGTTACGTGATGGTGCTGGGGTGTTACCTACGGGGAGGAATATTCATGCTTTAGACCCTTATCGAATGCCTTCTCCTGCTGCTTATGAGAGGGGTAGGGAGATTGCTAAAAAGATTTTGGCGCAGCATTTGGAGGCAAATGGGGAGTATCCAGAGACTGTTGCTGTGATGTTATGGGGGTTGGATGCAATTAAAACTAAGGGTGAGTCGCTAGGTATTTTGTTGGAGTTGGTTGGCGCCGAACCTGTGAAAGAGGGTACGGGAAGGGTTGTTCGTTATGAGTTGAAGTCTTTGGAGGAAATTGGGCGCCCTCGTATTGATGTTTTGGCTAATTTATCGGGTATTTTTCGCGATAGTTTTGTCAATATTATTGAGTTGTTGGATGATTTGTTTGCACGCGCGGCAGATGCATTGGAACCGGAAGAGAAGAATTATATTAGAAAGCACGCTTTGGCTTTGAAAGCACAAGGTGTAGAAAATGCTTCCGCAAGATTATTTTCTAACCCAGCAGGTGATTTTGGTTCACTAGTTAACGACCAAGTTGTTGATGGAAATTGGGAATCTGGAGACGAACTTGCAAACACTTGGCAAAGTCGTAATGCTTTTAGCTACGGTAGAAACGATAAAGGACAAGCACGTAAAGATGTACTAAATACTTTACTCAAAACTACAAGTCAAATAATTCAAGAAATAGATTCTGTAGAATACGGGTTGACCGACATTCAAGAATATTACGCTAATACAGGTGGGTTAAAAAAAGCCGCAGAAAAACAACGCGGTAAAAAAGTCACAGCTAGTTTTGTAGAAAGCTTCTCTAAAGATACTACACCTCGACAATTAGATGACTTACTTAGAATGGAATACCGCACCAAGTTACTAAACCCCAAATGGGCATTGGCTATGGTAAACCAAGGAAGCGGTGGCGCCTATGAAATATCCCAACGCATGACAGCATTAATAGGTTGGGGTGGTACCGTTGATTTTACCGATAATTGGGTTTATGACCAAGCCGCCGATACTTATGCACTAAACCCTGAGATGTCAGAAAAATTACGCAAAGCAAACCCCGAAGCATTTCGTAATATCATTAGCAGAATGCTAGAAGCAAATGGACGCGGTTTTTGGGATGCAAGCGAAGATAAATTACAAAAGCTCAGAGAACTATATGAATTAACAGATGAACAACTAGAAGGCATTACTACCTAACTAGTATATAAAAGCACCCTCTTGTGAAGCGGGCATCCCTGCCCGCCTGTCTACCATTTAAACTGGGGGTATCAACCTCAATATAGCGCTTAGGGGCTGCGAAATTACGTGAACTGGGAGAAGACCCTAATTCAATATAAATAATAACAGGCGCCTCTTAATCAATCAAAAAGCACCTAATTTTCAGATTTAATAACGCGGTAATGTAAAAATACTTCTTGTTCGACTTGTTTTACTTCTAATAATTCTAATCGCGGCGCCATTTTTTCTATAAACCCGGCGCCTGCTACTAATGAGGGTGCATTAGTACCACCTAAAAGTAACGGGCAAACGGTTAACCAAAATTCGTCTATTAAATTTTGTTCTAGCATTGAGGCCACTAGTTGACTACCACCTAGCACAGCCAGCTTTTCAATACCAATTGTTGCGAAATACTCGAGGGCAGCAACAAGATTAATATTTGTTTGCGAAGACTTTAAATTATCTTTAAATACTAAAATTTGCTCAAATTCGCTCCGATGGCGCCAGTTAGTTGCTCCTTCGTCGGTTGTGAGCAACCAGCGACGCACTAGCTGTTTAAAAAAACGAATTTCCGGATTCATGTTTGCCTTTTCTGTAATAACTATATGAAGAGGCTGTGAATCTTTACCCGAATTTTCTCTATGTTGGAGTAAATTAGAGTCCGTGACAGTCAATGTTGTGCCATACGCTCGTAAAGTACTGGCGCCAAATAACACCGCGTCGGCAATGGCAATTTGTTTTTCTAAATGTGCCTTGTCATTTTTTGACCCGAAGCGTGCAGGTGAGTGTTGGAAATCTGCTATTTTGCCATCAGCACTCATTGCAAGGACTACTGTAACATTAGGACGAGGTGTGAGCATTTTGTCAAGCTTTAAACATCTACTTGTTGCAATTTTTAGGAAAGCGTGTCACACACGTAGGTGCTAGATGGGTGTATAATTTTTAGTCAGGGTAGTAACCCTACATAATTTGCTGTTCATTTTGTCACCAATAATCGATTTATGCTTACCTCATAATCATTCTTTAATAACTTTTTTCATGGAGTTAAGATATTGTAGCTGTTGTGGTTTGCATATGCTAAGTGAGATTGCCGATGCCTAAACCGCGTCCTTCATCGTTTCGTCGTTTACTGTTTTCCAGGATTCTGCTATTGTCAGTTCCGGTTTTGTTGACCGGAGAATTTATAGTCTTCAGGAAAGCACGTCAAACTCAGCTTGAAACTGCACAACAAAATTTGACCGAAAGTGCTGACATCAAGGCTGAAAAAATTACCAACAATGTTGAAAGTCTCAAAAGTAATTTACTTACAGCAACTCAAATTGACTTGATTCGGTCTGGTGACAGTGCCACTGTGCAACAATTTATTAATAAACTTGAAAAAAATTTATCTAATATTGAATGTGTTCAGTTTAGCGATTTAGAAAATCATAAAGTTATCGCTAGTACTTGCGAAGACGAACTGCTCGATGATATCGAAGCAATGGAAGCATCTAGTGGTATTAGAGCTACAATCGTTATTCCACCCAAGGTTTACATTAAATCTATCAAAAATTCTGAGCGGGGAACTCAAAATAAATTACAGCTTCTACTATCGGCGCCTGTGCAAGATAACACGGGTACAATTAGATATGCGCTCACCATTCAAGCCGAGTTGCAACAAAAAGTCAGAAAAAAACCAGGACTACTAACAGGGTCAACCGTAGTTATTTCGGATGATGGGAAAATTTTGGCACATCCTATTGAAGAACGTGTAGGTAAAAATATTGCTCAACATGCTGATGCTGCAAGGTTACAGCAAATTGTTAAAAATGCCATATCAGGTAAAAAATATAGCTTACAGTTTTTCTTTGAAAAGCAAGGTGAAGAATTACTTGCAGGTTACACTGCAATTAAAAATCCTATTTCAAATGTCCCTGGTCAAAAATGGATTATTTTGGATGTTACCACTTTAGATAACGCTTTATATGGCTTAATAGAACTTAAGGTTATTTTATTTATTTTAACATTGGGCTTAGTCGGTGCCTGTTTAGTAGCATCATTATGTTTAGCACGCTATTTAGCACGTCCGGTAGAAAAACTTTGTGATTATGCGTTAAATATCAATTCGAGTTCGCAATCATTGCGTGTTCCCCGTTTTCAAATTCGCGAGTTCAACCAGCTATCGGGAGCAATTGACCATATGGTCAAACGATTGAGAAGTTGGGGAGAAGAACTTGAAATAGCTTGGCAAGACTCAAAAACAGCCAACCAAGTCAAAAGTCAGTTCATAGCAACAGCTTCACACGAATTGAGAAATCCTCTCAATACAATTATGACCTGCGTTAAATTGGTACGCGATAATTCGTGCGATAGTAGAGAAGAAGAACTCGAATATCTTAAAATTGCTGACGATACAGCAATACATCTACTGGAAATAATCAACGATTTGCTTGATATTTCCAAAATCGAAGCAGGAAAACTATCGGTATTTTTAGAGAAAATCGATTTATGTGACATATTAAAAGAAGTCATAAACCTACAGTCAGTCAACATTCAGCAAAAAGGTTTAAAGTTAAACATTCCAGAATTAGAAAATTCTATACCTGTGAATGCAGACCCAATCAAATTAAAGCAGGTTTTGATAAATATAATTAGTAATGCTACAAAATTTACAGAAGAAGGAAGTATTACAATTCTTACTGAAATGATTTATCAAGATGAATTGACAAATAATCAATCACATGTAGTAATTAGTGTCATAGATACGGGCATTGGTATAGAACCAGAGCAACAGCATAAATTATTTCGTCCCTTTGTAATGGTAGAAGGCGCCAAAAATCGTGAACTTGGTGGTACAGGATTAGGACTAGCAATATCTCGCAACTTAATCGAAATGATGGCGGGTACAATTTCTTTAAAAAGTGCAGGTATCAATAAAGGCACTACTATCAAAATTACCTTACCCTTAATTAATGCCACTGATAGTACAACAGAAAATATACCGCCAATAGCACTACCTGAAGTGCCAAGTATTAAACATCTAGTAGCTCAACCTTCAGCACTTGAAGAAACAAGTATAGCTCATACAATTGAAAAATCAAGCTTTAAGTTGTTAAACCGAAAATTAAGAACTAGTCATAATAACAAAACAAAAAGTAAATAAACACAAATAGTTTGAATGAACTAATATAGTTTATAGACGGGGCTTGCGATGCCCGTTCCACAAGAATAATTGTAATAAAATTTAATAATCTAAATTAATTGGTGTTCCTTCAGAGTGGAGTGATTTTGTGAGGGCAGTTAAAATTTGTACTAATTCGGCGCCTACTTTTGCATCGGAGATAGTAGGGGAAGTGTTGGTTTGTATGCATTGTAGGAAATGGCTGCAAACTTTTTTTAATGGTTCTGCTTTTTCGAGTTCTAATATTTGTTGACTTTGGTTGATTGGAATATATAGATTTCCTTGTGCTTCAAATTCTCCGTTTATTAAGGTTAACGGCGCCTGTGACATTTCGTCAAATATTAAGCTACCTTTACTACCGACAATACCGAGGCGCCTTTGTTTATCATTATTTAACCAGCATAGGTGAATATGCGCGGTAAAGCCACTTTTGTAAGTTAATGTTGCCCAAATTAAATCAGCTAGGTTAGATTTTTGTTGTAGCCATACTGTACCAGTTGCTTGTGCTTTAACTGGGACTTCTCCTAACCAAGTATTAAAAATAGCAATATCATGAATTGCCAAATCCCAAAGCGCATCAACGTCTTGCCGCACTGGTCCTAAGTGAGTACGAGTTGCATAACCGTAGCGCAAATCACCAATACTTCCTAACTCAATAACACTTCTACCACGTTCTACAGCAGGGTGAAATAAATAAGTATGGTCAACCATCAATATTCGTTGCTGCGCTGATGCTAACTCGCATAGTTCATGACATTCTGAAGCTAAGAGCGTCAAAGGTTTCTCTGCTAGTACATGCAGGCGCCATTTTAAAGCATCTGTAATTAAAGAATAATGAGTTGTTGCTGGAGTGGCAATTATTACTGCTTCGAGTTCATTGATATGTTGCAATGTTTGAGCATCAGTCGTTAGCACAACATCGTCGCCTAAATTATACTGACGTTTAACCGCTTCTAAGCGTTCTGGGTTGGGGTCTACGACTGCTTTTAAATTAGCTTGTGGATGCTCTAATAAAATTCTCAACCAGTGAACACCCCAACGTCCAACCCCAATAACCGCAGTATTAATTTTATTTAACATAGCTTAATATTCTAGTTTTAATAAATAAGAAGATAGTGTCTTATTATACATTAACATCTCATTATAAGAGCGTAGGGTGTGTGACGCCACGGAAAAATTGCACGTTTCACGACAAGACTAGTAGCGTCACGCACCAGCATTTTCCGTGGTGTGTCAAAGCTTATGGCATAGACGATTAGACGCCACGGAAAAATTGCACGTTTCACGACAAGACTAGTAGCGTCACGCACCAGCATTTTCCGTGGTGTGTCAAAGCACATAATTTTTCGTTTTATTCAAGATTGTAACCGCTTTGACACACCCTACACACCAAAACTTATGGCATAGACGATTAGACGCCACGGAAAAATTGCACGTTTCACGACAAGACTAGTAGCGTCACGCACCAGGATTTTCCGTGGTGTGTCAAAGCACATAATTTTTCGTTTTATTCAAGATTGTAACCGCTTTGACACACCCTACACACCAAACCTTATGACATAGACCATTAGGCATTTTTTTGTTCTGAGTCTAAAGCAAAAAAAGCTACTTTAGCGGCGGCTTGTTCGGCTGCTTTTATTGAGCGTCCTTTACCTTGACCGAGTTTTTTATCGTGCAACCAAACTTCCGCGCTAAAACGGTCTTCGTTGTGCTGCGCGTTGGTAATTTCTACGACTCGATACTCAGGCAAAACCTTAAATTGTGCTTGCGTCCATTCTTGAAGTGCTGCTTTATAATTTAAACGCGCTGGGTCTTGACGTATTTGATTGGTAAGTTCTTTAAAATGCGAGTCTAACCAAGGTCGAATTAATTCTAAATTGTTTGTACTCAAGTATAAGGCGCCGAGAACAGCTTCAAAAGAATCTGCTAAACGTGACTCTTGCCCAATTCTATCGGTTGTAGCGCTGCCAGCAACAAGTAAATATAACTCTAAACCATAAAAACGCGCTAGTTGAGCAAGAATACGGTCACTGACTAATACCGAACGAATTGCGGCAAAATCACCAACACGACATTCAGGATAACTTTCCCACAATACTACAGCCGCTGCTAAACGTACTACCGCATCACCAACAAATTCTAATTGCTCATAATTTGCTGACTCTGAAGCTGTTGGATGAGTCAATGCCATATCGAGCAAATTCCATTTGATAGGTGCATCTATCGATAGACCTAATTTTTTTACTAAGTTTTCGAGTTGTCGTTGACGGCGTGGGTAAGCTAGGGACATCCAAAAATCCGTTTATGTGCGTTCACGTAGTGTTCCGAAGGAAAGCAAAATCTGAATCTAATATTTTAATTTTAAGAGAGAGTTGGACATAAGCCGGGTTCTGTTATCTAATAAGAAACACTACGTATAGCATCTCTATATTAAACGGCAGTTATCTATCTGGGACGTTTGTTACCAAACGCCTCAAGCGGCTCATTTAACGGAACTGGTAAAAGACCAACCGTAGTTCCATTACCTTGCTTCCAACCGGGGTTTACCGAGCCAGCACCTCTCGATGCTGCTGGTGCGCTCTTACCGCACCTTTGCACCCTTACCAAAATAGTTATGAGTTATGAGTTATTAACTCCTCACTCCTAACTTTTTTGGCGGTATCTTTCTGTGGCACTATCCTCACGCTCGCGCGCACTGGGAGTTATCCAGCAAGTCTGGTCTTTCGGAAGCCCGGACTTTCCTCAGACTCTTTATAAAAAGAATCTGCAACCGCCTCGCCTACTCTCTCAATATATTAGTGTAGTCTCTGATTAGATAGACTAACCAAATTACTATGATCTTTTTTTGTTCCAGGGAAGTGCATAAGTCCAAGGCAGTTTGCGGATGGTGAAGGGGCAATTAATAATACACATAGGTGGTTTATTTACACCAGGCGCCAAACCAACACGTACTTCTGAGATGCGAAGTACTAATTGAAGGGAAAATTCGAGATTAGTTTCCTCGTTCATGAATTTTTTAAATAAAATCCGGTTTGCTTTGACTAGACTTTTTTGCAAGTCTTTAATAATATCAACAATGGGCTTTTTATTTTTATAAGTTCCTGCCTCTTTATCAAACTCAAAAGTATTCTCAGAAGTGATTGTACTAGTAAGCGTTTTTTCTGGAGCAACTAAACTTGGTGTTTGCGGAACTGCTAAGTCGCGCGTGATATCGGGTGATTTGCGAATGACTCGCATTGACGCTTTGTTGTGTTGAGTTACAATTGAGCTATTATCCCAATCTACATAGACAGCAAGATTTTTTGATTTATTTTGGACTAACATTAATAATTCTTTCAAATCATCAAGTCCATAAGTCGCCTTAAGTTTAAATGCAATTCCTACATCATCAAATATATTTTGTTCTTTGAGCTGTTCATCTATAACCGCTTTTTGGGAAGTAAAATTTATTTGATCGTCGATAGATTCAATCATACGATTGATTGTATATGCTATCCCAATTATGTAGAACGTAAGTACCAGTAAATTATTATCTTGCATAAGGTTTTAACTTTAACTCCCACCGCGTCACAAAAAGATAACTAAAAGAATAATAAGCGTATATTTTTGGCGCCTTGTCAAGGGTTATCATCCTTTAGGGAAGAAGCATTATCAAGCCATCCCCGCCGTTTGAATATCAATAGTAACCCTATAGCGATGGCGCCCATTGAGCCAAGACAAAGAGGATACCCCCAGTACCAATTTAATTCGGGCATATTCAGTGGTGATTTTTCAGTGTTAAAGTTCATCCCATAAATACCCGCAATAAAAGTTAAAGGAATAAAAATAGAGGACATCACGGTCAAAAATTTCATGATTTCGTTCATTTTATTACTTACTGCCGACAAGTATACATCCATCAACCCAGATGAGAGTTCCCGGTAAGTTTCGACCATATCTATTACTTGTATAGAGTGGTCGTAACAATCGCGTAAATATAGCCGAACTTCATCGCTGATTAAATTACCGCTGTCTCGAATTAAACTATTAATGACATCGCGTTGGGGCCATATGGCACGTCGCAACTTTAAAAGCTGGCGCCGAATCTTATAGATTTTTCGCAAAGTCTGAGGAGTTGGTTTGATAATTACTTCTTGCTCTAAATCTTCGATTTTTTCTCCATATCGCTCTAAAACTGGGAAAAAACCGTCAACAATCGAATCCAAGAGCGCATAAGCTAAATAATCGGCGCCGTGTTTGCGTATTATACCTCGATTGTGCTTTATTCTGTGTCGAACTGCTTCAAAACAGTCGCGTGTGGGTTCTTCTTGAATAGTCAATAAATAATATTTACCCAAAACGAAGCTGACTTGCTCGCTATAAAATCCCGAACCCTTGGGTTTTGGCATTACCATCCGCGCAATAATCACAAGCTGGTCATCATAATCTTCGGTTTTAGGACGCTCTGCCATATTGACAACATCTTCTAAAACCAGACTATTTAACTCAAACACACGACCTAAATCTTCGATAATTTCAGGACTACCTAATCCTTGTACGTCAACCCAAGACACAGATTTAGTATCTAGAAACTCTCCGCATTGCTGGGGAGTTATATCCTTTTTGTTTACCAAAAATGTTTCGTTGTAATCAACTAGACGGATTTGAGTTTTCACGGCATCCCCTTGTATGTTGATTTGTCCTGGAAGTTCTCCTGGCTGATGATAAAAATCTTGTATATCGTCTTCTTCTTCTTGATGTTGCATTCTCGTAAGCTTTTGTAATGATTTACGTAAATTTAGCTTCATATTTTTTTACATTCTAGGCTAGCTTTTGAGAAACCTGGTTTCTTCAAGAAACCAGGTTTCTTAGTCAATATAAATTTACATTACATTACAATTGAGGTTAAAAAGCCATAAAAAAGCAGCTTGTCTTGGATTAAAACAAACTGCTTTGAAGATTCTAATATTGGTTAGACTGAATTAAGTCAGCCATTGGTAAAACTTATGTGTTCTGTACGGCATGAAATTACATCATACCCATGCCGCCCATGCCGCCCATGCCGCCCATGCCACCCATGCCGCCCATGCCGCCCATGCCACCCATGCCACCCATATCGGGAGCAGCAGCTTTCTTCTCAGGCTTTTCAACGACAATTGCTTCGGTTGTTAATACCATACCCGCAATTGAGGAGGCGTTTTGCAGTGCGGAGCGTACAACTTTCGCTGGGTCAATAATACCAGCCGCGATTAAATCTTGGAATTCGTTTGTTGCAGCGTTGTAACCGATGTTGAATTCAGATTCGCGAACGCGAGCGACGATGACCGAACCTTCAACACCTGCGTTATCAGCCATTTGGCGTAAAGGCGCCTCTAACGAACGGGCCACGATGTCGGCGCCGATTTTTTCTTCATCACGAAGAGTGTTTTTAATGGCTTCAACTTGTTTTGATAAATAAATTAAAGTTGTACCACCACCAGGCACAATACCTTCTTCAACTGCTGCTTTTGTAGCGTTTAAAGCATCTTCGATACGTAACTTACGGTCTTTCAATTCGGTTTCGGTAGCGGCGCCAACTTTGATTACCGCAACACCACCAGCTAACTTGGCAATACGCTCTTGTAGCTTTTCTTTATCGTAGTCAGAGTCAGTTTCTTCAAGCTGTCTACGAATTTGACTAATCCGCTTTTGAACGTCGTCCCCATTTTCACCAGCAGCAACAATAGTGGTGCTTTCTTTATCAATGGTGATTTTACGTGCGGTGCCAAGCATTTCTAAGCTCGCGGTGTCCAAACTCAAGCCGATATCTTCGGAAATCATTTGTCCTTTGGTCAAAACCGCAATATCTTCTAACATGGCTTTGCGACGTTCGCCAAAACCAGGCGCCTTAATAGCACAAACAGATAGCACACCTCTAGCTTTGTTAACAACTAAAGTCGCTAACGCTTCACCTTCAATGTCTTCAGCAATAACCAATAAAGGTTGACCACTGCGCGCTACTTTTTCTAGGACGGGTACTAAATCTTGAATGCTGCCAATTTTTTTATCGGTAATCAGGATACGAGCATTTTCATACTCCACCGTCATCCGGTCATTATTAGTAATAAAGTAAGGAGAAATATAACCACGGTCGATTTGCATCCCCTCAACTACTTCGAGTTCAGTATTAAGAGACTTTGACTCTTCGACGGTTATTACACCGTCTTTTGTCACCTTCTCCATCGCTTCGGCTAGCATGGCGCCAACTTCTTCGTCATTACCAGAAGAAACAGTCGCAACTTGAGCGATAGCGCTACCTTCAACTGGCTTGGCAACTTTCGCTATTTCTTTCACCAATGCTTCAACTGTTTTGTCAATACCTCTTTTGATAGACATTGGGTTGCTACCAGCAGCAACGTTGCGTAAACCCTCTTTAATCATTGCCTGTGCTAAGACTGTAGCTGTTGTGGTACCATCACCAGCAATATCCTTAGTTCTTGAGGCAACTTCTTGCATTAGACGGGCGCCAGTATTTTCTAACGGGTCTTCTAACTCAATATCCTTAGCAACAGTAATACCATCGTTGACAATCTGTGGAGTCCCATACTTTTTCTCTAAAAGTACGTTGCGTCCTCTGGGTCCCAATGTGATTTTCACAGCATCAGCCAGAGCATTGATACCACGCTCTAACGCTCGTCTTGATTCGTCTTTAAATGCTACAATCTTCGCCATATTGTAATTGTTAAATTCTTACGTTTAACAATTTAGCACTCAATCAGGGCGAGTGCTAAGGAGTGAAAACCGTATTTATCCAAGGATTGGATACAGATATATTTGAAAAAAATGATTAATATACAGTTGTTCATAGAGTTCATTAATATTATTTACTGAGTCGGGAGATGAATATAAACGGGTTTCTTCAGTCTCTCGGAATAGCCGACCCTGGCGGTTCCGGCTGGTTGGCAGTGGTGTTTACCTTTATGCTGGCTTGGATTGTTACATGGCGATTTATTCCCACTGTTCGGAAATTTGCCTTACGTGTGGGATGGGCCGACCAACCCAACGCGCGGCGCCTCAACCGAGAACCATTACCAAACGCAGGAGGTTTGGCGATATACACAGGCGTAATTGCAGCGCTGGTATTAGCAAGCTTACTGCGACCAATTGAGGTTCAAAATGTATTAATACAGGTTCTAACAATTTTGTTAGGAGGTTCAATACTAGTCTTAATTGGTTTTATTGATGACCAGTTTGGCTTACCATCGTCCGTGCGAATGTTAGTGCAAGTACTAACGGCACTACTACTTGTAGCTAATGGTATTACTATTCAAATAGCGATTGGCACTCCTTTTGACTCAACCCTATCAATTTTAGTTACCGTACTGTGGGTAGTAGGAATTACCAATGCCATTAATTTAATGGATGGTATGGATGGACTAGTTGGAGGAATTGGATTTATTACAGCCATGAGTTTACTTGCAGTGAGTGCCCAAATTCCTAACCGTGCTGCAGCAACATTAGTTTTAGCAGCTTTAGGGGGAGCAGCGCTAGGCTTTTTGCGGCATAACTTTCATCCATCGCGAATAATTATGGGGGATGCAGGCGCCTATTTTTTTGGTTATGTTTTAGCGGCAACAGCAATATTAGGAAAACTTCAAGCTTCTACTATTTTTGCACTGGTACCTCCAGTATTATTTTTGCTATTACCCGTACTTGACACAACTCAAGTAATAGTTAGGCGCCTGATGGCAGGTAAAAACCCAATGAACACCCCAGGTAAAGACCACCTGCACCATCGACTACTAGCATGGGGTTTATCGCAACGTCATGCAGCTTTTACACTATGGTCTATTGCCTTATTCTCAAACTTATTAGCAATGCACTTTCAGCGCTTAAATTTGGTGCAAATAGCTGCAACTGTAAGCATTACAATAGTATTGCTAGCCTTTACCGTATGGCAACGCATCCGAGCCGCAAAAATGCCAATAAAGTAGGGTGCGTGAAAGCCATTACAGTCAATCAGCGTTACGAAAATTAAACTGCTTTCACGCACCATCAAGCCCAAAAAAATGCCTGCTATTCATGCTAAGGTGCGTGACGCTACTAGATCAGCGTTACGAAAATTAAACTGCTTTCACGCACCATCAAGCCCAAAAAAATGCCTGCTTTCATGGTAAGGTGCGTGAAAGCCATTACAGTCAATCAGCGTTACGAAAATTAAACTGCTTTCACGCACCATCAAGCCCAAAAAAATGCCTGCTATTCATGGTAAGGTGCGTGACGCTACTAGATCAGCGTTTTTATTTCAAAGTTGTTAGTAGCGTCACGCACCCTACGCCATCACCATTCCGCCATCGACGTTAAATACTTGTCCGGTAATGTAGGCGCCTGCGGGGTCAGATGCTAAAAAGCGCACCATAGCCGCTATTTCTTCAGGTTTACCAAAGCGTGCAAGTGGGATAAATTTGAGTATTTCTTCTATATTGCTGAGTTTGTCGGTCATATCAGTAGCAATAAAACCAGGCGCCACAGCATTAACTGTAATGCCACGTGGTGCCAATTCCTTTGCGACCGTTTTTGTAAAGCCAATTACACCAGCTTTGGCAGCACTATAATTTGCTTGTCCAGGATTACCCATTTGTCCAGCTACAGAGGTAATATTCACAATTCTCCCTGAACGTTGCTTGAGCATGATTTTACTGGCTGCGCGTGTACAGTAAAACACACCTGTTAAATTTAGGTCTATCACAGCCTGCCAATCTTCAGGCTTCATTCGCAGTAATAATGTGTCGCGCGTAATGCCCGCATTATTAACTAAAATATCAACGCGCCCAAATTTTTCCATAACGGCATTAAATAGCGCATCCACTTCTGATACTGATGAAACATCAGCTTTTAAAGCAATCGCAGTTCCACCAGCATTAGTAATTGTATCAACTACTGCATCAGCAGCACTATTGGACGCGGCATAGTTCACCACTACACTTGCTCCAAACTTAGCCAATTCAATCGCACTCGCACGCCCAATACCTCTAGAAGCACCTGTAACAATTGCAACTTGTCCACGTATAATTTGCAGGTTTTCTGGCAATTCCATTTTTTATTCCTCCCGATTTTATTCTCATAGCGCGCAAAATCAATCTTACAGGCTTAGGGGAATAAACAAGGAACCATAATTAAATCTCTATGAAGGAAAATTATATATCGACTAAAAATCTATTTTATAAACTAGCCTTATGCATCTCTTAAATTTATAGAAAGTATTTAAGACACAATAAAAAAAATAAATTGTATTTTTTTCATTTATTGGTATATTTATTACCAGCACCACTTCTGTATAAACGTCAACTTAACAGTTTGTAACAATGTATTTTGTATAATAAAATACATTTAGCTTTATGTTAAAAAATGTTAAGGAAGAATTATTAAGAATTGGTATTAGTTGTTCCTAATTCAAGACCCGGCTATAAGCTTATGACTCCTTTGTATCAAGTTAGTGATTTTCCTGCGGTTGCCAGTAAAAAGTATTTTTCGCGCCGTGAGTTAGTGCCTTCGCAAAATAGTAGCGTCTGGCAAATTCAAAGTGGTTCTGTACGAACTATGACTTATTTAGATGATGGTACAATTGTCACCTTGGGAATTTGGGGTGCAGGAGATATTGTTGGCAGTGCCTTATCGACTATAGAGCCACACATTATAGAATGTTTGAGTGCGGTAGAAGCTGTAGCGCTACCTTTAGACCGTCAAAATAAGATGGTGGAAGCATTAGCAGCACACGTTGAGCAAGCAGAAGAATTGATGGTAATTCGTAGCTACCGAACAGTAGATTCGATGTTACTAAAATTATTAGGATGGCTGGCTAAAAGATTTGGGCGTACTGTTGATAATGGACAGTTGATTGATTTACGCCTTACAAATCAAGATGTAGCGGAAATACTTTGCTCTACTCGCGTTACAGTGTCACGTGTTCTGACGCAGTTTGAAGACCAAGGTATGATACAGCGACTTCCTTTACATCGTATTGTTTTATGTAACCAAGAAACTTTGCGTCGTGCTGGTTAATATCGTTAATTGCATGTGAAGTTCAGATGTCGGCGACGAAAGTGTTAACCAACTCAAATATCTACTTTAAAATGTGTCCTTTCGGGGGTACGTAGGGTGGGCACTGCCCACCTTACTATTTGGATATAATATAAGGGTTTCCATCTCGAAACGCTAATAGTTGACCAGGTTGAATTTGTGTCCAAACTTCGTTATCGGTAAGAGGTGTTGTCGCAATTACGGCTACTCGGTCATCTGGTGTAGTAAGTTCATTAAAATCTACTGTTATATCCTCGTCTATTAGATGGGCGCCAGCAAACGGCGCCTGACGTACTATATAACAAAGCTTAGTCGAACAATGAGCGAAAAAGTAATCACCGTCAGATAGTAAGTAATTAAAGATACCTTGTTTGGCTATATTTAATGTAATATCCTTAAGTACTGGATATAATTTTTCAATCGGTGGTCTACCTTCTGGAAAAGCTTTGCGTAAAGTTTCGAGAATCAAACAAAACGCTTTTTCACTGTCAGTATTACCAACAGCAATGTAAAAACTAGAACTATTGATCTCAAATCCTGGCAAATCACCATTGTGGGCAAATACCCAATATCTTCCCCAAAGTTCACGTCGAAAGGGGTGACAATTTTCGAGGTTAATTTCACCTTGGGTCGCTTTACGGATATGAGCAATGACATGAGTTGAGTGGATAGGGTAACTTCTCACCAGTTCCGCAATCGGTGATGCCACAGATGATTTGGCATCAAGAAAAATTCGACACCCTTTACCTTCAAAAAACGCAATACCCCAACCATCTTTATGGTCATCTGTTTTGCCGCCCCTTGCACAAAACCCCTCAAACGAGAAGCAAATATCTGTCGGGACATTACAATTCATTCCCAGCAACTGGCACATGGTCATTAGGCCTAATTTTCAGTCATCTTCATTTGCTATAGAATACTTTACTATTTCAAGGTTATTTGGTTCTTACCTCACAGAAACCGGGTTTTTTTATCGATAACCTCTAATAGAAAGAAGATTTTACTTAGAAACCCAGTTTCTTCTTGCAATTTTTGCATTTATTTGATTCAAAATAATTTTAATCAAGTTAAGTCTTTTTAATATAAAGCATTTAAACTCCCGGTAAAAATCTGAGATTTATGAGGATAATATATTGAAATGTAACAATCACTCGTTTCTGATTAAGAATTGTTGCAGGTCGATGATCCCGTTGCTAGCGTATGCGAGTAAGGCAAATTTTTAGTAAGTCTTTATATTTACCCTAGGAGGACGCTGGAATTCATGTAAGGTATTTCTGAAGAATGCAACAATAAGCTAATTCTGGAGAATATAGGATTATGCGACTGATGCTGATGTTTTAGATGTTTACGTGCGCGCAACTGTTTTCGGAATTTACGCTTCGTTTCCTATACTCGTTACTCGTTTAGAGATGATGTAGTTCCACTCGTAATGAGGGAATATTTGGCTGAAATTTTCACTTTTTATGTCGCCACTACAGCAACAACATGACATAGAAGACACGAATATTAAATAATTGGAGTGAAGTGAAATGAATATTCAAGGAAAAACTGTCCTAGTGACAGGCGCCTCTCGTGGTATTGGGCGTGCTATTGCAATTGAATTTGCACAACAGCAAGTGAAAAGATTGATACTGGTGGCTAGAAATCATCAGCGGTTAAGTGAGGTTGCTTGCGAAGTAAAGAAGTATGGCGTTGATGTCATACTGCTACCTTTAGATTTAACTCAATTGGTCGAAGTAGATATCGCAATTGCTCGGACTTGGAAAGACTATGGTCCCATTCATATGCTCATTAATTGTGCTGGAGTGGCACACCAAACTCCTTTCTTAGAGTCCAAACTTAAGAGCGTGCAATCTGAATTACAAACTAATTTAATCAGTATGTACGCAATTACCCGATTAATAGCTCGACGTATGGTGACACAGCGTCAAGGGGTTATTGTCAACGTCTCTAGTTTGATGGGTAAAGTTGCTGCTCCCACAATGGCAACTTATTCTGCCACCAAATTCGCAATCGTTGGATTTACTCAAGCACTACGTTGTGAACTTGCTGTACACAACATCAAAGTCTTGGCACTGTTACCATCACTCACTGATACAGATATGGTGCGTGACTTTACATTATTTCGCTGGGTGGCGCCTGTTTCACCTCAGCAGGTAGCAAAAACGCTTGTAACTGGATTAAAGCAAGAATCTACTACGGAAATACTCGTAGGATGGCAAAGTCATTTGGCGGTCTTATGTAACCGTATTGCCCCCTTTGTAATGGAAAAGATTATTTCCCTCGCTGCTCCTTTATCTCCACAATCTAAATACAATTTGAAGTTAAAGGAGGCTAAGGCGGATATTTAAAGAGTTTTTCTAAAGTACTAGAAACTGGGTTTTCGCAGAAACCCGGTTTATTTGTATAGAAACAAAATAAATATCATAAATATATAGTGGTAAATTCTGGCTTTATGATTCAAAATTGTACAGGAAACCAAAAAAGGTAATATTGTACGAAACAGAGATGGCACAAAAGACAAAAAAAGTTTTACAACAATCAGGAGTAATTCCATACCGCGTTCAGAATGGAGCTACTGAGATTTTATTGATTACAACTCGAAATCAACAAAATTGGGTTGTTCCGAAAGGAGGTGTCGTCAATGGTATGAGCGCTCCTGACTCTGCGGCAAAAGAAGCGTGGGAAGAAGCTGGAGTTATTGGGCAAGTAAACCCAAATCAACTTGGCACTTACAAATATCAAAAAAACGGCAAAACTTATAGTGTTCAAATGTACTCATTACCCGTTGAAGTAGAAAGCGAGAAATACCCAGAAGTTGGGCAACGTGTTAGACGATGGGTCAATGTTAACGAAGCAGTGCGGCAAGTCAAAAAATCATCACTCAAGCGTATCCTGAAAAAATTTGTCTCGCAGGCGCCGTTTGGGACGGATTATAAACAAATGTAACGGATTAATTAATAATACATCCGTTGCATTCGTTTGAAGAATAAACTAAAAACTCTTATCGGTGGAATGATGCAAAAAGGCGCCAATCGTCATATGCTAGTACAAGGGAACCACATAAGAAGCAGGAATGTCTGATTTAATTTTATTTTGGCATCGTCGCGATTTACGCATTGCTGACAACACCGGACTTGCAGCAGCAAGAGAACGAACACGTAAAGTAGTAGGGTTATTTTGCCTTGACCCGAACATACTAGAGCGTGATGACATTGCTGCGGTAAGAGTGAATTATTTGATAGGCAGTTTAGCTGCACTGCAAAAACGTTATGAGTCAGTGGGTAGTCAACTGTTGATATTACACGGCAACCCAACGCAAGCTATTCCAGCACTTGCTAATACTTTAAAAGCGCATAGCGTTTTTTGGAATTGGGATGTTGAACCATATTCACACGAACGTGATACTAAGATTATCGGTGCTTTGAAAGAAAAGGGAATAGGGTTTCTCGAAAAAAACTGGGATCAAATTCTGCATACCCCAGAAGAAATAAGTACTGGTTCCAAGGCGCCATATACTGTTTATAGTCCATTTTGGAAAAATTGGAGCAGTAAACCCAAAGCTCAACCTGTGGAGACATTGAGTGATGCAGAAGGTTTGACGGAAGCAGAACTTGAAACAGCGCGTATAGCAGGAGTAAAAGAGTTACCAAGCGCTAAAGAGTTAGGATTTGTTTGGGATGGTGGCATGTCAATAGAACCAGGCGAAGTTGCCGCACTCGAACGTTTAGAAGAATTTGCTTATAATGCTATTAATAGCTACAAAGAAGACCGTAATTTCCCTAGCATTGATGGAACTTCAAGGTTAAGCGCTGCCTTAAAATTTGGAGTTATTGGAGTGCGAACGGTATGGAAAGCGACGCTTGACGCAATGGAGAATAGTCGTAGCGAAGAAACCGAAATAAGTATTCGTACTTGGCAGCAAGAAATTGCATGGCGTGAATTTTACCAACATGCAATGTATCATTTCCCTGAACTTGCCGAAGGCGCCTTTCGTGAAACATTCAAAAATTTTCCTTGGCAAACCAACGAACAATACTACCAAGCATGGTGCGAAGGTAAAACAGGTTATCCAATAGTCGATGCAGCAATGCGTCAAATGAACGAATTAGGATGGATGCATAACCGTTGTCGAATGATAGTAGCAAGTTTTTTTACAAAAGACTTACTACTCGACCCACGTTTGGGTGAAAAATACTTTATGCAACGACTCATAGATGGGGACTTATCGGCAAATAACGGTGGTTGGCAGTGGAGTGCTTCGAGTGGGATGGACCCTAAACCAGTGCGAATATTCAACCCCGCTTCTCAAGCACAAAAATTTGATGCTGAAGCAGAATATATACGTGAATGGGTACCCGAACTGCGTTCTGTAGACACCGAGTATTTAGTAACTGGGAAAATTACACCCCTAGAACGCGACGCTTTAGGTTACCCTCAACCAATTGTAGACCATAACAAGCAACAGCGAATCTTCAAAGAAATATACCAGAGACAAAAAGGCGCCATTCCAGACTTGGGAGGAGATGGCAACGGATTATAAACGGATGTAACGGATGAGTTATTCGTTACTTATCCGTTGCATCTGTTGCTAATCTTGATCACCAACTGAACTATCACGTTTTGGAATCAGCTTTTCCGCACAATCGTCAGAAACAATAATATATTCTGTTTCACGTTCGGGTTTTTTGCCCCATTCATCTAATACATCTTTAATTAATACTTCTTGCGTCCATATTTTTGTGACGACAGTCAAAGGTAATGCCAATAACAACCCCAAAAAGCCGAAGAAAGTTAAGAAAAACAACTGAGCAATTAAAGTTACCGCAGGTAGTAAAGAAACTTTCTGCGACATAATCATCGGTGTAATAAAATTACCTTCAGTTTGCTGTATCACAAAATATACAACAAATACAGCCACAGCTTTCCACGGTGCATCCAAAAGAGCAATAGCCATTGCTGGAATAACGCTAATTGTTGGGCCAAGGTTAGGAATTAAATTCATAAATCCTGATAGTACAGCTAAAGCTAACGCTGATGGTACACGCAATAGCAACAAGCCAATCATGCTCATCGTACCAACATACAGCATTGCAATACCGGCGCCTGTAACCCATCCTCCTAATGACACCTCGCATTTATCTAAAATACCATCAACTCGGCGCCGATAAAACGAGGGAAATAAACGTATAAATAATTTCCGGTAAGCTTGCGGTTCAGACAGAAACATCCCTGTTAAAACCAGCACCAGTAAAATTTTGAGCAGAACTTCTAGTGAACCAGAAAGAAACGCAAAAGAACTACCTAAAACACGATTAACAAACGGCTGCGCTTGTTTGACTAAACTATCAACATCTGGTATATAAGGCGCCACTGATGCGGGGATACGAGTTTTAAAGACATCAAGCCAATTATTAAAAAGCTCTATTCCTTTTGGTACACGTAAAGTCAACTCTTGAAACTGGGTGATAAAAGGAGGTACTACAACAAAGAAGAAACCAATAATAACCGCGAAGAAAATACCCACAGACAGTAGAACAGCACCACCACGCTTTACCCCTTTACGCTGAAACCACATAGTCAAGCGGTTTAAAGTGGTCGAAATTACAACAGCTGCAAATATCAGTAGCAGCACATCTCGAATTTGCCACAATATATATAAAGAGATAACAATGGCGATTAAACCAATCCACTGACCTAATTTCACACCCGACTCCCCAATTTTATCGAACTATTTTACTAACGATGTAGCTAGATTAGCCGATTTTATCCTTTTCGCCCAGCAATTGTAATGGTTCGTTAGTTAGAGAGGCGCCTAGTATTTCGTGCTAAACAAAGTGAAGTCATCTCATACATAGATTCAGAAACTTTAAATATTTGTGTCCAAAAAGTAAAGGATGCTTTACTTAATGATGATGTAAAAACTAATTTATTAGAAATAGGACTTACGCTGCATAAACCTGGAATCGAGCGCAAAATCGTCATTTCTATTACATGCTATCAACGTATATTCCAGGTTTCTAGGTTTTCATGCGTAAGTCCTGAGAAGATTTGATTGATTTATTGCATGAAATACATGCCATTAAGCAGGCATAGTTTTAAATGTGCGCCAATGGCGCACAAATTAAATAGTGTTTTTGTACTTAGACAAACTCTGGTCTCAGCAGCACAGCTACTCATTACATCCGTTGCTAGAATTTTCAACCATTTTTCGCTTTAATCAAACGGGCGCCGAGTAATACTGCCATAATTAAACTGGGAGATAATACGAGAATTAGAGCATTTGCGGCAGTGGCAGGAAGTAAGATATCTGGTTCAGCATATTTTATCAAAAATGACAATACCCCTGAGAGCAACATAACTTTAATAATTAATCCAATCTGATTTTCCATAAAATTTACTCTAATAAAAGTACGGCTATACGAATCTTCTGGGACGGTTGACGCGAACGCCCATAAAGCTAAACTCTCTCTACAATAGAACTATTCATAATCCTTTACAATATTTCTCATAATTAACTTGCGAGGTTATCAGGGATTTTGAGGATAAACCATTAAATATAAATAGACGTTACATGCTGGAGGAATATATTAATGCCGGTAGAGACTAATAATAACAAAAATAAAATTAAGCCACCCCGTGTTAGGCAGTTTGGTGGTAGTTTATTAGTTCTGTTAACGTTGCTGTTGGTCTTGAATTTAGTTGTTCCTAGCTTCTCTGGCCCCAAGTTACCTCGAATTCCTTACAGTGACTTTATTGTGCAAGTACAAGCAGGTAAGGTAAATAAGGCAATTGTAGGTCAAGACCGAATTCAATATTCTATTAAAACTCAAACTCCTGAAGGTAAAGAGGTTGAACAGGTTTACCAAACTACACCTGTTGCAATAGACCTTGACTTACCTAGGATTTTACGCGATAACAAAGTCGAATTTGCGGCGCCTCCTCCAGACCAAAATGGTTGGATAGGCACTTTATTAAGTTGGGTTTTACCTCCGTTAATATTTGTCGGTATTTGGGGTTTCTTCCTTAACCGTCAAGGTGGTGGTCCTGCTGCTTTAACTGTTGGTAAGAGCAAAGCGCGTATTTACTCTGAAGGTAGTACTGGAGTAAAATTTAGCGATGTTGCGGGTATCGAAGAAGCGAAAGCTGAGTTAGAAGAAGTTGTAGACTTCCTCAAAAACGCTGATAAATATACTCGTTTGGGTGCGAAAATTCCTAAAGGCGCCTTGCTTGTTGGACCTCCAGGAACAGGTAAAACTCTTTTAGCAAAAGCTATTGCTGGGGAAGCTGGTGTACCTTTCTTTAGTATCTCCGGTTCTGAGTTTATCGAATTATTTGTAGGTGTTGGCGCCGCACGTGTACGTGATTTATTCGAGCAAGCCAAACAACAATCTCCCTGTATAGTATTTATAGACGAGTTAGACGCTTTAGGAAAATCCCGTGCAGGAAGCGGTGGTTTTTATGGTGGAAACGACGAACGCGAACAAACCCTCAACCAGTTACTTACAGAAATGGATGGGTTTGACGCTAATACAGGTGTAATTATTATTGCCGCTACTAACCGTCCCGAAGTTTTAGACGCTGCATTACGTCGTCCTGGACGTTTTGACCGTCAAGTAGTTGTAGACCGTCCTGATAAAATTGGTCGAGAAGCAATTCTCAAAGTTCACGCACGTAACGTTAAATTAGACTCAGATGTTGATTTAGCGGTTATTGGTACAAGAACACCTGGTTTTGCTGGTGCTGACTTAGCGAACTTAGTCAATGAAGCTGCATTAATGGCTGCACGTAACAACCACGATGCTGTAAAAATGGCTGACTTCAACGAAGCTATCGAACGGTTAGTAGCTGGTTTAGAAAAACGTTCACGTGTTCTTAACGAAACCGAGAAAAAGACCGTTGCTTATCACGAAGTTGGTCACGCTATTATTGGCGCCTTAATGCCTGGTGCTGGTAAAGTAGAAAAAATCTCGATAGTGCCACGTGGTGTAGGTGCTTTAGGATACACAATTCAAATGCCAGAAGAAGACCGCTTCTTAATGATAGAAGACGAGATTCGCGGTAGAATTGCAACATTGCTAGGTGGACGTTCAGCAGAAGAAACCGTATTTGGCAAAGTTTCAACTGGCGCCAGTGATGACATTCAAAAAGCAACTGAACTTGCAGAGCGTTACGTTACCTTATATGGTATGAGTGACCAACTTGGTCCAGTAGCGTTTGAAAAAATGCAACAGCAATTTATCGAAGGATATCCTAACTCACGGCGCCAAATTAGCCCAGTAGTGGCCGAGCAAATCGACCGTGAAGTTAAAATGATAGTCGATAACGCTCATCATATTGCCTTAAGTATTCTTAAAGACAACCGTGAATTATTAGAGAATACAGCCCAAGAGTTATTGGAGCGCGAAGTTCTTGAAGGTAACGACCTACGCAGTAAACTCGAAACTGCAAAGGCACCTTACGATATGGCAGAATGGTTACGCAGCGGTAAATTAGACGAAGATAAACCGTTGATGCAAACCTTAATGAATTAATAAAAATCACACATTGTAGAGACGTGATTAATCACGTCTCTACATTTTTTTATATTCAAAAAATTATCGCCACTGTTGGGTCAATTCATCTAACTCTCCGACTTCATTCTCATTTAATCGCCAACCAAGGGCGCCAGCATTTTGCACAACCTGTTCAGCAGTTTTGGCGCCTGCAATAGGAATAACATTACCTTGGCAAATTAACCAATTCAACGCAACCTGTGCAGGAGTGCGACCGTATTTTTCCCCAAGTTGACGCAATAAAGTTAACACTGGCTCAATCTTTTGTAAATTTTGTTCCTTAAACCTAGGGTCTACTTTTCTTGCACCCGTAGGAGTGGCGCCACCAGAAGCACTATATTTACCAGTAAGTAAACCTTGCGCCAAAGGACTATAAGCCAAAATAGTTACACCTAATTCACGTGCGGCATTTGTAATACCCTTACTTTCAACTTGGCGAGTAATTAATGAATAGCGTACTTGGTTAACAGCCAAAGGTACACCACGTCGAGCAAGTAATTGATGAGCTTCACGCATTTGCTCTTCCGAGTAATTACTAACACCAACAGATGCAATTCTTCCCCGTTGTACTTCATCAGCAAGCGCATTCATTAAAGTATGCTGGCTCATTAAAAAAGCAAAAGGCCAATGCACCTGATATAAATCAACTCTTTCAAGCTGTAGACGCTTAAGACTTGCTGTTAACGCATCAGAAACAGCTTGACCATTAAAACGCCACGGCATTGGGCCAAACTTAGTAGCAATTTGTACAGGTCTATCAGTTTCCTTAATAAATTGCCCCAAAAATTTCTCAGATAGTCCCGTTCCGTAGATTTCTGCTGTGTCAAAAAATGTTACACCCGCATCTAACGAAGCTTTAAACGCATTCTGCAATTCGTTGGCGCCGTAATTAGTGCCATAATTCCAAAACAACTTATCACCCCAAGCCCAAGTCCCAATACACAGCGGTGTTACTGTTGGGCCATTTTGCCCCAGTCTAATGGTTTCCACAGTTACTTTAAATTTGTAATTTACATTTCTTTACCTTTCTAGTTTATCGCTGCTTCAAAAAAAGCAACATATTATTGATGAGTTAACCTTTGACGCATCTATTGAGAATATTCTCATTAAGTATTAGCAATTTCCTACGTTTGGCTAGCTAGTATCTGAATTATTAACTTATCCGTACTACTGGCGCCCGAAATGCTATGATTAAAGTTATTAACTTTATGAATAGATATTAATACAGCTGCCAAAGAAGATTTAGAAGAATATGGGAAGTTGTAAGCTGTAAAATGGATTTTTTGCTCTATAGATAGCACTGTAATTCGAGAAAATTTTAACTGCGGGATTGATGAATTAGACGATTATCTTAAAAAATATGCGCCCCGATATACAGTTAATTTGTAGCAACTCCGAGACGTTCTGTACTTGTTGTTCTGTTCGCACATAAGGGTCTATAATACGAATCCATTCTGCATCTGCTAAATATTCGGCGAATAGTCCTTGGTAAGTTATGCCCTTTTCACCGTCTTTGATAGTTTTGAGTTTGAATGATCTGTTTTAGGCGCCTTTAAATATGCAGGTGTAATAAGTTTACCTGTCTTTAAAAGAGAAGCAAGTGTTTTAGTTGCTTCATTACATACAATTGTACTGGGATTATATGCAATAGGTTGACTTTACGAACGTAATCGGCGCCACCTGGGACACAATCGTATAAAATAAGTTTGTTGGGCAAGGATGCCCATTCCACTCTTATGGATAGTTAAATTTTGCAAGCTTTCAAGTCAATTACCTACCTACACTGCCAAGCTCATATCTTACACCAACGTGTTTATACTGGTATTCTGATTTGCAATAAACATTATAAAATATCAACAACACGATAAAGCAAGCATTACAAGCCTGCGTAGGCAGGCTTTGCTTGTATAGCTCCACCCTTCGAGGGTGTGGGTAAATATAAATAAACATTTGAATAATGTTACCAATATTAGGTAGGATAAAAAATCCGTTCCTCAAGTAATAGTGGTATTGCATTAAATGCTGAACCCGAATCTAGATGAAGTGCAGCTAACGAAGGATGATTACGAACGTTACTCCCGCCACTTGATTTTGCCAGAAGTTGGTTTGGAAGGGCAAAAACGCCTCAAAGCTGCTAGTGTGTTATGTATTGGTTCAGGTGGACTAGGTTCACCGTTGTTGTTGTATTTAGCAGCAGCAGGTATTGGACGTATTGGACTTGTTGATTTTGACGTAGTTGATACATCCAACCTACAGCGTCAAGTAATTCACGGGACATCTTGGGTGGGCAAACCCAAAATAGAGTCGGCAAAAAATCGGATTCATGAAATTAATCCTTATTGCCAAGTGGATTTATACGAAACTCGTATTTCTTCAGAAAATGCCCTTGATATAATTCGTCCGTATGACGTGGTGATTGATGGAACTGATAATTTCCCTACACGTTATTTGACGAATGATGCTTGCGTACTGTTAAATAAACCCAACGTTTACGGTTCCATTTTCCGATTTGAGGGACAAGCTACGGTCTTTAATTACGAAGGTGGCCCCAACTATCGTGATTTATATCCAGAACCACCACCACCAGGAATGGTGCCTTCTTGTGCAGAGGGTGGTGTTCTCGGAATTTTACCTGGAATTATTGGTATTATTCAAGCTACCGAAGCTGTGAAAATTATTTTGGGTAAAGGTACTACCTTGAGCGGGCGCCTGTTATTATACGATGCCCTCAACATGAAATTCCGCGAATTAAAACTGCGTCCAAACCCAGAGCGTCCAGTTATCGAAAAATTGATAGACTATGAACAGTTCTGCGGTATTCCACAAGCGAAAGCAGAGGAGGCTAAACAGCAGATGGATATGTCTGAAATTACCGTACACGATTTAAAACAGTTGCTCGATAGTGGCGCCAAAGATTTTGTGCTACTAGATGTTCGTAACCCTCACGAATACGAAATAGCCAAAATTCCCGGTTCCGTTTTAATACCTTTATCTGATATTGAAGCAGGTTCCGGTGTTGGTCAAGTTAAAGAATTACTCAACGGTCATCGTTTAGTAGTTCATTGTAAATCTGGCGCCCGTTCTGCAAAAGCACTTGGTATTCTCAAAGAAGCCGGAATAGAAGGCGCCAATGTTAAAGGTGGCATTTTAGCTTGGAGCAAAGAAATAGATTCCTCAGTTCCAAGTTATTAATCTTTATCTTGTTTATCTTGTGGGATGGGCATCCTTGCCCGTCCTTCATATAATACTATGACCCAGTTATCTGCTTTACGACAAAAGTTGTGCAAACAAAATTATTAATATTCAAATTATAATCATATACGAATGTAGAAAGAGTCGTATAATATAAAAATATAGAATCTTGAATTTATTTTCGTAACAGATTATGGCCGAAACCAAACCAATTCGTACCGTGCGTCGAGGACGTATTTTCCCAGAAATTCAGTGGACTGAGGAACAGAAAGCGCAAAGTGAAGCTAGACGCGAGGCTTTTTACCAGCGTTGTAAACCAACCTTTGATAGAGTCAAAGCTGAATTTATTGAAACTCATTATAATTGGTATGTTACTGTTGAGCCTGACAGTGAAGAATATTTCATCGATAAAGATTTACAAACAGCTTGGCAAAAGTGTCATGACAAGCATCCAGGTAAATTACATCATACTTTCCGAATTAATGAGTCTGGAGTTTGCGGAACGATATGAATGGTTTTTTTGGGAGTGAGGATGCACTACTATTTGAAATTGATTTAATATTATCGAATAAATCAGAACTAATTGTTGAAGCAATGTTTGATACTGGCTTCTCGTACTGGTTAGCAATTAATGAGCAAGATATAGATGGATTTGGTTGGCGTTATTTTGACCAAGAAATTATGCGAACTGCTCAAGGAAACGCACAATTTGACATCTATGTTGGCAAAGTTAAGTTTGATGGACAAGAATATGATATTCCTGTTCACGTCAGTAAAAATTTAACTGAAGTTCTACTTGGGCGCCAATGGTTGACTACTAAGCGTCTATTAGTTGATATGCCTTCTAATTTATTGACTCTTGGATAATGCACAGGCTTTCTGGCCTGTGCTACGAAAATGTCGCCCATAAGCGACAAAAATCAAAAATTTGGTGTGTTAATTTTTAACCTTTATGGTTATTGCGTTTTTTGATGGTGATACCTGCGAGTAGTCCTACTAGTCCTAGAATAGAAGCTGGTTCTGGAACTGGTTTTGGTTGGGGGGTGCTTGGAACATCAGGTAAGTCACCGTCGAATAAAACGTTATGTGATTCTCCGTTACCTGATAGTGATGCAACTACTACGTTACCGTTGATTTGTCCGTTGTTGAAGTTGAACGCAGCAAAAGGCGCCAGTATACTACCCTCTATACCAATACCTTCTGCGGTAACGCTGGTTGCTTCATAGAAGTTGTATAGTACTTTGCTAGGGGTTGTACCTGCAATATTAAAACCGAAGTTTTTCATTGAGATATCTTTACCACTGACGTTGACGACAACAGTTGATTTAGGGTCTACACTTATTCCAAAGGCATTGGTTTGCGATAAGTCTGCACCTAACAAGTTAAAGATGTTTAAGTTTGTACCGCTTCCTGTTAAGTTAATACCACCAGCAACGGTTGTTACACCCGTAGGAGCTAATGTTGATAGATATTTAGACAGTTTTCTAAGTTGATTTGCTGCTGCGTTGAAGTCAACTGGGTTTCCTTGTATGAGTTTTCCTCCAAGAATACCCACATTTGTAACGTTTGTATTTTTACCGTAGACTGCGTTGCCATTATTTACTTGGCTGTTGCTCATTGTTAAGTCACCACCAGCAATAACTACGTCACCACTGTTTGGCGCCAGCTTATTACCAATTCCACCCATATAATTGATATCACCAGCAGCAGCTAACTTGCCTTCGATATCTGTATATTGCTGTTGAACATCTCCTAACACAAACACGTTGTAACTTGATGCTGCTCCTAATTCAACCGCTTTTGCTGTTTCTGCAAATCCGAAAAATAAAGAAGCCGCAAAAGAAATGCTTGCTATTCCCCAATTAATTGTTTTTGATATCATGATTTAATATTTTCAGGTTTATGCTGCTCATGCCACCCTGTTTATCTGATGTTCTATTATTGTCACCTTGTATACGAATCGGCAATAGTAATTCTAAGGGTTTATCATTTTTTTATGAGATAAAGTCTGTATATACTTAGGACAAGATTCAGTGTTATTACTGTAAAATTATAAAAACCTGGTTTATTTTTGATATATTGTAATAAAAACGACGATTTGTCTGCGACAATGAATGTGTAGAAACCAGGTTTCTGTAATATGGCTAATTTAAATGTTTCACCTGATGATATCATTTTGGTCGCTGGCGCCACTGGTGGTGTAGGACAATTAACTGTTGCTAAGTTACTAGAGAAGAATTTAAAAGTTCGCGCTTTGACACGTAGTCCTGCTAAAGTTCAGACAATGTTTGATAACCGCGTCGAAATTGCAGAGGGTGATATTCTTAATCCTGATAGTTTACATAATGCAGTCAGCAATGTTAAGTATATACTTTGCTGCACCGGAACTACCGCTTTCCCTTCTGATAAATGGCAATTTAATTCTAACTGGAATTGGTTTGAAGCTTTATTTGACTCTCAAAAACTCAAACAGAAAGCTGCTAACACTCCCGAAAAAGTCGATTTTATCGGTGTCACTAACTTAGTAGATGTAGCACCTAGCGATTTGAAACGTTTCGTTTTTGTTTCCTCTTGTGGTATTCTCCGCAAAAATAGCTTCCCATTCTCAGTACTCAACGCATTTGGTGTCCTCGACGCCAAAGAAAAAGGTGAACAAAGCATTATCAACTCAGGACTCCCCTACACCATTATCCGTCCAGTTCGATTAATTGATGGCCCCTACACTTCATATGACCTTAACACCTTACTAAAAGCCAGTACCCAAGGAAAACTAGGCGTAAAAATAGATACAGGTGATAAAGTTGTTGGTGAAACGAGTCGTATTGATGTTGCAGCAGCATGTGTAGAATGTTTAGCTTACAGTGAAACCCAAAATAAGATATTTGAACTAGTAAACCAAGGCAGGCGCCCTGATATTATTGACTGGCAGGGTTTATTTGCGATATTTAGGTAGGGTGCGTGAAAGCCATTACAAGCAATCATGCTAACGCAAAATACAGTGCTTTCACGCACCATTAATACGTTAAGCCAGATGGTGCGTGACGCAATTCATCTTATCGCTACGTTCAAATTTGTTCATAGCGTCACACACCCTACGGTTTTATGTGTTAAATGCGTTAAATCCGTGTTCGAGTTTCGATACATTTAGCAATAATATCCAAACGGAAGTTATCGACTAAACTAGTTAAAGTCTCAGCAAAAATATTTTCTGTTTCAGGAATATCTTTAATCAATTCAGTTATAGATTGGTCATTTAAAGATATTGCTGCATAATGTAATTTATCTATCCATTCGGATGACATAGTACTTAACTGTTCTGATGTAAGTTCCAACAATGATGTTTCTTGAGGTTTATTCTCTTGTTTATGTTTAACACAAGATGTAGAAGTAGATATATATTTAACATCTAAATATCTAGCTATTTGTTCGTAAAGTAGTGTTTCACTAACTGGCTTACCAATAAAAGCATTACATCCAATTTTAATAAACTGGTCTTGTTGTTCTTCAAAAATACTCGCTGTTAAAGCTATAATTATAGTCTTAAATGATTTATCTTCAATAACACGAGATAAATTATGCTTTTCTTCTAATTTCTTCTCTATTCTCTCTATTTCTCTTATCCTTCGAGTCGCTTCATATCCATCTACGATTGGCATTCGCATATCCATAAATACTAAATGTGGGCGCCAATTTTCCCAAATTTGCACTGCTTCTTCGCCATTAATAGCAATTCTTACCTCAAAACCAATTGGTTCCAACAATTTTACAAGCAATAAACGATTTTCTTCCACATCTTCTGCTATTAATATTCTATAACCCGGTTGGTTTTTCTCTAACCCCGTAACTTGCTGGGTCGGCACCGCATTTTCTAATGACGTATATGTGGCATAATCGAATTTAATATCGAATTGGAATGTTGACCCTTCATTCAATACACTACTTACCACTATATCCCCACCCATTAACTTTACATACTCTCGACTAATCGCTAACCCTAAACCTGTTCCTTCCATCGACTGACGACCAAGTTGTGTTTGCACAAATGGATTAAATAATTTCTCTAGGTCTTGAGACGCTATTCCATACCCTGTATCTACCACTTCAAAAACTAAATGCTGCTTATTATCTATATCTATATCATAATCTAACGACTCAGGCGCCTGCTTTGAAGGTTTACGCTCATATTTTCTTCTCAACATCTTATAATATCTATATCTCTGACCAAATAAACTTTGATATAAACTTTTAGGTAAAATACTCTGCTTCGTAAAAAAATAATTCTTTATACTTTCTTGCAACACAGCAAATGAATTTGCTTGCAATTTTTTTTCTTGACTACTAGTACATATATCTTGCTGTAAAGCCAGTTGTGATTTAATCAAATTTGATACTTCTGCTGTTTGTAACTTGACTCGTAAAGTTACACCTCCATAACTTGTAAATTTGATTGCGTTACCTAATAAATTAATTAAAATTTGACGTAGTTTACTTTCGTCAGTAATTATGTATTGTGGAATATCACCAATTAATTCAAAGTTAAAATTTAAGTTTTTACTGTTAGCACGCAGTTGCAACATTTTATGTATAGCATCTAGTAATGCATACAAATCAAACGCACGCTCTACTAACATTGTTCTACCTGCTTCTATTTTAGACATTGACAGCACATCATTTATTAATTCCAATAAATGTTTACCACTACGGTTTATAATTTCGATATGCTGTTTTTGGTCTAATGTTAATTTTTCTTCACGTGCTAAAATTTGACTAAAACCTAGAATTGCATTTAGTGGAGTACGTAATTCATGACTAATGTTGGCTAAAAATGTACTTTTGGCTTTGTTCGCTGACTCTGCTTCTTGTTTTGCAATTTCTAGTGCTATATTCTTTTCTACAAGCTCTTGAGTTCGTTCTTTCACTTCTAATTCTAAGTCACTAGCATAGTTTGCTAAAGCTTTGTGTGATAACTGCAATGAACGCACCAGTAAATATAGCTTACTTCCAAGAGTTGCGCTAGTCAGTCCTAATAATGGTGCTACTACATTTACCCACCAACCACTCAAAAATAGGAAGTATGTACTAAGTAAAAGACTGAGGATGGCGCCGGGTAATAGTATACTAATTGTAAATACTAGCGACCTGCACTGCGTAACAACTTCACTGACTCTATGCTTCTTGAAGTAAAATGTATTTAATCTAATTTTGACTCCCCACCCAATCGTAGCACCTACACTTGACCAAAAGAATATCCATAACCATCCTAACTGTTCAGATATTCCTCGTAACAGTTGTCTGTCATCTAATGCTGCACTTAATATTTGACTCGTTAAGTCTGCGTGTAATTCAACACCTGACCAAGCAGTATTTACGTCACGAGTAAAAGGAGTATAAAACCTTTCGCTCAAACTTTCAGCTACTGAACCAACTAAAACGACCTTGCCTGTCATTAAGTTTGAAGGTACACGATTTTCGAGTACATCTAATAAAGGTATTTTGGTGACAGAGGAATGTGAGTTGCGAAAATTTGCTAAAATTTGATATCCCCCCACATCCACACGCACAAAACCCCCTTCACTATCCTCCATTGGTACAAATTTTGCTTTCCCCAGTTTCAGAGCTTGTTTTTGCCCGTCATAAATTTGTTTAATATTCTGCTTTTCTAAGTAAGTTAACGCTAACTTTGCTCCTAGTGTCAAATAAGTTTTAGTTTTACTCTTATCTCTTACCGCAAGTAGATAGCGTCTGACTTTACCATCGCTTTCTAATACTAAATCACAAGCTGCAATTTGGTCACGTGTCGCAAGTACAGGTGGTGGTTCAACAACTGGCCCGTTATTGTTACTTAATATTTTTTGAATTCCAATCAAATTTGGTGTAGATTTATATACGTCCAATAGCTCTTGATGACCTGGTTCTACAGGCAAGTTGCGATATAAGTCTAACCCAATCACTGCTGGTTGCTGCTGTTTAATTTTGTTAAGCAATTTCGCAAGTGTTCTGTCGTCAATAGGCCAGC
Source organism: Calothrix sp. FI2-JRJ7 (assembly GCA_019359675.1). Classification (GTDB taxonomy): domain Bacteria; phylum Cyanobacteriota; class Cyanobacteriia; order Cyanobacteriales; family Nostocaceae; genus Dulcicalothrix. Next base: position 45,984 of record JAHHGX010000023.1, read on the forward strand.
TTTTGAAACGCGAAATATCATTCTCATCAATAGTGACTATGACGATGCGGGAGTCCGCTGGTTCTCCTGGACGTGCTGTAAACCACTGGTCTAGCATCGCGCATTCCATAAACTGCAAGGCGCCTGTTAGTTGTAAACTAATGATTGTCAGCGTCACAAACACCGAAGTCATTTCAATGCCACGATACCGCAGAATCTGTATTTTCAACTTTTTCCACATAAACAAAGCAAGAGTGTTGGGGAAGTGAAAATTTAATTTGCCGTTGCCACTATATTTAAACTCAAACCAACCGAAGTTAGTAACTCCGTCCAAGTTTGTGCGAGTTGCGAGTTGTGTGGTTCTTTTTGCTGAAGTTCCATCACTGTTGCAACTGCATCATACCAGTATCCATTTTGAGCATACAAAGATATACGTTCGACTGAATTCGCTTTAATTAATTTATTTTGCAAATCCTGACTCAACTGTGTATACTCTATCCAACCTCCAACTACCATGTCTGACGTTCGGTCTTCTGGGTTACAAGCTAATGCAAATGACCAGTAATAAGGCTGATTTTTGACTAATGACAGCACCGATGGTAATTTAATCGCAATAAAACCTTTACTGTTTTCTACTGATATATCTGTCTGATATACCCCATTCATTTTCTCATCATATATACTAAACTCTGCTACTTTCGCGTTAGTTTTCGGTAAATATACATACAATACTGGGCGCCTTTCATGAGATAATCCAACATGTTTACCCGGAGTCAAAGCAGTTAAGGTTTTAGTTCTAGCTTGAATTGAAGAACTACAAGAAAGCATATCACTACGTGAACCTCCACCTGCTGTCCCACCACGAGGTGCATCTTTTCGTGGTGGTGGTTCAAAACTTACCGTAGTTAACCCACTCACACCACCCACCTCATTAGGAGTTACTGCACTAACTGATGATATTGATATCGATAATGGTAGGGTGACTGTTGCCGTTAAGCATCCTATTACTAATTTACATCCGTATGTTTTTGTTAGAAAATCCATATACCTTTATTATGTTTTTTTGTATCTATCCAATTATGTATTTTCTATAGCCAATTGCCAACTAGTATAAAACTTGCCCAGTAATAAGGATGTTTGTATTCTTCACTCTTCATTAACTCAAGTTGCGCTTTCTGCAAAGCTTCCGCTCTTGTGGCGCCAGAATATAACTGTTTGTAAAAAATATTCATAAACACTGGTGTATACTCATCATTGATTTGCCATAGCGATGCTAAAACACTACGCGCACCCGAATGTGCTGCAACTCCCGCTATTCCTAATGCCGCAGAATCATCTCCAGAAGCTGTTTGACAAGCGCTTAGTATTAATAACTCTATTGGACTGGTGCCTTGTAAATTCCGGTCGGCAATTAATGAGTTTAACATGTTAATATCAAGCTGCTCATTCCATGTTTGAATATAAGTACCCGTTACATTAGAACTAAATTGACCATGTGTAGCTAAGTGTATTACTGAGTACTGCTTATATAAATTATTCCGTAAATTCTCTATTGTGAAATTCTGATTGAGTAATACTGTCGTTGGAACCAAAGCGCGAATACTTTTAATTTCTTGCTCAACTCCTGGTAACGGTGATAAGTTTTGGTTTGGTAAAGTCACTCCTCCTGCCAGAACCCTGATTTTATCTTTGTGTAAAACCCCTGCTTTAAACAACTCTAAACTAGGCGCCACCGCAAGAGCATATTTTTCAATCAAATATTGTGTACCATCATGTAATGCTGCCATCGGTATATTTCGCAATGAACCATCCAGCACAAATACCAACGTTTTTATCTCGTGAAGAGTTAAAATCTCAGCAGCAGGTTTGATTAACCAGTCATATAATTGTTGAGCAATCAATAAACGTTCGCGTTCAAACGAAGTTTTTCTTTGCGAGTGACGCATTGCTTTAATAGCAGTTTCCACTTGTGCGGCAGTCTTCAAAGTTGCATAATGACGTAAAGGTTGGTTAGGAAGCGATAGAATAACTTCGAGACGGTCTTTTAAAAGAATAGGGTATATTACAGCCGAAGAAGCATCAATTTGTTCAATCGAAATTGGTTGACCGTTTAGACAAGCTTGGCGAAAATAATTAGCAAGTTCTGCCATTTGCAACGCTTCGATGATTTCACGTGCAAACACTAATTTTGATTGCTGCTGTTTTAATGCAATATCTGGAACATCCTGCAACAGTAAATCTACTAATTCTCTGTAAATAGGTTCAACACTTTCACGAAATGAAAATTGAACATCTTGCTTAATTGCGACTAAATCTTGACGAAGTGCCTGTAAAATACGATATGCTTCTGTATAATTACTTATGGCTTTTTCAGTATTACCTTGTGCTTTAAAAATTCGTCCTAGTTGCCATTCCCACTGATACGCAATATCCGCAGCTTTTAACGAAAGTGCTTTCTCTAAAGCTTGCTGTGTAAGTTTAATCGCATTTTGCCACTGTTGAGTTTGTTCATATAAACCTGCCAAACGTCCCAAAGCTATCGATTCAGCACGAGGATGTCCCAAAGTTTGAGCATCTTTATAAGCGTTTGCTAATAGCTGTGCTGAAATATTGAAATAATCTTCCTTGATATTCCCTTGTTGATTCCTATGTACTGACGATTCTTGTAAGCTTTTTATTTTAATTAAGTCTGAAGCTAACTCAATTTGGGCGTATACTTTAGTTTGGCTGAGTGGGTAGTTAGGTAATAACTCAGTATAAATTTGTTTAAATAGCTTTTGAGCATCGCTATAACGGTCGAGATGTACGAGAGTTTTCAGTTCATAAACACTCGCTTGTAGTCTAACGGGGCTATTTGCAACGGCGCCTTTTTGGTAAAATTCTAAAGCGATGGTTAATCGATTTTCATCTTCGGCGAGTCTTCCCAAATTGAGTAGTATCATAGACGCTTGTGGATGTAACTGCATCGCACTTGCAATTTTGTAGCTTTGCATATTGACTTCATTTGCACCAACATAGTTACCTATCACTCGTAACAAATTACCCAAATTCATTAGTGCAGTTACTTTCAACTCCGAGTCAGGTTGTGCTGATAGTGAAGTTTGTACTTGCTCAAGAATATTTTTCGCACGCAAAAAATATCCTAACATTTGTAAAGCACGTGCAGAATTCAACTGCGTCCCAATAACACCCATAACATCATCACTTTTCCGGTAATATTTTTCTGCTTGTTGAAAAGCATCAAGAGCAGATTCAGTATTACCCAAGTTAAATAATAACTCACCTTGATTATTTAAAACACAGGCGCCTATTTTTAGATTAACAACCTTACCGTTATCGTAAATTAACCGCTTTGCTTGGGATATAGAAGACTCAGCCAAAAGTAACTGTCCATTTTGCTGATAAGCTAAAGCTAAGTAAGAAAGCATCAAAGCTTGAGATTGTTTATCATGATTATTCTCATAGCGACGAGCAGCATAACTCCAAACACGAATCGCGTTACTATACAGTCCCGCAGAATAAAACACCTGTCCATTCATCAACGAATTCGATACAGATGCTGTTACGGTGCCACTAAAAATGATAAATAATGTAACTATAGTAATTACAACAAATAAACGTAACCATCTACGTAACTTCATAAGCATGAACCCATAGTTAGGCTGCATCATCTCTTAAGTATCGTTAACATTGCAACAGCAACCTTACGTACTTACGCGATATCACGATTAAATATGTACGTAATAACACTTATAAAATTGAGAAACCGGGTTTCTACGCAAAGTCATCATCTTTATAACAGATTTTGACAAAGAAACCCGGTTTCTGCATAGTCATAGTTTGCTTTATGACTCGCAACAAGTTTAATCGCACCATTCTCAACTTCCCATGTAGTTGCTTCCACAAGTTCATGTTGTGTAGATACATCAGTCCCTTGATTATCTTTTACCTCGTTAATATGGCGCCAGTCTATCCAACCAGAGTTTATGCTCAAAGCTTCTGTGGTATTTAATGGTAAACCACCACGTCCAACAATAACAAAGCGATTTGTGGTAGCTTGGTTTGAACAAGTTTGATTAATTTGCTTTGACACGTCTACTATAGATGTGGGTAACTGAGTAACACCTCGATTTGGGTCGATATTTAAAGTCGTAATATTGATGTTGCGATTACTCGAAGCAGGAGATGTCACGGAAATATCGCTGCGTCCTGTTGGGGAACGACGTTTTTCTAGACCAAAAATAGCATTACTGGATATTTTAATTTTTCCGCCGTTATCTTGCATTACGTTCGTGGTAATATCATTATCGCCATTTGGGTTGACTAAAATAAACCCTGCTTCAATATTAATATTGGCGCCATTACCTTTTCCTGTGGATACAGTAGAAATAGTCGCATTCTGACGCAACGTTAGCAAACTCGAAGCGTACACATTCACATTTCCACCTTCTGTGATTGTTTTTGCGCTGACTGTTCCTCCTTCAATTGTCAGGTTATCTGTGACTAATTGCAAGTTGCCACTGGCGCCACTTCCTTGACTACTCACACTAACTTTAGCTTTATCATTTATCATCAATTTATTGGTTGCTTCTACAGTAATATCACCACTACTAGTTATATTCCCTGTAATTGTGATGTTATTTGCTGTCAGACTCAAATTTTGAGCAGATAAATTAGCATCAACTTGAATATTCCCAGCCGAACCCCACTGTACACCAATAGGCGCCGATATATGTAGTAAGGAAGGATTATCAACGTCTTTTACACGATGTGGAAATTTCCAAGACTCAGCAGTACTCAAATATAACGACCCTTTAATATCGAGTGCGGCATTTTTACCCAAGTAAATTCCATTTGGGTTAAATAGATATAAATTAACATTACCTCGTGTGCGTATTAAACCATCGATATTAGAGATATCACGTCCTGTCACCCGCATAAAAATATTATCTACCCTAAGAGCATTGTCAAAATAAACGCTTTCGCCATTTTTGATGGAAAACTGTAAAAAACTGTGAAATAAATTGGCGCCTGTTTGAGTTCCACCTGTAATGGTAATATTTTGATGTTGGGATGTAACGATTGAATTATTGGGAAGGGTTGCATCAGGAACAACTTGCGCTTGTACTGCTGTAATACACAGACTCATATGAATCACGTTTAACATGACTTGACATATATTATTTGCAACAGTAGTTATACTCACAGCACACTCATCAAAATACTGCAAGTCAAAAATAACACAGAATGGTCTGACCCCCCACCCCAATAATTAAAGTAGGGAAAGTGATTTTGGAGAAAATATTTTAAGATAGAAATGGTATAACCAAATATATCGTTATATTTTTTATCTAGTTATATATACTTAATATGAAAGTTAGGCGCCTAAAAATAAAGAATTTCCGTGGATTGAGTGATTTAGAACTGGAATTTCAGGTTCAGGAACCAGCTGTGTTAGTTGGTGTTAATGGTGTTGGGAAGTCTAGTATTCTAGATTGCTTGACAATTTTATTATCGCAGTTTACTGGGCGCCTGCAAGATTCTTTGTCAATGCGGTTTTTTGACGATAAGGATATTATAAACGGGCGCCAGTCGTTAGAATGTGAGATTACAATAGTCGAAGGTGAGCGTGAAATTAGTTGGTCATTGCAAAAAGAGCGTCCATCGTCAGTTCGCGATGTTAGAAGTACAGGGATGAAACGCTTAGAAGCAATCAAGTCTATATTATATGATGTAAATGACGAACAACTGCAAGCGTTGAGTCAAAAGCGTAACGAGTTAAGCAAAGCATTACAAGCTGTAAGTGTTGCATTAGATTTTATCGAAGAAGAGGGTGATAATCAAACACTGCCTTCTTTACAAGCATATGTAGATGAGTTAGCCACTGGACTAAGTACAAGTAATATAAACTTGCCCGTTATAGTATCTTACCCTGTCAACCGTGCGGTTTTAGAAATGCCGTTAGATATGACGCAGGAGAATATATTTAGTCAAGTTAACGCATACGACCAAGCACTAACAGGTGGGAGAATAGACTTTAAAGGTTTTTTTGAATGGTTTAGGAACCGTGAAGACCTAGAAAACGAACAGCGACGTAATAACCCAGACTATCGAGATATACAGTTAGAGACAGCACGAAATGCAATTTCTTCATTACAACCTGATTTTACCGACTTGCATGTGGTTCGTGCGTCACTGCAAATGATGGTTAAAAAGCAGGGTCAAGAACTTGTAGTTAACCAACTTTCAGACGGAGAAAAATGTTTGCTTGCTTTGGTCGGTGACTTAGCAAGACGACTAGCAATAGCAAACCCATATTTAGATAATCCACTCCTGGGTGATGGGGTAGTGCTTATCGATGAAATAGAACTACATTTACATCCCAAATGGCAACGGGAAATTATTCCTGCATTAAAAAGGACATTCCCCAACTGTCAATTTATTGTTTCTACCCACTCACCGCAAATAGTCAGTTATATCAAACCCGATAATATCTATATTATTACCGCAACACCCGATGGTGTAGTACTTCAGCAACCAGAAAACTCGTTCGGTCGAGACAGCAATCAAATTTTAGAAGATTTAATGGGTGTATCGGAACGTCCGCAACAAATCAAAAACGGTTTAAGCGACTTATTTAGATTAATAGACCAGGGTAACTTGGAGACAGCGAAACAACTACGTCAAAATCTTGCAACACAAATAGGAGAAGACGACCCCGAATTTGTGCGTGCAGATGTATTAATTCGACGCAAGGAAATATTAAATCGATGAAATATATTCAAAAAAATCAAGAACCGCGAAGTTTGACCGATTGGAATCAAAAGCTAGCTGGTAGGATAAAAGATTGGAAGTCTTTTAATAAATCGGTCAAAAACGACGTTTACGAATCTTTGTTGAAAGAGCAGGGATTTATTTGTGCTTACTGTAGTCGTCCAATCATTCGCACGAATTGCCATATTGAACACTACCGTCCCAAAAGCGTTTACAAAGAATTAACTTTTACCTATACCAACCTAATTGCATCGTGTCAAGGAGAAGACGAGAGAAAACCTCGTACACCTGTACACTGTGGACATAAAAAAGGCGCCTGGTATGATGAGGAGTTAATGGTATCACCTTTAGACCCTGCATGTGAGACATATTTTAGATATACAGGGTCAGGGGAAATAGCACCAGCACAAGGAGTCAAGGAGGAAGCAGCGAAAACAACTATTAATAAACTTGCGCTCGATATAGATAAGCTTAGAAGATTAAGGAGAACAGCGATAGATACAGCTATACAAATAAGTGAAGGATTAGGGCAAGTAGAAATACAGCAACTAATTCAAGGATACCAAAAACCAGATAACAGTGGGCGCCTGACCCCGTTTTGCGACGTGATAGTATATACACTGCAAAAATTTGTGCTATAAATGAGGCGCCTGTATATAAAGAAATAAAAAAGGAGGTATAACAATGATACTTGAAGCAGTAATGCTGAACGTAAAACCAGGGATGGAAAATAAATTTGAATTAGCATTCAAACAAGCATCAAAAATTATATCTCTAATAGATGGATATTTATCGCACGAACTACACCGTTGTATAGAAGTAAAAGGAAAATACTTATTACTCGTGCAATGGGAGAACTTAGAAGCACATACATCAGGGTTTCGAGAATCTCCCAAATATGAACAATGGAAAAAAATATTACATCACTTTTACGACCCATTCCCCACAGTAGAACATTTTGAAATCGTAGAAAGTAAAGCTAAAAATCCAGAATACTATTAGCAATCAAGCATCTAATATTGTCATGCTGAGGAACGAAGCATCTTAATTGTCATTCTGAGGAACGAAGCATCTTAATTGTCATTCTGAGGAACGAAGCATCTTAATTGTCATGCTGAGGAACGAAGCATCTTAATTGTCATTCTGAGGAACGAAGCATCTTAATTGTCATTCTGAGGAACGAAGCATCTTAATTGTCATTATAAGGTGCGTGACGCCACTAGATTAATCGCTTCGTTGTATGATTTTTATGCTGTCACGCACCCTACTCAAACATACATCGGTTACTCAAACATACATCGGTTACCTAATATAACATGATAGGCGCCTTTCTAACTATGTTCGCCTTAATAACCGTAAATTTTGCATCTATCTAAAGAGTTAAAAATATAAACTAGATGAATACAGTAGATAAATAAAAATAAGGTAAATTGTAAGACTAGCTATTGATATTTTTTTGGAACATGGGAATTAAAAACAACATTATCAAGGTATTTAGCTTGTATATCATTAACTCAATAATGTATTGTATTTATGTACAATCATTAAATTTTATACCGCAATTTGAATGTAGTTATTGTCTAAATAATTACCTTTAATGGCTGTATGCTTACTGAATAATAGATTACATTTGTTATTTACCGGAGTACATATTAGATGATTTCAATTTTGATAAAACCATTAATTTGGTTTATAGCAGGAATTGTATTAGTTGTTGTAACTATTTTTCAACCACAACAAATAGCTGCGGCGCCTGCACCAGTATCTATAGCTCAAGGTAATCAAGTAGAATCGGTAATAAGCCAAGGATTAAGTGCAAATCCTGCACAGCTACCTCCATTACCATATGCTTATAATGCACTGGAAAAAGCTATAGATGCAGAAACGATGAAAATCCATCACGATAAGCATCATAAAGCATATGTCGATAATTTGAATAATGCCTTGAAAAAGTACCCGCAATTACAAGGTAGAACTATAGAAGCAATGTTACGTGACCTTAATAGTATACCAGAAGATATTCGTACCACTGTACGTAATAATGGTGGTGGACATCTTAACCACACTATGTTCTGGGAAATTATGAGTCCAACAGGTGGAGGTCAACCCACAGGAAATATTGCTACTGAAATTAACCAAACTTTTGGAAGCTTTGAGAACTTTCAAAAACAGTTTAATACAGCAGGTGGACAACGTTTTGGTAGTGGATGGGTATGGTTAGTGCGTAACCCCAAAGGTCAACTTGAAATTACGAATACAGCAAATCAAGATAGTCCTATTATGGATGGTTTATATCCAATTATGGGAAATGATGTATGGGAACACGCTTACTACCTAAGATATCAAAATCGTCGTGCAGACTATTTGACTAGTTGGTGGAATGTGGTTAATTGGAATGAGGTGAACAAACGCGCACAAGCTTCACGTTCTTCAACCTAATTAAGATAATGGTGTCTCTAAAGGCACCTTTATCGCATCAATTTTGTGGTGGTGCAGCAAGTGAACCATTACCAACACCACCTTCAAGCAATCTTTGGGCGCCAATATTTCGACTAAGTACTGCTAACCCAGCTAAGTGAGCTTGTAAACCTGCTGTACTAGCACAACAATCAGTAAGTACAACTGGCTCAATACCCATATCAAAAATATCCATAGCTATTTTTAATACGCACATATCAGTATCAATTCCAACAATAAAAACTCGTTCAGCATGGTTTTCACGAAGATAAGAAGCTAGTTCATCCGTTATGCCACAAAGTCCAGGTTTAGAAAATACCAAATTTTGCTCAACAAACGGTTGCAACTCTGCTGCGATGTTAATTTCTGGCTCACAATCACAGTTATGCCAATCGAGAAATCGTTGATACGGCCCATCAGTAGAATTGATGAAGCGAGTAAAAATCAACTTTGAATAGTTACCAGAATTAATTAACGCAGCAATACGTTGTGGAATGTGATGTGTAAAAGAGTTGATAAAACCAACTTGTACGTCAACAATAAGTAACGGCTCAGACATTTAAATTTTAATAGAAGCAAAGTACATTACTATTCATCTTTTAAAACTTTACCTGTTGCATCATCTTCCAATAGACGTAAATAAGTAAAATATGGAAAATTGATATTACTTATACCAATTCTGCATAAAGTTGCGCCAAATAAATCCCGTAGAGATTGACATGTCAATCTCTACAGTCAGGGATAAAGCGCATCTTCATCGAGAAACGGTATTACTAGCTTTAATGTTAACTCCAAAACTTGACTTATATGTTGGTTGGTAAAAAAAAGAGACGCGCTGTGCGTCTCACTCATTCCTATTTCTCTAATACTTGTCGAATGCGTCGTTCGAGTAAGTCTAAGTCTAAACTGCCTTCGTCACGACTAATTCGTCTAACTGTTGAGTTTACGTTACCTAAATCTACTAATAAGTCTTGGAGAATTTCTTGCTGTTGTCTTGCTTGGGTAACTTCGCGTGGTTCTTGGACTAGGTCACGCACGATTGTATCTTCGGCTCTTGATGCAATTATAGGGTCATCGTCGCCTTCTAAGTAAACAAATGTCCGGCGCCCTGGTCCTCGGTCTTCTTCGATAGGTACAACTGCTGTAACTTGGTCGGAACGCACATATTTACCAAATCCGAGATGAACTAATACTGAAGACTGTATTTTCATATGTATACAAAGTTCTTTATGTCTTATAATTCTATTTTAATGTCTTAATTAAGGGTTGTGAGCTATTAAGAGCGCGGGTTTTACTCTTTTTTATGTAGTACTTTCCTATCGCAATTCTTGAGTGTTTTTGGTATATGTATATGTATTGTAAGTTACTTTAAATTTGAAAATGGTGCGTGATGCTTTTAGTGGACTGAGCGCACCCGACAAATTTGGAGATGGTGCGTGATGCTTTTAGGTTGTAATGGGTGGGTTAATTTTTCGTGGCATCACGCACCCTACCTGTTACATCCGTTTATAATCCGTTGCCAGGGTTGTCGTCTAAGGAGAGTAGGTATTCGATGAGGTTGTTTTGGTCTTGGATGGTGAAACCCGCTTGTTGGTCTACCCAATAGTTATGTCCGCTACCATCTGCGTTTGATAATACTAGGTCGGAGTTCGCGCGGTTTGCTGCTATTACTTGGTTTCGCAGGTTACGGTCGATTAATGCGTGTAAGCTTTTGCCTGCATCCGGTACTATATTATTTAATGAGGTTCCTGCTAGTCCTAGTTGGTTTGGATTAACTATTTGATAATCGTTTTCGCTGATTTGTAGTGCGTCTTTACCTACGGCAACTCGTCCATCGTGTAAATATGGCGCCGTTATATGCAAACCTATTAAACTAGTACAAAACGGCTTAAATAAACCAAGTATTTTGTGGGATAATGATTAATTAGATTAAAACAACTTTTTATTGACAGGCAAGGAGTCAGGGTTTGGGACGATTAGCTCCAAAGGAATTGAGTT
>JAHHGX010000024.1 GCA_019359675.1 Calothrix sp. FI2-JRJ7
TTTGGCGCCAGTCATGTAGATGCATGAATTTTAGGTAATCTTACCTTTTTGTCTTGCACGTGGGTATATTCCTTTGGTCTGATAATCTTCAAGTGTCAGCTTTCCTTTCTTTTTCAGCATGCCCTACTTAGTTACTCCTTGCATCTGATGTAACAAATATTGCCTGATTGGATTAATCGCTGGCGCCATTGATTAGTTGTTAGTGGTTGGAAGTTAGTTAATGCCTGAAGTAATAGCGGCGCTAATAATACTAAAGGTATTAACCAGTATTTAAACTTTCCTGATTGCGAGTCTCTCGATAATTGAAGTTTGGGCGCTTTTAATACCTTGACGGATACCTCCTAAGTCCGTCTTTAAATCATTTGATACATTTGCAAGCTTGTTATTTAGCTTTGTAGTTCTAGTAGTTATGTGTTCTCGAAGTTCCTGAGTATTAGAATCTAAAGATTGCTCGATAGAATCAAACTTGTAGTCAAAATATGTTCTAATCGCAGTAGTTACAGTTTGAACAAATTCTGAATAATCTTTAAACACATCATCAACTGAGTCAGCAATAGTTAAAGCTTCATGCTCAGTTATATTAAAACCCAGTACATTAGCTTGAGTAGTAACTAAATGATATTTCTCCTCAGAGCTAATATTTACTGCTGGTAATGAAACTTCCTCTGTCTGCAATTTTTCAGTTACAGGTGCTAGTTCATTACTCTCTGATGTGTTAACTTCTTGGCAAGCTTGAACTACGAGTGTAACGATAGCGAATTTATTCTCTAGGATATTTTCCCCAGAAGGACAAACTGTATTTATAGCTTGTCTAATTTGCCCGGATGTTGGTGTAAATCCTTTCTCCTTAACGCTTTTACGGATATTCTCAATGTGATTACGCATGTATTACCTCGCTTGCTTGGTTTTATAGATAAGCGCAGAAGCAAACACTGTTACTAAGTCTTCTGCTTTGTAGTTACGCGCACGGTCGAAGTATTTACCCTCTACCCTTGGCACCGACTGAAACCACCTAATAATTGTTGTTCGGTGTGCTTTATACCCGCTTAATCTTCTTAGCTCCTTGTAAGCTATATCTCCTTGGATTAATATCTGTTTCTTGGCTATATCTAGCGCGCACTGGTAGCAGTAAATAATTTGTCCTAACGATAGTTTCGTGTACTCATTCCTGCGTTTTAATTCAGCTACCAATTGTAAGTTTTCGAGGTTTATTTCTAGTCCAGATTCTCGTAGCGTGCGCTTGATACGATACCAAGTCCTGTCACTAACTGTAGAATCATAGTGAATCTCGAAGTAAGTTTTTGCACTACTGTTCTTCATAAATTTCTAATACTTTCTGACAGTCAAATGCACTGACAGCTACACGCACACTCGATACTCGCACTGCAAATAAATAAACATGAAGTTGGTATTTCTGGCGCCTTCTAAATATTGCAACCCATTACAACCGTGTTTTAACTTGTGGCAGTGTAGTAATCCCAAACGAAGGTATAAAACGCTGTATCCTTACTGCAAAATACTGCAACCTCCGTTTATATAAAGACTTTGCAGTTTACTGCCACGTAGGGACGCACTGCACAGCCATAGCCACAGGCACAGTTTTAACGTCATGCGCGATGAATGTGCAGCACATAAGCAGCAGCATAGCAATTGAGAAGTGGCACCTCTATAAATGCACTTGTCAGTTAATCGAAACTCGCACATGACTTTTAAACTCATTAAATGAAACGGGCGCGTTGTACATATGATTTGATGTGTTTAGAGAGAATGTCTAGATATTGGTCGATCCATTCACATTATTTAAGCCAAGAAATATCTTTCATATCAATCTCCCAATTGATTTTCTTCCATAGCAATTGCAGCTTCCTCCAACGCCAGAACCGCCCGTCGCACACCTTCCCGGTTCGAGTATTCAGCAAATGAACGAAGAATTTCGGCGATGTTATAGTCACATGCAATCAATTCGTCCCAAATCATTGTCAGTAGAGTATTGAGCGCGTCTTGCTTGCGTGCGGCAAACCAACAACGAAAATAGTCATGGATTGGTGCTGTCTCGTTCTCAAACGTATTCATGGCGCTTCCACATTATTTTATTACAGTACGTAGCGTATTAAATTTAAGGTGTCATTCAGCGATGTGCCTAAATCATTACTAGGATTGGTTTGGCACGTAATTTGCCAGTCTTCACCCTCAATCAAATCGGTAACTAGTGCTTCCGCGAGTGAAAGGGTTATATTAATTTGATGAACGGCGCCTTCTTTATTACTCGTCGGTGGTGAACTAATCAAATCGATATTCATGCTGCCTCCTTCAGTTGGTCGGCTAAACTATCTTTGGCAGGGCTATGCAGAACTGATTTATCTGTAAAACTCACTACTCTGGCGCCTGGAATTAAATTGATTACCCAGCTCAATAGTCTTTCAAATGGCATTCTTTCGACGATTTTCCATGCTTGTTTATGCTCATAAATCAAACGATTGGCGAGTGTGCTTAAATCGGCGCCTGTTATTGATTCACTAGATTTACCCAATACCCGCTGCGATTGAGATTTAAGATATTCTTCGATGTCGCATTCGATACGAACTCTTACGTTTTCTGCCATCGTTATTTCTCCCGCTGCAAAATACTCGTTATCTTGAAAATTAATAAATCTTTAACATTTGTCACATTGTGCGTGTAAACTGCCCCCCTTAAATTTCAAGGAAACGCCTAAAACAACGTGCGTAAGCCGTATGAGCGCCTTCAATGTTGGACTTGACATAAGTTGGCGCCTTCTTCATGAACTCACATTCAATTGAGTCTTACCATTTCACCATTGTTTGAATGAAGAATGAAATGCCATATCCCTTTATTCGCAAGGTTTTCAATGGTATATGAACATGTGAGAAGATTGGCTTACCGCTCTAGAACTAGTTTTTTCACTTGATGCCATAATTGTCTCCCACAGGGAGTTATGGGCTATTTTGGGAGATTTCGGTTAAGTTGCAATCATAATGATTCCTCCAAGTATTCTGGTGAAAAGCGCTCAATCATTACTATGAGCGGGATTGAGAGAATTTTTGCGTATACGAATCTGGCGCCCGAAACGGGCTGTTTTTCAGTCAAAACAAGATTTTTGGGTGTTTTCAGACTTCTTATGCTAGATTAACACTAACAGTGCAAATAGTGCAAAAAAAACTAATGCTGTTTTTGCTGCTATTAGTGCAAATATTATCTTGTATGTGCTTGAAGAGTATGATCTATGCTGATAGGACAAATAGTTATGAATTAATGGCACGACCGCGAATTACATTAACCGTGTCAGAAGATGTTTATCAATACCTCTCTGACTGGGCTGAACGTGAAGAAAGACCCTTGGCTAACCTTGCAGCCTACTTATTGAGTCAGGCTGTTAAGGAACGTCAACAGGTTGACAAAAAGCAAAATAAGGGTGAAGGCTAATGAATGCAGTCAGTATAGACCCGCTAACACTGCCATCGCTATTATTGAACAAGTGTTCGTGCTTGCTAAACTATCTAGCCATCAAAAGTGCGATGGGAAATAAGCACGTTAATTACATTGAAAAAATCGTTAGCCTTGCTCAATTAGAGGTAAAGTGCATATTACAGAGGAAAGGAGGTAACGGCTACACAAAAAACCCAATAGCGAAATTACAGCCAAATGTAGACACCCATTGTTTGATGAGTGACATTTCAGCTGTAAGATTGCTTCTTTAAATATTCGATTTTGCGGGCAAAGGAATCTTCACTTCGACTCAATCATACCTATGTTTGGCGACCTTGGTTTTTGATTGAGTCAGAAGAATTGATTCTCTCGTCAAAATTGTTTACACATACCATCTTACAAGATCGCGTCCGAATTCACAGGCTGTCTTGCGACATTTTGCTGCGAATTTACAAGAAAGCGCTTTGACTTTATGTAAATTTTTGTTTCGTTTTAAAAATCTTAGATTTTTATGACGAGCGCAAACGAATTGAATAGGCGTACTCAGATGTCATTGTGTAACGACGACTAACCCGCTCCAAACCCACATTTATTTTTGGAGTAAAACACATGTACGGCGTGCAACTACTCGCTGAACAAGGATTTTTGGATATTGGCAACGTAGACCGTCTGCCGCCAACATTCGAGAAAGACCATTACAACTGTGCCGTTAGCAACGGTCAAAATTTACCATCAAAACGGGCAAAGCTATACCCAGATCGCAATTCACAATTACAGACAACGTTGCCTGTAATCGAAGAAACAAGTTTCAATCAAAAACCATACCTGGGCTTTGATAGGGCTTGGAAATTTTGTGCTGTTTGCCTGACAACAGCAAACGGCGCCCTCAAAACACCCATAAAGTTTACCTAAAATAATTCAACTAAACACAGTAAAAAGTCGGTTAGCCTGCGTCATAGCATTTCCTTTATCCCCAACGCTTAAATGCTTTGGGTAAAACGCTTACTAAAGCCAACCAACCAAAACATAAAAAGAACACTAAAAGGTTAACAAACGTTTTGGCTTTAGAGTAATTACCTTGTGATACTTACAAGGTTTTCAAGGAAGCGGCGCTTGGCTAATCGGCTCCACCAACAGGAGTTCGATAAATGAAGAAATTTTTACTACCTATTGAAAAAACCATGCTTCTGTGCGGGGAGGCTCTATATGCGTATTAAGCCCACCCCGACCCGTCGCCACAATCCCTGTTTTGTATGCGGCAACATCACAGGTAAATGCCGCGAACTCGAAGAACTCCATATGTGTATGGAGATAACAGACGGTTACAACACTCCACCTGGTTTGCAATTTATTGGGCTTACCAAAGATGGGATGTGGGGTAAATTTGTTGTCGAGCGTCAGTCAAGTGCTTTTGAGCGTGAGGCGTGGCGCCAATTTCGTGAGCAAATTAAAAAGCAGCGCAAAGAAGCAGAACGTAAACAATTATTGGGCTTATTAAACGAACGCGAACGCGATGGCGCCATTCGTCAAATTTTATCGCAGTTAAATTTATCTGTCTTACACCGTGCTGATTTGCACCGTCGTGGGTTAACCGACGAGCAAATTGCAGAAGGGATGTTTAGAAGTGTCGAACAGTGGCAAAAGCTTGATTTTCAGGTTAGCCATCGACTAGCTGGCGTTTCTATCACCGGCGACTCGCTCGTTACCCAGCCTGGTTACATTTGTCCGGTGTGGGCGCCGACAGGGGAAATTGTCGCTTGGCAGCTACACTCAGATGATGTTCGCAATGGTAAATACAAGTGGGCATCGTCGCAAACCAAAAATCGTCCTAATGGTCCAACATCACACTTTACCAATGGCGAGTTACCCCTCACCTGTTGTCGTCCAACTAAAGGTACAACTTCCAAACGGGTACGTCTCAACGAAGGTATTTTAAAGCCTTGGGTATCAGCACAAAAACGCGGCGAAATCGTTTTTGGTGCAGCGGGTGGTAACTTTGCTGCTTCACCCCAGACTTTAAAATCTTACCTCGACCAGTTGGAAGTTGAACTGGGGGGAATTGAGGAATTAGTACTCGATGTTGACGCGGGCGCCATCACCAACCGTCATGTGATGCGGCAGTATCGGCGTACCAACGAGCTATTGAAAAAACTAGGCTACGAGTTGAAAATTGGTTGGTGGGGTCAGTATACAAAAGATATTTTAGACCCTGACGAATACGACGGTGTAATTGAGACGATTACTTGGTCAGAGTTTGAGGATTTACACCGCAGTACACAAAACATAAGTGAAGACATCAAACAGCAATTAGAGAAACTGGGACAATACATATCGAAACAGTTCAAAGGGTTTAGCAAAGCGCCCGCTCCAAAGCCTGCTTCACCTACACCTGTATATATATACAAGCTCGGTAACTTACCAACACCCGAAGAGTACATACGTTTGGGATTGCCCAAAATACAGTACAACAGTTTACAACGGTTGTCCATATGGCTAGAAGCACAAGAAAAGGGATGGCATGACATACTCGACAAATCGGCGCCTGGTTTAGGTAAGTCACACGATGCGGGTTTGACTCTTGCATCCGATTTGTCTACGACAATGAATGAACTTGAACAATTGTATTATCTAGCTGCGGACCACCGTAATCCAACCACCGAAACTGTTGAGCAAAATTATGTTGACTTAACAATTCGCCACAATGGTTTAGAAATCGATGATACCCGCACCACACCAAGTGGTAAACCATTTTTAATACATCCTAGAAAGAAATCAAATATCAAATTAACACCAGGTAATTGCCATCGCTATCACCTATTTTCTGAACTCAAAGCAAAGAACATACCCCATATAGAAAGTGGGGATTCACCGATATGTTTGGGTTGTTCCTTGTTTAAGGCTTGCCAATCATCTAGTGGTCGTGGTTATGGGTTCCGCAACTTAAGACAAATGGCATTAATTAGTCCGCAAATACGCGCGCATCCTGATAGTTTACCAGACCCAGACATATACAAATTTGCAAAATGTGGATTGTTTTGGGATGAGGCATCGACGCTTCTAAAAACGCACACGTCAATTTCTGTTACTTCAGATGATTTGAACCAAACGGTTGGACAACTAACTTTCAAAAATCCTCAAGCGATGGAGCAACTGCGCCCAATGCTTACGGTGTTAAGGTCGCTGCTTAATCAGGAATTAAAACCACCATCCCGATATGGATTCGACTCAACCGCCATATGGGAATTACTACCAGCGGCGCCTGCAAATCTCAGCGAACTGATTTCTTCGTTAGAAGAAGACCTGGCGCCTGACCTAAGTTTCCTTCAGGAAGTAGCAGACAAAATCAGCATAGCCGAACTTGACAACCAAGCAAAAAAAGCAGCAAAAGCAGCCAATAGTATACTCCGCCAAGAAAACTATAAAAATACCAAAAACGAATTGCACTCCGTTGCGCTTAACTGGCTAGTACCCCTATTACAAATTTGGGTGAATGAAAAAGTAGGCGCCTTTCGTTGTGAACATGGGGTTTTATCTATATATATACCCGAATTACGTCACCGCGCGATTGCTGAAAAAGCTGCTTTTAATATTTACCTCGATGCTACAATGCGTCGCGAAGACTTGGCACTAAAAATGGGGATTGACGTTGATGAGATTCTGCATATCGAGCAAGCTAGCCCGACTTATGAAAACCTGAAAATCATTCAAGTCACGGGCATGGGGAAAGTCGGCAAAGATAGACGTTCATCTATGGATTCTCGTCTATTGGCACTAAAAAAAGCATTAACAGAACAACATCCTGACCTCAAATTTTTGGAGTGGAAGAAACACGCATCAGAGATTGATGGCTATCATTTCCGCGATAGTCGGGGGATTAATAGGTTTCAAGATGCTGATTCACTATGCAGTGTTGGTATACCCTACCCCAATTTGGGTGAGCTTGCTATTGAATATTATCTCCTGACGGGGTTACAGATAGACTTAGCCAGCAAAGATAACGATGCCAAATTCCAAGCTTTTGTTGATGCTCATGTTCAAGCTGAGATTTTGCAAGAAGCTGGACGACTACGTTCGCACCTTCGACCTAATCAAAAATTGTACTACTACTTCATTGGTGATTACGATTTAAGTTTCTTTATTGACCAGCTACCCTTAGTCCAGTTCGAGCAAGTTCAGGCAGTTTTGATTGCTCCGGAGGCAGGAAGTGTAGGACAACAAACCAAATACTTACTAGCATCCGCATACCAGCAATTAGTCGATAACGGCAAGAAAGTTACCCAAACAGCCATAGCAGAAATTGTTGGGATTACCCAAGAACGGGTTAGTCAAATTGCTAAACAATTAGGTGGGTGGAAGGCACTCAAAGAATTATTAGTTTTGTTATTAACAACTAATAATAACGAAACTTATATTTCCTCTCCACCCGATGATGACCTTGTTTGGGCAGCACAACATTACTTACCTTTGCTCGTTTTTAACCCAGATTGTTTGCCTCCATCTCAAGTAATAGCGCAGGTATTAGAAATCGCCAGCGTTTATGGGTGGGAAAAATTTGCTGCCATTATAGCTTCACAACTCCCACAACTTAGAGCTTCTTTACTCGCTTATTTGATTGAAGTCCTGCCTAGTGAACTCAAAACGGTCTTTGTAAGTTTGGCTACCAGCACTCTGCGAGTTACGTAGCTTTTAGTTGACAAGGAAAGTTTACTGTAGCGCTTATAAACGAACGCGCAAAAATTTAATATTTACCAACAAATTATTACTCCACTAATTTAGTATAGTATTTATGTACTATATAGATTAACTATGCAAAATCAACCTATTAAAAATAAATCGTCTGATAATTGGTATACCCCACCCCACATTGTCGAGTTGGTTGTACAGGTGTTGGGTAAAATCGACCTTGACCCATGTGCAGAAGTTGGGTGCCGTATACCAGCTTCAACGCATTACACATGTATAGATAACGGATTGACAAGGACTTGGCACGGACGAGTATTTCTCAATCCACCCTACTCGCGTCCCGGTAAATGGATTACTAAACTTAGTGAAGAAATCACAGTTGGTCGAGTCAAGTCAGCAATTGCCCTAGTGCCGGCATCTACTGATACTGGTTGGTTATCGCCAGTGCTGGCAACCCAACCCGTGTGTTTTTGGAAAGGGAGAATCAAATTCCTCGACACCAACTATGAACCAAAACTGCCCGCGCGTCAATCGCACTGCTTGGTGTATTGGGGAAGTCAAAACGAGCGATTTAAGGAAGTGTTTGATGCGTATGGTGTGGTGCAACTGCCTCGGTCGGTACTAATGGTTAAAAACTCAACCGTTAGTACGCCTGTGGATAATAATGCTTCACCTGAAACAGTACTAACGGTTAACAACTCAACCATTAGTACTCAGGGGGAAGAGCTAAAAGCAAAATCAGTACTAATGGTTAACAACTCAACCATTAGTACTCGAAGAAGTAGAGGAGAGGGGACAGGAAGAATTCAGATTCGGACTATTACCAAGAAAAATGGTAAGCAGTATCAACAGGCTTGGTATGACTGGCAAATGCATAATCAGGCTCATACTATATCTAAAAGTACTTATATTCCTAAACATTTATTGGAGATAGTTCAACAGTTAGAACAACAAAAAGCTCCAGTGCGAGAAATATTACAGGTGTTAGGAGTGCAATAACTTACATCTTGCACCTCTCCGTATATACTCAGGCTAAGTAAGAATAAACGCAATAAAGCTACATTATTTTCATTGCTTTTTATCGCTAAATCAGGAACTTTAGCTTCAATACTGAGTGCGTAAAATACATCAATTTTTCTTGGTGCAAGATGTGAGATAAGGGTTTCAGACACTTAAATCCGAGCTTACTATATAGCTGAGTGGTGAAGTATATATATACAACTAGGCATCTTCCATACCTGCTATAGTTCTAAGCTCATAGGATTCTCTACCAGTTTTATAGTTGTAGGCGCCGATACCCATAGAAAATAGTTTAAACCAGTACTAATTGTAAGTATCTTCCACTCCACTACCATAAGAAAACATGATAGTTAGTAAACTTCTTACGTCCCCATAAGCTTTACGTCGTGTTGCATGTGTTGTAACCTTAGATGCCACAAGGCGTTGTACACGTATTAAAGAAGTTATCAAAAACGTCCCCTAACGAGTGTTGTAACCTTAGATGCCACAAGGCGTTGTACACTAAAAATATTTTGTGTTTCTAGCGTAACTGGCGATAGTGTTGTAACCTTAGATGGATGGAAGAAGTTTCAAGGGAAGGTATTGATATCAAGCTTGCTATCAGGCTTTGTCGTCAGGTAACGTGGTTGCGAGAATGCCTCTTATCCCGCGCCGTGTTTCGGGCATAAACCTGTCAGGCATTATACTCCAAAGGGGGAATTTTACCCCTGCTATAGGCCTACGGTGTACACACATCTCTCATCGCGGGTTAAATAGGCGGGAAAGAAACGAATGGTTCTATCCCAAACCCGATATTTTACGTTTCTGCTTATCAATAAAAGAGAGTTATTGATAATGAAGTCGGCGCCGCTTAATGCTTATCTAGTAAGGCTTGAGTCATACTAGACGAGCTTTTTAAGACTTGTGTGTACACCGTAGGCTATAGGCAAGGCTTATGGATTATTGAAAAAAATTGGTTTTTTTGGCGTTTAGTGTCTAAAAGTAGTAAAAAACATCTCGAAGAGAGCATTGGGTTGAAAGCCTTGCCTGATAATACTTGAGCGCAATTCGTCTAAAACATAACGGACAAAAAATCTTTTTGGTGCGATGAACCCTTCCTCACGCTTGGCTGCATATGTTCTGGTTAGGTTCCCTGTTAATAAATAGCGGTGTATTAGGGGCTAATTAATATGGATACCAATATTGGAGCGATTAAAGAAAATATTAAGCTGCCAAGCAGGGAGGATTTGGGTGAAAGCTTTAATCGTGTGTATCACGGGCCAGACCGCTTGCGACGGGAATACGAATTGGTAATGGAGTCTGAACGGTTGGGTGTGCCGTTAGATACTTATCGTCGGTTGTACGAGCTACGTGGGGAAGAAGCAATTGACGCTTACCCCAAACCTGAAAATTGGTGGTATACCCCCGGTGATTGGAGTAAATGGATTTGGCATCTACCACCCAAGAAAAAATTAGCGTTGGGGAAAAAGGGAGTAGTCAAGTTGGTGCAAAGTGGGGTAATACTCACCATCGCCATCGGAATTGGCCGATATGTATGGGAGGCGCCGAAACGGGAAAAGCTTGCACATTACCAAGCATGGCAAATGATTAATTCGGCAGCAGGGCAAAAAACAAGTGGGGGAAGGATTCAAGCACTACAGGATTTAAATAAAGATGGCGTTAGTTTACAGGGATTGGATGTTAGTGGGGCGTATTTAGCGGGCATCAATTTGCAAAAAGCCAACCTTTGGTATGCCAACCTCAGTAATGCCAACCTCAGTAATGCCAACCTCAGTAATGCCAACCTTAAGTTTGCCAACCTTAGTAAAGCCGGCCTTGGTGAAGCCAACCTTGTTGGTGCCAACCTTGCTGGTGCCAACCTTAGTAATACTTACTCCCGTAGTGCCAACCTTAGTAATGCCAACCTTTTTGGTGCCAACCTTAGTAATGCCAACCTTAGTAATGCCAACCTTAGTAATGCCAACCTTAGTAATGCCAACCTTAGTAATGCCAACCTTAGTGATACCACCATTAATTGCTATAAAGAGTATTGCACAAACTTCAAAGGTGCGGAAGGCATCACCCTCGAACAAATCAAACAAGCCTCAAACTGGCAATCTGCTTGTTACACCCCGGAATTCCGCGAAGAACTAGGGTTGCCACCAGAAAACCCAAACAATTGTGCAGGTGAAGATAAAAAGTAACGTGGTTGCAAGAATGCACGTTAAACCCGGCGCGGGATTATACTCTAAAAGGGGAAATTTACCCCTGCTATAGTCAGGACTTATGCGTTGACGATGGAATGCGGGTTTGGGAGAATGCCTAAAAGTTGCGACTTATTAGGAAAAACTATAGCAGGGTAGAGAAAACGTAACAATCAGGGTTTTGGGGGTTTGAACTGTTCGTATTTAAACGTATAATACGAACAGTGGTATTTGATTACAATGTTTGTACGTCGCAAGAACACGGATTACAGGTCACGGGAATATCTTACAGTACGCGAGGTCAACAGTATCCTGCGAGCTGCAAAAGTTTACGGGCGCCACAAGGTAAGGAACTATGCTCTGGTACTGTTAATATTTCGCCACGGTTTGCGAGTATCTGAAGCAACAGATTTGCGCTGGGATGCTATCTCGTTTCTGGATGAGGAGATTTTTATCACCCGTAAGAAGGGTAGCGATAGCGGAGTTCACCCCTTGCCCCAGGACGAGATTGAAGCCTTGAAACAGTTAAAAGCTTCTAACACTGGTAGCAATTACGTTTTTATTGGGGAAAGGGGAGAACGTCTAACTTCGGCTGCGGTACAAAGATTGTTGACCCGGTTGGGAGAAGTTGCAGAACTAAATATCAAGATTCATCCCCACCAGTTGCGCCACGCTTGCGGTTACTATCTCGTCAATGAAGGCCACAGTACCCGATTCATTCAAGAATTCTTAGGACACAGGGATATTCGCCACACCGAAAAATATACCAAAGTCAACTCAAAGCGTTTTTCTGGGATTAAGTGGAATACTATTGATGAATAAGGCATCACCGTGTCAGAAAAGGAAAATTGTACGTTAAGAAAAGTTTGAAGCTGGTTTTTTAACCTAAAGTGTTGTTAATGGGTCATGGTTGAATTGTACTACTGGCTAATCTCGCCTAAACTCCATTTGGGCGAAGTGGTCTTGTAGCAGTTTGTGGACGAAGCGATAGCGACCACCAACTCGTTGGAGGAATAATCGCTCGGTACAATAGTCGAGGAAACGGGCGTAGTTCCAGGGAATGTAACCGTTACAGTAGAGAATAAGGCGTAGGGTGAAATGTTTAATAACGGGTGTTCCACTTCTAAGTATACCCACGAATAATCCTAAAAATAATCCATACATTAAGCTAACAATTAAAGCTTTAGTTACATTATTCATTTTTAGAATTATTTGAATTAAAAAGATTAATATTGTGGAAGGTAAAAACAACAAAAATGATAACTTAACTGTATTTATAGCAGATTGCCAAATACCTTGGTTAGAAATATTTTTATTTTCTATTTCTAGACTAGAAAATCCAAAAATCAGCCCCAAAATCAGCCCAAACATCAGCCCAGAAAGCCCAAAAATCAGCACAGAAATCAGCACAGAAATCAGCACAGAAATCAGCCCAAAAATCAGCACAGAAATCAGCCCAGAAAGCCCAAAAGTCCGCTCCAAAATCAGCCCAGAAAGCCCAAAAATCAGCCCAGAAAGCCCAAAAATCAGCACAAAAATCAGCCCATAAAGCCCAGAAGTCAGCCCAAAAATCAGCCCAAAAATTAACCCAATAAAAACATAAAGCAGCCCAAAAATCAGCCCAAAAATCAGCCCAAAAATCAGCCCAAAAATCAGCCCAAAAATCAGCCCAAAAATCAGCGTTTTTTTAAATTTTTTATAAGAAAACTTTAAAATTTCAATTGCTTCAATTTTATCTTCAATCAGCCCAGAAATCAGCCCAGAAATCAGCCCAGGAATTAACCCAAGAAAAACATAAAGCAGCCCTACTGCCAGCCCAGGAATTAGTCCAGAAATTAGCCCAGAAATCAGCCCAGAAATCAGCCATTTTATAATGGTTATGTTCAAAAAAATATTAGACCTAATTAAACCTATATTTTCAAGTTTATACTCTATTATATCACCAAATAAACCATTAATCAGCCCATTAATCAGTCCCAAAAACAGCCCAAAAATCAGCCCAAAAATCAGCCCAGAAAGCCCCCCAAAAATCAGCCCAGAAAGCCCCCCAAAAATCAGCATTTGTATAACTCCCCAGACAATCAAATTATAAATAATCTTGGGAGTTTTAGTTTTTAACAAACTCGGCTGCATTTCTTCAATCAAAAATTCAGTTTTAGATTCTCGTTGCATTTGTTGAGCTAACCAAACAAGCCACATCCGCGTTTGTTTAGCGTTAGGAGGTTTGGTCTTAAAATATGTTCTACTGTTAATATTCCGTGTTAACATCCGTCCTAAATAGGCATCTAGTAAATACTGAATCCGGTCTGCTGTAGAATTCAAATGCTGCCATTCTTCAACAGATATTTCTTGAGATGCTAGAACAGTAACGCTAAGTAGTAAAGGAGTTTTAACTAACTCTAATAAGTCTAAGTCGCTACTAATGCTTGACCACAGTTCTATAGAGTTAATAGTCCTTAAATAATCACAAATTTGATTGTTGGTCAAAGACTGTAAGTAGATAGCACCATTTAGTTGTAATTGAGTAGCGTAGTTTCTATATTCTTCACTTCGACTACAAACGACTAGAGAAAGGGGTCTAGTTTCGCTTGCTAAAAACTGATTAATTGCCTGAACACAATCTTCTTGACGCAGTGGCTCAAGTTCGTCTAAACCGTCAA
This sequence comes from Calothrix sp. FI2-JRJ7, assembly GCA_019359675.1. Classification (GTDB taxonomy): domain Bacteria; phylum Cyanobacteriota; class Cyanobacteriia; order Cyanobacteriales; family Nostocaceae; genus Dulcicalothrix. Next base: position 13,991 of record JAHHGX010000024.1, read on the forward strand.
GTAATGGTAGTAATTGGTGATTATTTACCCAATCTTGACCAAGCTTTTTTGAGACACCATACTTAGATTTAAGTTCAGCCACTATCCAATCCGTTAAAGTTTGGCGGTCATCTTTCCATGAGGATAAGTTAAATAAAACGGGAATGGGATAATTAGGTTGTTCTTCTGCACGTTTAACTAATTCTTGAGCTAGTTCTAATTGTGTGGTTGTCTTACCTGCCCCTGGCGCCCCTAAAATTAATAGTTTACCAGTTATTCCTTCTGAGTCAAAAACTTCTAAAATTGTTGTAGCATTTGGGAGAGGTTCAGCAGGTTTTAGTCCAATTTTTATCTCAGCATCCCAAGGTCGCTTTACTTGTTGCGGTTGTGATTCCTTACCCAAATTAATCAGTACGGCATTGTGTAGAGATTGCCTTAATCTTGCTGTAACTTCTTCCTTGACTGCGGCTAATAGTATCCGTTCATTCTTAGGTCGTGCAGCATTACCTATCGAGTTGTAATTTGACAATAGTTCTTGGGCAACACCTTGTAGTTTTAAGTTTCCAGGGTTTTCTTTACACGCAGCATCAATTAATTGGTCAATCCATCCCTGAGATTCTGCTACTTTTATTAAGTTAAAAATAACAACTTCTAAATTACCTCCTCCAGCAACTACGTCTAAATTTTTATCTAATCCAAGCGATAACATCTGCTCCAGCGATGATTTAGTGGGAAAAGCATCAATTAAAGCATCAATTAGTTTTTTTCGCTGCTGACCAGATAATTTCATATTTTAAATACAATTTATCAAGCAAAGGGTGACGGAGAGTACTGAGGTTCATGAGGTAGCAGAAAAATTTATTCGGGCTAACTGTTATGACCCGACGGTGCCAGGTATCGGATTAAAGTAATGCTTATTCTATCGTGGAAAGAGACGCTGTTACAAATATTAATAAATATCGAAAAGCTTTATATATTACAATTTACAAGCCTCCAAACGAGAGGAGATATATAATGGTGTGGTCCATCCATAATCTCTATAACCCATGTGAGCCACCACCATGCTTTAGCCCAGGTATGACCAATACTGGGGAACACATACACCGGGAGGTGCCCAATAACCGGGAGGTGTCCACCGGGAGCCGTAGTGTCAAATGTCAGTGCATAATCTTCTAATCTTTCTCCCATAACCCAATTTGTCAACCAACCAATTCTTTTTTCTATTCTCCACCCTACGCGATTCTTATATTTTTCCCAGGCTTCTTCTCTGTACTTGCCGTCAAGTATTCCCCCGACTTCAAGGTAGATTTGTTTTTGAACGCTGAAGCCAAAGCGCCCATTGCTATATTTTACCCAAAGTTTATCGATAGTGCGTAAGTCTGTGCAGGGAAAATTTCTGATACTTTCGATATTTAGCCAGCCTTTTGTTTCTCTACCAGACGCTTTAAGCATAACAGTGAGAGTTTCATTATCTGCTTCTCTCCACTGTTGTGCTTTCAATAAATCTCGCAGTCGTGTGTAATCTACATTGCGAGCGCTACTTAGGTCATCACTTGGTGCAGGTTGTAATAATAGTTCTTGGGCAATAGCTTTTAGTTTTAGGTTTCCAGGGTTTTCATTACACGCAGCACGAATCAAATCTTTGACCCAACCCTGAGAATTTGCTGTTTTTATTAATTCAAAAACAATCTTTTCTAAACTCCCTTCGCCTGCAATTACTCTTAGACTTTTATCTAATTCAAATAACAACATTCGCTCTAGGGATGCTATATCAGGAAAAGCATCAATTAAAGCGTTTTGTAGTTCTTTAAGTTGCCAACCGGATAATTGCATATCTTTGAGATAAACTGTTTACATATAAAAGATGAAGTTTTTAAAAATACTACTGCTTGAGATAATTATAAAATTAATTGTTGATAGTTAGGTTTTACCTGCCTCATCTTTTTTTAATACTGGTATTGACCCTTGTGAAACATTTTCCATTTCAATAGCAACCATACCTTCGTCAAAGGCTCGTTGAAATACATCTTGATTACCTGAAGTTTTGTAACCCAATCCATCATAAAATCCTTTAGCAAACTCATAAGGAATTAGAACCTATTTTGAATGGCTCCACAAGTCTTTATTATGGAGGCAAGCCAACTTGTCAAGTCTTTTTACTAACATAATTTTGGTTCTCAAAGTACTTCAACAATTTTATTTACAACATAATCCATGCCGAGAGAAGTCTTCACTCCCAACTTATCAGCTAACGTGGGAGAGTAATTAACAATGTCTTGATATTCTATGTCATGCCAAATAGGTAGTATGACCTTGTTTTCACTACCTACTTCTCTTGCAGTCAACCCGTTTAATTCTCGCTGTGTCCATTTTTTTTTGAAAAAATTATGGCTGAGTACAACAATACCATATCTAGCATTTGCAAGGCCTTTGTCAATTGAATTGCTTAAACTATCTCCTAATTTCAAAGAAAACTCATCATACCAAACCCTGTAACCTCTGTCTTGTAACTTTTTAGCTAGAGGTCTAACAAAGCTATCTTTGTCTTCACTTGCATGGCTTATAAACACATCATACTCGTGACTGGGGTTATCAGTTTTTTGAGGAATTTGTATTGCTTCTTGTACAGAAGTTTTAGGAAGTGTAACAGGATTTGCTTCTAGTTGATTTGACAATAATTCTTGAGCAGTAGCTTTTAAGAGTTGGTTTCCTGGGTTTTCTCTACACGCAGCATCAATTAATTCTTTAACCCATCCCTGAGCATTTGCTTTTTTTATTAATTCAAAAACAATATTTTGTAAACTCCCTTCGCCTGCAATTGCTCTTAGATTTTTACCTTCTAATTCATATGCCAACATTCGCTCTAGGGACGCTATATCAGGAAAAGCGTCAATTAAAGCCAATTGTAGTTCTTTACGTTGCTGACCGGATAAACCCATATTTATTAATCCTTATATTTTCAATAGAAGTTGGAAATTTCTGTGACTAGTTCAAGTGAACGCGCTCATCACTACTTGGCTACTTTGGCTCTTGTCACAGATTCGTCAAATTCAACACTGGATGTTGAACTATCATTAACCCTCAACCATTGCTCTATTAACTCAGTTATAACTTGGCTCATCTTCAGCCCCCGCAAGGCGCAAGCTGCATGGAATCGTTTCTTGAGGTCGTCCGCAATACTAATATGCATAAGTATTTTTTTGATAAAGATTATAACTATTATGAATACAAAACAACAAATGTACAAACTTGTATTGTTATAGGGACGGGCGAAGCAACTTATGTACTGCTGTAAAAGCTTGCTCCATAGCTTCTAGTTGCTCCCTACTCTCCCAAGCTTCCTGCTATAAAGATTCTTACGCACATAATTTTGACTATGCTTGTTTGTTAACCAATGCAACATACTGATTATGGACATAAGAATTATCTGGATTTTTTTCTAACCAAGATACTGCTTGAATTATTGCTTGTTGACACTGGTGTGATGCTCCTGCCTTCTTGTTCAACCGTAAATACTCCGTCATTACATATGAATCACAAGTAGTTAAATTATCGCTCAACCAAGAATATGTCTGAGAAATTACTTCTTGACACTGTTCTAGCTTTAATTTGTCTTTAGCAAGAACAAGCCACTGTTTACGAACATAAGGTTCATCTGGATTATTTTGTAGCCAAATACAAGCTTGAGAACTTGCTTCTTGGCACTGCTCAAGTGTTCCTTGCTTTGTAACCAGCTTCAGATACTCTGTAAAAACATAACTGTCGCAAAGTAAATTGTCTTTTAGCCAAATAACAGTATCTAAAATCGCTTCTTGCCGTTGCTCTAATTCACCTTTTTCTCTTACTAAAATAAGGTACTGCCTGCGAACGTATGAATCATCTGGATGGCTTTTCAGCCAGGGAGATGTTTTTGCAATAGCCTCTTGACACTGCTCTGGTGTGCCTGATTTTTGAATGTTGACAAGGTTTTCTTGAAGAGTTCTTGAGTCCATTTCTAATATCTCAACTGTAGCAACTTCGTTGACGGGTAAGTATGTATTAGATATTTTCTTATCTTCCACTAATGAGTTATTACTAAAATTAGTTACTTGTGATTGTTCATATTTGTTAGCAACGTGTGTAATAAATTTACAATCTCCTTCTGGTGCTTCGTCTACTGTAACAAAAAATTCGTCACGCGGAAGAATTTCCATTGGCTTAGGTTCAGGAATTTCTTGGGAAGAAGGTTGCGGGAGTTTATCAAATGATTCTCCAGGGAAACTGAAGCGAGTTTGACTTTGAGGGGCTGAAGGTAGATTTTGAGGCTGTTGCTGACTTTCGGTTATGAGAATGCTAGGCGAGGAAACAGAAGATGTTTCTGCATCAGAATTTGGTAACAAATCTTCGGCAATACTTTTTAGCTTTATATTTCCAGGGTTTTCATTACACGCAGCACGAATTAGTTCTTCAACCCATCCCTGAGAATTTGCTGATTGTATTAATTTAAACACAATCTCTTGTAAACTCCCTTCGCCAGCAATTTCTCTTAGATTTTTATCTAATTCATGTAACAACATTTGCTCTAAGGATATTGTATTTGGAAAAGCATTAAGCAAAGCCAATTTTAGTCTTTTACATTCTGAACCAGATAATTGCATATATTTAATATAAACTGTTTACATATAGAGGATGGAGTATTTTTAAAATACTTAGTCTTTGAGAAATTATAAAATTAATTGTTTCATTTTTAAGTTTTACCTATCTCATCTTTTTTTCAATACTGGAACAGAACCTTATGGAGTGAATTAGTAATTACTATCACTGATTTCAAGTTATTGCTGAATTACTCTGCTACAACTTGGCTACTTATTCCTGTTTATAACGCTCTTATCAATCTCAGAATAGGGAGCTTCGTTGGTCTTTAACCATTGCTCGAGTAGCCCTGTCACAACTTGACTCATTTTCAACCCGCGCAGGGCACAAGCTGCATGGAACCGCTTTTTCAGATTACCCGAAATACTGATGTGCATAGCTGTTACAGTTTTATTGCCTTCCTCGCTAATTATACTTAAACATAATTACAAAAGCACAAAATACGATTCCGGAATAATGTAAGCTCCGAGCGTTGTTGGCACCCGGAGCGGACTGAATGCTTATTATTAGGGTGTGCGACAAGGTACGTGCCGTCCGGCGGGACACCTTGTAAAGTTCTGTTATGGAAACCCTTATTAAGTTCCTACCTCTATTGACGCAATATTTATCGTAAACTATCTGTATTGGGTGCAGACAGCGTACAGACATGGCGAAAACCAACCGAATCTCAATCAACTTCAAGTTGCCGGAAGACTTACTGGAAGAGGCACGAGCCTTTGCGACGGAAAACGAAACCACCCTAACAGCACTAGTAATCGAAGGACTGCGATGCGTTTTGGATTCGACACCCGGTACAGACAATGGTACAGACGATTATCTGCACCAACAGCAGTTAGTCAATCTCAAAGATACTGTACAAACCCTCGACACCGAACACTCGAAGCGGATAGAACAACTCGAAGCCAAAGTTGAACAACTTACCCAAGCATTGATACAGTTAAAAGTTAACGCCTCAACACCCAACCGCCGAAGCAAATCACCATACCCACACAATCAACCACCAGCCCAAATACTACCTTTTGAGGAAGAGAATTTAGCACGGCGCCTGGTCATCGACATTAAAACCCTGCGCCACAACCGGGAAACCATGACCCAATCAGAATTTCTGTCTTGGAGCAAGAACCGCGACCCTTCCGAGTACAGCTGGAAATATAATGTCAAAGATAACCTATACCACCCTTTTAAATAATATATCTACTGATTATGTAGATAGATAAATAATAGTATTTTAAATTACTGAATATTCCGTACAAACTCTTGGCAATTATATTCGGGAATCAAAGCCTCTAATGCGGATACTCGTTCGCGCAATCAAAATTCGTCGTAGGGTGAAAAAGTCGGTATTTGGAGATATCCAGACAAAATTACAGGTGGCGCATCAAAGTGTAAACAACTACAATGGATTTATAACCTCAATTACTGCATTACTGCATTACTGGATTAAGTATTATGAGTATTATCGCCTTGACTAACGAAAAGGGTGGTGTCGGAAAGTCTACTACCTCCGTGCATTTCGCCTATTGGCTATTCTCAAAAAAGAAGAAAGTTGCCCTAATTGACGCTGACCCCCAGCGCTCATGTAGCAAGTGGATAAAGCGAATGGATGACCCTATCCCTGTAACTATTCTTACAACCCCAGATGAACTCTTAGAGAAAACCCCTGAGATAGCAGAGGGAGTAGATTACTTAGTTATTGATGCGCCACCCGGTTTGGCTGAGTGTTGCAGAGCAATTTTATTTCGTGCCGACTTAGCAATTATCCCGTGCCAACCAACTGGTTTAGATTTAGACGCAGCATCTGACGCTGTAAGACTTGTAAGACAAGCACAATCAGTACGGGGTGGCTTACCTGACGTGGGCATGTTCGTTAATAGAGCCGCGAAGGGAACCAAATTAAAGGATGAAGCACTTTCCCTGATTCAAAAAATAGACGACGTAACCGCCCTTAAAACTGTAATCCACCAGAAACAAGCAGTAGCCGATGCGTTTGGACAAGGTGCTACGGTTTTTGATTTAAAAGGTGCTGGTGCATCCGAAGCTGCAACCGAATTTGAAAAACTTTTCAGGGAAATTATGAGGTTACTGTAATGGCGAATCAAAAGCGAAAACCACTCAATGATGAACTAGCTAAAAGTTTTGTTTTCGGTCAACAACCTGAACCAACTACTGAAAGTAATTCATCTAAAACGACATCAAAAAAAACAAAGAATCTTATAGAGAAATTAGAGGCGCCTGCCAGAGAACCAACAATTAGGTTAACGGTTGACCTCGCAGAATCAGTGCATAAAAAGCTTTCCCTTCTCGCAGCTCGTACCGGAAAAAAGAAAGCCGAAATCGTCAGGTTGCTTTTAGATGAAGCACTTGAAGATGTAAAGGAATAATACTGAATGCAGTAAGTGTTGCAGTATTGCAGTAACATTGAAGTTTATACTGTATATGGAGTAAAAGCATCATTGGAACAAAGCCAGTCTAATATAAATTTTTGTTACAATTTCCAGATTTGAGTTTAACAGCACTGTATTCAGTGTGTAAAATTTTACAGCACTTAGCAACATCATTATGGATGAGCAGCAGCGTAAAAATTTACACGAGGCTTTACTTGATGCTTTTCCAAATAAATCATCATTAGAGCAAATGTTGTCATTTGGATTAAATAAAAACTTGAATGAAATTGTTGAGGAAGGTAATTTACAAAAAGTTGTTTTTAATTTAATAACAATAGCAGAATCTCAAGGATGGATTCAAGATTTAGTTCGTGCTGCCAAAGCCTCAAATCCTGGGAATTCTAATTTACAAAATATTGCTCTTGATTTATTTTCTAATGCTGTAACTGAGACTACCAATGTTGATAAGCTAGTACAAACCGCGCGTGAGAAGATTGGCGCCTATATTGAAGAACGTTGCGGTACTATGCGTGTACTGGATATGACGCAGCCAATGGGGTTAGATGATATTTACACCAGCGTCAATATTTTGCAAAAGATTACTGGACGTAGACGGGCATCTATAGAAGAATTAACTGGAAATGTGCCTGTAGAAAACTTTGAGAGATTTAGCTTAGGAGGGGTACGTGAAAAACGAGTACCAGGTTTGGAAGCAGTAGCAAAGTACCCCAAGCTGATGATTTTGGGTAAACCTGGTGCAGGGAAAACAACGTTTCTTAAGCATTTAGCATATTCGTGTATAAGAGGCAAGTTTCAAGAAAATCGTATTCCGCTATTTATCACGCTAAAAGATTTTGCAGAGGCGCCAAAACAGCCTAATTTATTAACGTATTTAAATCAAATATTTATCAAATATAATATTACAACCAATATGGATGCTAGTATTAACCATACAAAGCAACTACTAAGACAAGGTAAGCTGCTGGTGCTTCTTGATGGATTGGATGAAGTGCGAGAAACTGATAGTAAGCGAGTTTTAAAACAAATTCAAAATTTTACAAATGATTTTTATGAAATTCAATTTGTTATCACTTGCCGTATAGCTTCGAGGGAATATACTTTCCAGAAGTTTACCGAAGTTGAAGTTGCTGACTTTAATGATGAACAAATTGAATCTTTTAGTCAAAAGTGGTTTACTGCTAAACAAGATACAGTAAAAGCTACGAAATTTGTTGAAAAGTTAAAAGACGATGAACCAATCCGTGAGCTAGCAACCAATCCATTATTATTAACATTACTGTGTTTGGTATTTGAAGAGTCGGGGGAATTTCCTAAAAACCGCTCTGAGCTTTACAAAGAAGGTTTAGATGTATTACTCAAGAAGTGGGATGTAAAGCGCAATATTGAACGCGACCAAGTATATAAAAAACTATCCCTAAAACGCAAGGAAGACTTATTAAGTCAAGTTGCTTATTTAACTTTTGAGCAGGGGCAATACTTTTTTAAGCAAAAAGAAATTGAAGAACGTATTATTGAATATATCCGCAATTTACCTGACTGTAGTGATGACCCTAAAGCGTTACAGCTTGATACTGAAGCAGTATTAAAATCTATAGAAGCGCAACATGGGTTATTTGTAGAACGCGCACGCGGTATTTACTCATTCTCACACTTAACTTTTCAAGAGTACTTCACAGCAAGAGAAATTGAAAAATCAGGTGATAACAAACTTTTAATTAATTTATGCACCCACATTACCAAAGCACGCTGGCGGGAAGTTTTTTTGCTGACGACTGGGATGTTGAAACATGCAGATTCTCTGTTGGAATTGATGAAAAAACAGGTTGATAGTTTGTTAGCAGACGATGAGAAACTACAGGAATTTCTTATCTGGATTAAGCAAAAATCTGAAACTGTAAAAGCAGCATATAAACCCCCTGCCATTCGAGCCTCATACCTCGCCCGAACCCTCGACCTCGCCCTTGCCCGAAACCTCGACCTCGCCCGAACCCTCGCCCTTGCCCGAAACCTCGACCTCGCCCGAACCCTCGACCGAAACCTCGACCTCGACCTCGACCTCGCCCGAACCCTCGCCCGAACCCTCGACCTCGACCTCGCCCTCGCCCTCGACCTCGCCCTCGACCGAAACCTCGACCTCGCCCTCGCCCGAAACCTCGACCTCGCCCGAACCCTCGACCTCGTCCTCGACCTCGCCCTCGACCGAAACCTCGACCGAAACCTCGACCGAAATAGCGAATTCTATCGTTCCCTCAAAGAGCTAAAAGAGCAGCTTCCTGACGATAAAACTGATAAAAAAGCAAGCAGGCAATGGTGGCAGAAAAACGGTAAAACTTGGACAGAAAAGCTCAGAGCAGTGATGATTAAGCATCGCAACATTGGTCACGACTGGCAGTTTACTGAGTCTCAAAAGGAACTATTAGAAAAGTACTACGGTGCCAACAGGTTTCTTGTTGAATGTCTCAGTAGTGATTGCTACGTTAGCCGTGAAGTTCGGCAGCAAATTGAAGATACCATGCTACTGCCAGTAAAAGACATACCAGATATAGCCAAGATAAATTCTGGCTTTAATTCCCAAGATTTAGCTAATAGAAAAAAAATCATCAGCCAAGCACAACGAATTAGGTTTATTTTCATGCTTTTTACAGCGCTGGGGATAGTTGGGTTGTTAACTTGGTCGCAATTTAAACCAGTTGATTTATCCCCAAAGCTGGATAATCGCCTGCCTGCTAATTCATCACAAAATCAATAACAGTAATCAAATTACGTTTTTGTTCGGCTCAGAATGATATTTTGATTGGCTCTAAAGTTTCTCATTACAAAGCTTTAGAGTTTTTTATTATACCAAATATCTTATTAACAACCAACCCTGCATCTTGGATGCCCACATAGGCGTTTGAAAACTACGAAGCCGTTCAGTTTATTGAATTAGTTTAGTTCAATTTATTGAACCAATATTTGGATGGGGAAAATAGGATGCTAGATGCTCCTCTACTTTTTTGTTTTTAATCCTGGTTTCGGGTCACACACCAAGATGGCTCACACCCCCTTGACGCATTTATTACTTGCGAATAAAACAGTTAAGAGCTACAGGTTCGGGCGCCAGTTACAACGTTGATAAATTGGTAATTGCCCCCAACCCTGTACCAATACCAAACTCGTAGCGCGCGAGTTCTGCATCAAGCCTGAAATTTACCCTTTCCATCCGAGATAAGCCTTTTAGCTTAGATTAAATCAGTATTATCGAGGTTTAATTTTAAACAAAATTTATAATCGATTAAAATTTGTAATTACAGGCGTTTAGAGAAGGTGAGCTAATCATCACTTTATCTCACCTTAAACATCGCATTAGTATTTCTAATTTCATAGATATATTACTCTTCCGGGCTTAATGAGGGGAAGTTTAATGTTTGGAAAGCTTATTTAACAAGGGTTATGAAAAATATAGTTTTCATATAATATAATTTTTATATAAATTTTAATAGTTTTTTTAGTTAAAATCGGTGTTATATTCCCGATTACATTGATTTAATTGGCTTTGGCTGTAGCGTTAAAAAATTTGCGGCTTTAGAATTGATATATTTTTCGTATATTAATCAAAGCCCAAAACATGAAACAACGTCGTACCAATCCAAAATCATTAGCCAACCTTCAGCGAAGCAAGCCTATGGGAGATGAACCGTTGGCAGCCCATACTTTATCCTTCAAAACAACCGAAGAGATTGATAAATACATCCAATCTAGGCACAATTCTTCGGAGTGGCTGAGAGATGCTGTTGCAGAGAAATATTATGCAGAGACATCTTCTAAATCCAGTAAAACTAAAAAGCAAGTTGTTGAAACCTCTGCTCAAAGTATACCATCACAGGAAGTTACAGTTACCCACGAAGCATTACAAATTGCTAAAGAAACAGTTTTGAAAAATTGGAAGGTAGCTAAGGCGCCTGAAAAGAAAGAGAGAATTGAACAAGCACTGGATAAATTGATTAATGCTGTTACCTCGCAATTAGAACCCACAACCCCAATTCCTGAAGCTGAACCAAAAGCTATTGCAACAGAAAAAGAGGAAGTAAAAGCCAGTTTAGAGGTAGCACGAGAAACGAAATCTAAAACTAAAAAGTAGTTGTTTTGGTTCTGCCAGCAGAAATAACAAGAAATTCAACTCCGGTAGCGGAATTGAAAACAGTTCTCTTTATAATAATTTGTTATTATTCTACATCTTCAAAGGTCAAATATATCCGAGCATCATTTTGATTAGGTGGGCGGCACGGGTATAGTTCTGATTTTTCTAAGAGTCTCAAACCAGCGTCCTCTGCATTCTCAATAAAAATTTCTGCGGCTTGTTCTACCTTCAAAGCAAAAGCAATTATTCTAATTTTTATTAATTTACTCGCTTCTTTGAGGGTGTCGAATAACAAATTATTTGTCGTCTTAACAAATTAATGTCATTGTGCGATGGAAATGGCAAAACAAGGTATGTCAAGAATTAGCCCATCCAATGCATATAATATAAATTTTGTCTAGGACTCTTACCATTAGAACCCTGCATTGCTGCAATATAGCTGGAATGGCAGCTACATCGACTTAAAATTTAGACGACATTAATTTGATAAGACGACAAATAATTTGTTATCTGACAGCAAACTGTCCGGTTTAGTTTATGCTATATCTCTTACGATTAAAGGCAATACTACTTGTTATAGAAGACACTTTTCGCGGTTGATATGAATGGAAGATTGCCGATTGAAACTGCGGCATGAATATCTCAAAAGCCAGCTATAGTAATAAATAAGCTAAACTAGACCGTTTAGTTTGCACTTCATGACAGCTTCCCTATATTTGCCCCAACTTACATCATCCGTCTTCACGAGAAGTATGGAGATTTTGACAATCTCTCGTGTTTTACTAAAGGTTTACCCGTTATAGGACTCATCGCCAGCCGCCACTTCCGAACACCAACTATTCCTGGATACTTGTTTTCTTATGTTAGCGAGCAAAATATTGATGAAGAACAAACCGAAGCAAGAGAAACCAGCAAATAAGCGGATAAAAATCTATAAAACATATTCTCGGATATATAGACCGTAAAAGAATAGTAACGCCTTGATCGAAAAGCATAAGGCAAGGAAACTAGTCATCTTCAACATGCGGCTTTGCATCAAACGACCAGTACTTGAATAGGTGCCTATTGCTCCCGGTTAGTCGATTTAAAAAGGCGCCAATAAATACCCCACCCCAAATTTAATAACAATATCTACGCTCTAGAGGTAAAATAACCACCATTAAGCGAAGATATATAAAAGAATTAGACCGACAATCATGATAATAGGGTTGACGAACCAAAAGGGTGGGGCAGGAAAAACCACAGTATCCGGGCATTTGGCGTACTGGTTGACTAAGCGTGGAACAGTAATTGTCGTCGATGCCGACGCGCAGGCAAGCTCGACCAACTGGATGAAAGATTTGGAATTACCGTGCAAGACGATGATTGACCCCGATGATTTATTCGACGAGTTGCCTCTACTAGCCGAACAATACGATTGGGTAGTAGTAGATGGTCCCGGTAGTCTTAGCGAAACCACCAAAGCAATTTTATCTCGATGTGACTTAGCTTTAGTGCCATGTAAACCAGCAGGGCTTGATATGCATAGCACCTCCAAAATGCTACGAATATTACGTCAAGCAAAAGAACTGCGTTCGGGGGCGCCTATTGTTGGTTTATTCCTCAACCAAGCCAAGAAAGGGACGGTACTACTCAAAGATGCTACTCGCGCGCTATCTGAAAAAAATACAGGATTTCCGCTACTAAAAACGATAATATATGACTTACAAGTTATCGCCGACGCACCAGGACAGGGAACCTCGGTTTGGGGTATGAGTGGGTCAACAGCCAAACGCGCGGCACAAGAGTTTGATTCGTTGTTTACTGAAGCACTACAAATAGAAGGCGCCTTATAAGCATCAAATTCCAAATCAAAAAAGGTTCGGAGTTAGCTGCACCAATAACGTTATTGGTGAATCGAAAATCAATCTTGGTATGGGCGTAATTTCTTTGAATCAATTGCTTGATATTAAGGTATTCTTTCATATAATGCGCGCAGTTGATTGAATGTAAGTTTTGAGGGTGATAAATGCCAAAACGTAGAGATGTTGAAGATTTTATATATAGGGATGATGTAGCGACAGTCAAAACATCAATGCCTATAAGCAATCTGGTATTGCCTGAATTAGAACTGCGGTACTTCATAGATGAGAAGGAAGTTGCAAAAATTGTGGCAACTGGCAGAAAAAATGGTATCATCGAACCACTTCTTGTTCGCCCAATTCCAGATAGCGATAAGTACGAGATAGTAGCAGGCGCCAAACGGTATCGAGCATCTCAAATCCTCTCACTCGAAGAAGTCCCTGTCGTTATCCGCGAACTTAACGATGAAGAAGCATTGGAAATCGCATTGATTGAAAACTTCGCGCGTTCCTCTTTGACTGATTTAGAAGAAGCAGATGGTGTACTGCGACTTCTGGCAATGAAGCTAGAAATATCTGTTAGCGAAGTCCCTACACAACTGCACCATATTCAAAACCAATTACGCGATAGGTTAGCCACTACCAATAACGTTATTGGTGACGATAAAATTAAAGGAGTGCAAGAAGTACTAACCTCATTGGGCAATATTAAACTCGACTCGTTCATCAGCAACCGCTTGCCTTTACTCAATTTACCCGATGATATTTTAGAAGTGTTGCGCGCGGGAAAGTTAGAGGCTTCTAAAGCGAAAGTAATTGCTAAGGTAGAGGATGTTGATGTAAGGAAGAAACTGCTCTCCGAGGCAATCGCTGAAAAATTATCGCTCACACAAATCAAGCTTCTAATCTCCGCTCTACAACAACCACAAGAAGGTGGGCAACAAAGCGCTGAAGAAAAACCATTGAAAGAGCGCGTTGATAATACCTTCAAGCGACTAAAAAAATCCAAGGTAATGGATGACCCCAAAAAGCAAGCTCGCATCGAAAAGCTATTGGCACAGTTGAATGCGCTGATGAATTAAGCTTAGATATTTATGGTGCCTAAAAGTTGTTCATTCGCGTCCCAGAGATATACGTGCGGAACTAATTGCTGACTCGGAAACACAAAGGCGCCTTCGTATTAATGCATTAATGGAAAAATACAGTTATATAGAGCCAATTGCTGTATCATTAGAGACTTTACTGAAACTTCCAGATTTGACTTACCAAGAAGAGGCTTATTTGCAAACCTTAGAGTTTAACTACGATAACAAAGTTAAAGAAGTGCAACGCTCCTTATTTGCAGTACTTTGAATAATAATCAGTTAAGACGCTGCTATCCTTGAGTTATCTACATGTTGTGCTTGTCTCACCTTCATTATTTCCTCACCCATAAAATCGTTAATTTCTGATACAACAGTACAATGCTGTAATTTAACACCTAAAACATCCGCCACTACAGTAAGCGCGACAGTTCTGTAAATGGAATACGCTTATATATAGGTGTAGCGACCTGCAATTAGGGTTAAAAATTTTTAGGAACGACTGCTTTATCCTTTAAAGTACACTAAACTCTCTTTTTTGAACTTTATGAGTAAACACATCATCAAACCGTTGACACGATTTTTCAAAGCACGACGGCGTGGCTGTGGAGGTTGCCTGTTTCATCAAAGGTCACTTTGATGTGAAAGCTATGCTGAAGCAGCATTATACCCTTTTTATTCTTCTGTTTTGTTTAAGCCCCAGTAATAGGGTGGCCGCCGAGATACGCGCAAAACGGAACACGTTGTAAAGTTATGTAACAAAATATGACTCGATGCCATTATCGCGCATGGAAGCTACGCGGTTGCACCACATATTAATCCGTGTTGGGCAATTGTTTTACCTAATCTCTGGGATGCAGAACTTACTTTTTGATTAACTTATTAACTATAAAGGCATCAATGCATTTGCTGTAACTCTTGCACAACGAGGCTTGCAGGCTAATTCTTTACAAATGTTTACAACGTGTCCCATTTTGCACGTATCTCGGTCGGCATCCTAATAAGTTAGCAACTCGTGTTAGTAAAAAGCGGCAACCCAATAACAGCTAGCAATAATGTTTGGGTTTATTGTTGAAGATATTGTATTGGAGGCGAATATGGAAACTATGGTAGTGCCTTTGGCTGAATATGTGAATGGGAAAGTTTATTCCGGTATCAAAACAGGTTTCAATAAAGCTTTTGTAATTAGTGGAATCAAACGCGCTGAACTGGTTGCCAAAGACCCAAAAAGTGCAGAAATTATCAAGCCTTTAGTAATAGGTAAGGACATACAGAAGTGGCACATTCGACACAATGATAGATGGTTGGATAGATGGTTGATTTTTACGAGAAGAGGAATTGATATTAATCAGTATCCTGTTATTAAGGAACATCTAGAGCAATGGAGAGAAGATTTAACCTCGAAGCAAAGTAGTTCAAGTGTAAAAGGCAGAAAATCTAAACGATACCAGTGGTATGAAATTCCAAATGAACTTTCCTACTATCAAGCTTTTGAATTGCCTAAAATAATCTATCCTAATACTGCAAAAAAATCTTGCTTTGCTTTTGATACACATAATTATTATCCAGGAAATACAGTTTCTTTTATTGCTAAGAATGATTTATTTTTAGTTGCAATACTCAACTCATCAATTGTATGGGATTATTTTAAGAATACATCAAGTTTCTTAAAAGAAGCATTACGTTTTTCATCGAATGTTGTAGAAAAACTCCCTATTCCCACTGCCACTGAAGCACAACGCAAAGCTATAGAAACCTTAGTTGGCTATATCTTGTACCTGTCAGAACAACTTAAAGACATACCCAGTCATGGCGAAAAGCTCATGGAAGTAGCAGACGATAAACTGATGCTAAGTTATTTTGAGCAAATTATTGATGCAGTAGTGCTAGAGTTATATTTACCCAACGAACTCCATGCCCACGACAAAGAATTTATGCGTCATCTTCTACATGAGGACTTGCAAACCATAGCTAAAATTCAAGGTGATAAAATGCAAGCACTCCGCAAAATATTTCGACGGTTGTTTGACAAAGAGCATCCAATCCGTGTAAGTATATTCTTTTTGGATAGCGTACCTGTCGTGCGTACAATTCTAGGGGTTGCATGAAAATTACGAAAATCGGGCTAAAAAACTTTCGAGCTTTCTATGGTGAACACACAATTGAATTAGGTAAGAAAGGTAGAAATCTACTTATTTATGGTGAAAATGGCAGTGGTAAGTCTTCCCTGCTCAAAGCAATTGAGCTATTCATCGATTCTCATGTACGCAACATCCAATTCTCCCAACATCGCAACTTTTTTGTAACTGATGCTGATGGTGGCTATGTCAAAATTTCTATGCGCTCTAGCGAACGCGACCCCGAAACCACTTACGAATGGTCAGATATTACCCGCGAAACCCATGCTCCAGTTATCATTGATGCCTCAAAAACAAAGGGTAGCCTCGATTATAAATCTCTCTTAGAAATTTACTTTCCTCGTATCAAGGATAGCGAAGTTGACCTGTTTAACTTATTAATAAAAGTTATCCTCAGCAACAGCACAAATAATCTTACAGGCAAACGTTTTAGTGAAGAATGGGTAGAAATCGAGCAGAGTCTCCCTCGCAGTAGAAAACATACTCGCAAATTACAAGAACTAGAAAATAACCTCGAAAACTTAAATTATGGTCTGAGTAGTATACTAAATCAGTTGAAAAACGAAGCAGCGGATATTCTCAAACGCTTTGGTTATCCTGTCCTTCTCGACTTCGACTTTCAGGGAGTCACTTACGATTTAGGAAACAAATGTTTAAAAGGTAATGAAGTTATTCTGCGTGTTGAATTTCTTAACATTAAGTTTCCCTTAGCTCATCAGTTTCTTAATGAAGCTAAGTTATCGGCAATCTCGCTTGCTATTTACTTAGCTGCTTTGCTAATCAACCCAAGTAGCGCTCTGAAAGTCTTGGTACTTGATGACGTGTTGATTGGCTTAGATATGTCTAATCGTTTGCCTATTATTGACATTTTAAAAGACCAGTTCCAAGATTACCAAATCTTCTTGATGACCTACGATAAAGAATGGTATGAAATACTGAAGCGACATTTTCCTTCTTGGAAAACTATCGAACTCTATGCAGGACATGGCAGCGATTATGAAATGCCACTCCTTGTCGAAAACAAAAAATATCTCGACAAAGCCAAAGCCTATTTGCAAGCGAATGACCATAAAGCAGCTGCAATCTACTTACGTACAGCTTTTGAGGTCAAAATCAAATGGTTTTGCGAAAAGATGAATATTGCCATCAAGTATCGTGAAAAACCAAAAGACCTAAATACCAATGACTTTTGGGAACCTATTAAGAATGCTAAGAAATCGGACGGTACTCCAAAATATATTGACGAACATTTAGTATTTCATGTTGAACTGTATCGCAGTTTTATTATGAACCCCCTCAGTCATGCTCAACTTGTAATTGCACCTAAACAAGAAATTCAAAATGCAATAGATACTGTCGAACGCTTAGAACAAGCTCTTGACCAATGTTGATACGGAACTGTGTAGTCAATTTACTTACTGGCATCGGTGCTTTAATATGTAGTAATTTAACGAACTAATCTTTGAAATTGGCTTTGTAGCAGAAGATGGATTAACAATAAAAGTTGATGCGCTTTTTAATACTGGCTTTACTGGTTGGGAACGTAATAAATGAGTCCTGGTAATGGTTGATAAATTGAAGGGCAGGTTTGGGTAATTGTAAGTAATGCCGTGCGTGAAAATCCTAACATTAATTTGCCTTATTGGGCGCCGACACTTGCACCATTACTAAATCTTTATCTTAAGTACCGTAATTTTTCGGAATTCATAAATAATCTAAATCAATTAAGCTGGAATAAATTTTATCAAATGTAAACTCAATCTAGATTATTTAAATTTTATATTTGATAGCTTTTTCTTCTTCTGTCCGAAGATATAAAAATTATTTTAGGGTAAGCAAATGGCTACTAGTGAACAAATTCGCGGGATGTTATTAGAAGAAGCTTTACTTTATTTACTTCGATTATCTGGCTATCGCACGGTTGAAGAAGTGGGTAATGACAATACTCTAAAAATGGGCAGTGCAGGTTTAAAAGTGCTTGGTCGTGGGTCGGAACATCAAATTGATGCGATAGCAGATTATAGTATTGCTCCACCGTTTTCTAATTCTCAACGATTACTATTAGAAGCAAAGTTTCAATCTAAGCCAACAGGTATCAATATAATACGTAATGCAGTAGGTGTTTTAAAGGATGTAAACGAATATTGGGTATCTAGAGATAACGTACCACCTAAAGCGCGATATCATTATCAAGTTGCGATATTTTCAACTTCTGATTATACACGTTATGCACAAAGATACGCATATGCCCATGATGTATATTTAATTCCTTTACATAGGTCTAATTTTTTCCAACCAGTTATTCAAGCAATTGAAGCGATAAATGTTGATAATATCGGTCGGCGCAACAAACACTTTCTACGAAATTTTAGAAGGTTTATTAGACAGAATTTAAACGAAGATTTTGATTATAATGATTTAGAAGTTTTTTACAAAATAAATGAAGACAAATTAGACATATTTAATATAGTAGAATATGATTTTGAAAATTATTATTTACGTCGATATAACTTTAACTTTTCTAGAGATAATATCAATCATATTACTAAGTTTTTAAAAAAATGTCATAAATTAAATGGGGCATTAATGGCAATGTTAGAGAAACAAATCCCAATCTTTTTAGTTCCGAATAGTGACATTAAAACTGAAGAATTAGAGAATAATTATAATATTGAAATTTCTTGGGGTGAAGGAGGATACTATATACGTGAATTAGGCTCTAATTACGATATGTTTTCGTTTGACTTACCAGAAGATATATTAAATCTCTATGCTGAACAAGGTTTTTTATTTGGTGAGACTAGGTTTGGAGTCGAAGCAAAGCGCATGTTTGAAATTCAAGCAATAATTACCTCTTATAATCAAGTCCGTGTAATCACACTTAAATTAGATAAAGCCTCTCTTGATGAATTATGCAGGAGAGGTATGTGAATAAGAGATTAAGATATAAGGCGTATTCGATAACAGCTTTCGGGGACATGTTGTAAAGTTCGCACGTATATTGTCAGATAACAAATAATTTGTTATTCGACAATATTGAACGCGCATAATAAGGGTTTTAGTTATGCTACTGTGTACTACAAACTCAGTTTTCATACTACTTGCCCCTGGTGTCAGCGGAGCTATATCTACGCCAATTCGGTGCAAAACCAGTCCGAGGCACCACGCTCAATAGTTTAAGTCAGTACTAATTGCCGAACAAACAGTGAGTAATAGATACCCTGTGCCAGTGCAGCAATGTTTGTGTTAGTACAAATTAAATCAAAACCTTGGCAATACTGTACCTGTTCCTGCATCCTTCTTCGCGCGCACATAAGCTTTCGTAGTATCAGTCTTGCTATGCCCCAACTGGTTTTGCACCTCAAAAACATTTTTATGTTCGACTGCCCTGGATGCGTGGGAATGTCTTAACCAGTGGCAGGAAAATTTAACTTTCGCTACTTCAGATATATCCTGAATCAACCGTTTAATCGCGCGGTCACTCAATGGCAACCCCTTTTTTGCTGGGTCAGGCGACATGTTTGGAAACACAGGCGCCTTATCAGTAGCCATACCTCTATACTTTTTAAAAAGCTTAGAAGTTTCATGGTCTAATCCAATTTCGCGGTACTTTCCACCTTTACCCCGGAACTTAATTGTATAGTAACCCCGATTTTTATCGTCAGGCGCCGGGTCGGGTTGCCATTTGAAGTTGTGCCAATATAAACCCGGATAATCTTCCCTCGGTTTCCTCCTTTCATCACTGGGAACCGTCACCCTACCAACTTCCCCTACTCGCATTCCACTATAGAAAAGTAGCGAGAAAACTAGCCAATATTTACCCTCCATTTTTTTGGCAGCGTCACCGAGCTTCTTCATTTCCCAATCTTCCAAATACCGCTCTGCCTTCGGTAAATCGCTAAAGTTATCGTAGTTTATGCTACTCGCTATATTCCTTAAAAAATAGCCACAATTCTCTGCTGACCCATAACTCCACAGCGACCGCAGCATTAAGACCTGGTTACTTTTGGTATAAGGGGAAACCTCACCCCAAGATTCGATGAATTCGAGTAACAATGTCAGCTGTATTAATCGCAAATCGGGTATACCTTGATTACGTACCCATTCTTTGAATTTTTGACCAAACCTATAGTATTTACGCTTAGTTTGCTCGCGACTTTGTGACCCAGCCCATGCCAAAATTAATTCGGAGTCGTCTGCAACAGCAGGGGTGCGGTAATAATATTGCCGGATTACCGACTCCACCAACTCCGGTGTAACGGGTGTACTGGTATTGCTAATTACACTCGATTGTGGGGTAGGATGGAGAATTTCAACCTTCGCGACCGAGATCTTGCTGGCGTCCATGTGGGTAAGGGTAGTCACTCAAAAGTAAAATAGTAACTTCCTGGAAGTGCCCTTTCAGGAATCTAATATATTATTCCATATATCCCGTAAATATGCCGGCACTACTAACAAGTCATGCAGTCGCGCGCGTTGGAGCGCGCCAAAGTGGGAAGTTTCATTATGCCCAAATTATCGTAAAATCTACACAGGGTATATACGTGGGTGTAGATATGGCAAAAGTCGAACGCGAGTCAATTAACTTCAAACTCCCCAAATCCGGGGTGCGAAGCGCTTCGAGCCGCTGCCTCAGAACGCAATACAACAGCTACAGATTTAGTTATCCAAGGATTGCACCATATCTTGGGCGATGTACCCGGTGTATTATAGAGTGTAGAAGTCAGGCTATACCAACTCGAAGAAGAATTCTGGCGCCGAAAACAAAATATTCAAAGTGGCGCCAACCTTGACCATGAAAGTAGGTTGACTGCATTAGAAAATAAACTTGAAGCAGTTGCTAATCAAATAACAAAATTCGAGGGTGCGCTGTTGGTAATGCTTCATTAGTATAAATGCATCAAAATATCGTCGGTCAAGTTACTCTCAACCATACAATTCTCAACCAATCAAAATTGAACCCCACGATGAGAAAAAATTGGCTTTTAGACTTAGTACTAGCGTTGCCACACTAACCGAAAAACGTAAAACACTTAGTCCTATTGAGTTTGAAGCTTGGACAAGGGATTTTGACAGTGTTAAACGGGGGTGGCGATTTAATGATTTAGATGGACTTTATCATGAGGTTAATGCAACTTGATGCATTAAAGAGGCGCCCCAACATGTACCAAAATTCCCTCTCGATTGGTAGATTGTCTATACCCCTGATTAATTCAACTTTTAGCCGCACACACTACACGTAAAAAATAATTATTTAAACATATTATAATACGATGTAATACTACTCTTAAATGTAAATATTAGTCAACAAAGCTTGAGTCAATAAACAAATTCATTTTTGGATAAAACATTTTTACTACTAGAACCAACTAGATATAAATGTTGACATTATTAAAAGTTGATATTAAATTAATGCTACGGTTGACAACGCTCGAATATGGCAAAACAAGTGCATCTCTACCCGTCGAATTGGAAAGAATTAACAATCGATATAAAAAACTCGGCTGAATGGAAATGTCAGAAATGTGGTAGGATATGCATCAAGCCAGGTGATACGATACCATCCGATTGGAGTAAATCACGGCGCCATGCACACAAGCTTCAAGTCCATCACTGGGACAGAAATCCGGCAAATAATTCTGTTAGTAACCTAGCGGTTTTGTGTGCTGGGTGTCACCTATTTTATCACAATAGAAGGCGGGGGAATATATCTCCTGGACAGTTGTCGTTATTGGAGTTGCTGGAAGTAAATAATTAATCTAAAAATAAGCTTTCACAAAAATATTAAGACACATAAATACTAATTTAAATAATTAAATCTAATATCCAGTCATAATTATGTTAAATAAAACTTATCATTTGTCCGCGCAAAAATAATTTAAAAATATCTAAACTGAGAGCGAGAACAATCAGGAACCCACCCTTCGTAAAAAACAATTTATATTATTAAATTAGTCGATTGAGTCAACAATTATAATATCGTAGCGCAACTTAAAAAACATTATTGTTAATTAAATGTAGGGGCTTGCAATCATAAACCCTTGGGCTTACAAACAAGACAATTCTCGGCTCACAATAAATGCAACTAGATTTTAAGATATCGGGCGAAGTGCGGGCGGAGCGCAAAGTATCTCAAACTCTTTACAAATAAGCATTTTGACTTATTTGCATTTCTTGTGAATCGAATTTATTTTTGTAAATTTAGTTGCATTTATTGTGAGCCAAAAAGCGCCTTGTTTGTAAGCCGGGTGCTTCTTGATTGCAAGCCACAACAACTATCAAGCTGTAACGCTTCTGGGTCATCGCTACAATCAGGTAAGTTGCTAATATACCCAATAATACGTTTTTCAACTTCTTTTTGCTTGAAAAAGTATTGTCCCTGCTCAAAAGTTGAATAAGCAATTTGACTTAATAAATCTTCCTTACGTTTAAGAGATAGTTTCTTATATACTTGGTCGCATTCAATATTGCGCTTAACGTCCCACTTCTTAAGCAGTACATCTAAACTTTCTTTATATAGCTCAGAGCGATTTTCAGGGAAAGATGCTGATTCTTCAAATACCAAACACAGTAGCGTTAATAATAACGGATTACTTGCTAATTCACGGATTGGTTTATCAGCTTGTAGCTTTTCAACAAATTTTTTAGCTTTTACTATATCATTTTTAGCAGTGAACCACTTTTGACTAAAAGATTTAATTTGTCCATCATTAAAATCAGCAACTTCGACTTCAGTAAACTTCTGAAAAGTATATTCCCTGGAAGCAATGCGACAAGTAATAACAAATTGATTTTCAAGGTAATCAGTTGTAAAATCTTGAATCAGCTTTAAAACCCGTGCGCTATCAGTTGCTCGTACTTCATCCAAACCATCCAGAAGCACAAGCAGCTTACCTTGTTTCAATAGTTCCTCTACGGGGTTTGTACCAGTATCCGTATGGTTGTAATATTATATTTGATAAATATTTGATTCAAATACGTTAGTAAATTACGCTGTTTCGGCGCCTCCGCAAGGTCTTTGAGCGTGATAAAAAATGAAATACGTTTTTCTTGAAACTTGCCCCTTATGCACGAAGATGCCAAATACTTAAGAAAAGTTGTCTTCCCAGCACCAGGTTTACCTAAAATCATCAGCTTGGAGTACTTTGCTACCGCTTCCAATCCTAGTATTCTTTCTTCGCGTACCCTTCCCAAGCTAAATCGGTCAAAGTTAGAAGCAGACACATTTTTGCTCAGTTCTTCTATGGATGTTACCCAAATGCGCCCAGTGATTTTCTCCAAAATATTAACGCTTGTGTAAATATCATCTAACCCTATTGGCTGCTCCATATCTAGTACACGCATAGTACTGCAACGTTCTTCAATATAGGCGCCAAGTTTATCGCGCGCGGTTTGTACTAGTTCGTCAATATTTATAGTCTCAGTTGGCGCCTCAAAATCTAAATCAGCAATTTCTCTCCAATCCAACGCTAATCTCTGACAAAGTTCTTCAAAAGTCGCATGGTCAACAGCTTTCCCTGTCAGGAAGCTACTGACTGTGGCTAGAGCCAGTCCTACCTCCTCAGACAAAATCCTTTGGCTGGGAAAACCATTACGCCTGACTGCCAATTTAACTTTCTCAATGCAATCACGACGAACTTTGAGCGACCTAGGCATAGCAATGTTGTAGGTAACTATATGTATTTTACACGCTCAAGTTAGTCATAAGTTAGGACAAGTTAGTCATTTTCAGGCTGGAACTTAGTAAGCACAGGAGTTTGATGAATATATACCTTCAATAAATGAAAGGAGACAGAAAATGCATTTTAAATCGCTTTCCACTACCGTATTCGGGCTAGCTTTACTTCTAACTCCAACTGTCGTTCCTGCCTTTGCCCAAGAGCAAGCCAACCCTACAACCTCTCAAGAAGAAGTTAGACCTTCTACACAAGAGTCAACGCCATCGGCAGAGGAAGCCAATCCTACAACCTCTACGCCAGAGTCAACACCCACAGAAGAAGCCAATCCTACAACTTCTCAAGAAGAAGCTACACCTTCTACATCAGAGTCAAAACCATCGGCAGAGGAAGCCAATCCTACAACTTCTACTCAAGAGGAGAACACACCATCCTACGATCAAGGGGAGGAATCTACTCCTGGGGAAGAGGAAACTACACCAACTCCGGAGCAAATTGAAACCAGATCAAGTACAACCCAAATTGACTATATCCGATTAGAACCCACTCCAAAAAAAGAAAGCATTAATCAAGGACTAACATCTCCATCACCTCAATATATGAAGGCAGTTCTCGGTGTACCAGGCGCTCTGACTGAAAATTGCTCTCCAGTCACGAATTCCCACCTCAGCAAGCTTATAGTGACAGAAGATGTTGGTCCATTTAAAGTAAGGGGTCTTAAGCCTGCGGTCGGTGCGCTTAAGCGAATTTTTGGTACGGTGAAACAAAAGAATCCGGAACTTTATTCCCAGTTAAGAACAGCAGGAATGCTTTGCGTCCGCAAAGTTAGAGGCGGCTCCAATTTCTCAAATCATTCTTGGGGAATAGCTATCGACATTAAAATTAAGCAGAAGCTCGATAAACGAGGTGACAACAAGACCCAACGAGGTCTCAAGGCACTGTATCCTTATTTTCACCAAGAGAATTTCTACTGGGGTGCTGCGTTCCCTACCGAAGACTCAATGCATTTTGAAGCCTCAAAGCAACTAATTGCTAAGTGGAAACGTGAGGGCAGAATCTAAAGTGTAAGTACTACTTCGGGCGTGTACCATCTCAGTAAGAGGTCGAGCCGAGATAAGGACGAAAACGGAAATAGGGATTGAAAAAGCTTGATTTTTCGTGACCTACAATGTTATTACGTACAATCTTCTAGCAAATTCTTAAACCCAAGCAAGATAAGCATTTTCAGCTTTAATTTCCGAACATTCAAATATCTCGGCTCAACCTCCACATGGGGTTTTGAGGATTTACCTCTTGGTGGTGACATGGATTATAACGATGTCGTTGTTCGTGCAAATCTTAACCGCGCTTGATTATTAACCTGGAGTTTAGACTCTGGACTTTTTTAGGGGTAAAAAGGCTTGGAACTCAGGTAAATTATTCCACACCCCTAGGCGCCGCAATGGACGCGCAACATTCTTGTGAGATACTGATTAAGCACAAAAAAACCAAAAATAATTCCGCCCCCCTCATCCCAACAAGGTGTAGGGGTTTTATTCCTAACTTCTGATTATGTTGTAGGCACCACTTGGAACAAATTTGTTGCAACACACCCAGGCGCCGCAATTAAGTGTTGCAATTTTTGGATTTTTTACAATAGTTGGGGCAAAAGTAGCTCGCCTGCTACTCTCCGCCACGCACAGCTTGAAAACTTTGCTGTGAAAGAGTTTCAGAAATAAAATCGCTCTCATTCACCCCTAACCGGAGAAAAAGCTTGTTTTGGCTGTACGAATTAAAGTCTAAGTTATTTAATACGGCATTTGGTAACGTAGCCACAAGGGTTTCAGGCTGTAAAATTCAGTAAGGTTTAAATGGTACACCTTTAAGTGTGTATTCAGTTGAGCAAAATCTTATTTTTAGAGTAAAAGTTGAAAATTTTTCTGAAGCTCTCTCTGAGTAGCGTTTTCAGCCGTTGCATGGCGGAGAGTAGCAGGCGTTGAGGAAAACACACTCAATTTTGCTTTGAAACAAACCAAATAATCTTGCTAGTGATTCAGTACTTACTAATTGTATTTGTCCAGAATTGTTCTCCAAAACTAAGCCATGACTTCCGGCGCCATGTCCAGAAAAGTGAACAATCGTTGGCTGTTGGTCTAACAACGCCCGGTGTAAGTCGTCAACTCTTAATGCTAACTCAGCCACAATTTCAAACTCTGAGCGATTTTTGGCTCGTTTCAGCGCGGTCTAAATTTCCCGTACTTCTTCGTCCAAGCGCAGTTTCTCTGTGTTTTTAGGATTTGCTGATAATATTAAAATTTTTTTCACAAACTTTGAGCAACAAATTTTTATAGTATCTGTGATAGCTACATTGCTCTCAAAATATTCTCCTGTCTTCAACGAACTTTTGCAACAAAAGTTAATAATTAATTATTCTAATTATTAACTTTTGTTGCATTATCCACTTGCTCCCCTTCAGTCTGATGGCTCAACAGCAGCATCAGTAGGAACAATCAACTTTCTCATACCTTGCTTTTCCTCTACCTGTTTTCTCGCAATAGCAGCTTCGATGAAATCTTTCGATAAGGGTCTGTCTTGCACAGTTGGATCGCGATAAGCATCAAAAGAATTTTCAACAGTAATTGCATCAAGTACAGGTGGCTTTCTCATCACCTCACTTCCCTCAGCGGACTCGTCTGTACTTTGGGCATCAGCAGATCGTTGGGATTTGAAATTATTTTCATTCATAATTGCATCTAATAACAGGCTAGTTACTTGATATATTTTTATTGTAGAGTTTTTATTATTGCTTGGAGGTTATCGAAAAAACTAATTTTAGTGAAAGTAATTTAAATTACTTGGATGACTCGAATTCTACCGCCCCCAACGCTTTGAGCGTTGTTCTCTGTGCTGTGGTCAAACCAATGGCACCAGTAATATTCATCCCTTCATAAGGTCTCTTCGCTCTTAAAATTTTAACGCATTCTCCTGTTTCCACGTTCCAAAGCCTTATAGTCTCGTCTTTGCCACCTGAAGCTAACATTTGACCATTTGGACTAAATGCGACTGACCATACTACCTTTTGATGTCCTTCAAATGTTCTCAAATTTACCCCTGTACTGATATCCCAAAGCTTAAGTGTTTGGTCGTCGCTACAGCTAACTAATTTTTGACCATCTGGACTAAACGCAACTGACCTAACTCTATTGCTATGTCCATTCAAAGTTTGCAGGCACTCCCCTGTAGAGAAATTCCATATCTTAATTGTGTAATCGCCGCTACCACTGACAAGCAATCTACCACAGGGGCAAAAAGCTACCCACAGTACCCAATCTTTATGTCCTTTCAAAGTTCCCAAACAGGCGCCTTCTGCAACATTCCAAAGTCTGATGGTTTGGTCATCACTACCACTTGCTAGGATACTCCCTTGAGGACTAAAAGCCACTGACTTAACTCTATGGGTATGTCCATACAATGTGTGTAAACATTCCCCGGTACGCCAATCCCAAAGCTTTACTGTTTGGTCGCGGCTACAACTTGCCAAAATTTGACCATCTGGACTAAAACTTACCGATTGTACCCAATCACCGTGTCCCGACAAAGTTCTTACACATTCACCAGTAAAAGTATCCCAAAGCTTAATAGTTTTATCGTCGCTACCACTTGCCAAAATCGAATGTGGTACCTCACTTGTATTCGTATTTGGAGCAAATACAACTGATGAAACAATGTTTGTATGCCCTCGCAATATTTGACCACAGTAGCCTGTAGATACATTCCACAATCTAATTTGGTAGTCTTCACTACCGCTTGTTAAGATTTGACCATCCGAACTAAAAGCAACAGACGATACCCAATTGCTATAAGCTTTTAGCGTTTTCAAGCATCGCCCAGTATGAAAATCCCACAATTTTACTGTTTTGTCATTACTTGCGCTTACCAATGTTTGCCCCGAAGGACTTAAAGCGACTAACCAAACCCTTTCGGTATGTTCCTGTAAGGTTTGCAGGCATTCTCCTGTTGAGACATTCCAAATTTTAACTGTTTTATCTTCACCTGCTGTAGCCAATACCTGACCATCCGCATTAAAGGCAACTGCCCACACAAAATTGCTGTAACCACGTAGTGTTTTGACACATTCTCCCGTCTGTATATTCCATAACTTAACTGTGTTACCCTCGCTAGCAACTGCTAGTGTCTCTCCATCTGGACTTAAGGCTACAGACAATATCCAATTAATTTGAATCGCCAAAAGCCGCAAGCACTCTCCACGACTAATATTCCACAGCCTAACGGTTTGGTCTTCGCCGCTACTAACTAAAGTTTGTCCATCTAATGAACTAAATGCAAGCGAAAGTACCCGTCCTGTATGTCCTTTAAGAGTTTTGAGACATTCCCCAGTATGAATATCCCATAATTTGATAGTTTGGTCGTTACTGCCACTTGCGAGAATTTGACCATCTGGGCTAAAAGCAACTGATTGCACCCAACTGGTATGACCTCGCAGTGTTTTTAAACACTGCCCTGTATGGACATCCCATAACCTAATTGTTTGGTCGTTACTGCCACTTGCGAGAATTTGACCATCTGGGCTAAAAGCAACGGATACCACCCAAGCCGTGTGTCTTTTGTAATAAATAAGTTGTTGACTATCTGCAACTTGCCACAAACAAATTTCATTATCAGTCCCTGTTGCTAACAGCTTTCCATCTGGACTAAAGGCAGCTGATAAAATGCCTGCATTAGTTTGAGTAAAAACTGACTTAGTTAAATCTGAGTTTGTAAAGTTAACTTCGTGTAAGTTCATGCCTTGTAAGTAGGCTTGCCAGATAGTTAAGTGAGAAAAATCATAGCCGCTGACATCGGCTTGAAGCTGCCAAAGTAGATTGAGAATATTTCCGCCTGCATATCCAGGTTTTCGAGATGTCAGAAGTTGCAGGTTCGACAACAAATTATTTAGGTAGTCTTCAACATTGGCAAAGTGAGCCAGCAATCTATCACTAATTGGCTTGAGAATAAGGCGAATTTCAGCATTTCTCAGATAATCTTTAGTGGTAGCCTTAATCAAGGCATGGGTATGAAACAGCACAATTACTCCAGAGGTTAATTCTTGACTCACTTCATCAATAAACCTGTCAATTACATACTCCATCACCACTGGCTGTTGAGTAAATTTTGCTCTTGTATTTTCAATCAGAGAACGATGTTGTAAAGATTCTAAACTTTCTAATAAAATCTTTTTATTCAGAGATGGAACAATATCTTCTTGCAATTCGGAAAGCGAAATCCACTCTCGATTAATAGCCAACCAATACATGATTTGTCGTTCTAAAACAGATAAGCGATTAAACTGCTGCTCTAGCAATTCGGAAATATCACCAAAAACAATAATATCTTCTTCTATAAATTGACAAACATCACCATCAAATAATTCTTGAATCGTCGTTGCTACAATCTTTAAAGCCAGAGGATTTCCTGCGTAATGTTCTAGTAATACTCGACTTTTGTTTTCCGATATAGACAACCCTTTTTCTTGGAGAATGAAGTAGCCTTCTTCCTGCTTTAATCCGCTTAATTTCAATGAACGAACAGGTAGATGTATCCCTTCTTTGGAAGCAAGTCCTTTAGGTTTTTCTCTGCTAGTTAACAATAAACAGCTCTGATGGCTGCTTTCACCTACACATCTGAGCAGTTGCCCGTATTCCTCATATTCTAGACGATAAGCTCCGGAGGTTTTGTCACTACATAAAATTGACTCCACATTATCCAGTATGAGCAAGCAACGTTTTTCACTTATGTGCTTAAGCAACTGAGATATTTTACCGTCTACAGTCTCTGGCAAATCTGTTTCCTGCTGTTGAGACAGAAAGCAGATAAATTCTGCCAAAAGCTCTTGAACTGGTGGAGCGTTACGCAAACTTCGCCAAATCAAATAATCAAAATTGTCCTCCACCATCTGTGCCACTTTCACAGATAAAGCCGTCTTGCCAATGCCACCCATCCCAACTACAGTGATGAGCCTACATTGCTCATTTACAATCCATCGTTCAATGGTGGCAAGTTCTTCGGTACGCCCGTAAAACACCGAGACATCTATCGCTTCTCCCCAGTCCTGGTGTTTGCTCGTAGTTTCTGTCCCAGCATTTTTACCTATAACCGCAGTTGGCGCCTCAAAATCTAAATCAGCAATTTCTCTCCAATCCAACGCTAATCTCTGACAAAGTTCTTCAAAAGTCGCATAGTCAACAGCTTTCCCTGTCAGGAAGCTACTGACTGTGGCTAGAGCCAGTCCTACCTCCTCAGACAAAATCCTTTGGCTGGGAAAACCATTACGCCTGACTGCCAATTTAACTTTCTCAATGCAATCACGACGAACTTTGAGCGACCTAGGCATAGCAATGTTGTAGGTAACTATATGTATTTTACACGCTCAAGTCAGTTATAAGTTAGAACAAGTTAGTCATTTTCAGGCTGGAACTTAGTAAGCACAGGAGTTTGATGAATATATACCTTCAATAAATGAAAGGAGACAGAAAATGCATTTTAAATCGCTTTCCGCTACCGTATTCGGGCTAGCTTTACTTCTAACTCCAACTGTCGTTCCTGCCTTTGCCCAAGAGCAAGCCAACCCTACAACCTCTCAAGAAGAAGTTACACCTTCTACGCAAGAGTCAACGCCATCGGCAGAGGAAGCCAATCCTACAACCTCTACGCCAGAGTCAACACCTACAGAAGAAGCCAATCCTACAACCTCTACGCAAGAGTCAACACCCACAGAAGAAGCCAATCCTATAACTTCTCAAGAAGAAGCTACACCTTCTACATCAGAGTCAAAACCATCGGCAGAGGAAGCCAATCCTACAACTTCTCAAGAAGAAGCTACACCTTCTACATCAGAGTCAACAGCAACTAGATCGGCGGCAGCCAAGCCTAAGTTCCAATTGCCGTTCTATTGCAAACAGAAGTGGCGGTTGGATACCTGGGGGCACGCTCCTGCACTGGATATGGTCAAAGAGCCTCAGTACGGAACCGAACGTGCCATTCTTATCGCTCCTGCGTCCGGAACTGTCAACCGGTCCTTCTACCACACAAACGCTGGCAACGTCATCCAGATTAATCACGGTGGCGGTTGGTTCACTACCTATCTTCATCTCCAGTCCCGAGCTGTCAAAGTTGGAAGCAAAGTCAAAATGGGAACTGTGATCGGAAAGGTTGGCAAGACTGGGCCCACGTCCAACGGTCATCCCCATCTCCACTTCGAACTCGGTTACGACTCGAACAAAGACGGACAAGCATCGTGGGGATACAAGGGTTCTGAGAGAGTTAAGCCCGTTTTCTTCAACGGAGTCGCTTACGGCACCAAAAACGGTCAAACATGGCGGAACGTTGTTAGCCACAACAAGTGTAACTAAATGAGATCGAGCCGAGATAAGGACGAAAACGGAAATAGGGATTGAAAAAGCTTGATTTTTCGTGACTTACAATGTTATTACGTACAATCTTCTAGCAAATTCTCAAACCCCTAGCAAGATAGGCATTTTCAGTTTTAATTTCCGAAAATTCAAATATCTCGGCTCAACCTCTAAGTAAGAAACGACTTCTTATATTATGTCCGGTAGCATAACCATAATAAAATCCTTGTAGAGACGCAATTTAATCGCGTCTCTACGTCGTGGGTATTATGGGTAATTAACCGGACATGATATTACTTGCCCTTTTGTACTACTATAGTTATCCCCCACCATGTATCAATTAAGTTTTATTACAAGTTTGAGGGGAGCGTCACTTTTTTTTTGAGCAAATTTAATTTTACCAAGCCCCAGTACCTAAAACTACGCTCTTGTAAACTTGACACTAAATATACTCAATGTAAAAAGTAGCACTAGTTATCAAGGCATGGGTGGTATCGATTTTATTGGTAGTAGCAACGTACCCTCAGCAGTGCCAAACTCAATGGTGCCAAACTCAATGGTGCCGACTTTAAAGAAGCAAAATTTGGCTGTGTAAGATATTATTCTCTAACAACAATTAAATGTACTTACCTGAACAATGTCAAAAACTTAACACCAGAACAATTAAAACAAGCAAAGAATTGGGAAAAAGCAGAATATAACCCTGAATCCCGTAAAAAGCTTGGTTTACCACCAGCGCCAGCAAATTAATTGTTGTGACCGCTAGCGAAATCCGAGGTATGAGAATCATTAGAACTATTACCGGGTTAAGCTTAAAAGTCTTACTATATAAGGATTTTATTTAGGGTTGTAGTAGCTCCTTTGGATAATCTTTAAGTAAGAACTTGACGATAAATCAAGGGGTTTAGCGTCTAAAAGCTTTTGTAGTATTTGTGTAATGCTTCTTATTCCAATTTTCTGTTCCGATGCTGCTAATACTCATGATTTTAGTACTTAAGTTCTTATTCCAGGTAATCATTCCACCAGAGAACGGCGCCGCAACGTGCGTGCAATGTGAGACACTGGAAAGCGCACAAAAACTAAACAATAATTCCGCACCCCTTCACTCCGACAAGGTGTAAGGGTTTTATTCCTAACTTCTGATTATGTTGTAGGCGCCACTTGGAACAAATTTGTTGCAACACACCCAGGCGGCGCAATTAAGTGTTGCAATTTTTGGATTTTTTACAATAGTTGGTTCGGCAGCGGGAGTAACGATACCAAATCTTGAAATAATGAGCGTACTTAAATCCCCAGCCAAGGCGCCACTTCATAAACTGATACACTGATTGTCTCGGAACCACTTACAGGGCGAACTTTCCAGGTGCGTTTTGTAGTACCAAACTCCATCAATTCGCATTTTTCACCTCGATACTCACCGAAGGAATTACATCCTGGGCGCCATACAAGCTTTGCACTACCTCATATCTTGCACCTAACGGGAAAACCCGTACAAAGCCAATTAGAGAGGGTAAAACTATAACTGCAATATAACTTTTGTCTTTAAGTATGTAAAAGATATATTTTTAACTAATTAACACCTGATTAATACTTATTTTGTTCTCAAGTTTTGAATTAATAACGGCGCCATTGAATTGGGAAAATAGCATACAAAAATACTATTAAAAGTAGTGAGTGGTAATGAATTTTATTTGCAGTGTGGCGCCAAAACATGAGAAAAAGGGCGTTGAAGTTTATAAGACGGGAGCAAGAAAAATGGTTTCAATTCTTGCCCACGCCCAAAATAAGCGTTTACACTTTGCTGTCATTGATGCCTTCTGCTTACCAACAAGAAAATCTCGAAGCGATGTTGGGAATGTTCGCGCGAAGCACAAGGTTACCCCTTACCTCAACACAGTAAAAGTAAGTCACCTAGCGCCTTGAGCAGGTTTCTCAATATTTACAATTGGTCAACTAGATGCGTAATTCGTACTGCCCGTAACCGTGTTATTAAGGAGATTTTAGCTGAACGTTCATTGGGGCGCCAACCATTTTTACAAGTCCGAAGTTGACTTGACAACTTTGGAGAAAGCAGGAAAATTTGAGGAAAAGCGAAAAATTAATCAGCGTATACCACGGAAAACGAGGTTTGCATTTAGTCGTAGTGTATTTAGTAGTCGGTCAGTGGCGGGTGCCTTGGAATTTTCGTGTATGTCCGGGTCAAAGGCGCCACCTCTCCAGCTAGATTAGGATTAAAAATGGTTAAGTCTTTACCGAAAAAATTAACGCGCGCACTTCAACGAGGTGATGGTTCTAGTAGACACAGGCTTTGGAAGCATTCAATTTATACAGAGTGCTCGAGAGAAAAAGTATCACATAATTGCTGGTATAGCTTGTACTCGCAAGTTAATCGATGGGCGCACTGTTGCTCAATTACACAAACGAGGACAGCAACTTTACCTTCAGGGTTTGAAGTTTCCGGTCTATATCTCTTGGTATTATTTTAAACGTCATGACGGTAAGTATGAGAAACGATTTGTGATTTCAACTAAAGCTCTCAAAGCTAGCACCATTACAGGCGTGGGGTAAACGAAGATGGCAAATAGAGGGTTGGTTTAAAACTGCAAAACACCGTTTTGGGTTGCACCGTTTTGGTGAGTCCAGTTGGCGGTGTCGGCTTCCGTCCCGCCAAACTGGCGAACCCGAAGGGACAAGGAACCCTCTTGGGTGTTTATCGTTGGTTGGTTTTGTCCCTTATATCTTATGTTTTGGCGCACTGGGCATATTTATCTTATTCAGGCGGCTTCGATGCTTTACCTGATTGGGGTGAAGCCGCAGAAATTGCGTTCCAAACTATATTTCCTCATTTAGCAGTGTTACTTCTTTTACAAGACATTGAACGCCTGAGAGAACTGGCACGCTCGTCAAGGAATTGACATTCAAATTTCCAGGTGCAAGATATGAGCTACTCTTTATTTTCTTGATTTGTTCCGGTGTGCAGGTCGCAATATAAGCGTCCAATTCCACCGTATCGGCTACAGACAAAATTAACTTTCCTAATACAGATGCATCATCAAAAACTGACATTATTTGTTGTACCCCTATTTTCCTGATATTTTATAAAACGAATTTTTATCCATGATATTTATAACGGTGTCAGATGGCTAAGGCTTCAATCACTTCAATATTTAGAGGCTAGGAAGAAAAACATATATCTTTTTTCTTGCTACTCTCACACAAATTGGGTTTGGTGCCTGGTTACTATCATGATTTTTGAGATATTTGCAAGAGTAACTCGGTTCGGCGCCAATAGGTATCAAAAATTGTTATTAAAATTAGTGAACGGCGGAGAGCTACCGCAATAGCTGAAACCTATAATAGGGATTACCCAGCAAGTGGGGAACTTAGTTGAATTGAAACTTGATATGCAACAATTCACGGGAGGCTAAGTAAATTGAGAAAGTCGATTCTCGGAATTATTGGAGCCACGACGCTTATCGTGGGAGCTTTGACGATGCCCTCACCGACCTTGGCGGAGCCGGAAGTTCTGATCTGGAAATGCTGGCGACATCGGAACCCAACCCACACGATTTCCCGTATCCATTACTACACCTGCCCGTTTGGACTGATCCACCTAGTCTCTACCAAAAGCCGGGGAACAGTCAGACTCCTCGACGGAACCTGCGCCAACGATGTGTGGACGAGCAACCGCAAAGCCACGTACAACGACGCGATCGATCAATGCACCATAAAGGTGTACTGACAAGCCAGGTGGTATTAACAAGTGGCTTAAGCCCTTACCCCAGACGGGTTACAAGGTGTTCAGCCTGATTTTATTAAAAACGGCTGGGCAATCTGTGGATGTGCTTCTGGTACACATCCAGAATTGATAATACGTGTGAGTATACAACATGTGACGGGAATCCTGGCAATACTTATATTAGGGGTCATCGTGCCAAAATGGAAATTTTGTACGTTAAGGAAAAACTTGAAATGCTGAAATTCATGTCTATCAGAGGTTTCAGCGTGTCAAAACAATTAAAAAAATTTGCATTCAGCACCGCAAGTTGGTTGAAAAAAATCAAAGAGATTTATAGACTGAAAGTCTTTTCTGATAAGACTTTTGATAGTTAGTGTAATTTCTTAGCGTACAAAATTTTAGATTTGGTACGTTCTCCCCTAATACTTATAATCTTTATCAAAAAATTGCTTATGCATATTAGTATCGCTGATGACCTCAAGAAGCGATTTCATTCTGTCTGTGCTTTGCGGGGATTGAAAATGAGTCAAGTCGTAACTGAGTTAATAGAGCAATGGTTGAGGGCTAATGATAGTTCTACAACTAGTGTCGAAATTGACGAATTTGTGACAACAGGAAAAGTAGCTAAGTAGTGATGAGCGCGTTCACTTGAACTAGCTGCAACAATTCCCAACTTATAGTAAATCAATCAAATAAATTAGGAATTACTGAACATGGGTTTATCCGGTAAACAGCTTAAAGAACTACAAAACGCTTTAATTGATGCTTTTCCTGATATAGCATCCTTAGAGCGAATGTTGTCATATGAATTAGATAAAAGTTTAAGAGTAATTGCAGGCGAAGGGAGTTTACAAGATATTGTCTTTAAATTAATACAAGCAGCAAAATCTCAGGGATGGGTTGAAGATTTAGTTCGTGGTGCGTGTAATGACAACCCTGGAAATAAACTTTTAAAAATTAGTGCAAGTGAATTAACAATTAATCCAATGAATAAACAAGTTTTTAAATACCAAGATTTTCAAATATTAGTTGATAAAAATAATAATATTCGCGCGTCCTCAGAGCAAGGCGAGGTTTCGGATGAATTACGTTTGAATAAGAACGATATTGATTTAGCATTAGAGCTTATTGGTTCTAACAAAACAAATACAAACTTACTTAAAAGACTTGGGAATCAACTTTACCAAGTACTTTTCCCCAACCAAATTAACGCGCGTTTCCATGCGACAATGGCAGGCGCCGCTTCTAATAACGAAAGTGTCCGTTTGCGTTTAATCTTTCAATCTCCTGAATTAGCTGCTTTACCTTGGGAATTTTTATATGATGAGGGAACTAATGCCTTCTTAGCAAACAACACTCAAACCGTACTTTCTCGCTATGTTGATGTTCCTCTGCTAAAACGTGAGATTAAAGGCGCCAGTTTACCGCTTAAAGTCTTGCTCGCTATCTCTGTTCCTTCTGACTTAGCTTTCTTAGATGCAAGTGGCGAAGCAAATTTAATCCGTGAAGCTCTGAAAAAACACATAGAAGCAGGGCTAATTGAGTTAGATATATTACAATTACCGACTATCCGCAACATTAACCAAAAGCTGCGCGAGAAGCCTTACAATGTGTTCCACTTTATCGGTCACGGTGGATTCAAAGATAATAAAGGCTACATTGCACTTGTAGATACTAATAACGAAGCCAAATTATTAGATGACGAAGCTTTCGCTAATTTCTTTTTAGGTAACAACAATTTAGGGTTAGTAATTCTCAATAGCTGTTTAGGCGCCACAGTATCATCATCCCTTGCATTTGCAGGAGTGGCGCCGAACTTAGTGCGTCGGGGAATACCTGCTGTAATAGCGATGCAATATAGCATACGCGATAACACAGCCAAGATTTTCGCCGACGAGTTCTATCGCACCTTGGCACTAGACTACCCTGTAGATACAGCTATTCAAACAACGCGCAATGCTATTTCTATGGAGGTTGGGCTAGAAACGCGCGATTTTGCTACGCCAGTACTTTATATGCGAACAAAGGATGGAATAATTTTGAGTAGATTATAGGATTTTTCTCAATAGCTTGTAATCACTGATAATATTTTTCAACAACTCTCAGCTTTATATAAATTGTATTGAAAAAATATGAAATTATCTGGTCAGCAATATAAAGAACTACAAAACGCTTTAATTGATGCTTTTCCTAATATAGCAACCCTAGAGCAAATGTTTGAATATGAATTAGATAAAAGTCTAAGAGCAATTGTTGGCGAAGGGAGTTTACAAGAGATTGTTTTTAAATTAATACAAGCAGCAAAATCTCAGGGATGGGTTGAAGATTTAGTTCGTGCTGCGTACAATGACAACCCTGGAAACCTTAAACTAAAAGCTATTGCCCAAGACCTATTATTAAATCCTAACTCAGAAAAATCTCCTTCAGAACTATCTCAGAATATATATATTGAAAGACCTCCAATTGAAGCAAAATGCTACCAAGAGATTTTACAACCAGGCGCGCTGATTCGTATCAAAGCTTCCCAGAAAATGGGGAAGACATGGCTTTTGGGGAATTTGCTGTCATATGCTAGAGAGAAGGGTTATCAGACAGTAAAATTAGACTTGCTGCAAGCTGAAAACTCAATTTTAGATAACTTGAAAAGCTTCTTGCAGTGGGTGTGCGTTGATGTTTCTGATAGTTTAAACGTTGAACCCCAAGTTAATGAAACTTGGCAAGATATATATGGTGTGAATAAAAACTGTACTCGTTACTTTCAAAAGCATTTCTTATCAAGCGAAATTCCCCTAGTCTTTGCTATAGATAATTTTGAGCGATTATTCGCATATCCAGATATATTCTCTCAATTTTGCTTACTCTTGCGCGGTTGGTATGAAAATGCCAAAGGAGGAGACCGAGTAGCTAATATTTGGAAGAAACTGCGGTTAGTGGTGGTTCATTCTACAGAAGTTTATCCTGCTTTAGATAGCAATCACTCACCCTTTAATGTTGGTATACCAATTGAATTACCTGGATTTAATCAGCAACAGGTCAAAGCTTTGGCAACTGAATATGGGTTAGATAACCAATTGGGACAAGATTTAATTAAGTTGATTACGTTGATAGGAGGACACCCTTATTTATTACAACAAGCATTTGTGAACCTCAAAAGTCAGCAAATTAACTTAGAGCAATTGTTTACCCTTGCACCAACAGAAGAAGGAATATTTAGTGGTTATCTACGACAACAATTGTGGCATTTACAACATAATCAAGAGCTAGAGGTAGGGTATAAACAAGTAGTAAGGGCAAATGCACCTGTGCGACTTGATGCTGAAGTAGCATTTAAGCTGCATAGTTTAGGGTTAGTGAAGCTTTCAGGTAATGATTGTCTTCCTAGCTGCAATTTATATCGTCAGTATTTTTCTGAGCATTTGGTGTAAATTATGTTTGACGAATACAGATTTTCCGGAAGTCTACCAGAAAATGCCAGCACCTATGTTACACGGGAAGCTGATGAAGAATTATATGAGTCGCTATACGCAGGGAAGTTTTGCTATGTTTTAAACTCTAGACAATCTGGAAAATCTAGCATCCGAGTGCGAACTATGCGACGGTTACGAGATGCTGGGGTGGAATGTGCAGCGATAGATTTATCTGCGGGTGGTGTGCAAAATGTGACACCCGAACAATGGTATGTAGATTTAATCGACCATTTAATTGAAAGTTTTGCCTTAGATGTAGATTTAGCAGAGTGGTGGTCAGAGAATCAATTATATTCAGAAGTAACAAGATTTCGGAAGTTTATTGAAGAGGTTTTATTAGTTGAAGTTCAAGAAAAGATTGTTATTTTTATTGATGAAATTGATAGTGTTCTTAGTTTACAATTCCCCACAGATGACTTTTTCGCTTTAATTCGTGCGTGTCACAATCAACGGGTTGATAATTTAGATTATAATCGTCTTACTTTTTGTTTGTTGGGGGTAGCATCACCGGGTAATTTAATTCAAGACAAACAACGTACACCTTTTAATATTGGGAGAGCAATTAATCTTAAAAGCTTTCAACTGCATGAAGTAGAACCTTTAATAAGGGGTTTAAATGGTAAATTTTCTGACTCACAAAAAGTGATGCAGTCGATATTAAATTGGACGGGAGGACAACCATTTTTGACACAGAAGTTGTGTTATTTTATGGTAGAAGAATCACAAAAAGATAATCCTCGTTCTGTTGAACAGGTAGTGAAAACCAGGATAATTGAAAATTGGGAATTGCAAGATGAACCGGAGCATTTACGCACGATTTGCAGTCGAATTTTAAGAGATGAGGAGCGCGCGGGGTATTTATTAGAATTGTATCAGCAAATTCGCTCTCATGAAGAAGTGATAAATAATGACAGTGCAGAACAAGGTTATTTATTATTATCGGGTTTAGTCGGTAAGCAACAGGGTAAATTAAGGATTTATAATCGTATTTATCAAGAGGTTTTTAATCAAAATTGGGTTGAAGCTGAATTAAAAAAATTGCGTCCTTATTCAGAAACTTTTAGAGCTTGGGTTGCTTCTGGATGTGTTGATGAGTCGCGACTTTTGCGAGGGAATGCGCTCCTTGATGCGGAGCAATGGGTAAAGGATAAAAATTTAAGTTATCAAGATAAACAGTTTTTAGCTGCTAGTAGAGAGAAAGAAATTCAAGAAGAAATTGCTGCCAGGAAAAAAGAAGCTCAGTTAGAGAGGGAGAGGAAAGATAGAGAAGCGGCTGAAGAGAGAAATAAAGCACTTGTTGAGGCTAATAAAAAAGCTAGACAGATGATTCGTAATGGGACTTTTATTTTAGTTCTGACTCTATTAGGAACCGCAATTTCAGTAATAATGGCTGCAAATAAAGTCGAAGAAGCGCAACGAAAACTTCAAGAAGTATACACATATGTTGCAAATCCTCAACAGCTAGAAGAACTAGCGA
Organism: Calothrix sp. FI2-JRJ7; assembly: GCA_019359675.1. Classification (GTDB taxonomy): domain Bacteria; phylum Cyanobacteriota; class Cyanobacteriia; order Cyanobacteriales; family Nostocaceae; genus Dulcicalothrix. The sequence continues at coordinate 53,935 of JAHHGX010000024.1, forward strand.
GAAAATTCCCCTCAAACTCAGAAAAAGCTAAGTCGATATCCCAAAAAAAAGCTATAGCTATTACACTCAAAGATCCTCAAATTCAACAAGCGTATCTCCATGCTTCTAGGTCATTAGCTTATCAATATCTTGAAGATTGGAAGAAAGCAGAAGAATCCATCAAACACAGTATGAACTTTCTAAGAGTATGGAAGGAGAATAAAAATGAAAAAGAGCGTAGAGAATCAGATATTGACTTCTTGCAGACAAGAATATTTGCTTTGAATATTCAAGGCGATTTGCTTAGTAAGCAAGGCAATACTCAAAAGGCAATAGAAGCTTACAAAGAAGCATTTGACATCCTTCAAAGTAGTAAAGTTAATTTTTTCAAAGAAAAACTATCTATTGTAAACAAGGAGACTGTTGAATCTGTCGTTAAACCATTACTTTATTTACGCTTACGCACAAATCAGAAAAAAGGAGATTTACAATTGAGACAATCGGTTAAAGAATTTTTTAAACAGCACTTATATGCTGAACTAAAATACTCCTTAGAAGCAAAAAACTGGAAAGATGCAGACAAAAAAACTGCTCAACTCATGCTCCATATTGCTAATAAAGATAAAGGGAGTTCTCTTGATATCCAAGATATAGAAAATTTTTCCTGTGATGAACTAAAACAAATTGATCATTATTGGGTGCAAAACTCAAACAATCATTTTGGCTTCAGCGTACAGAAAGATATTTATATAAAGACGGGAAATAGGCTAGGAGTAACATCCCAGGACTGGGATTTTTATACTGATCAGGAAAATGTTCTCCTATTTTATCCTGAGTCAATTCATACTCAGGTCAGATTTTTGAACTATGACGACTTAATGGAGCATATAAAAAATAACCCGTTGGAACCCTCAATACGGGGTTGGCTACCTTATGATGTCGGAGTGTGTGTGGTTGACTTGGAAGGACCGGATGTTGGACGGTGTTTACGTTTTGATTCGAAGTGGAGAGGTATTCTTTTCTCGCGTTGCGACTTGTAAAGTGTTACATATAAGCGCTTCAGACTTTTATTAAGATTTATTACACAAGCATTTTCCACGCAATAATCAGCGTTCCCAGATTTCGGCACTGGCGATGAAATTTTTGGTTTTGGATTAGTTTTTGAATAACATTCACATTCCGCACCCCAAGGCGCCTACTCACTCAAGAACATTTGTATGGAGTACATAAAGACTAAAAAACTGAAAATTTTCTTAAGCTAAATGAGAAATAGTTGCACTTAAACCCGTGCATTTGTATTAAGTAAAAAAATTGCGAGTAAATTGTTCACTTGCATTTTTATTTAGGGCATGCTGAAAAAGAAAGGAAAGCTGACACTTGAAGATTATCAGACCAAAGGAATATACCCACGTGCAAGACAAAAAGGTAAGATTACCTAAAATTCATGCATCTACATGACTGGCGCC
>JAHHGX010000025.1 GCA_019359675.1 Calothrix sp. FI2-JRJ7
GCTGAAGAAACGACTGCCATTGATGCACTTGATGGTGCAGAGTGGATGGGACGTGATTTGAAGGTCAATAAAGCTAAACCTAGAGAAGAAAGAGGCTCATTTGGTGGTAATCGTGGAAATAACAGTTCCCGTAACCGCTACTAATCTTTAATTAGCCCATTAAAAAAGCAAATTAATTAGATGGTAGCAGTGGCTCAGGCAAGAATGCTTGAGCCATTTTGATGTAACATTTCAACAATTAATAAACTACATTTTTGTTTATTTGTAAAGGCTGCCAATACTAGACGTTATTGCTGTCAACAGTATCCGTTATCGTTACAAGCTCTTGTATCCACTCTTGTGGAGTGGACATCCTGCAAAAGCCCGGTATGGACCGACTAGGACCTTATCCCACAAGAGTGACAACGTAGTACCGATTTACGTACTGTTTGTTATTGATATCAGATATGAAGAGAATTTTATTTGATTTGATTTAAAAACCTTTGGTAGAGATGCGATTCAATCGCGTCTCTACATTTTGATTCATACAATAATTGAGCAACGCCGATATTTTAAATACTAGAATAAAAAATTTAGCTTTCTTTATCTACAGTAACAAGGTTCGAGTCAGAATTTTTGTTCACACTACTTACACACGATTTAATATGCGCTCTAATTGCCTGCTCATAAATTACTGTTTGCTGTGTTCGTATCCCTATCGGCTGATAGACTAAGGTAATTTCTGGAAATTCTCCCCAAGACATTAAAAATATGTCACTAGCTGGAGTAATTATCTCATAATTATTTTCTTGTTTTTTCTTTTTGAGTTTACAGTTATTCAGTTGTAATTTTTGTCTAAATAATTTTTCAAAGTCAGAAATGAGATTTGAAGTTACTATCATACATAATACACGTTAAAACGTGGCATTGAGGAAATGAATATCCCGTGATATTAGTAAGTATAACATCTTAGCTACTGCCACAGAGTTAATTCTTTACAAATAGGCTCTACAACGCTCATGTAGCATGGGTTATACTAAATTCGGCTCTCGGCGGTAATTATACCGTGGTATAAATTTTACATAAATTTACATAAATTTACATAAATTTATATAACAATTTTTAGAACTTCCACACAAAAGTTCTCCGCTATGCCATAATGGGTGTAAGGTTAATTCGGTTAACAGCGTTTGTTTTTAGTAGTGACAGGTTTTGTTCTTGGTATTTACAAACTTCAATCTCCGAAACCTAAATCTCTATAAATTTATTAGTTCGGAGACAATCTATGTCAGTTTATGTAGGCAATCTTTCTTACGATGTTACAGAAGAGAGTTTAAATGCAGTATTTGCGGAATACGGTACTGTTAAACGGGTTCAGCTACCCACAGACCGTGAAACTGGTCGTTTACGCGGCTTCGGATTTGTTGAAATGGGTACAGATGCAGAAGAAACAGCTGCGATTGATGCGCTTGATGGGGCAGAATGGATGGGACGTGACTTAAAAGTGAACAAGGCTAAACCCAGAGAAGAAAGAGGTTCATTTGGTGGTAATCGTGGTGGAAACAACAATTTCCGCAACAACCGCTACTAATTTTCAGTCTTCGCCAAGCAACCGGGATTTTCATATAGATTATCCCACGCAACATTAGAAACACTTATCTCTCGTAAAGATGTCCGGTTTCTAATTGCATGGTAGCTAGCAAATTAATTTCTATGCACGTAGTGGTTCAGGCAAGAATGCTTGAGCCTTTTTGATTTAAGCCTATATTCGAGTTTACTCTTTTACGTGAACTGTCTCTCTAAAAAACGTTCTGGCTTAAACTTCTTGGGTTCTGGGTATAAATCCTTACGTTGATGTGCCAAGTAAATGCTACCGTATAATAATGTGCCGGGTTCTAAATCCCATCCACATAGCTTTACTGGTTTTTCGACTCTGCGCGTCCAAGTAAGCATTGCGACTGGATAAATACGCAACGTCTCGCAACAAACAGCATTGAGGTAAGGCAATTTATTTAGCGTGCTTACATCAGCATTGGCGGCGTTTAACTGAGCTATCTTAAAAAGAGACTCAAAATTATAATCTTACCTTGAAAGACAAGCTGATACACTTAACTAAATTTAAGTTGTTAGCCTAAAAATTATTAACGCTTGTAAATTCTGGTTGATTTCATAAATTTATTTAATATTCGTCTATCTAAAGGTAGATAAACGTTAATATCAGACAAGGAACAGAGATTTTAGTATCGCTTAACTGCATAACAACGATGGAATGATGCCTATTGGTATTAAGTAGCTTGTTGTAATTTGTTAAGACGAATCGCATACCGTTATGAGTGAATCAAACTTCATCCGTATTATAGTAGCCGATGACCATCCGGTAGTAAGGCAGGGTTTGGCGACAATCATTGAGCGTGAACTAGATATGTCTGTTGTTGGGCAAGCTAGTAACGGCTGGGAAGCAAAAGAACTTTTTTGCAAAAAGCGACCAGATGTTGTAGTTATGGACTTACGAATGCCTAAACTTTCTGGCGCCGCAGCAATTCAGAATATTTGTACTGATAACAGCGCAAACGTTATTATCTTAACTACTTACGATGGCGATGAAGATATTTATAATGGCATACAAGCAGGCGCCAAAGGGTATTTACTCAAAGACACAGAACCAGAGGAAATCCTCTACGCAATAAGAACAGTTGCTAATGGTCAAAAGTATATTTCTAAAGTTGTCGCTACCAAGCTTAAAGAAAGGATGGAAAAACCTGAATTAAGTCAACGTGAGTTAGAAGTACTTCAACTTATTACCAATGGCAACACTAACCAGCAAGTAGCAGCAGCTTTATTTATTACCGAAGGTACCGTCAAGTATCACGTCAATAATATTTTGGGTAAATTAGGAGTGAGTGACAGAACACAAGCAGTAGTAGCTGCTGTCAAACGTGGAATAGTCAAGTTTTAACGAACTCGACTGTAATTTTTGACGTGAGCAGGAATTTCTATACCCGATTGTAACCGAGAGTCAGCAATGGCATTACCTGCCACTAACTGTAATGGTAAAACACCTGCCCATACAGGTAAATTATAATCAGCTTCATCATCGTTCGGCGCCCCCGTTCTAATTTTGGCTGATGCTTCGGTTATTGGTAACGATAATACTAAAGTACCTTGTAGTTCTTGGCGAGTTGGTTGTCGCACTTCATCCCATCTTCCGGGTACAACATGCTCTGTGAATGCTTGTAATGCTTCAAGTTTCTCAGATTCGGCGCCTACTATTTCAGCTTTGCCAAATATTACAACTGAGCGATAATTCATTGAGTGGTGGAATGCAGAACGCGCTAGTACTAAACCATCAAGTAGCGTAACTGTAACACAAACTTCGATGGCGCCGACCAAAGACCGTAACATTCGACTAGCAGGTGAACCATGAATATAAAGCTTGTCATTTATCCTGCCGTATGCTGTAGGAATTACAAACGGTTGATTATTTACAACAAAACCGACATAACATATTAAGCCTTCATCTAATATATTATATATAGTTTGAAGCTCGTAATCAGCGCGCTGCGGTAATCTTTTAACTTGACTGCGTTGAGTAGGAATTAATTTTTCATCCATAACCATCTCCTACGAATCATTAATTAAATCTATATGCATTGCATTGCTTTCAACAAAACCAAGGCTTGTATAAACAGGTTTACCCGCAGGTGAAGCATTTAATACAACCCTTGTACACCCAATATTCTTCAAATAATCAGTTGCTGTATTGGTTAATAGCTTGGCTATACCCTGCCTGCGATATGCTGGTTCAACATAAACACCCCAGATGTAACCTAACTTACGATGATTAGGTTTAATTGCATTTGGATATAAACCTGCGTATAACTGACAGCTTGTAGAACCAACGACAACACCATCAACTTCTGCAATAAAAGGTTGATATTGCAAATTATCCCGCGCGTTTTGAATAAACTGAAGAATTATCTCTTGCCAGTTTAGTTCAATTGCATCTTCAGGAACACCAACATCAATCCACATTTTGTAGAAGTGTTCAGCAATTAGCGGTTCTTTCTCTAAATGTATTTTTCTGATTAGAATATTCGATTTAGTTTGCATGGAAAGCAGAAGTAATTCCAACTAACGACAGCATAGCTTGAAGATTGGTATGCGCTCAAGAGCCAATTCTGTAATTTTACACCAGTCCACTTTCTGCTCATGTTTACGGTGGGTAAGCTAGGCGCCATGCAGTAATCAAGCATGATACTTTTGAAGTATTGCTATTTGCTGTTATAAAATACAAGCATAAATATTTTAATTGATATTACTACGCTCTTACCCGCATGTTACTTTTAGTCCCCATGCTAATAGTAAAAGTCTTCTATAAGAGGACTAAAACTGAATGTTACTTTTACTACTTTATATTAGCTAACATGTATTTTATATTTAGATACACAAGATATGAGTCAGTAAATATACACAACAGCTATGAAAGACAACCTTCAAAAAATACGGTTACAAGAATTAAGGCAAGAAATTCAATTAGGACTTGATAGTGGAAACTCAACCGAGTTAAATATGCAATAAATTAAACAGAAGGCGAGACAACGGCGCCAAAAAAGGCAGAGTTCATAATTACTTAGAAGTGTTTCAGCTAAAAATATGGATATAGCAGTAACTCTAAATACAAATTCCCTACCGCTACATCAACAACTTTACGAACAACTGCGTGGGTACATTCTTACTGGAAAATTACTTCCAGGAACACGCATTCCTAGTACGCGCGCTATGGCAAAATCTCTAAATATATCTCGTAGTACAGTTACTTTAAGTTACGAACAGCTTTTGAGTGAAGGGTATCTTGAAACTGTTATTGGTTCAGGGACTTATGTTTGTACTCAACTGCCTGATGATTTATTAAATTCTAAACCTGTGGAACTGATGTTAGGAACGGGCAAGGATGCCCATTCCACAAGAGTTAGATTATCTAAGTATGGAAGAATACTAGCTGATACAGGAAATGTACCAAGGGTTCATGAGGGGAAAGAAGAAATTAGCTTTAGATACGGGCGCCCTGCTTTTAATGAATTTCCTATTAAACTGTGGCGTTCTTTACTTTCGCAATACTGTGGCGCCAGTTTAAATTGGTTAGATTATTCAATAGAACCGTTAGGGTACAAACCTTTACGAGGCGCCATTGCTAATTATATTTCTCGTGCGCGCGCTGTTAATTGCACGCCTGAACAAATATTAATTACCAATGGTACGCAACAAGCACTCGATTTAATTATGCGCTTGTTGATAGAACCAGATAATACTATTGCTCTTGAAGACCCTGGTTATTTGAGCGCACGCTTAATTTTTCAAACGCATGGTGCAAAATTACTACCTATTCCTGTAGATGATAATGGTTTAGTAGTAAGCAAATTAGAAAGTTATTCAAATCAAGATATTCGACTTGTTTATGTTACACCTTCGCATCAATTCCCAACAGGCGCCGTTCTTTCATTACCTAGACGCTTAGAATTATTAGCATGGGCAACACAAACAGGCGCCTTAATTATTGAAGATGATTATGATAGTGAATATCGTTACGGTGATAGACCCATTCCCGCTTTACAAGGTTTAGATAAAAGTGAGTCAGTACTATATATTGGTACATTTTCAAAAGTTCTGTTTCCATCACTGCGAATTGGTTATTTAGTACTACCCAAAAATCTAGTACCTATTTTTACGCGCGCAAAATGGTTAAGCGATAGGCATTTACCTATATTAGAGCAGCAAGTACTTACTGAATTTATTGAACAAGGACATTTAGAACGTCATATCCGAAAAATGCGGTCAATATATGACCAACGTCGTCAAGTTCTGGTGCAAGCACTATATTCACACTTTGGAGAAAAAGTAACCGTGTTTGGTGACAAAGCAGGGTTACATGTAATGGTACACCTGCAAACACATTTATCAGAAAACGAAATTATTGAGCGTGCGGCTTCATTCGGAGTCGGAATGATGTCAGCTTCTACACAATATCTGATACCCACATGCAAAAACAAATTTATTTTTGGTTACGGTGAACTTAATAAACAGCAACTTATTGAAGGTGTTCGTAGATTAAAAACGGTGCTAGATACAAATGTATTTAAATCTATCTAATATTATTCTTCTTGTGGTTTTACCTTATTAAAAACATGATTCACAAATTTTGTTATCTAGGGCGCCAAATATAATGTTTTCTGACTTTTTCGTTGTGCGGCGAGAAACCTGGTTTCTTTTCGTAAATTTTGAAAATTCTTATGTTCACTGTCAAAGAAACCAGGTTTCTGATTTTAGCTTTTAATTATTTTTTCTATTTCTGATAGTTCTATTCCACCTGAATATTTGTCGGTATTGAGTACAAAGAATGGTGTTCCTGAAACTCCTAGCTGTGTTGCTAATAAAACGTCTTTTCTAATGGTGTCATTAGCAATGGCTCTATCTTGGGCAAATTTATCTAAATCTAAATTTAGATTTTTTGCAGTCTCTATATAAAATTCTTCACCTAGTTTATTTTGATTTGTGAACAGTGCATCTTCATATTCCCAGAATTTACCTTGTTGTTGTGCTGCCCATGCTGCTTGCGCTGCTGCTACTGCTTGGGGATGTGTATTGGGTAGAGGAAAATGTTTGTAAACTAGTGTGAATTTATCGGGATATTTTGCTAGTAATTTTTTCAATGTCTTATGCGCTTCTGCACAGTAAGGACATTGAAAATCAGAAAACTCAACTAATATTGCTTTAGATGCAGCGTCTCCAGTAGCGGGAGACTCACCTATCACCTGTTGAGGATTCATTCTTAAGTCTTGTAAAAATGCTTGTCGCGTTTGTTGGAGTTTTGATTGTTGTTCTTGTTGATATCTTTGTACTGAGTCAATTAGTGCTTCTGGATGTTCTTTTATGATTTTTAGTACTTGTTCTTCTAAGCGGCTTGCTGCTTGAACAGGCGGCGCCCATAATAGTACAGTAAAGCAAATGATTAGAACTGCGATACGAAGAACCCTGGTTTGGATGAAATTGTTCATAGTTACAACTTTCCTATTACAACTTTTCTAATATAAGCGCTTAATTTCTTTTGGCTAAACCTTTCATCACGACATCAGGTAGATGTTCGGCAAAATCATCATCTATAGGTAAATGTCCAACCATCAACCGATAGTAAAGCGAACCGTACAGAACATCTAAAGCTAGTTCGGGGTTAAGTGACTCATCGAACTCGCCCAATTTTATACCTTTTTCAATCAAAACTTTTGCAGCTTCGCGTCTAGGAAGTATAAACCTGTCTCGAAAACTCTTTAGTGCTTCACTCGAAGCTTGCCCCTCTGCAATAATTTCGGCGACAATTCGACCATTATCACCTGTAAAAGCTTTAATAAGGAGTGTAATCTGTTCTTTTAACCCTACAATTGCTGACTCTACCTCTGTCGTTGGTATGTCCAGTTCTACTTGTGCCATAAAAGCATCGACTATTACCGCTGCTTTACTCGACCACCAACGATATATCGTTGTTTTCCCAACTCCTGCTTCCCTTGCTATTGCTTCTATCGATAAATCTTTTACCGTTCCAGCTTGTAGCAACTTCCATGTCGTATTCAATATGGCTTCTTTTGACTGCTCAGAGCGTGGTCTTCCAGAACGCTTACTTGGTTTTATCTCATCCGTCATACGATTTTATATATTTAGTATTGTCTAGTACTATTTATATAATACGCTACGTATAGCTTTATTATGCAACAGCAAGAAATTCTTTTAACAGGTGGCAAAACCAATCTTGGCAGCATCGTTCGTGTCGGAGATACTGTAAGGCGCCCACTTAATAATAACAGTACTTTTGTTCATAAGTTCTTACAGTATCTAGAAAATATTAACTTTGATGCATCACCACGTTTCCTAGGTATCGATCAAAAAGGAAGAGAAATAATTAGTTACATAGAGGGAGACGTACCATCAAACCTGGGATACTATTCAGATAAGCAGTTAATTGTAGCAGCAAAATTAATTCGACGCTTTCATAATGCTACACAAGGATGTGAACTAGCTAATCACGAAGAAATTATTTGTCATAACGATTTATCGCCATGTAACTTTGTATTTATAGATGATATGCCAATATCAATTATAGACTTTGAGATGGCGGCGCCGGGAACGCGAATCTTCGATTTAGCCTACGCCGCATGGTTATGGTTAGATATTGGTAACGAAGAAATTAGCGCAAACAACCAAAAGCGCAGATTAGTACTATTTACAGAAGCTTATGGTATATCTGAGATAAACTTGCTAATTGAAGTAATGACCAAGCGGCAGAGTATTTTAATAAAAGAAGGACATAGGCGCCAAAAACCCTGCATGGTAAAATGGGCAAAATCAGCATTACAATGGACAAAACGTGAATTTTGCCATCTTATTTCTACGGCAAATTCTCAATCTACCATACATTCTAGTTAAAATGGATACTTGCTGCTAAAATAAAAAGGCGAGTTTTAATAAATAAAAATACTTATTTTTATAATTTAACGTTATAAAAGATACTAAAACACCACTGCGGCGCCAAATGTCCACCATTAGTGGACATTTGCTATAATCAAAAAAATTAAATGTGTTGCCCAATTTCAAACATTACTTTCAAAATTGCTGTGCCATTGCTTCAATTGTGGCTTCTAATCCTGGTAAATAATTTTAGATTACATTCCAAACAATATCTAAGTCAACATCAAGATACTCATGTGTTAATCTGTTGCGGAAGCCAGCAATACGATTCCATTCAATATCAGGGTAGGCATTTTTCCAATCGGATAGTAATTTTTATACAGATTCACACATAACCTGAACCTTTCTTAATACAGCGTCTTAAGTTTTAATGTCATTGAAGAAAACTTCTTTCCCTTCAAGCGTATATTGGTTAATTCGATTAATATAATCACGAATATGGATGAGGTAAACACGACCTTCTTTCATAACACAATAGCCTCACTCAATGCTTTATCTCTAATTAAATAATGTAAAGAATTAAATGTGACTACATCTACTCGCCGCTTTAACAAATTTTCTAAATCCTCAACTAATCCACTAGGAAACCAAGATGAGATTTTATCTGTGTTCCAGGTGGTGGAATGGGACAAGTAGAGATGATGCGTGATACACAGGTATTAAAATTTCTACAAGCGCAAGCGCAAACTACAAAATATGTAACATCTGTTTGTACAGGTTCACTTATTTTAGGCGCCGCAGGTTTGTTACAAGGTTATAAAGCAGCGTGTCACTGGGCATTTCGCGAGAACTTAGCATTTATGGGAGTTGATCTAAGCACAGAACGAGTTGTAATTGACAGAAACCGTATTACAGGTGGAGGTGTAACAGCAGGTATTGATTTTGCGTTAGTTTTAGCAGCAGAACTATGTGGTGAAAACACAGCCAAATTCATTCAACTGCTTCTCGAATATAATCCGGCGCCACCATTTAACGCTGGTTTACCAGAAGGGGCGGGTGAAGAGTTGGTAGCAATGGTCAAAAAGTCCGGGTCAGAATTAATAGCCGCATCTCTAGAAGCTTCTAAAGAAGCAGCACAATATAATTTTTAAGACAATCAGAAAAAATGGTGTTATACTACAGTGTAGTGTACATAAGTCACTAAGACTGGCAAAATAGTTCACAATTTGTAATTCAGTAAGAAATAAGAAAATGAAGTACTAGAAATTACTTTTATCTATTGGTTCATATATATTAAGTAATGTCAATTAGCGTATCGCTATGAATTGATATTAGATATAGTGCGAGAATAATACTTATAGATAAAAGTAGATAAGTAGAGATGTATAGTGCGGTTGAAAGCGCGTCTCTACAAGATAAAGAAATTTATGCAATTGAAATAAAAATATAATTTTGCGCTTAGGAGAATAATTTATGTTGCATGTAAAAGCGCTGCAAGTTAATTTTGGTTTGCAATCCGTTTTGCATAATATATCATTTGGATTGACAAGTGGTGAAGTTCTAGCTATTACAGGCGCCAATGGTGCAGGCAAGTCTACGTTACTCAAGTGTATTACAGGTATAATGGCGCCGACTTCAGGAGAAATACAGCGTCAAAAAGGTCTTAGTTTTGCTTACTTACCACAAAATACACCTGACTCAAATAACTCAGTAATAGAATTTTTACTTTCTGATTTTCCTGATATTTACGAAAATTATCAAAAGATATATTCTGCTAATTCGGAAACAATAGAATATGCGAATGCTATCAGCGAGTATATGGAAGTCGGTGGATATGAGATGGAAGTGAAACTTCAGCGACTTATCAAATCATTTGCTTTCTCTGAAAACGATTTATTTAAGTCATTAGGGTGTTTTTCTGAAGGTCAGAAGCGAATTTTTGCTTTACTACGATTATTTTTGACAGAAGCACAGCTATTAATTTTAGATGAGCCTACAAATCATCTAGATATTTCAATGCGACTTTACCTTGAAGAAGTTATTATTGCAGAAAAACATAAAGGGCGTACTTTTATCGTTGTTAGTCATGACCGAGCTTTTGTAGATAAAATAGCTGACCGTACTCTTTATATTCAGCGTGGTGAGAGTGTTTTAGTTCAAGGGGGATATTCTCAGATACAAGTACATCTTGAGCAAGAGTTTCAAAGTCGGCGCCAACTATCAATGGAAATTCAAGATAAAATTAATAAACTTGAACGTGAAGCTCGACGAAAGAAAGTTTGGTCGGGTCGTAAGGAGAAAGAAAAAATAGGTGCCGCTGATAAAGGTTTTGTTGGTGCGCGCGCTGCTGCTTTAGCCAAACGTGCCAAAGAAGTAGAACGCAAGCAACAGCAGATGATGGATAAACTTAAAGTTGAAAAGCCATTCGTTGAAAAAAGACTAAATCTATCTTTTGCAAACTATACTGTTGTGAATAAAGAAATTTTATCAACGAAAAATTTATCTAAATCATTTGAGAATCGTAAAATCTTTGAAAATTTAACACTGGAAGTTAGTACACATGACCGATTAGCTATTATTGGTTCTAATGGTAGCGGCAAGACTACATTGATGAAATGCTTGTTAGGGCGCCTACAACCTGATAGCGGTAATGTATATCGCAATGACTACGTGAAATGGCTCTATCTTCCCCAAAATATTCAAGATTATTTTCAGGCAGAGATTCTACTTGATAATTTGATGATATATGGAGCCGAAGAAACAATAGTACGTCAGTTTTTAGGTGCCGCTTCTTTACGACGCGATAGAGTATTACAACCTGTTTCTACTCTAAGTTATGGAGAACTAATGCGCGCGGCAATAGTTAGTGCTATTCTTGCTAAAGCTGAGTTTCTTTTCTTAGATGAACCTACCAACCATTTAGATATCGAGTCACTGGAAGTTTTAGATCAATTACTTGAAGATTTTCCTGGCGGTATGTTGTTTATTAGCCATGACCGCCAGTTTATTGCTAAAAACGCACGTACTATTTTTTCATTTGAGTCATCAATGTTAGTACCCGTCGAATTTTAAACTTATCTTAAAAGACTAAGGCGCCAACAAGCCAATTCAAATAATACTGATTTCATGAGGTAATTCTTTGAAGCTCAAGGTAAACAATTTTTTCTTCAAGATTGGTACTATTCAAAGCAATTTGCCTCTTACTCTCAAGAACGTCTCTTGCCCTTACCAGCACAAGCCAAATATTTAACTCATTGCTTAATTCTTCAAAAACTGCTTCATAAGACTTCAGTTCACTTAAGAGCGAATCTGGAAAAAATATAACTGCAAGTAATTCCCATTCTCGATATTCTGGCTCTGTAATTACGTGTATAAAACATTCTTCTAATAGCTCTCGAAGCCTGCCATTACAATGGTTTTTTACTTTGGTGGACTCTTTTAAATAACGCAGAGTCATATTACCTCGTGCAATAATTGTAACTTTTGGTAGTAGTTGTTATAACATAATTATCACGCACTAAACTAGTACAAGACAAATTAATATAAATCTTATAAAGAATAATTATTTAACTGCCAATTGAGCAGCCTGTTTTCATAGCGACGGTTACGACGGCGCCGTTTTGCCGCATTCGCACGTTTGTGCGCGCGCTTGTCTACAACAATAAAATCTAAGTCTTGAGCATCATCCCAAGCTTGAACATCATTATCAGAAGTACGCTTTGCCATATTTCTAAGATGATTTTACTGTCTAGGTTTTCTCCCATTATCTAAAGTTTTATTTAGTAATGTCAATAGGTGTTGGGAAAGTCAAAAGTAAAGTGCAGTCACGCGCTTGTAACTGCACATCAGAACATTAGGGTTGAGCGGATAGAGTTTAAACGCTTGCTAAGGATGCAAATGGATTTTGCATAGTATAAGCATCTTTATTGCGAATTACTTTATCAAAAGTTGCTTTCTCGGAAGAGTCAAAGTCGTCTGTTAAACCATAAAAGACATTGCCCATTTTTGTAACTGTTGTACTAACTAAGTCGTCAACAACACTCTTGATTTCTGCACCAAGCGCTAAGTTGTTAACTTTTTCAAGTAAGCTGGAAACGGTGAGTTGATTAGCGGGTGTGTTGTCAAGAACAACAGACCAGTTACCATTACCAATGACAATACTGTTACTTGTAAATACCCAGTTACCATTACCAATGACTAGGTTGTTATTTCCGAAGTTGTAGTTACCATTACCTAGCGTTGAGTTATCGCTTCCAATATTCCAGTTACCATTACCAAAAGTGTTACTTCCACTACTGTAATCTAAATTCCAGTTACCATTACCAACTGTTTTATTGTCACTTGAAAAATTCCAGTTACCATTACCAATGGTAGCGTTATTAGTGGCGGTATCCCAGTTCCAGTTGTTGTTACCGATACTGGCATTGTTTGTTCCATAGTCTCTATTAGCATTACCAATAGTAGCGTTACCGGAACCAAAGTCTCTGTTGCCGTAACCTAAAGGAATTTCGCCTTCGGGAGTTTGAAAGATGTTGGCGGTACCTGTCAAAGGTAATAATCCTTCAAGTGCCCATCCCAAGAATTTGAAGAGTCTGCCATCAAGTTTTTCTATTGCAGTCTCGTTCTCGTTACTAGCAAATGGGTTTTCACCAGCAAAAGGATTGTTTGTACCTGCAAACGGGTTATTCTCACCAACAAAATTGGTAAAAGATTCAACGGTGAGACCAAAGCCAGCCATATCTGACCGGAAAAGCGTTAAAAGTTCGGAAGGAGAATTTAGTGGGGATTGGTTACCAGAATTACCACCAAACAGGCTGTTAGAACCCATACTTCTAAAACTTTCTCTCAAGTCTAGTACAAAGTCTAAGGTTCCTGAAAGAGTCTCATTTACAGAGGCGCCTGCAAATGGATTATTACCACTGCCACCACCAGTTATAGGATTACCACCAGCTCCACCAGCACCGCCACCAAATGGGTTGCCGCCACCAGCTCCACCAGCTCCACCAGCACCGCCACCAAATGGGTTGCCGCCACTAGCTCCACCAGCACCGCCACCAAATGGGTTGCCGCCACCAGCTCCACCAGCTCCACCAGCACCGCCACTAAATGGGTTGCCGCCACCAGCTCCACCAGCTCCACCAGCACCGCCACCAAATGGGTTGCCGCCACCAGCTCCACCAGCACCGCCACCAAATGGGTTGCCGCCACTAGCACCGCCAGCTCCACCAGCACCGCCACTAAATGGGTTGCCACCGCCGCTACCGGAGCCACCAAATGGGCTACCACCGCTACTACCGGAGCCACCACCAGTTAATGAGTTACCACTACCAGGACTTGGGGGTGGATTACCAGCGTCAGCAGCGGCAATTAGGCTAACGTCACCAGTATCAACAGTTGGACTATTACCAGTCAGATACAGATCACTGACACCTGTAGACGGATTGCTGCTACCATCAACAGATACATTACCACCGTTAACTGGTGAACTGCTGCCATTAGTAGGCATCGGATAGTTTTCACCAAATTGCGACACCAAAAAGTCTCTAGCTGGCAGTTCAGGCATATTGCCTTCACCAAAAGGATTGTTACCATTCGCAAATGGGTTTTCATTTGCAACTGTGTAAGTCTTTTTATCACCCCCCTCACTTACAAATTTATCATTCAGTCTATTAAAAACTACGGTTACAAAGTTATCAAGAGCGTTTCTTGCCTGTGTTGCAAACCTCTGTGGATTATCTCCTGGAATTACTGATGCTGCGTTACCAACTATTATGTTGCCACTAAGGGAGAGACCTCCAATATTACTGCTACTTTTACCAAGTGAAACCCCACCAAGTAAAGAATTACTGTTACTAGTCGATAGTGAGTTACTAGTTTTTAGAACATTGGCGCCAGTAGGTGTACCAAGTGTGTTGTTATTCAGATTAAGAGATGTAGTTGAAAATCCGGTTTCCATTAAAAATAACCCTTTCTATTTAAGAAAACAAAAGTTTGTAGTAGAAATTAACCTTGAATAGAGAAAAGCCTGCTACGCGAATATTTATTCGATCGTTACTCTATTTTTTGATCCAGGCTCGTTGTCAGACTTTTAGCAGAAACGCTCTTTAGAAAAGAGCGTTTTTAGCTATAGTTTATTCTGCTGGAATTGCTGGAATATTATCTAGAAAAGACAAGTTTCCTCCTGGGTTAACAGAAGTCAAGAATTCTCTAACAGCTTCAACTGTTGGCTTGTCATTATCAGGATTGTCATCAGTAAATGGGTTGCCAGTACTGAATGTTTGAATAATGTTATTCAAGCCTTGTGAATTACTCCCAATCGCGCTGGCAATATTATCTGGTACTTGGTCAGGCAACTCAAAGCCAGAGCTACCGCCACCTGCGAAGCCGCTACCACCGGAACCACCTCCGAAGCCGCCGCCTCCAAATGGGTTTCCGCCGCCGCTACCAGAGTCGCCACCGCCGAATGGGTTTCCGCCGCCGCTACCAGAGCCGCCACCGCCAAATGGGTTGCCGCCGCCGCTACCAGAGCCGCCACCGCCGAATGGGTTTCCGCCGCCGCTACCAGAGCCGCCACCGCCGAATGGGTTTCCGCCGCCGCTACCAGAGCCGCCACCGCCGAATGGGTTTCCGCCGCCGCTACCAGAGCCGCCACCGCCAAATGGGTTGCCGCCGCCGCTACCAGAGCCGCCGCCTCCAAATGGGTTGCCGCCGCCACCGCTACCGGAACCACCTCCACCGAAGCCGCCGCCTCCAAATGGGTTGCCGCCGCCACCGCTACCGGAGCCGCTACCTGTACTATCGGTTGTAGAGCCAACTAGACCGCTAACAGCACTGCTTACCATACTAGGTATTCCCAAGTAACTACCACCATTTTGTAGGTAGGTTTTGATGCTGTTAGTCAACTCACTAGCAAATGCGCTATTGTCCACAGTTCCACTGCCTGTGGCTGTGTCACTGTTAGAGGTTGGTATCGTTGAATCACCTATACCACTAGGAATATCGGATGATTGCTGTGTTGGGATGCCACCACCTGCCAGAGGATTGCCGCCACCTGAAGAGTTGCCGCTTCCACCACCAGATGTGTTATTACCTGCTGGATTTCCTACATTTTGTAATACTCTCCAAGGGTTTCCACTGCCAGCAAATGCTTGAAGGAATGGGTTATCAGGTGCATTTGGGTTGCCTAAATTCTGAAAAGGACTACCCATTGAGGCGCCGCCACCACCTCCAGATGGGCCACCGCCTCCGAAGCCGCCACTGGAGCCGCCGCCAGATGAACCACCGCCTCCGAAGCCGCCACTGGAGCCACCGCCAGGTGCGCCACCGCCACTAGAGCTATCGCCTCCGGCAACACCTAGAAATGGGTTGTTTTCACCCAAGCGCGAAAATACTCCAATTACGCCGCCAGCTGCGCCACCACTGGAGCTACCACCGCTACCTAAGCCGCCACCTGTACTGCCGCCACTTACTGAGCCTGGTGTAGTGGCGCCACCTGTACTGCCGCCACTTACTGAGCCTGGTGTAGTGGCGCCACCTGTGGAACCACCGTTGCTAAGAGGATTTTGACCAGGAACACCTACATTCCCAAATATATCTTCTGGCCCATCTATACCTGGTATACTAAGCAAGCGACCGAAAGGGCTTTGACTCAAGTCTGGGGTACCTGTGCCGCCGCCTCCAAATGGACTTCCGCCGCCGCTACCACCGGAGCTTCCGCCACCTCCAAATGGGCTTCCGCCGCCGCTACCACCGGAGCTTCCGCCACCAAAGCCGCCGCCTCCAAATGGACTTCCGCCGCTACCACCGGAGCTTCCGCCACCAAAGCCGCTGCCTCCAAATGAACTTCCGCCGCTACCACCGGAGCTTCCGCCACCAAAGCCGCTGCCTCCAAATGGACTTCCGCCGCTACCACCGGAACCTCCACCAAAGCCGCCGCTACTGGAGCTACGACCTCCGAAACCGCCCATTGATCCGGCGCCACCAAAGCCGCCACTTCCCAGTGAACTACCACCGCCACCTAAATCAGTTGTCAAACTGACACCAGGTATTTGATTGTTGTTGTTACTAACACCATCGGTTATTGCCACAACATTCATCCTTTAATTTCAAGTTAGAAAAATTTCACAAACACTAATATCAGACGCACAAATTAAGCCTGTTCTGTAACTTCCTAGCTTTGTGTTTGATTTACTCAAGCTAGTTAGTTCTAAATTAGTTAGTAGCGTAATTAAGCTAGTAATTCTTTAAGCTGGCTAAATAACTGTTGAGTTACTAATATTTAACAGTAACATACGCTACCATCACACCAAAACTTTAATATATATAGATAGCGATTACAATGAATAATATTTTGATATACCTATCAATTTTTTCGAGATTTTGTTTGAACTGTACCCTACAAGTTTTTTCAGGCATAAATAAATTTACAAAAAGCATATTAAATTAATTAAATAATAATGTGATACATCTCACTATATATCTTAATAATTAAAATATTTAATCACAAATGCAATTTTTTCTTATGTAAATTAATTGTTTGATTAAGTAAGCCAAAAAAGCATCACAAAAAGCACAACCTGCCTTAATTAGGTAGGGCTTTTTGTAATGCATTTATGGAAAGATGAAATGAATAAATTTTAATTTATACTTGTTACACCAATGCTGGTATTAACGATGTTTCTTCCCAACGTTCAACAGCTTTACCAAAAACTGAAATTTCTTTAACCAGCTTGTCGAAACTGTCGGGAGTTAAAGATTGAGGACCATCAGATAATGCTTTAGCTGGGTTTGGATGTACTTCAATCATTAATGAGTCGGCGCCTGCTGCGATAGCTGCTTTTGCCATTGGCGCCACGTATTCTGATTTACCAGTTGCATGACTGGGGTCAACCATAATTGGTAAGTGTGTTAGCTGACGCAGTACTGGAATTGCTGATAAATCTAAAACGTTGCGGGTGTATTTATCATCGCATGTTCTAATGCCGCGCTCACAGAAGATTACATTGGGGTTTCCTGCTGCAAGAATATATTCTGCTGACATTAACCATTCATCGATGGTGGCAGATAAACCGCGTTTTAACAACACAGGCTTATTTTGGGCACCGACTTTTTTAAGCAGCGAGAAGTTTTGCATGTTGCGGGCGCCAACTTGGATAATGTCCGCAACACTACTAATAGCTGGTAAGTCAGCAGTATCCATAACTTCAGTAATGATGCCTAAACCAGTCGCTTTACGTGCTGCATCTAATAATTGCAGTGCGCTTTCACCGTGTCCTTGGAATGCATATGGTGAAGTACGAGGCTTAAAGGCGCCTCCTCGTAAAAACTTAGCTCCCGCAGCTTTGACTCGTTGTGCGGTTTCAACAATCATCGCTTCGTTTTCAACTGAACAAGGCCCTGCTACTAAGACAACAGGATGGTTTTCACCAAAGTAAACATCACCATTGGGAGTAGGAACGATAACTTCGCTTGCTTCACCATAGCGAAATTCACGACTCGCACGCTTGAATGCTTTCTCGATATGCAATACTTGTTCAATCCAAGGGCTTATTTTTTGGATGTGGAATGGGTCAACAGTGGCAGTATCACCAATAAGTCCTAGCACAATTTTATGCTTACCAACACTTTTCTCGATTGTAACGTTCAAAGATTGGTTAACTTCTTCAACGATATGCTCAATTTCAACTGCTGGAGTACCAGATTTAAGAACTACTAACATAAGATTTTAGGTTTTGGGTTTTGGGTTTTGGGTTTCGGTCTTTACATGACTTTTGCAACAGTTTGGACATCTTTATCACCTCTACCAGAGCAGTTGATAACGATGCGCGCATTGTCATGAATTTGCGGACAAAGTTTGTCTAAGTAAGCAATTGCGTGTGCTGTTTCTAAGGCTGGAATGATGCCTTCAAGTTTTGCTAAACGTTGGAATGCAGCTAGTGCTTCTTTGTCGGTGACGCTGTAATATTCTGCACGTCCAATATCTTTTAAATAGCTGTGTTCAGGCCCAACACCTGGATAATCTAAACCAGCGCTAATTGAATGTGCTTCGATTACCTGACCGTCATCATCTTGCAGCAAATAACTCATTGCACCGTGCAAAACTCCTACACGTCCATATGTTAAAGTTGCAGCGTGTTTATCGGTATTAACTCCTTCACCTGCTGCTTCAACACCGATAATACGCACTGTTGGTTCATCAACAAATTCGCTAAATAAGCCAATTGCATTGGAACCACCTCCTACACAAGCAAGTAAGATATCAGGCAGTCCACCCCATTTTTCCTGACATTGAACGCGAGTTTCTTTACCAATTACTACATGAAAGTCACGTACTATCATCGGGTAAGGATGAGGACCTGCAACTGAACCTAATATGTAATGAGTAGTTTCAACGTTTGTAACCCAGTCGCGAATTGCTTCTGATGTTGCATCTTTTAAAGTGCCTGTACCTGCTTCTACTGGACGAACTTCGGCGCCCATCAAACGCATTCTAAACACGTTTAATGCTTGACGCTCCATATCTTGAACACCCATATAAATGATGCACTCAAGACCGAAACGCGCGCACACAGTCGCAGTTGCAACTCCATGCTGTCCCGCTCCAGTTTCTGCAATAATCCGCTTTTTGCCCATGCGTTTTGCTAACAAAACCTGTGCTAAAGCATTATTGATTTTATGGGCGCCTGTATGATTTAAATCTTCGCGCTTTAAGTAAATTTGGGCGCCACTACCGTCTGGACGGGCATAGTGTTCTGTCAGACGTTCAGCAAAATACAATGGGCTAGGTCTGCCTACATAATCGCGAAGTAAACCTTGCAGTTCTGCTTGAAAGTCAGCTTGATTACAATAGTCGTAATATGCTGTTTCTAGCTCTGCAAGTGCAGGCATTAAAGTCTCTGGTACGTACTTACCGCCGAATCTGCCGAACCTACCGTTTTTACCAGGACGTTGTGTTGTGTCTGAATCAGATGTTGTAATATTGGCAATACTGACCATTTTTTGACATCCTCCATTCATTGCAATCTGTAACCAGAAACCGGGTTTTTTGTAATAACTTTGAGTTCTATTGAAATCTATAACGAAAAACCCGGTTTCTTTTTAACCAACTGTTTGTAGTGATGGAGAAACAGCAGCTTTTAGTTCTTGACATAGTTGTTTGACTGCTTGAAGACCATCTTCAGGATTTTCAGCAGCAAGACGTTGAACAAAAGCACTGCCTACAATTACTGCATCTGCTCCCCATTCACGTACTTGTTTAGCTTGTTCTGGGCTTGATATTCCAAAACCTACACCAATTGGTTTGTTTGTAATATCTCGCATTTCTATAATTAAATCTTTGACTCGCTCTTGGATTTGATTTCGCATACCTGTTACCCCTGTCAAGCTAACTAGATATATGAACCCTTGTGAGGAATGAGCAATTGCTTCAATTCTATCTTTTGAGCTTGTCGGCGCCACAAGTAAAATCACTTCAATTCCAAATTTTGTTGCAGCTTGAATTAAGGGTGAAGATTCTTCAAGAGGTAAATCGGGAACGACTAATCCTTTAACTCCTACTTTAGCTATTTCTTGTAAGAATGTCTCAGTCCCAAGGTTGAGAATGGGGTTGTAATATGTGAACAAAATGATTGGCGCCTGCAAATCAGGAGTTACTTCTGCTAGCATTTCTAGCACATGTTCTAATTTTGTTCCTTGTAAAAGTGCGCGAGTTGCCGCAGCTTGAATAACCGGACCATCTGCTAATGGGTCAGAGTAGGGAACACCTAATTCAATAAAGTCAGCACCATTACTGTCTAAAATCCGAAGTGCTTTTGCGGTGGTGGCTATATCAGGGTCTGATGCTGTAATGAAGGGAATCAGCGCACATTGATTGCGATTTCGTAAAGCTTGAAAGCGATTAGATATTATCATTTGATGTGTTACCTAAGAGATGACGTACTGCTTGTTTGATATCAGGTTGTTTAACTAGTGATTCGCCTACTAAGACGGCACGGGCGCCTGCCTTTTTAACGAAGCTTAAGTCTTCAGATGTATATATCCCAGACTCACTGACAATAGTTATATTTAAATCTTGAATTTGTTGCTGTCGCTGCGTTAATAATTGTTCAGTAACATGAATGTCTAGACTAAAATTTTCGAGATTACGGTTGTTAATACCGACTAAAGACACACCATCAAGTTTCAGTACTCGGTCGAGTTCCTCTAAAGTGTGAACTTCTACTAAAGCTGTCATTCCTAAACTATGAATTGTTTGTAGAAATGACTGAAGTTGAGAATCACTTAGTATTGCCGCAATTAGCAATACAGCATCGGCGCCATTATTTCGCGCCAGGTATATTTGATAAGGTTTGATAATAAATTCTTTACATAGTAGAGGTAGTTTGACCGCTGAACGAACTTTGCGAAGATTATCAAAACTACCTTGAAAAAACTTCTCATCAGTTAGCACGGAGATGCAAGCTGCACCATTATCTTCATAAGCGCACGCTATCTCAACTGCATCAAAGTCTTCTCTAATTACTCCTTTACTTGGAGAAGCTTTTTTTACTTCTGCAATTAAACTTGGATGATGAGGACTTTGCTGTAGTGCCTGCAAAAAATTCTGTACTGGTGAAGATTGATTTAATTGCTGCTGTAAAGAAGTTAATGGCAGTTCTTCTTCCATTTGTGCGACTTCTTTTGTCTTATGCAGCACAATTTCTTCAAGAATATGACGAGTGACTGATTTTGTCATGTTTAAAGTGTAGGTTGGGTGGAGGCTTTGCGGAACCCAACATGTTAAATAAGGATATGATGTTGGGTTCCGTCCCTCCACCCAACCTACTGTTGATTACGTGTTAACTATTAACTCATTGTACTGTGTATATTTAGCAACTACATTTTTAATGATTGCCAAACCGACACTTCCTGTTAAAGTCATTATTGACTCAGGATGAAATTGCACTGCTGCTATGGGTAATGATTGATGCTCAATTCCCATAATTACTTCGTCTTCAGTTATTGCTGTTACCTTGAGTTGGGATGGTAATTTTTCTGGGTTAGCGTATAACGAGTGATAACGACCGACGGGGAAAGTTTCGGGTAAACCTTTAAACAGTACGCTGTTGCTATCTGTGACTATAAGTTGCGATGGTTTACCATGTTGCGGGTAGTCAAGAACATTTAGTTCACCACCGAATGCTTCAACTATGCCTTGCAAACCTAAACATACACCAAATATTGGAATATTACGTTTAACACAAGCGTGTACTGTTTCTGGAACCTTGAAATCTTTTGGTCTACCAGGTCCAGGAGATAATACCACCAAATCAGGGCGTTCATCATCAAAGACTGATTCCGAAAACCCGTGTCTTAAGGTTTTAACTGTGGCGCCGCAGGAGCGAATATAGTTAGCAAGGGTATGAACGAACGAGTCTTCGTGGTCTATAAGTAAAATATGTTTTCCAGGTTTAACATCGGGTATAGTGTCGATTACGTTAAAACTAGAGTTGATTTTTACTATCTCTTCTATGTCCTTACTACGACGAATTGTTTCAAATAATGCTGCCGCTTTTGTAATTGTCTCCTGTTCTTCTGCCTGTGGTATTGAGTCGTAGAGTACTGTGGCACCAACTCTAACT
The DNA here is from genome assembly GCA_019359675.1 of Calothrix sp. FI2-JRJ7. Taxonomy (GTDB): domain Bacteria; phylum Cyanobacteriota; class Cyanobacteriia; order Cyanobacteriales; family Nostocaceae; genus Dulcicalothrix. The sequence goes on from JAHHGX010000025.1 coordinate 22,053, forward strand.
TCTGCAACAGTATCTTTTAATCGAATTGTTCGCAAAATTAACCCGGTATTGAAATTACCGTTAAAGGTTAACCAACCAACGGCACCGCCATACCAACGTCTAGCGCTACGTTCGTGCTGTTCAATAAATTGCATTGCCCAGCGTTTTGGGGCACCTGTTACAGTTACAGCCCATGTATGCGTTAAAAATGCGTCTAAAGCGTCAAACTCTGGACGTAATATCCCTTCAACATGGTCTACGGTGTGAATCAAATGACTATACAATTCAATTTGGCGCCGACCGATAACTCGTACTGAACCTGGTTCACAAATACGCGATTTATCATTACGGTCAACATCGGTACACATCGTTAACTCTGACTCATCTTTATATGAGTTGAGCAGTTGACGTATTTGGTCGGCATCGTCAATCGCATCTTGTCCTCGTGTAATAGTCCCACTGATAGGACAAGTTTCGATCCGCCTACCTTCAACTCGCACGAACATTTCTGGAGAGGCGCCAATTAAAAATTCACCACCAAGGTTAAATAGAAACCCGTAAGGACTAGGATTAATTTGCCTTAAAGTTTGAAATAACTTGCTTGGCAACTCATCACAACTCTCAAAGAAGCTTTGACTGGGAACAACTTCAAACAAATCGCCACGTTTAAAATAATCGAGCGCGACTGTTACTAAAGAAGCATACTCTCCTGGTGCGTGGTCTGCCTTGGATGTGACTTGAGTATTTTTACCGCGATAATTAATTGATTCACCGACTCGCGCTAAAGTGTTTGTACTACGCCCGTTGATTTCAAATTCATATTCTACCCGGTACGCTTTCTGCTGGTAATAATCAACTACTACAAGCTCATCAGGCAAATATAGTACCAAATCGCGCTGGTCACTTGGACGTTGCAAGGTTTGCTCGATTGGTTCAAACTGAAAAACTAAATCATAACCAAAGGCGCCGTAAAGCCCTAAATGTTCGTCATCATCACTGGCCAAAACATGTAAAATCTCGCGAACGACACTAAACGCCGAGGGTTGCTTACTGCGTTCTTCTTCTGTGAACGTTTTAGTAGCAGCTTTTATATTTCCAGTAATACAGTTATGGCTTTGAACAACTTCGCATAACTGCTCATGCGCTGATAAATGTTCGTAAAGTAGCGGGATGAAAACTTGACCTCGCTCGTTAAGCGCTGTAAACGTAAAACTTTTTTCTCGTGTCGCTAATTCCAACGGTGGGTTTACAAAGCCAATTGCCCATCGTCGATATCGACCTGGGTATTCATAACTACTATTAAGTAATCCGCCACGCTGCGAATCTAAACGAAATAGTATATCATCTAGCGCAGTATCCATTTTAACCTCGGTAATGCAGCGTGAGACGCGAACACCACCTTCTGTTACATAGGAGTAATTATCAGTCATGAGCAATGTTTTGAGATTAGTTATTCGTCATTCAAATATTCAGATTTAAATAACTATAGCATTTCTAAATCATTCGTAAACTCTGCATTGTAGAAACGCTTTTTACTGCGCTTTTACAGCTACAAAATGAAATGTTTAATCGCTATTTTATATTAGTTCAATATAGCTAAATTACTTACGCCTATTTTATGAACATTTTTTTGCTAGATGTATCAGTTTTTTCGATAATTCTGCAAATAATATTTTGGGATTTTTTGGCGCTAGATTAACTAAATTTTGCTTCTTCCTAAAGTTAGATATAAAAAAAGATATTCAATTTTAATCTACACTTATAAAAACCTTAATATCCATTCGTACTCACGTCTAATCGAAGCTAACAAATCTAACTTCATAGTCGATGGTAAAACTTCCCATGTGTAAGTCTCTATCTCTAGATGGGTGCAAAAATTATCTTTTTTTAGTAGATCCAGAACATCAATAATATCATCTTGAGTCGATTGCAAACCTTCATAATCACGTATAAAAATTGGCACATGGAAGTGTACCCGCCATTCCTCGGCGCCTTCAAAATCTGCCAAAGCTACATCTAAATCGGAGTAATGACTCATTTGACCATCAGCTTTTCGTGCGATTGCCTGATGTAGATACGTAGACTCCGCAAAGGTTTGTAACTTGCGTTTTAACGTACTTCTTTGCTCAACATCCTTTGGTAAATTAACTTGTAATGCCGCACTAATTTGAATTTTGCTTATTTTTATACCTTCCTCCTCAAACTGTTTTATAACAGAAACAGGATTTTCGTATTCAACAGCAAAATGACATGTATCATAGCACACCCGCACATGCTCAAGTACAAGTGTTTTTGCTTCAGATTCGGAAATTTCCAATTCTTTTGCTAAGTATGAACTTCCAATAGGTATCAAATACTCTTTAAAATACTGAACAACTTCTACGGCGTTTTCAATTAATCCATCTGGCTCTGGCTCCAAACCCAAATGCAATATTTTTCCAGTTGCTTCCTTGATGCGAACCATTTCCGCGACAACTTGCACAAGATTATGTGTTGCACTCACCGTTACCGATGATAAATCTGATTTATTATTCTTAAACCAAGGTTTATACGAAAGTGGTAGCGTCGAAATGCTTCCTTCAACTCCATTAGGCAAAAGCGGCGCCAAAATTCTTGCTAATCTTAATGTATATTCGAGCCTTTCAGGTTTCGTCCAATCTGGCGCATAAACTTTGTCTTTCACAACCGAGAAGTGAAAACCACCGTAAGGAAAGCCATTTAGGGTAAATACGTATAAATCATTTTGTTGTAACCAAGCTTGGAAATTTGCTAAAGTGTCGGATTCCAATAGCTCGTGCGTTGCTACATTAGCTAATCGTAAACCGATACCAAAAGGTTTATCCCAGCCAAGTTGCGCTTTTAATTCGGGTATGTACTGCTGTAAATTTGCAAATACTTCATGCCAATGTTCACCGGGATGAATGTTTGTGCAATAGGTGAGATGGTTGTTATTTAGTTTCATATATTTATTAATGCGTAGGGTGCGTGAAAGCTATTACTATCAATCAATGTAACGCCAAATCATAATGCTTTCACGCACCATTAATACGTTAAGTAAGTGCGATTCATACGTATGGTGGGCAGTGCCCACCTTACAAATGCGATTTATACGTATGGTGGGCAGTGCCCACCTTACAAGTTATTTCTCTTCGCTCAGAACTTTCACAGCTTCTCTATATAAAGACAGATTGACTTCATGAACCTCAACCCCACTTCCGATGGACTCTAAGAGCGTTATAGTTAACTTGCCTCCAAGATGCTCACGGAATTCTTCCAACCCTCGGAAAATACAGCGTGGGTTTTCAAAATTGAATAGTTCTTCGCTAAGTTCAGGAACGTATAAGGTAAAACCTAAAACTTTGAGCGTATTTATTATTTGCTGCCAATCTTTACGGGGAAGTAAGCCAAGTAAGTACGAATAAGTACTATCTAAAGCAATACCAATAGCTACGGCTTCACCATGACGCAAATTGTAATATGTAAGTTGTTCAAGTTTATGTGCTGCCCAATGTCCAAAATCTAAAGGACGGGATGAACCCATTTCAAAAGCATCACCGCTTGTGGCAATATGATTTAAATGTAATTGCGCGCATCGGTAAATAACTGATTGCATGGCACCCATATCACGATTCGCAATTTTATGAGCGTTCATTGCTATTAAATCAAAAAAGTCACCATCTTTAATTAAAGCCACTTTAATAGCTTCAGCAACACCCGAACGCCAATCTGCATCTCCTAAAGTCGTTAAAAAACTAAAGTCGTTCAATACTGCGTATGGTGGTGCAAAAGTACCATAAAAGTTCTTTTTCCCAAATGCGTTAACGCTGTTCTTGACACCAACACCCGAATCATTTTGTGCAAGTACAGTGGTTGGAATACGAATGAGACGGATACCGCGATGTGCTGTAGCAGCAGCATATCCAACCATATCAAGAACGGCGCCGCCACCAATAGCTAATATATATGAGTGACGACACAACCCTACATCATTAATCAAGCCATGAACTTGGTCTATTAACTTAGTATCGTTTTTCGCTGCTTCACCACCAGGGACAACCATTGGTTTCGCCATTAATGTCATAATGCTGGCGTAACGTTTCGCGTATATATTAATTTGAGATATTAATCCTTTGTGGCACTCTAATAAACCATCATCAATAATGATGATAACTTTTTTAGGTTTACTTTCATCACCAGCTATAACACTTGCAAGTAAAGAATTTTGCAGGTGAAATAACCCTGTGGTGAAATGCACTGGATAGTTAAAGCTAACCGCAACACGCTGCTGAATTGGTTGTAAGCTCAGTATATTTTTTGGTCTAACATCTACTACCATTTTGACTCTCTATTGTTTGCTAAAAAAGTTTTGAGTGAATTCAATTTCTTTGACTAATCCTTCGCGGTCTTTAGTTTCTATAAGTCGTGCCAAACGGTTATAAGTATCGGCAAGTAATTTTATGGCTTGACATCGCTCTTCAGTAGCAAGCATGATATCAATACACAATTGCGGGTTTTGATTGAGCAAACGTTTGAGAATATCGATTTCTTGACGATAGACAGGACTTGACATTGATAAACTTTTGTCGATATCGATTTTTTCTTGCGCCAAATATACAGCTTGAGTTAAACGACAAAAATGTCGTGTCGCTTGAATCATCACCATCATTTGGTCGTGTTCTTCTGGTGTAGAAAATATTAGTTCCGCTTGCTGATTTCGCATCAAATCTAATAACCAATCGAATGCTTCATCATTTCTTCCCGAACACACCACTACCTTTTGTTGTGCAAACGATTCAACGCTAGGTCCAAACATTGGATGTAATCCCATTACGGCACCTGAATGATGTTCTAGCATTGCTCTAACAGGTTCTATTTTAATGCTAGTAATATCAGCTAAAGCTGTATTGGGTGTTAAATATTGAGCCGTGCGTTCAATTATTTCACAAGTAGATTCTATGGGAACACTAATTAATACTAAATCAGCTTGAGGAAGTAAACTATCGGCGCCTTGCCAATTGCTTCCTACTATATTTACTCGATGCCCTGCTGCGGTCAATTGGTTATTGAAGAACTTACCCATTCTACCATTTCCACCAACTATGGTGATAACTTTAGGAAGATTATGGGAGGCGCCTGCGCGAGCAGTTAAAGTAGAAAAAACTTCATGTATCATTGTATGACTCTTTACTACAGAGGCGCAGAGAAACCAGGTTTCTGTCGAAATTATATTTAAAAATGTAGCTTATCGTAAGAAACCCGGTTTCTAGTATATTTAAACATCAACAACAGATTTAGTAGTACTCAATGGTAAAACTTCTAATTCATTAACTTTACTAGCTACTGCATTACTGAATAAAGCTTCGTATTGAGCTATTGCACTTTCAAACGAATATTTATCAACGGCAAACTTTCGTCCTCTTGCACCTAACACTGCTGCTTTTGCAGGATTTTTATATAAGTCCATCACAGCATGAGCTAAGGCATTTGGTGACTCAGGCGCCACAACTATACCACCTCCACTTTTTTTAATCGATGATGCTGCTGTACCTAATTTGGGAACTGATGCAATAATCGGGCGCCCACTTGCTAGCAATAAGGGAATTTTAGAAGGCATATTAAAGCAAACAACGTTTCGTTTTTGCAATATCAAACCAACATCTGCTGCTGCTAACATTCTTGGTAGTTCGGAACGCTGCTGTAAGGGTAATAACATTACATTATCGGCGCCGTACTTGTAACAGCATTTTCTCAATTCCTCTAATGCTTTAGTTTCGCCAGCTATAACAAAGACAATATCTTTAACTTGACGCAGTTTCGCTGCGGCAGCAATGGCAGTTTCTAAACCCTGTGTTAAAGCAATATTTCCTGAATAAAGTACAACAAACTTATTTTCTAAATTATGAGTTCTACGGAACTTATTTTCTTTAGGCAAAGGACGAATAAAATTAATATCTACCCAGTTATATATACAAGCTATTTTATTTGCGCTTACGCCTTTTTTAGTTAAATTATCTACAAACCCTTCTGCAATAACACTGATTGTATGAGAGTTTTTGTAAGCAAATTTCTCTAATGCCGATAAAACGCGAATCATGAACTTATTTTTAATTAATCCAATCCGCTCGGCTGCTTCTGGTAATATATCTTGTACGTTCAATACTACCGGACAATTATAAAGCCAACCCAAAAAACATGCAGGCAATGTTACAAATAGCGGAGGTACTGTTAATAATATTACATCTGGGCGCCAACCATTGAGTGCTTGTGGTAAACTGCTAACTACAAAACTTAACTCCAGTAAAAGTCTATCTAACAAGTTAGGTTTTGATTTAATCCGCAGAAAACAGCGCTGAATCGTTACACCATTCTTTTTTTCTGTAACGTACCATTTATTTTTATACCCTTCGTAAATTTCTCGCTCAGGGTAATTTGGCATTCCTGTAATGACTCGAACTTCATGTCCCCGTTCCACTAACCCTTCTGCCAACTCGGTCATTAGTGGAGCAATACCGATTGGTTCAGGATAGTAGTTGTAGGAATAAATCAGAATATGCATGGGACAGAATCTTTGTGAAGAGAACTAGATAGTTAAAATAATTAGAATGTACAATCCGAATTATTTATATTTTTGAGAAAATAAGTTTTAAATATCAAAGTTATACTCCTATTAAGTAACCGCGAACACCTGTGCTAATTTCATTGAAATTGGCAGTAAAAGCAACACTAGCAAGCCATATGGTAAACCAGCGAAACTTGTACTCAATGTAGCATTTAAAACAATCATTGACAAGACACATGCACGTACAGCCAATCGAATTTGCGCTGCACTAGGTTCCCGAAGCACCTTAACTAAAGGTACAAAGACCCTAATTGCCAAAAGTAAAGCGAATGGTAAAACTGCGAGTAAGCTATATTCCAGCAACCCCAACCCCAAAATTGCAACGAAAACAGTACTCATTAAAACCATACTAATAACCGAGTTAGCTGTGCTACCACCTGTAACCTCACCTCGACTTAAGTTCGTAATGGCAGCGATATAAGTAATTGGAATTAAAGCTAAAAACCAATAGTCACTAACCATTCCTGATACTATGCTGACACCAAGTAGTAAATTCGCACCTCGACACATACCCATATTGAGCGGTCCCCAAAACGGATGGTGTTTACCAAAAGCATCGTACAGAACAGCAGCAACCGCAACCAACGCAGCTAAAATACCACTTGACCAAGAAACCAAACAAGCACAAACTATACCTACAAACAATAATGAGCCACCAACAACGAAGGCGCCTTGACGTGAAGCTCTACCGCTGGGTATAGGACGCTCAGGTCGTTCAAGTGCATCTAAACTAGCATCAAAAGCGTCGTTTAACACAACACCACCACTATATAAGCAACTAGTAGCAATAAGTAAATACCCCAAAGGTAGAAAATTACTTAGTATTACTCCCTGTTCAACTTCTTCATAAAATGTAGTAATAAACCCAGAAGCAGCAACCCCAGCGAGTATATCAGCCCATGCAGTAATAACATTAGCAGGTCGCATCAACTGCAAATAAGCCCAAACACGATTAGTTCCACCAAAAGTAATAGTCATAAATGTAGGGTGCGTGACGCCATAAAAAAACTTCAACGTAGTAACAAGACTTGTAGCGTCACGCACCGACTCTTCATAAATTGTGACAAGTCTCATATCAAACAAATCCCTTATTCAATCAACGCTAACTCACGGTCAACAACAGGTTTCTGCCCCCGCAATACTGAATTACCCTGAAACAGTTGACGTTGGTCAATAGGCAACGGATTAACCCAATCAGACTCATTAAACTGCCCGCTTTGCCCATACGCTTTCAAAGCATTCTCATAACAAACGGCGCCAATATGACTTTCAGGTATACCGCGTTCGCGCATTAACGCAGCAGTTTTAGGAACAGCCAAAGGATCACTTACACCCCAATCTGCACTACTATCAACAATAATGCGCTCACATCCATACTCACGAACAATCTCAACCATACGCGCATTACCCATTTTTGTATGCGGGTAAATCGTAAATGCTGCCCAGAAACCTCTATCAAGTACTGACTGAACAGTTTCTTCATTATTATGGTCAACAATTACGCGCGCAGGGTCTAAGCCATGTTCGATACAAACATCCATACTGTGGTTTGTACCTGCTTTCTTATCGCGATGTGGTGTATGAATTAGCACCAACATATCAAGCATTCTTGCTAACTCAAGCTGTTGACGAAAATACTTATCTTCAGCAGGTGTCATATCGTCGTAGCCAATTTCGCCAATAGCTACCACACCCTCTTTACAAGCATATAGCGGTAAAAGCTCCATAACTTGCTCGGCAAGAGCTTCATTATTAGCTTCTTTAGAATTTAAACCAATAGTGCAGTAATGTTTAATACCAAATTGCGAAGCTCGAAACCTTTCCCAACCTACTAAACTACTTAAGTAATCTTGAAACGAACCAATATTAGTACGCGGTTGCCCGAACCAAAACGCGGGTTCAATAACAGCAACAATACCAGCATCACGCATCCGCTCATAATCATCGGTAGTGCGCGAACTCATGTGAATGTGAGGGTCAATGTACATCATAAGTTAGGAGTTAGGAGTTAGGAGTTGTCATTCTGAACGTAGTGAAGAATCTCAATGTGAAGAATCTCAATGGCATTTTTCTACTAATTGCCAAAGTTCAGGCGCCACAGTACGTTTTGCTGCTTGACGCTCGCTGGCATAATCATTTAACATTTGTGCAAGTTGAGAATTTGCACGTTTTTCTAAACCCTGAATTTCAGATAAGGGACTGCCAACAAACAGCGCTTTTAACACCATTTGATTCCAAGCTTGGTTATCGAAATACTCACTTGGATAAGGATTATTCAAAGCCACAGCATTAAATACAGCAGTCATATTGCTACGAACACCTTCTGCCGCGCGCTTTTGTAATCGTCCAGGATAAGATAAAAGCGGTAAAGCTTGGTATAAAGCAACAAGTTCACCAACATCAGCAGCATTAAATAATTGCTCTAATATATGTAAATATTGCTTTTGATTGCTGTATGGTAAAGATAATACAAGTAAAGTCCGTGCGGCTTGGTCTACACTCCAATTGCTTGGAAACCAACCCTTGTGTACATTTGAAGCCGCTTCCAATTCTTCACTTGTTAAATCTAAATCTTCCTTGCCTGTATAACGTGGCACTGCGCTAAATGCAGCATAGAATATACTTACTTCGGCGCCTGATTTTATTGCATTACACTTTGTCTCAAGCCAATTAAATGCTTCTTCGCTAACTCGCGCGACTAACCAACTTTGTAAAAGGTTAGCGACAACAATATTATTTATGTTTGAATCAATTGTAGCTAACATAATTATTAACTTGTGATGAAGAGCATGATTTATATTTAGGATTTGATCCCCCCAACCCCCCTTATTAAGGGGGGCTTTAATATTTGTTATCTCGCAATTTATTTAAGTGTTTGAACTCGCTTTTATTCCCCCCCTTATTAAGGGGGGTTAGGGGGGATCAATTAGACTAATTCCACTTTTGCAAGTAAATCTTCGCCCAACTTACGCTGGCGCCGACGCTTGATTACTGATTTACTAGCAACAAGTCCAAGCAACCCAAAGCCAACTAATGCACCTGGTTCCGGTACTTTTGTGCTACCTTTGTCAACATTCAGTACTTGAACGCGACCTTGGAAGAAGTCACCCACGTAAAGCTTTCCTCTGTCATAATGGGCGCCACCAGTCCAGTTAAACACACCAGGTGTAAGGTCGAGGGGGTTACCAAATGGAGGGCCTCCGAACGCAGGAGGTGGTACTATAGAACCATCAGCGTTACGAGCGGGTTGACCATACGCAGTTAAGAAATTTCCATCTTTATCAAACACTTGGACACGGCTATTGACTGAATCAGCGACGTAAACATTGTCAGACTCGTCTAATTCAATACCAATTGCCTCTTGTAACTGTCCTGGTCCAGAACCTGGGGAACCAAAGGCAAATAGAGGTGTACCTTCTGGACTGAGTACTTGAACTCGGTTATTGTATTGGTCGGTTACATAAATATTGCCAGTATTTCGGGATATATTTAAGCCTGCAGGTCCAGTGAACTGCCCGAGACCAGTACCAGGACTACCAATAGTTTGAACTAGTTCGCCAGTCGTGCCGTCATATTTTTTGATTACGTCTCCGCTAAAATCTGTGACGTACAAATTATTATTCTTATCGAATTGCATACCTCCAGGTCCAAAGAACAGTCTGTTTGGTACTGGACCACTAAATGAGCCGTATGACCTTACATACTCACCTGTGTTGGGATTGTATACATCGATTTCGCTGTTATAAACGTCACCCATGTGCAGTTCGCCAGTTACTGGATGAAATTTAAGGTCAGCTGTTTGATCTAAACCTGGGCCTTTTTGTTGGCTACCAAAACTGATTGCTCTCAAGTGGTTACCTTGAGGGTCATATACTTCGATACGATTACCTAGGGCTGGGTTAAAGCTGCCGTCTTGGTTTACACCTCGACCGTTGGCTACAAAAATCTGATTGGTTGAATCCTGTACCGCGATACCTTGAGGAACAAATAGTTCGCCAGGGGCGCCAACTGGTGGTCCAAAGCCGGGTGAACCAATTTGACTGTTGAAGCTTAATGAAACAGCGGACGCTTGGCTGGTTGCTGCTAGGAACATGCAACCAGTACTAGCGATTGTTAGAGACAGATTTTTTACTAATCCCATAGTCAATACTTGGTTTTGTAGGTATACTCTTTCTTTGGTTAACTTAGTTCCCGATCTAGTCTGGGAACTTTTTCATGCACTTTATGCAACAGTGTGAGGAGTAAAAAATTAAAGCGTCTCTACTTTCGCTAGCAACTCTTCGCTTAATTCTTCTTGGTGTTTGCGTTTGCGAAATTTGGTTGCCAGCGCGCTAAATGCAATTAATCCTAGAACAGAAGCGGGTTCAGGAACTTTCTTATTGTCACCAGCAGCTTTGGGGTCAATTCTGATAATTTGCCCGGTATCTGCTAGTCGTGCGCGGTTAGCAATGATTAAACTACCATCGGGAGCAGTGGTAATGCCAGAAGCTGCTTCAAGTCCATTTCCAGTCCAAATTGTTTCGCGCGTACCGTCTTTGCCAATTTTGATTAGAGAACCACTGATATCACCAACAATCACACCACCTTGCAGAATTTCTTTCCACTCAGAAGTATTGATGTGTTGCAGAGCATACAAATTACCCTCTGCGTCGTATGACACACCGGTTAACTGTGTAAAACCATCAGCGATTTGTTTAATTTCCAGAGTATTAGGGTCAACGCTAAAGATGCGTGCTTCGTTTTCTGGGTAAGGGAAATAACTGTATTCTGCTACTGTTAATGTTCCATCAGGAGCAGTTGTAATGGCAGTAGGTACTGATTGGAATGTGATTGGGAAATCTTGTACTGCTGTTACACCAGTTCCAGGTGCAGGTAATCCACCATTTGGAATATCTCCAGGTATTTCCCCAGCTGGTGGCATCGATGGAAATTCAAGTTTACTTGGATCTGTTTGTAAAACAGGGAACGCAACTACTTTTTGAATACCGCTACCATCAAGTGCCACTTTTGAAATCGTGTTTGCACCACCATCAATTACATAAGCAATATCACCCATAATTTCAAAAGAATATGGGTTGCTAATCAAGTCAGAGCCATCGGTATTATTGTTGGTTTCATACAATGCAAGGTCAGCAAGACTTGTTAGGGACTTAGTATTTAAGTCTACTTTAAGTAGTTTTCCTAGTTCAGGTGTTCCTAAAGTAGTATCACGGTTTGTTGGGTTGCCAGCTACACCCATTAAAAGATACATGTTGCCTTTAGCATCAAATTTGATGTCCGCAGGTCCAGCACCTTGTTCCCCAGAAGGTGTTAATGCCAAAGATGGAAGATTATTGAGTACTGTCTCTTTCTGACCATCGGGTGTAATTCTGATTAAGCTACCAGTATTACCAGCACACAAAGGAATATATTGCGCGCTAGGGGATGGAATACATCTACCGTCTGCTCCATCACCACCACGACCGGTTTCGGCTATATATAGATTGCCGTCTGGACCATATGCAGTACCGCGTGGATTATTTAAACCGTTAGCTAGTACTGAAAGTGATGCTGCTTGTGCTGTTTTTGGTACGGCTAGCCCAGCCACACAAAGAGTAAGAAATGTAAGAGTAAAATGCTTGAGTTTCATGTTTTGTAAATTAAATATTTGGATACTCGTACTAAGCACTTCAGTGCTTTATTTCAATGCGGATGACTTGCCCAACACCTGGGCGCCCACCTCGATTTATTAAATAAAAGGCATTATCAGAACCAATAACTAAAGCAGCAGGCGCCTCTAACCCTTCACCACTCAAAAGAGTTGTGCGAGTGCCATCGGGTGCTATTCTTATTAGTGAGCCTTCATTCTTTCCTTTCCAGCCTGATTGATTCATATGCTGTAAGGCGTATAAATTACCCTTAGCATCAAAAGCTAAATCAATCAGTTGTGTAAAGCCATCCGCGAAAACTGTTATCTGTCCGTCAGCATCAATACGATAGATTTTTGCTTCACCTTCAGGAAAAGGAAAACCAGTAAATGTGCTGATGTAATAAGCTTTATCAAGACCTTTGACAATACTTGTAGGGACTGGTGCTATTTTTATTTGTGATGGTCGTATATCACTATAAGCACCGGGTGGTGGTGTATGTCCCTTGTCAAAATTTAGGGCGCCAGAACCTGGAAATATTGGATTAGTTAATACTTGAGAAGGAAGTACAGCTTGAAGCTTAAGATTATTTCCTTCAGTACATACACTGAGTATATCATTAGCTCCCGCATCCGCAATAAGAAGATTCTGTAAAGTTTCTTCTTCATCAATAATGAAGGCTAAAGGATTGCTAACTATATCATTTCCATCTGGGTTGTAAATGAGTTCGTAGTCAGCAATGTCAGCAATAGAACTCCAAGAATTTGTATTAAAATCAACTTTTACAATTTTGCCAAGCTCGGTATCACCTAATACATGGCGGAACTCCGGATTCGCAGCATAGCCAAGTAAAACGTAAGCTAAACCATTAGAATCAAATTTAATATCGTGAGGGCCTGCTGCTCCAGTTCCGTCTGCAAACGCAACAGAAGGTAGTCCCGTGATTACACGTTGAGTTTTACTATTTTCACTACCAATTTCAATTTTTGTAACGGCGCCTGTTGTACCATAATGTAAATTACCTTGACCGCTTGCTGCGGGTATGGAAATTCCATTACCTCCTATTCCTGCTTCTGTTACATAAAGATTACCGTCGGGACCAAAACAAAGACCCTTCGGATTGTCAAGTTTATCAGCAAGTACTGTAAACTGTGTTTTTGTAAATTCTTGAATCATAATTCATCAAATATTGCGAGCAATATATCCTACAGATAAAAGTTACAAAGCTATAAGCTTTGTAACAAGAGTGTATTCATAATGTATGGTGGGCAGTACCCACCCTACCTAGCAGCTGCTAATTCTCGCTTTGCAACTGGGATATAACTTTGACCACGGTTAAACGCATCTAAATTACCAGCTTTAGCTTCAGTTAAACGCTTAATATTCATGCTTTCGGCGCCAAAGTCTTCAATTTGAAGTTTACCGTGAGGTAATTGTTCGCCGTGTTTCCAAAATGTGATACGGTGCAGAATAAAACCAGGCGCCTCTGGGTCGCCAAAAGCATAAGATGCTGGTATCAACATGCTAGGACAGCGCTGATAAAAGTTTTGGTCTGGATAAAAGAATTCATGCTCGACCAAATACCATTTGCTAGTAGGTTGAACTCGCAAAGTAGCTTTTACTTTTTGGTCGTATTCATCAAGATAATTACCTTCAAAGGCAGAAACTTCCCCATCTGGTCTTAGCAAGTGTGCCCAGTCATTCATGTTATTGAGGTCAGATAAATATTCAACCCCAACTTCAATAGGAGCATCAACATAAATGGTGTCAGTATCTATATAGTACTTACCTTTAGCGGCGCTGTTTAAACCAGTTTTACGTTCTAAATGACCTTTGAGCGAGCGACATTCAGAGGTATGTACAGTATGAATACCTTGCATAATCATTTGAGTTTGTCGTTTTGGATCAACAAAACTCAACCAATGAAAGTAAACACCTTTTTCATCGGTTCCCGGTTCGATGTAATCGCTAGGGAAAAGAAGAACAGGGTAAACTTGATAATATTTTTGATACTCAAGTCCACAGTGCCATTCAATACCATAGAAAAAAGGATGCTCTAGTTTCTTAACATGATAGTACAAGGGTTTGTGATACCCAGAAGCTGTCCCCATCCAGGTATTTTCATCAACTTGTTCTGTCATTCGGCTATATAGCGTCCACTCATCCAAATTTTTAAGACTACAAAGATAGTCGAAAGCTGTATCGGGTGAGGTCGCAATATAAGCTGATGTCGCAAATGTGTTTTTTTCCATGTTTTTCCCTATGCAGCAATAGGTTGATAACTACTCTTTCTTGCCTTCATAATTCTGTCTTCAGCTATGAGCTTAGAAGCATCATTAGTTGTGATACCTCTCTCGTGGGCACGAGTGAATATTTCTAGTAAAGTATCGTAAATATTATTTACTTGTTGGAAAGCTTTCTCTTCGTTATAACCTATCATTTCGTTATAAACGTTGATAAGTCCACCCGCATTAATTACGTAATCTGGACAATATGTAATACCTTTATCGGTTAACATTTGACCATGAAGTTTTTCTTGCCCAAGCTGATTATTTGCGGCGCCTGCTATAATTTTCGCGCGCAATTGTGGTATTGTTTGACTATTCAAGATACCACCCATCGCACAAGGTGAGAAAATATCTACATCTTGTGAAAAAATCTCGTCTGGTTCCACTACTGTTGCACCATACAAGTTTCTGACTTCTTCAGCTTTTTCGGGACTTATATCAGTAACATATAATTTGGCGCCGTTTTCATATAAATGCTGACAAACATTCTTGCCAACATTTCCTAAACCTTGCACGGCAACCTTAATGCCTTGTAAATCTACAGTTTTTAATTGAAACTGTGCGGCAGCTCTAATACCTAAGAATACTCCCCAAGCAGTTACAGGAGCGGGACCACCCGATTTTTCCTCTACTCCAACAACGTGTCTCGTTTCTTGACTAATTGTACGTACATCGTCTGGAGTGAGATTTATATCTTGTCCAGTGATAAAACGTCCATTTAATTTCTCAATAAATCGCCCGTAAGCACGGAGCAGTTCATCGGTTTTTTGTTCGGGTTTAGCAATAATTACAGCTTTACCACCACCCGCAGGAATATTGGCACACGCGGCTTTGTACGTCATCCCACGACTTAGACGCAATGCATCATTAAGTGCAGCTTCTTCGTTTGCATAGGGGTACAAACGTGTTGCTCCCATTGCTGGACCTAAAGTTGTGTCATGAATAGCGATTATTGCTTTGATATCTGGGTCTTTACCATGACAAAAAAGTACTTGCTCATGACCCATCTCGCTGACGTTTTCAAATAAATTAACCATTTTTTCGATTGCTAGTTGCTACTCACTACTCACTATTTACTTAAATATTGGGGAATGAAACTTGTTCTGTTGTAGATTTGGTTGGAGTTGATTTGACTCCTTGCGCTGCTAAACCTTGGTTACGTCCTTTTGAAGGCGCCCTTCTATTTGGGTCTATCATCACATCAATCACGAAGGGTTGAGATGATTTCATCGCCATTTCAAGTGCGCTTTCTAAATCTGATTCTTCCTCAACACGAACACCTTCGGCGCCCATACCACGAGCAACCATTACAAAGTCAGTTTCGGGCATTGTCGCATCGGCGCCTGTCATCCCCAACATTTGCATACCTTGATAACACATGTTGTAGCGGGCATCGTTGAGTACAATCCACACAGCAGGAATTCCATATTTAACGGCAGTGTTGATTTCGTTATTCATCAACATCGAACCGTCGCCAACTATTGCAACTGCTTTACCTTTACGTGCAAATGCGGCGCCTACGACTCCAGTCGCAACATGACCCATTGCACCAACACCAGTACTAACGCGGTAACGATTTGCTTCAGGAAATCTCAGACAATGTGTTGACCAAGTGAAAGAATTTCCTGACTCCGCCATCACAATCGCATCACTACCTTCGACAATTACTTTTTGAATTGCTTCCATCAACACTTCAGGTCGTACAAGTGGTACTGTGGCTTCTGCAATTTCGTCTTTTTCAGGGTTGGGAAGTGTCAACGTCGATGTTGAAGGAAAATCAGAAGGCAAGCGGTCGAGAAGTGCTTGCACAAAAAGTTTGATGTCACATTGAATCGGAAAAGTTGGAGCATTTGGAAAAGCAACTCCAGGTACTTCAGCGTCACTATCTACGTGAATAAAACCGCCAGGAGGAACCATTGTCGGATTCCAGAACGATGTTGGCTCACCTAAACGAGTTCCTAGTACTAAGGTATGTAAAGGAGTTTGCTCTTGCATGTGGGTCATAACTGAACCATGCCCACCTAATCCTGTTACACCAATAAATTGCGAGTGGTTTTCCGGAAAAATACCTTTTCCACGTGGTGAACACATTACAGCAGCCCCAGTACGTTCGGCAAGTTCAAGAATTTCTTTACTTGCATGACGGGCGCCAAACCCTAGCCAAATAGCGAAGGGTCCTTCACTAAGCATCTGGATTGTTTGCGTAATTACATTTTCACTCACTGCCATTGAAGAACAGTTTGTTGTCATTTGAGGAATGACGACGCTATCAACGGGGGTATTTTGAACCGCTGTGGGAATACTTAAATGCGCTACAAAACCGCCTGGTTGTGCTAAACCTAATGCTAGTCGACGGAAAATTTGTGGTAGTTGAGCGGGTGACTCAATTGTAATTGCGTAATTAAATAGTGTACCTGACGTAAAGATGCCGTCGGTAGGTAAACTATGACTACTCGTTTCTTGTATTGCCCAGCGTCCACGTTGTGGAGCAGAAGTACAAGCTGAGAGTAAAATAACTTTTGCTCCTTCACCGCGCGCTGCGAATAATCCAGTTAGGGCATTGGTAATACCAGGTCCTGCCGTGGTAAAAGTCACAGTTGGACAGTCTGAAGCAAAGTATGCTTCCGCAGCAGCAAATGCGGCGCCTGTCTCATGGCGGTAGTTAAGAACTTGCACCTTGCTGTTTGATAGCGCTCCCCATAATGACGCCATTGCTCCACCAGCAACACCGTGCGCGCTTTCTATTCCTAAATTCTCTAGCATTTGTACAACTG
This sequence comes from Calothrix sp. FI2-JRJ7, assembly GCA_019359675.1. GTDB lineage: Bacteria > Cyanobacteriota > Cyanobacteriia > Cyanobacteriales > Nostocaceae > Dulcicalothrix. The sequence goes on from JAHHGX010000025.1 coordinate 39,340, forward strand.
CTTCTGCAACGTTAAGCGGTTGTATTGCTAAAGTTTCTTTTAAATTACTAGTTCTTGGTTCTATTGAACCGCCATCACCTGATGCATATCTTGTACTTACCTGGATTTTAGAGGCAATTGCAGATGTGGTGTTGTTATGGCCCATGTTGTTGATTCCTAAATTACTTGCCGTCGCTTGTTATCTATCATCCAAGCTGAACCTACACTTACAGCCAAAACATCGGCGCCGTGAACTGCTTGACGCTAACGAGCGTAAAAACAGCTTGAATTAATCTGAAGAAAACTGTAACACCCGCTACATTTGGGTAGTGAGTGAAAAACTTAACAATTGTTTTAATTTGTTTTCACACTAGTAACAGTACAAGAGCTTCATTCTTAAGTGCAATGAATTTTCTTTTGATTGGGTTATCAATTCTTTCTGTGTATGCCCTGTAACAACAACTATCATTTTGAATTAGATATACATCTATACATGGAATGATACTACTATTTATACCATCTACTACTCGTAATATACGCAAAAGTGTATTATCACTAAGAAACCCGGTTTTTAAGCAAAATTCTGATTTTCATTACAAGTTATCGACTAAAAAATCGGGTTTCTACAATTTTGTGTTAATGTTCTACTCCTGAGCTTAAGCCATAAGTGAATGTGATAATGCACACATTATATCTACACACAATGTATGTCTTTGGATAGATGCATAATCAAAACTCAGTATATTCATGCTTTCCCGTATTTCTTACGATAGATGACTCCGTAAACATATTTGTAGTTAAATCCCAAAGAAGGCAATTACAGAGGCAAAAATGTTTATTATTTTACTAGCATTTAAGCTAAGCACCCTTATTGAATCTGTACGCACACAGGTATATCAGTAAAAGTACGCTTAAATTTTTTATAAAATAGAAATTTATTTTATCGAAACTAATAAATATCACGAATTCTACAATGATTTATACAAAGATTTATTTTTGCATTTGGATTTCCGGCTTAAATTTATATTATTGATAATTTTAATTTAATACTAATTTTTTAAACTATATAAAGTCTGCACAACGGGTTTGTTTAAAGAGCAAACGCCGTATTTTGTGCATTCAAAATATTGTCAAAATGCAAATATAAAGAAATTGTGAATTTTATGTTGAAGAACTATATATTTATTTTAATATTGTTTATAGTATTCGTAAGTGTTACCCACATCGGCTAGGTTCCAACAACTGAATTAACTGTAAATCTCCATTAGCCCAAGGCTAGATAAATCTAAAACTAGATTTTTTCTAAGCTAGAGGCAAAAGAGGTACAAAAACCTGTGTCTATTAACCATTAAGTGCTGGCTCGACAGAATGTTTGTATTAGAAAACCGATTATTCGCTGATTTAATATTAAATCGAGCCGCTGATGCAGCATTTTGCATCAATGATTCAGGGTCTTTTCTGTATGTTAATGACGCGATGTGTCATTTAAGCGGATACTCGCGCGACCAGTTAATGAAAATGTCTTTATTCGATATCGATGCGGAGATTGTTCAGAATTGGGAAAACATATGGCAAGAGTTGCAGCATACGAGAGTAAATTTAGCTTCACAATTCATAACTCAAATTGGTCAACTAATTCCAATTGAGATGTCGATTGTTTATGCTGAAGAAAATGGGCTAAGTATTGGATGTGGATATGTACATCATCCAAAATATTTAGACCAGGTAAATACAAACTCATATTCTCCTACTGAATTTTCATCAACTGAATTTTCTTCTGCTTATAAAAAGAAAGAAGCAGAGTTGGAGGCCTCGCTTGCACTTTTGCGTTCGACCTTTGAGTCTTCGGCTAACGGAATACTTGCCGTTAATTTTGAAGGTGAAATTCTCTGCTACAACCAAAAATTTATGGATATGTGGCGCCTGCCTTCAGAGGTTCGTTTGACTAAAGGTTGTGGACGCGCAAAAGAATTTTTCGAGTCTCAGGTTAAAGACGTAGAAGTTTTTCGTTCCTCTGTTTGGGAGATGCCAGCGCAATTAGAAATAGAGCGTTATGATTTAATTGAACTCAAAGACGGCAGAATTTTCGCACATTATTCCGAACCGCATCGTTTAGACAAGAAAATTATTGGTCGGGTATGGAGTATATGGGATATTACCGAGTCCCAAAAAACTGAGCAAGCGCTACGATTCAATGAAGCTCGTTTTCGGGTTTTAGCAGAAACTAATCAAGCTAGCATTTTTCTAATTAAAGATTCAAATTTATGTTACGTTAACCCAGCGGCTGAAACTCTTACTGGATATACACTCGAACAACTGTTACATGAGGTTCCTCTAAATGAACTGCTAGTAAACAAACGCTTACGACAGGTTAATAAGTCTAGCGGAGGTGCAAGTGAATATCAGGAAATGCAGGTTGTTACTAAAAGTGGAGTCAAAAGATGGTTAGCTTGTACTGTTGCATTAACTAATGGCGTTTTTGATTTCAGCGACGAATCTGTAGAATTAATTACAGCAATCGACATTACCGATTACAAGCAAGCTGAGTCAGAAGTGCGTCAAGCTTTGGAACAAGCAAAACATCTTAGCGAGTTACGCGAACGGTTTGTTTCAATGCTCTGCCATCAATTTCGTACACCGCTGAATATAGTTTCGTTTTCAGCAGATTTGTTGAGACGACACATTCACCAGTGGAACGAAGAAAAAAATCGTTCTTATTTAGATTTAATTTTAACTGCTGTTGAACAACTAAGTCATTTATTAGATGATATTCTTTTATACGGTAAAGCAGATGCAGCTAAGTTAGAAATTCATCCTAGTGAAATTGACTTAGATAAATTCTGTCGTGACATTGCTATACAAGTTCAAATAGCTAACGGCAACCAGAAATTTATTAACGTTATCAGCCACGAAAACTTTACAGCAGTTTGCTTAGACCCCAAATTTTTACACCACATTCTCAATAATTTATTGTCGAATGCTATTAAATACTCTCCGCTAGGTAGTACCGTAACCTTAGAAATTATGCAAAAAGGTAAAAGTATTCTCTTTCAAGTAAAAGACATAGGTATTGGTATTCCAGCCATTGATAAACCGCACATATTTGAGCCATTTTACCGAGGCAGCAATATTGATAGTATTGCGGGTACTGGGTTGGGCTTATCAATTGTAAAAACTCTTGTTGAGTTACACAGCGGTGAAATTAGCGTTGAAAGTCAGGTGGGTACTGGAACTCAGTTTGTAGTCACCTTACCTACTTAGGAGTTACGCTCAGAAACCGAGTTTATAGCCAAAATCGTTATTTTTATGATAAAATTTGAACTAAAAACCCGGTTTCTAGACTTATCAATTACAAAAGTCAAGAATTAACTATTTACACAATTTGATTACTAACTATGAAACCATTACCAAAAACAGTCTTAATCATCGAAGACGACAGAACCACTCGTAATCTATATTTAGATGGGTTATCTGCTGAAGGCTTCAACACAATTGGCGCCGAAAACGGTATAATTGGCATTCAAAAAGTGCAAACGCATCTCCCCGATGTTATTATTTGCGATGTCGTAATGCCAGATATCAGCGGTTATGATGTTTTAAGCGTATTACAAGAGGATCCAGTAACCTCAATTATTCCATTCATCTTTTTAGCTGGAAGTGGCGCCAAAACAGACATTCGCAAAGGTATGGAAATGGGAGCGGATGACTACGTTACGAAACCATCAACCTTAGATGAGTTGACACGAACAATTACAGCTCAGTTAAGAAAGCAAAAGCATTTGAAAGAATGGTACACGCGCGAATGCAACCAAATAGTAGAAAATGTTTCGCCAGATAAAAACGCAACCTCAAAGGCAGAATCTATATTTCCCAAAAATACTCAGCTTCAGGAAGTATTCGATTATATCGAAGCTAATTTCCATTTAGGCATTACATTATGCGACGTAGCTAGCGCAGTCGGTTATTCAGCAGCATACTTAACGCACCGAGTTGCAAAACAAACCGGAGATACCGTAAACGGCTGGATTGTTAAACGGCGAATGTCTGCTGCACGCGAATTACTTCAAGAAAGCAAACAAACTATTGAGCAAATTTCTACCGCTCTTGGCTATCAAAATGCTTGTCACTTCTCACGTCAATTCCGTCAACATCATGATATTCCCCCACAAACTTGGAGAAAAAAGCATCAGTCAATGCGTAGATTAAGAAATATGTTGACAGGTTGAGTTGCTTGCTGAAATCAAAATATAGCTTTTATATATCAAGTGGTAGATTTCTAAATTTAATATATATGCATTGGCACCTCAATCTACTACTTAAGATAGATGACACTGCTAATACATGTATAAGTAGAATTTAGTAACGATGATACTAAGTAATGTCCATATATACTTACAACTTTGTTAAGGACTCCAATGCTTTTAGCTTGCGACTCAAAGTACATATGCTCAACTTACGTTACTATCTCTTCACAAAATAAGGTAACCTACTACAGTGGATTTTTACGATAACAGCTTGTTAGAAATTAATTTGCATTTACGATATGGACTAGATGAAAATTACTTATCTAATAATTTTAGTATAGGTTGTGCTATCCAAGCTGAATTTTGTGTAAATGAGTATGGGCAATTTACCTATATCAATGATGCCATGTGTTGTCTAAGCGAATACTCACGTGAAGAACTTTTAGGAATGACATTATTCAATATAGATACTTCCCTTGTCTCGCAAAACTGGGATGATATATGGAAGCTTCTTAAGAAAAATGGTTCAACTAAATTATTATCACATTACCAGACAAAGACTAATTTAACCGTAAACGTCTCGGTCTCAATCTGTTATGTTAAACAAAATTTCGTTGACTTTGCTTGTGCATTTGTAAGTCATACAATTTTGCAACAATCTTCTAAACAATCAACACCAGCTTTATTCGTATAGTCACTATGTTAGCATTCAAGGCGCCTAGTATGAAAATACACTTGTGACAGTTTTTGGTCTGGCACCATTTATTCGAGTAAACCTTATCTAAAACCCAATAACTTACTATATATATACGTATATCCCCACGCGCTTTGTATTAAAAGGCTTTCAACCCAGCGAGAGATTTATAAGTACTACTGAAGCACGATGTAATTTTTCTGGAATGGGCGACAATGGTACTGTAGCAAATAAGTACGAGGTTGAAAAACCCAGCAAAATAGTACTATCGTGTTGATTTCAACCAGCCTACAGTACTAGTTGTTTATACAAAGTGTTAGATAGCGTGGAGGAGAAAAACATGAAAACTAAATTTTTTGCGGCAGTTGCTCTAATGAGTGCTTTTGCTTTTGTATCTCCTGCTGGAGCGCAAGGCAGTACTAGAAATACAAATACAAGCGTCAGCACTAACGTCCGGAAATTAATTGAAACAAGAGAATGTAGCGGATGTAACCTCAGTGGTGCAAATCTTCAAGGCGCCCATTTGATAGGGGCAGATTTGCGAAACGCTAACTTAAAAGGTGCCAACCTCAAAAACGCAAACTTAGAAGGAGCAGATTTAACAGGTGCGAATCTCCAATCTGCCAACCTCACATCAGCATTTATCAACAGCGTTAGCATGAACAACGCTAACTTAACTAACGCAAACCTTACAAACGCGCATTTTGTTAGCAATGACCTCGATGGCGCCACCGCTGTTGGTGTTAACTGGACAGGAACCGAAATTTACAACGTTAACATCGGCATTGGTGGAGAATATTAATTTAGCAAGTACTTGTAGGGTGGGCACTCCCCACCTTACTTAGCACTCAGCACTCATTACTCTCCAGTAATTGAAAGTCCTTCAACCCAAACTCGTGGGCAAACACCAGAGGGAGTTAGTTCAGGTTCTTTCTCTATATATATAATCGAATTCAAAACTGACAGAAAATCACCTGCAACAGTTGCTGATTCGATACTCGTCTTCACACCTTTATTGACCATCCATCCGTCAAAAGGTAATGAAAACGAACCTTGAAGCGCCTTCACACCTGCATGAAGTGCTTGCAAATCATCTATTAAAATGACATTTTCAGCAGTTTCCAAGCTGTATTCTTTCTCCGCAGGCGCCCCAGAGTAAACATGGTAGAAATTGGGGCTAACACTAACTTTGGCGCCGATACTCGCATTTCCTGTAGGTTGAGCATTGAGTCGCTTTGCTGTACCTGCACTATGAAGGAATCCTTTTAAAACTCCATTTTCGATTAAAGAAATTTTACGTGTTGGAGTTCCTTCACCATCAAAAGATTCGGCGCCAACATTCGCTGGATGCAATCCATCATCATATACGCTAAGTAAAGGTGATGCTATTTGCTTGCCGATATCATCGGGAGTTGAAAGGCTTTGCTTATCGAGAATACTTTGAGCATTGTATAAGTTAGAGAAGGCGCCAAGCAAACTCAAAAAAGCTTCGGGTGAAAATACGACGGTGTATTTACCAGTTTGAACTTTATCGTAATTGAGATGGCTAATTGTTTTATCGGCAGTTTCTTGAATACAGCCATCGACATCTAAATCTTTGACACTATGACTAATTCTAAACGCTCCACCGCTACGAGGTTTTTTACCTTCCTCTTCTGTCTTACTATATAGATACACAGAAGCCAACGAGTGTGACTCAGTTCTCAAGGCGCCATCACTATTAAGGTAAAATCTATCGACATCACGCTGCGATAAATTATTGTACGGTACACCCTTAATTGCAGGATGCTTCGCCATTAACTCTTTTTCGGCTGATATCAAGCTTTGAATTAACTCATTAACAGGCGCCTGTTCAACTTTCTCTGTGGAAGAATTATCTATATTTAAAGGTGCTGTTGCTTCTGGGCTAAAGTCAGGAACATTTTCTTTTACGCCAAAAAAGCTTGCTTCATACGCTGTTTTCAGAGCCAACTCTAAACCTTTGGGGTCAACATCAGTAGTACTAGTGACACCAACGGTATTCTCTTCATTCCAAACCCGCACAGTCACACCCGATAAATTAGAAGCCTTAACTTGTCTAGGTTCACCTTGATCTACCTGTACACTGGTAGAATCAACACTCGAACCATAAATATCAAACTTCTTAATTCCAAGTTTGTTCGCGCTATCCTTCGCCGCAGATGCGATTTCTTGAATTTTTGCCATATTTGTATATTAGATGAATAGTAGGTTGGGTGGAGCTAAGAGCGCAACCCAACACCAAATTATTAACGTCCACCAACAGTAATGGAATCAACTTTGATATGAGGTTGACCCACAGTAGTATAAATACTGCCACTTACAGAACCACAGAAACCAGGCGCCAAAGACAAATCTTGTGAACACATCGAAATCTTGTTCATAATTTCCTTAGCTTCCCCAATCAAAATGGCGCCTTTAAGCGGCTTAGTAATTTTGCCATTCTCAATTAAATAAGCTTCATCAACACCAAAGTTGAATTGTCCAGTGGCGCCAACGCTACCACCACCCATTTTTTTACAGTAAATACCTTTGTCAACAGAGGCAAAAACCTCATCAAGAGTGTAATCACCAGTTGCAATATAAGTATTTCGCATTCTACTAGCAGCCGCAAACGTGAAATTTTGTCGTCTACCACTACCTGTACGGGGGTGTCCAGTACGCATAGAACCTGCTCTATCTGCCAAGAAATTCTTCAAAACGCCTTTTTCAATTAATAAAGTGCGTTGTGCAGGCATACCTTCGTCGTCCATATCAATAGTACCGAAGGCATTCTCAGAGCGACCTTCATCCCATGCTGTTAAACTTTCGTGAGCTATCTTCTCACCTTTTTTGTCTGCAAAGGGGGTTGTTTTGCGTTCAATTTGAGTAGTTTCGAGTAAATGTCCACAAGCTTCATGGAAAATAACACCACCAAAATGGTTCGCCATGATGATTGGATAAGTACCTGATTCTACATAATCGGCATACAGCATTTTACCCGCCGACTCAGAAATATGTTCCGATGCTTCTTTATAATCCCAAGTACGCAAGAAATTAGGGTCACTTGTATTACCTGCACGTTCGGCAATAGAAGTGCGGTTGGCGCCATCAGCACACAACAAATTGAAACCTACCGACTGAGTAAGGCGAATATCGCGAGCAAAAGTACCATCGCTAGCGGCAACTAAAACTTCTTGCCAGTCACGGAAATAAGTCGCGCGACGAGATTGAATATGGCTAGCTGTCTTTTGAAGTTGTCCAGTACCATCAAGGAGAACTTCACCCATCTCGCGTATTTCACTACACAACGGCAACCAGCCATCTTTACCGCGCTTAGTAGCGTAGTCTCGTAAAAGTTCTAAATTAATTTCAGGAATAAAAGCATTAGGAGCAGGCAACTGCAAACCCATAATTCCAAGAGCTTTTTCTAACGCAGCTTTCAAACCATTAAAAGAAAGGTCGTTAGTTGTAACATAGCAATCAGCTTTGCCCAAAAACACACGCACACCCGCACCAGTAGAAAGGCGAGGAGTAATGCTTGTGATAGTATCATCCTCAGCAAGACAACTTATATAGTTAACGCGCTCTAGAAAAAACTCAAGAAAATCGGCGCCTGCCGCACGTCCCAAACCCAGAAGGGTAGACAAAGGCGCCTCCCAAGTATCGTCGAATCTTTCCTGCGTCGAGGAATATTCGAGAGTCGGGAGTTGCTTAGAAACAAGTAAATTATCGGTAATTAGCATAAGTTGCTCTACTAGAGGAGTGGTTTTGTTAAGATTGCTTGCTGTTGTGATTAGTCTAACAAATCCGTACAACCCGCAAAGCCAAACCCAAGGTAGAAGAAACCGAAAACCTGTCAGCTATCTCAACCACCATGCATAGAATAAACCTCTTGTGATAAAAAACCTCTTGTAAAACAAATCTCTTGTGAAATAAACCTCTTGTGGAATCGGCATCCCTGCCCGTCACTAACATCTATACATAATTAATATCTCTGTAGCATAGTGAGCTACAAAATTATATTTTCCTGTAGGATAGGCACCTTGGCTATCCTTCATATTGATAGGCGCCAGTAATGAATGAATTCGGGGTATTATAAATTTGTCTTATGTGTTGTTATAGTGTTGACAGGGGTGGATTCAAGTAAACTCCATGAAGCCAATTCGTTTTACCAAACACGCTTTATCGCAATGCATAGAATGTGGTACAAATCAACTATAAGGCACTGAAGCAATTCTTAATGGCAATCAAAAGCCAGCCAAGAAAGGTAGACTTGAATATCGTTACGACTTTCAGTTTGATAGAGAATGGCAAGGGCGCTTCTATGCTATCAAACGAGTTTCGCCAATCGTTGCCGAAAGCGATACAGAAATTGTAGTTATTACTGTGTATACATTTTATTATTGAGGAAAGTGACACTATGAAAATTAGTTATGATCAAGAAACTGACTCACTTTATATTCGTCTAGTCGATGGATACCATGAATGTCGTACTTTGCGCTTAAACGATGACATAGCACTAAATATTGGTGCAGGTGAAGTTTTAGTTGGTGTAGAAATTCTTGATGCAAAAGAGGTTCTTGGATCAGGTCAGTTGCCACAAGTAGTTCTAGAGAATATACCATTTCAGGTTGTATCAAAGGCAGCTTAAAGCATAAAATCATTTCAAAAGTTAACTTGTTAATAATTGCCTCAAACAAAGCTTTCAGTATTAGTAGGATAGGTGCCTCGCCTGTCCCTTATATTTATAAATGTCTTGCCTGTCCTTCAGATTTAATAGGCACCAAAAATAGGTGGTAATATTACACTTAATGCCAATAATATCACGCTACATAGCTGCTATTGGTTGTTCTTGACGTACTCGTTGCCCAGTAATAATCATTTTTACTCCATTAGCAGGCGCCAGTGTAATTCCGCGACGCTGGGGTTTTTCATTTGCAGCAGGCAACTTCATCTCATAGCGTGAGAGAATAGTAGCCATAACCAACTTCATTTCAAACATTGCTAATGCATCACCAATGCAACGACGGGCGCCAGCTCCAAAAGGCATAAATTCATACTGTGAATACTGCCGTTCTAAAAAACGCTCTGGTCTGAATTGGTTAGAATTTGGGTATAAATCTTCTCTATGATGTAAAAGATATATACAACCTCCTACCCGTGTACCTGGTTCTAGTGATTGTTCTAAAATTTCAACAGGTTCTTGGACTACTCTACTAAAAGTTAACATTGCTACAGGGTGAATGCGTAAAGTCTCATTACAAAAAGCACCCAAATAGGGTAGCCTGAAAATATCCATTGGGTCTGGAGAGTTACCTAAACAGTCTACTTCTTGTAATAATTTTTTCTGAACTTCAGGCAAATAGTGACTCCAATACAAACCCCAAGCCATTGCTGTTGCTGTAGTTTCATGTCCGACAAATAGGAGAGTTAGTAACTCATCCCGTAATTCTTCGTCAGTCATTGGGTCGCCATTTTCATCGCGTGCTTGCATTAGTAAAGAAAAAATATCAACACCTTGCTCACTTTGTTTAGATGAGCGACGCTCAGAAATTTCAGCGTAGAGTAACTCATCTATTTGCCGACGCTGACGCAAAAAATACCCCAAGGACTCCAGGCGCCTAAATCTTGGCGTAAAATTGCGTAAAGGAGAAAGGCAGAACTCAAAGGTGAGCTAAAAACATTTAGCATCGTTCTTAGTAGCTGCTTTATTTTTTGGAAACGTTCTCCCTCATATAGCCCAAAAACAGTTTGTAAGATAACTTCCAAAGAAATTTGCTGCGTGACTCGATGAGCCACGAAAGGTGTGTTAATAGTTATTTGGCTTAAAACTTCTTCTGGTTTTGACCACTTCATCAAAGAAAAGCTCAAAGCTAGTAAATATGTTCGTTATGTCGATGATTTTGCCTTATTTTCAGATGTATAGAGAGTTTTTAGCAGAAGCAAGACAGGCAATGGAAGAATACTTAGCAAGTCTCAGACTAATACTGCACCCTGCCAAAAGCCAACTATTTGAAACCCGTCATGGAGCAAACTTCTTAGGATTTTGCATACTCCCAGATAGAATTAGGGTGCGAACCGAGAACCTACGACGCGCGAAGCGAAGATTAAAAAGGCTTAAGGCTGAGTATGAGGAGGGTAAAATTGAGCTAGAACAAATATCTCACTCCATTAGAAGTTGGATAGCTCATTTAAAACATGGGGATACCTGGCGCCTGCGTACAAAGATTTTTGAAGATTTTGCATTATAGATTTCCAATGAACAGGCATTCTTGCCTGTCCTACCAAGAAATTGAACATGGGGTGGGCACTCTTTGATGCTGCGCGGCGGTTCGTGGAACAACAATCCTCAAAACTGTCGTTCGGCGTATCGCAACTACAACAACAACGACAACAACGTTGGTTTTCGGGTTGTGGTTGGTGGAGCGAGCGCTCTTCTACTCGTGAGTTAGCAGATGGGAATTTGTTAGGAGAGATAAAAAGAAGAGTCCAGAACCTGCTCCAGTGTGTTGGTGACAATATTGCGAATATAAAGCTTAGTTGGGCAGCTTGGTAAGTATTTTTGCTGAACAGTTGCCCGACTAATAATAATTCACACGTAGTAGAGACGCGATATATAGCGTCTCTACATTTAGATATTTTTACTGGAACGGGCAAGGATGCCCATTCCACAAGAATAATTGTAGGTTAGGTGGAGTCGCCTCGGTTCCCAACTACAAATTTTTAGAAAACTCTAAGGTCATAAAAGTATTTAAGCAAAAGTAATCAAAAATTTAATAGCTTCAGCCCTATCCTGAAATATTGCATGAATAAGATCACCATTATTGTAACGAATATCAACCTCATACTTTAGAATAGGCGCCATCATAGTCACTTCGACGCGAGTCGGTGCGTGACGCTACAAGTCCTATAACTACGTTGAAGTTTTTTCGTAGCGTCACGCACCCTACTTTTTTCATGTGCCAAAGCTACTTCTTGAAGGGTTTCGCGAATGAACTCTTGGATAAGATTTCCAATAATTTGCCCCCATTTATGTGAATATGATTCTGTCATAAAGCCTTTTCAATTACCCATCAACCCATAAATAACCCTCACAAAGAGGAACTTGATGCTTACGATTTTTCCATTTAACGTTACGGTTGCGAATTTTTTAAACTCAAAAGATTTAAATCCTGCACTACAAGCTAATAATCCTAGCCACTCAATAACAGGAATATAAATACCATAGGGGGCAGAATCTCCAATTACAAAATAAATCTTTGCATTGTGAATTTTGTGTAGGGACGGGCAAGGATGCCCATCCCACAAGATTTTTAAAACTCAAATGGTTCTAAACTAATATTGCTCCACTTATTTTGATACCATTCAGCTATAAAAGGACGTGCAGTAAACTTAGGTGGATTTCCAGCTTTTACATCAATTCGCACAAATGAGTAAGGCAGACGCCGCATTTCATGGTGTCCATTTCGACCAGCAAATAAATATGACTCAGCGACTTTACGGTTGTCAATTCCTGTGGGAGTCATGAATTTTTCCATTAATTCGTTGCCTTCTTTACGTTGGCGCCTCGGACGATGACCACTGCCACCAGAGACGATACAGTTTATATTGGAGTCTGCATGTCCAGTGTTAGTAGTTCGTAAATGTTCAAGGCAGTGAGCATGACCATTTAGAATTAAGTCAACAATTGGACGTTCGCTGTTTCGTGAACCTAGTGTTCGTGCAACTGCATCGAATACTTCTCGTAAGCGATGACGCATTGCTAAGGTTTGCGCTTGATGCCATTTTGTTGCTTCTGTAACGTAGGGGGGATGGTGGAAAAATATAATTCTTCCGCGTACTTCGTCACTATGCCAAGATTCTATGAGACGTTTTTTGAGCCAGTCAAGTTGTTCCCAGTCAATTAAGTTGCTTCTTGAACTGGATGTAAGTTGCTTTTCAATATCTATTTTGACTTCATCAATTTGATTTAATTTAGCGTTGAGTTCATCTAGCTGTTGTGCATGGTTACAGTTTTCAGGATTTAGCTTGGTAATATTGTCGAGAATTTGAATTTGCTCTGCTTCTATATCATGACGCTGTTTGGAAAGTTGGCGCCGTTTTTCGTCTCCCTGTCTAGTTGAGGGTATTGGTGATGGCATGTTGAACGTGTCGGAGTCAAGCGCAAAAAAGTCAATTCCACTATAGCGAAAGGTGTAATAACGATTTGGAATACGAGTGAAAATGCCTGGTTCATAGCGCAAGCAGACTCCTGCATCGGTTTTAGCGGTATAGTGTGTATCTAAATGTTCTGCTAGCATTTGCTCGGAGTCGATATTGCCCAAGCAGTCGATAAATGCTTGTGCGAATGCGTTTCCTTGCTCTGAACCATGCCAACCAATTTCAATATCTTTATAGCGGAAAAATTGTCGTAGTAACTTAGTACTACCTGCCACTAAACGTGACATCAAGGGAACATCATAATAATCGTGGTTGCCTAATACGGGTAATATTGGTGTTTCATTGAAGGTAATACGGTTATAAGGGATGCATTTGTAATTTTCCCCTCCTTGTATAAATTCACGATATGGTTCAATAAAATTACGTGGGTAGTATTCTTGTGACCCCACAACGTATATTACATCACCTGTATGGAGTACAAAACTACATTCTTCGCGGTGGGGAAGCATCATTTCGGCAACTTTTCTTTGAGGGTGGAATCCTGGATATGGTTTGGTTCCACTATCTCCAATTACCATGAATGAGAAATCTGGGTTGTCTTTGCCGTTATCTAGCACCATGCTGGTTTGGTCAATGCCGCGCGCAGTTATGCTAGAGTGGCGCCAGCGTACTCGTTCTTTCATTTTCTGAATTTTGACCGAGGTGGATGCTTCAGATATGAATTTCATGTTTTGAAAACTCCTGTATCGCACCACGATTCTATCTATTTATTGGGTGTATACAAAATGAACATGCTTTACATATTGGCTATAATTGCCGTTTTATTCGCTTTATATGAAATTTTTTGGCAAGCATTCATTAATTCGGGTAGTGTGGTTGTTTTCTCTAGTGGTTGCAATTACAGCTATTTGGACTTCCCAAGTTACAATGGCAATTTCTTCTTACCAAGCTATTGATGTTAAACAGGATGCTGGTTTGTATAAAAAGATGTTAAGTAGTGGTAATGAGGCTTATTTGCAGGTCATCAACCTTCAAAAAATGCAAATAGACCAGATATTGGGGACTGAAGAGAGTAAAGGTGTAAATCAAGGCAAGTATTACCGAGGACAAGGTAAGTATAACAGTCCGTTTTTTATTAGGGAGCCGTTTGAGGAAGTACAAAAAAAGTATCAAAAATTACATAAAGGTAAGGTTTTTTCAATTGTTAACTGCGCTTTTTTTGAAGAGTATAAGCCTAGTACACAGTTATCATTTCCAGTCAAGCTTAATGGTAAGGTGGTTACTGCTGGAAGTAGTCCGTATGGTCCTGTGCGTAAACCTGCGACTACGTATTATCGCAATATTCGTTTGAAAGCTTTGGTTTGGGATGATTATCGTGCATATATTACACATTACAACCCAACTAGTGGGGCGCCTTTGAATAAACCCATTGTCAAAAATGCAATTGTTACCTATGCTGCTATTGACCATCCTGCCAAAGTACTAGGTAGAAATCAAGTTAACCGATATCACGTTATAGGTACTTTAGATAAAGATGGTAAAAAAGGCGATGAGTTGGTCTTAATTTTAACAGTCAATCGAGCTACTCTTGACGAAGCTTCTCGCCAATTGCGCTTACTCGGTGTAAAAAGTGACATTATTACTATTGATGGTGGTAGTTCAACTTATTTGTTTAATTCCCGTTTAGGAAATATTATGCTGCCGTTTGCGGCTGATAATTCGTCTGGTCTTGCGATTCGTAACCTTCCTCACTATTTGGGTGTTCGCTACAAATATTAGTGACTTTGTTTTTATAAGGACTTATACCCAACGAAAAGCTTATATATATGTTGGGTTTTGTTCCTCAACCCAGCCTACTAATAACTAAAACTGGGAGCAGTATTGCGGCGCCTGGGAAACTATCTATGATTACTATGAAAGTTAAATTGCGACTTGGAATTGCTCTAGAGGCTAAAACTAAGACGGGATAAGCTTTTGAACGGGTCGGACAAATATTTTCAATTTTTTTTGAAAAAAGTGTTGACAATACTATTTACGCTCGCTATATTAAATAAGTCGCTGATGAGCGAGCGCGAGAGAGCGCAGTTCTAAAGGCGGTCGAACCTTGAAAATTATATAGTTTGATAGCCAGTATAACATTTGCGTTAGCAATGTAAAGAAATTAACCAGAGCTGAGGTTTAAATCAGCTATTTAGAGCTAAACAAACAAATGCCTAGTAATAAGTGATTCATCACTTATTACTAGGCATAAATCCAAAACGGAGAGTTTGATCCTGGCTCAGGATGAACGCTGGCGGTATGCTTAACACATGCAAGTCGAACGGTACCTTCGGGTATAGTGGCGGACGGGTGAGTAACGCGTGAGAATCTGTC
>JAHHGX010000026.1 GCA_019359675.1 Calothrix sp. FI2-JRJ7
CTAAAACAACGAAAATGGTTGATACATTAATCGCGATTGCACTTAATTTGTTCAACCCCAAACATTTAAGAAACTGGTTTGCTAACTGCTGTTACTGTACCTCATAAACCTGCAATCTGCTGTATATGGAGTAGTAGAGCCGTTAACAGGTGAGAACTTTACGCTTGAATTTTCACACTTAGATGCACTTTGTTTCGGAATATTTCTAGATAATTTATCTCGATTATACCCAGAAGATATACATGTAATACAAGTTGATAATGGGGCATTTCATTTTAGTAAATATCTGCAAGTACCATCAAATATCATTCTTTTATTTCAACCTCCATATACACCAGAAGTGAATCCAATAGAGAGGTTTTGGAAGGAAATTAAAAAATCATTAAAATGGGAATGCTTCCAAACATTAGATGAATTAAAAGAAGCTGTCTGGAAACAGCTAGATAAATTTACTACTTCTCAAATACAATCTATTGCTGGATGGAATTTTATTTTAGAGGCTTTATTTGTATCAGGCTTTTCGTGAAATGGTATTAGTCGTTGTTTTGGGAGCAGCTCGTTTAACTCAACCAATTCCAATGGCTGTATTAGCGGGTATTGCACTAAAAGTTGGTATTGACATTCTCGACTGGAGTTTTTTGAAGCGTTCGCACAAAGTCTCTCTCAAAGGTTCAATCATCATGTATGGTGTATTGCTCCTGACAGTGTTTGTAGACTTAATTGTGGCAGTTGGTATTGGGGTGTTTATTGCGAACATCTTGACAATTGAGCGTCTTTCCGAAATGCAAGGTGAAGAAGTCAAAACAATTACCGATGCAGATGATGCAATTGTTTTGAACGCAGAAGAGAAGCGCTTGTTCGATTTGGCAAATGGTCGCGTATTACTGTTCTACCTCAGCGGTCCAATGATTTTTGGGGTATCGAAAGCAATTGCACGTGAACACTCCGCAATGGCAGACAGTGACGTTGTAATTATGGATTTAAGCGATGTACCAATGCTGGGTGTGACTGCTTCGTTGGCACTTGAAAATGCAATCAAAGATGCGGTTGATAAAGGTCGTCAGGTAATGATTGTTGGCGCCGCTGGTAAAGTTAAAAAGCGTTTAGAAAAGTTTGGAATTTTCCAAATTATTCCGCAACACAATTTATTTAGCGAACGCGCTGATGCTCTTAGACAAGCACTAGTAATTGTGAATCCAAGTTACGCTAATATCCCTACTAGCAGAGAATATCCACAAGGAGATGAATCCTCCTACGATTACCCTATTCAACCAAAAAACGCTTAACTAGTACGGGCGGGTTAACAGATATCCTACAATTTTACTGGATACCTCACTAAACCCGCCCCCACGATAACCCCAAATCCCAAAACCCAAAATCAAAAGATGATTTTAAATCCCAGTACCTGGTTATCTTCGTTTAGTTTCCCATCTCTACTACTGGGAACTGCCACCCCTTCTGAGTATAGTCCCATCGTCCTAACTGGTGTACTACTGAGCTTGATTGTGGTTTACATAGCTAGTAAACTCGGCGGAGAAATATCTAGAAAAATAAATTTACCACCTGTTTTAGGTGAATTAGTTGCAGGTGTTATTGTCGGCGCCTCAGTTTTACATTTACTTGTATTTCCTGAAGGTGGTGCAGATGCAGGAGACTCGGTGATTATGACTGTTTTACAGTTTATTGGGGACTTGACTCCCGATGCTGTAACCTCTATTTTTGAGGCGCAAAGCGAGGTTGTGTCAGTCTTAGCTGAAATCGGAGTAATTATCCTATTGTTTGAAATTGGCTTGGAGTCTGATTTAAAAGAATTAACCAAAGTCGGTTATCAGGCAACGATTGTAGCTTGTGTTGGGGTCGCTGTTCCTTTTGCTGCTGGAACTATAGGATTAATTTATCTTTTCAACTTCCCAGCTATTCCGGCAATTTTTGCGGGTGCAGCATTAACAGCAACCAGTATTGGCATTACCTCCAAAGTTCTTTCTGAAATTGGGCAACTCAAATCTCGCGAAGGTCAAATTATTGTTGGCGCCGCTGTTATCGATGATATTTTAGGCATTATTGTTCTAGCAGTTGTTGCCAGTCTTGCTAAAACAGGTGAGGTTGATATTGCCAACGTTATATATTTGATTGTTAGCGCAACTTCGTTTCTCATTGGCTCGATTCTACTTGGTAAATTCTTTAATAAATCATTTGTTGCAGCTGCTGATAGACTGCAAACGCGCGGAAACATTATTATCCCCGCTCTTGTATTTGCCTTCTTCATGGCATTTATTGGCAATGCTATTCATTTAGAAGCTATTTTAGGCGCCTTTGCAGCAGGTTTAGTGCTTGACGAAACCGACAAACGTAAAGAACTTGACGAACAAGTTAAACCAATAGCAGATATTTTAGTACCAATTTTCTTTATCACTGTTGGCGCCAAAGTTGACCTCAGTGTTCTCAATCCAAGCATCCCAGCAAATCGTGAAGGATTAATTATTGCAACGTTTTTGATTATAGTCGCGATAATTGGTAAAGTCGTCACTGGGTGGGCAGTTTTCGGTCAACCTGGAATCAACCGTGTAGCAATTGGTGTTGGCATGATTCCACGGGGTGAAGTTGGCTTAGTATTTGCAGGCATTGGTGCTGCTAGTGGAGTGTTGAATAAACCTTTACAAGCAGCAATTATCGTAATGGTGATTTTAACAACCTTTATCGCTCCGCCTTTGCTAAGGCTAGCATTTAAAGAATCAGCTGACCCACAGAAACAATTAAACCAGCTTGATGTAACTGGGTAATATTCTTTACATTTACAATACTTGCAAGGAGGCAAAAGTTATACTTTAACTTTTGCCTCTTTAATTGGGTGGGTTTGCCGGAGTGTCACAAATCTCCAACTGGAGGAAGATGATATTTTTGGTTAATGTTATTAAATTATAGTTATACATATGCTTTAGCTGGCTTAATAACTTTGGTTGTAGGTGCTTGGGGATTTTTTATAATTCGTGACCAGCACAGATGGAATGCAGCAGTAGAAAATTTATCAGCACAACCAGGAATTGCCATTACAAAAGCCGAACACGATAACGGCAGGTATATTATTAATGGAATGCGTGACCCTTTAGCAGTTGACCCCAATGAAATTTTACGGAAGTATCATATTAACGCTAAATTTGTAAATAGTAAATGGATACCATTTGTATCTTTGGAATCAGAATTTGTTGTTAAGCGCGCACAACAATTACTCAAACCTCCAAAAAGCGTATCATTAAGTTTTGAAGACGGAACTGGGACTTTAACTGCAACAGGTTCGGCGCCGATAAAATGGATATTAGAGACGCAGAGAACATGGCGTTTTATTCCAGGAGTAATTCAATACCAAGAAAATAATCTTGTTGATTCTAGCCTTGAAAAGCTTAATACTTATCGAAAACAATTGGAACAAAGAATATTGCTATTTAAAAACGGTTCAACAGATTTACTTTCATCAGAAACAAGTGAATTGCAAAAAATAGCATCAGAAGTCAAGAGGTTATTAGAAGTTGCAGATTCTTTTGGTAAAGATGTGAAAATTCAAATTATCGGACATACTAGCATAACTGGAGGTGAAGAACGAAATAAACAACTGAGTCAACAGCGCGCGTCGAAAGTAGAAGATTTTTTAGTATCCGAAGGAATAAATAAAGCGAACTTAAAAATTATTAGTGTCGGTTCAAATCAATCGACAAATAAACAAGATATGACACGTGCGCGCAGAATAAGCTTAAAAATATTCATAGAGAATTTGGAATAAGAATTAACTGTAGTGTCAGGGTTTATTACTTTTATATGCTTCAAAAAAAAGTTTGTATGGTCGGTTCATTTGCGACAGGAAAGACGAGTTTAATTGCACAATTTGTCCACAGCATTTTTTCAGAAAAATATCAAACTACCGTTGGCGTAAAAATTGATAAAAAAACAGTTAATTATAATGATAAAGAGTTAAATTTAATTTTATGGGATTTATATGGTGAAGATGAATTTCAGAAAGTACGTATGTCTTACTTACGTGGCTCATCAGCTTACTTGTTAGTAGTTGATGGGACTCAACGTAGTACCTTAGAAAAAGCTTTTAATCTACAAGTTAAAGTCGAAGAAACCATTGGGAAAGTTCCATTTATACTCGTTATGAATAAATCCGATTTAAGCGATGAATGGGAAATTGATATAGATGAAATTAACGACTTGATGCAAAGAGGATGGAATATAGTAAAAACTAGCGCTAAAACTGGTCGAGGAGTAGAAGAAGTTTTTCAAACTATCACTAAGAAAATGCTGGAGGGATAAATGTTAGAACTTCCTACTCCCGTAATCGCTTACTTGATTGCTCTTTTACTCGAAAATCGTTCACTTGCTTACCTTTTAGTTCAAAAAGATGGTGCATTGTCAGCGTGGGGAGGTAAATTAGCAGCTTACGGGGTCGGTAACTTACAAAAAGGAAAAAATATTGGACAGCAAATTTTATTCTTAGAAGGTCTTTTACCGTTGGATGATGTGAGCTTATTCCTCCCTCGTTTAAAAACTGAAGAAGGTATTTGTGCTGATGTTCATATATTTCCAACCGAAGAAGGTGACTGGGTATTACTTTTAGATGCGACAGTCGATGAAATGCAACTATCGCTGATTCAGCAACATGCGAATGAATTATCACTATCGCAAGAAAAAATCAGTCGAGTCCTCAATGAATAATTTATAAAAAGCACCATGTTATTACCATGAGTAACTCCCTTACCGCAGATTTGTTTGCTGTGCTAGACATTTTGGTTTTAGAGCGAATAGAACCCGGTTCATTTAGAATAATAGGAACTGTTCCCAATTGGATAAGTTTATTTTGTCGTAGTCATCTTGAATCGGGAATGGTATTATTAATACCTGAACAAGAATTTCCATTTTTAGAAAACTTTTTAATTGATGCCGAAGAATTTTGGCGTGAAGCAAATGCTACTAAGCTCGATTCGGGTGTATGGGCAGAGTACGACAGAAGAGGTAGAGAAGAATATTTTGAAGCTTCAGCAATTTGTCTTGGAGATAAAAAAGTTTTGTTGGTAGAATTACAACATGGAGATTATCAAGAAAAACTATTAATCATCCAAAAAGCGCGTGAAAATCAATTGATTTACGAACAATTAGTCAAAGAGAATCAAAAAAAAGAAATTTTAATTCATTGTATTATTCATGATCTTGCTGGACAATTAAGCGGTATCAATTGTTGTTTAGCTCTGTTAGAATTTGAAAATTTAACAACTAAAGGAAAAGAACGTTTAGAAATAGGTCGTAGGCAATCAATTAAACAAGAAATGTTAATTAGAGAGGTTTTAGATGCATTTTCCGCTGATGTACAATCGCTTGAGTCTTTTAATGTTGATATCGAAAACGCCCCTAATATTTTAAGTGTTGCTCAAGAAGTTATACAATTTTTAACTCCTACTTATGCTTTAAACAGAATTAGGCTAGTGTTAAATATTCAGGGAGGTGCCGATGTTAATATGACAGTTGATTGGAGAGTGGTGGGTGATAAATCACGTTTAGAAAGGGTAATATCAAATTTAGTAGAAAATGCATTCCGCCATAGTCCAAGAGAATCAACGGTAGTAATTAACTTAAGGCAAGATGGTGATTTTATTTTCGCCGCTGTAGATGATGAGGGAAGTGGTGTGCGTCCGAATGCAGTAGCAAACTTATTTCAAAAATTCTCTCAAGGAAGTAAACCAGGAAGAATAGGGTTAGGACTTTACTTCTGTAGAATTACCATTGAACGTTGGAGTGGTGAGATAGCTTACTCTCCACGTCCTGAAGGTGGTTCGCGGTTTTGGTTTCGTCTACCCAAACCGAGACGCTAACTTACTTAGAAACCAGGTTTCTACGCAAAATTGTTATTGTTATTACAATATCTCAGCAAGAAACCTGGTTTCTCGCATATTATGTCAAGTCTCATTGAACTATACGCAAAGTTACTCGGTTTAGCCTTCATTGGTTTTATCCTAGGACGCACGCTTCCTGCAACGGTTCCTGTACGTTTGGGTAAACTACTGTTTTGGGTAGGAGTACCCACAAGCATTGTAGCTTTTTTGCGTAAAACCGATTTATCAGGACAAATCTGGATTGCACCTGCAATTGCATTTACCGCAATTTTTTTCGGCGCCTTACTTTGTTGGTTAGCTATTCGTATCAAAAAGCCTTCACTGCAAAAACCGACTCAAGGGAGTTTGCTATTAGCTTCAATGGTTGGTAATACTGGATACCTTGGCTACCCGGTTATATTATCGCTAGTTGGTACACAATACTTTGCCTGGGCACTTTTTTATGATTTGCTTGGTACTACTATAGGCGCCTATGGTTTAGGTGTAGCACTAGCAGCACAATATGGGGGAAATGTAAATAATTACTTGAATGTCATAAAAGCAATCATCATCAACCCTGCTTTATGGAGTTTTGGAGCAGGTTTGCTTATACGCCAAATTACATTACCAACACTAGTAGTATCATGCTTAGATGTTGTCGCGTGGAGTTCAATAGCCGCTTCTTTGATATTAATAGGGATGCGACTAAGCAAACTCAGCTCCTGGGGTAGCTTGAAATTGGCAAGTATCAGCCTGACAATAAAAATGATTATAGTTCCTCTGATATTGGGTATAAGCTTGTCTAGTTTTGGATTAACAGGAAAAACAGCTCAAGTCTTAGTATTACAAATGGCAATGCCTCCAGCCTTTGCGACTTTAGTACTCGCCGAAACTTTTAATTTAGATAGAGAGCTTGCAGTGACTACCTTAGCGGTTGGCTCCATGATATTACTGATAACCCTACCTTTATGGTTGTGGTTTTTTCGATAGCGAAAGTGATAATTAGCTGCTATGATTGTTAACTTGTGACAGTGTTAGAGCGTGCAGTCCTTAACTGCAAAGCTATAGGCGCCATCACAACAACTGACCTTGTAGTAATTTTATGTTTGTAGGAACATCGAAATGGAAGATTCGCGTTATGAAATTGGCGGCTGTACCGTGAACGAAGTCAAAGTTGACGGTCTTGATACCAACTTCACCAACGAGTTAGGTAATAGTAGTACACTCTCAACTGCCGAAGCAATAAGCAGTTTAGAATCTCAGGCAGCACTCGCCGATTTTACAAATTTCACTCCGCAGGACCCAGAGGTGCCCGTTGGAGTACACTGCATTTTAGAACTATATGGCTGCCCACCAAACTTACTCAACGATATTGAGTTCATCAGAAATACTTTAGAGGAAGCCGCTACAACTGCACGCTCAACCTTACTCGATAAAATAGCACACCAGTTTCATCCTCAAGGAGTAACTGCGCTAGCGCTATTAGCCGAGTCTCATATTTCGATTCATACTTGGCCCGAGAATGGATATTTGGCGGCAGATGTATTTACATGTGGTGAACATGCAAAACCAGTTGAAGCTTGCGAGTATATTGCACAAGCATTTAAATCTGGTAAGCACATATTAATGAAACTTCCACGCGGAAGATTTTCACCAACTGTTCAACCACACGTCGAAGTCGTCTAGCACTTCCTCGTACAATTGAATAAATGGCATTGCTGAATAGACACATGAATAAAAATGTAGAGACGTAATATATTGCGTCTCTACAAATATCAACGTCAAAAAAATATGTCTCAGCCATCTTCACCTTCTCCAGCATTATTTTTAACCACAGTAAACGCCTATCAACGTACCGCAGCAATCAAAGCCGCAATAGAATTAGAAATATTTACAGCCATCGGTGCAGGTATAGAAACGGCGCCTACACTCGCACAAAAATGCCAAGCCAGCGAACGAGGTATACGAATTTTGTGCGACTACCTCACAATAATTGGGCGGGCAAGGATGCCCACCCCACAAGAAAATGTTGAAAGTAAAAAATATTAAGGTATGGACTATATGGGTACTTGATCAGAAATCGAAGCTGCTATAAAACAAGTACCACAAAATGATATTCGTCAACTAGCTGCTTGGCTAGAAGATTATTTAGAGCAAATGTGGGATAAGCAAATAAAAACTGACTTGGCATCAGGTAAATTAGACAAACTAATTGCGAAAGCTGGAGTAGATATTGCGGCAAATAGGGTGCGAAATATTGATGAAATCCCTAATAACTCCTGATTTCTGGTTTGCTGTGCTGATGATATAAAAGCTAAGGATTTTGGGCAATATAATTTTAGGTTCATACGGTCTAAGGTCTTAGAACGTTTAATCTAAATTTGAACCAACAACAAAATCCTAACTAGACAATTCAAATGCAAGAAAAACAAAAAGAGTCATTCACATTAGATGATAGTACTTCTGCATCAAACCCAGGAGGCTTACAAGTAGATTATTTTTATTACTTTCGTTCTTTCCCGCACCAACTCACACAATTAGTTTTTCCGTATTTAGGACAGCTATCATTTACTTTATTTATTAATTACGGCTTTATGTATGCATTAGTCGATACTATTAGCAAAGGTATAAATGTGAAGAATCTACCTTTTGCTTTTTTAGCAATAATAGTATTTGATGCGTTTTTATTTTATTCGCTCTTGCCACTCTTAAATAAAATTATATTTATCATACGTAGAACCAAAGAACATTTTCTTCATGGTTGTGTTAATCCAGGAATCGTTGTTTCTCACGAACCTGCCTTGGTTGCTGTTTTTACCGATTTAACAACAGGAAGTTGGGCATATCCCGCTATTAAAATTTTACCTCAACCACTAAACCGCTTAAAAGATGGTACACGAGCAATAGGTACAAAATTAGCTACAATTGCTCTATATGAAGGTATTAAAGAATACGAACATTGGGATGACTTTCATCCAGTAGTTATCAATTGCGTGACAAGGAATTCTCAAGATATTAAACGTGTATTTATCAGTATTCCAGCATGGGAATGGCAAGCCTTAGACCAAGGATTAAAACAAATTCAGAATCCTAAAAAACCTGGCTTGTATTTTCTAAAATATAACACTGGAGAGTTTAATTAACTTAGTTACAAGTATAACGCTTTTTTAAATGCCTTACCACCAATTAATCTTCCGTTAATCATTCAGCTATACGCTCCATAGCACCACCAAAACCAAATGCAGCATTATAACCTATTCGCATCATAAATAATCTAGCGTTTGGATTTTTCTGCTTTAACTTTAATCCTGGTTCTATACCAATTTCATCAATTCCATACTCGCCTGTCTCAGCATCTATTACAATCATCTTGCCAATATTATCGCCATGCTCAACTTCTTGACGAATTCCATTTTCATAAAATTGTGTAGCTCTTTGGGCGACTTCTTCTACAGTCCAAAATAAAGCCTGCATAATTACACGTTCTTTTTGCTTTTTAACTATTATACCGTGGACGAATCTTATACTTTCCCTGAGCAATCATAAGGGATTCTTCGCTGCGCTCACAATGACATGTTCTTAATTTAAAAGCGGGTAACGCGATTCGAACGCGCGACATCAACCTTGGCAAGGTTGCGCTCTACCACTGAGCTATACCCGCGAAAAACTTCAACAATATTTAGTATGCCTGATTGCTTATAGTCTGTCAATACTTTTGAAAAAGATTTTTTGGAACTTGGTTTAGATTTGGAACGGGCAAGGATGCCCATTCCACTCTTACATAGACAAATTGAATGAATTTACTCGTTGCTGGATGGAGATAATTCACCAATGGTTGTGCTGATTCGACCAGGTAACGAGGGGGAATTGTTGTTAGATTGAGGTAGACCCGCACGGATTTGACGCATTAAGCTGCCCATTTCTAGCGCGCTCATTGCGTATTCCCAGCCTAAGTTACTTTTAATTCCTGCTCTTTCTAATGCTTGCTGCATTGTATCGGTTGTGAGAACACCAAATATTACAGGTACACCCGTTTGAAAACTAGCAGCTGCTATCCCTTTCGCGACTTCTGACGATACAAGATCAAAGTGAGGTGTTTGACCACGAATTACGGCGCCTAAACATATTACCGCGTCATAACGATGCGACAGTGCCATTTGTCGAGCTACCACAGGAACCTCAAAGCTACCCGGAACCCAAACATAGTCAACCTGCGAACCGTGAGGATTAACATCAATACCGTGACGCTTCAAACAATCTTGACATCCTTCGAGTAGCTTGGTTGTAACCAAATCATTAAATCGACCAATTACCAGCGCAAAGCGCAATGTCTCGGTCTGAGTAAAAGTTCCCTCAAAAACTGTCATGACTGCCTCATTTACTATACGATTCAATACTTATTTCTAGAACTAACGCAAAAACCGGACTTTTTGATCCAGAAACCTGGTTTCTACGCAAAATCGTCGTTTTTATTACAGATTTCAACTGAGAAACCAGGTTTGTTACAATTTTTTTATCTAAATAAATTAAATTGCGGCGCCGAAAAACGTCACATTCCCACAAAATAGCAGAGAAGCGAACGACCGTAAAATCAAAAGTGACAGGTTTTAGGATATAATCCCTTCGCCAACCATCTTTTACTTTTACAACGCTTGCTCCTCTGCCCATCACTACCTTAAACGTTAGCGTGAGTTGTAGCTTGTCTTCACTCGGTAGCTTAGACTACGAAAAAGTTCAGGACTCCGACTAAAATTACTAAAGCAAACCATGCTCCTGAACCAATCCAAAGAAGCTTTTTCGATTCTACCCAGTTTTGGGGTGTAGCGTATGCTACCGGAACACCGATGACCATAACGAAGGATAGAGCTACTAGAGCAAGCAATGCAAATTGGAATATAAAAGTCATTTTCTTTTCTCCCAAGACAGCTATCTATTAAAGATAAAATATTTTACAACACAAATTTTACCGACTTTATTTCATTTTAAAGTATCTAATTCTAGTATTGACTATTAGCCAAACATTTTTATGGATTTAATTTTGTGCCATACCACAGTGGATTTTGATGCGCTGGGAGCTGCTGTTGGACTGACGCGCTTGCTTCCAGGTAGTAAAATTGTTCTGTCGGGTGGCGCCCATCCTGCTGTCAGAGATTTTTTAGCGTTGTACCGCGATGAGTTTACACTGATTGAACGACGGGCAGTTAATGTTTCAGAAATTCGGTCGTTGATAATTGTAGACGCTCAAGCTCGCTCACGTATTGGCAAGTTATCAGAATGGCTAGAACTACCCCATTTAGTAGACATCACTATTTACGACCATCACCCAGAAGACAGTGATATAAATGCTACAAAGTTATATATAGAACCTGTAGGCGCCACAACTACAATAATTGCTGAAAAGTTACAGCAAGCAGGTATTTCTCTGACTAGTTGTGAAGCCACAGTTATGGCTCTAGGTATTCATGCTGATACAGGTTCGCTAACTTTTGAAAATTCTACACCTCGTGATGCTATCGCTTTAGGATGGTTGATGCAACTTGGCGCCAGTATCCCTAATATTAACCAATATCTAGAACCTGGTTTATCACCACAATTACAGCAACTTCTCAAAACATCACTAGATAACCTTAAAGTCATAAATAAAAATGGATATGCAATAGGGTGGGTGCATTTAAAGACAGATGCTTTTGTACCTGGACTATCAAGCTTAGTTTCGCAACTACGTTCAATATCTGAAACTGATGTATTACTATTAGTACACGAGTTTCCTGTGGGAGAAGGTAATGAAACTCGTTTGACAATAATTGGTAGAAGTCAAATTAAAACTGTTGATTTAAACGAATTATTCCAACCTTTGGGAGGAGGAGGACATGCTCAAGCTGCATCTGTTAACTTACGTGGCACCAATTCCCAGGTTATTATAAACGAGCTAATCGAAAGTTTAAAACTTCAAATACCCAAACCTCCTTGTGCCAGAGACTTAATGTCTTCCCCTGTTCGCAGCATTCGTCCTGAAACGACTATTGCCGAAGCACAAAGAATATTACTACGTTATGGACATTCAGGACTGTCGGTTGTTGATATTGAAGGAAATTTAGTTGGTGTAATTTCGCGTCGTGACCTTGATATTGCTTTACATCACGGTTTTAGTCATGCACCTGTAAAAGGTTATATGACAACAAATATTAAAACTATCACGCCTGATACTACTATGCCGCAAATCGAGGAGTTGATGGTTAAATATGATATTGGGCGCCTGCCTGTGATGGATAATGGGGAATTAGTAGGTATTGTAACTCGCACGGATATTTTACGCGAACTACACAGTAATGATTCAAAAACAACGAAATCGCGTCGTAGAGACCGAATTAATTCGGTCTCTACAGATTTACAAAACCATATTAACCCTGCGTTATGGCAGTTATTAAATACAGCATCCCAAAAAGCGACAAAACGCGGTTGGCATTTGTATGTAGTAGGGGGTGCAGTACGTGACTTACTGCTTGCCCACAATATAAAACAAGAACCTTTATTACTCAAAGATATTGACCTTGTAGTTGATGGGTTCCACGAATCTGCTGATGATGGTGCTGGTGTGGAACTTGCAACTGCACTGCAAAATTTATATCCAAACGCACGTTTAGATGTTCATGGAACTTTTCAAACTGCCGCATTGTTATGGCACAAAGACCCAGAACTTGATTCATTATGGGTTGATATAGCTACTGCCCGTACTGAATTTTATCCTTATCCAGCAGCAAATCCAGAAGTTGAAGCAAGTTCTATACGTCAAGATTTATATCGAAGAGATTTTACAATTAATGCAATGGCATTACGTTTAACTCCCCCACACGCAGGTGAGTTACTTGATTATTTTAATGGTTTACACGATTTAGAAGCTCGACAAATGCGTGTTTTGCACCCAAATAGCTTTATTGAAGACCCTACACGTATTTATAGAGGAGTTCGGTTTGCTGTGCGGTTAGGGTTTACTATTGAGTCACAGACCGAAAGTTGTATTCGTTATGCGATTAATAGTGGTGTGTATGACCGCACTGCACGCGAAAATAACAAAACTCCCGCACTTTCAACTCGCCTCAAAGCTGAGTTAAAATTAATTCTTGAGGCGCCTTACTGGAAACGGGCACTCGAACTATTAGATAATTTAAGTGCGTTGCAATGCATTCACCCAACTTTAAAACTTGATGTAGAGTTATTACGTCAGCTACGTCTACTCGAACGCTGTTTACAACGCTTTGATAACTCACAAGCTATTATTCATTGGCTGCTTCGTCTTGAAGCTATTATCGCTCACTTGGCGCCGGAGTTTCGTAGTAAGGTTGCTACTAATTTACAATTGCCTGACGATAGTATTAAAAGATTATCCAGTTTAAGTAAGGTAATGGATAATATTGCGGGGTTGGCTGAGTGTAGACTAAAGAGTCAGGTTGTTGGTTTACTTAAGAAGTATGGTTTGGAGACGCTGATTTTAGCTGCTTTACAAAGTCAACGGTCTATTCGTCGTTCAATTTGGCAGTATATTAATGTATGGCGTTTTGTTCAGGCACCTTTAAATGGTAATGATTTACAAAAATTAGGCTATAAACCTGGTCGAGCTTTTAAGGAAATGCTTGATGATTTGTTAGCTGCTACTTTAGATGGTGTGGTTGATGATAAGGTTAGTGCTGAGGCGTTTCTAAGTGAAAAATATCCAATTAGATGATTTTGGGATATCTTACCACACAGACGTACAGTTCACACAGAGGAAGAGGGAAGAGAGTGTGTTAGTTTGGCAAGTTGATTTTTATCGTCGTCCTCAAAATCATGAGCAGTTGTGGGATTTGTTGATTTGTGATACTCGCGGTAATTTTAAATATGAAGCTTCTTGTCCTCAGTCGCAAGCTAATTCTAATTGGCTGACCTCACAGTTTAAGTTGGCATGCGCTTCGGGTATACCTGATAAAATACAGGTGTTTCGTCCCCAATCTCTAAGTTTAGCTGAAACTGCTGCACGGAATTTAAATATAGAGGTCGAAGCAACTCGTCGTACAACAGCTTTGAAACAGTGGTTGAAAGATAAATCTTATCCTGTTGAATTAGAAAAGTTACCCCCAGTTCCTTTACCTGATAATCTTTTAGGAGATAAATGGCGATTTGCTTCGCTTAGAGCTGGTGATGTTGAAGAGTTTCGTCAACGTCGTATTCCTATTGTTGATTTTCCTGATTTTCTTCTTCCTTTTAATTTGGGTTTAGCATCAACTCAACTTATTCCTGGTGTTGTTATTTATGGTGGTAGACAGTCAATGCGGTTGGCACGTTGGTTACAAGAATCACGTCCTGCTTATTTAAATTATATTGCAGGGGCGCCGGATGGTTTGATACTTGAAGCTGGTTTAGTTAATAGATGGGTGATTGCGACTTTTGATGATAATGACGTTAGAATTGCCGCTCAAAATTATCAACAGCGAAAACAACAAAGCAAGGGGTTACATTTTTTACTCGTCCAACCGGATGATTCTGGTATGACATATAGTGGTATTTGGTTATTATCGATGGGTTAGGCACCCCGCCTGACCTATAAAATAACATTAAGCAATATAAACTAATATTACAAAAAATTATATAATTTAATAAAAATTTGTAGCAAAGCAAAAATAACCAAGAAAAATATTTCAATTAAGTAAATAACTGTTAGTCTAGAACACATAATCAAACTCAACAATCTCCAAAAAACGCCTTTTTTGGAGCAATTTTGATTAGGTTCAATGGCTATGGCTGCAAACCCTTATATTTCTGGTGTCTCATAAGTGGGTATATGCAACATTCAAAAAATCTAACAAAATATTATTTGTGCTGTGCTGTAATGCTTTCGTCAGCGATAATAAGCGGTTGTGGCGGCAAGAAACCAACGGCGAATGCTGCGGGTGGACCCCCTGCTACCTTAGTAAAATTACAGCGTGTTGAAACTTCGACAGTCGAAAATAGTACAGAATTTGTAGGAACACTTGAAGCAAAGCAACGTGTTTCGTTAAAACCGCAAATTAGCGGACGTATAGTACAAGTGACTGTCGCTCAAGGTAACTTCGTTAAACAGGGGACACCTATAATACAGTTACGTCCAGAAAGAAGCAGAGCGTCGGTAGATGCAGCTATAGCTTCGGTAAACTCGCAACGCGCAACTTTAGAAAATGCAACTGCACAAGTACGCGCTAGTGAAGCTGAGATAAAACAGCGTACATCAGAAATTAAACGTTATCAAGCAGATATTATTAATCGTAATAGCGATGTTGAACTGGCTAATATTAACTACAAACGTTCAGAAGAACTAGCATCAGCAGGCGCCGTTGCAAGGCAAAATTTAGATGAGCGTCGTGCCCAACGTAATAGTGCTATTGCTGCACGTGAAGCTGCGATACAATCACTTGCATCAGCACGAAGTGCATTACAACAAGCGCAGTCACAGTGGAGAGGTGCAGTTGCTTTAGTCAAACAAAATGAGTCGCAACTAAAACGCGCTCAAGCTGAAACTGCTGTACAGGTAGAAGACTTAAGCTATAACCGAGTGGTTGCTCCTGTAAGTGGTGTCGTTGGTGATGTACCCGTCCGTGTTGGTGATTTAGTTAATGTAGGTGATTCAGTTACGAGTATTATTCAAAATGATGAACTAGATTTACGTATTCCAGTACCTATAAATTTATCTGGACAACTACGTCGAGGACTACCAGTTGCTCTAATAGACCCAAACTCAGCAACACAAATATCACGAGGCAGTGTTAACTTTATTGCTCCACAAGTGAGTTCAGGAGACCAAGCGGTTTTAACTAAAGCGCGTTTTCCCAATAATGACCAAAAATTACGCGACGGGCAATATGTACGTGCGCGAATAATTTGGAGTCAAGGTGCTGGTGTTAAAGTACCTGCTGTTGCAGTATCTCGCATTGGTGCCCAAGATTTTGTTTTTGTGGCAGAGTCTGAAACCAAAAACGGAAAATCACAAATGGTAGCACGGCAAAAACCAGTCAAACTCGGTGTAATGCAAGGACAAGATTATCAACTCGTTTCAGGCATACAACCTGGAGAGAATCTAATTGTATCAGGTATTCAAAGCTTGACTAACGGGGCGCCTATCAAGCCTGCTGCAACTCAAACTGCCTCTTCTCTATAGAGTGCTGAGTGCTGAGTTGGAGAAAAAGAATTGAGTTAAGAACTCCTAACTCATAACTCCTAACTTCTCACTCAACACGAGCGCACTTTCAACTCTTCCAAACCCATGAGTATTTCACAAAACTTTATTAAGCGACCTGTTCTCACAACAGTCTGTACCATCTTAATTATTTTAGTTGGTGGTATTTGTATTCCGCTGCTTCCTCTTGATAAGTTGCCTCAACTGGCATTAAAGCAAGTAACAGTAACAGCAAACTATCTAGGAACTGATGCGAAGACTGCTGAAGAAAATGTGACAACAGTATTAGAACGTCAAATCAACGGTACAGAAAAAGTTGTTTACATGTCGTCGCAAACGACAAATAACGGTGATACCTCAATTAATGTATCTTTTCCTACAGATATAGATAGGAACACAGCACAGGTATTGGTACAAAATAACGTAGCTGTGGCTGCGTCTCAGTTACCTGTCGAAGTGAATCAAACTGGTGTAATTACTCAGAAGCAGTCACCAACAATTACGATTGCTTATGCGATTTCATCAGAAAAAGACAAGAGCGGAAAATTTCTCTACGACAACGTTTTTTTGAGTAACTATGTAGACCGTTTTGTTCTTGATGAAATCAAACGAATTGAGGGAGTAGGAAGCGCACGAATTGTTGGTGAACGTAAATACGCGATGCGAATCTGGTTGAATCCTTCATCATTGGCAGCACGTGAGGTTTCTGCACAGGATGTTATTAGTGCCATCAGCGAACAAAATATCCAAGTTGGTGCTGGACGTATTGGACAACAACCTACTCCAAGTACGCAGCAGTTTGAAATTGCTTTGCGGGCAGTTGGAAGGTTTACAACTCCACAAGAAGCTGAAGATATAGTAGTCAAGGTTGGGCAAGATGGTACACTAACTCGCGTTCGAGATGTTGGACGAGCGGAAGTTGGCGCCCAAGATTACAGTACAACAAATATATTTGATAATTCTCCTGCTGTTGCGCTATTAGTTAACCAACTTCCAGGTACTAATGCTTGGAATACTGCGGGGTTAGTAAAAGCAAGAATGCAGGAATTATCAAAGAATTTTCCACCTGGATTAAAAGCTACAGTTGCACTAGATAATACTGAGTTCGTTGCAGCTTCGCTTGATGAGGCATTTAAAACACTGTTAGAAGCTGTGTTACTTGTATTTCTGGTTATCTTCATATTTCTACAGGATTGGCGAACAACTGTTATTCCGTCAATTGCAATTCCAGTATCTTTAATCGGTACGATGGCGTTTGCTTATGCGTTTGGGTTTACACTCAATCAATTAACTCTGTTCGGGGTAATTTTAGCAACAGGGTTAGTGGTAGATGACGGGATTATTATTGTAGAAGCGATTGCTTTAAAGCTTGCTCAAGGAATGAAACCTTTACAAGCTGCCTTGGACTCAATGGGAGAATTAACCGGGGCAGTAATTGCTACATCACTAGTATTAATGGCAGTATTTATCCCTGTATCTTTTTTTCCTGGCACTACAGGTATTGTTTATAAACAATTTGCGCTCATTATTGCTTTTTCGATTTTACTTTCGACTTTCAACGCTCTTACATTTTCTCCTGCAATGGGCGCCTTACTAATGCGTCCTGTTCAAGAAGCACACGGTCCTATTGCTGTATTATTTAGATGGTTCAATCGATTTTTTGATTGGGTCAAAGGTGGTTACACTAGTATCGTTGCTTTCCTAATCAAGATTCGTGTAATTGTTGTTCCTGTTTTTATTGCTGGGTTAGTTGCTTCCGCATGGATTTATATGGTAACTCCCCAAGGTTTTATTCCAGAAGAAGACCAAGGTTACTTTTTTATCATTGGTGAAGGACCTCCAGGAGTATCATTAAATTACACCAATGATATCGTTGAGAACGTCCAAACAATCGTGCGTAAATTTCCTGAAGTTGAACATGTCAATGGTTTAGCAGGATTTGGATTTGAAGGAAACGCGACAAATAAATCTCTCTTCTTTGTTAAGTTAAAACACTGGGAAGAACGTAAAAAAGCTAACGAATCAGTTTTTGGTATAACTAGTGCGATTAATAAGGAACTTGCATCAAAAATTTCTGGTGCGCGCTTAATAGCGGTTAATGCACCTCCTGTAGATGGTCTAGGGAGTGCAGGTGGTTTGGAATTTTTCATTCAAAACAAAGCAGCACTACCAATGGAAACACTTATCGATAATTCGCAAAAATTCATCGATGCTGCTCGTAAACGTCCAGAGTTAGCTGGAGTATTTACACAATTTACAAGTAATACTTCCATGATGCAAATAGCTATCGACCGTAACCAAGCGAAAGCACAAAATATTGCCATCAACGATATTTTTAGTACTATGCAAACCTATCTTGGCGCCCGTTACGTCAATCAATATGTACTAGGAGGACAACTTTATCGTGTTTATGCTCAAGCAGAAGGAGAATTTCGTTCTAACCCTGATGCTTTAAATAGTTTATATGTACGCTCTCGCGACAACAAAATGATTCCTCTAACTAGTGTCGTCAAAGCTGAACGTATTAACTACCCACCAATTATTACACACTACAACATCTATCCTGCTATTAAAGTTCAAGCTAGTCCTGCACCTGGTTTTAGTACCGGACAAGCGATGGTAGCAATGGAGGAAGTTGCCGCACAAACACTACAACCTGGATTTGGGTACGAATGGACGGGTACCGCATTTCAAGAACGTTCAGGTGGTGGCGCCGCTCCCATCATTTTTGGTTTAGCTTTTGTAATGGTATTTCTTGTTCTGGCTGCTCAGTACGAAAGCTATATCGACCCGACTATCATTATGTTAACCGTACCATTAGCAATTCTTGGTGCTTTAGGTGCAATTCAATTTCGCGCCAACTTCTTGCAAGCAGGTGGTGTATATCCAGTAGTTGACAATAATATCTACGCTCAAGTCGCGTTAGTAATGCTCATTGGTTTAGCTTCTAAAAACGCAATTTTAATCGTTGAATTTGCAAATCAAATGCACGAAATCGGTATGAACGTTAAACAGTCTGCTATTCGTGCAGCAGAAGATAGATTACGCCCAATCTTGATGACAGCATTTTCAGGTTTAGTAGGATTTTGGCCTTTAGTAATTGCCAAAGGTGCAGGTGCTATGAGTCGTTGGTCACTAGGAACAGCTTTATTTGGTGGTTATTTAATATCCACAGTTTTAAGTTTGTTTTTAGTACCAGTGCTGTATGTAGTAATTAAAGATATAGAACATCGTTTCTTAACACCTAACAAAACCGATAAACCTAAAAAACCCAACCAACCTAAACCCGAACCTGCTGTTGTTGCCTCTCAAAGCGATAATGTGGCGCCCAACTTAAATATCTCTACACAGCACGAGTGAAAAATATGCTCAAAAAATTATTTCATAACTGGACATTTGACGATTGGATGAATCACATTTTATTCTCACTTGCAGTAATATTGCTGATTTATTCCTTCTTCTTTTACGGCTAAAGAAACCGGGTTTCTTTCGACTAAGCAAAACAATCTCAAAGTTAATGAAAAGAAACCCGGTTTCTCACTAAGCATTACACTTCCAACATCTAATAATCAATAAAATCATGTCGATTTTCTGCTGTAATTCCGTCTAAAATTTATTCAAGGGAATAACGTTTATGTTTTTTAGGCTTTATTACCAAGCATCCATCCACTACATTTAACTCCACTTCATAACCTTCGGTTATATTAACTTCCTTAGCTAAATTTAATGAAATGCGAATAGCAAGGCTATCTCCTCATTGTTCAATTTTAACCATATGACATAAATCAACTTATATAAAAAATACATTTTTATACAATCATACACTAGGAGCAAACATTTTTATGACTGAAGATTACGTTCATTTACAAAACCGTATTGTCGAACTTGAGGCAAAAGTCGCATATTTGGAAACAACTTTATTACTCATGCCAGATGTGTATAGATTCCAACGCTTACAAAAATTACTTGCAGCAGGTGATTTTCGTGAGGCTGATCAAGAAACGATTCGAGTTATGCTCAGTATAACTGGCGCCGAAAGTTTAGAATCAATTACACCAAACGACGTGCGTGCTTTTCCTTGTAATCAACTGCAAGCAATTGATAAACTCTGGACAACTTATAGTCAAGGCAAATTTGGTTTCAGTGTTCAAGCCCATATGTACCAAGAAGTCGGTGGCAGCATTGATACTACTATTGCCCAGGATAATAGTATCATTGAAAAATTAGGCTTATTAAATGGATGGCGCCTAAATAATAAATGGCAAAAATGCGATGAACTAGATTACACACTAAACGCACCAAAAGGATGCCACCCCTCACGCTGGTGGAATTCTCCTTTTGGCTCAAAAATGACTAATTATTTCTTTAACAGGCTAATTACCTGCGAAATTTAGAAAATTACTCTTCTTGTTGCATTTGGAGTTCACGCACGCACTCTTGAGCTACTCCAACTGCAAATCCTATCCCTGCACCTATTAGTACATATCTATTGTGCAAAGCACGATAGTACTGGCTGTCAAACCTTAACTGATTAAAGTCGTTTTGGCCAATTCGGGCGCCTGCTAATCCAATTACAGAACCAGCCAATGCAGTCAAAATACCTGAAAACATAATCATTTTAACATTCATAATTACCTCCAATCAAAGGTAAAGTCCATTCTGCTTATACTTTTATCCTCTCAAAGTTCCATGCAATGATTATGTATTGCAACATTTTTTAAAATTCGCATAATAACTATTAACTGTTGTTTTACATACTTTAAATCAATCCAATTAAGGTTTTTCTATTGTTATGTCACAATCATTTAAGTTCAGTTTAATTAGCATAGTTATTTTTATAACTTTGACATCAACTTTTATTGACTGGCATTGGGGTGGTATTGCTATATCTGGTTTCTTATTAATCTACATATCTAAGGGTATACGAAGCATACGTTAATTATAGCTCTCTGCGCTAAGAGCGTCTCTGTGGTAAATAATTGAAGTCTTTTATATTACCTTATTAGGCACAGAGTACACGGAGAAGATTTTTTTATATAGAGATTTTAAAGTATTTGTATAGTTTTTACAAAAAAGATTTCAGTATAAATATTGAGTTAATTAAGTCAAACAGAGTAGGCGTATCAGTTCAGCATGGGATATTACTGAGAAAGCTAGCTGGAATTCTTTCATCTTGAATTTTAATTAGATAATGAACATTA
Source organism: Calothrix sp. FI2-JRJ7 (assembly GCA_019359675.1). Taxonomy (GTDB): domain Bacteria; phylum Cyanobacteriota; class Cyanobacteriia; order Cyanobacteriales; family Nostocaceae; genus Dulcicalothrix. The sequence continues at coordinate 21,246 of JAHHGX010000026.1, forward strand.
TTTACTGGTTTAAAATGCTTGTTTACGCATTGATTAGATTGAATCGCACTCTTTTAAAATTTGGACAGCGCACTCTCAAAGCCCATTCCACAATTAATTTTTAGTTTTTAAAATTTAGTTTGCATATAATATGAGCAACAGTGTCAGCGACAATAACAGTTTGACATCAATTTCGCCGTCGATTTCGCCTTTAAATACCTTAAATACACTAGATATCTCTAAGACATTTGGTCAATCAAATCGTAGTAGCAGTAGCATTTTAGCATCAGGATTCCTTCTACACAGCTTTACTTACCACCTATCTTACCAACTATTCGCCTTGGACAAGTTCCTGTAAGTGTGGGTGAAGGTGATGGAAGAGCAGTTGTAGAAATTCAAAGATTTGACGAAGATTTGAATTTGACGTCAACGGTGAAATATACAACTGCTGGTGATACCGCTACCGAAAATGTTGATTCACTAAAGTTAGTGGAGAGGTGACTTTTGCTCCAGGCGAGACTAGTAAACTAGTATTAATTCCAATTATTGAGGATTCATTACCTGAAAATGATGAAACCTTCACATTTGTAATAAACCAAACGACAGATGCAAATCTCGGACTACAGCGAACTGTCAGAATTGCAATAGATGATGACGACCAAACTTATTTAACCTTTAGTTCGCTAATCGTTAATGAGGGTGATGGTGTCGCTACGGTAGTTGTCAAACGTGGTTTAGTAACTGGCGCCGCCAGCGTAGACGGGAATTTATATTTTGCTGATATCGTAGCAGGTACAATTAGCCGTTGGTGCCCACAATAGTGCGCTCGTGGAAAGTGCGCTTTTAACTCTTTAGATATTTATCGCACCAATTTACCATTTCCCAAAGTGTATGACCCACGGCTTCGTGCGACCGATAGCCGTGGTCTTCATATGGTAAAACTACATAGCGCACTGTTGCACCCAAACCTTTCAGTGCTTCATAAAGTCGTTCGGTTTGCAGAGGATATGTACCTGGATTACTATCTTTTTCTCCGTGTATTAATAGTAGAGGCGCCTTGACTTTATTTGCATGGGTAAATGGTGACATATTATTATACGTGTCCACCGCTTCCCAGTAATTTCGTTGTTCTCCTTGAAATCCAAACGGTGTTAGTGTTCTGTTATACGCTCCACTTCTAGCAATGCCAATTTTAAATAAATTTGTATGTGCTAGTAAATTTACTGTTGTAAAAGCTCCATATGAGTGACCACCAATACCAATGCGATTGGGGTCGGCAATACCACGTTTAACTACATAATCTACAGCAGCTTCGGCGCCGGCAATTAATTGTTCAACATAAGTATCATTTGGTTCAGTGTCACCTTCTCCAACAATTGGAATAGTTGGGCCAGAGAGTATTGCATAACCTTGGGTGAGTAAAAATAATACCGAGTCACGCATTGGACGACTAAAGGTGTTAGTTGCGGTTGTGACTTGACCTGCAAATTCACGGTCTTTAAACTCTTCTGGATATACCCAAAAAAGAAAAGGTAAGGTGCCATCACGATTAACATCGTAGTTAGGCGGTAAATATAACGTTGCTGATAGTTTGACTCCATCTGCACGCTGATATTGCACAAGTTCTTTTTGAAGCTGTGCCAGTTGTGGTGCTGGGTCTTGATAATTTGTTAATACAACGGGTTCAGTGCTACCGTTCTTAAGATAGTAATTTGGTGGTTCGGTTTGAGACTGGCGCCTCGTTATTAATGTTTGTGCTTCTGAGTCTAATATATCAACTACTGACTCAAAGTAAGGGTCTTTACACTGCCATAATCGTGTTCGTTGCTTTGTATCCAAATTAAATTTATCTAAAAATGGATATACTCCCAATGGAGAGGCGCCTCGACCATTTAAATATATACTACTTCCATCTTCGGTAAATCTAATTACATCACGACCGTATTTTCCGTGTGTCGAAAGGGGAACACCTGGGTCATTGTACTTGTCTTCAAAGCTATGGTCAAAAAGTAATATTGGGGGTGTTTTGCTATTTTGCGGATTGATACGCCAAACACGCTGTTTACGGCTATCGAACCACTTTTCCCAAACTAAAGCAACATCTTCACGTCCCCACGCTACATGCTGAAATCGATACTCAGATTGCCAAAGTAGTTTTGGTTCTTTATCGAAAGGTGCATCTAGTACAAATAAGGCATCTCGATAATTAACATCGCGTGTTGGGTCTCCCTCATCTAAAGCTTCAACCCAGTGTAGTACACAAGCTTGGTCGGGGCGCCAAAAAACTCGTCGTTTCCCAGGTCGGACTGCATCAAATTTAATCGAAATATTGTCAGCAAGGGGTAAATCAGCTATTTCACGAACCAACTCACCGTTTGCATTCAGTATCTCTACACGTTTGGGAAAATAAGATGCTGGTAATTGATACGAAAATGGTCTATGTAAAGTTGTTAATAAGATATAATTACCATCCGGTGAAGGTCGAGCTTCATCTATTAAACGAGGCGAAACTATCTGCGTACTTTTACCATCCAAAGTCACTTTATTCAAACTTGATGATATGTAATATTCAAATAAAGTTTCATCGTGAGGACTTTCGAGTAAATTCGTATAAGTACGGCTAGGAGTTTTTCTACCTAAATTCTCTTCTATCATTGGTGCCGTTGGAATCGACGATTTTATTGGGGCTTCACCGCGTTCTGTGGAAATAAATTTACATATTAATGTATCATTCGATAACCAACGGTGTGGCGCCCCGTATGCAGCATTCAAAATTGGCTCAGTTAAACGCTTTGTATTCAGCGTTGCTAGTTCAACCACCCACAACTCTAAACCTGAGTCTCTAGTAATTGTAAATGCTAACCTTTCACCATCTGGCGCCCACTTCAAAAAACTAATCCGAGGATGTTCTGGCAGTGATATATCATTAAAAGTTGTTGAGCAAACAGCCTTAATTTTTATACTGTGGTATTGATTATAACGGAACGGTGCATTAGTACGTGGATTTAGTAAAAATCCAGCGAGCGGTATTTGCGGTTCAGCCAATTCTGCAATTGAAGAAAGTAAAGGCTGTTCTAACTCAACTAACCATTCTTGGTTGGGAGATAGCAATACCGTTGTCGGTGCTGGTGCGTCTAAAATTTGATTGATAGGTGGAGGTGGTGATTGCCAAGTAAGTGTTGTCATAAATTATTAATTAGGGGAAAGGGAAAACTGAAAAGGGAAATAATGTTAGGTAGAAAGGAAATGGGAAGATAAACAGTAAATTTTTTGTATCCCCTGTCATCTTTACCCTTTATCCTTTCCCCAAGTTCTTACTTCCCTTTTGGCGGTTTACTTGTGACACCTTTTTCGTAAGTTAATGTGTAGACACCTTGCGTATGTAACACTCGGTACCATAATCTTGCCTGAGTACCCGTTGAGAGCATTTTGCTTACTGTCGCTTTTGCGATTTTAAATTGCTCTTCATCCAATCCATCACCATACAAATCACGGACGATTGCATCGACGTGAAAGTGTGTTGTAGGGTTATGCCGCATTAATATCAGAATTGCATTCTGAACAGAGTAATCTTGATATTGCGCCAGTAGAGGTATTGTACTTGCTTTTCTAGATATGTGAAGCTTGGGAATATCAGAGATGTCTGGTTTAGGCGGTTTCGCGGCTAGATTGCTCGTAGCTGATTGAGGAGCGGCGCCAATAGTCGAAGTTGGGGATGCCGTTTCTATAATTGGTGAGGCAGCAGCCTCATAATGATGTCGATTAAGTTGACTCAGACTATCCTGAAGGTATGCTTGAGTAGAAGATAAACTAGATAACCGACCTAAAGGATGATACATCTGGTCTTCTTGGGCATAACCTGATATTAGACCATCTAGAGAATTAATCTGATGTCGGATGAAAGACAAGCGTCGCTCTAAATCAACTGCCTCCAGTATGTAGCGGTCGCGTTCTGCCGACAGCAAACTTAGCATCTCAGGTGAATCAGTCATAGTAGTAGTTACCTAATTTCAAAGGAATAAAACAAAGTGGAAACTAAGGAAATTTTTGTTAAGGCTCATGTTCGTATCATTCGACAAAAACTTTACCGCTTCGTCTGCAAAGAATGCAACTTAGTAGCAGAGCGGATTTGTTTTCCCTCACAACCACTCTATTGCGAAACATGCCGACCGCCAAAACAAAAACTTGAAAAACCTTCATCTGAAGCAGTTGTTAAAGCTAAAACCACCAAGAGAAAGCCTCCAGCTAAACAGCCTCGCACCGGAGTTGCCAAGACAACTACAAGAGCAAAAAAAGCTGCTTCTGCCAAATGATATTAAATTTTCACTCCTACTGACAAATTTATGCTTACAAGCAATTATGTAAGCAGATTGCGTCTCTAACCCAGAATGTTTGTCAATTCAATCGTCTTAACACGAAAACTAATAGACTGTTATTGAGTTGACTGACAATCATTCATAAAAGCTCCAGAAGCTGAGGAAAGCACACGTCAACCTGGCTTCTGCACCTTTCTAACTAGAACAACATCAACCTTCAGTATGATGAACTACAAACATACTCATTTCCAAATTAGCAGATACTATTGCATATCATATAAATAACGCAAGACATGTAAATAATTGTAAAGAAATTTTTATGTTACGCTTTGTAGTATAAAACGTAATCAAGCAGGACTTAAATTTATCTCGATAATTAGTACCAGTAAAATGTATTCTGTATTACTATTATTAATTAGTTTTAACAAAATTATAGCTGGAAATTTATCCGCTATAATCATTGCATAGATAGGCTTACAGAGATTTAACTAAAATTTATTTATATTAACTTCAAACAATATTTAAAGTAATTTTACAGTAGATAACATACTTGTTAAATAAATAACATTAGTATTAACGAAATTATAAAGTTTTTAAGGCAATTTCATGAATAGCGAAAATATGGTTTACCACTGTTGCCCAACAGGGCTTCTTGACGGTGGTGTTGGAACCTACGTGAATTCGTTGTTAAATTCTAAAATGCCTGGGGTAAGCGAAAAAATTCTCAATCGAATAGACGATATTGACCAAAGTAAGTTTAAGCTACTTCATATTCACGACCCAATATTGCTCCAAGATTGGCGTGGCGAATGTCCAGCAATTTTTAGCCTGCATAATCACGCAGTTTACTGTCCGAGTGGTACTAAATATGTGTCTGCACTCGGCGCCACATGTGAGCGACTAATGTCACCTCTTGGTTGCTTATGGGGTCATTTTGTTGATGGTTGTGGAAGTCGGCGCCCAGAAAAAGTCATCCAAGGATTTCGTTGGTCATTTTCGTTCTTAGAAATTCTCCAAAAGCGTAAAATTCCTGTAATTGCTTACACCTACTAAAAAACCTAATAAAAACTGGTAATAACTTACCGCAACTAGCTTCTTACGTAACAACGGCGCCTTTAACACAAGAAATTCACGGAGAGCGTCGAATCTTGTTTGCTGGCAAGATTGCCCCTGATAAAGGAATCGAATGGCTGTTAAAAGCTTTGGCAAAAACAGACTCTAGTATTCAACTTGACATTGCTGTAAACGGGTGGGACAAACAGCAGCTCGAAAAATTAGCGCATCAAATGGGATTAAATAACCGCATAGTTTGGCATGGCTGGTGTAAAGGTGAAAATTAGAAAAACTTTATAATCAGTGCTTCGCTGTAATTTTTCCTAGTGTTTGGCACGAACCAGCAGAACTAATTACGCTTGAAGCTTACGCACGTTATCGTCCCATAATTGCTAGCGCTGTTGGTGGAATTCCAGAACATGTGCGGAAAGAAACGGGTATTCTTGTAGAATCGAACAATATTGACCAACTAGCAGGCGCCATCAGCGATTTATCTGGTGATTATCAAAAAAGTCGTGTCTTAGGGGAACAAGGACATGCGTTGCTCATGCAAGAATTTACACTCGGAATTCATACTCAACGATTACAACGAATTTACGACCAGAAAACAGCTAACAGCCTTCTTCAGTTTCGTCCAAGCAGAACTTTTAGTATAAAGTTAAAAAATATCAGACTCAATATTCAAGCCAAGTATTTAAAAAGATTGTGGTGCGATAGTGAATAAGAGTGATATTATTAAGAACTGTTTCGCCTGTCTCACACAATGAACGCCTGTTTATATGTCTGATACTCAGATTACAGCATCCGCAAACGGGAAAAATCATATGCTGCCACAAATGAATAGTCAAAATACTATTCGCATTCGAGGTGCGAGGCAGCATAATTTGAAGGATGTTGACTTGGAAATACCCAGAGACAAACTCATTGTGTTTACTGGAGTATCCGGTTCGGGTAAATCATCACTAGCATTTGATACCATTTTTGCTGAAGGACAGCGCCGCTACGTTGAATCTTTGAGCGCTTATGCACGTCAATTTTTGGGACAATTAAACAAACCCGATGTTGAAGCTATTGAGGGTTTAAGTCCAGCAATTTCCATTGACCAAAAGTCTACATCGCACAATCCTCGCTCTACAGTTGGTACTGTAACTGAGATTTACGATTACATGCGATTGTTGTTTGGACGTGCAGGGCAACCCCATTGTCCAATTTGTGACCGAAATATTGCACCCCAAACTATCGATGAAATGGTCGATAGAATTATGGAGTTACCCGACCGTACCAAATTTCAAATTCTTGCACCCGTCGTTCGTGGTAAAAAAGGTACCCACAAAAAATTATTATCAAGTTTAGCATCGCAAGGATTTATTCGCGTTCGTATTAATGGCGAAGTGCGTGAACTCTCTGATTCTATAGATTTAGATAAAAATTTTACACATTCTATTGAAGTAGTAATTGACCGTCTAATTAAAAAAGACGGACTACAAGAGCGTTTAGTAGACTCGCTTTCTACAGGTCTTAAACTTTCAGAAGGAATTATCGCCATATTATACACTCCTGTGTCGGGTGGAAATACTGACAAAGACGAAGACCAAGAAATAGTTTTTTCTGAAAACTTTGCTTGTCCTGAACACGGTGCAGTCATGGATGAACTATCACCGCGTTTATTTTCTTTTAACTCACCTTACGGTGCCTGTGCGAATTGTCATGGACTCGGCACATTAAGAAGATTTTCGCCCGAATTAGTGATTCCAAACCCAGAGGCGCCTATTTATGCAGCAATAGCACCTTGGTCAGAAAAAGAAAATTCTTATTATTTAGAATTACTATACAGTTTGGGGAAAGCACATAACTTTGAGCTACAAACTCAGTGGTGTAAGCTTGAAGACGAACAGCGCTCCATTCTATTAAACGGTGAGACAGTAGAAAAAGGAGATAAAACGCCTCATTTTCGAGGTATTATTCCGATTTTGCAGCGTCAGTACGAAGGTGGTTCCGAGCTAGTAAAACAAAAATTAGAGCAATATTTAGTAGACCAACCTTGTCCGGTTTGCTACGGAAAACGCTTAAAACCCGAAGCTTTATCAGTACGTTTAGGGCAACATCGAATTTTAGATTTGACGAGTGTATCAATACGTGACTGTCAAGTACGTATCGACGAGTTAAAATTAAATCCACGTCAAGCTCAAATTGCGGACTTGGTACTGCGTGAAATCAAAGCACGTTTACAATTTCTTTTAGATGTGGGTTTAGATTACCTCACCCTTGACCGTCCAGCAATGACCCTTTCTGGTGGAGAAGCACAGCGCATTCGACTGGCAACCCAAATTGGTTCAGGTCTAACAGGTGTACTATATGTCTTAGATGAACCTAGTATCGGTTTACATCAACGCGATAACGGGCGCCTGTTACGAACATTAAATCGATTGCGTGATTTAGGCAACACATTAATAGTTGTCGAACACGACGAAGAAACAATTCGAGCAGCAGATTATGTAGTTGACATCGGTCCAGGTGCAGGTTTGCATGGAGGTAACATTGTCGCACAAGGTAATTTACAAGCATTACTAGATGCAGACGACTCACTAACAGGAGCATATCTATCAGGACGCAAAGTAATTGAAACTCCAGGAAAGCGACGCGAAGGCAACGGGTTGAATTTAATTATTAAAAATGCCTGTCGCAACAATTTAAAAAATATCACCGTCGAAATACCTCTTGGTAAGCTTGTTTCGGTGACAGGTGTATCTGGTTCAGGAAAATCAACATTAATTAACGAAATACTTTATCCAGCGCTACAACACCATATAACTAAGAGAGTTCCATCTCCCAAAGATGTAGATGGCATTCAAGGGTTAAGCGCAATAGATAAAGCCATAGTTATCGACCAATCACCAATCGGTCGTACACCACGCTCAAACCCTGCAACTTATACAGGTGTTTTCGATGTTATCCGTGACGTATTTTGTCAAACCGTCGAAGCAAAAGCACGTGGTTACAAAGCTGGACAATTTTCATTTAACGTCAAAGGGGGACGTTGCGAAGCTTGTAGTGGACAAGGGGTAAACGTCATTGAAATGAACTTTTTACCCGACGTTTACGTTCAGTGCGAAGTTTGTAAAGGCGCCAGATACAATCGTGAAACTCTGCAAGTAAAATATAAAAATAAATCAATTGCCGACGTTCTCAACATGACTGTAGAGGAAAGTTTAGAATTTTTCCAAAACATTCCCAAAGCAGTAGTGAGACTACAAACCTTAGTAGATGTCGGTTTAGGTTACGTTCGACTTGGACAACCAGCCACAACATTATCAGGTGGTGAAGCACAACGAGTCAAATTAGCAACAGAACTATCTCGACGTGCAACAGGCAAAACACTTTATTTAATCGACGAACCAACAACAGGTTTATCATTCTATGACGTACATAAATTACTAGATGTACTACAAAGACTAGTAGATAAAGGCAACTCCGTCTTATTAATCGAACATAACCTAGATGTTATTCGTTGTTCCGACTGGGTAATAGACCTAGGTCCGGAAGGAGGAGACAAAGGAGGGGAATTAATAGTAGTAGGAACACCCGAAGATGTTGCCAAAAACGATTTATCACACACCGGGTATTACTTAAAACAAGTGCTAAAACATTACCCAGCTACAATCACAAAATAATCCAAAGTTTAATCCCCCCAACCCCCCTTAATAAGGGGGCTAAAAACCCTCTTGTTCCCCCCTTATTATGGGGGGTTAGGGGGGATTTTTAAAGGTAATAATCTAGAAACATTTTCTAAATAGCCAATTCTTCTCCCCGTGCAGCAACAACACGCACTATCATCACTACAACAAGTAAACTCAACAATGGCAAAGCAATAAATGGTGATTTAGTTAATCTCAAAATATATTCAGCAACCAAACCCAACCACAAAAAATGCATACCTGTAGTATGTAAAATTTGCCAATTACGCTTACCTAAATATTTAGCAGGTTTTTCAAAAGACGTTATAGTCATTGCAAATAATAATATATACCCAATTGTTCCCAAAGGGTCAATTGCTGGCGCCACTCCTGCCGTAACATACCATAAACCCAACAATGCAAAAGCATGATAGGTATGCGATACAGCCATAGATAAACCCAGGTAGCGACGATTTTTAATCAGCCAACTTGATATTGGACTCGACCAAAGTTTACGAAGTGAAGACGCAACAAAAGCACTCAAGAACAATAATAAAGACGTTCTACCAGTAGCACGAATCATCATTCGCATAGCTGACTCGTTCATACCCTGTAACAATATAATCGTAACTATCATTAAACCAACAAACAACGCAGTAAACCCAACAAGGCGCCATTTTTTTAAATATGTATCTATCATGCCAAAATACCTACATATACTCTGATAGGTAGTAATACCAATTCTGCATAAAGTTGCGCCAAATAAATCCCGTAGAGATTGACATGTCAATCTCTACAGTCAGGGATAAAGCGCATCTTCATCGAGAAACGGTATAAGTGTAAAAAATGTATATAACTAGCGTCTTGCCTATTCTTCTAAAAAATGTTCTAAACTTATGAATCTAAACTGAATCTCTGTAAACTTTAGGTGTAAGCTGAGTATACTGTTTAAAAACTCTAGTGAAGTGGCTTTGATTTTGAAAACCTACTTGCAGAGCAACTTCAACTAATGTTAAATGAGTTTGTCTAAGCAACTGCTTGGCTTTATCAATACGACATTGCATAACATACTGATGTGGAGTAACCCCCATTGAGTGTTTAAACAAACTAGCGAAATAAGTAGGACTAATGCAAACTACACCCGCTAATTCCTGAAGCGTTAAATTATTTTCTAGGTGTGTTCTAATATACTCAATTACTTGATGAAGCTTATATTTAGGCAACCCATCTGTATATTGTTTAATTTCAGGACGATGCGAACAATATCGCCTCAGTAAATGTACTGTTAAAGCAGTTGTCATTGATTCAACATACAGCCTACTACTGGCGCCACCAATTTTAACTTCTGCCATCATTGCAAGTCCCATCTGCTCTATCAATGGGTCATTTACTTGTAATTGTCGCACCAGTTCTATATCAGAACTACCAAAATTAGCAGCAGCGTCTCTAAGTATGTCACGGTTTAAAAATAACTCAAGCAAAGGTGTTTCTCTATCAAGCTGCGTCCGAGGAAAAACCTGCGTCGATGGAATAATAATAATGTCACCTTTGGCATACTCACGATGCTGCCAACGTGCATCCATCATAAAGCTAGCGCAAAAATTATCTAGCGCAATACAAATAAAATCCATCCCAAGCTCAATTTCCGGTGTACAGTCTGCAGGTTCAATCTCATAAATCAAATTTAAGCTATCCCATCCTAACTCAAAGCTATCAAGCAGATGCAAGTGTTCGGGTGGTTCATGATTAGCCATAGCTCTTTAGTATTTCTTAACTTTATGAAATTTTGATGTAAATTTTGGTAGTAATCAGGATGGCGCCTAAAAGTAAGAATAATATAATCTTTGAATAACTATCTAGTTATGTGTCGCAATCTTTGAGTTATTTAACAAAAAATTATGGCAAATTCACCTTTTGGGGTGCCATCTCCTCAACTACCTACTTTAATACCCGGAGCGCGCGCTTGGGTAAACGCAGTAGGTTTAATTTTATTACTGTTAGCTTGGCAATATGTACTAACTGAGATATACGAACATATTATTTTACTGATTAACTGGTGCCATGTACCCGTAAGAGTTTGGTACGTGCTGTTACTGCTTGCGTTATTATCTCCAATCGCAGTAGTCGCTTTTGCCCATCATTGGATGCATAGACTATTAGATAACTTTTTTCCCGAAAGTAAACTACCTGAGACAGAAACAGTGCCAGGTACCTTTCCAGGAATTATGAGCTGGTGGCAAGGATTATTTGGTTGGGTAGCAAAGCTAATATCTTCTGCTATTGCCTATACCACCTTAGCTTTATTCTTAACAGACAACGCTCTCTCGTATTATTTTCTCAAGTTTTTTACAGACGGTTGGAATGTTTGGAGAGTTGTCCCCATCATCATTCAAATTATCATTGCAGCTTTTCTTTATCAATTTGAATACGCAGTCAACCAGCGTTTAATTTCTGCCGCACGAAGATAAATAACACACTCACATTTAACTTACATTTAAATAGAGTAAAAAAATGATTGATTTAATACTATCATCGGGATTGACTTCTTTTGGCGCCCTTCTCTACAATTTTGGTAATTACAAAAGCGCAATCGGTAATTACAGTTTAGCTATTCAATGTAATCCCTAAGATGAAGTAGCGTATGTAAATCGAGGAATAGCTAGAGTCGTTATTGCTGAATATGAAGCAGCAATTGAAGATTTAAATCAAACTCTTCAAATAAATCCTCAAAACGCTCAAGCTTATGCAGAACGAGGTCTTGCTCGCGCAATGATTGGCGAAAACGAAGCTGCCATAGAAGATTGCAGTCATGCTATTCAACTGAATCCTCAATATTATAGAGCTTACTATGGACGTGGCGCCGCTCGTTCGTATATAGCGTTTTCCGTTCTAATGAAGTACACAAAGGCGGGCAAGGATGCCTAGAACATAAGAAATTTATCAATTTAATCTGTACCTCGCTTGACTAAGAAGCGCTATATGGGTGATATTCAAGGGGCAATTGAAGATTTTACCCATTTAGTTAGATTACAACCAAATGCTCATAGTTACTACTATTTAGCTTGTCAACAATATTTACATGGTAATAAAGCTAAAGCGATAAAGAATTTAACGAAATCTATTGATTGTAAGTACGAAACAGATTTTATTGAATCTCTTGCCTCCGATATATTTGAGGCATTATCGGGAGGTCATAAATACAACCCATATCCTTCTTACTATATTCGCGGTAATATTTTTTATGAACTTGGTGATGAAGAAGCAGCCTTTGAAGATTATCAAGAAGCAATAGAAATTGAGAATAAAGGTATAACTTTAGTATCTGATAACGATGAGCATGGTTTTTGGGGACGAGCTTTAGCGAAATATCATCAAGGTAATAAAGAAGGTGCTATTGAAGATTTGCAGAAAGCTGCGGAAGTTGCTTTGAAATTTAAAAGCACTGCTTTTCATCAAAGAGTGTCAGATTTACTTACCGAGATTAGTTCACAGCAATAATGGTTACAGAGGGGAAATTATCCCACTCCATATTATAATGGACTTTATTACTCTTAGCCCCCGAAATTCGGGGGTTAGGATTAAATTGGCGCCAATCTCACTTTTTATTCTATCTTGCCTTTATGGTAATTATATTTGAGATATAAAATATTAAGCACGCTCAGTGCTTAGTACGAACGTAATAAAATTATAAAGTTTTGATGATTTTGGTAGCATGACTTAGTTACCTGGGAATACTGAAATTAAAGCCAAAAAATTTTAAGATACCAGGGAATGCAAATGAATTATAATATAGGTAGCGGCTGGTTTAACGATTTAGCTCATGTTGATACAGTTCGTCATGAAATCGCTGCAATACTTGATTCGATAGCGCACACGTTAAGTCAAGCTGAGTCTGAGGGTGAGAAAACTTCGGGTAGGTTTGGTTTGGAACCTGAAATCAAACGTCTTTTATCAGAAGCTGAAAATTTGCGTCAAGGTGTTTTTAGATTGCTCGTACTCGGAGACATGAAGCGTGGCAAGAGTACTTTTCTTAATGCTTTACTTGGACAAAATTTGCTTCCTAGCGATGTTAGTCCTTGTACTGCTTTCTTGACTACTATCAAATACGGCGCCCAAGAAAAAGTTACTATTTACTATAACGATGGTAAGGCGCCTGAACAAATAGATTTCCAACAGTTCAAACTACGCTATACTATTGACCCTAACGAAACCAAAGTTCTGGAAAAAGGTGAACAGCTAGCTTTTCCTGATGTTAGTCATGCAGTTATTGAACATCCATTACCACTTTTGGGTAAAGGTATTGAGTTTGTAGATAGTCCAGGGTTGAATGATACCGAAGCGCGAAATGAGTTGTCACTCAACTATATATATAACTGTCACGCGATATTATTTGTGCTGAGTGCGTCCCAACCTTGCACCTTAGAAGAACGACGCTATTTACAAAACTATCTCCGAGATAAAGGGTTAAATATCTTTTTTATCGTGAATGGATGGGATAGGGTTCGCGATGGACTAGTTAACCCAGACGATGTTGAAGCATTACAGTTAGCAGAAGAAAGACTGCGTACCTGTTTCCGCAGCAATTTAGCTGAGTACTGTAACCATAATAATAAAGATATTTACCAGCAGCGTGTTTTTGAAGTGTCTGCTCTTAACGCTTTGCGTGCGCGTATTAAAAACCCAAATGCTGATTTAGATGGTACAGGACTACCACCGTTTTTAAATAGTTTGAATCGCTTTTTAGCAAAAGAACGCGCGGTAGCAGAAGTAGAACGCACACGTACAATTGCGAATCAAGTATATAATCGTTTCTGCGAAGTTATTGACCGTCGCGTTCCACTTTTAGATAACAGTGTCGATGAGTTAAAGCAAAAAATAAAATCGATACAGTCAGATTTTGATAAATTATCTGATATTAGCAATAGATTTCAACTTGAAATTCGTGATATACGTGATACTAAAGCCAAGGATATCGCTGATTCTTTTAGAAATTATATATTGAATTTAGAAACAACGTTTGAAGAAGATTTTATTGCATCGCAGCCTGATTTAGATTATATGCAATTTTTCGACAAAAATAATCGTGCAGTCTTCTATACTTCATTTAAACGTGCTTTTGAGCGGTATATGAACGATAGAATAACCGCATGGGAATTTATTTCTAAGCAGGAATTAGCGGCAGTTTTCACACAGTTAGAAGAAAAAGCAGCAAGTTATCGAGCCGAATATGGGCAAATATTAGAAGCGATAAATTGTAAGCTAATTGGCTACCGTTTTTATGCCGTTGGACATACATACAGGTCAAACCAATTTGAAACTTGGGCTGATACTGTCATGGATGTATTCGGTGCCATTCCCGATAGTATGAATAGAGGCATAAATTCCTTTAACTACTTTTGGGTACGAGTATTTGCAATTGTTGCAGCTTCACTGATACTACAATTTGCCACAATTTTATTTGCTGGGATAACGCTACCCGTTTTAGGTGCAATTCTTGGAGGTATTGGAGTTGTAGCACTGCAAGCTGAATATGTCCGTCGTACATTAATCAATGCTACCAGAAAAGAATTTGCCAAACACCTACCGCAAATTGCAGAAGAACAATGGCGCCCAATTTTTGAAGGTGTTCAACAATGCTTCAATGATTATGCAAATCTAATTGGTACACGTATCAACTCAGATATAAACTCACGAAAACAGGAGTTAGATAACTTACTCAAACAAAAACAATCTCATGAAATTGATATCAAAGCAGAAGCAAAACGCTTAAAAGACCTAGAAATTGAAATTCAATCACAAATCAAACAAATTGACCTTGTACGCGAATCGTTATAAGCTGTAAAATATTCAATTCACATAATCACTATAAATGAAAATCTTGTGGAACGGGCATCCCTGCCCGTCCCTTTAAAAATAAATGATTTATTTATATCTTTCAAATATTTATTCTCTACAGGGTTTTAACTTGGGGTAAGCGATGCGTTTGTGATGGAACTGCTGCCATACTTTTACGAAAATCTCAGCTATTTGTGTCATTTCCGCGCGCGTTAGTCCTGAGTCTATAAGTTGATTATCTTGCCAGCGTCCACGCAATATATTGTTAACAACTCCTAAAGCTTGCTCGTATGTTGTGTCTTTAAGACTTCGCAGTGCAGCTTCACAAGAGTCTGCTAACATTACTATTGCCGTTTCGCGTGACTGAGGAATAGGTCCATCGTAGCGAAAATCTGCTTCGTTTACTTCTATAAAAGGATTCTCTTTTGCTATTTGCTGTGCTTGATGATAAAAATAAGCAATTTGCATTGTTCCCTGATGTTCGGGAATAAAAACTTGAATTGCTGTTGGTAATCGATGTTTACGCGCTATCACTAAACCTTCACTAACATGCTTCTTAATAATTTCTGCACTTAACCAAGGGTCGTTTATCTCGGTATCATGTTTATTTGGTCCACCCATTTGGTTTTCGATAAATGCTTTGGGGTCATGCATTTTACCAATATCATGATATAAAGTCCCTGCTCTGACTAATTCAACGTTACACCCAAGTTTACAAGCTGCTGCTTCCGCAAGACTAGAAACAAATAAAGTATGTTGGAATGTTCCTGGAGTTTTCGCTGCAAGACTTTTTAACAGTGGACGGTTAGGATTTGCAAGTTCTGCCAAACGAATTGGAGTTACTAAGTCAAATAGTTGTTCTAAATAAGAACTTAACCCTAAAGCTACAATGCTCCAACATAATCCTGAACAAGCTAATAACAACGAATTTGTTAATACAGAGTACCATTTACCTACCGATACACCACCAAATATAATTGTCAAAACTAAAAATACACAACCTTGTGTTACTGCTATTCCTATTCCTAACAACGCTAAGTCTTCGCGTGAACGTCGTTTATGTGCCATGTAGCTGCCTAAAAATGCTCCCGTCGCTCCAGCAAATAGTGCAATTTTACTAACCCCAAAATTTAATGGCAGTAGTACTGTTAATAATCCAATGACCGTAAGACTAATACGAGTTCCGTAAAAGCTGCCTAATAATAATGAAACTGCGCTCCAAGTTGTATAGTAGGTACCCATTGTCAATACTAGTGGTGTACTTAGAGTTAGCAATAAAATTAAAATTCGGTCTCTTGTGCGTTTAAGATATTTTACCCGTTTATCAACACCTGCAAAAACTAAAATGGCGCCACTAATGGCAGTTGCAAGAAGCAGTAAAGCGACCCAGTTAACTTCACGGTCAATCAAACCATAGCTTTCTAAAACTAAAAGATGCCAATCTGTGATTTTTTCTCCTTGACGAACAATAATTGCATTTTGTTTGACCTCTACCATGACGGGTTTGACTTCAGCAGCAGCAAGTTCTACATTTGCTTGCGTTTTTGCTCCATCAGTTATCAGGTTTGGTTGCAATACGTTCAATAGTACTTTTGTCGCTAATTCTTGTCCTTCTTTTGGTACCGATGATGATTGAACATTCAATCTTACTGCTTCAGTTAATACGCTGTTTGGTAAACCAGGTGAAATACCTTGAGCTAACATACGTTCGGCAATTTGCTTAATTAGAGTTTGGGTGTTTTTCCAGTCTTCTTCTGTTAAATGTACAAATTTCTCGTTATATACTGCGTTTGGCTGATTAATTATTTCTGAAATTTGAGCTTTGGCGGCTGTATACTTTTGACGTGATAAAGCAATTTTTTGTGTTAATATTGAAATATTTTGCTCTGATGTAGTTAAACGGTAGGTTTCAACTTCTGACAATGCTTGAGTCAAAGCACTGCTTATAGTTAATTTTGAATTCGTCTGTGTTTCGATGTCGGCGCCTGAAACTAAAAGCTTTTGTTGCTGTGGTTTTACTTTAACACTATAATCATCCACAATTGCTAGGTCGTAATCGGATGTGCTTTTCTTTCGTTCAAGTGCTTGTGAAAACTGTGATTGCTTAGTTGGGTGAACTACGGCAAACCTAAATGCTTCCCATTCATTGTTTGATGTCGAACGTAAATAACGTTGCGTAGGTACACTTAGAACAATTGTATCAAAAAACGGAAAAGAACCAGCCAGGTTACGAATACTATTCCCTTGTGCCACAATTGTTTCGAGTTTTTGCCCAACCTGATTATTAGCACTTTTATCAATCATCAATACAGGCGCCAAGTTTAAGGCAATTGCATTACGTTTAGATTGAGTCGCGTACTTGTTTTCTAAAACTTTTGTACTTGGCGCCCGTACTGTCACCTGAGCAGTACTTCCACTTTTGACCAACGGTTGACTATACCAACTATGCCCAACTACTGCTGTCAGCAATATAAGCGCTAAAGCAAAAATTACAGGTGTACCTCTAAATATATCTCTTAGCCGATGAGTATAAACTCGTAGCCCGCGATTCGCTAACTTTGCCACACTATAAAGCTGAGGTTGAACTACGTATAACTCTTGTAATGCTTCAAATGAACAATTACGGCGTAGTTTTATATACCATCGCCGTACTCTTGTCAATCGCTGCGTCAAGGACTGCAAAAATGGCGCTTGTCTCATCAACTATGACCGCAGTGGCTACTTAAGGGATTCAAACAGCACAGTCTTTTACAGAAAATTATCTTACCCATGTGTAATATAATACCACTATTGACTAAGAATATAAAATTTTCATTAAGACACTATATAAAATATTACTAACAGGTGTGAATTTTTGCGCTAATTACAGGACACACTATTTACTTTCGTTTACTTTTTAGTAGTGTTTATGTCCAATTTACCGTAATCGGATGATACGAGGAGCTGCATATACTGATAAATGCGAGCTTTGTTCGAGCAATGGTAGGTAATTGCATAAGTATTTTCCTCTGCTTTTTTTAGCATCTTGGTTATCAAACTCACATACACCCGACCATATCGCCAAAAGTTCATCTGTTAATTTTAGCATCTGTAAAAACTCATCTTCCGCTGTTTTAGCTGATAAATGGCGTAAATGTTTCATTTGCCAGCTAATTGGTATTCCTAATGCGCTATTATAAGCTCCTGATAAGGCGCCTGTCATTACACTGCTAATATAATAATCATTATTATTAAAACTTAATATTTTGCCGTTGAGATAAAGTGATACCGATAAGCAAAAATCTTCAAGACTTTTAAAAAAAGTATAAAACGCAATTGCGACGACATTAGATAGAGTATTTACTTTATATAGTTCAGTAAATGCTTGCTCCAAGCTAACTTGCTGGTTGAGTAAATTATTTACTGTTTCAAGTTGTTGAGGTGTATTCGTTGGTGTTTCACCAATAAACCTGATAATTTCACTAAAAACAGAAGTTTGTGATAATTTTTCATTTAGCGATTGGGCAATTGTATAGCCAATAGCAAGCACACTGTCTCTAACTATCAAGTTATCACTATGCGTGCGCGACAGTTCCAGTAAGTTATATCGAAGCTTCGATAAATCTTCATGACAAAATAATATTACTGGTAAAGCTGAAAAAAGCGTATTGAGTAAAACTTGTTGATTTAGTTGTTGATTTAGGAGTGTATCAGCTTGGTTTATCGCACAAAAGGAGTTACTATCGAACTTACCTTGTGCAATTAAACTTTTACAACTAAAGGTACTTTCAATATAAGCTTGTCTTATAATTTCTGGTTTTCTGTCCTTTGCCAACTCTAAAGCAAGCAAAGCACCTGCAATAGTTCCTTGGAACCGACTTTTGAGCGTATAGCGCATGGTGTAAATAAAGCTAGGATTATTACGATTCCTAACTATACCTATAATTAACTTTCCAAATGATACACCAATGCTTGTAAGCCCAGTATATAACTCTGGGCGCCGAAACCGCTAATTTGCCCAACTGCCACAGGAGCAATGTATGAGTGATGACGAAACTCTTCACGACGATAGACGTTGCTCAGATGAACCTCAACAGTAGGAATATTTACGCCAGCTATTGCATCACGCAAGGCTACACTCGTATGAGTATAAGCTCCAGGATTTATTAATATCCCTTGATGCTTTCCCCAAGAGTCATGGATTTTATCGACCAAAAAACCTTCGTGATTTGACTGGAAAAAATCGATATTAACCGCTAAATGTCGTGCTTGTTCTTCTAACAAGCGGTTAATGTCGTTTAAACTAAGTACACCATAAATACCTGGTTCTCGCTGTCCCAGCAAATTTAGGTTTGGTCCGTGCAGTACCAAAATGCTTAAAGTGCGCTGTGCCACGTGTAAATTTTATTTTTAACGACGACGTGAGCGGTCGTTTACTGGAATCGGAATTAGCTCCGGTTCCGCTTCAGCATCAGGGCCTAAAAGGGCTTCGATTAATTTCCGCCCTAATTCTTTAAGCTTTTCCAGTACCTTCTCTATATAGTCCATCTAACTGACCGCTCCTGAGATAATACCTTAATTTAAGTTAACAGCAAAAGAATAGTAAGGGCAACACAGTTTTTATTGGATACGTTGTACATGATTATACACCTACACACGCAACAGCGGAATGAGCCGCGTCTCTCTAAATTTTATTGTGTTACTTTCCCTACTTATAAGAGTATCACATTAACCCCCCAGTCAGCCGCATCTTTCTTGTGATGGGTATTTTGCATTTTTCGTCAATAGGGAATAGACAGTTAGGAAGGGAAAATCACGTTCTCCCTTCCAATCTTTATTTTTTCTTCGCAGTTGCAGTTGATTTCGGTTTCGCTGCTTTTTCAGTTTTATTGGTCTTGCTAGTAGATTTTGTTGCACTTGCAGTTTTTGCTTTGCTGGTTTTGCGTGTGGTTTTAGAAGTAGATGCTTTGCTTGCCAGCAGTTGTACAGCAATGGCGAGAGTTAAATTTTCTACAGTGTGTCCTTCGGGTATACTCACGTTGGTTTTACCATGCTTGATGTAGGGCCCATAAGGACCATCATAAATATTAATTGGTTGCTCGTCTTCAGGATGGGCGCCAAGTTCTTTTAAAGCAGCTTTTGATTTGGTACTGCTAGCTCGTCCTTTTTTTGGTTCAGAGAAAATTTCTAATGCGCGTTCTAATGTCACATCCAAAACGTTATCAGATGCTTTTAGAGAGCGATAGTCTTTACCCTCTTTACCTTGGTCGTGAACGATGTAGGGTCCAAAACGCCCTAAAGAAGCTTGAATTTTTCCACCGTCAGGATGAGTGCCCAATGTTCTAGGTAAAGCAAGTAAACCAATGGCTATTTCTAGGGTGAGATTTTCTGGTGTAATACCTTTGGGTAAAGATACCTGTTTAGGTTTTGGATTTTCTTCAGATTTATCACCCAACTGAACATAAGGGCCATAGGGACCAATTAGTGTATAAATTGGTTCCCCTGTTTCAGGATGGCGCCCTAAACTTTCGGGTCCTTCAGTTTTTTGTTTAAGCAGGGTTTGTACTTTCTGCGGGTCGAGGTCTGCTGGAGTTAAATCTCTCGGAATAGAAGCAGTTACTACCCCTTCTCCATTTTCAACTTCAATATAAGCTCCATATTTACCGATACGAACTTTTGCATCTAAATTTTCTAGTTCTACTGTTCTAGCTGTTGTGGCATCGATTTGGCTTTCTTGTTCTCTAACAAGCGTTTCTAGTCCTTTATCTCCAGAATAAAAGTCTTTGAGATATGGTAGCCATTGAGCTTCACCTGTGGCTATATCATCGAGTGTTTGCTCCATTTTGGAGGTAAAACTAGGGTCAACGACGTCAGGGAAGTGTTTTTCTAGCAAACCAGTAACCGCGAACGCTGTAAATGTAGGCACTAAAGCGTTATTTGTTAACTGAGCATAACCTTTATCAATAATGGTACCGATAATGCTCGCATAGGTACTAGGGCGCCCGATACCTTCGCTTTCAAGAGTTTTAACTAGTGTTGCTTCGGTATATCTTGCCGGAGGTTGAGTTTCATGCTTGACCGCTTCGAGCTCGTTGCATTCTGGATGATCATTAACTTTAAGGTTGGGGAGAATAATTTCCATATTCTCAAGCGCAGCGTCAGGGTCATCAGAACCTTCGACATAAGCGCGTAAATATCCTTCAAAGTCTATACGTTTACCAGAAGAACGAAAACCAGCGTCTTCTACTTGGAGTTGCACTGTAATTTGGGTTTGACGCGAGTCTGCCATTTGGCAAGCAACAGTGCGCTTCCAAATTAGGTCATAAAGTTGAAACTCACGACCACCCAAACCCGTTTCTTGCGGTGTACGGAAACTACTACCTGCTGGACGAATCGCTTCGTGTGCTTCTTGGGCACCTTTTGATTTTGTTGTATATTGGCGAGGTTTAGGACTCAAGTAATCTTTGCCGTAAAGCTTTTCAACACAGTCGCGTGCAGCACTTATCGCTTGGTCAGACAAATGTACTGAATCAGTACGCATGTAGGTAATGTAACCTTGCTCATACAGATTTTGAGCAGTTCGCATTGTGTCGCGTGCCGAAAGACGTAATTTACGGTTAGATTCTTGTTGTAGCGTCGAAGTTGTAAATGGTGGCGCCGGTTTACGAGTAACTGGTCGTTCTTCGAGGTCTGTAACCGTCCAAGTTTGACCTATGAGTCGAAGTTGTAAGGCCTCGGCTTCAGCTTGGTTTAATAGTACAACTTGGCGCCCAGATGTAATTTGTCCAGTAGTTGAATCAAAATCACTACCAGTTGCAACTTTTGTGCCACCTAGAGTTACTAAAACAGCGCTGAAAGGAGTTTGTTCTTGTAATAGCTCGGCTCTGAGGTCCCAGTAGGCGCCTGTACGAAATGCTCGACGTTGACGTTCTTTAGTGACTAGTAAACTCACAGCTACTGACTGTACACGACCCGCTGAGAGACCGTAGGAGATTTTTTTCCAAAGTAGCGGAGATAGGGTATACCCTACTAATCGGTCTAAAATTCGTCTTGTTTCTTGGGCACGTACTAACTTGTCGTCAATAGAACGACAATCTTTCAAAGCTTTTTGAATAGCTTCCTTGGTAATTTCATGGAATACCATTCGCTTTGTCGGAACTTTTGGATTAAGCAATTGGTATAAATGCCAACTTATACTTTCCCCTTCTCGGTCTTCGTCAGTTGCTAATATCAGCTCAGATGCTTCCTTAAGAGCATCTTTCAACTGAGTGACAATTTTCTTTTTATCTTTGGGGACAACGTAAAGAGGTTCAAAGTCGGCATCTACATTTACTCCAAGCTGTGCCCATTTTTCCGCCTTAACTGCGGGGGGTATTTCTGTAGCTGACTGTGGAAGGTCGCGCACATGACCCATTGACGCTTCTACCCGAAACCCTTGCGGCAGGTAATTACGAATGGTGCGAGCTTTTGTTGGAGATTCAACGATGACGAGAGTTGACATGGAGATTTTTTATAAAAAAAGCAATGAGCGCAGTTAAATAGTCATTCTTGAGGCTAATCTATCAGAGATGTCAAGCTATATGTCACTACCTGCGTGGTAACATGTATTCTCACCAACTGCTTACAAGCAACACATGGGAGTGACTCTTCTTGCGTGCTGGGTTTACATCCCTCATGGTATTTTGAGTTAGTGCTGCTAGACCTTTGACACATACGTGTTGGTTCCAGCTATTTCAATCATTAACTTATATCTTGCTTTTTTGGCGACTGTTAGCAAGTAAAAATCTGCCGTCAGGTCTAATCAGCACCTCAAAGCTTGATTAACATCGAAACCATAGTATAGTCCTCAATTCTTTTATATCGATAATAAATATAGTCATACATCAAAAAACGAGTAACGAAATTTTTAAACTACGGCAAAACCATAGGACTCGCCCCGGCGCCCACTATAAGCTGACAGCGCGCTGCATGTTGATTCTATAATCATCATTGCCTAACCATAAAGTAAATAAATAGCAATCATAAGTCAAATATTATACTTTTATAAAAATCACTCGCTAGAGAGGTGTGAACTGGCATTACAGCCAAAAAAGTTATGCTAGGATAAACTTAGGAGAACCAAATTCGGCAGATATGTTCTTGTTTTTACATCCAATTGCAAGTAATTCTGCGAATGTACATCTTGACTTATTTCAATTCTGGAGAGTTTCATGTCAATTTACGTAGGTAACCTATCCTACAACGTTACTCAAGACGACTTGGAAAAAGTATTTTCTGAGTACGGCGGCGTTAAGCGAGTACAATTACCCACTGACCGAGAGACAGGTCGTTTACGAGGTTTTGGATTTGTTGAAATGGAAAACGACGCGGCGGAAACCGCAGCCATAAACGCACTGGATGGTGCAGAGTGGATGGGGCGCGTAATGAAAGTCAATAAAGCAAGGCCTAGAGAAGAGAAAGGTGGTCGCTCTGGTGGCAATAACTGGAGCAAGAGTGAAAACAGCAGTTATTCACGTCCCTACTAAAATAAGACCATTATTTGAGACAGCAAAGCCATAATGTTCAAAGCTTTTGAGCTTTAAGAAACAATTTGCTATCGGAATTTAATTATAAGCGTAGCATATAGGAGACACTATTTGCTTTGATTTATTTATCAAAGTGATAGTTTGTAACCTATATGCTTAATTTTATGCAACCAAAGAAACCGGGTTTCTATGCGAAATTGTCGTTTTCATTACAGATATTGAAAAAGAAACCCGGTTTCTAATTTATAGTTAGAATTCCCAAAAAACAATAGAATTAACACAGTTGGTTCCTTGATTCATAGCTGAAACCTAATAATTGTCATGGATTTTGCTAATCTTGCAGCCCAGCTAAATGCTGGAACGATACTACCAGAAGGGATTGTAATTATAACCCTGATGGCAGTTTTGATAATTGATTTGGCTTTGGGGCGTGCCTCAGAGCGCTGGATTGGCTATGTCGCGATTGGTGGCTTGCTAGCCTCAATATTTGCTCTTTACTTGCAGTGGGATAGCGCTAATCCTATGGGCTTTAGCGGTGGTTTCAATTCAGACGATTTAAGTATTGTTTTTCGCGGTATTGTTGCTCTCTCAAGCACCGTTACCGTTTTAATGTCAATTCGTTATATCGAACTAAGTGGAACCGCATTAGCAGAATTCATTGGTATTTTGCTGACTGCGACTTTAGGGGGTATGATTCTTTCTGGAGCGAATGAACTAGTAACTATTTTCATCGCGCTTGAATCGCTTAGTATTTCCTCCTATTTGTTGACAGGCTATACCAAACGCGACCCTCGTTCAAACGAAGCAGCCCTCAAGTATCTACTTATTGGTGCCTCAAGTACAGCAGTTTTTCTATATGGAGTGTCATTACTCTACGGATTATCGGGCGGAAAAACACAATTAACCGCAATTGCTGATGGAATTACCAATGCGAACTTGACGCAATCGCTTGGTTTAGTTATTGCATTAGTATTTGTAATCGCTGGTGTTGGCTTTAAAATTTCAGCGGCGCCTTTCCACCAATGGACACCTGACGTATACGAAGGGGCGCCAACTCCAGTAATTGCCTTCTTATCAGTTGGTTCTAAAGCAGCAGGTTTTGCACTTGCACTTCGCTTATTGACAACTGTCTTTCCGCTTGTGGCAGAAGAATGGAAATTTGTCTTCACCGCACTAGCAGTACTCAGTATGATTTTGGGTAACGTAGTTGCCCTAGCTCAAACCAGTATGAAGCGGATGTTAGCATACTCATCAATTGCCCAAGCAGGGTTTGTAATGATTGGTTTAATTGCGGGAACTGAGGCAGGTTACGCCAGCATGGTATTTTACATGCTCGTTTACCTGTTTATGAACCTATGTGGTTTTACGTGTGTAATCCTATTCTCATTACGGACAGGTACCGACCAAATCGCTGAATACTCAGGTTTATACCAAAAAGACCCACTATTAACTCTTGGTCTAAGCATCTCACTGCTATCTTTAGGTGGAATACCTCCTCTTGCAGGCTTCTTTGGTAAAATCTACCTATTTTGGGCAGGTTGGCAAGCAGGACTTTACTGGCTAGTGTTGTTAGGATTAGTCACTACCGTTATCTCCATTTATTACTACATTCGCGTCGTCAAGATGATGGTTGTTAAAGAACCTCAAGAAATGTCCGACGCCATTAAGAACTACCCAGAAATTAATTGGAAGTTACCTGGGTTTAGACCTTTACAAGTTGGTTTGATTACCACATTAATTGCAACTTCGCTACTTGGTGTTCTATCTAACCCCATTTTTACCCTAGCGAATAACTCTGTGACTCACACCCCAATGTTGCAAGCTGTAACAGCACATAAAGCTCAAGTCACTATAGCTAAAATCCACGAGCAACAGGAGTTATAGTTCTAATTGCTTCACAAGATACAGCTTATAACCAATTCAATACATTTTTTTACAGGCGCCTATAGTAGGCGCCTTTTCTATTAGACAGCTAAATAGCAAAATTACTTATGATAACTTAATCTTCATAACTTTGTCTATATATGCTTAGAATGATATTAACAGTTAAATATATGCTTATTAACTTGATGATATATTTATCACAACTAGTATCTATTTACTGAATTTCCTCAATAAAGTATTATCAATACCTTCATGTATATCAACAGGTTTCATCTTAGCTTCATCTAAGCGAGAAAAATTACGCAAGCTCAGAACAATATCACGGATACGCACACTACCAGTTTTCATTGAATCCAATATTTTCAGCAAGTCTTGAGTTAAAAAATCGAAGTCAATTTCTTCTTTTTTTTCTTCAATCCGCAATGTTGGAGAATATTCTTGTTGGTATAAAACAATTAAATCGAGCAAATCTTGGACATAATTACTTGTATGAGTAATATTGCCATGAATAAAATTTATAGAATTATTAATTTCGTGAGCAATTCCCGCTATCATTTGCCCTAAACTAGACATTTTTTCACTTTGAATACTTTGTATAATAAAAATGTAGCTATTTATAAAATGTGAGAAACCGGGTTTCAATAAAGAAACCCGGTTTCTTAGTCAAACTTTTACTACGAACACAAACATTTAAAATAAAAAGCCTGATTGTTACAGGCTTATATGTTTTACGGCTAGCATAGCAGTACAACAAATCATTTAATTTTTTGTTTAATAAATGTCACTACTTGAGCTAACTGTTTTTTCAAGCTGTCTATTTCCACTTGCATTTTGGCAATTTTGTCATTTAACGCCTGAATTTCAACTCCGTTTGTAGATGTTACAACACCGTTTGTAGGAGTTGCTCCGTTTTTACCAGCAGCTTGTGCATTCACTTGGGTTTGGTCTTGGCGAGGTTGTTTTGACTTCGCCATTGCTGCTTTAATAGCATTAATTAATTGTTTTTGGTCAAAGGGTTTGTTGAGAAATTCAAAGTACTCAAAAGGTTCTGAGATTTTCTCCGTAACTTCTTCCTTTCGCCCTGACATGATTACCAAGGGGATTTTTCTCAAATCGGGTTGGGCTTGAATTTGTTGGAATACGTCCCATCCGCTCATTTTGGGCAAGAGAAAGTCCAGCATTATTAAGCTAAACTTTTCCTGTTGGATAAGTTTTAGCCCCTCAATACCGTCTTTTGCTTCAAACACTTGAAAGTTGCCTGAAGGAGGTAACATTTCTCGTACTTTTACCCTAACAACTGTAGTGTCATCGATAACTAGGATTTTGTTACTTGCCACGACTGATTTCTCTAACAGATACTTTAGTTTTAGATGGCTAATGCCGATTAGTAGACAATGAATCATCCCACTATATCCAATATTTATGTGAATTGGGGGATAGTAGATTCTGGGAAATATAACAATGATGTAAATTTATTGTGTACGTATCCACGTAGTAATGGTTTTTACTGATATCAAGGTGATATATGTCTTCAAATACAGAATTTAAATCAGAAATTTTGGCACTCCCTCAATGGCTGAGGCGCCCAATTGGCAAGGCTAGCGAACTTTCAACAGTCCAGCAAATTATTAAGCAGCGGCAAATACATACGATTTGCGAGGAGGGTCGATGTCCAAATCGGGGAGAGTGCTATGCTCAAAAAACTGCTACCTTTTTATTGATGGGTCCAACCTGTACAAGGTCTTGCGCGTTTTGTCAGGTTGACAAAGGACATGCGCCAATGCCTTTAGATATTGATGAGCCAACCAAGGTAGCTGAGGCAGTAAAGCTTTTAGGTTTACGCTATGTAGTTTTGACCTCGGTTGCACGCGATGATTTGCCCGACCAAGGCGCCGGACATTTTGTGACTACAATGGCGAAGGTGAGAGAATTAAATCCTGAAACTCTAATTGAAGTTTTAACTCCGGATTTTTACGGTGACAAATCTCGTATCGAAGCCATTGCTCAATCTAAACCCGCCTGCTTTAACCATAATATCGAAACAGTACGACACTTAACTCCCAGAGTCAGACGTGGCGCCAAATACGACCGTTCACTTGCAGTACTGCAAATCGTCAAAGATGTTGACCCAACAATTCCAACTAAATCGGGTTTGATGTTAGGACATGGTGAGACACGCGCAGAAATCATCGAAACAATGGCTGATTTACGTTCGTATAAATGTGACCGCATTACACTAGGTCAGTACATGCGTCCTTCACTAGAACATTTACCAGTACAAAAATATTGGACACCAGAGGAATTTGACGAACTTGGCGATGTCGCGCGCGAAATGGGTTTCCGTCATGTCCGTTCGGGTCCTTTAGTTCGCAGTTCGTATCACGCAGAGGAATAAATAAAGGGTGCTAACAAAAATATTTTTTACGAATGTAGGCAATGGGGACAGCTCTTTGGTATTTCTAAAGAAGTTATTAAAATAGGAGTTCACATATATGGCACCTACAGTTGGAAAAGACGTTGCGAATACCGGAGCTAAACCTCCCTATACCTATCGCACAGCTTGGGCACTTCTTCTTCTTGCTGGCAATTTTATAGTAGCTGCGTTCTATTTCCACATTCTTGAGTAATCGATAAGGGTAGAGGTGAAGGGGGAAACCCTTTTGCCTTTACCCTTCTTTACAAAAAGAAATACACACGTAATTGAATTTGCTCGTGTCGAGTCCATTTGCGACCATAGTAGTTTTTCGGAAAGCAGCATTCAAACCGTAAAATTTCATACGTAAGACGACCGCCAAATGTAATCAGGGCAATGGTACTGTCTACAGTAATCGTATTTACAGTCAGTTGGGTAAGTTGGTTAATTTAATTTGTAATAAACTGGGCAAATTGTGCATTCATGAGTTAATCTTGTCTAGTTGTTATTACGGTTTTGCGATGAGTGATTTTTGATAATGGGTATCAAGTTTAAAGTTATATTTGACACTTTGGGTTTTAACTTATCAATATGTAGATAAATGTACGCTAATATACATGGGGACTTACAAGCACTTTTGTGCGTAGCCAAATTTGTTCAGTGGTCGATTTGACAATGCAGCAGTATTCGAGCTTACCAGAACAAAACTCACAAGTTGATTCAATCTCAACTCTTTTGACCACGATTGAGCATTTACGTGACCAATTATGGCTGGAAAGCAGCTTAAATCAGCTGCAATCTCATTTAAACGAATGCTTAATGTCCATTTGCAGTGACAATATACAATGTTTAGAGTCTAAAATATTTCAAACTGTGGTCAATCAGCTTGGACTTGCGATTAAGTCGAGTCAAGTTGGTATTGCATTAGTTCAACCTGGATCCGCTTGTGCAAAACTTTGCTATGTCTCAACTGGTGCGGCGCCTGAAAGTGAAAATCCACAAGTTAAACTACAACTAGAACAAATAATTAGTACCGATGAATTAAATTTTTGGAAAACACAGCAACCTCAGTGTGCCTTCCCAATTACAGCTAGCGAAGCCAACACATTAGTAGGATGGCTGATAATTGTCTACCCAACCCAAATTGAGGAAACTGCCTTTTTCAACACATGTAAGCAGCAGTTGCTAAAATCATCTGTTAAGCGATGTATTGCAGCGTTAATACAAGTGCGGCAGTTACAATCATTAGAACAAGTTTATCAAGATTTAAAGAGCTATAATCAAGAGCTTCAGCGTACCAATCAACTCAAAAATCAGTTTCTTGCTAGCACCAGTCACGAAATTAGAACTCCATTAAGTTCAATTCTTGGCTTTACTCATTTATTAATCGCTCAAGGATTTGATGCCAATCGTGAACGTCATCAAGAATACTTAAATATAATTCAGTCTAGCGGCAAGCATTTGCTAGCTTTGATTAACGATATATTAGACCTTTCCAAAATCGAAGCAAATCAAATGGAGGTGCAGTGGGAAACTGTAGATATACCCGCAATTAGTCGAACTGTTTTTGCGCTGGTAAAAGAGAAAGCTGCAACAAAGGGTTTGAAGATGGTTTTGGATTTAGACCCTGATGTGACGAACATTATCGCTGACTCGCTACGACTCAAGCAAATGCTGTTAAATTTGCTTTTTAACGGTTTAAAATTTACTGAGTCCGGTTCAGTTGGTTTGCAAGTCAAAAAAATCAATGACTTTGTGCATTTTATAGTTTGGGATACAGGTACAGGTATACCATCCGAGCATCAAGGGGAATTATTTCAACCTTATTCGCAAATCGCTAATGTACTGGTAAGTCGTGATGAAGGAACAGGTTTAGGACTAGCGGTAACTCGCAAGTTAGCAGAACTTCACAGTGGTTACGTCGAAGTTGAATCTGAGATGAATAAAGGTTCGCGTTTTACAATTGTATTACCGTTGAATCAATCTACAAATGTTGAAACAGAAAACAATACAAATCAAATTGCAGGAATCGAGCATATTACTTATTGCCCACTTCCTGAAGTAATTTTATCTTCTAATCCTCCCTTCATTTTAATATTGGAGGACGACTTACCCAACGCACAAATGATGCAAACCTACTTAGGAAAATTAGGTTACAAGGTAGGGTGGGTAAAAAATGCTACTCAATTCTGGGATTTTTTACAGCAACAGTGCCCATCAATAATTCTGCTAGATATATACTTACCTGACTGCAATGGATTTAAATTAATCAAGCAATTACGTGAAAACGAGAAGTACAAAGATATAATAATAATAGCTCAAACAGCGATGGCAATGAAAGGCGACCGTGAAACCTGTATTGCAGCTGGTTTTGACGATTATATTTGTAAGCCAATTGATTTACCACTGCTTGCAGCACTTGTATCTAAATATAGTTAAATAGTAGAAACCTGGTTTCTCGCACAAAATCGTTATTTTTATTACAAGTTAAATAGTAGAAACCCGGTTTCTCGCACAAAATCGTTATTTTTATTACAAGTTAAATAGTAGAAACCTGGTTTCTCGCACAAAATCGTTATTTTTATTACAAGTTATCAAATAAGAAACCGGGTTTCTGGAAGATGTTTAAAATAAGAACTGACAGTATATAATATAAAGTTATGTTAAATGAAAAACTTGATAAACTCAAAGCTTTATTCGCTCAAATGGAGCAAGCGTTAATAGCTTATTCTGGTGGTGTTGATAGTACCTTAGTAGCAAAAATTGCATATGATGTCTTAGGTACACGTGCTTTAGCTGTGACTGCGGTTTCACCTTCTTTGCTTCGAGAAGAGCTAGAAGACGCAAAAGTTCAAGCTGCGACAATTGGAATTCGCCATCAAGTAATCGAAACACACGAAATGGAAAATCCGAATTATACGGCAAATCCAGTTAACCGTTGTTATTTTTGTAAAAGCGAACTTCACGACACCCTTAGACCATTAGCAAACCAGCTTGGCTATCCTTATGTTGTAGATGGAGTAAATGCTGATGATTTACACGATTATCGTCCAGGTATTCAAGCTGCCAAAGAAAGAGGCGCCTTTTCTCCTTTAGCTGAAGTAGGCGCCAGTAAACTAGAAGTACGGCAGCTTTCACAGCAACTCGGTTTACCGTGGTGGGATAAACCAGCACAACCTTGCTTAAGTTCAAGATTTCCTTATGGAGAAGAGATTACAGTAGCTAAATTGCAGCGAGTAGGTAGGGCAGAAATATATTTGCGTAAACAAGGGTTTTCAAACCTGCGCGTTCGCTCTGAAGGTGATACCGCACGAATTGAGCTACCTGCCGAACACATTAAAGATTTTGTGTCAAAAACCGATTTACAACTAGTCGTTTCTGCTTTCCAAGAACTCGGTTTTATCTACGTTACCCTAGATTTAGAAGGTTATCGTAGCGGTAAGTTAAACCAAGTCCTTAATAAACAACTAGTAAACCTGTAGCTTCGGTTTCATCCAACTTAACATTTACAAAATTTCTGCTTCAACAGGCACTAGGAAGCAGCCATTAATTCTCCAAACGCCTTCTGGCTGCTTGGACATTAAATATAAAGCCCTAACTGGAACCCCATCAGGACTCAGAAGCAATACAAGCTGTGTAATATTTCCTTGAATTGTAGTAATATTCTCAAACAGTACGGAACGGGGACGATAAACAGGTAAATAGCCTGTTTTCACCATTTTGAGAAAATTCTCTGCCGTTTGAAATTGCGTCCTAATTTCAGGACTTGCGAAAGCAAACGCTTCTTCGGCGTTGTCTTGTTGAAACGCTTGCAATTGCTGTTCAATGACAAAACGAATAGCTGTGCTATCGCTATCAGTTACTTTCATTCTAAAAATGAGTTAGCGTGCAAAAAAAGACTCAGGCAGAAAATTTTACTTATAGAAAATATTAGCATTTATACAGATGACCAAGCTAACGGCAAACACTATTTTTAGTTAGTAGCTATAATTTCGCCTTTTTGGTTAATTTTCATTGAAGTTTTAGGAAAATCTTTTTTTATCAAATTGCGTACTAGTCTGACCGTGCGTTTATTCTTGTCAATATGAGGAATTCCTTGTTTATCCATATGAACTGGAATAATTTTACCTTCAACCAAATCTCCTGCTTGATTTAACTTTGCTTCCAGAATCATTGAGTAACCAGTTTCGGCAGTTGTGGATAAAGTTCGATATCCCAAAAAGTTACCTAATGAATAAGCTATTAATTTACCTTTGTAAATTTCCATCGCCCGTGGTACATGTGGACCATGTCCCAAAACCATGTCAGCGCCTGCATCAACCATTGTTCGAGCAAACTTAACTGAATTACCACGATTTTCACCATAAAAATACTCATTACTGTTTCGAGTACGCAACGCATTAGTACCTTCGGCGCCTGCGTGCATTGACACTATCACAACATCAGCTTGCTTTTGTGCTGATTTAACGAGTTGTGCAGCAGTTGGTATATCGTGAATCGAGTTGTAATAATCATATGGTGCAAATCCAACCATTGCTACCTTGACGTTATTACTATTAAGCAAAAGAATTTGATTTTTCTGACCTAGAGTATTAATACCTACCTTTTTTAAATTTTTAACCGTGTCACGAAAACCCACCACTCCAAAATCTAAAGCATGGTTATTCGCGACATTGAATACATTAAATCCAACATCAGCAAATAGTTTGGCATATTCTGGTGGCGACCGAAAAGCAAATGTTTGCCCTTTGGTTATATCTTTGGCGCTATAACGATAGTTTGTTAAAGAACTTTCAAAGTTGCCAAATAATATATCAGCATTAGCTAAGTATTTACGTACTGATTGAGGAATTAATTTATTACGATTGCTAGGTAATCTATTGTTAGGGTAATTAGTACCAGGAATAACATCCCCAACAGCTTGAATTGTAATCGAATCAGGAAAAATTTGCTCCTCAGTTACTGGAGGCAATATGGGTAGAGAGTCTGAAGGTTTCGGCAGTTTATCAGATGCCTGTATTTTACCCATCCGAATCACACTACCAAGGGTAATACCTACACATAAACATGTACTAACAAACGTAACTGAAAGTAATTTTCCTAACCACCGATTGAGCATAATCGCACCTCCTCACCCAATGAAGTACAGTTTAGCTCACTAATTCAATATGTCTAGGTATATTTTATTTCAATCTTATTATTAGCGCATTATTGGCGCCTTCTAGCTGGAGCAATGAAGAGACAGCTTTGTTTAAGTCATTTTACTTTTAATAAAGAAAATAGGCGTTGCTGAATCATTGTATGAATTATGCAACCACCTCAAGCCATGCGGGCGCCTTGCGCCCGCTGCGCCACTGAGCCGTACTTAAGATAATGTATTACTAGCCGAATTGAAAACCTAAGCATTTC
>JAHHGX010000027.1 GCA_019359675.1 Calothrix sp. FI2-JRJ7
TACGAATTAATATAATTAAAATTTATCATCTTAATATCTATAAACAATATAAACTTATAGTTAATTCTGCTTAAATAACTGCCCAACACTTGAGATTGCTTTTCATGACTTTTTCAGCAAACCCTACCTAGACATCCTCCCGCCGGGTGAGGCTCAGACAAAGCCGATCCAGGAGTCACACACGACCCTTGAAAATCATCACTGGCCTGAGCCATGCCCATACCCTGAATTCGATAAGAAGGCTCATCGGGAGTTCGTCGTCATCTTCCACGACGAACCGGAGTTCCAACCGCCCCACGGTCTGTTAGAGCGTGACCCTTGTGACCAGGGCAGTAGTATGGGTAACAATGGCGGAGGACACGGTGGTGGGCATATGGATCAACTGCCGATTATGCCCATTTCATACCGCTCTGAGCCGATGATCAACCGGGAGCGAACTCTTTGGCGCCTCCAGCGTGAAGGGCATTTCCTAAAGCGGCCTGTTCTCAATGAGGAGCAACACCATAGTTCCTGGATGTTTGGAGATCCTGTTACTCCCATCCTCAAGGCTTACATTGGCGACCCCGTCCGAATTCGGCTCGTACACGCCGGGGTGAAGGAGACGCACGTCTTCCATCTCCACCTCTACGAATGGCACGCCGTACCACAGGACAAGAATTCCCCACGTATAGATGCCATCTCCTTTAGCCCGCAAACTGGGCATACGATCGAACCCGTATGGGGTGCTGGTAACCGCCACCAAGTTTCTGGGGATGTCATCTGGCACTGTCACCTCTATCCCCACTTCCACGAGGGCATGTGGGGCATGTTCCGCACCTTCGAGACTTGGCAAGATGGGAAGGACGGTGACTTTATCCAGAGTACCGACCCGATCTACAACGGGCGCCGCATCGGGCACTACCCTGACGGCACGAAAATTGAATGCCTGCTGCCCCTCCCTGACCGAGACCCGCCTCCCCGTCCTACAGCCACCCACCCAGGTTATCCACTCTACATTCCTGGGGAAGTTCGGCAGAAGTCACCCACGCCCCCGTGGCCGCTCCGAGAAACACCCATGCCAATAGACTTCGACTATCGACTTGTGCCCACCAATCTCGAGCGGAACGCATTTAATGATCAGCCCGTCCCAGGCGAGATGTTTACACGCAATCCCATTGCCAAGCAGCAGGCTGAGAAATGGGCGAAGCATCCGGAGTTTAAGTATAACGACGCTAAGGTAGTCCGCCACAATGTGGTTGTGACGAGCAAGAGGATCGAATACAACGACCACGGCTGGTTCGATCCAAATGGGCACCTCTACTACCTCGCCGCAGAGGGCGACCCTGACACCCGCTCCGGTCGTCATGAACCGCTGTTTTTCCGGGCGCAACACGGACAGATCGTAAATCTCACGCTGGCTAACCACCTACCACCGAAGACCGAAGGCACCGCCTTTGACCTGCCGTTCCCCCCATGTCCCAAGCGGCCGTGGGAGGGCGAGTGTTCCATGCACGTCCACATGGTTAAGTTCGACCCCGTTTGTGGCGATGGTGCAAGCGTAGGCTGGAATTACATTAGCGGTCCCCGGATTGGTAAGAAAATGGTCTACCGCTGGTGGGCGGATCAGGATTTTGGGACGATTTTCTTCCACGACCACCTCTTCGCTAACTACCGTCAAAAGCACGGTCTGTTCGGCGCCAAGATTGTGGAACCGATTGGTGCCAAGTTCTATGACAACTTCTCCAACCGTCGGATCGTTAGCGGTCTACAGGCTAGGATCAAACTTAATCCAAATGTGCAGACCAAGGTTCCACCTATACCGGGATTTCCGCGCAAGACCTGGGTTCGCGAGTTCTGCATTGCCATTGGGGATTTCATACCTATGTTCGACCGCACTGGAGAGCCACTTAACGCACCGAAACACCCTGGCGGTCACGGAGACCAAGGGGTTATGGGGCTGAACTACCGTAACGAGCCGATTCGCGAGCGCAAGGGTGATCCTGCTTTCTGGTTTAGCTCTCATCACCACCCGGATCCAGCTACTACTAGGTTTGCTGCGTTCGAGAACGACCCGATCTGGTTTCGGTTAGTACAGGGTTCCCATGAGGAGCAGCACAGTTTCCAAATCCACGGTATGCGCTGGCGCCGCTTCCGCGTGAATCTAGGCTCCCCCATTCGCAACCAACAGACATTCGGAATTGCAGAGGCTTTTACCTTCGTCAACTATGGACTGTTTGGTTCTGGCGACTACCTTTACAAGCTGTCTGGTGCAGACGATCTGTGGCTCGGTTGCTGGGGTCTCATTCGCTCGTTTCCAAGCTATGCCACGGTTGCGAAGACCGGAGGACTTCGTAGGTTGGAGGAGAAAGACCTAAATATGCAAGAGGTGGAGACGACAACCGAGGATGATCCTGTGGAAGTCGAAGCGGAATCAGTAGATTCGGCGCTAGCAGAGACCGTACAGACCTTAGAGATGGAAACGCTGGTTCCAAAAGACACCGTAGTTAGGCATTTCCACGTGGTCGCCGAGCCAAGGCGCCTCGTCTACCGCGACTCAGACCTGGTGGATCCGTTCGGTCTGATCTATCGGCTGGTCTCTGTTACCCACCCCAATGGAACAAGCTACAACATCCCGACCTCGACCGTGCCTGAACCGCTTGTGCTGCGATGCCGAGAAGGGGAATGGGTAAGAGTCACCGTTGACAATCACCTTCCCCGACGCTTGCAACCGGAGCCATTTGCACCAGAGGTACCGGTCGAGGAGCGAAACCCCCACACGTTCCGACCGGATCGCCCCGTTTCTAGCCACGTCTCCTTGCACGCAGATCTCCTAGAGTACGACATCAGGCGGGACGACGGTGCGAACGTAGGATTGAACCCTGAGCAAACAATACCACCCGGAGGTAGCCGCACCTACATTTGGCACGCCACCCGTCCCACCGATTCCAATGCGAACCAACCTCTCGGTCCGGTACTATTGCAGGACATGGCAGACTTTCGCAACCATCGCCACCACGGTCTGGTCGGCGCCCTGATTGTGGAGGCCTGCGACGCAACTCCGCTCATGGTAGGCAAGGATGAGGCAACCGCCGCCCAAGACGCCCCAGAGGCGTGGCATGGGACGCGGGTAACAGTTGTTCGTGAGAACGCGAGCTTGAAAGAGAATGAGAAGCGCTTTGAGGAAATCGTTCTCCTACTCCAAGATGGGCTGCGCCTCTACTTGAACGGTAACGTTAACTTTCCTATCCCTGATGCCCCTGCTGGCGTGGGGGAAGATGAAACCGATCCTGAAGACCAAGGACAGAAGGGGTTTAACTATCGCACGGAGCCGATCGGATCGAACACGAAACCGGATGGAAACCCGGCGCCTTTGGGAGACTGGCTAGCCAATCCAAACCCCGCTACGCCAATATGGCGCGTGCCGGTGGGTAAGCAGGTGCAGTTTCACTTGGTGGGTGCGTGCGACAAACCGCGCAACCATAGCTTCACCATTCATGGAGTTACCTGGCCAGAATGGCGCTTCTTGTCACCCCAAGAACTACCTAAGGTTGCCTCCGAGTCTGCCATCACCTGCGGCACAGTTCGTACCTTTGAGTTCACACCCGAACACTCAGGTGACTACGCCTACCGCAGTGGTGTTCTGAAGTGGGCTGTCTCGCAAGGACTCTGGGGAATTCTACGAGTCTTATAGGGTACCGATATTTATGGATAAAACAATGCTGATTAATACTGTTCAATTCTCGTATTAAATAAGACATATAGGCACCATGTTTATTAAATAAACAGGTGCCTATGAAAAGCTAGGTTTCAGGTTGTTACCAATTGCCAGGTACTTCAAAAAGTTATAAACGTCCATTTATGCGGAGAGTCATTGAAAAATTATTACCACGGCGCCGCGTGAGAAGGCGGCTGGCTCAGTCTTTGCCCAGCCCTTGAGCCTTTTCTATGACTGTTAGCATCACTTTTCGCTGCTCACCTGGCAATAGCCGTATTCACTCTAAAACAAATAATCTATGATATGTAGTATACAAACACAAGTACCAAATTATTTATAGTTAAATCCCAATGCAACAACCAATTCACGTTATCGGAGGTGGACTAGCTGGAACTGAGGCAGCTTGGCAAATAGCTACTGCTGGTATACCAGTAGTTTTACATGAAATGCGCCCACAACGCTTCGGCGGCGCCCATCACAGTGAACATCTCGCCGAATTGGTTTGTAGTAATTCGTTTGGGGCAATGGCTTCAGACAGAGCATCAGGTTTATTGCACGAAGAGTTACGGCGCCTTGGTTCTATCGTAATTGCAAAAGCAGACGAACATCAAGTTCCCGCAGGTGGCGCCTTAGCTGTTGATAGAGGACAATTTAGCGAAGATTTAACAAATACCCTCGCACAGCATCCATTAATAGAACTGCGACGAGGTGAAATACCTGCCATTCCTGAAGGAGTTGTAGTTATTGCGAGCGGTCCATTAACGAGTCCTGAGCTTGCAGAAGATTTGCGTCGTTTTACAGGAATGGAATATCTTAGTTTTTTTGATGCCGCAAGTCCTATAATTGTGGGAGAATCAATAAATCGGGATATTGCTTTTATGGCTTCGCGCTACGACAAAGGCGAAGCCGCTTACTTAAACTGTCCAATGAATAAGGAACAGTACATTCGGTTTAGAGAAGAACTTTGCAAAGCTGAACAAACCGAGTTGAAAGATTTTGATAGAGAAAAAGTTAAGTTTTTTGAAGCTTGTTTGCCAATCGAAGAACTAGCACTGCGCGGAGAAGACACCATGCGCTATGGTCCCCTCAAACCTGTAGGGTTATCTGATACCCGTACAGGCGAACGTTCTTACGCAGTTATTCAATTACGCCAAGAAGACAAACAAGGCAAGTTATGGAATATGGTAGGGTTCCAAACTAACTTACGTTGGGGCGAGCAAAAACGTATTTTCCAAATGATACCTGGTTTAGAAAATGCCGAATTTGTACGTTTGGGCGTCATGCACCGCAATACATTTATTAACGCTCCTCAATTAATGCATCAAACACTGCAATTCAAAGAACATCCAAATATATTAGCCGCAGGTCAAATAATTGGTACCGAAGGATACACAGCAGCATCCGCAGGTGGTTGGCTAGCTGGAACAAATGCCGCACGTGTTGCATTAGGTAAACAACCAGTAACACTACCAAACACAACAATGATGGGCGCCTTATTTGAATTCATCAGTACCGCATCACCCAAACACTTCCAACCCATGCCCCCCAATTTCGGAATATTACCCGATTTAGGCGTAAAAATTAAAAGCAAACCAGAACGATACGGAAAATACCGCGACAGGTCATTGCAAGATTTAGAAAATTGGAAAATATTACTGTAGGGGCGGGTTAACCCACTAACCACATAGTAAACGAAAATATCGTAAACCCGCCCCGAAAATATAGAATGGTCATCCCAACCATCCCATATTTAAAATCCCACGTAATTTACATTGTTAACCCTGACCGAGAGACCGAATATATCTGGTTTCTACATTACCCCAATTAACAACACTCCACCACGCCTTTAAATAATCCGCGCGTCTATTCTGATACTTAAGATAATACGCATGTTCCCACACATCATTGCCCAATATCGGATGCTGTCCCAAAGCAAGAGGACTATCTTGATTTGGTGTTGTAACAATTTGCAACTTTCTATCTTTGTCAACAACCAACCAAACCCAACCGCTACCAAACTGCTTCAACCCAGCATCATTAAACTGCCGCTTAAAATTGTCAAAGCTTCCAAACGTTGAGTCAATAGCTTGTGCAACCTCACCACCAGGAACTCCACTCACATTAGGCGCCATACTTTCCCAGAACATCGTATGGTTAAGATGTCCCCCTGCGTTATTCCGTACTACCGTCCGAATAGCCTCCGGAACCGCATCTAAATTTATTACCAACTCTTCAAGTGACTTCGCTTGCTGCTCCGGATATTTTTCCAATGCCGCATTTAAGTTATTTACATATGCTGCATGGTGCTTATCATGGTGCAATTGCATTGTCTCAGCGTCGATATATGGTTCCAACGCTTCATAGTCATAAGGTAACGGCGCCAACACATGTCTCATATATTTCTCCAAATTAACCAACTAAACAAAAAATAATCTCAATAACCTTAAAACATAAAACTCTTGTGGAACAGGCATCCCTGCCTGTCTTATACACTTGGTTAGTTCCAACCTCTATATAAATCATACTCGAAATGACTATGACTTGCAACAATCCTCTAAATAATTTTCGGCGCCAACAATCCAGATATAGGATAAAATACTTAAAACCCGCCTCAAAGTAGAAGCGGGCAGTATATAATTTTCAATTGTTACAGTAGTGATAATGATTATTGAGCTTTCTTTTTATCTTGCTTTTTACTAATAAATCCGAAATCATCTTCTTTCATTGTAATCATACCGTGTACACCAAGGGCTGCAATTGCGGCGCCAATAAATCCCCAAGTGCCATCAGTGAAAGCATTGATGCGGTGTGATAAGCTACGGTGGTAAGCAAAATCGAGTTGTCGAGTACTGCCGTTACCATCGCGCGCAAGTCTTTCGATGTAATCTTCAGTTCGTTCTAAAGCGTTATAATCAACATCGTAAGCATAAAGTGATGACCCCATGACAATTAAGCCGGGAATCACAAGTGCGATTAAAAGTATGCCTCTGCCTGAATTCATACGACCTCATGTCAGGTAATATATGCAATTAATGCTGACATATCCGTATTTTTGCGTTAGTATCTGGCAAACAATTGCAAAATTAGCTTCTGCCGTTAGCGAACAGATTTTTTTGGGAATAATATTCGTGGTTGGTTGAATTTTGGATTTAAAATCCTCAGTAGTCTAACAACATGAAAGCTATATATATCCCAAAAAGATGGAATCATTTAAGATTTACTCTTGTTTTATTGTCTGTTCTATGTGTTATTTTGATATGGTTTCCAGCATTATCTCTACAAACACAGGCAAAAAATACATCTATTGATGCACTACAGAAACAGCAGCAACAACTAAAATTACAGCGTGGGCAAGTTAGTCAAGAACGTAACCGTTTGGACAACTTACAAAATGTCGCACAAGATAGACTCAACAATTTAGAACAAAACTTACAAACGACCACCACCCAAATTCAAGACAGCGAAAACCGTTTAAAGCTAGCAACCGAACGTCTCGAACAACTCCAAGCCGATTTATCAGTAGCTGAACGTTCGTTCAAAGAAAGACAAGACGCAACCGTAGGAAGATTAAGGTTCTTACAGCGTTCAACAGCGAGTCATGGGTGGACTGTGTTATTACAAAGTCGAAGTATAAACGATTTTCTAAGTCGGCGCCGACATTTAAAGATGGTATATCAGGCAGACCAGCAAATACTAGCAAAACTTACAGAAGAAGCAAACCGAATAGTAGAGCAAAAAACAGATGTTGAACAGGTAAAAAACGAGATAAGCTTAATTCGTCAGCAACTCTTAGCACAAAAAAATGACTATCAGTCTCAAGCTGCATCGCAATCAGAACTAATCGACAGATTAAATAACGACCGTTTAGCATTAGCAGCAGCACAAACCCAACTCGAACAAGACTCTATTGCCATTGGTAACTTAATTCAGCAAAAAATAGCTGCTCAAAAAGCGCGTGAAGCTGCCGAAAAAGCAATTAGTAAAAGATTTACTGAAGGAACAGGTATATTTGGCTTTCCTAGCGATGCACCTATTAGTAGTCCCTTTGGTTATAGAACTCACCCTGTACTTGGTTATCGGCGCCTACATGCGGGTATCGATTTTGCAGGCGCCTACGGTAGTCCAATTCGTGCAGCAGATGCAGGTACCGTAATATTTGCAGGATGGTACGGTGGTTACGGAAACGCAGTAATAATCAGCCACGGCAAAGGAATTACAACCTTATATGGTCACAGTAGCCAGTTATTTGTATCCGAAGGGCAAACAGTACAACGCGGACAGCAAATAGCAGCAGTAGGTTCCACAGGTTTATCAACAGGCCCCCACCTACACTTTGAAGTTCGTCTTGACGGCACACCAACCGACCCAGCACCCTATTTATAACGTTCACTCGTAGAGACGCGAGGAACATCGCGTCTCTACATCAACCAAAAAATTGAATCTATGATATAATTACAAGAACGAGGGCGTGTAGCTCAGTGGATAGAGCGTCAGGTTCCGGTCCTGTAGGTCGGGGGTTCGAGTCCCTCCACGCTCGTACTATTTTATAGATAACACTTATTTTTGATAGTTAAAAATTGAGCCATTGATGGCTAAATGTTCTGATACTGTGATTATATATGAGTTCCGGCGCCAGAAAACAAAGAATTCTCAACCCAAATCAATCATATACGTTTCGTAGTTACTTCGAGATGCGCTTTCCCATAACGGATATTTTATGGGAGTTAGGAGTTAATTTTAATAAAAGCAATATTAATTTCCCTAAAAGCTCCACAACAGAACCTAACCGTTTATTATCACTACGTCAGCGACTTGAAGAAGCTGTTTTTAGAGTCAGCTTAACTAGCGAATCTGCCAGACAGCAAGTATTAATTGCACCAATACTTTTAGAATTAGCTCACGTTACAGAATCAACTGTTAATATTGAATATCCCATAGACGTGAACCAATATTTGAAAGGAGATTTAGATTATTATATTCAATCGAGTAATCACGTTTTAGTAGTTGAAGCCAAACAAGCAGACTTAACAAGAGGATTTACCCAACTAGCTGTTGAATTAATTGCTTTAGATGGGTGGATTGATAATACTGAACCAGTACTATATGGCGCCGTAACTACTGGAGATATTTGGCAATTTGGAAGTTTTACAAGAGATAGTAAAACCATATCTCAAGATTTGATGTTATATCGAGTACCTACTGACCTAGAAATATTATTTAACATTTTGGTAGGTATTTTAAAACCTTTATCGCCCTTATAGCAATAAGTTATATTAAAGTGTATTAGGGTCAATTCCTTGTTGTCGCAATTTTTCTAAAAGGTGTTGCATTTTTTCCTCTTGGGTCAAATACCGCGTTCCATCTTGGTCATACCAAAATAACCATTCGCGTGTTCTTCCTTGATATGTTCCACGTTCACGTCC
This sequence comes from Calothrix sp. FI2-JRJ7, assembly GCA_019359675.1. Taxonomy (GTDB): domain Bacteria; phylum Cyanobacteriota; class Cyanobacteriia; order Cyanobacteriales; family Nostocaceae; genus Dulcicalothrix. The sequence continues at coordinate 9,118 of JAHHGX010000027.1, forward strand.
GATACCTAAACCTATTTCTGGCATCCAAATTTTATCACCGGGCTGCAAAATATATTCATTGTTAACCAAACGATAAACTTCCAAGCGTTGGCGCCTGCGTCTTAAACGTGTGGGTGCAAAAATGACATAGTATAATACACCTAATTTGGCATAATCTATTTTCTTCTGTTCGTATTCACCGTTATAAGTTTGAGATACAACTTCTAATGCTAAAGTTGGGGCGATATTATCTTCTTCCCAAAGTGCATAGCTAGAGCGTCCGTTTTCACCAACAAACGTTTCAACACCTAAACTGAGAAAACCATCGGGGACAATAGGGTCTTTATATGGTTCATAGTAAATTCCCATATTTATACCAAAATACCAATCATCTCTGTTTTGCCATATAGTAGACAAAATATCTAATAGTAAATTAGGAATTAATATTTGCAGCTCGCTATCCACGGGTTTATCATCAGAATCAGGTAATTCTGCCGTTGAAGGTAGACAATGTAAAGGATTGTATTTATACATAATTTATTTGCTATTATTTTTACAATCCGTTTCGGCTGGAATATAAATATTTTAATCCAAAGAACGGTTAATAAACAAGGCGCCGCTTTAAATGTTGATAAGGACAATACTTGTATATGGTGAAATTGGAGCAGCTTACGCTCATGCGCCGAAGATAATGGTATTTTGCCAAACAGTGTTGTCACTATCGTTGATGCACAGTGGCATGGTTCTGATGTAGTCGAATTAACATATAAAGATGCAAGCGGCGCCCTTGACAATGAGTTAGTATTCCGGGACAGGGAAACTACGCTTTCTATTTTAGAAGAGGGGGTGCTTGGAGTTTTACGGCAGACGGCGCCAATTTTCGACTAAATTTACTACTAACGAAACAGGAATTCGCATTCCTCTAACACAAGCTTGTCCAGCCATAATGCGGGGGTTAAATGTAATTCTATCTAGACCTAACATAAATTACTTCTATAAGATTTTATTTATTAACATCCAAGCTTCATTCTATCTCCTCTTTGTTCAGTTCCCTAACAACTGGCATTGACTCGCTTCTTACCTCCATAAATGTTGCGGTTCGATTTTTCAAAGCGGCTTCATCTTCCAAGGTCGCCTCTTCTTGTGTTTGTGCCTCATAATGAGCAATAACTCCACGGATTCTTTGCTCATCCCAACCTACAGGAAATTGATTTTTCTTCATAAATACCTTTATGGTGCCTATCAATTGGTTAAAGGTTTACCCTTTAAATTATATGCCGTAACTACCAAAACACTTGTTGCTCCTGGGTCTGGCACGTAAATTACACCTGGATATCGACCTGCTTGGTGTTTGATTATTATCAAACCAGAAGCAGCACAACGTCAATTCGACGAAGAAGAAGCGCCAATATTAATCTTTTATCCTCTAGGAATTTATTTGGTACCTACATCACGTAATTGTTTTGATACATCTGTTATAGTGTCGATACTTGTAGGCGTAATTAAGCCATCATGATGAAATATATATACTTGATTATTTTGTACAGCTTTTAACTTACTCCAATAAGGCAACTTTTTAAAATCATTGGGGTTTAAATTTGCAGACTCAATAACAAAAAGCTTTTCGGGGTTTGCTTCGAGTATCTTTTCCTGTGAAAGCGTTATATATCCTTTAAAGCGACCTTTTCCTTGCAAGTCTGCTGCTAAATTTTTGTATTTGAATTTTTCTAACAAGTTCCCTGCCCAACTGTTTTTATTTGGTGATGATGTTGGTTGTGCGCGTAGTAATACTAATACTGTTTTGCCATTGTTAGGTATATTAGTTGTATAAGATTGATATTTATCTAGTATTGATTTGGGGTCGGCGCCTATTTGTTGCGCTATTTGTTTTGTGCTATCTTCTAGGTCTTGCCAACTGCTAATTTTTCCAACTAGAGTGGGTATTTTTAGCTCTTGAAGCTTGGCGATGATTTTATCATGGAACCCTTCGGCGCCTAATACTAGGTCTGGTTTGAGTGATACAATTTTTTCAATATTAATTGCTGTGTTAGTTCCGACTCTTGGGTAGTTATTAAATTTTGTTTTTGCGATTACGTCTGTATATCTGGTGTTGGGAATGCCAACTAGTTTGGTTTTGTCTAGGTTGTATATTATATCTGCTGCTAGGGGCGTTAATGCTACTACACGTTTTGATTTTTGGACAGGTTGGGTGATTTGTGTTTGGGGGTTGTTTGAACAAGCTGATAGGATAATTGGGAGTATGAAAATAAGTAATTTTTTCATTTTGAATGTTTATAAGGCAGATACTGCACAAACTTGTAATCCTACTGGAGTATCTATAATTATGGCTTTTACTCCGAATACTTGGCTTATTGCTTCGGGTGTTAATACTTTTGCGGGTGTACCGACATCCCAGAGATTACCTTCGTTAAATAAGGCTATACGGTCACTATATCTTGCTGCTAGGTTTAATTCGTGTAAGACTGTTACTATTGTTAATTGCTGTTGTTGATTCAGTTCTTTGAGTAGTTCTAATAATTGTAGTTGGTAGTTAATATCTAAATAGGTTGTTGGTTCGTCGAGTAATAATACTTTTGGTTGTTGTGCGAGTGCCAAAGCTAGAAACGCGCGTTGTCTTTCTCCACCTGATAAATTTTCTACTGGTCTATTGCTTAACTCTTCTAACCGCGTTTTTTGAATAGCGCTTTCTACTTTTTGCTTATCTTCCCCGCTTAATTCCCATTGCCACCAAGGTTGATGGGGTGTACGTCCTAAACTAACTAACTGACGAACGCTCAAACCTGTGGGGACTGTTTGTTGTTGAGGTAGTAATGCTAGTTGTTGAGCTACTACGTTAGCTGGTTGAGAGTGAATTACTTTGCCATCTAGTAAAACGGCGCCTTGTGAGGGTGATAAAATTCGACTTAGTAATTTTAGAAAAGTTGATTTACCTGAACCATTGGCGCCGACTAAACTTAGCCATTCTCCGGTTTGTAGGTTTAGGTTTACGTCTTTGATTATCGGTACTGCGGTGTATCCACCACTTAAGTTTTGTATTTCTAAAGGCATGTTATTTTGAATTTATCGTGTTGTTGAGAAACCCGGTTCCTTTTCGTTTTGATTCTAAATTTTTATGCTTAGTGATGAAGAAACCGGGTTTCTTGGGTTTCTTTAACTCTCAGTTCCGGTTTTACGTTGATAGAGTAACCAAATAAACAAGGGTGAACCCAAAAGTGCTGTCACCGAACCAACTGGCAACTCCACAGAACCTAACCTAGAAAGTAAATCCGCGAACATTAGTAACCAGGCGCCACCAAGTGCAGATAAGGGTAATAATATACGGTGGTCATTCCCCACTAGCAAACGAACCCCATGAGGAACTACCAAACCAATAAAACCAACTAGTCCGCTAACACTAACTGCTCCAGCAGCCAAAAGTGTTGCGACACCAGCAATTAATATACGTGATCGTCCTAGGTTAACCCCTAAACTTACTGCCAAGTCATCCCCTAAAGCCAATAAATTTAAAGAACGGGCAAGTAACCATCCTGCAATTAAGGCAATTATTATATAGGGTGCTGCTGCATTAACTTCTCGCCAACCTCTACCATTTAAGCTACCAATTAACCAGTTTAAAGCTTGTTGAATTTGACCGTCTTCTGCAAGTAGAAGTAAAGTGCTTTGAACTGCACCAAACAAAGAACTTACCGCTACACCACCTAAAATTAATCGCTCTACCGAAAGTTTAGAACCACTTCGACCAAGAAATATTACTATTGCAGTTGTAATTATGGCGCCTATCCAAGCAGCTAAAGGTATCCAAGCTTGAAAGACTTGTAATACTACCATCACAATTACCACTAGTCCGGCGCCTGCGGAAATTCCCAAAATAAAAGGGTCTGCCAAACTATTACGCAACATCCCTTGTAATAAGGCGCCTGACATTCCTAATGCGGCGCCAACTACCATCGCAGCAAAAATGCGGGGAATACGTAAATCCCAAAGTATCGTTTGTTTGAGTGGGTCGCCTCGACGCAGTAGCGCTTGTAACATCTCATCAAAGCTAAGGGGAACGGCGCCTTGAGAAAGCGATAATAATAACGTTAATACAAGTCCCAAAAGCAGAACCATAACAGCGAAGAAAACACGACGCTGTGCCAAGGTTTCCGGAACTTGCTTCCCCGACTGCTTTGATAACATTTTCATCTAAATTATCCTACATAGATGAGGAAGCACTTAGCTGGATGCTTCGACACGCTTATTGATATTTAGTTTTATTAATATCATACTTTTAAAGTATTTTTAAAAATTTTATTACATTTGTGAGTAATGCTTAATATGACTTGCTGCCATAATTGAATTTAAACTTTTACTTACCGAATAAAAACACTTAGAAACCCGGTTTCTTAAACAAACCGGGTTTTTGGGGAATGTAAATTAAGTGTTGTATTTAGTTTGGAGGGTCAATTTTGTTGGCAAGGGCAGCCCATAAAATCATGGGCGAACCGATTCCTAAACATAGTAACCATTGTTGGAAACTGAGAGGCGCCGTTTCAAAGACGTAGTTGATTAATGGGACGTGAGCAAATACGATTTGTAGTAATATTGCTCCAATTATTCCAAATCCAATTGCGGGAATATCTACGTTTTCTTCTATTGTTCCGTCCATCTTAGCTATTAAGTTGGGCACTAATTGGCTGATACTGAGCATGTAGAATATCCGTCCAGCAATGAGCGAGTTTATTGCCATTGTTCGCGCTAATGGTAAGTTACCTGTTGTGGCACGGAAGTATTCAAATACACCGAATATCACAATCCAGTTGAATAAGGAAATTAGTAGTATTCGCTTGATACGGTTTCCTGATAGTAATGGTTCGTTCGGGTTTCTCGGCGCCTGGTTCATCACGTTTGCTGCTTTGGGTTCAAATGCCAAAGGCACAGTCATTGTGATGGAGTTAAGTATATTCAACCAGAGGATTTGTAAAGAAAGAATCGGTAGGTCTCTTGCTAATAAGGTACTTAGTAAGACTGTCATCGATTCCCCACCGTTCACAGGGAGAATAAAACAGATTGCTTTGAGCAGGTTTTTAAAGACAGAGCGTCCTTCTTCGATTGCTGCTTCAATTGAGGCAAAGTTATCATCGGTAAGCAACATGTCTGATGCTTCTTTCGCTACTTCTGTACCTGCCCCACCCATTGCTATACCAATATCAGCTTGTTTCAATGCAGGTGCGTCATTCACACCATCACCCGTCATTGCTACAACTTCGCCTTTTGATTGTAGTGCCTCAACTAAACGCAGCTTTTGCTCTGGCGCCACACGGGCAAATACTACACCTTCTTCTGCTACCTGCGCGAGTTCTGTGTTATCCATCTTGGATAACTCGGCGCCTGTAAATGCCAATACTGAACCGTTTTTACCCATACCCATGCGTCGAGCAATCGCTTGGGCAGTCACAGCATGGTCTCCTGTAATCATCTTGACTTGGATACCTGCTTGTTGACATGCTTGTACGGCTTTGATAGCACTTTCGCGTGGTGGGTCAATCATTCCTTGTAAACCAAGGAAAACTAATCCTTTTTCAATATCGTGATGGTCTACGGTGTTTTGGCTATCGGGTACGTTCTTTTTCGCTAGTGCTAACACGCGCAATCCTTGCCGTGCCATGATATTTACTTCTCGCTCAATGCTGGTTTGATTTAATGTTTCAACACAATCCATCGGGCGCTTTTGACCTTTGCTATTAAGCATTCCGCTACAGCGCTTCAATATTGACTCAACTGAACCTTTGACGTAAATGATTTTTCCTGCGGGCGTGCTGTGTAGTGTTGCCATGTATTGATAATCTGACTCGAAAGGAATCGTATCAATTCTTGGCATTTGGCGAGTTAACGAAGCTTGATTGAATCCCGCTTTGTTTGCTGAAGCAATTAAGGCGCCTTCAGTTGGGTCGCCCATTACCGTCCATCTATCGTCTTTGTATTCAATTAAAGAATCATTACAAAGAATCCCAGCTAATAAAGTTTCTTGTAAACCTTTATCAGTATTCAAATTAACTGGTCTTTCGTCTCGCAGAATTTCACCTTCTGGTGCGTATCCTACTCCTGTCAAAGCATATTGATGTCCACTCGCATAAATGCCTTGGACAGTCATCTGATTTTCAGTCAGTGTGCCCGTTTTATCTGAACAAATTACTGTCGCACTACCCAAAGTCTCTACAGCAGGCAATTTACGAATAATTGCATGTCGTTTCGCCATTCGCGAAACACCGATTGCTAAAGTTACTGTTATTACAGCTGGTAAACCTTCAGGAATAGCGCCGACAGTTAAAGCAACAGCAGCTTCGAGAGCTTCTTGGAAATTTCTTGTATTCAGTCCAACAACAAATGTTAATGTTGCTAGCGCTAAAACAACACGCAACCAGTTATGACTAAACTTATCGAACTTGCGAGTTAGTGGTGTCGTCAGGTTTGTGTGTTGGTCCATTAACTGGGAAATTTTTCCGGTTTCCGTCTCATTCCCTGTCGCAACAACAATACCTACAGCTTGTCCAAACGTGACAAAACCACCCGCATATGCCATGTTTTTACGTTCGGCAAGAGGGGTTTCGGGGTTTAAAACATCTACATGTTTTTCTACAGCTACCGATTCACCCGTTAAACCAGATTCATCAATTTGAAGATTTTTAGCTTGGACTAACCGTAAATCAGCAGGCACTTTATCACCAGAGATTAATAAAACTATATCTCCAGGTACTAGCTCACGCGAGGGAATGCGAACTTTCTGCCCATCACGGATAACTGTGGTTTCGGTAGTAATTGCGTTTGCCAGCGCTTCAATCGCACCTTCTGCTTTAGACTCTTGAATGAACCCAATGATTGCATTGGTAGTCGTAACACCCCAAATCACTCCTGCATTTACATAACTTCCTGATAGCGCTTTTAATAAACCTGCACACAGTAACACAATTAGCAGTGGCTGGTTATATTGCTGTAAAAACTTCAACCATAATGGTTTACCCTTTTTCGCAGTTAGTTCATTTCTACCGTACTTTTCGACTCGCTGCTTTACATCAAAATGGCTTAAACCGCCATCTGAAGTGCTTTTCAAAAGTGATAGTGCTTCAGAAGCCTCCATTGAATGCCAAACTTTTGGCTGTCTAGAGGGCAGTCCAACCGCAGATACTACCTGCACCATGATTATCTTCCTTAGAGCTAGTTTTGAAAAATCTGTGTTAAATTATTTTTAGCACCTTTTTTTAGTGCTGACTAGAGTTAAACACTTTTTATTTCGATAATTTGCATAGATTTTCTTAATAGTTTGTTTATATTTCACTTGACAAAGCTTGTGTTACCCACTCTTGCCAGCAGGTATCAATGGAATATCTTCCTATAGATATATTGATGTTTTTGAATGCTTACAAATGGAAAAATTAAAAATAATTTCTGAGTAATTACTTAGCTGCTTGGTAATTTATGAATCAAAAGATATTCCATTTAACTAAGTATGGAATGGCGCCATTAACTAAAATTTGCTGCGATAAAAATCTTAAAGCCACATTTTTCGTCATCACAACAATAGTTGCGCCTGAGTTAATCTAATAAATATGTGTTAAATAAGTGATAGCACTTTTCATTAGTGCTATTGAATTTATGACACTTGTGAATTTGAATAATTTGCATAAATTTTACCAATGGTTGTTGCCGATAAAGTAGTGGAGTGAGTATGCTTTGCGATACAGCTTGGGTTGAAGGCAGAAAGCGCGTGTATTTGAATTTGTCTGTTCGATTGGAACTTATTGGACGTTCAGCGGAATTTCAGCGCATTGTTGAGGTTTTAGCACAGGACGGTGATGTATTGATTGCGGGGGTGCCTGGAAGCGGGCGCCGTACCTTAGTGCGTTCAGCAGCAAAGGAAGTAGGAGCGATTATTTTAGAAATCGACTGCATCCGTGCTAGCGATGGTGAGCGTTTTTTGCAGTTACTCGCAGAAGCGGTAAGTCAAAATTTCCAACCAGCACAAGTTAAGAATTGGGTAAATACAAAAGCCAGAGAGTATTTTGTGTTTAATTCAGAGGAAGCAATAGGCAAGTTAAAATTGATACGCAGTTTAAACTTGAAGCAGTTATGGCAAGCGTTTGAATTGTTGTTGAAATTACCGCAGCAGTTAGCAGAAGCTGACGGAAAGCGCGTGGTGTTGATATTACATACTTTTCCCCATATTCGTTCATGGGATAAGAATGGGGAGTGGGAAGCAACGCTACGACGTGAAATCAAAGCTCAAACTTTTGTTAGTTATGTATTAGTTGCCACAATTGCTGAGGCTGCCAATACAGAAGAAAAGGATTACCCATTAGAAACTTTAAAATTGGCACCTTTGGTTAGAGATGTAATTGCGGTATGGGCAAGAGAGATTTTACATACTCAAGGGTTAACCTTTGACTCGCGTTCTAAAGCGCTGCAATTATTTTTGGATGCTGTACAAGGACACATTGGGGACGCAATGGCATTAATTCGTCGTATACAATCAGTACGGCGCCCAGATGGGTTAGTTACCGAAAAAGCAGTGCATGATGCCATTCAAGGGCTACTTAAAGATTTATCTATCACCTTTGAATCATTATTAATGCTGCTGCCTCCTAACCAAGTGCATCTGCTCGAAGCATTAGCTTGTGACCCCACCGAAAAACCACAAAGCCGTGAGTATATTCAAAAACATGGTTTATCGCGTGGTGGTAGCCTTCAAGGCGCCTTAATGGGACTTCAGCACAAAGGACTAATTTATGGTGCCGAACAAGGCTATAAATTAGCGCTTCCATTACTGGCATTATGGTTAAAGCAGCGTTTGGACTAAGATATTGGACTAAGGTATTGGACTAAGATATTGGAATTTTTACCATGTTCGGATAAAATTCCTGTACTACACTTTATAATCTTTAATTTCATCAAAAATTTAAATAAATGTTATATCCTTAGCATCTGTAACCTGTTTTTCTAATTTAGAAGTGCATAATTTATGTATAAGCGCTTCTACCTTAAGTAGCAAATATAAAAAATTGGCACTTAATAACTAGGTGAATGGCTTTGGGTCATCTACAATCGTATAGACTTAACAGTTGACGAACTCTAAAAGAAAACCTCAAATCTAAAATCGCTATGGTAGCTGCTGGTACAACCTTGCAGGGTGGCAAATATACTCTCGACCACGAAATTGGTCGAGGTGGCTTTGGGATAACCTTTAAAGCTACTCATCACTATTTGCATCAAGTGGTGGTAATTAAAACCCTGAATGAAAAGCTGCGACAACATCCGGATTTTGCCAAATTCGAGAAGCAATTCCAGGATGAGGCTCGACGGTTAGCAACTTGTGTTCACCCTAATATTGTCCGAGTCAGCGACTTTTTTGTCGAGGCCGCATTACCATACATGGTGATGGAGTATATTCCAGGTGAAACTTTGGGAGAAGCATATGTAATCCCAGGAGTTCCTTTACCAGAAGCAACTGCTATTCACTACATTCGCCAAATTGGCGCCGCATTAGAAGTAGTACATCAAAACGGGTTATTACACCGTGATATCAAGCCCGATAATATTATTCTTCGTCGCGACACTCAATCTGTGGTGCTAATTGATTTTGGCATCGCGCGCGAGTTTAATAGTGGAGTTCGGCAAACGCATACAGGTATGGTTTCCGAAGGATATTCTCCTATCGAACAATATTTATCGCAAGCTGCCCGCTCACCTGCAACTGATATTTATGGGTTAGCAGCGACGCTTTACACTTTATTAACAGCGCAGGTGCCAATACCAGCATTACTGCGCGACCGTGAAAAAATGCCTTCTCCACGTGAACTGCAACCGCATTTGAGTGCTGCTGTTAACCAAGCAGTGATGCGTGGTATGGCAGTTGACGCTAGATTCAGACCTTCTACTGTTGCCGAGTGGTTAAAATTATTACCTGTGTCAGGAGCAATTCCGGCGCCGCAACCACTGCCAACGCAGGCAGTACAAACAATCGATTTATCTAGTCAACAAGCTTCAAACTTGGATGCAGCTTCTGTAGCAGTAACACAATTACGTACAGAAGAACCATTACAACAAAAACAAGAAGATAAAGCCAAAGACAAAGCCGTTAAAGTTATTGCCAAAAAAGTACTTAAACCAAAAGTATTCATTGGAACAGGTATTGCAATGCTAGCTGCTGCGGCAGGTTTTAGCGCCATGCGGGGTATTTCCAATCCTCAAGCTACACAACCAGTAGTAGAGCAACCAAGCAATATTTTCCCCGCATCCACAACTACTACACCAGCCTCGACCCCTACCGTATCACCAACAACCGAAGCAACATCAACTCAACAAACTAAAACCTCGAACCGTGTTGAAGAGGCGCCCGTCTCAACACGAGTACGACGCAAACGGCGCCGCGTCTATAACAACGATAATAATTCCAACACTAGCAACAGCAATTTCAGAAACAATCGTTCAACTGATAACTCAAATAATTCTGATAACGAAACCACAACAACAAAACGTAGAAACTATAACAACGACAACAATAATAGCAGCAGCACAGACGATAGCGACAGCACACCAACGCGCACCAATAACGTCAATAATCGGACTAACACTAATAATTCTAGTGATTCAAATGGTTCTAACACACAGACACCAAAGGCGCCACCAAGTCCATCTTTAGTAGATAGACTAAGAACAGTACGTGATTCTCGTATCAAAAAATCACCAGACAGCAGTAAATCACAAAGTACACCAAAATCATCTGGTTCTGTAGTAGTGCCAACAACAGAGGCGCCGCCCAAATCGTCTGACCGTTCGGATGTTGTTGTACCAACACAACAATCACAAGAAAGAAGTTCTGTAGATAATACTTCTACTGATAATTAATTATAGAGCCTTATAGCACAGGCATCCTGCCTGTGCATTGTGCATTGTATGTATTTTTACCACAGAGACACAGAGTATACAGAGATGTATAGTTCCTTGAGTTTAGTGGGACACGCAAATTTTCCTAGAGGATATATTTGTATATGATTTATCCTCTAGGAATTTAGATAGTAAAAATATATTACACTGTATAAAAACAATACTAAATTTAAAAAATTGCTTTGTAAAACAGCGCCTTTTTTGAGATAAATACTTAAATTTTCATAATAACAAGTAATAATATTTACATTTAGATGCAAATAGACTATTTGTATTATTTTTTTGCGCTTTGGTTATCTTGCTAATACTTCAAGACTTACGATATTGTTACATTGAGAACTGGTGCGTGACGCTACAAGTCTTATCACTACGTTCAAATTTGTTCATAGCGTCACACACCCTACGGTTTTTATACGCCAATCGCGTAAGTCCTATACTCAATTAAAAAATAATTAGCAGCAATATTTAACTCAAGATTATATTAAATAAAATTGGAAATTGAACATCCAAAAATCATTGGTACAGCTTCATAGTTACAATGGTACGGTGAATGGTACGAAAAAACGAGTTCGTACCATTTTGTGTACAGTTTAGTACCAATTCTTAAGGTACGAGCGACAAAAATTGTACCAATGAACAAAGAAAAATTCCAAAATTATGGTACTAATTTAGGTACGGGAAAGCAGAAAAGTACGTTTTTTCGTAGTTTTTGCTACTGTACCACGGTACGAAGTGGAGGTACCAAGACTGCGTAAAATGAAAAATGCGGTACTGACGGTACCATTTATCACACTATATTTGGTACGAAATTAGCTTTTTTTTGGTACAAAACCCTTCTTTTTATGGTACGGCAATGAGTTTAATAGGACTTACGCTGCATAAACCTGGTTTCTATGCATTCATTGTCGCAGACAAATCGTCATTTTTATTACATGCTATCAACGTATATTCCAGGTTTCTAGGTTTTCATGCGTAAGTCCTGTTTAAGTTAGTTCAATATTAAATTCGAGTCATATTATTAAATTATTAATTATGAGTAAATTAATCCCCGTACCAATAAATTTGGTTTTGCGTACCATATTGAATAGCTAGTACTCAATGTATTTATTCCCTATTTCCCAATTAATGGGTGATTTATTACACGCTTCTAATGCTGCATTAATTTTAGAAAAAGCTTTACTACCAAAGAAACCATTGTGTGCTGACAAAGGTGAGGGATGCGCGGATTGAATAACTATATGTCGTGTGGTATCAATTAATTTAAGTTTTTTCTGTGCGTAACCACCCCATAAAACAAATACAACTGGGTCAGATTTTTGATTTACTTGACTAATAACCGCATCTGTAAACTTTTCCCAACCTTTATTTTTATGGGAATTAGCTGTATGTGCGCGTACTGTTAGAACTGCGTTTAGCATTAGCACACCTTGTTTTGCCCACTCCACCAAATATCCAGTGCTTGGAATATCACATTCAATATCGTCTTTGAGTTCTTTGTACATATTTACTAACGATGGTGGCGTTTTAATTCCAGGTTTAACGGAAAAACATAAACCGTGTGCTTGGTTTTCATCGTGATACGGGTCTTGTCCAAGTAGTAAAACCTTGACATCGTGATAAGGAGTCAATTCAAAAGCTGAAAAAACATCTTCTTCTGGTGGGTAGATGGTTTGTGTTTGACGTTCAAGAGTTAGAAAAGTCTGAAGTTGTTTAAAATAAGGTTTTTCAAATTCTTCTGCGAGAACAACCTGCCAAGAAATTGGAAGTTTGGTAATTTGCATATTATTTGTCGCCTAAATCATTTTTTTCGCAAAAATATTCTAAAACGCACTGGCAACGGATGGTAAACGGATGTAACGGATAGTTTACCCGGAGCATCCGTTACATCCGTTGTATCCGTTGCTAATTATTTCTCAACAAACACAATATCTTCAGGTTGCTGTGTCATCATAATCTTTTGCCCTTCAACTTTGACGACAAAATCAAAACCTGTGATGTGACCGTCTGGCAAGATGATTATTTTATCATCGAGCGAGTCTAGGTATGCAGAAAATCCATCCAACGCTACGCTATCGTCGTTTATCGCAAGATAACTTAACAGGCGCCGAAATAGTTTAGGTAAAATCACTACATCATCGATAATGGTTTTCAAGTTATCTAACGTGAAACCTGTGTTGGTTTTGTCTTCACTCCATAAAGCTTTTGATTCTTTACGCGCTTTTTCAGCAGCTTTGCTCAACTCTTTGCGGATATCTGGATACAACTTTGAGTAAAAAGTTGGGTAAGCAAGTCCTTGGGTTAATAAATGGTGGTTGGCACTATGAAGTAAAAGTGCTTTGTCTATAAATACCTCGCTGCCATCTTCTTGTGTCGCTTCTCCCTTGAATACAAACGCAACTGCTCGACCATAAGTGTCTGCAAACCTAGTTAAAATAAAACCCGGCGCCTCGGATGGGGTAACTGAGGTTATTTTCTCACTTTTACTGCGCGTTACATCTTTGAATCCTAAGTAATTTAAAAGTTCGGACGCTCCACCCTGACCGTACTTTAGGGGTTGATGTTGCATTCCTGCACTACCTCCCTTTGGCAAAAAATGAGTTTCTAGTGCATCTATTGCATCTAAGCGTAATTGGGCACCACCAAAATTGTTAGGACGAACTTTTGTAGATAATTTTTTCCACAATTCTGGGTTATTAGGGTAAAAACGGATTGAGTCTCCATCTGGGGCTGTTGATAAAACTTTATACTTACCTTGAATTAAAATTAATGGCATTGTCTTTGTTGCTCCTTGCTGTGATTAAGGCTACAACACATAGTTGTACAGCAAGTAAGACAATTTTTCTAACTATATTATTTATTTAATAATTTATTGTTTTCAGCCGTTTCAGTATATTCCTGTCAGTACTACTCAAGAACTAGTTAAGCAACTAAAGTATAGACAAGGTTATATTCAAGACACAGTAATGCAACAAAACGCTTCTTCGTCAGATTACAAGTCTTGCTTAGGGGTTGCTGGCACAGTTATATTTGCTGCTACGAGTCATATTTTTCATCGCGGCAAGATACCAGTAGCATCAGACAGGTTTTCACTTTTCTTTGATTACACGTCACGTTTACCAAAATATCCGTTTGTCAATCGTTACTCATTGCCAAAAGACTATTTACTCTCACTCTCAAGAAAAATTACAGAACACCAACAGCAAAGCTTGCTGTGGCAAAATTATAAAGTTAAGTAACAATATGCGTTATTTCAGGTAAAACAATAAAGCAATTCCTGCGATTGCAATTATTACTCCTATGACTGCCCTGATACTTACCTTTTCACCCGTCCATAATGCTAACGGTAGTATAAATATTGGGCTAGTTTGCAATAATGTTGAAGCAATTCCTACAGGCGCCAGTTTAATTGCAGTCTGTTGTAGCCAAATACCTAAGTAAGTTCCGCAAAATGCCGCGAAGCATGTGGCAGCAACTACACGCCATTGTTTCGAGTAGCTAAGTATGGAAGTCTTAGACTTATCTTGCTGCCATACAATTAAAGGCAACAGGAAAAATGTTGCTGCACCTAACCGTATTGAAGCAGCCCACAATGGGTTAATATTTGTGTTGACCAACGCTGCACGTGACAGAACGGCGCCTGATGCATTGGCAACTGCCGCAAGTAGTCCAAACACGACTCCGCGTAAAGGTAACGAAGAATTAATTTCCTTTTCGGTACGTTCACTAATTACCCAAGCAACTCCCAAAATAGTTAACAGTACACCGCACCAAGCACTCGCATTTAATCGTTCCTGTAAAAATATTAAGGCGAATACAGCCGTCATTGGTGGCGCCAGTGTTTCTAGAAGTAATAACCGACGCGCACCCAAACTATTGATTCCTGCCAAAAATGCAGTATCACCTAGTCCAATACCTATAACCCCACTCAACAAAAGTAAGCATAAAGGCACAGGAGCTATTACTAAAGATAGTTTTCCTGTGGCAACTATTGTGATTAGGAGTAAAACAATTGCAATTATTCCTTTGATTAAATTTAAGTGTAGTGGTGGAATATGGGCGCCAACACGTCCATATACAACCGACGCAAAAGCCCATAACACTGCTGCAACTAGCGCTGCAATCTCACCCTGGTAATTTATCACCATCAAAATATAAACAAAATATTAAAATTACTATATAGCAATTTGCATTTCTTGGAAATATCTCATAATTTAAGATAAAGACACCAATAACTATTAGCACTCACCTCTACTAACTGCTAATTTTCTATCTAATAATCTTTAGCACTGACGGTTTGTGATTGCTAATTTCAACATGATTATTTGTTTTAAAAAATTACCAAGAGGACAAAGATATGAAATATGCATTTAATATCGTTGGCGTATCTCCTGTTTTACAGTTTTTTAATCATCAACAAAAGTATCTAGTGTCCGGACAACCACAAGGTATAGAATATTTAGGGGCGCCTGATTGTACACTCGACGCATTTCTGGAAACAGTCGAATCAGTTCCCACAAAAGAATCTTGGGAAATGGATCAAGTCGTCAAAACGGTAATTGACTTTTGGATGAATAATTCAGAAAGCATCCACTACTGGAAATCACGCTTACTCGACGCGGGTAGAGACAACCTCATTGTTACGAGGGTTGCAGAAATCCAAGCTTTGCAAGCTGAGTTTGATATGTTGTTTCAGAAATAGAAATAAGTACTAAAGTACTGACAAGGGTGGAATGCGTGTGTGTGTGGGTGTATACATCTGACAAAAATATATTTCGGGTCTGGGAAACGATTTTGAAGAATTGTTTACCAAAATCATTGACGTTCAATTTTTGGTGTGCTATTCAAGTGACAGCTTCGATAAAAAAACGTCAGCAATCCTCAGACATATATGGGACTTGCTGACAAAAGTTAACCAAATAAATCTGTGTAATATGATCATGGCACAAGACACTCACACCAGCCATTCCGAGCAAAACGAATCAGCAAGTTACAAAAAGCGACTAAATTCCTGGGCAATAGCTCGGATGCTTCCAGATATGAAACGTGAAATAGTCGCGCGGTTTCGTCGTCGTTCAGATGCAGACGGACACATGCAGCTATTACTCCGGGTAACACCAGATGCGAACTTCATGCTAGTTTTTGATTGCCAGACCGAAGAAGCTGCCGCATAATAATAAGCACTTCAGTGCTTTCTTTCACCAAACTTCAGTGCTTCCTCCCACCAAACTCCTGAATCTTCTTTACATGACCTTTCATAACGCTTAACAATTGAGGAAGCTCATTACTTACCGAACTCACGTTAATTTTCTCAGCAACAATCTGAATTTCTTCCACAGGATGTGGATAGTACTTCTGGTAAAGACCTACCAATTGGATTAACTCTTGAGCATAACGACTAGCGTGAACGGTCATTACCAACAACAAGTTTGGCACTTACACTAACTTCACGCTCTTTCCTCAAATTTAATTCTTCTAAAGCTAGAGTCTTCTCCTTTTGTAGTAATTCCGCATACCTCTGTTCGCTTTCGTGCAAGTTAAATTCAGCTTCTTGAGATTGTTTTTGAGTTTCTTCAAGTTGTGCAAGCGTCAATGCATGTATTTTTGAGTTTGCCAAAAGTAACTGCACCAATATCAAGCAGTTTATTACCTGTAACAACAATCGGTTTATAAACAAACTCAGAATTTCTTGACAATGTTTGTTGTGTAGCATCAACAACTTTTGTATCGGCGCCCATAATTAAAATATCTGATTTAACAAAATCGTACAAGTTCTCAATCGCACGCTCGTTAAACAAAGCCAAACTATACGGACGACTCATAAACTCAAAAAAACGGCACCTAGAAATCATCCCAACACAATCATTATTTTTTGTCAAGATTACCCCAGGCATTAAAGGTTCGTTGTCAAACAATTTAATTAAACTATTACTCAGATAGCTAACTTCTAAACTTGTATCCCAAAGTGGTAAGTCTCCCAAAACAGAACTCAATTTCAAGTTAAGTTGATCCAATCGCTGGGTTGATACATCCATCAAACAGAAGATACACAGCAGATAAGATTGTGCAACAGTTGTATCAAAATGTCTCCGTGTATTTAATACATTTTTATACTTGAATCTATGATACCCCTTAGAAACCGGGTTTCTTCGTTGAAGTCTTGTAATAAAAATAACGATGTTGCCTAGAAACCCGGTTTCTTTGTACCGATTTTAAAATTTATGTGTAATGATGTTGCATGTTGTATTTAATACATTTAGCAACAGTAATTAATTATGAATTTAGTCTTGAGAAGTAGTTTATTAGGGGTATTTTTACTAACTTCAAGTTGTTCATCACCTCAAAAGGATGTAAAGCAAGAAACCAGTGCGAGCAATAATCAACCAACCCAAACCGAGCAAGTAAAAGAAGTAAAATCAACTAAAGCGGTACCAATAGCAGTCAAAGTTCCAGATAAACCAAAAGCTACTACTACAAACTCAGTAAAATCAACAGACTCATCTAATAAACAAATGCATTTGGTGGTAGTGAGTGATGACTTGCGGTTCTTCCAACACGAAACACCAACATACAAATCAGGAAAGTTTGAAGTTAAGCCAGACTTCCCGGCGCCTGGGAACTATACTGTATTTAGCGATTACGATAAACAGCTGACAATCCAAAAAATTAAGATTCCAGGGGATGTTCCTTTACCGACCGAACTCGAAAAATTTAGTAATACAAAAACATTATCTAATACAAAAATAACACTCTTAGCGCCTTCTTCGAGCTTCAAATCAGGACAACAGGTAAATTTAAGGTTTGACTTGCAGGATACGAAAAATAAACAACCAGTAAAATTACAACCGTACCCAAATCCTCATACGAACGAAAAAGCACGCTTATTCATAGTTCGCAGTTCATCACCTCTTAAAAGTGCAGACTATGTACCAGCAACGTTACTCCAAGACTCACCCGACGGTCAAGTTAGCTTTGGGTCAAATTTTCCTCAAAAAGGAACTTATAAGCTTTGGTTACAGTTTAATCGCAATGGCAAAGTCAACACGGCTGATTTTTGGGTAGATGTGAAATAATAATTTCCAAAGGTGGAGATTATTAACGTGGACTTACAAAACTTACACAATTTTTTCTACTCAGGTAATTTTATTCCACATGGGCACTGTTATCTATGGAATCCTGAATTGGTATCGCTGCATATACTCTCAGATGTATTAATTGCGCTGTCTTACTATTCAATACCTATAACGCTTGTGTATTTTATCCGCAAGCGTAAAGATATTCCATTTAAAGGTATTTTTCTACTGTTCGGCGCCTTTATTATTTCGTGTGGTACAACTCATATTATGGAGGTATGGACATTATGGCATCCTAACTACTGGTTCGCAGGCGCCTTGAAAGCACTAACAGCGTTAATATCGTTCTATACAGCTTTAACTTTGATACCTTTAGTGCCAAAAGCATTAGCTCTACCAAGTCCTGCACAGCTTGAAACTACGAACCAAGTTTTGATAATGGAGATTATGGAGCGTAAACGTGTAGAGCAAGAGTTACGTCAGTATAAAGAGCATTTAGAAGAAATTGTTCAAACTCGTACTGTTGAGTTAGAGTTAGCAAACGCACAGCTTAGAAGCGCAAATCAAGAGTTGAACGATTTTGCTTATGTAGTATCGCACGATTTAAAGGCGCCTTTACGAGGAATTACTTCGCTATCTGAGTGGTTGTTAGCTGACTATGGTGAAGAGTTCGACGAAGAAGGCAAAAAGATAGTTAATTTAATGATTAGTCGAGTTCAACGACTACATCAATTAATCGATGATATTTTAAAATACTCACGAGTCGGGCGTGCGAAGGTTGAGAAGAAACATATAAACTTAAATAAAGTAGTATCCGAGTTAGTTGGGGTTTTAAATATACCCGAAAATATTAAAGTTGAGATTCCTAATCAATTACCGACTATTTTTTGCGATAAAACCAGGATTGAACAGCTTTTTCAAAATTTGATTAGTAATGCAATAAAATTTATCGATAAGCCAGAAGGGTTGATTAAGATTAGTTATGTGGATGAGAGAGAATATTATAAGTTTAGTGTGGCTGATAATGGGATAGGGATAGAATCACAGCATTTTGAGAAGATATTTCAATTGTTTCAAAAATTAACTAGTTTACAAGATTCGGATAGTACGGGTGTTGGGTTAGCTTTGGTTAAGAAGATTGTGGAATTACATGATGGGAAAGTTTGGGTTGAGTCTAAGGTAGGGGTAGGAAGTAGTTTTGTATTTACAATTAAGAAGTAGGTTTTTGGAAGAATTGCTTTAGAATTTCAGTTGGTTTTCTATCCCATGTGTCTATGTGTTCGTATATTAGGTGATTTTGGTTGAGTTTATATGTTGAGTAACCGTTAAAATATAATTTTGGTTTCCAGGGTAGACGGAGAGTTCCTCGCACTGTCCAGTTTGCGATGATGGTTTTTTCGTCGGATGGTGCGATGTTGTGTAGGTCAAAGTGGATGTTGGTGAAGAATAAGCGTGCGTGGAATCGCAATGTCCAGTATACTATTCGGTAGTTTGGTTTGCCTTTGAATTTGTTTACTGGGTCTTTGAATAATATATCTTCGGTGTAGATGTCGTAGGTTATGTCTTTTTCAAATAAGGTGGGTAGGTCTTGGTTTAGGGTTGCTATTATTTGTTGCATGTTTATTTTTTTACCACAGACACTATTAGGACACAGAGTAGAGACGCGATGAATCGCGTCTCTACAGAGGGATTTTGAGGAATGTTTGTATTTTTTGCCACCAGGTTATCTTGGTGTTTAAGGTGGGTTTGTTTAAATCTGATATTGTTGGAAATGTTGCTGATTTATTATAGAAGTGTTTTTTTAAGAGTTTTGCTAGTTGGTTATTATTTGTGCGTAATCCTTCGTAGAAGAAGAGTACTTCTCCGTTTATGCCTTGAGAACGGTTGTACTCTATTTTTTGGATTAGTAGGTCTGGACTAATTATATATGAGCCTAGTTTGGTTAGTATACCTGGCGCCATTCTTTGTAAGGCGCCTTTGAATTGTTGGGTTGTTGTGTCTATTATAGTTTTGTAGCTGTTGATGTCACGTCGATATATTTGGGGGTTGATTATATCGACTATGTTTTGCTGTAACCAAGTGGGAGTGTCTTGTAAATACTCTTTGTATGCCCAATCATGTATGTTGGGTGAGATGGAAATTATTAAGTTGGGGTTGACTGCTTTGATTTGATGGTAGAGTGATGCCCAAAATTGAGTTAATATATCCGCACGCCATTTTAACCATTGTGTATCTTTGGGGTTGGATGGGGGGTTTTTACCAAATGCGGAATAATAACGTTGTTGTGTTGCTGCGTCGTATCCACCCTCACACGGAAATGCTGGTAAACGGTCATCTCCCTGGATACCATCAATATCATAGTTATTTACAACTTCGAGAATAAGGTTGGACATAAACGCTTGTACGTTGGGGTCAAGCGCATTTAACCACTCAAAACCGTTTTTCTTGAGTAAATTTCCTTTTATATCTTGTGCAGTCCATTCGGGTTTTTTCGCAAGCAACGTTCCACCCTTGAGATTATACGAACTCGCAAACCCATATTCAAACCACGGTATTACTTTCAACCCAACTCGACGTGCAGCTTCTATCACCTCAGCTAAAGGGTCACGTCCAATACACAGCGAACTAATTTCGACACCAAACGTTTCTCGCATAACTTGACTTGGGTATTGAGTTGCAGCTTTATTCCACACCACAGGAAAAACCACATTAAAACCAGTAGAAGCCAGAAACTCCATTGCCTCAACTATATTATCCCGTGAGTTGAGAACAGTACTATCAGTAGTTGTCATCCAAACCCCACGTATTTCCATACTTTACATATCAACCCACAGAAGTACGATTTAAACTATAAAACAAGAAAAAATAACTAATAACTAGTTTAGGACAGACACATGAATAACTGGCGCCACGAATATATCATTACTAATGGTGTGAGACTCCACTACGTCACCCAAGGGGAAGGACCCTTAATGCTTATGCTACATGGATTTCCAGAGTTTTGGTACTCCTGGCGCCATCAAATACCTGAATTTGCCAAATATTATAAGGTCGTAGCACTAGACTTACGCGGTTACAACGATAGCGATAAGCCAAAAGCACAATCTGCTTATACTATGGATGAACTAGTAAAAGACATAGAAGGTGTAATTAAAGGACTAGGATATAACAAGTGTACGCTTGTAGGACATGATTGGGGTGGCGCGATTGCTTGGAATTTTGCTTATAAACATCCAGACATGTTAGACAAGCTAATAGTTCTCAACCTTCCACATCCTGCAAAATTTGCTGAAGCATTTCGTAATCCTCAACAGTTATTACGCAGTTGGTATGTGTTTTTCTTTCAAACCCCTATATTACCAGAATTGCTTATTCAGTCTAATGATTACCAGCCTATCGAAACTATGCTTAAAGGTATGGCTGTTGATAAAAGTATCTTTAGTCAAGCTGATATTGAAGCTTATAAAGACGCAGCAGCTAAACGTGGCGCCTTAACTGCTACAATAAATTATTACCGCAATGTTTTTCAACCAAAGTTTTTTAATCAAACTTTGGGTGTATTAGAGGTACCCACACTAATGATATGGGGTGACAAGGATATCGCTTTGGGTAAAGAACTAACTTATGGTACCGAAGCGTATGTCAGAGACTTCCAAATTAAGTACATTCCTAATTGTAGCCACTGGGTACAGCAAGAACAGCCCAGCTTGGTGAATCAGTATATGCGCGAATTTCTCGGTGTTGCTGCTTTTGTTTGAATAATGCAAACGGCGCCTATACTCTACTTCTACATAAGGCGCCTATATCTAAAGTAATAAATTTATAAAACTTTATAATTATTACATTTTCACTCTATTATATTATTAAGAAATTTGTAATTATCTCAGTATAAATACTTGTCAATATAACGATGATAAAATCATAATCATGAAGAGAATTAATTATTATTGTTAAGAATATTTAAATAATTCTTTAAGAGTAATTAATTCAGATGAGTAGAAAGAAGCTCCTTTGCTTACAGGGATTGGGTTTACAGATGATAAGAATAGAGAATTGTCAAATTTTTTCATGAGGAAAATATGGACAGTTTCTTAACTGAACTAATGACCTGAAAAGAAAAAGGTGCGATAATGAACACGTGAGGAAAAAACGAAAGCATTATTGTTGATGCACGGGGGATTATTATGAAAATGAAATTATTTGCGGCTGTGGTTCTAGCGACTCCCCTATTTTTAGCTGGTACAGTAAGCGCGCAGAGTTCAAACCAGTTACAACAGCTATTACAAACTGGTGAATGCATTAAATGTAATTTAGTAGGGGTTGACTTGAAAGGTGCCCACTTAATTGGCGCCGACTTACGTGGTGCTAATTTAAAAGGAGCAGACTTAAGTAAAGCTAACTTAGAAGGCGCCGATTTAACAGGGGCGAACCTAGAAGGTGCTAATCTAACTTCAGCTTTTGTTACAAACGTTAATTTTAAACAAGCTGACCTGGATAAAGTCAACTTTTCGCAAGCGATAATTCACAATGCTAACGTTTATCAGGCGTCGATGAACGATATGAATATCAGTGATGCCGATATTTATGGTACTGGTATTGGTGTTGGTGGTGAAGACGGATATATTCCAGATTGGGATTAATATTTAATTTATTGTGGCACAGGCATCCCTGCCTGTGCATTGTGATTGTAAGCTAATTAAATGTACTTGATAAGGGGCTGAAGAATCTGGCAAACTCTCCGGGTTTGAATGTGTCCTCCCAGTTGGCAGGTAAACGTCGGGGGTTGGGGTTTTGTTTAGTAGGTACGCGCATAAATATATATTCGCACTCGGCGCCTTCGAGTTGGGTTTGAGGTGTTATACCCCAGTTGTCTATATAGGCGCCTGTAAGAATTGCGGTACGAAAGTCTGTATTATCAACTTGGGAGCGCATTAAATTTGCTCTCATTAAGTTGGCGTTGCGTAAGTCACTGTTGTTTAATTTGGTGCCAACTAAGCTGGTATCTATCAAGTTTGCTGCACGCAAGTTTAAACCTTGCAAGTCCCAACCATCAAAGTTTTGGTTGTGGAGGTCTTTGTGAACTACGATTTTTCTAATTGTTGGATTTGCAAGATAACTTTTTCCAACGACTGCTTGGTTTAGCTTTTTAACTTCAAACCAACAGGTACGTGTTAAATTAGCTCTTAGAAAGTTGGCATTTTTGACTGAAGCGCGGGTAAAGTCAGCATCGGTAAGGTTAGCGTCTTGAAATTTGGTACCGTAACGAGTGACTGTTGATAAAGCTAAGTTACGAATTGCACTTTGTTTTTCGTCTTCAAATAAGGCACGACAACCGACATAAGCTGATAGTAGAATTACAATTACGGCAATTGCAACAGCAACTCCTCCAGCAAGTGGATTAACTCTTGCTGCCATTAAAGCCATGATTCCAGAAAGTGCTGCTGCAATAGAAATGGCGATAGTAACGGCAATCATTCCAGCGATGGTACCAGCAAGTGCTACGGCGCCTGCTATTGTAACGGTACCAAGAATTGTTGCGACAACAGCTACGGCGCCTGTAACAATGACAGCTACAACTTGCGCTAATTCCATTGCTCCAGCATGTGCAGTACCACCTGCCCATGTAACTGCTACTATTCCTGCCCATCCAACTGCTGCAAGTCCAGCGCACGTTACCGATAATGCCATAAATCCAAATGCAGCGCTAACTCCTCGAAACAGAGTGATGAGAAAGAAGATTAGTAATACAGCTAAACTAACAATACCAACATAAAGGTTTTCACGATTGGTATCGAGTAATAAAATTCCGACTAATGAGCCACCTATTGCTGAAAGTAAACCAGATAAAGCCGAAAGTAGTAACGCAGTGAATATTAAGACAATGCAAGAGCGTTTTTGTAGTCCTGTTTTAGCGTGACTAAAGTTTGCACCTTCTAAATTAGCATTACTAAAGTCTACACCTCGGATGTTCGAGTAAGAGAAGTCGGCGCCACTAAGGTCTTTGCCTTTAAAGGATTTACCTCTGAGCTTCGCACGGCGATAATCTTGAGCCATGTAAATTTACAACAGAGTTGGAACAATCAAAATACGTTTGTTGTAGGATAACACTTTATAAACATGTTTTTGGCAGTGTAACCTTTTATAAAGATGTTCTTATTTATTAAAATTTAATGTAGGGTGCGTGACGCTATGAAGAAACTTCAACGTAGCGACAAGACATGTAGCGTCACGCACCAACTTGTGATAGAAAAGAACAATTAGCTTGCAAAGCTTTTTCGAGTAATCGCTGGTATTCTTTATCTTTAATACGAAAGGCGCCAAATCTTTCGAGGTGTGGGTTCATCATTTGGGCATCGAATAATACAAATTTTCGTGCTTGTAAGTGTTGTACAAGTTTGACCATTGCGACTTTAGAGCCATCTGGAATATTGAAGAACATTGACTCACCAATAAAGGCGCCGTTGATAACAATACCTAAGATACCACCAGCGAGTTCATCACCGAGCCAGGTTTCATAGCTATGTGCCCAACCTGCTTGGTTAAGGTTTAAGTATACATCTTTTAACTCGTCAGAAATCCAAGTAGTATCCCGGTTCGCACAGCCTTCAACTACCGCTGGGAAATTTCGGCTAATTGCTACACTGAATGTATCTTTGTTCAAAACTCGACGTAGAGACTTCGGATAACGGAAGCGTTCATCAAGAGGAATGAGAGTACGGTCACGACTTTGGTACCAACCCAGGTGATTATCATCATCAGCCATGAGAAAATAACCTTGAGCATAACCGTGAATAATACTATCAACGTCGTACTGCATAAGAATAGTAGTCTTCTAATAAAAATAGCTATATGCAATCCTTATGACAGAACCAATTCCAGCTATAACTTTATTACCTGCTTCTGACCCAATACAAGAAGGTCGTTGGCTACAACAAAATTTACATCAATGGCTTGATAGTCAGTTTATCCCCGAAGCGGTGAACCAAAAAATCGCGGAGCGAGCAGCGCAAATCTTTATACGTCAACGTATGGAAGGGGAAAATGACCTCGGTTCTTTGGTTTTAGCAATTGTAACCGAGATGCAGGCGTTTGATTTTTCTAAAAGTTTCTATGGAGAGTTTGCTATTGCCAATGCTGTTAGCGATATTCTCTTAGAAAGTTTAGGTATAGATAATAAGTGTTGTGGACAATAAAAAATAAAAGTTAGGAGTTAGGAGTTATGAGTTAAGAGTTAACTCATAACTCCTAACTTAATTTTACCAGCTTGATTTTACGACACCTGGTAGTAAACCTTGGTGTGCCCATTCGCGTAATACGTTACGGGAAAGACCAAAATCACGATAGTATCCTCTTGGGCGCCCTGTTACCCAGCAACGGTTATGTTGACGAGTTGGTGCGCTGTTACGAGGTAGTTGTTGAATTTTGCGGTGAATTTCCAACTTTTGTAGTGGGTTTTCGGTTGTTCTAAACTCATCAAGTAAAGCTTCACGCTTTGCTGCGTATTTTTCAACCATTTTCGTGCGCTTTTTCTCGCGCTCTATCATGCTCTTCTTTGCCATTACAATCTCAAGATTAATTTTTTGACAGCATTCCCTATTGTATACATAAATTTGTAGAGACGCGATTAATATGTAGAGACGCGATTTATCGCGTCTCTAGGTTTGGTTTGGTAATAGTTTTTTTCCTATGGGACATAAAGGCGCCAGTTCACAAGCTTCACATGCGGGTTTTCTGGCTTTACATATTGCTCTACCATGATATATCAACCGTATTGACCAGTTTTCCCAGTCTCGTTGCGGTAATAATTTCATTAAGTCGCGTTCGATACGGATGGGGTCTTCGTGTTTTGTAAAGCCGAGTCGGTTACTAAGGCGAGTTACATGAGTGTCAACTGTGACTCCGGCGTTAATGCCAAATGCGTATGCTAAGACGACGTTTGCTGTTTTTCTGGCAACTCCTGGCAACTTTAATAAATCATCCATTCTATTGGGCACTTGCGAGTTGAAGTCTTGAACTATCATTCGACAGGCGCGTTGGATGTTTTTGGCTTTGTTACGAAAAAAGCCTGTGGTTCTTACTAATTCTTCGATTTCCGCAATGTCAGCTTCTGCCATACTTTTAGCGTCTGGAAAACGCGCAAATAAAGCTGGTGTAACTTTATTTACACGTTCGTCTGTACATTGTGCTGATAGAATTGTTGCTACCAGCAGTTGTACAGGCGTTGAATAGTTTAAAGAACAGGTCGCGTCTGGGTATAAACGATTTAAGCGGACGAGTACTTCGAGTGCCCGTTGTTTTTTAGATGACCGATTGCGAGTAAGGTTCACTGGAACAATGCTTCTTTGACAATTAGAAAAATGCCTAATCCTAAAAGTAACACTAAACCTGTTTGCATAACACCATCTTGAATACGGGTAGGTAAGGGTTTACCACGTAATCCTTCGATTAACAAAAACGCTAGTTGTCCACCATCTAAAGCTGGTAAGGGCAAAATGTTGATGATGGCTAAGTTGATGCTAATAAGTGCTGCGAAGGTGAACAAGTTACCCGCATCGTTTTGAGCTATGTTGGCGCCCATCTTGACAATTTTGACAGGCCCCGCTACCTGTCCGGCAGTTTCACCGAATTTAGTGACTAGCTGTCCAAAACCTTGAACAATGCCAAAAAATATCTGCTGGTAACGATTTGCGGCGATACTGAAAATTTCAGCGATATTTCCGGTGTGGCGATAAATGGGTTTACCGTTGG
The DNA here is from genome assembly GCA_019359675.1 of Calothrix sp. FI2-JRJ7. Lineage (GTDB taxonomy): Bacteria > Cyanobacteriota > Cyanobacteriia > Cyanobacteriales > Nostocaceae > Dulcicalothrix. The sequence continues at coordinate 35,856 of JAHHGX010000027.1, forward strand.
GTGAGATAAGTTTAATCCCAATTATGCCGTTACCATCTTTATCAGCTTCGGGAGTCAGTTTAAAGCTGAGTTGTTCTTGTTCGCGCTGAATTTTTACATTTAACTCTTGATTCGCACGAGTTTGAATTTGTTGTCTGAGTACGGACAATGCCTCTTTAGAAGCAGGAATTTCCTGATTATTAACTGCGAGAATAATGTCACCGTCTCTAATACCCGCTTGGTAAGCAATAGATGTTTCCGAAGCTGGCTGGACTATGGCCCCGGGTTGAAAGTTAAAACCTTCAGGCACTCCAACAATTCCGAACTGTAAAGCTAGTAATAAGTAAGCAAATATTAAATTGGCGATTACACCCGCACTGATAACAATCGCCCGGTCTAAAATTGGACGGTTACGCAGTAAGTTTGGGTCTTGGGGAGGAATATCGCTATCCGGGTCATCATCAGGAAACCCGACGAAACCGCCTAACGGGAAAGCACGAACAGCATACTCGGTTTCGGGGCCTTGGTATTTCCAGATTATTGGTCCAAAGCCTAACGAAAAGCGGTTAACATAAATGCCTTGTGACCTTGCTGCTATAAAATGACCTAGTTCATGAACCAGGATTAAAACAGCTAAGACTGCGATTGCCGCTAAAAATGACATAGAGTGAACTTTAATTAATCTTTTAGGACGCTATGTTTCCATTCTAAAGCCAGTAACTAGCTCTCACCTCTACAGAATGTATTAATTGGGGCAGCGGATGATGAACGGATGTAACCAATAGGCTCTCTAAAGCACTTCGCGTCCGAGGTATGGTTGTAAAGCTTCGGGAATCCGTACAGTTCCATCAGCTTGTTGGTAGTTTTCTAAAATAGCTGCCATTGTTCTGCCAATGGCTAAACCTGAACCATTAAGTGTGTGAATATAAGAGGTTCCTTTTTTTCCAGCTTCTTTAAAACGAATGTCTCCACGTCTTGCTTGGAAGTCCATAAAGTTGGAGCAACTGGAAATTTCGCGGTATTTTTCTGAGGAAGGTAGCCAAACTTCTAAATCATAGGTTTTTGCCGCACCAAAACCTAAATCACCTGTGCATAACTCTATAACGCGGTAGGGTAATTTGAGTGCTTGTAATATAGCTTCGGCGTTGCCTACTAATTTTTCGAGTTCTTCAAACGAGGTGCTAGGATTTACAAATTTGACAAGTTCAACTTTGTTAAATTGATGTAAACGTATTAAACCTCGCATATCGCGTCCATAGCTTCCTGCTTCGCGTCGAAAACAGGGGGTATAAGCGCAGTGATATATGGGTAAATTTTCTGCTGCTAAGATTTCTCCTCGATAAAGGTTTGTGATGGGTACTTCTGCTGTGGGTATGAGCCATAAGTCATCTGCCGCACACTTAAAGCTTTCTTCTGCGAATTTTGGCAGTTGTCCTGTTGCTGTTAGTGATTCGGTATTAACTAATATTGGTGGAATTACTTCTATGTATCCGGCGCCTATTTGAGTGTTGAGCATAAATTGTATCAATGCTCGTTCGAGTGCGGCGCCTGCTCCGATAAGTGTAACAAAGCGGCTTTGAGCTACTTTTACCGCCCGTTCAACATTCATTATGCCGAGTTTTTCGGCAATTTCCCAGTGAGGAATAATACTTTTGTCTTGAGGTATATACTCAGTACCCCATTTTCGGACTTCTACATTTTCATCTTCATTTTTGCCAACAGGTGTAGATTCATTGGGCAAATTCGGCAGTGCGAGTACAAATTCTTGAATTCGATCTTTTATTTCTTTTTCTTGTGGTTCTAATGAACTAATTTGTTCTTTAACAGATTTGCCTTCTTCTTTTAACGCAGCGATTTCACTAGATGACGGGTTGGAACCTGCTTTAATTTTTTGGGGAATTAATGCGGCAATTTCGTTTCCGCGTGCTTGAAGCTGATTTCGGGTTGCTTCGATGGAACGTTGCTGTTTATCTAATTCTAGTATGAGTTGAATATCAAAATTACCGCCGCGCGTATTTAACCGCTGCTGTACTAATTCTGGATTTTCGCGTATTTGCTTGATGTCTAGCACAAGTTTTCTCTAGCTCTAACTATCTAAATAATTAATATCGTATTGCCAATACACCACCATATATTAATTTTGGCTTAATATGACGCAAATAAAGTATAGTACATCGCAATTTATTTTGTAATTCGATTTAGTAACCAGATTGACCCAATTAGTCCGGCAAAGTGTGCGGAAACTGTATTTGTATTGGCTTGGACTACAAATATATCTAGTGGTTGTATAACTCGACTAGGATCAAGCTGGGTGATGACACCTGGTTGGGTTGATGTTAAAGCTTTGGTTAGTAGTACACCTACAATTGCCTGGGCGCCGACAAGTGTTAGCAAAATACCTACTAGGTGTACGATTAAGCCTAAACGCACAACTTGAACAGTTTCGAGTTTACGAGGACGGTTATTGGAGTTTGGAGAGTCAAGTCGTCTACCAATTTGAACATATCGAAAAGAAATAAAAATGCCTACACCCAAGGCAACAAGTCCACTAATGGCAAAAAATACACCTAGTCCGGCGCCTGTGTTAGGAGATGCATTTGCTGGTCTTGGGCTAATGCTGGCAAATAGTAAAATTCCACCAGAAACAACACCTAGAACTAATTGTGCCCAAAAAGTAATCCAACCGATACGGCGGAAAAGTTGTGCAATTGCGCGCAGTTGAGAATCCGATTTTTCCGTCATAGCTTCCATTGCGCCATATAATGCGCGGTCACTTTCGTCTACTATCACATATCACATTACGAAAATTCTTTCTAGGTTACTTAAATACAATGTTTCAGTATTATACGAGAATGGAAATGTATAAATATGTATAAATATGATATTGTCAACTCCGTCTACTACTGATTTTTGGAACAATGTTGCCTTCGGTAATCACTGTCATAGAAAGTGATTGTTAAGTTTTACAAAAAATATCGCATTTTACCTTTAAAATATCTTGAGTGGCATTTTATGCTTAAGCAGTCCTAATAGACCTGGCGTCACTTAACACAAAGGTAACGGCATCTGCTGTTACTAGTACCGCTCCTCACCACACAAGATGCTCGCGTTGATTAAGGCTCTGTTTTACACTGTCTTAAGGACTGTCTCTCCCATCCCATGATAGTCAGCATGGGAGTTGTATGTATCAGAAACTTGGTGGCATTTTACCCTAAGTAACGTTATATACTTACATAATCAGGGGGTAGCACTATATACTGACTAGCATAACTCATATGCTTAACCCTCAGGCATTTTTATAGCCATTCACCAACCATGAAACTAGAGGATATATATCAGTTTTTTGACAATCCTCCGCCAACTTACTTGTGCCAAGAACTTGCGGTATGCTACATTTTATCGGTTTTGCTTAACGAGGGAGAATCTTACGGTACTGAGTTAATCCAGAAACTAGAAAATGAATACCCAACTTATCGGCTTTCAGACACTGTACTATATAGTGCAATTAAATTCTTGGAAGACGAAAAGGCTATTACTGGTTACTGGAAAAAGCTCGAAGGGCGGGGTCGTCCTAGACGGATGTACCAAATTTCTTCCGAATGGCAGGAACACGCAAATTCGTTAGCCCAGCTATGGCAAAAGTATATCAAGGAGAGGTCGTAGTTGACGAATAATTGATAATGAATAAATCGTCTCTAATCTGAACTTGACTGCTTGTTATGGATAGTGCAATTCTGCCATCGACGTTGATGCTAACGATACTTTTACTAGTTGGGCAATTCTTTTTCATCCGTGCCTCGACTAAAGACCGTACCGAAACAGCACAACTAACTTCAAAGCAACAAAAAGCAATACTTTTGCCGCAGTTGAAGGAATATTTCCAAGCGCGGTCTTACCGGGTGGCAGCGGTAGACCCAGGCCAAAACCAAGTTACCTTTGAAGGTTTTGTCCGACCTAGCCTGTTTTTAGCAGTGTTCCTAACGCTTCTATCTGCTGTCGGTACATTATGCCTTGCCTTGGTTTTGTCGCAGCTTTTTCCGAACATCGGCGCCATTTTTATGGGGTTACTGCTTCTCGCGCCTTTAAGTGGATTATTTTATTGGAGAAAAGCTGGAAGGCTTGAGAAAGTTTTGCTTCGGGTTGAACCGACATCTAGCAATGAAACTTTCCCAAGCCGAATAACTGTAGTTGCTCATCGTGATGAACTTATCCAGTTACGAGAAGCACTACAGTTAGAAGATGTTTGAATAAATAGTGTTTCCCAGATTTTACTCGTTCAGATTGTTTAGGCAAGCGCTTAATTTAATCGTCTCGACAAACCTGTGAAAATTACCAGTGCGAAGCAAATATGATTCTCCATGATGTTACATCATGGAGAATCAATTGTACTTACGGTATGCAGGCACCATTATGTAACGATAGCTATTTAGGCGATGTCCATAAAGGCGATTATTTCACCCGTTCTAGCCCTTACATTAGTAACTTTGAGGCTTTCTGGGTGTTAACACAATTGTAATATGGCTGGCAAGCGAGCTACATAATTAAGAAAAAATAAATTTTTAAATAAAGGTCGCCTTTTTGCCAGTTAATTATTGTCAATGACCAAGAATATCAACTGTCCTTGACATTTGGTAATTGGTTTTTTATCTACCTGCGATAGCCAGTACCTCCTGCCCCAAAGGAGGCTCCAATGTTCTTAGGCTGGGAAATAGAAAATGATTCTCTTCAACGTACTGAGCACCGAATAAACCTTTTTCAGCCCAAAAGTATCGGTCTGTAGTATGTTCGTTACGCTTTACGAGTAACAAAGCAGGTGGCAGAATACCTTCGGTTTGTATGAACCTTCTGGCTGCCGTTACAGGTTTCTCCTCACCGCTGTCGATGCTATATTGAGGCACGTGCTCAAGAATTCGCCGTCCTTCCTGGCGCCTACGGCTCTTCCGCTTGCGTCTCCTTGCCAAGCTAAATTCCTCCTCTTTCAAGCAAAAAGATTGTAGTTATAGCTACAAAATCCGTCGTAATTATAAAATTTATAAATTAAAAAATCAACTGTTTTTAAGTAAATGATACAACTCTTTAGGACAAGGCGTAAAACTTTTTTAGTAGAAAAGTACAAAAATAATACCGTAGCAGGTTGATAGATTGAGATTGATAACAAAAAATATCATACGAGTGAAGGTGTAACCTATGCCTGGGTCAGTTAACACAATAATCCGGAGAGCGTTATTATTGTTAAGTACCTTTGTGGCTTGGAGCGTAATTGCCAAGCAGTAGCTAAAAATGTTAATGTCCGCCAGTACGGAGTTTATTGCTCTGGTAAGGGAGCAGATGGCGCTGTTAGCCCAAGGGCTGGGAGCATCTTTGAGTATTTTATATTTGACTACTGAACTTGTTGAAGCCCATGTTACTGAGGCAAAATTAGTTCCTGTGGTGATTTTCCCCGAAACAGCAGCTTTAAAAGGCGCCGATACAGACGAGGATGATTTAAACACTTTTAGTTCTTTAGTACGGAATAATGCGACATATAGTAGTACGAATGATAGTACTAAAAATGTCAATGCGATTTTTCTACCTAATATAGATAACAAGTTATCAGCGAGACCCCATCTAGCTGCAACAGAACGTGATGAGAATTCGACGGGTTCAAGTAATCTGAGTCAAGAATTTGTATTAAATGATAACCAGTTGGTTTTGCCGTTGGTTCATGAAAATATGATGTTGGGCGTTTTAGTGACAACGTGTACTCTTGGAAGAATGTGGAATGAACAAGAGCGAGGCGAAATTAAGCGGGTTGTACAAACGCTGGCAATAGCGTGCATTTTAGACCAGAAACGAGCCTGGTTGCATTCTCAGTTACATTCGTCCCAAATTATTCAGGAAAAACAGCAAGATTTACTAGATAGTTTGCTACATCAATTTCGTAACCCGTTAACTGCATTACGAACTTTTGGCAAATTATTAATGAAGCGATTGCAACCAGGAGACAGGAACCGTGAGGTTGCTACGTCAATTGTGCGCGAAAGTGACCGTTTGCAGGAATTGCTTCAGAAATTTGATGAAGTGATTGATTTAAGAGCTGAAGAATTTGCTCCTTTGCTACAGTCTAATAAACAATTACAAGCTTCGGCACCTTCATCAAATTCACCAAGAAGAGCATTATTATTACCTGGTTCTGATGAACTAGAAACTGATTGCGATGTTAGAGATATACTTTTACCGCTATTAGACTCTGCAAATGCCATTGCTGCGGAGCGAGGTTTACAGTTAATAAATAATATACCAAGTCAGTTGCCTTTGTTACGAGCATCGAGTAAAGCATTGCGCGAAGTACTCAGCAATATTATTGATAATGCTTTGAAATATACTCCTAGTGGAGGAAAAGTTTTAGTTGAAGCGGGGCTTTGTAAGGGGAATATGCAAGGAGTAGAGATTAGTGATACGGGGCCAGGTATTCCACAACAAGATTTAGACCATCTTGGTGAACGTCATTACCGAGGGGTGCAAGCACAAACAGATATTCCGGGAACAGGATTAGGTATTTCTATTGCTCAACAGTTAATAGAGCAAATGCAGGGCGAAATTCAAGTAATAAGCCCTGCAATTAATTCAATAATTAAATCGGAAGACATTGTAGGAACCACTTTTATTGTATGGTTGCCAGTTGCTTTGTAAGTTGGGCGTACTGCCCACCTTACTTATTTGAGGGAAATCTGCAAGTTTTGACCGATAGTCATTTGGAGGTCGGTGTCGGGGTCGATAACAATTAGGTCAACGCTCTTTCTACCAAAGAAGGCGCCGATTAAACCACCAATTGCTGCACCACCAAGAACTTCTTCTGTTGCGATAGCGCGGTCACCAGTTACGGCAGAAACTGCGGCTGCTGCTCCGGCGCCTAATGCTGCATTTTTAAGTGCAGAACCAATGCGACTACCTTTTTCGATTCTTTGGGTTTTGGTAATTGCTTCAGACTGAGCAGTAATTTTATATTCTTGACCAGTAGTAGTTACTAATTTGTCTGCTACAAATTGTGAACCTTTTTTACCTTTAACTGGTTTGAGTTGACCGATTACTTGGCTACCCGCTGGAATTACAATTGTACCTCTATCGGTAACTACGTTTTGAGCAACTGTTAAAGTTAAAGGCGCCGTTTCATCTTGAGTCACAAGAATTTTTTCTGCCTTGTCGTATTTAACTGGAATTGTAGTACCTTGAGGAATTACAACAGCTACAGGAGGTTTTTCAACTTCGTTAAGTGCGACTATATATGGCGAGTTGATGGCAGCAACCTGATTAGTACTAACTAATGCTTGGTAAATAAATGCTGCTACTTGAGCGCGGGTTGCTACTTGCTCAGGGTTAAGGAACTGAACATTAGGATAGTTAACTACAATTCGGTTTTCTGTTGCTGCTGCAATTGGTGAGCGAGCATAATTCGCAATATTTGTAGAATCGTTAAAGGTTTGTAGCGTGCTTTCAACGTTACCTTGAGGGCTAAATTCTAAGCCATTAGCTAGTGAAACTAATACTTGTTGGCGAGGAATTTGTTCTTCTGGAGCGAAACGATTGTTAGGATATCCAGCTAAAAAGCCTGTAGCGTAAGCTTGTTGAATAGCACTTGCTGCCCAGTAATTGCTACGTACATCTGAAAATCTTGGGCTTTGGCGAATTTGATTTTTCGGGAAAGCTTTGTTTATCATCGCTGCGAACTGAGCGCGCGTTACTGGAGCTTGTGGACGGAATGAACCATCAGGAAATCCAGCGATAATATTACGTTGCGCTAATTGTTGAATGAACTGCGCTGCCCAATAATCGGACTGTACATCAGTAAATGTAGTTGCTGTTTGAGCGAATGATGGTGCTGATACGACCATTGGGACAATTGTACCTGCGGTAATACCCATAGCCATGAATGCTGCCATACCCGATGATAAACGATTTCTGTGTGCCATTTTTTTATTTCTCCCCAACACTTTTTGCTTTTGTTTGTTAGTTAATTTGACTTTTTTGGGCTTGGAATGTTCCAATTTTTACGCTGATTTCAGTAGTGTCATTTAGATGTAATTATTCAATGAAGTACTGAATATCTGAATACCAAACCTGCTTATTAAAGACATGAAAAAATATCCATTCGCAGTATTAGAAAGCAAACATTTGCATTCAGTGCAACTACAATGTTTTTTGATATAATGGTTTTGGTAGATTATCAAGTTTTGTTCGCTTTATCTAAACTAGTTGGCAAAATCTAATATCAATAAAGCCGTTAGTTTAAATTAGAAGATGTAGAAACAGGGTTTCTATCCAAAATTTTCATTATAGATATTGAAAAAGAAACTCAGTTTCTAAAACTCTTTTCTGAGCCTGATATATTCAATGACGCAGTATAAAAAAAATAGTTGCATCGCTATGGAAAAAATTTTGAGCTTATACCAATAATTAAGCGGTCGTCTCTGTTGAGTACGACCGCTGCTTTCTAGGGATGTTAAAAGTCACGTGCGTGGGTTGAGGTGTTATCTGTTGTTTAAAGATACAGTCAACGGACCAGTAAGTCTTAACGTCAAGTCTCTTTGTGTATCTATAGATATTACTTCTGCATCGCTACGACGTAGTAAGATACTCGCTAAGGCGCCTGCACCACCACCAGCTAATAACTCACCAATTTCAATCTTTCTGTTACCTGTAATCAATCCGATAATAGCCCCGGCGCCTGCACCGTATGCCGCATCTGTGAGAATTTGACCAGTATTAGAACTTTTTGTGATTTTCTCTGTACGAGTAACAATATTTGATTCTGCGTAGATTTCTTGCTTGCGTCCAGAAGGAAACTCGATTTCGCGCGCGACAAATTGGGCGCCTTTTTGAGAGTTTCTATTAGCTGGCTGAACTTTACCTCTAATTTTACTGTCGCGAGGAATCAATACATTTCCTCTACTATCAGTAATGTTATTAGGTACTGTAAGGGTAATATCTACAGTTTCATCTTTGGATACAATAATTTTATCTTTTTCGTATGTAGTTGGAATTCTTGCTCCGGAACTAATTGTAATGTCACGGTTATAGTTGTTACCACCGTTTCTTGGTTGCCCAATTCTATACTGCGCGTTAGCTGGTGACAATATAAATATGGGAGCAACAGTTCCTGTGGTTAATGCCATTGCTATCATGGCAACAGCACCAGATTTCCAACGGCTAAGGCTTTTCATTTTCACGTTTCCTCAATTTATGAGCGTTGACTTTATTGACGTGGATTACAGAGGAAAGTTTCTAAAATTTTTACAACCTATCTTATGGTATATATCTATTAAATATAGTTTCTAAAAAACGTTCATGTAACTATCAGTTTAAATATATTAAAATCAACTTTATATAGACGCAACTTATTAAGACGTAAGTTTTGTACAATTGTTCCAAAACTTCTCGCATAAGCTAGTGCCAGAAGGCAGAAGATACGAGGCAGAAGGCAGAAAAAAGATTCTTTACTTGATAAGCTTTGTAGCTTTTTCTAACTGGATAGTTATTTTAGCCATGCTGCACTAGTTTGCTAACTCTTACTCAATTAGATAGCTGTGCCAACCAGTTTCACCGTCACTATTCTTTTGCGGTTGCAGCAGGCGCCATGTCTTGCCCTCTTTTTGTAACTGCATGTAAACTTCAAATGGCTTTTTGGGCTGTGTCAGTTCGCGCTCGCTCAGTTTTAACGATAAATCGTAAGTTCCTTTAACTATGTAAGCAGGTAAAGTGTTGATTGTTTTAGATTGTAGCTGTTTAATTGCTAGATGCTTAACGTTAAATCCTTTCACATCTAAATCTAGCTGTTTACTAAGCTGCTGCTGAGTTTGCTCTAGTTGAACTGCAATGGCTTTTTTGACCAACCCGTTTGTCGGTGTCAGTGGGTTACTGTTACATCCGCTTAGTAACACTACCATCACAGCTATTACAATTAACCGAACCATTAGTACTGCTCCTTTTTTAAGACTTACATCTTAATAATAAGGGACAAAAATATAGAGGCACCTGCCTGAATGGTTTGCTTTAAAATTGTTGTCAAACGAGCGTGGCAGGACTCGAACCTGCGGCAGACGGATTAGAAATCCGTTACTCTATCCAGCTGAGTTACACGCCCAGTCTACAATACAAGGATTTTACATCAATTTTTTAAAAAAAGCAATAGGATATTGTAAATTTTAGTCAAGACTAAAATCTAGGTGTAAAATATATTGTTACTTATATAATCACAGGATAGCATTGATGAGGCGCCGGGTGGATAGTCAGGTTGAATAAAAGTAAAATTGTGCTAACTTGTATCCAGTATATTGATATACAAGATACAAAGTAAACGCAATTGACTTTCAAAGTCAGTGTGCTGTTTATAAAAAATAACAATGCCCCTGTCAGGAGTAGTGAAGCGTTTGTCATGTTCATTTTAAAGCGGCAGGATGTTGAAATATCAACCATTCAGCACCCAAAGCGGGACCAGCAGGTGCCCATTCTTTATTATCAGGGGCAAACTTTTCGGTTGATAAGTGTATTTAGAGCAAATCAAGAAGAAGAAGCCAAGGCATTATGGCGTGAGTTGACGGATAATCGAGGTAAAGCTTGTATTCTTCTCGAAGAACCAGACCGTTACAGCGTTTGGGGAAAAGTCCGTCTTGAGCAATTAGGTGCAGAAACTGAAGATTCGATAAAGACAACGACTTTGCTTGTAGCTAGTATTTTATTACTACAGTCGATACATATTGATATTGAAGAATTTCTAGGCGCCCGACAAGCCGTATTATTTGAAAAGGATATGGCAGAAGTGTGTAGACAAAAGCAATATCCCCAAGCATCTTCACCTGAGTCATTTAAATATTTGTTAAACGTCAACCCATTACAGGCAGCTCAATTGCCAACCTGGCAGGAAAATCATGTAGTCACGTTTTTACAAGAACTGCATCGGTTGGGTAAAGTTTATTTTGGAAACACAAACTTTGCTCATCCTGTTGTTGATAAATTACAAGAGATGTCAGAAAGTGACCGTTCGTTTTTTATAAGTTGGCTCAATCAATCGCCTGTGAATAAAATTTGGCATTAGTGTTTAGTAGTTTTACTTAGGCTTAAGTTTGGGTAAAGCGAGTATATTGTGGGTTTAAGCGGTTTGAACTGCAAGCTGTCAATCAAACTGAGTCAAAAAAACTACAACACCCATAGCAAAAATAAATTAGTATGAGTAACACTTATAAGAATTCGTATCCATCTACGCTGTTTTCAACCCAGAATATCGTATTAGCTAGTCTAGGTTGGGGTGTGCTGACGCTTTTGTACTTTCTGTTATTTAGCGCTGAGGTTCCTTCTAGTGACGGGAGTTTAAAGCGCGCGGATTGGTACATACTTGGTACAAATATTTTTGAAGCAGTGGCTTATCTTGGTGCAGGTGTTCTATGCTTAAGAAATTGGCGCAGCCAAGCTTTGGTAAGCAACCGCAATGTTTGGCTGTTGATGGGCATAGGTATGCTTTCTTATTTTTTAGGAGGAGTATTCTTTGGCTACACAGAAATTGTTTTAAAGCAAGAGCCATTCCCTTCAATTGGCGATGTGTTTTTCGTGATTACCTATATAGTTGTGGGTTCCGCAATGATTTTAGCAGTGGCTTCGAGACGAATTAAACTAGAGTCTTGGCAGTGGATTATTATGGCGATGATTGCTATATGTGGTAGTGCGCTTGCATGGTTAATATCGAATCAACCAGTGGGTGTAGAAAAAGACAAGGTTGAAGAGTGGGCAGTTCAAATTGCTCCACTATTAAACTGGTTTTATGTGATTAGTGACGTGTTGTTATTAATCATTGCTACTGCTTTACTGCTAGCATTTTGGGGTGGGCGTGTTTCTTTATCTTGGCGAATGATTGCAGCCGCAGCATTTTCGCTATATATCGCAGATATGTGGCAAAAATACGCTACTACGTGGATACAAAATTATCAAAGTGGAGGGATACTAGAAGTGTTCTATGTATGGAGTGGAGTGTTATTTGGTATGGGTGCTGTCTTAGAATATGACGCATCTCTCAATCGTTCGCGGCGCGAACGTTCAAAAAAACGAGCCTAGATTTGGTATCTACCGTGAGAAAACTAACAGAGTCAGACAAACAAGAGATACTTAAGTGCTATCGCGAAAGTGCTGAAACAACTTCAACCTTAGCGGAGAAGTACGACGTTAGCAACTCAACAATTAGTCGTTTGCTAAAAAGTACTTTACCCGAAGATGAGTATGAGTATCTTGTTTCGCTTAAGCGAGCAGCGCGTACACCAGAAGGAAGAGCTACGGTAAGTTACGAAAATATCCCAGAGTTTAACTCACAACTTGTAATTTCCGAACCTGTTGTAGAAGTTGAAAAACCAGCAACTCCTCGCAAAACGAAACTGCCTCCAGTAGCACTAAAAGAACCACAACCAGAGGTTCCGATGCCAACAGAAGCAATTGAAGGCGAAGTTGGGGTTCGCAGGGTACGTAAAAAACGCTCTTCCGCAGAACAAGAGGCGCCAATGCCAGTTCGACCTGTTGCAAAACAGTTAGAACTGCTGGAAACAAAATCATCTAATGTGCCTTCTTATGAAAATTCCCAATATCAGGAGGATATTCCAGAGGATATACGTGCTGATACAACAGCGATGCAGTTAGAGGCAACGCAAAACACTTTTGCTGAGATGTTTGGCGAGGAACTGCTCGATGACCAGGGGGACGACTTAGATGACTTGGACGACCTCGATGATGAAGACGATGACGACGATGAAGAATGGGAGGCGCCTCGACCATTAGTAACTCGACGTGGTGATAGCTTAGTTAGAGTTTTACCTTTATCAGCAGCTAGTTTACCTAGAACCTGTTATCTCGTTATCGACCGCGCCGCCGAACTAATCACACGTCCATTGCGTGATTTTGGTGACTTAGGGCAAATACCTAACCCCGAAACCCAGCAGCGTACCTTACCCATATTCGATAATCATAGAGTCGCTAAACGGTTTTCCACCAAACGCGACCGCGTGATTAAAGTTCCCGACAGCCGGATGTTGCACAAAGCACGCTATCAATTGCAAGCTAAAGGCATAACCCGCTTGTTAATCGACGGTCAGGTTTATTCATTATCCTCTGTGTAGTTATTAATCATTAGTCAGTAGTCACCTTAAAGATGGACTATGAACAATGAACTACATTATTAAGCAGGGCGCCTTGAGGGTTGACAGCTAGTTAACCCTCATTGTTTGTTTACTGATATAAAAAACTATAAATTTTATACTTTTATATGGAATACTGCGTAGTAATGGTGACAGCGAGTTCGCAGCTAGAAGCAGAAACCATAGCTAAAACCCTTGTAGAATCAAAGCTTGCCGCCTGCGTCAACATTTTTCCTATTCAATCAATTTATACTTGGCAAGATAAAGTTCACAATGAACCTGAATTTCAATTATTTATCAAAACCGACAGGCGCCTGTTTAACACCTTAGAAACTAAAATTCGTGAGCTACACTCCTACGAAGTACCAGAAATTATCGCCCTCCCCATTATTGCAGGTTCACAACCCTATTTAAACTGGATTTCTGAAAACACCAATAACCTGTAGTACAGGCCTTCTTCGTCTGTGGAATGATAAAAGCTAACGTTCATACCCGCATGGGAATGTAAGTTCCCATGCTAATAGCCTAAGTCCTCTATAAGAGGACTAAGACTGAATGTTACTTTTAATACTTATTGTCAAATAATGATGCTAATTTTCCTAGAGGATATCTTTTTATGCAATTTATCCTCTAGGAATTTTGGCGCCTGGTGGAAATAAATCTTATTTATTATTTAATTTTAGTAAATCGATTTGCTAAATCAATAATGTCGTCTTTGCGTGCAATTAGTTCTATCCAGTCTTGAGGTATATTATCAAAACCATAGTAAATACCTGCCAGTCCACCTGTAACAGCTGCCGTAGTATCTGTGTCAAATCCTAAATTCACAGCTTTTAGTACAGCTTCGGCATAAGAAGAACTATTTAAAAGGCACCATAGTGATGCTTCAAGTGTATCAATTACATATCCATCTGAACTTATTTTCTCTATTGGTAGTTTATCAATGGCGCCATCAAAGACTCGTTCAAAATGCTGCATCTCCATATTATATTCAGATGTACTATAAATATCTTTAACGTCTTTTATGCCTTTTAGGTAAGCTGCGTGTTTGTCGGCGCCTTTTAGCAAAGCAACAGCAATACTAATATATATACCGCACGCTATTTGTGACCTTGCATGAGCGTGAGTGATACAAGAGACTTGATGTACCCGTTTGATTAATTCAGAAAATTCTAATTCTCTATATAAATAAGCCATTGGCAAAATTCGCATCAGTGAACCATTACCATTACTGTTCTCAGTTTTTCCACCTGCGTCTACGGGTGAGGCACCTTGTTTCCAATTTACAATAGCCAAAAACGTAGTATTACCAACGTCAAACACTTCACCCCTAGCAGTCCAGTAACTTTCGTGATACCACAGCCAAAACGACTTTGCTATAGCATCGAGTGAAAAACCATTACATAAACTTTCTGCCAAACAAAAAGTCAGGGAACTATCATCAGACCAAGTGCCAGGTGGTTGATCCCATGTTCCGTAACCCTGCATTGAAGTTACTAGTGATGCTGCTCTCTCTGCGCGACTGGTAAATTCTACAGGCACTCCTAAAGCATCACCGACACAAACACCCATTAAACCAGATAACACTTGATTGTTTGACATAATAGTTCTTTGGATACTCACCATAACAATAATGGTCGTATCATTTATAACTTATTTGTTCCCGAAAGTGTGACAGATTTAAAAGTGTCATCTAAAACATATAATTCTCCTGTATTTTCGCTAGAAGTCTGTAAACATAATGCTCTTGAAGTTTTATTTAGTGATAAATATGATTTTAAATAGCAACATTGACTTAAGAAAAGCCGAAAAGTCACTGGAACCTTTTAGTATTTTTTTCGACTTTAAATATAAAGCGATACTTACAAATTAGGTTAAAAATATGAAAGGTGTGATGAAGTCTTTTGTGACAATTTCTGCATTATCCGCTTTAGCAATTGCTCCAATTTTTATGTCTGCTGGTTCTGCAAGTGCGGCGCCTAAAAAAGGTACTGATGCAGCCTATATAGGTGCTGGTGTTGCTGCTGGCGTTACTAACGGTGGTCAAAGTGGAGATGCAGCAACTTTTGGTGGAAATATTACTGGTCGTGTACCTTTAGGCGGTTCTGTATCTGCACGTGGTCAAATCAACTTTAGTAACGAAACAAGCGCAATTATCCCCCACTTGACTGTAGACGTACCTATCGCAAAAGGTACTAACCTCTATGTTGGTGGTGGTTATCAATTTGTTGAAGAAAACGGCAAACCAACTCCCAGTGGCAATAAAGATGGTATTGCTGTTGTAGCTGGTGTTGAATCTGAAGTAGCAAAAAATTTCCTTATCTATAGTAACGCTACTGTCGGTGTCAATGCTTATCAAAATAGTTCCGCTTCTGGTGTTAGCCTCAACGGAGGTATTGGCTGGCGCGTGAAGTAAAAATTCAAGCGTCTTTACAATTGCTAATGGCTAATAGTCAATAACTCATAACAATTAAAGTGCTTGCTGTTATACCTTGAACTTAACTATTAGCAATTAGTTACAAACAATTACAAACAACTAATAAGTATTATTGCCGGGTTTGTTTTAGTGTTACATCACTAGCGAAGTCGGCTTTTCAACGTGGTAGAATATAAATAATTCAACTTAATCCCGACCGGATTACCGTACAACCGTAGCCGAATAGGTGCTAAATCTTACCATGTTTCGGCGTGTAGTGATGAATGAATAAGAACACTTTATTTTACAGAAATGGTACAATCTGCTCCTCCTCCTGCCGTTGAAACCCGCAAACCTTCTAAAGTCGAAGGACTTAAAGAACGTAGTAATTTTTTACGTGAACCAGTTGCTACTGAGTTACTTCAAGACACGAATCACTTTAGCGAAGACGCTATACAAATTCTGAAATTTCATGGTTCGTACCAGCAAGATAATCGTGATAACCGCGCCAAAGGGCAAGAGAAAGATTATCAAATGATGTTGCGTACACGTAACCCAGGTGGTTTTGTGCCGCCAGAGTTATATTTGACTTTAGATAAACTGGCTGACGAATACGGTAATCATACAATACGTGCTACCACTCGCCAAGGGTTTCAGTTACATGGAATTTTAAAGAAAAATCTTAAGCCATCGATTGCTGCTATAGTTCAAAGCATGGGTTCAACGTTAGGCGCCTGTGGAGATGTGAACCGTAACGTGATGGCGCCACCAGCACCTTTCAAAAATAGACGCGATTATCAGTATGCTTGGGAGTATGCCGAAAATATAGCCCAGCTACTAACACCACAAACAGGAGCTTACTACGAAATTTGGCTAGATGGCGAAAAAGCCATTAGTGCTGAAGAAAACCCAGAAGTCGTAGCAGCACGTCAAAAGAATGGGACGGGTACAATTATTCATGACAACCCAGAACCTATCTATGGTACACACTACATGCCACGTAAGTTTAAAGTGAGCGTGACAGTACCAGGAGATAATTCAATTGATTTATATAGTCAAGATTTGACGTTGGTAGTCATTACCAATAAAAAAGGTGAACTCAAAGGGTTTAATGTATTTGCTGGTGGGGGTTTAGGAAGAACTCATAACAAAGAAGAAACCTTCGCACGTACCGCAGACCCAATTGGTTACGTACAAAAAGAAGACGTTTACGACTTGGTAAAAGCAATTGTTGCCACACAGCGCGATTATGGTGATAGAACCGACAGGCGCCATTCTCGATTAAAGTATTTAATAAACGATTGGGGAGTTGAAAAGTTCCGCACGAAAGTCGAAGAGTACTTCGGTAAACCTGTCGAACCATTTAAGAAACTCATCAAGTTTAGATATCATGACTTTCTGGGTTGGCACGAACAAGGTGATGGTAAATTATTCTTGGGTGTTTCCATCGACAATGGACGTGTAAAAGACGAAGGTGACTTTAAGCTTAAAACAGCACTGCGCGAAATCGTCGAGAAGTATAACTTACCGATACATCTAACACCGCATCAAAACGCGCTGTTATGTAACATTGCACCTGAACACAAAGAAGAAATTGAAGCAATTCTTAATCGTAATGGTGTAGTCACAGACTTAGAAAAAATTGACTCGCTAGAAAGATTCTCTATGGCATGTCCTGCTTTGCCCACTTGTGGTTTAGCAGTAACCGAGTCTGAGCGCGCAATACCATCATTTTTACAACGGATACGAGCATTACTCGATAAAGTCGGGTTGCCAAATGAACATTTCGTTACCAGAATGACTGGGTGTCCGAACGGATGTGCGCGTCCTTATATGGCAGAACTAGGATTTGTGGGTAGTGCCCCCTTATCGTATCAAGTTTGGCTTGGTGGATGTCCCAATCAAACTCGACTGGCACAACCGTACACCGAAAAAATGCATGTAGACGACTTAGAGACTTTCCTCGAACCGATTTTTGTATTGTTCAAAAAGTCGCGTAAGAAAAAAGAAAGTTTTGGTGATTTTTGTGCGCGTGTTGGTTTTGATGCTATTCGTTCCTTCAGCGAGACTTATCAACCTGGAGTTGAAGTAGCTGTTAATGGTAAAGACGGAAATGGTAAAAATAAATAATTGTTTTCGTTACCTCATAATCTGTTTTTTACTAGCTGGTAAAAACATTTTTATACAATTAAAACGTTAATTAAATAAAGACAGTGGACATTCTTACCACTGTCTTTTTACTAAGTTTAAATTTAGTAGTAAAACCATAAGTCAAAATAATAACACTTCAACAGAACAACTTAAAATGTGGCAGATTATTGATGAAAGTGATATAGCAATAAACTTTTTGAATGAAATTTAGACAATTAATTATCAATTCTTTGAATTCGTCCAAGTTCAAGGTAATTTCCCAAGGATGTTCGCGTAATTTGAAGGTTATAACCAGTTCTCTAATTTCATATTAGGGATATTTTCAAAATCTCTGATATTATTAGTTACTATGATATCATCACGCTGAAGGGGTGACAAAGGCGCCTGAAAAGCTGTACTGGTAAAGTGTGTAACATTTCATGGTAGAAAAGATAGGTCTTCTATTTGCAATAAGACCTACCTATTGAAAATGTTACCAACATTCTACCA
>JAHHGX010000028.1 GCA_019359675.1 Calothrix sp. FI2-JRJ7
ATCGCTGCAAACAATTGCTCAAACAAAAAGATTTAGTTCGAGGTTTAACAAATTTTTATTGGTGGCCTCAAGTGACAGTTGCAGCGTGATTAGTTTTTTTATGGGTAAGCAACCGGACATGATATTACATCGTTACTCATCTAAAAAAAATGAAATTTCTAATTATTCTGGTGGTTTGCCTAGCCATCAATTGCAAAAATCAATAGATTATATGCAATATCATCTATCTGAAGATATATCTTTAGAAGATATTGCTGCATATGTTGGAATCAGCCAATATTATTTCGTTCGATTATTTAAACAATCTACAGGTTACTCTCCCTATCAGTATTTAATCAAATGCCGTATTGAACGCGCGAAGCAATTAATGATGCTTAGGCAGGGAAGTATCACAGATATAGCAGTACTAGTTGGTTTTACAAGTCAAAGTCAATTTGGTAGACATTTCAAGCGTTTTACAGGAATGACACCGAAACAATTCTTCAACAAGTAGCAATAATCGTATAAAAACGCAAAAAACGACTATACGGCAGTCAGTAAAGTCTATATAGTTAGGCTTTATATAGAACATGTGTGAAAATTACAACAATATCGGGGCACCTATATGCTTACAATATTCAAGGAAAATGCAGTTTTGGCAGAGTTGGATATTTTTGTTACCCAACCCGACCAGCAATGGATGCTAGTAGATAGCTTGAAAACTTACACACAAAACATTTTCAAACAGCAACCTGGATATATAGCGAGCGCAATTCACCGCAGCTTCGATGGTTTTCGCGTCGTTAACTATGTACAATGGCAAACTCAAGCTGACTATGACACATATATAAGTAACAAAGATATTGCTCTAGCAACACAAATTACAGGCTTTTTGGCGCCAGATTCTCACCTCTACGAAATTTTTATGAGTGAACCAGCCGATAGTAAAATGCAAATCAAGGCAGGTATTGGTCAATTTATCAACTTTGGTATATTTAAACTAAAAAATCCTGCCGACCAACCTAAGTTTTTAGAAGCGACCGCAGAAGCAATTCGACAAATTTCAGGTTTACCAGCAATGCCAACCACTCACTTTCATCGGTCACTAAATGGCGCCCGTGCGATAAACTACGGCTTATGGACATCTCAAGAAGAATACGCCAACATGAACGCTAACCCACCAATGGCTGAACCATTAAAACAAATGCGCGCGCTAGCAAATAATGAGTTTCAAATGTCATTATATGAAGTTGTACACACTGAAAAATATTGATGGATATACAAATCCTCGCAATATCTGGTAGCCTCAGAGCAGTATCATCGAATACAGCCGTTTTACGTGCTGTAGCAATGTTGGCGCCAATTAGTGTAAATATTACTATGTATTCAGGACTTGGCGACTTACCACATTTTAATCCAGACATTGATGTTGACCCGGCGCCGCTAGCAGTTGCTTCTTTTCGTGAACAGCTAAAAGAGTCTGATGGTGTATTAATTTCAAGTCCAGAATACGCACATGGTGTTCCAGGTTCAATGAAAAATGCTCTTGATTGGTTGGTTGGCAGTGGTGAACTTGTTGGAAAACCAGTTCTGCTTATTAATACCTCTCCCTGTGCGACAATTGCCTTAGCTTCTTTAACTGAAATCTTAACAGTAATGTCAGCAAGGATAATTGAGAAAGCGAATATCACATTACCTATTGCAGGAAGTGGATTAGATGAAGTCGGTATTACTTCGCATCCAGAAATATCGCATTCTCTAAAGCTGGCAATTGAAGAATTCGTGCGAGATATTGCTCTACTTTAATCACCTTTCCTTTCCGGTCGAGGTAGTTCAAACGCTGAAACACTGCTTATATCATTTACATCTCCTTAAAATAACTCTACTCTTTCTTGAGCTATTTTTAATAACGCTTTTGCTTGTGGACTTTGAGGGTTACGAGTTAACGTGCAAAATGTGCCATGATGCTTGTTCATCAGCAAGGAGTTCTTTAATAATAGGGCGCCCCATAGCACTCCTTGCGCCGATAACTAAAATTGTTCGGTCTGTCTGTGTCAGAATGGTTTCTCTTTTTCTCTAAAGGATTAAAAAATGCTCAACTTTCCTGTGGAAAATAATCAACTCAACTCTCGTGGTACGGGAGCCTCTGGAGTGGTTAGAAAATCAAAATCAGGTTAAACTAGCGCATCTCCACCATCAATCAATAAGGTTGTACCTGTAATAAATTCGTTATTCATTAGAAATAAAACAGCATCGGCAACTTCTTGAGGTGTTCCAATACGTTTCACTGGTAGTTTTGCTGCTATCGACTCAACGATTTGTAATTTTTCTCTCCGAATACTTGGTCAAGCATTGGTGTATCAATCACACCTGCACAAACGGTGTTGACTCGAATTGGCGCCAACTCAACAGCAAGATTCCGACCGACAGCTTCTATTCCTGCATTTGCGGCACCTGCGAGCGCAAATCCTTGATATCCTTTACGACCTGCTAACCCAGAAATAAAAGTAATTGAACCTTTTTCAAGTAAATGTGAAGCAGCATGTTTAGCAATATGTAATGCACCCCAAATTTTACTGTCAAGTGTAGGACGAAACTTATCCTTTGTCGTTTCTGTTAGGGGTGCAGTTGCTGCAACAGTAGCGGAGACGAACAAATGGTTAAACATTTCTATTTCTGCAAATGCAGCTTTTACAGATGCTTCATCTTCTACATTTATTTGTCTACTCTCTACACCATCACCTATTTCAGCACTAGCTTGATTCAAACGTTCTAGAGAACGACCCATAATTACTACAGATGCATCTTTAGCATAAGCAGCTTTAGCTGTCGCCAATCCAATTCCTGAACTACCGCCAACTATGACAATACGTTTATTTTTTAACGTCATGATTGCTACTCCCTGCTACAGGTGCCTCTTAACCGTTCCTATACCTTAAAGATAAACCAAGCTTGTTGTAATGTCGAATTCATAATAAATATATCCATTATGAATACAATGCATTACGAGCAAATCGACCTTAACTTACTGAGTATGTTTGAAGCGGTAATATATGTAGAAAAAAGGAATTCATCATCCCAGTAGCTTTTGTCATTTATTACAGAGACAGTTAGATGTCTTCCTTCTGCGACTTTGATATCGACATCAAAATTCTGGTGAGACAATTGCCTAGAAATCTCTTCTAAATTATTTATTTCAGTGAGTGCTTGTTTTAAAACAATATCCCAAACTCTATGCCACTTTCCATTTGATGCTTGCTTAGATTCAGCCCTTTTATTTACAATAATATCATCAGCACTGTACTTCATAAAACTCACATTGTATGTGTTGAGTTAGGTTCAGGTGGTAGAATCATTGGCTGCTGTGTTCAGTCGAACTACGCTACCTGACTTATTAGTGTGGTAAACCAGTACTTTAGAATTAGTAGTTACCTTAACTTGCCAACCTGGAACCAATGCTTGAGTACAAAGAACCCCCGGTTCTTTTAAACCCAAACAACCATCATTCCACGTGCGCGCTTCTGACGTAGTAATTTTTAACTCCGAAGTAGACTTACCTGTGCGTTTAGAAGCATCTTTTAAAACAGCACTCGCTACACCTTCGGGTAATTTATTATCTTGACTGTCACTTTGACTAGGTAAAGATTCTACTGCTTTTTCTGCTTGAGATGGAGGCACGTTACTGCCCGTAGTACACCCCATCAATGCACTACTAATCACAACCACAGCAAACAAATTAACTAAAAACAAGCGAATAGTTTTCTTATTAAAGCCAAACATACAAATACATCCGTTACATCCGTTCTATCCGTTGCCTTGCCTACTACAATATACTACTAAACTCATAAACAGCCCCGTCCCAACAAGATATTTTAATGGTTCAGGTACGCTAGGGTTAGGGGAAAAGAAACCCTCGATAATGCCAGCAATTACAAGCATGGGTATAATTCCAAACACTAATTGCGAAGCTAAAGTTCCATAATACTTCAGAGCATCCAGGCGCCGATATTTCCCTGGAAACAGAATTGCCCGTGCGATTAAAAACCCTGCACCACCTGCAAAAAATATCGCTGGTAACTCTAATGACCCGTGGGGAAAGACAAATGCCCAAAATGGATATGCTAAATTATTTTGTCCAACAAGCGTTGCAACGGCGCCTATTAGTAAACCATTAAATAGCAGAATGTAGAAAGTAAAGGCGCCTGCGGTAATTCCACCAGCAACAGCTTTAAACGACACCATAATATTATTAATCATGATACCGCTCGATGCTAGTGGCTCGGTGCCCAATATAGAACCCATCCAAAGTTTGCGCTCGTCTCTAACTGTTTTAATTAAATGTTCGGGTACAATTAGCGACATGAAACTTGGGTCTTGCCAAGCGTACCACCAAGCTACTAAGCACCCCAATATAAACAAAGCGGTCGCCAAAGCTATATAAACTATACTTTGCTGCACCACCGCAGGAAATCCCCATAGAAAAAAATTAGTGATACCTTGCCATTCTTGCCGACGCGAACCTTGATAAACTTGGTTATAAGCGCGCGTTGTCATTGATTGTAGGCTTTGTATCAGAGTATTACTGACTTGCTGGGTACGAGCGCGTGCTAAGTCAGCGGCAACGGTACGGTAAAGAATAGCCAATTCGCGAATTTCGCTTGAACGTAGTGATTTAAGTCCAGATTTTTCTATTTTTTTTAATAAAGTGTCGAGACGCTGCCAGTTTGGTTCACGTCGTGCTATCCAACGTTGAATATTCATGAATTTATACTCGTACTTGGGCTACCTTAGCTTAAGATAGCTTGAAGCAGTAGCTTGATTATTGTAGTAGCACCATGTCTTTTAACCAAGGTTCTTCGCAACCCATTCAACCGTTGAGTATTGGTAACGTAGTTACTGCTGGACTTAGGCTGTATAGTTCACATCTCAAATCTTATTTAAAACTAGCATTTATTGCTTATGCCTGGATACTTGTACCCGTTTACGGTTGGGCAAGATGCGGCGCCACTTTAGCATTAATATCTCGATTGGCATATAGCGAACTAGTTGAACAACCAGAAACTCCATTAGAAGCGGGTCGTTTTTTAAGAGCGCGGTTATGGCAATTTCTGGTCATGGGTTTATTAATGTTTTTACTTATTATTGGTATCACAATTGGAGTAATTATATTATTATTTATTTTGGCACTAATAATGGGAGTGGTATTAGGAATTTTTATACCTGGAGGCGCCGCAAACGATGCTTTTAATCCTGTAGTAGCGTTAGTATCATTTACATTGGTACTTGTTTATATAGGTCTAATTTTCAGCGTCTTTCTTTTAGTGCAAGCACGTTTTATACTTGTTGAAGTGCCTTTAGCAATTGAAAATTCTACTGATGGAGCATCTACAATTAAGCGAAGTTGGAATTTGACAAGGGGTAATTTATGGCGAATTGTTGCAATTATTATTGTCACTTATTTATTAACTTTTCCGCTTCAAGTACCTTTAAGTGTGTTAAATATCATTATTCAAATTTCCTTACAACCTTTAGCACGAATAAATAGTAACTATAGGTTGTTAGCTGCAATAGTAAATATAGTTTTAACTTTAATTAGTATTGCATTAGTAGTACCATTGTGGCAAACAATTAAAGCCGTACTTTACTGTGATTTACGAAGTCGTCGTGAAGGTTTTGGCTTAAAGTTGCGCGACCGTAATGTGTAGAAAAATTATGTTAAAAAAATTATGCATATTTTTAATCGCGTTAAATTTATTACACCAGAAAGTGTTGAGCTTGAATTTATTTTAGCTGGTATTGGTAGTCGAACTTTTGCTCTATTAATTGATTATCATGTTTTAGCTTTAATAATAGCGTTGATTTTCACTATTTGGCTAACAGTTTCTTATCAAATATATACTTTTGGTAGACAAATATTTGGTGAGCAAACTAATAACTGGGTAGTTGCAATAGCATTCTTAATTTTATTTGCAGTTTACGCTGGATATTTTGTATTTTTTGAAACTTTATGGCAAGGGCAAACACCAGGTAAACGTTTTGCCAAAATTCGCGTTGTTCGTGATGATGGTAGACCTGTAGGACTTCAGCAAACAACTTTACGTGCGCTGCTGCGACCTTTTGATGAAATTTCTTTTATTGGCGCCTTGCTAATTATGTTTAATCAGAAAGAAAAGCGTTTAGGTGATTTCGTCGCAGGTACAATCGTAATTCAAACGTCTTCTATCGCTGTTTCTGAAAAACAAAAATTAACACTGTCAGAATCTTCTAATTCAGCTTGTGAAAAAATTTTAGAAACTACTGATTTATCACCAATGCTTGCTGATGATTTTGCAGTTATTCGGGAATATTTAGTGCGGCGCCATATAATGTCAAAACAAGCACGAGCAGCACTTGCTATTGAGCTTACTCAACAAGTACAGTCAATTATTCAATTAAATAACTTACCTGATGGAATTAGCCCAGATACTTTTTTAGAAGGCATTTATCTTGCCTATCAAAAAACATCGATAAACGAATAATCGTATTAATAAATTTTTACTTCAGTATTAGTATACTCTGGCATCCAACCGCGCGCACTGGAAAAATATCGAACAGCTTTTATATTTAAAGACGCAGCAGGACTAAACCAATGTTCGTATTGAGAAGGTATATGAATAAAATCGTGTGCTTGTAGCAACAACTGCACTTGACTTCCATTCGGTAATACAAAACCGAAAATTGCTTCACCAGACAAAACATACAGCGCTTCTGCATCTTCGTGAGTATGGTAGCGGCTGTATGTATAGGTATGCGTATATAAATTTGGCGAACCAGGATGTAGCATAAACAGGTCATAGCAAAAATAATCACCTTTCTGCTTAATAAAATCAAGTTCTTGCTGATGCAGTTGTGAGATGTGGTCTTTTTCTAAATAGCTAAGAACATCTTGTGCAAGCAAAGCGGCAAAAGAGGGTGATTCTTCTAAGTCGTAATGCTTTAATTGAATCGAGAGCGGAGCTAATATTTCCATAATTTGGCTCTCTTCAGTTAAAATTTCGCCGTTATTAAGCTTCAAGGTCGCCATGTCAGTACTCTTTTAAACTTGTTTTGAATTAATACCTTAATACTAATACCACACAATCCCGCCCGGATAAAAGTAGATTGTATATAAATATATTCTACCATTGCATGGTTTTAATTTGACAACTGCATTTCGTTGATTAAATCTTGCAATCCCAAATCTTTAAACAAAGGTGTACTAAGATAGCGCTCACCAAAACTTGGTTGAACTACAACAATCAAGCGTCCAGCGTTTTCAGTTCGTTTACCAATTTGAATGGCAGCATACAACGCCGCTCCTGTAGATATACCAGATAAAATACCTTCTTCTGATGCTAGGCGCCGACTATAAGTAATAGCGTCATCATCATTAACTCGAATAACCTCATCAATTAACTCAAGTTTTAATATCGGTGGAATAAATCCGGCGCCGATACCCTGTATTTTATGTGACCCTGGTTTCCCACCACTAAGTATAGAACTATTAGCAGGTTCAACGGCAACCACCTTAAATTCAGGTCTTACACTATATTACACTAACTCTACCAAATAACCGTAGATTTGAATCAAAAAAATTTTCGCCACGTAGGGTGCGTGACGCCATCAAGAAAATTCAGCGTAGCTATAAGACAAATAGCGTCACGCACCAACTCCCCAATATATCAAGACCCCGTTTGCAACAAAGCCGCAGAAACAGCAATCATAAAGCAAACAAAAGAATATTTTACACCAGACCTATTTTGATAAATAGCTGCCTGCAAACCCATAAACACAGAGCCTACAACCATAGCAGCACAAGCCAAAGACTGCCAATTTTGTATAAATAACATCATAGTACACAACCCAATATTATATATCCATAGGCTCAATATATGGCTCATCACACGCGTGCATCTTCCGTCAAACGAAAGAATTCGGCGCCATCAAAAGAAGCAAAGTTAGTAAGATAAATTTAAAAGCAGCTTTTTTCGGGAAGTCCAAAAATGAATAATCCATTCCCAGGAATGAATCCATATTTAGAGAATCCTGTATTTTGGGCAGAGTTACATCATAGATTGATTACAGCGATAGCTGACGCAATTGAGGCAAATATCCCACAGCAATATCACGTTGCCATTGAACAACGTACTTATTTAAGTGATGACTCAGATACTATATCTGTTTTTTCTAAACAACTGGCGCCACAGCTTTCTACATCCTGCTTTCGTCTTAGAGGTGGTTTTGACTGGCGCCAGCCAAAACCAATTAAATATCACAATTTCATTAATAACTCTTGTGTCAACTGCACAAAAGATTTAGAACCAGGGGACTGAGGATTATTCAAAACTACAGGCATAAAACTATCAACAGCTTTTGCGACGTTCATATCCATCGGTACCTGGCTTTTAAACACCTTGCTATCGCCAAAGTCTTGATATACACGGTTCATTACCTGCTTATAATACCTACCACTGAGCAAATTACCGCTGTACATGGTAAATACAATCCCCAGCATTTGAATATCAATCTTAGCTTCGTGTTCGTGACTATCTTTTAGCTGGGCAATACGTCTTTCTAAAAGTTGAATCCCAACTATAGATAATGGCTCAGGTTTTGCTGGCAATATATAATAATTACTCGTTGCTAGTGCGCTACGTGTTAGTAAAGTATAACCGGGAGCGCAATCACAAATAATAAAATCGTACTCATCGCGTATCGGTTCCAATATTTTACTTAGCAGGACTCGTTCAAAACGGTTCCAAATAGTCTCAAAATCCTTCTCACCCAAAGTTACCGCTTGCTGGTGCAAAAGTTCCGACACCACAAATTCATCGTACAAGTCAATGTCACCAGGTATCATATCTAGACCCTGTACATTACACACTTGCTTTTGAATTACATCATGAATTGTATGGCTCGGCGCCTCACTAGGGGTCATAATTTGGTCAATTAAATATCGAAACGTTTTGCCCTGTTTACGACGATTAGCAAACTCAACAGGAGACATCAAACTTAGAGTAGCGCTAATTTGCGTATCCAAATCGATTACTAACACCCGTTTACCGTGATTTTTCGCCAAACAAGTGGCCATATTAACAGTTAGCGTAGTTTTACCTACACCACCCTTCATATTCGCAGTCGCAATTACATATCCCATTATTCAACCCTTCCAATAACGCATTCACATTGTAGGTTGGGTGGAGGCTTTGCGGAACCCAACATATATATGAGTATTTATATAAGTTACCTCCCCATACCCCTCACAATTTCAAGCAGTCAAAATTATACCAGCGAAGAATAACTAACAGGGCAAACAAAAAAGAGATTTTGCAGAGTACATTTCTTTCTTGTGGAGCGAGCATCCTTGCCCGCCCTAAATATCAAACAAGCAAACTACTGCTCTATGCTATTCATTTTTAGGTAAAGATAATTACCTTATTAGAC
Source organism: Calothrix sp. FI2-JRJ7 (assembly GCA_019359675.1). GTDB lineage: Bacteria > Cyanobacteriota > Cyanobacteriia > Cyanobacteriales > Nostocaceae > Dulcicalothrix. The sequence continues at coordinate 9,442 of JAHHGX010000028.1, forward strand.
ACAGAGTACGCAGAGAGAAGAGTAAGAGGAGGTTAAGATTGGCGCCTAAATATTTGAATGGAACGGGCAAGGATGCCCATCCCACAAGATGGTTAGTTTCATTTTTGGTAATTAATATATATTCAGTAAATCACAAAGTTTTTTAGAAACTTTACCACATAAGCATTTGAGCAAAACATTAATTACTTGACACAGCGCGAATCGGTTGTATGCTCAAGCGATAGCCAAGATTATGAAGAACAAGGCTAATGGTTCGCAGTTCAGGGTTTCCCTCTGAAGACAAAGCCCGATAGAGGTTTTGACGATTCAAACCCGTTTTTTCCGCAAAGTGGGTCATCCCAAACCGTGCCTCCACCACATTCCGCAGTGCTTCCAGAAAAAACGCGCTCCTCCCCATCCTGCTCGTACTCTTCAAGGGCAACCTCCAAGTATGCCTTTGCCATTTCCGGGTTTTGTAGCTGTTCTATTAGCACCTCGTCATGGTTTCTAAGTTTCTTGCCCCGGAAAGTTCCTCCTGGTAAGCTTGCCAATATTTATTAGGTTTATAAATAGGCGCCTGTTAGGTAATAGTAAATCACCTTTCCCTAATAAATACGCTGCGGAATTTTGTTTTCCACCAAGAATAATCATCGAGTCAGCTTCACTTGCGGTCTTCAAAGCTACTCTTCCTGAAAATTTGAACGGATATCCTGACGATATCGTTTACCAACTCGCTGATAACCCTGAGCAACTATCGAGACGCGCGCTTGAATCCCTCGTCGTTGATGCTTACCGCAGTCGTCAACTTTCTACTGCCGAAGTACAGCGTATTCTCAACCTTCCCGGACGACTAGCAACCGATGCCTTCCTTAAAGCCCATGAAGCCTACCTACCTTACACCGAAACAGACCTCGTTCAATATTTACAATCAATAAACCAAGCCTTATTCAAAGTTTGCTAAATCGTTACCATCAAGAACAAACTGAATAAAGCGTGGCTGTCCTATATCATTTTATAATGCGCGCTTATTTGTTAAGTTGTATATTTGTCGCAAATAAGCTTTGTAAACGGTCTAAGTCGGCGCCTGTTTGGTAAAGTAAATCACCTTTTCCTAATAAGTACGCTGCTAAATTTTGTTTTCCATCAAAGAATAATAATTGAGTCAGCTTCAAAGCTGCTCTTCTCAGTAAATTTGAACGGATAAAAGAGAATAGTAGGTTGGGTAAAGGCTTTGCGCTCACGTAGTGTTCCGTTATCCGGAGGATATCCCGAAGGGTAGGAAAACTCAACATATTAGTTAATATTGTAATTATCCATACATAACAATAAGTAATTCTTATTACTAATATTTCCTGATACAGTGTAACAATAAGTGAGGTATCACCGTGTTCAAAACAAAAACACTTACAGGAGGACTATAAAAATTGACTTTTAACCCAGAGCTTTGCGGTAACGAAAGCGAAGTCGAAACAAGCTTATGACTATCGCATCAAGATAAATAATAACGAACTGGTGATTTTATTGTTGATCACTATTAATTCATGTATATACTGATTCAGTATTAGTTAAAATAATACAAAAAATCCTATACTTATATGTCTGCTGACTATACTTCCAATTTACAGAGCATTTTTAATAATATCTCACCCGAAAGTAGTGAATCAGATGTCGAAAAAAAAGTTATAGTTCCACTTTTGCAAATGCTGGGTTACAGTCCAAAAGATTGGGAACCACAAGCAGTGGTTGGTAAATCTAAACTTGATTTTCTGGTACTTTCACCTACCTCAGAGATTCCATATGCACCCTATTTAGTCATTGAAGTAAAAGCTCCTAGCAAAAATCTTGCTCAAAACATATGGCAAATCAATGACTATATGAGAAAGACAGTTGCGTTTATTGGATTGTTAACAAACGGATACGAATTTCGTATCATTTATAATTATCAACTTAAGCCAAAAGAAATATTAAATTACTCTCAAAAAGATTTTATTGATAATTTTGATTCATTAAATAAATTGTTATCAAAGCCTACTTTTTTAACTATTTATAAAACAATATACCAGAACGAACAAAGTTTTCGCTCTAAATTTTTAGAACAAATTTCAAAACTATTTAAAGATGAAAAAACCATAACTAATGTTAATGAAAAGTCTAGTACTGAGAAAATTATTCCACCAGCTATAGAAAAAGAAAAGGAGAAAAGTATGATTATTACTATATTTAATAATAAAGGTGGTGTAGGTAAAACTACAACAACTATTAACCTTGCAGCAGCATTAAGTAAGCTGGGAAAACGTGTACTTTTGATTGATATTGACGCTCAAGCTAATTTAACAACAGGATTAGGAATTGATCCGTTAGAGGATATCGAAGATCAAGGCAAGAAAGATATAACTGATTTACTTTTAGACCCCAGAACCAAATTAGAAGATGTAGTTATTCATAAACAGTGGGATGATGTTGAACTGGATATAGTTCCATCTCATATTCGTTTAAGCGATATGGAAGCAGCATTAATTATGACACCAGATGTAGACAGAGTATTATCAAAGAAGCTAAGGAGATATAATGAAAAGTATGACTATGTATTAATTGACCCACCACCATCATTTGGTAAAGCTAACACTATTTCCTTAATGGCATCTTCTGCTGTATTTATTCCTACGCAATTAACTCCTTACCCAGTTCGTGCATTAGAATATGTAATTAATAGAGCTATTGCAGTAGATGAATCTAGAGATGACTCTTTACATATTTTAGGTATAGCAGTAAGTATGTACGAGAGATCAGCAAGCAAAAATATTACTACAATGAGTCAAAAAATTTTAGAAATTATTGCTAAAAAAGATGAAAGTAAAGATTTAGAATTATTTCCACGCCATACATGGATTCCACGTTTAACTATTGTTGCTAATGCATCAGATACAGATAAAGCTTATCCTCTTTGCTATGCTGAATTTGATAAAAGTTTAAGTAGTAAAGAGAAAGAGTCTGCACAAGATGCTTTTAACTGTTATATAGAGTTAGGAAAGTACTTAATTTCTGCTGTAGATAAAAAACGGAGTAAGTAAATGAACGAGAATGAAAGACGTAAAAAAATTGTCAATTATTTACGGATAAAACCAGTAAATCATGGTCAAGTTTATACATTTCAGATAGCTATACCACCATCTGAAGTACTAGATATTTCTTTTGAAAGGAGTGAGTATTTAAAGCTGAGTTTTGCACATCAAGGTACTAATTTAATTCCTCTAATTGTACGTCGTACTGAAGCATATTCTGAAGAAGAAGATTATGAAGTTGTATATGGTATTGACTGGTTGTTGATTGCAAAAGAAGTAAATATCGAAAAGCTGTGGGTTTGGGTTTTTGATATGACTGATGAGGAAGTTGCTATCACAAAACAAGAAATGCAGCAGTTAATGGGGAATTCAGACCCTACTCCTAACGAATTAGGAATTGAATCTGACGAAAAAGGACAGCTTAAGCCAGTATTTGAGCTATTAGATAGGGTATTGCAGCAAATAACAATACTGAATAAAAAAATCGAGTTAGTAACCACATCTGTTAAAGATATTAAGACGGTTGAAAGTCAAAAAGAACTATCTGAGGATGCATTAATTACTAAAGTTACTACAATTGTGAAAGAAGCAATTGAAGACATTGTAAATAAAATATTAGAGTCTTCATCGTATCGTAGTTCTACAAGTATAGTAAAAGGAAAAGACTACGAATCGATGACAGTCATGGAACTTAAAGTAATAGCTTTGGAGCAAAATATAAAAGGACGTACCAAAATGAAAAAACAGGAGCTTATTGCAGCAATTAAAAAAAATGAAAGTAGCTAAATTACTTAACTACTACTTTCAAAATAACTTTGACATTTTTGCTGTTGCGGGCAAATTTTACACAAGTGTGGCTGGATAGTAGCTGGGGGTGGGTTCGGCGCCGGCGCCCTCCAAGTCAACCATTGCTGCATTTGTTGTAATTTACGGGGAATTAGTGTGTGGGCTATATGTTCTAGCTGTTCCCAAGAATAATAATATTCTTTAAATGGCAAAATACAGTAAACCAGCGAATCAATAGGCGCCTTTTTATTTTGCGAAAGCATATAGCTGTAAACTGCAACTTGTGCTAGCTGCGCTGATAAGTCTACAGGTTGATAAGCTTTAAACTCAATTAAGCATAAACGGTTAATATCAAAATTGAAAACTAAGTAATCATATCTACCTAAAACTCTTAGCTGTGAGTTATCAGGCAAGTTGAAATAATGTTCGAGCTTACGGTCTTCAACAATAAAAGTTTCACTAATCACGTATTCAGCATCACAATAGTTTCGGTTAATTATTAGTAGCTCTGCAAAGCGTATAATTAATTCTTTCAAACCTTCCCAAACTTTGAGCAGTGGTTGAGCTAGGTTTGAATCTTTACTTGTAGCCTTTTGTAAATAAGCGTAGAATATTCTGTTGTAATAAAGCTGTTGTATGTTATGAGCTATTTGCTCTACAACTAACTCTGATGCAGATGGTCTAAATAACTCTATAAAGTCTGGTTTATTAAGTAGTAAATTAATCAATTCATCTACTAAGTTATGGAATTGACCAATATCAACAACGTTCTCTGTCTGTAAAAATAATGTACTACCTCCAAAATGATGGTTTAGATAGAGTAAGCGTGGGCATTCAAATGCTAATCTTAATTTATTCGGTGTTAAAGACTTGGGTTTTTCGGCTAACTGTACAGAACTTGGCGCCACTTCAATAACAGAAGTTAGTACATTAGCTTTAGAAAATGTGAGCAAACGTTGATGAACAGCAGCTAGATAAACCGTATCCATAGCGGCATATTTTAGCTGCTTTTGAGTAAGTGGGCGCCTTCCCCAGTCACTTCCTTGTTCTTCTTTATCTACATCTGAGAAGTTACATAGCTCTGTGGCTAAGGTTTTTAACTGTAAATTAGAAACTTGTAAAACTTCCTTACTTATCCTTCTGGCTTTTTTTAATGTACAAGTAATGTTTTGTGCATCAATACTACCAAGATATTTTAAATCAAAGCTTGCATTATGAAATACTTTTTCAATTTGAGGATTAATCATGATTTTATTAATGAAGTAGGAAATCAAATCATGTTTATCCAAAACATCAAAAATATACACTGACTGGCTTGCTGCATCATTAGCTTTTGTTAACACTTGTATTATAGAAAGCCTAGGTTTTTCAGTATACCAGTCAGCAATTTCTGTATCTACCCATAATATTTTAGCCGAAGTAAGTTCGTTAATTTTCGTTATGATTTCGATGCTTCCTGTTAAATATTGCATGATTCCTGATAACTATATAAATTATTTAGCGACTAAGCAAATTAACTGCTCCACGTTTTTATTAGTATCCATAACTTTAACTCTATCTTCATCTGGCAAAGCATCAAATTAGTTCAATTGTACAGTAAAATAAATGCAGTAGCTTTTAGCTGTGTAGCTTAGTAAACAGTAATAAAAAAGAGCGAACCACCTATATTCTGAATAATTCCAGCTTCAACTTGGTCGGGCTTATAATCTGTGGGGTCAAGTAAAGTACTTAACTCTATCTGGTCGCTTGCTTGCAGACGGTAAAGTGCTTTGTCCAATTCATCGCGCGTTAGTGGTGGCTGTAACTTTTTCCGTAAGTGGAAGATTGGTAAATAATTGTCACTACCAAGCTCCCTGTCTAAATTCCGGATAATTTATAAAATTTCTTCATCGTTAATATTTGTATCTTTTTGAACTAATGGCTCTACGTTATCTATCGGTGTAGATAGCTGTTGTGAATGACCGCATAGAGTTTTCCGCATGAAGCGCAGGTAATTACCAAGCAAGTCTAAGCTGATATTCCCGGCGCCTTCAGCAACATAATCATCTCGCAAATACTCAATACCGCGTTCAGTAAGCCAAACTTCAGCCTTTGTCTTTTTGATTTTCTCTTCAGCTTCAATCAAACCCTTATCAATCAAAACTTTTATTATCTCATCCCGTTTACTAGCTTCTAGCGAAGTAATTTTATTAATAATTTTTTCAGAAGCCTTACTAATCTTTTCCAATACCTGACGTTCTTCTTGTGTTATCGACACTTCTTTAGGGTCAAGCTTTAGCAAATCTTGACCTTGAGATAAAATCTTGACCGTAGCAATTTCACGGGTATAGTCTATAAGTTTTTGCTTACCCAAAGAAAGACAAATCTTATCTTTAGTCTTCAAAGACTTAAATTCAATGGCATCCTAGCTAGAACTATAATCGTTATATCGCAGTAACTGAAGAAGAAAAGTTAATTCATTAATATCCATCGATAATCTTAATTTTGGCTGAACTCAACAATATTTAGCTTCGGCAGTAAAAATTTACACATATTTTTTATTCCATCGGGAATTAGTGCCTATGGACTATTAACTCCCTGGCAAACTAGAAAATTCTTAGATTTATACAGTCACGCTTAACTTCACTTGCACTAATTTAAGGAGGTATAATTACTGTTGCTTGTTCCCAAAGCTTTTCATTTTAGCGCTTACGCAATTAGCATGTAAAAAACGTAGGGTGCGTAACACTACCAAAAAATTTCAACGTAGTTACAAGACCTGTAGCGTTACGCACCGACTCTCCCGAATGAGAATATCGTTATTTATTTCAATGTCAAATCATATACAACAGCTATAGAGTCACGCTGAAAATGGAATCATAAGTCCAAGAGTTAATCTAGTTCGATTTATGAGATACTTTGGGTTATGTTCTTGTTTCGCATTTCTGGTATCGTTACCTGCACGCGCGCAAATTATCCTAGATAGCACCCTTGGCACCCAAGCTACACCAAATTTACTTATTAATGGAGTAATGAGCGAACATTTGGATGGTGGTGTCGTTAACGCACCAATGGGACGTGTAGAAATTGGCGCCGTAAGTAACACACCTACACAAGTTCGTCTAAGCTCCACAACTCAAGGTTGGACTTTAGGTTATGAACCACCTTACGCTCGTTGCCAACTGAATAATATTCCATTCTTTTTCATTATCTCTTTCATTTTCAGCCAACTTTTTCTAATAAAAGTAATTCGCCATCCTGCCCATGCAGTTAAATCGATGTATTGGAAAAATAACATTCTATTTGGGTGTTTACAACCTAGTTTCCAAGGTTTCGCAGATGATGAAAAATGAACAATATAAGAATCGTTAATTACGTTATTATACATTTCTTCGGTCAAAGAAGTTTCTTTCCATGATGAATAAGTATGTATAACAGCTTGGCTATTCCATCTTAGGTCAAGCTCGCTCCATTTTCCTGCAATTACTGCATTCATCGCATCTTGCTCATGCCAGCGAATATATAGTTGATTATTACTTATATAGTTAACTATTTTTTGTGAAAGATTATCACGGCGCCATTTATCAACGTTAAGAACTAAAACTCCTGCATTGAAATATTTACAATCTGGAGCTATTCCAAGTTGCTGATAGTTTTGTAAACCCTTGGGGGAAGACACATAAGTTGTGTCTATATCCATATCTCGCACTGCTAATACATAATTATCTGCAATTTCTGTATCCCATAATTTCTCTATGTTGGTTTTTACTATTACATCACTATCTAAATAAATTGCTTTCTGATACTTTGCAGGTAGTAACTCAGGAATTAAAATTCTATAATACGAAGCAATTGTGATATGCCTGGAAATTATGACATTAGTGAGTTTTGCTTCATCTGGCACAAGCCACTCAATAGTCACGTTAGGTTTATTTAAAGATTTAAGAATTTTCTTTTTATTTGCTTGTGCAATTTTATTTGCAATTATACATATGACTACCTGACGTTGACTACTGACATGAGCAATTACAGATGACATAGTTGTGGCTAATGGCATTGAATAATTATCGTCTGCACAGCCAACAATTACAATCGGACTTTTTTCCGTAACGAGCATTATAAACCTAACTCCTATATCAAATGTGATTGACGCAGAAAAAACAGTATTGCAATAGTAGAGATAAAAACGTTATGAAACTAGCATTCTGACTTTTTTTGTAGCTTTTTTATATAATCTAGAAAATTTCTCGCTTAAGCTGGGAGAATAAAAGTTTTGCGGTTTACTTTCAGGGTGTTTCAAAAAGCGGTAATGCAAAAACTCTTCTTTGTAGCGTATATCTACATTTTCACCAGAACACAAACGAGTAAAATCGATTGTTGGGTAGTTCATATAGTGAAGTCGGTGGATTGGCTTTAAACCTTGCTCGTTATAAAGCACATTGTTTATATTCACAAATGGGTCTGCAATGGCGCAATTCCCGGTTCTATCCTCTCCATTTTCACTGAGAGTATAGTTAAAAAGTGGTAAGTTTGATTTAAAAGTTAAATAATTAAATAAATGAGCGTCATCCCACCAAGCAGTTAGCCACTCTACTTCTCTCTGTTCAATTAAAAGCTTTTTGTATTTCGTCAAATCTTCTGCTGTGAATAAACCTCGCTTTGAACCAAAAAAATCAGAGCAGTGAAGTCGAGGACGTATCTGTTGTTCTGTAAATAAATTAGCTTGCTCAAGTAATGGAACATTCAATGGTACTTTAATACGGTTTTTACTATGTATCCAGTCATCAAATACAAAGCTGTATGTATTCAATTTTTCAAAAATACCATCAAAAGACTTCATTACCAAACTATCTGCATCACAAAATACAAATGCATCAAAGTCTCCATCAAAAGCACACAATTTCCTTTGCAGATGACCAGAAGACCACCAATTTCGTGATAGTTTAGAAGCTTTGGCGCCAGGATGAACAGCCCATACCTCATTTGCGAATTCTTCCCAACGCTGAATAGATTCGCTATTATCAAAAATGGTGACATTAGCTCTAGAATTAACTTCCTTTTGTACTAAATCTAGTTGTTCATTATAGGGGATAATACAAACAGGAATATCGCCAATATTAACTTCTATGCTATTTAATAATGCAACTAACTGGTCGTAAACAGTGTCATTTGCTAGTGTGTAAATTCCAATCTTCATATATTAAAACCTCTTGATAATTAATGCTATTTAGTACACTTATTATCGGCAAAATGTTATTAATTGCTTAATCATTTTTAATCGTTTTTGATACTTATAGACATCAGAAATTATACTGAATAAAGCGTAAAATATAAACTATTTAACTCAATGTTGAGTTAACTTTTCGGACTGCATCAAACGCCATTGGACGAATTGCAACGGGTAGCAGCGACAATCCTAAACCTGTTAATGCTTTGGAGAGCGAATGTGCTTTACCTGCCAGTACTAATTGTCTTCCTTGCTGCGTCTCACCTTTCTCTATTAATCTTAGTCCTAATAATAACTGTGTTTCGGTCAGGCGCCCTTGACGGATTTTTTCTAATTTATCTGACTCAAATTTGTAGTTTTCTAAGTACTGTATTTTATCTGATAGGTAGCGAATCGCACGGTCTTTACTTTGCTGTTCAGCGTGGCAGCGATATTCCATTAATAATTCTGGTAAATAATACCCTTGTTTTCCTGATGACGCTAACCTTACAAACAAATCATTGTCTTCGCAGTTCTGCCAGTTGGGTTGCATGAAACCTACTTCTGTTAAGACTTTGCGTCTAAATAATGTGGCGCCGATTTGAAAGCTTTGACGAACGAATACCACTTCAAGCAGGTTTTCTACTATTCCTTCTGGTAAGGTGTCTCTTCCCCAAATGCGAGAGTTATATTTGGTTTGCGCTTCGTCGCGTTGGTTGTTGATGTCTATTATCCAGTGGTCGGTACCAACGAAATCTACTGATGGGTGGTTGTTTAAGATTGTCGCTGTATGTTCTAAAAATTTGGGTGTGAGTCTATCGTCGTCATCGAATTTTATGAAGTACTCGCCAGTTGCTGCTTCAAAACCCGCACGCATGTTGTTACTTTTTCCAACGTTTTGCTGGTGGCGGATGTATTTGATGCGGTTGTCAGTGTATTGTGACATCAGGTTGGGGGTGTCATCGCTAGAACCGTCGTCACAGATAATTAGTTCAAAGTTTTGGTAGGTTTGTTGAAGTACGCTTTCAATGGCGAAAGGTAGTAGCTTGGCACGGTTGTAGGTAGGAATCGTAATGGTTATTTTAGACATTTGTTTAGATTTTAATATATTTATATATTTCCCTAAATTTTTATTAACATAACATCGGCGCCTCTATATTCTTCAAAGGCTATATTTAATATCAGTGAGGTGGCTGTTTAATTTTTATACATTAAAATAGTTGCTTGATTTATATATCTAATATCAGGGATATTGGCGATGACGTTATCTTATAAGGTAGTTAATCCTATATTTATATAGTTTACATCTTTTTATCAGTAGAATTACTTAAAATGCACATACTAATGTTATCTTCAACTTTTCCTTTTCCTGCGACTCGTGGGGGTACACAGGTACGAACCTTTAATTTATTAGATTATCTCAGTCGGCGCCATACCGTAACGATGGTGACGCAACGCGAAGCTGATGTTAGTGATATGGATATTTTTAATTTGAGAGAGCGTGTTGATAATTTAGTTGTTTTTGACCGTCCGCACACTGGTAATGGTGGTGCAGTTGGAAAAGTTAAGAGGTTTGGCACTTTTATTGTGCGCTCAACTCCACCTAGTGTACTAAATAGATATTCACCTCAGATGCAAAGCTGGATTGATGATTTTGTTGAAGCGGGTAAATGTGACGTTATTACCTGTGAACACAGCGTTAATGAGATTTATATCAGACCGCATTTTCAAGAAAAAGTCAAAACTGTAGTTAATGTCCACAGTTCCGTATATGGTAGCTGTTTGAATCAACTTGAAACCGGAATCTCTGAAAATAAACTTCGCGATAGATTAAATTTACCGTTACTACGCCGTTACGAACAAAAGTACTGCCAAAAGTTTTCAGATATTGTTGTGACAACCGAAGAAGATAAAATTCAACTTCTCAAATTTAAACCAAACGCTAAAATTCCTGTAATTCCCAATGGCGTTGATTTGGTATCGTTCCCTTATCGTACTTCTGACCCTGGTGGGCGCCGTATAGTATTTGTTGGGGCAATGGATAATTTAGCCAATATTGACGCAGTATGCTTTTTTTGTAACGAAGTTTTACCAGAAATTCAAAAACTTTACCCAGGTACAACTTTTGATATTGTCGGTTCTCGACCGACAAAGGAAGTGCTAGAGCTTAAAAATAAACCAGGTGTGAATGTTACGGGTCGAGTTCCTTCGATGGCAGAGTATTTACATCAAGCTACTGTTTGTGTAGTGACAATGCGAACCGGGTTTGGAATTAAAAACAAAACTTTAGAAGCTATGGCAGCTGGTACACCAGTTGTAGGTACTAATCGCGGTTTGGAAGGGTTAGCTTGTGACTCACCAAATGTACCACTGCGAGCAATACGCGCGAATCAACCAGATGAATATATAAAAGCAATTAGTCAAATTTTTGATAATCCGCAATTGCGCGCGGAATTATCGCATAATGCACGAGAATATGTTGAGAAAGAATTTACCTGGGAAAGTGCAGGTAAGCAGTACGAAGAAATCGTAGGGGCGGGTTACACAACAATCTAGACACATCATAACAACCTATCTAAACCCGCCCCATATTTCGGACGGGCAAGAGACAGTCCATCCCACAAGATATAACATTTAATGCAAAGGAGAAACGGGGAAGTGCAATATATTCAATTTTAAAATATTCAATTTTAAATTAAAATATTCAATTTTAGATTATTACTGCTGCAACGCAGGGAATATTCTACTTGGTATAGGAATACGAGAATTTACGTTAGGTTTAGGAATGGTTTGAGCAGATGTTTGACTAACTGCATCTGAAGGTGTAAGTGATTTGTCAGTTGAGTTATTTATATTTTGATTTGATGCTGGTTGTGGCGCCAGTAGTGCTTTGTCGCTGCTATTGTCTATATTATCGGTTACTGTCTGTGCGTGACAGGGGTTTACAGCCATAGTGGTACTAGCCGCTATACCTAAAACTAGCAGGTAACGAGTTTGTCGATGCATAGATTTTAAGAAAAGTTTATTATTAACTAATCTGAATTTAATCTTGCTGAGATTATTTTAAAAGCGAAGTACCACTGAATTTTTTATTTATTTTTTGCAGGTGAAGATGTGCTAATTATTGAGTTTTTTAGCTAATTTATTGCTGTTTATATAAAAGATTTATAAAGTATAGACCTTAGTATAGGACGGGCAAGGATGCCCATCCCACAAGATAAACCTACAAGATAAAAGGATGCCCATCCCACTTTAAAACATGAAGCTGCTTCGCAATACTCCCATTGTTACTGAGTCGCTATCGGCTGTGTGTCCTGGTTCAATAATGTGAATTAAGCCTGGTGTAATACTGATGTTGTCTGTAACTTGGAAGCGATAGAAGGCTTCAATTTGAGTTGTTGTTCCTGGTTGACTACCTGAGCGACCTGTACCACCGTTAATAATATCTGGTACGTTATTTCCTACTGGTAAGTCACTGCTAGTTATTTTTGGTGGTTGTCCTACGTAAATTCCCCCAAGGTTGCCTTTGCGGAATAAGTCGGGGAAGTTCATATATACCATCCAGTTGGTTGTTTCTACGTTTCCTGACCGACCGGGAATATTGGAGTTTGTATAACCACCCCAGGCGCCTAAAGTAAATTTAGGTGATATTTGCCAGTTAACAGTGGCGCCAACTGCGTTTGTTTTAATAGGTTCGCGTTTTTGAGTATTTGGGTTAACTGCTGTTAAACAATCATCACCAACAAACGTTTGTAAACAACCACTCGAGGAATAATTATTTGCGTAATACACACTCACATCTAAACTATCGACAGGTGTTACTAATAGCTGCGCTGCTGCTGTTGTATTACCATCGAATAAACCATTACGCTTGGTTGGGTTTCCAGCAGTGGTACTCATATAAATACCCTGCAAACTCGCGCGCTTGGCAAATTGCCAGTCAAATGCGATTCCACCTTGATACGCAAATCCCATATTTAATATCGGGTTGCGTTGAGCGAAATACGAAAGCGGACCTGTGGCGCCACTTTCTGCACGGTTTGGTCCGCGAAATGCACTTGCTATGTTAACGTTACTTGTACCAACCATAATGGCGAAGTTATCGCTCAAAAGTCGGTGATAACGCAAGTCGCTAAGTACTAAACTGTTGTTTGTTGAAAATTCATAGCCTAATATTACATCGTTACTCAACGCTGGACTTGTACCACCAGCAGCAGCTAAAAGACCTGTAACTAAATAGCTTTTGGGGTCAAACTGAGTTGTTAAATAAAGTTGATTGAAATTTATTATATTTGTGTTTGTACCTTGGTCTTGTGTATCTCGTCTGCCATCGCGTGGTGCAATGTCACCACGGTTACGAGTACGACCTTGAATACCAATAACGCTGAGACCCGATAATTTTGTTGTCGTCGAAAATCTCGAAGCCTCAATTTCACCAGTACGCGCTTCCAAATTATCAACTCGACCACCTAAAGTAGCTAATTCAGCAGCAAATTCTTCTTGTAATTTACTTAAACGCGCTAAATTTTCTTTTTTAAAAGATTCATCAACAGCAACATTAATCACTTGATTAACACGGTCTAGACAAGCATTCAACCCAGCAGCAAACTCATACCGAGTCAGGACACGATTTCCTTTGAAAGTTCCATCAGGGTACCCTGCTATACAACCATAGCGTTCAACCAGCGATTGTAAGGCTTGGAATGCCCAGTCAGTAGGTTGTACATCTTTAAGCTGTGACACAGATGTTACCTGTGACATTCCGTCTTCATTGCCGTTCATTGAGAAAGGAACGGATGCGACAAAAAGGGAAGAAACAGTACCACTTCCTGTCCGAGACAACTCGCCTGATAATGCTTTGTTAGATAGTCCAAAAACTCCCCCAACCAGCATCCCGGTAACGATACAAACTTTATCCTTTAAGCGCATCCGTTTTATACTCGCACTCACACTCACACTCAACGGACGAGTTTATTCAATAAGTTTTAAATATGACATGCGAGAATTTACGGAAGTTTAACCTACAGTTTCAAAAGCTATCAGACTTTAGTTATTAATACCGATATTTTTTGGTAAAACTATAATATTTATTATCTTAAAACAAAAAAAGTCAGTAATTACACTAAATATATAGTACTTGTGTTTTTTGGTTCTTCTCAATGACTGCTTTAAGAGTAATTAGCGATTTCTTGTTAAAGCGAGTATAAAAGAAAAGTGCAGTACGTAAGACCGATAGTTAATATGGCTACACCACGAAAGCCGATAAAAAAACCTCTACCCAAAAATTCAAACGCGCGTCTTGTTAAGCGTGTCGTCAAAAACACAAGCCAAAAATCCAAAAAAACAAGGCGCCTAACATCATTGCTAGCTCTTATAATTTTGCTTGGCGTTACAAGTTTGGTTATAGGGTTTGCGTGGATTAGCTTTTTATTTATTTTTCAACCGCAACAACTTGGCTGGATAAATAAACTTTTACCACAGTGGGCGCAAATTAAAGTTGCCAAAGGTGAAGCGCAAACAGTGGCACAAATCGAAGCGGCTGTGAAGAAACTTGGGTTACAAAAAGGTGAAATAATTTTCAATGAAGACTCATTCTTATTACCTATTTACAAACAGCGTTCAAATTGTCAATCTGATTGTAAAGAAATTGTCGAACTGCGAGTTTATCAACAAGCTGATGACTTAGAGTTTAAAACAGAACCAGAAAAACATTACCAGCTTACAACTCAAATTGCTATCGCAGGTCCAGAAGAGTCGTTTGTAATTGCACCACTTGTTAATGCTACTAACGAAAATCAAGGAAGCAGTATTTCTTTACCTGTAACCGAAATTAAACGCTTAGAAGGCGCCTCAAAAGATTCTGGCACTTGGTACTATTTACTTGGACGGCGTAGCGAAGGTACTTACAATATCAACTACGGTCACATACTTTATTTCAATCCTGCTCGTTACCATATACAGCAACTCATATCTTGGACAAGTCCAACAGGTACACTTCCACAATGGCAACAAGTGACGGGTAATAGTAATAAAGAGCTAGTTATTAATCAAACTGTTGGCTTAGAACCACAGTTACAAGTTTATCAAGTCAAATCTGTAAAAACTTTCCTCAACCCTGTTGAACTTAACGAAATTACACTTAAACCACCAGCTTTAAAAGATTCATCATATGAAAAAGTCATTTCAATGGCACGCAGTGGTCTATGGACTCCCGCGTATAATTCACTAAAATCTATTCAAAAGCAGAAAAAAAATATTTCAAGCAACGCACTAGCTCAAATCGATGTTATTCGTTTACACTCTCAAATTAGTAAAACTCAGGCAGATACAACTTGGGCAAGTCCCAGTCAACAAGTCGTTGCTAATTTAATCGATGGACGTTGGGGTAAAGCGTTAGAAGCATTCAAAGCTACACCTTCACAAAACTCCTCAGAAATTAGTCAGTCACTCAAAGCTGACAGTGGACGGTTATGGAGTCGTGTTGAAGCTGCTTTACAAGTTAACCCCAACCAAAAAGAAGTGCAAGCTTGGGGAGCATTAATTTTGGCATCACAATATGGAGACGCACGCGCTTATTCATGGTTAAAGGAACAATTCAAGGGTAAACCAGTTAATTTGCCTGAAATTCAAGTTTTATTAAAACATCTCAAAGGTGAAGTTACTGCCCAGTCTTTGCCAACCACGACACACACTAGCAAAATCATTGGTTCTGCACAAAGTATTGAAAGCAAACAGGTGAATTTAAACGATTGGTTGCAAATCGGCGCCGACAATAGTGACAATAGTACTAATAACCTATCTAATAATCAAAGATGGTATCAAGTCAAAGTGTCAACGTTTCATGATGGTAAAAACTGGCTAAAAGCACCGTTCACTACCTTAAACCTACCCAAAACGGCGCCAGAGAAACAAAAATATCTACGCTCAATTTTAGGCTTAGACAATGACGCAACACTGCAAATCGCAGTATGGCATACAAACTCTGAACAACAATCTACAACTGCAACAATCAAAGCTATTCAATTAACAAACGGAACGTTGCGTTTATTAGCATTGTTAAATAACCCTGTGAATATCTCAACATCTAGTTCACACAATCAACCCCAAGCACTAGCGACAACAACATCAGCACTCGAATGGATACAACCATCACCAACCACCTTGGGGCAATTGCAAAGTATAGATTCGCAACGCGGCAATGCTGTTTTGAAAGCAGTATGGGGCGCATTACAAACTACAAATAGTGTCAAAGGTAATTTTTCCAATGTCCCAACTATTCAGCAAAAGCTAGGACACTGGCCCATACAAGAAATCGATATAAATGGCAACGGCAAGCCAGAGATTGTACTGACAGCATCAAACGAAGCCATCACATCATTGGCGCCTGTTGCCAAGCAGACAGAAAATAAAAAAAATCTAAATTCTCGCCCTAGGACGTTAATTTTATCGGACAATTACAGTATAATTTATACAGACTTCGGTCAAAATTCCCATAAATCACTGATAGCCATAGCAAATTTAAGTCAAACTAATTTGCCTTCTTTGCTGATTAATGACTTTGATGGCTACACATTGAAGCGCTGGTCACAAAAAAACCAACGCTTCGAGTAGTGAAAATAAATTATGTCATTGTAAGCAATAAACATAAAATTATTCTGGCTTAATTGCCGTTAATCTTTGTGTGTTCAAATTCTGCAACTCTTGTAGCAAGCACTCGACTTCAGCTTGCAAATGCATAAATTTCACTTGTTGGTCTACTTGGTAAAACGTTTTGTTTAAGTTAGAAGCCAACTGACTTACGGAACTGCGTTCTGAAACTGTTGATATAGACATACGAGTATTCAATCCTCAACTCACACCATTAGAGATATTATAATAGTGTCATATTTAAAATCATTAAAATATTTTATACTTGGTATAAATAGTTCTAATGATTCGCTTTTCAGTATATCTGACTACAAATGTATTCATCTAGTTCCTTAAGAATTGGTTATTTGTGTTACCTTTTCTTAAAGTTTTGATCAAAATCACTGTATAACACCGTAAGATAAGTATTATTGCTTGTTAAAATCAATTTTTTCAGTATGTCAAACAATCTAAAACTAGATATCCTCCAAACGGTAGAATATTTAGGTAATTTTACAAAATTAGTGTGAGAGGGTGCGTTCAGGCGCCGCTAACACCTGTATATTAAGTAGTTGAGTAAACGTATTTTTGTTCTTGTTGAATCATATATATCGTGACTTTAAGCTTGTCTGCTGTTAAATCAAATTGCCAACCCTGGCTAGGACTTATCGAAACCTATCGTGAGTATTTGCCTGTCAGTGACAAAACTCCAGTAGTAACACTGTACGAGGGGAACACACCTTTAATTCCTGTACCATCGATAGCTCAACGCATTGGAAAGCAGGTGCGTGTGTTTGTAAAATACGACGGTCTTAACCCGACTGGGAGTTTTAAAGACCGAGGAATGACGATGGCAATTTCCAAAGCCAAAGAAGCTGGGGCAAAAGCGGTGATTTGTGCGAGTACAGGTAACACTTCAGCCGCAGCAGCAGCTTACGCGCGACGTGGTGGAATGCGTCCTTTTGTATTAATTCCCGATGGTTATGTTGCTCTTGGTAAATTAGCGCAAGCACTATTATATGGTGCAGAAGTATTAGCTATTAAAGGTAACTTTGACCGTGCCTTAGAAATTGTCCGTGAGATGGCAGAAACTTACCCAGTAACATTAGTTAACTCGGTAAACCCCTATCGTCTAGAAGGTCAAAAGACAGGCGCCTTTGAAGTAGTGGATGTTTTAGGAGATGCACCAGACTGGTTATGTATCCCCGTAGGTAACGCAGGTAACATTACCGCGTATTGGATGGGATTTTGTGAATATCATCAAGCAGGAAAATGTGGGCGCCTACCGCGTATGATGGGATTCCAAGCAGCAGGTGCCGCACCATTAGTTACAGGTCACCCTTTCCCCCATCCAGAAACAATAGCAACAGCAATTCGTATAGGTAATCCTGCAAGTTGGGAAAAAGCAGTAGCAGCGAAATCTGCTTCTACAGGAGAATTTAATTCAGTCACCGATGCCGAAATTCTCGATGCTTACCGACTATTAGCATCCGAGGAAGGAATTTTCTGTGAACCAGCGAGTGCAGCATCAGTGGCAGGAATGTTAAAAGTCAAAGACAAAATTCCAACTGGCGCCACAGTAGTTTGTGTACTAACAGGAAATGGTCTAAAAGACCCCGACACCGCTATTAAACACAGCAACAGCCAATTCAAACAAGGCATCCTTCCCGAAGTTAAAGCAGTTGCAGAAGCAATGGGGATGTAATTTTGCAACGGATACAACGGATGTAACGGATACAACTGTAAGTCATCCGTTACATCCGTTAAATCCGTTGCCAGTTATTTAGGGCTACTATAGGAGACTCGACCATTTTCTTTGACAGTGAGATGATGTTCTCTAGTGTCTGTAGTGTTTGTATGTCCTACAGAGGCAGTTTGAAGTGGAACATCAGCACTAAACTGACCATTAACTAAAAAAGAGTCTTCACGATTTGGCTTAAATTGCCACATCCTTTCTGTACCTGGTAATATATCTCGCTGCTCAAAATCTTTACCAGCTACTTGGACTTTCATAAAATTGATGGTCTTTTCTGAGTCGTTACGTACCACAAGTTTTGCTTCCGGCGCCCCAGAGTTACAAGCATTGAATCCAAATACTGATACTGTAGCTAAAATAGCCAATGCTCGGATTCTTTTAAAAAGGACTACTTTAGATATTTTCTTTTTAGTTGGCATAGAAAATAATCTCCGTATAGGGAAAAACTAATAACTCTCTCCAAATAAGTAAGAGTGCTTATACTTAGAGGTTTCCCAGTAACGGCGCCAAACTAACATAAAATTTTTATGAATTTGGTTTTACGATGGCATCACTATGGTATGATTCCCTATTTAGCTTCAGAACGTATTCGCGCCAAGCTATCAATGGCATCACCGAGAGCAGTAGTAAGACTATTACGAGTTTGAGCATGACTTTCCTGCTCGGTTTTTAAAGCAAGCAAAAGACTCGCACGTTCTTTCATCGCTTCAATGAGTTTGGCTTGTAATTCTTTGGTTTCCTCAATTTGGCTAATTTCAGCATGAATAGCTGTATTTACATCCGCGTCGGGGAGTATCGTTTCGTCAATACCCCGCATTTTTTTTAGTTCTGCCTTTAGCGACGCTATTTCTTGCTGCAACAGTTGAGCATCGGTACGACGCTGTTCAGCTTCGATGTTATAGAGTTTGCGCCATTTCTCAGCACTTTCCCAAGCTTCATCACAGCGCGTTATTGCATCTGCCACCTGTTGCTTCAGCGCTTGAATTTCGGTTAACCACCGCTGCGTTAAATCTTCACTCATAAAACTATAGGGATAAAAAGTGCATAAGTTGATTTTGCCTACATTTACTAATAGACAGAAGCGAAGCAAAGATGCTGAAGCTTCAACTCTCTAATACATTGACACTCATCTAATTTCAACAAGGAGAAATCAAATGTCAACTCAATACGGACAACAATATCCTAACGCTTGTGTATTCACTGTTCCCATTATTTTACATGTTCCCATCCAACTTCAAACAGAGGTTTCTGCAGCGCCTCAAGTTTGTGTAACACAAAACGGTTATAACAAGCAATACGAATCAATGCCTGCACAAGAACCTGCTGCATATTAAACTAACGAACTTAAATTCTATCCAACAAATTTTTACTTAACACAGGAATGTAACTTATGTCTACTCAATACGGTCAAAAATATCCCAACGCTTGCGTATTTACTGTTCCCATCACATTAAATATCCCCATTCAACTTCAGCCAGAGGTCTACTCGGCGCCTCAAGTTTGTGTGACTCAAAATGGTTATAGTAAACAACAGCAACCAGCACCGTTACCACAACCTAAATACTAAATTATTGCAAAGAAACCGGGTTTCTAAGCAAAATCATCTTGATTACAATATCTCAACATAGAAACCCGGTTTCTCATAACACTATCAACTATTAACAACTTTAACTCAAAATCGGAGCAAAACTATGTACACCAGCAACGAAAACAACCAATATCCAAGTCCATGTGTTTTTACTGTACCTATCGTTCTGCAAATTCCAATACAGCTTCAACCAGAAGTTTCTGCGGCGCCCCAAGTTTGTGTAACACAAAACGGTTATAACAAGCAATACGAATCAACACCTGCACAAGAACCTGCTGCATATTAAACTAACGAACTTAAATACTAACAAATTTTTACTTAACACAGGAATGTAACTTATGTCTACTCAATACGGTCAAAAATATCCCAACGCTTGCGTATTTACTGTTCCCATTACATTAAATATCCCCATTCAACTTCAGCCAGAGGTCTACTCGGCGCCTCAAGTTTGTGTGACTCAAAATGGTTATAGTAAACAACAGCAACCAGCACCGTTACCACAACCTAAATACTAAATTATTACAAAGAAACCGGGTTTCTAAGCAAAATCATCTTGATTACAATATCTCAACATAGAAACCCGGTTTCTCATAACACTATCAACTATTAACAAATTTAACTCAAAATCGGAGCAAAACTATGTACACCAGCAACGAAAACAACCAATATCCAAGTCCATGTGTTTTTACTGTACCTATCGTCCTGCAAATTCCAATACAGCTTCAACCAGAAGTTTCTGCGGCACCTCAAGTTTGTGTAACACAAAATGGTTATAACAAACAAAAAGTAGCACCAGAAACAACTGTTCAAAAATACTAAACTAATAAGTAAATTGTCATTAGTAGCGTAGCAAAGAATCTATACTTTAATTTCGCACATATAGTAAGATGCTTTACTGCGGGACTAATGACATTTTAAATAAATCCTCTCAGGTAATTAAAGCTAATAATATCAACTATTGGTAAAAGATTATGTCTAATCACTCTCAGCAAAACTCTTCACCTGAATACGAAATTAATCTTTCTATCAACTTACAAATACCAATTAAAATTCGACCTGAAGTATCTCTATTATCATCTACATCCAAAAACGAAGTATTAATCAAGCCAGAGCAAACGCCTTTAATTCAAGAATTACTTCAATCTATTGTACTTCCTGAAGATTTTCAACACGCAGGCGCCATTAAGCAAATAGATGCAGTAGTAATTTCTGCACAGCATGAGAAATTAGAAAATATACAGCCGTCTACTACAGATAAGAAAACATATAGGAAAAGAACATTTATAGGACGCGCAGCTGACTTGTTCAATGATGGTTTTGCTTTGGCAGTTAATATTACAGCTTCAGCAATGTTTGCAGGTAAAGTAGCAAATTATAGCTGGGAATAAGATGCGCTTACCATCTAAATTATTTTTGAACAAATCTAAGTATCTTTAAGGTGGGCAATGCCCACCCAGCCCTTTCAGTGCGAACATTTTGTACCAAAATGTTTACCTAAAATACATATTCAATTAACTTCCCGACAATAAGGCTTACGGGATATCCTTCAAAAAAATGAACAATTTTATTGGCGCCATACTAACCGTTTTTGATATGCGTACACGTAAATTTGTATGGATAACTAAAAAACTTAATTTGACGGTCACGCAAGAATGCGGGTTTCAGCCTGACATTTTATAGTAATTTAGTTCGCATTGAAAGGGCTGGCAATGCCCACCTTACGTATTAGGCGCCTAAAAATACTTAGCAGGTTTGTGTGGCTAATCAAACAGCAGCATGTTCAGCAGCTTTTTGATGTCTTTCTCTTAAATAAGAGAAAAATTCTACACCTTCGCGCAGGCGCCGCACCATCATTTGACGGTCGGTAAGCATTTCGCGCACGATTGGTATAATCGCTTTGGGACGAAAATAGAACTGACGATACATTCTTTCAACGGCATCCTCAATTTCGGCACTCGAAAGCGTTGCATATTGTAAAGTCGAAGTTTGAATTCCTGACTCTGCTACCAAAGATTCGTTTGTAAACCAACCGTTCGTTTTTGCCTGTTCATATAATTCTGTACCCGGATACGGCGCCGCGATAGATACTTGGATAGTATGAGGACTAAGTTCACAAGCAAAACGAATTGTTTCTTCTACTGTTTGCTTCGTTTCAATGGGTAAGCCAATAATAAAAGTACCGTGAACTGTAATACCTAAATCATGACAGTTTTTCATGAACTGACGTGCAACTTCGAGCTTCACACCTTTTTTGATATTGTTAAGAATATCTTGGTTTCCTGACTCAAACCCAACAAGTAGCAAACGCAAGCCATTATCACGCAAAGTTTTTAAAGTATCATAGTCCAAATTTGCACGTGCGTTACAACTCCAAGTCAAGTTGAGACGCTTCATGTGTTCGCTAATAGCTATTGCACGGTGTTTGTCGATGGTAAACGTATCATCATCAAACATGTACTCGCGTACTTTATCCCCAAAGATAGCTTTGGCTTCTTCCATATCGCGACCTACCGCTTCGGGACTTTTGGTTCTATACAAATGACCACCTATCGTTTGCGGCCACAAGCAAAAAGTGCATTTTGCTGGACAACCACGTCCGGTATAGAAAGAAATATACGGGTGCTGTAAATAACCAATAAAATATTTTGTTATATTTAAATCGCGAGCGTAAACGGGTAAAACACTGGGCATTGCATCCCAATCGTGAATTAATGGACGGTCTTCGTTGTGATGAATATTACCTAATTTATCGCGATAGCTGAGACCGAGAATTTCATCCCAACCTTTACCTTCAGCTAATTCTTTACAGGTATAGTCAAATTCGTTACGGCAAACAAAGTCAATTACAGGGTGTTCTTCTAGTGTTTGCTGCGGTAATACAGCAACATGGGCGCCAACAAATCCAACTTTGGCACCAGGGTTTTTGTCTTTAATTGCTTGCGCGCACTTGGCATCGTTTACCAATGAAGGCGTACTGGTATGCATTATTACCAATTCATAGTCAGCAGCAATTTTAAGAACATCTTCAACGGTTTGCCCGTGAGGAGGAGCATCTACAAGTTTACTACCCGGTATCATAGCTGCTGGCTGTGCTAACCATGTAGGGTACCAAAAGGAAGTAATCTCACGCTTGGCTTGGTAACGAGACCCGGCGCCACCATCGAACCCATCAAACGAAGGAGGACTTAGCAGTAAAGTTTTCATCATATCTTTTAGATACCCGACTTCTTGAAGAATCCTGATAGAATTTTGTATGTGTTTTAACAAACGAAGGAGAATTTTAACTAAAATTTAGGATTTAGAGGATTTACGAAAACAAAGAGATAGCGTAAAATATGTTGACAAATCAAACATATTATGCATTTGCAATCGCTGATAATTTTCCATCTTTGGTAAGTTTAAATCGCTCTCGGCGCCATAAAGTAGTATTACTAAAAAAGCCATAGCACCAAACGATTAATCCAAACAGGTCAGATAGAGGAATTAACCACAAGTATTTTTTAGTTGTCTGGTCTTGAATACTAACAACTCCCACTATCCACCCCATAATAAACCTAGTTATCCAAGTAATGCTAAATATTATCCAACTTAAATTTGAGGCGCCTGTGGATATCAAAAATAGCGCACTTATAACTGTACCATAAATAAAAATCAGCCCTAAATAACCCCAAGGACGAGAAACTCGAACGCATTGTACCCAACGAATTTTTTGTGCGATAGCATCGGCAAGACTACTGGCAGTTAGTTCATGTTCAACTACGTAATCAGAAAGCACAACTTTATATCCAGCTTTGGCAGGTAAATAGCCAAGTTGAAAATCATCGGCAAGATAATCTGCTATAGCTTCAAATCCACCAATCGCTGTTAACGCTTCTTTACGGATAACAATTGTTTGCCCGAAGGCATAATTTATACTTTTTGCTAAATTATGGCTAACTAAAACACCAGCGACAAATTCCGTACTAGTACTAATAGCCGTCAAAATTGTTGTCCAATGATTTACAAGTGAACGGTAAAGACAAGTAATAACGCCAACTTTTTGGTCTTGTAGAGGTTGAATTACTCGCTGCAAATAATCGTGTTCAACTCGAATATCGCTATCAACAATAAATAATATTTCATGTTTTGCATTTTCCGAAGCGTTCGCTACATTACTCGTTTTGAGATTTGAGCCAATTAGACGGGGGCAAACTACTAACTCAATATCAAGATGTTGAAAGTCGTGAATAATTTGTTTAACAGTAGGAATTGCTGGGTCATCCGAGTCGCGAAAACCAAAAATAATCTGATAGTCTGGGTAATCTTGTCGGCAAAACGAAGCTAAATTTTGGTAAGTGTTAGGGTCTAATCCACAAACTGGTTTAATAATCGTAATTGGTGGGTGAAAGTGTGTATTAATTGGATGCTGATTGCGAAAAAAGCAAAACGCTGCATAAATCGCATAGCAGTTAAACCAAACTGATACTAAACAGAGGATTAACAGTAGTAAGTTTATTGTGTTCAATTTAAATTATTTGTAGTAATTATTCGTGGTTTAAATTATAAATATAAGTCCTGACGCAGCTTACTACTACGAGCGACGGATTTTTTGGGAGTAGAATGAAGCCGTTTCTTGACCTTTGTCACATTCCAGGGCAAACTTAATCAGGTGATGTCCAACTAATCCTACATGAATTAAGCTTTCTATCTCACCTTTAGAGAAGGCTTTCCGCGCCATTTTCCAAAATGTTTTACGATAGTTTCCAAGTATACCTACTTTTACTAAGATATTAGTGAGGTAGGTTAAGCCTTTGATGATGTTGGCTCGTGAAACTCGCGCGGGGCTGTTGGGTACTTTGATACGATTAGGGTAAGTATTTTCTATGTTGTAGGCAAATCGCTGGTAAAGAAATTCTGGTTCGTAGGCAGTTGTTATACACTGGCGCCACATTTGAGTAACTTGTTCATAAGGCATCAAAAACTCTACGTTAGAATCACGGGTTTCGTCAAACACCAGTCTTCCTTCTTGCTCTAGTCGGCGCCATAATGGTGTGCGTGGTAAAGCATGAAGTAGATTTATCGTTAATAATGGAATGTTAGACAACTGAATGAACTCAAGAATACGCGCGCATGTGTCTTCTGTATCCGTATCGAGTCCCATAATAATACCCGAAACAACCTCCATTCCATAACTATTCAGGATTTTTACGCCTTCAAGAATTGGTATACTCAAGTTTTGTGTTTTGGAAATTGCCTGAAGTGCATTAGTTTCAGGGGTTTCAATACCACAAAATATAGTACAGAAATATGCTTCGCGCATCATTTCAAGTAACTTCGGACTTTGTGCCAAATTCAACGTAGCTTCACAAGCAAACTGAACAGGATACCCATTGCGTTTTTGCCACTCAATTAAATGCGGCAATAATTCCATAGCTGCTCGACGATTACCGACAAAATTATCATCGACAAAATATACCGCTCCAATGTTGCCATATTTGAGCATGGTATCAAGCTCATTTATCACCTGTTCGGGAGTTTTCATGCGTGGGTTATTACCGTACAGTTCTGGTATATCGCAAAACTCACAATGATACGGACAACCACTAGAATACTGAATATTGGCGATAAAATATTGGTCGAGGTTGAGTAAATGATACGCTGGGGTGGGAAACTCAGTTAAAGGTAAACGTTCTTTTGTTTCAAAGCGTAGTTGCTGCAATGGGCGCCTGTTATGATTATCAAGATATTCAATCAAGCGGTCGGTTGCATCACCCAATTCACCCAAACTCAAAATATCAAAATCAGGATAATATTCAGGACATCCTGATACGGAGGGTCCACCAACAACAGTAATTTTACCTTCACGATGTGCGAGTTCGTTGATTTGATTGATTTGTGCGCGTTGGATATGCATTCCGCTGACAATTACAACGTCTGCCCATTTATAATCTTTACGTGTTGCAGGTTTGACATTTTCATCAACAAACCTAACTTCCCATTGTTTGGGTAAATATGAAGCGACGACTAATATACCTTGTGGAGGCATAAACGCGCGTACCTTTCCCATCAATGGATAAGCATGATGAAAAGTACCGAACGAACGGCTATACTTCGGAAAAACGCAGAGAATGCGACGGTGGTTAGTTGGAGTATAGCTCGTGCTATCTTGAGTAGAAGTATTTTGAGTTGTTGCTGTAATCGGGTTCTCAAAAGATTTTAGATTTACAGTCATAGACTTACCTAAACTAGATTATTGTCAATTCACGCAAAGCAAGTAAAGTTAGAATATTTCTTTGCGGGTGTAGATAAATTGTGAAAAGGCGCCCTTACACGGAAGGTATAGTCGCTGCTATTGTAGTAAAGCTGCTCAGTCTCATTCACAGTATCAGTTTAGAATGTCACTCAAGGGTACAAACATAATCGCAAGCAAAAGTTACAAAAATCGGGTTTATAGGGCATTTACCTTCCCCTTTACCCTTTTCCCCTTCCCTCCTTTTAAATCGAAATGAATCTTATTCTCTTTTTACTGCGTTCCGCGTGGGGAATGGTAGCTATAGCCATATTTACTGGATTTATCAGCGGTGGTAGTAGTGCTAGTCTTATTGCATTAATTAGCAGCGCAAGTACTCGCACTGCTGGTTTGTCACTTACCCTGATAGCTTGGGTTTTTGTTGGTTTAGCGATAATTTCGCTAATTACCAGTGTAATTTCACAGGTAATGCTAATTAGACTTTCACAAAACGCAGTGTTTCAACTCCGAATGCGTTTAAGCACCCAAATTCTCAACTCTGAATTAAACCATCTCGAACGTTTAGGAAACGCGCGACTCTTAGCAACGCTCACCGAAGATATTCAAGCTGTCGCAAACGCAGTTTATATAATTCCGTTTTTATGTATCGATTTGGCGATGGTTTTAGGTTGTCTAATATACATTACTTGGCTATCGTGGTTAGTAATTGTGATGGTAGTTATATTAGCAACGGTTGCAATTGGTAGTTGTCAGTGGTTGATACACCAAGGTGAAAAAGATTTAGCTTTAGCTCGTGAAGACGAAGATATATTATTTAAATATCTACGTACAATTACGGATGGAATTAAAGAGCTTAAATTACATTATCAACGGCGCCAAAGTTTTACCGAAAGGCAATTACAAACAGCAGCAAGTGCATTCAAACGTCACAATACCCGTGGTCTCACATTATTCGCAATGACCAATAGTTGGGGAAGACTAATATTTTTCTTTGCTATTGGGTTTGTATTATTTGCACTTCCAAAGTTTTTAACCATCAACCCACAAACGCTTACTGGCTATATACTAACCTTCACATACTTAATGCTACCGATGGATAATATCGTTAGTAAGCTGCCTCAAATCGTAAGCGCAAATATTGCACTACAAAAAATCGAATCTTTAGGATTATCATTATCAAACCGTGCCGAAATTGCAACAGTTCCTCAAAATATTACATCATGGCGCCGTTTAGAACTGAGCAAAGTAATCCACATATACCATACTGATAACGAAGACAGTAACTTTGTGCTTGGACCAATAGACTTGGTATTATACCCACAAGAACTAATATTTATTGTCGGTGGGAACGGAAGTGGCAAATCATCACTATTAAAAATTATTACCGGGTTATATGCTCCCGAAAGTGGAGAAATACGTTTAGACGGTGAATTAATAACAGACCAAAACCGTGAATGGTATCGTCAGCACTTTTCAGTTGTATTTGCAGACTTTTACCTATTCGACGAACTATTAGGGTTAGAAAGTACGAACTCAAACGAACTAGATAAACAAGCGCAAGAATATTTAAAATTACTAAAACTCGACCACAAAGTGAGTATAGAAAACGGTAAATTTTCCACAACTTCATTATCTCAAGGACAACGTAAGCGACTAGCATTACTCACAGCATATTTAGAAGACCGACCTATTTATTTATTCGATGAATGGGCAGCAGACCAAGACCCCACATTTAAAGACGTATTCTATAAAGAGTTACTACCTTCATTACGAGACAAAGGTAAAACAGTAATTGCTATTACACATGATGATAGATATTTTGGTGGCGCCGACCGAATCATTAAACTAGATTATGGTAAAATCACTTAAACTAGTGTAGTGTAATATGTCATGCTGAACACAGTGAAGCATCTCTTTACGCTGTACTAAGTATGACATTCACAGTAAATAAATAAATTCATCTAGATTTTTTATAATGTGTAATTAATAGATTTAGCTAGTAATTAATTAGAGTTAATTTCACACCTCAATATAATATTATCGATATTCTAAAAGACGCTTACGTAATCCAAACAAAGCTAAGGTAGAAACAATAATAGCTGTACCTAAAGCAATTAGCTCAAGACCTTGAACATTTTTAAATCCGTCTTCAACGGCGCCATTAAATTCTTTCGTATTAATATCTAAAACTTTTTGATGTGCTATTTTAAATTGTTCAAATGCCCAATTTGAATCACCTTGGCTAAGACCTGTACATAATTTAATAGCTTCAGCATATTTACCACTTGCAGCGAGTTGACGAATTTGTTTATCGATATCTAGATATTTACCTAAAGCGTTTTTTGTTGCCACTGTAGCTTCGCGTTCACCAGCAAAAGTAATATTTTTCAATTCATCAGCCATTAGATTATTGATTTTTTTAATTTTGTCTTGGAATGCTTGTTCGTACTTAGCTGCATTTGTTCTATCAAGTAAAAAACGACTTTTATCACGGTTGGCACTATAAGCAAGCGCACGTGCTTGTCGTAATGTATAAAGCGATTGAAATGCCTCTTCTTTTGCGATTTTTAAATTTGAAACTGATGATTCTAAAGCGTGAATACTGTAAGATATAAAAAGAAAAGAAATAATAGTTGCCGCTACTAACATTGGGTTAATAACACGACGCATTCGACGATATAAAAACAACTGAGTTCCTAGTAGCACAATTAGCAATGTCAAACCTGTAATTACAATTAATAGTTCAGATGCAGCGCTAGCTATTTTCTGCCGTTCGTATGTTTGATTTAATGTATCAAGATTGATTTGACTTAATTTATCAGCATTAGGTTGAATTTGTTGTTCGTTAATTTTTACTGCTTCGTAATAATGTGCTAGCAAAGCATTATTATCGCCACGGGCATTTGCATCGCGTGCTTGTTGAATGACAAGCATATACTGAGTTAGTCCGTTCAGCATATCTGTAATAGGTTCGCGTTCTTTATCACCATAGGTAATATTTTGTGCTGCTTGGACTAAAAAATGTCCAAGTCTCTCGCGTCGATATTCAAAACCTTTATCTGCTGTGGGGTTTTGTCCTGGTTTGACTAGTAATTGGTTGACTGCATTGGCGCCCATATCAGCTAGACTATCTTTGATTTGTTGTGCTGTAAGTACACTGGGGGCAGCGTCTTTACCTACTGTTTTAATAGCATTACGCTGAACTTGGGCGCCAAAAATTGTTGTAACTGCAAGAAGTAAGCTTGTTCCCCAAGTTAAATATAATGCTGTTTGCAATATTTGGGGTGTATTGAGGTTTCTTTTTCTTAGGCATGAAAAATACTTAGATGGTGCCGACATATTAATTAAATTCATATTTTTTGCTCTCGGTATAATTATGTTAGATAAAGCGCTGCTTTTAAAACGAGGACTTACGCGATTGGCGCATAAAAACCGTAGGGTGTGTGACGCTATAAACAAATTTGAACGTAGTGATAAAACTTGTAGCGTCACGCACCAGTTCTCAATGTAACTTGCGGAGTATTAAAATTTCTTTTCTTCAGTAACGAGATATATTTAGAACACAAAACATTAGTATTAAAATTCATATGTATTATAGATAATAGCTTAAACAAATCTAACTTTAATCCGAGTCCAATGTCCTAAAGTAAACTCATCACCATCTTTAAGAACAGCATCAACCATTGGCGTTAATTCCACAGTGTTAAGTACAGTTCCATTTGCCGAATCAATATCACGCAAAGTAAAAGTTCCATCGCTTTGACGGTTAATTAACGCATGACGATGCGAAACAGCACTATCAAAATTGAGTGCTATCTCTGGATGAATACCACGTGCAACGCTTAGGCGCCCAATTAGGTTACTTTCCTTATCAAGTCGTAAAATAATTGGTGGTTGATTTGGAGCTTCCGGACTTTCAGCATTTCGCAACGCAGGGTCAACAGTAATAGTAATTTCAATTTGTTGTTGTAGAGACGTTACATGTAACGTCTCTACATTTTGTGGGGTTTCTACAGGAGGCGATGGTATATTATCAGAATCTAAAATAATTAATGGAACTTCTCCATGCGCTCCTGTGTTAAAGTTATACCCGCAAATTTCGCAGAAGTGACCGCTAGTAGGGTCATGTGGAGCAGTACACGCAGGACAAGTTACCGTATTTTTTGTTTGCTTAGGTAAATTATCAGGTGGATTTACTGTATTTACCTGCTCAATACTACCCTGAATTTTGGCGCCGCACTCCGAACAATAATCAGACTCTGTAGATAAGTGACCCTTCGGACATTGATAAGTAAACATAATTAGGATTTAGGAATGCGGGTTGTTTTGGTGGAGCGAGTTTCGAGTGCCATTGCGTCATATGCAGCTACTTGACGCTTGATTTTGACTGTTCCAGTTGCTGCATCTTCGATATCTACTACTTTTTTGAGTAATTTAGCTGTAGCTTCAT
The DNA here is from genome assembly GCA_019359675.1 of Calothrix sp. FI2-JRJ7. Lineage (GTDB taxonomy): Bacteria > Cyanobacteriota > Cyanobacteriia > Cyanobacteriales > Nostocaceae > Dulcicalothrix. Next base: position 40,103 of record JAHHGX010000028.1, read on the forward strand.
TTCCTGACTCGTGGGCAAGTTTAACTGCTTTACCTAATTTAGCTGTGGCAACTTCGTAATCTCCTCTATCACGCGCTTCTAATCCTTGTTGAATTGAATCTGCAAGTTCTGCTTGTCCTGTATAGTGAGCAACCGTTCGGTCAATTTTAGTAGACTTAGCATCATCGTCCGTCCAAACTGCAATAATTCGTGCTTCGGCAACTTTAGTTTCAACACCATCAACGGTATACATAAGACTAGCCCGACCTGCGAGCATTTCATCACCAACATTACCAGGGTTTACTTGAATACAAAAATGATAATCGCGCGATTCACTTTTACCCCAGGCGCCTGTAGGATAATCATTAACTTGTGGTTTAACAAGTTTGGCGCGCGTTGTTAAATCTACAATATCAGGACTAACTTGCTTACAATACAAAACTTGGGCGCCTTGAGGAGTCCAAAGACGTAGTGACACATCGCTGATATTCTTATTCATAGCTGTTGCTAAAATCGTTTGAAAATCAGCTTCTATCATTTCTGGCTTCGCGATAATATCAGTTGTACCAAGTAATTTTTTGGATATTTGTTGTAACTGTTTAACACGCCAATCGGTACCAACACCTCGACAATCGCATTGAAACATCCCTTCGCAAGTACTTAGCACATTTTCTAATGCAATTTCGTCCGAGTCATCATTTTGACCATCGGTAAGTAAAAGCGCTTGACGTAAACCATTCGGCATTTTATCAAATTGTTTACGTGCCTCAGCCAACCAACGCGAAATAACTGTACCACCACTGGCACCTATCTTTTTAATCTCTCCTATCGCACGCTGTTTATTATCAGGTGTCGCTTGAGAAACCGGAAAAATCAAACTAGCAACGCTGGCACCTGTTACAATAAAAAACGAAGCATTCTCTGGCAGTAACTCCACAATTCTAATCATCGCCGTCTTTGCCGCGCGAATCTTCTCACCCCCCATCGAGCCAGAAGTATCACAAATTACACCGAATAACTTATTAACACCTTGGTTACTCGAAACACCATCACCAAGAGCAGCAACAGTCATAATAGCGTGAACTTCCTTGGCATTTTGCGCGAGGAACTGATTTTGAAAAACTTCAGCCTTAAATTGAGTACTCATAAATATATATAGTTAATTGCCTTTACGTAGGTTGGGTGGAGGCTTTGCGTAACCCAACGTTATTTTGATGATTGAGCATATTTAATAATTTATTAGATGCTTGACTACGTTCAGCATGACAATTAGGAACTTATAAAGATAGTACAGCTACGGTAATATTGTCGTGGCCACCACAAGCGCGTGCGTACTCGACTAAACTACGTGCTATCATTTTGGTTTCTAAATGTGAATATTGCTTAACAAGTATTTCCATTTGTGATGCTTCGGGAGCATAGTTCCATAGTCCATCGCTGCATAATAATAGATATCCATTTCCGGGAATGTTAAACTCGAAAGGAGAAGGACACTTGTTTTCAGCATCGGCGCCTATCCAACTTGTGATAGCGTGAGCATATGGTGATTTACGTGCTTCAGCTTCGGTCATTTTTCCTAATTTCACAACTTCGTTAAACCACGAGTCATCTTCTGTTAGTAATCTTGAACCATTAGGAGATATCCAATAAGCGCGACTGTCACCCATTGATATAATTTTAGCTATACCATTCATTACAACTGCTGCCACAATTGTTGTTGATGGAGCATCATCATCTTTTTGAGCTTTGGTATAGGGAATAGCACATACTGCTTGTTTAGCAATTTCTACAGATTCACACATTATTTCTCTTTCATGTTTTACTTCCCCAAGTTTTAGTTCATCGTTTACCCTTTCAACTAACGCGCGGCAAGTCGTCTCTGCTACTGCTTTAGACGCTAGCTCCGCAAGTTGTGCGCTAGAAACACCGTCACAAACGACCATTACATAAGCTTTGCCGTTATCAACTTCGGCACATGCGACAAAATCTTGATTATGATGATGTCTTAGTCCTCGGTCGCAGCAAGCAGCTAGTTTTGGCGAAATTATCACCTCAAAATAGTCTCCTTCGCGGGGTATGAGTCGAAACCCACATTGTAAACAAAACCCTTCTTCATCAATTAGAGTTGAAGAAGCGCCACATTTTTCACATTGGTCTTTACTATATATATTCCTGTCTATATTCATAGATTTATGCATTTGTGGAGAGAATGTTGGAACTGCCACTTGGGCGCCGCATTCTTCACAAAAGTTATCATCGATTTGTAGGGTTGCCCCACATTGAGAACATTGTAAATTCATTTTCCCTCTTGTTTAAACCCAAGTTTTTGGACGGACACGGTTTGCTTCGTCAACTAGCTGGATTTTTTCGTCTCCTGTTGAAAGATGTGCCATGTTGCGGAGTGCTTTTTCTAGTCCTGTTCGTAAATAGACTTCTTTTAGTGGTTGTCCCAAAATAGAAATAGTATCGGTAGGAGAAAGCTGTTTGGAAGTAACTAAATTTAAAGCTGTTTCTAAAACTTGCTTGGCTAACCGATGACGTTCAATACCATCTAGGGTTAAAGTCTCAACTACTTTTGAAGCTTCTTGAAGTTCTTTTATAACTGGCGCCCCATTTGAGTTATCTATTAATGTATTAGCAATTTCAATGCGCGAACGTGTATGTAAATTTGAGGTGTGGGGTATGCGTTCTAATGCTGCTACTGCATCGCTACGTTTTCCTAACGCGCATAAACACCGTGATAAACCAAATGCTGCTGCTGTATAACTAGGGTCTTGAAGCGATACTAAGTCGTACATTTGCATCGCTAACTTTAAATTTCCTGCTGCTTCTGCTGCTAAACCTAGTGCTAACTTAGGTGGTAGTTCTCCTGGTAAATCAAAATAAACTTGGTCAAATATCTTTTGTGCTTCTTGATATTTACCTTGTGCCATCAAGCTGCGTCCTCGGTACCATAGTACTCGCCAGTCCCAAGGGTCTTTTTCTTCAACTTGTTTTAAGTATTTTTCGGCTTCTTCATAGTTACTAGCTTCAATTAAACTATTAGCCAGTCTTAATAATGCTTCGCGGGAGTTAGGATACTGCTCAACAACTTGTCTTAAGTTAGTAATTTGCAAGTTGATTACAGGAACGGCGCCTGCTGCTAATATACCATTACAGCTAGGGTCTGTTGTGTCGAGTAATGGCATTGGTAATTGATGATAATTTGCTTTGATGGCGCCGAAACTATTACCATCCATTAAAGCCAGCATATCACCACCAAACATCGTACTAGTAGTTGGGCGTGGTGTACCAGTTTGTTTTGCTACTATTTCCCGAAGTACTCCTAAAAGCTGCTCTGCCATTTCATCAGCAGATTGAAACCTTTTATCAGGGTTTTCCGCAGTAGATTTGAGTAAAAATCTGTACAAAGATTCTTGTTCGGCAAATAAAGGTTCTTCTTGTGGAGTTGGTAATTTATATAGATGTTCTTTACTAAAAGAGCGAATGTCGGTAAGTAAAACAGCCAAGGTTCTACCAATAGTATATAAATCTGATACTACTGTGGGTCCTTCACCTGCTTCGGGTGCGCTGTAACCAACTGTACCGTAAATATCGCCATTGGGGTCATCAATGCGTCGTACCCCACCCATATCAATCAATTTAACATCACTGTCTTCAAGCATGACGTTATCAGGTTTAAAGTCACAGTAAACTAAACCCAGTGAATGTAAATAAGCAAAAGCGCTTAATATTCTATGAATATAAGCAATAGCTTCGGCAACTGGTAAAGGTCCACGTTCTTTGCGAATATCCTTGAGTGTTTTACCACCGACATACTCCATAATAATGAAGCCTTCGGCGCCCTGATTGACAAAGTTATAAATTCCGACGATATTACCGTGTTTAACAGAAGCCAAAAACTGCCTCTCAGCTACAGCAACCGCAGCACTCGAAGCATCTTCTGTATTTAGTAATCCTTTTAAAACTACATAACGTGAAAGAGTTATATCAAAACCAAGATAAATCCATCCTAAACCACCATACGCAATGGCGCCTTTAACTTCATATTGCCCCGAAACAACATCACCACGGGTTAAAGAAGGAATAAACGAATACTTATGACCGCACTGAGGACAAAAGCCTTTTTCTCTTTTTAAAGGATTATTACAATTAGAGCAAAAGCGTTTATTTTCAGGCACCTTTGCTTCAGCCATAATTAGCTTTTCAGGTTCAGTCGAAGGTAATTCGGGTATAGATATTAACCCGGCGCCTAATTGTTTTCTACTACTTCCCCTTGTTCCCCCAGTGCGTCTTGAACCACGTGAGCGACTATTAAGAGGTGAGGAACCTGTACCAGTAGTGATGTTACCACTAACCCTGGTTGGCTGGTTATATAATGAAGACTGTATGTTAGATGTTCCTACGCTTTTAATTGCAGCGTGTCCGCATACATTGCAATATTCATCTTCAATTGTACCACTACACCCATTGCGCTTGCAGCTTTCACCGTCCATTCGGACTCTCCTTTAATGATTGTAGATAGTTGGAAGCAACAACATTTATGTAACAACTTTCTTAACCCTTTGTGTCCTTCAAAATCCTAGAAACCCGGTTTCTTGATTGAAATTTGTTATATAAAATTACAATTTTGAGTAGAAACCGGGTTTCTTTATACAAATAAGAGTATTCACCACAAAGGCACACTAAAGTTCACAGAGGAAAGAGAGTTTCTCTCTACTACAACACGAGTTATGGCAAATTCGGATAATTGCTCAATCTTTTTTCATATTTGGTTACTAAATCCACTGCTTGGTCGAGAGGAGTCGGACGGGTAAATAATATTTGTTTAGCTTGTTGTGCGAGTTCTTGTAATACAGTATCCTCGACAAAACCACGCGCAAGTGCTTTAGCAACTAATGCGTCAAGTCTACCTCGTAACTCCGCGCGTAATTCGATTGGCGCCTTATTAGCTACATAAGCATTTTTTTCTTTAGCTATATATTCCTTCACCTTGACAGTCCAATTTTCCAAACCAACACGCACAGGATTAAACAAACCTTCATTAAATTTTATTTCCAGTCTATCTAACCACACCTCTAAAGCTTGTATCTCCTCAAAAGCAAGCGGGTTTTGTAATTTCGAGTGGTCAGCTACCTTCATTTTGCTTTCATCATAAGCAACTTCAGCTTGGTGATGAATTTCGTGTAATTTAGATAAATACTCGCGTGCAGTCACAAAACCCAACCGCACAGACTCCCACTGCTGCCTTGCCACATCCAGCATTAACTTCAGCTTCATTATCTGTGGTTGAATTGATTTTAGGAACTCTTCATTTACCCCTAACGGGTCAGATTCAATTTTTGCCCGTTGTAGTTTGAGTTTATGAGTCAAACAAGCAATTTCCTCAGCACAATCAATATTTAAAGACTCAGCCAAATGTTGCAACTGCCGAGTCTCTACATTTATATCAATTAAACTAGGTTCTAAACGCGACCACACCTCATCTACAGCTAAAACCACATCCTTCGCTGCTTGAAACGCGCTCGTCATCAACTTTAACAACTCTTGCGGAGTTATAGCATTTATAGTTTGGGGAGCAGAAAGTAATCCTCGCTGTGCCAAAGGTATTGTCTCAATCGACAAATGAATCGAAGGTTTTGTTAACAAATCTTCAACTTCCTGAATTTTTTGTGGTGGCGCCAAAAATCTTGGTATCAAACAGCGCAACTGCACCGCTTTATCAATAGTCTGCACCAGCAAATCAAAATTCTGGAATAACTCATTCATCACATGTAGCACAGGATTAACGCGCGCTAACGTCACCCCCGTCAACTCCACCTTGGGAAAACCCGAAACCCCACAAAGACGCTGATAAGCAGAAATTCCATGTAAATCAATTAAATTTTGACCCACAACGTCAAGTTTCAACTTCCAGTCAGCCAGTAATTGGTCTATTTCTTCTAAATTCACAAGCCACTCGTAGGTAACAAACATAGATTTTGCCACATACATGCTACAACCCCAACCAAACCAATTCCAGAAAATGCACCAGAAACCCGGTTTCTTCTACACTAAGCACAATAATTATGATGGTAAACGAAAAGAAACCGGGCTTCTCAACCAAAACGAAAAGCCTCAAACACCTAACAATTAACCCAGTGTTATATTAATTAACACAACAATTTGAAATTCAATTTAAACATCATCATAATCATTATCAAAAATATACATTATATCCAACTCTTAAAATGACTGCCTTTTAGAAAATACAGCGTTTTATAGAATGAGAATAACAGTGATTTTATATACATACAAAAGCTTACATGATTTAATACATAAATACTGAATAAGATGATATTTTTGTATTTATCCAATCAAAACAATCTAATAAGCAGAAAAACTGAATGACTAGATTTATACACGATGAGTTTAGCAAAGACTTCATTGAAGCATTGCTAGAGCCTTATGGTGCAGTCAAAGCACCAAAGCGTGTTGCCACAGAAGTAAAGCAAATCGATATCTTATTTACTCCCAATGTCTTACAAAACCCTGACCTGACTGCGCTAGGTCTACTTGGAAAGTTTGCCCAGTTCCCCGCAATATTTGAGCCGTTTCGTAACCCGGCGCCAGAAGACGACATTTGTGATTGTATAATCAAAGCATTGGAAGTCAAAAATGCACTCAAAAGAAAAGCAAAGCCTAAAAAAACAGCACGCAAAACAAAAGCAAAGCCCAAAACAAGAGTATTTAAAGAAACTGCGATACCCAAACTATGGGTTTTGACACCAACCGCATCTGATGAGATATTATCTAAGTTTAAAGCAGAACCAGATACCAACTGGGCGCCAGGGGTATACTTTGTACCCGAAGCTTTACGAACAGGAATAGTTGTCATCCACCAGTTGCCTGAAACACCTGATACATTATGGTTAAGAATCCTAGGTCGAGATACAGTGCAAACCAATGGCATCGATGAATTTATCGCACTACCGGATGACAACCCTTTTAAGCAAGCCACGCTAGAATGTTTATACAACTTCAAGCAAAATTTAGAATTAAATAAAACAGAAGACGCAGAAACGGAGTTAATTATGAGATTGGCGCCACTTTATCAACAAGACCGCGAACTTGCAAAGCAAGAAGGAAGAGCCGAAGGAGAACAACGTTTGGTTCTACGTCAACTAAATAGACGTTTTGGTGAGATTGATGCATCAGTAGCTGAAAGAATTGGTTTATTATCCACAGAACAAGTAGAAGCTTTAGGAGAAGCCTTATTAGATTTCTCAGTCTTAACTGACTTGGAGGCTTGGTTAAATCAAGAACTTCAATAAAGTTACTTATTTATAAACTTAAAGCGCAAAAGAGTCGGGTATAATATATCTCGACTTTTTTAATGCTCAGGTATGTCCTTTCAACTAATAAGCTTCGTTTCTAACTCGTTTTGGAATCAAACGCAATGCTAATAGCATAAGTGCGCTCAAACGTACTAAATAGAAATTTTTATATAATTGTTCTATAACGGTGGCTATCTCATCAACTAGGCTTTTCATACATTAGTATATAATTAATGCAAAACTAGAGCAAGTCATAAATATTTTTATCAATCATGAAACTATCAGGTAGTGAAATTAAAGAATTAAGAAATGCCCTGACAGATGCCTTTCGTAGTAAAGCAAAATTAAAGATGATGATACGGGAATCGGATTTAGATATAAATCTTGAAGAAATAGTATTTGGTGAAAATTTAAACGATGTTGTCTTTGAGTTAATAAATTGGGCAGAGTCACATAATAAATTAGATGCACTCGTTAAAGCTGCATATCAAGAAAATCCTAATAATGCAAAGCTGAGAGCGTTTGTAAACAGAAAACTAGAAACCGAACATAGTCCTAAATCTTCTTTAAAGTTACAAAAAGGTGAAATTGCTTTACAATCTCAGTTTGATGTTTTTCTTTGCCACAATAGTCAAGACAAACCAGAGGTGCAAAAAATAGGCAATCAATTAATCGAGTTAGAAATTAGACCTTGGTTAGATGCGTGGCAACTTCGTCCTGGTTTTCCTTGGCAACCAGAACTAGAAAGACAAGTCAAAACTAGTAAATCTGTTGCATTATTTGTTGGTAGCAGTGGTTTAGGACCTTGGCAAAAACAGGAAATAGAAGCATTCATGCGCGAGTTTGTTGAAAGAAAATGCCCAGTAATTCCAGTTTTACTTCCCACTGCACCCGATAAACCAGAACTTCCAGTATTTCTCAGTGGTCATATGTGGGTAGACTTTCGGCAGTTACAACCCGAACCAATGAAACAATTAATTTGGGGAATTACTGGAAAAAATCTCAATGGTATATAAACCATATATTTGCTAATTAGGTCGCCTTCATCTAAATAAAGTAAGGCAAAATTTTGATATAATCCGGAAATGAAGCAACTGAATAAGTATCTAAATTAGATGTACAGCAGCTAATATTACACCCATGTGTTGAATTACAAGTTGTTTTCTGATCAAAGGAATGGTAATTAATTTGTGGCAGAATAAATATTTTTATCTATTATGAAACTATTAGGTCATGAGAAAAAAGAGTTACGCATAGCTCTGGCAGATGCATATCCCAGTAAAGCAAAATTAAATATGCTTGTTACCGAATCAGATTTAAGTAACAATATTGACGAAATAGCATTCGGTGAAGACTTTAATGACATTATTTTTAAATTAATCAGTTGGGCAGAGTCAAATGATAAAGTAAATATACTTATTCAAGCTGCATATGACGAGAATCCGAATAATGCTAAACTGAAAGAGTTCGTGCAAAATAGACAAACAATATTCGATTTTGCAAAGGTTTCAAACAATACTAACTCATTTCCAGAACACGACTGGAAAGAAATATGCTTTATACTCACCAAAATAGATATCGAATTCATCACCGATGCTTGTCGCTGTACTCTAGAGAATATTAGCAAAAATCAAGATGTCTTAGGCGCCTATCCGGAATTAAATAAATTAGACATACCCAAATTAAAAACTATTTTATTACAAAAGTGCCCAGACAATGATAAACAGGCGCCTACTATAATTGAATTTGCCGAACGTTTGGCTAAAGAAGTGGAACAACCTTATCAAAATGATTTAAATAAGTGGGTACAAACTGTAGCAACGAAACTTAACATAAAATTACCAACATATTCTCAATCTCGAAAAATTTTTGGCTTCCTCAAACCTACTTTAGAGCCATATTTAATGATTGTAGTTACACCTATAGATACAAATAAAGTTTTGTTAAAAGCAGAATTAATACTTGATTATAAATCAAAAGATAGCAACGCCAAAGCAGCGATAAAAATTGAGTTGGCAGAAACTAAAACAGATATAAGTTGCTTAATAACACAAATTGCAGATAATATATATAATTTTATTAGAGAAAGCCGAAAAAAATTACAAGGTAAAAAATATAATTTAACAATTGAAGTGTTTTTACCAATTCAATATCTAAACAATAGTATAGAGTTTGACCAAATAACTTTTAACGATAGTGAGGTAAAACCTATTGGCTATGAACATCATTTTTTAGTGCGCTCTTTAGAACGTTTTTCAACAAATGATGAAGTATATTTAAATAACTTATACAAAAGATGGGATGTATTGGAAGAAATTTTAGAAAATAGCCCTAATGAGCAAGATTTACAAAAGAAATTTGAGTTTTTGTCTGAAGTGAATAACTGTAATTGGGATGAATTAGAAAATAGTTGGCTTTTTGAAGAAAGATTTGCGATAAAAGTCAAGTGTTTACCAAACTCAGATGTAGAGCAAAGAAAGTTTTTTCAGGCTATTTTAAGAGCAGGTGTTCCAATCTCTTTATGGGCAAGGTGTGATAATTTACTGGATATAGATAAATTTGATAGTTTATTAACAGTAAAACACTTGAGAAATTTTAATCATTTTTTTGAAGCTGTATGGAAGCTGCGTAGATTAGCCTACGCGAAACAGGATAAAACTAGTTATTTAGGGTATCATCTTGGCTTTCTATGTGATAATCCTTATCGAATACCGTTTTGTTTAATGCCACAGAATCAAGATTTTATAGAGACGGGGTATTAACAGCATATTATACTATTGCGTAAGGAGTAAATCATAATGACAGACTGGCGCCTTTTTCAGGGTACAGGAGAACTACAACAAGAAGTTGAAGAAAAACTCAAGTCCCTCTCCCCTCCCCCTTGGCGAAAATTTGGTTTCTTAGAGGATGTCCCAGTAAATGCTGATGGTATAGATGAACGCTGGCAAGAAATTTTGGAACTTGCTAAAAACAAAGAACGAGATAAAAGACGCGGTGAGACCTTTCGCCTTGGTTCTACGGCGCCAGATATAATAAATGCTGTGAATGCTGCGATTTATTTACGTAGACCGTTACTTGTTACAGGTAGACCAGGTTCTGGTAAAACGACATTAGCTTACGCTATCGCACGTGAGTTAAATTTAGGTTCTGTACTAACTTGGGCAATTACCGCACGTTCAACCTTACAAGAAGGACTTTACCGTTACGATGCAATAGCTCGTCTCCAAGATGCTCAACAAAACGAACAGCAGGATATCGGTAATTACAGCAGATTGCGGGTAAATGAGGTACAATTATAATTGGTGCATCAATTACGATAATGAAAGCTTACTCCATCGACTTCCGGTTAAAAATTGTTCAAGCCTACGAGCAAGGGGACACTTCAATCAG
>JAHHGX010000029.1 GCA_019359675.1 Calothrix sp. FI2-JRJ7
AACCCACAACAAGCCACATGTAAAAATTTGATGATTGAGTATAATTTTACTCTTTTTATCATTTATGTAGTTCAGTTATTACCGCATACTACAGTTGAATGGCGCCTTGGGGTGCGGAATGTGGGATCGAACATAAACTTTATTTACAAACAGATTTAGAAAACGCCCTTGGCAACGGATAAAACGGATGTAACAGATAAATCATCCGTTACATCCGTTCTAATCCATTGCTAACTTTTTAAACGTTTCTTCCACTTGTGTGAGAAGAAATAATTGTAATTAAATATCCATCAGAACCACTGATAACAAACCATTGGTGGACTTGATCATTTTCAACTGGAGAAGCATATATACGGTAGAATGTCGCTTACTTAACAATTTATGGTGCGTGAAAGCAGTTTAATATTACGTTACATTGATTGATTGTAATAGCTTTCACGCACCCTACCATTTTTTTTGGCGCCGATTATTCTTAAGTAAGTGTCATTCATATATACGGTTACTTACACAAGCGTTCCTAGTTGCTACTATATTATCTACCATCAAATCGAACGGCGCCTTTGTGCCAGCAGTCATAATATATTTTTTTGTTTGCTTCAATATTAGGTGAGTTCCACCTCTAAGTTCTAACATAGCAATATCTTCTGATTGGTGAATATATCGCAAACCTAATTTGATCAAGAAATCTGTAGCTGTTGAAACATCGCTTACCAGTAGTTGAACATGACCTATTGCTACTGTCGGACGGGTGTCTAACGAATTCAGTGTAATCGCTTCTTGTAACTGCATAATTTATCGTACCTTATATCTTGCACCTCTCCGTATATACTCAGTCTAAGTAAAAACAAGAGCAATAAAGCTACATTAGTCTTATTAGCTTTTAACGCTAAATCAATAACTTTAGACTTTATACTGAGTGTTTAAAATCAATCAAATTTTCTTGGTGCAAGATGTGAGGTACTCAAAGTGTGAAGAGTAAAATGAAATAAGGGGAATCACGCCCTGCATCTACTGTCTAGCACACGTAAATACAGGACGTGAAGTCAGAAGGGAGATTGTGTGAAATTGCAGTGAGTGTTAAGACCCAGATAGGCTGTTTGTAATTCACTTTTTAGCTTGTAATTCATATTATAATACGTTAACTGGATAGGCAAACAGTAGTTTTATGCGTTTTTAAGTTTGGAACTTGATATTTTAAGCACTTGCTTTAATGCCGCCAAGTCCTTATTTTGAAAAATTTGTTCGCTAAAATTTGCCGAAAACTCCTATTAGTGCTGTTTTTCAGGTTTTAGCGTTTTTTGATTCATACTCAAATTAGTTATGTAATAAATTTTAAGGTACTATAAGTCGATAATATTAGTGTAGATTAATTGTTAATATAAAAGTACTTGTTTCGACCTTTTCGGAGTGTAAATAAGTCGGCGCCGCGCTTAAAATAAGTAAAATCGATTAAACTCACAAACAAAAATATTTGATTTTATCGAACAGAGCCTATATGTTAAAGTTAGCCAATTAGTACAGGTAGCTTTCTTGGCTGCTTTATAGCTGTTGGTGCAGTTTCACGTGCAAGCGCTTATGGAGCTATCGAGTAAATCAGAATATGCGCTTCTAGCCCTGTTTGAATTGGCGAGTTGCTATGATAGCGGACAGTCTCTGCAAATCCAACAAATAGCAGACGCTCAATATATACCCAAGCGGTACTTAGAGCAATTGTTGGCTAGCTTGAGACTGGAGGATTGATCAAGAGTACGCGCGGGATTAGAGGTGGTTACGTGTTGGCAAAAGACCACGACAAACGACTGCTTTAGATGCACTGAAACGCATTGAGGGGTTGGATACAGTTTCGCAACAAGATGCTAGTACTGTCTACACTAATGCATCCGGGGTAATTAAACATGTTTGGAAGGAAGCGACTCATGCACTATACGAGGTTTTAAAAGATTACACATTACAAGACCTTTGTGACCTACATCGTAAAAACTCATCAACTGCATTGATGTATTATATATAAGATGTAGTATAACTTGGGAGCAATGCAATTTTGTTAAATCAACCTATACTAAAGCAATCACAAATAACCAATACTTAGTAAAAAAGTAATTTTTATAACAAGGTGCAATTAGTTTGCACACCAATTTTTTTTTTGAAGACAGCAAAAAGATTCACAGGCAACAATTTAAACGATTTTTCTAACATTTGAGCATAATTTAAACGCCCTTCACTGTGCGCGCATGAAAGGTAATCTCTCTGTAACAAGATAATTCTACGTCGCTCTCCAGTTGACTTAATAATAAATTTATCCATATCTATTATTAACGTTAAAGCTCCGTGTTATTAGTATGTCTAAAGAAAGAAATTACAGCAGTTTTCATTGTCAGATCGTATTTTTTCATCTAATATTCACCATGCATTGTCTGCCTTTAGATAGATGCTTAATAAAAAAGCACTAAAAAGGAGTTTAAAGATAGTTTTAAAACGGATATAATGTCTATCTAAAGAAAGAAGATTTTAATATATGGAATTGAATATAAAATAGGAAATTATTTGCTTTTCTAGCAATTTAGCAGTCAAGATTCGACATAATTTATTTTGAATCCTGAATTCTTGCGAAGTTTATTTTGGAAAAGAATATGTAGTAAGGGACTAGTGAATCATAAGTAATAGGGAAAATTTTGTAGAGACGTTACACGTAACGTCTCTACGTGTATTTCATAAACATGCAATCTGCTGTAAGTGACAATTTGCATCTATTACAAAATGTTAACTATAGACGTAACACTTGCATTATGAGTGGATAAACCTTATTATACTTATAATCTACGGCATATCGGTAGAGTTGTAGCAGTTAGCCAAGCTACAAAAAGTATTATTCACGAGGCTACTATGAGTGAGTCAAAACTATTTATACCTCTTATACAAGTGAAAAGCCTACAGATAATCTCATTAAAATCAACGGTAAAAAACTGGGGTTTAAGGCGCCTCTCAAATAGCTATTTAAAATTGGTAAGTCTATTTGTGGTTGGTGTCGCTTTAAGTATCGCGCTAGCTGCTTGCGGAAGTAGTTCAGCAAGTAATTCGGATGTCAAATTGAGGCTCGTTTCGTTCTCTGTCACCCAAGCTGCCCACGACCAAATTATTCCTAAGTTTGTCGAGAAGTGGAAAAAGGAACATAATCAGAACGTGACTTTTGAAACTAGTTATGGTGGAAGTGGCGCCCAAGCTGCTGCTGTTATTGACGGGTCAAAAGAAGCTGATATTGTTCATTTAGCGCTTCCTTTGGATGTGAATAAAATTCAGCAAGCGGGTTTAATCAAAAAAGCTTGGGAAACTAGGGCGCCTCGTAATGGTATTGTTACAAGGTCAGTGGCAGCAATTGTGACTCGTGATGGAAACCCAAAAGGCATTAACTCATGGGAAGACTTGGCAAAAGATGATGTGAAACTGATAGCAGCAAATCCCAAAACTTCGGGGATTGCAATATGGGAGTTTTTAGGATTGTGGGGTTCTGTCACTCAAGCAGGTGGTGACGAAGCAAAAGCACTCGATTTTGTCACAAGAGTTTATAAAAATACATCTGGTTTGACAAAAGATGCTCGTGAGGCAAGTGACTTATTCTTCCAGAAGGGTGAAGGAGACGTTCTGGTCAGCTATGAAAACGAAGTAACATTAGCTGAACAAAATAATCAGAAGCTACCTTTCACAGTACCTCAATTAAATATATCTATTGACAATCCAGTCGTTGTGGTTGATAAAAACGTTGAAAAGCACCGTACAAAAGAAGTCGCACAAGCGTTTATTGACTACTTGTATTCAGAAGAAGCGCAGCGTGAATTTGCCAAACTAGGTTATCGTTCTGTCAACCCTCTAATTACGCAAGAAGTAGCTTCGCAGTTTCCTAAAGTCGAGACTTTATTTACCGCTCAAGACTTAGGAGGATGGGACACTATCCAAAAAAAATTCTTTGAACAAGGAGCAATTTTCGAGCAAATTCAAGCAAAAAGCAAAGCTTAAAACCAATTTTCATATAAGATATTATGAAACTGAAACGATTACATTTATTGAAGAATAACTTCTTCATTGCATTCCTAATATTACTAAGTCAAAACTTGATAGGCTGCGGTAATAATCAAAATCAATCGCAAGTCAGTATTGATGGTGCTGCCGTAGGTTTTCCCATATCCCTAGCTGTAGCAGAAGAATACCACAGAGAAAATGAAAATGCTGTAGTTAGCGTTGCATCTAGTGGAACAGGTGGAGGTATCAGTAAATTTTGCGCTGGAGAAATAGATATTGTCGGCGCCTCGCGTACTATAAAAGACGAGGAAATTAAAAAATGTAAATCTAAGGGTATTGAGTTTGTCGAGTTACCGATTGCATTAGACGGAATAGCGGTAATAGCCAATCGCGAAAATGACTTTGCCAAATGCTTGACTATTAAAGAATTGAGTACAATTTGGAAAGCTAAGTCAGATGGAAAAATCTTAACTTGGAATCAAGTCAATCCCAAATTTCCAAATGGAAGGATAAAGTTGTACGCTCCGGCTTCAGACACAGGAACATTTGACTATTTTACTCAAGCCGTTACAGGCAAAGCCAAAAACAGCCGCACAGACTATACTCCTAGTCACAATCAAAATACTCTAGTCCAAGGAGTCGCAGGAGACAAATACTCTCTTGGCTACGTAGGTATTTCTTACTACATTCAAAACCAAAATAGGTTAAATTTAGTTGGGGTTGAAAGTCCAAAAGGTAAATGTGAAAAACCCGTCCCGGTCGATAATGTAATCAAGAATGTTTATACACCTTTATCGCGTCCACTGTTTATCTATGTCAGTAAAAAATCGTTAGATTCTAAACCATCAGTAAAAGAATTTGTTAGCTTTTATCTAGACAACTCTTGGAAATGGGTAGATAGCGTTGGTTATGTAGCGCTACCTGATGAAGCTTACACTAAAACAAAACAAAAGTTTCTAACGGGTGAAACAGGTACAAAATTCAAAAAAGCAAAACCAGGTGAACCAATTACTAATTTCATTTAAATAATTTATTCATATATCGAGTAAAATCTAAAATTGTATTATGCAAGGCACTTATCAAGACGATTTAAATCAAGTATCAAGAGAATCACTCGAAAAAAACGCATCTGAGGATATTCAAGAAAAAGTTATAGCGGCAGTTTTATTTTGCTGTGCTTTGATTTCTGTATTTACTACCTTTGGGATTATATTTATAATCTTTCAAGTAACGTTTGAGTTTTTCCAAGAAGTAAGTCTTGCCCAATTCTTTTTGGACACAAAATGGACACCTCTATTTGCAGAACGACATTTTGGTGTATGGCCCTTAATTTGTGGTACTTTCTTAACTACTGTAGTAGCAATGGCAGTGGCTATTCCTCTTGGTTTATCTTCTGCTATTTATCTAAGTGAATATGCTCCGCCAAAGGTTGCAACAATTTTACGTCCAGCCGTAGAACTTCTGGCAGGGATACCTACAGTTGTTTATGGTTACTTTGCTCTGTTATTTGTGACACCATTCCTAAGAAATTTTCTGCCCTTAGAAATTTTTAATGCTTTAAGCGCGGGTATAATGATGGGAATTATGATTACTCCGACTGTGGGTTCAATCAGCTTAGATGCTATTAAGGCAGTTCCTCGTTCCTTACGCGAAGGCGCCTATGCTTTAGGAATTACAAAATTAGAGTCAATTTTTAAAGTTGTTTTACCAGCAGCACTTTCAGGGATAACTGCTTCAATCATTCTGGGAATTTCGCGTGCGGTTGGTGAGACGATGACTGTTTTAATTGCTGCCGGACAACAGCCAAGATTAACGGTTAACTTAATGGAATCAGTAGGAACAATGACAGCTTATATGGCGCAAATTTCCGGTGGAGACAGTCCGCGTGGAAGTTTAAATTTTAAAACTTTATACGCTGTAGGCGCCGTTTTGTTTATCCTAACTCTGCTTCTAAATATAGTTAGCTACTGGATATCCAGACGGTTCAAAGAAAAATATGATTGATAGGATGATTACCGTAGGGGCGGGTTAACAAATATCCTACAATAAAACTTAAAATCACTGTAAACCCGCCCTTACTACATTAGGGGGTATTATATGACAACATACAGACAAAACGATTTTCAAAGTAGTAATTCTGATTTCACCGACAATATCGAAAAAAGAGAAACACTAGGAAAAGTATTTGAATATATTTTTTTATTAGGTTTGCTCATCGGTTTATTCGTTCTAGCTTTGTTAGTCTTTGATATATCAAAAGACGGTTTAGCTAGATTTCTCACACCAGGATTTCTAACCGAAACACCTTCACGTTTCCCCGAAGAAGGTGGTATACGTCCAGCAATTATAGGCAGCGTCCTTTTAGGAGTGATTGTAATTTTAACTGCTGTACCTATTGGTGTAGGAGCGGCTCTATATCTCGAAGAATACGCACCAAAAACTTGGTGGACATCGCTGATTGAAATTAATATCGGTAATCTTGCTGGAATACCTTCTATAGTTTATGGGTTACTTGGTTTAGGTGTTTTTAATTACCTTTTACAATTTGGCCCAAGCTTAATCTCTGGTGCATTAACTCTTTCTTTAGAGTCATTACCAGTAATTATTGTTACAGCTAGAGAAGCAATACGCTCAGTCCCAGACTCACTAAGAAACGCTTCTTACGGACTAGGTGTAACCAAATGGCAAACCATTCGTAGCCACGTTTTACCTTATGCCATTCCGGGTATCCTTACAGGGGTAATTATTTCAGTATCCCGCGCAATAGGAGATGCAGCTTGCTTACTAGTTGTAGGCGCCGTGAGTTTTCTTACCTTTGACCCAGGTTTATTTCAAAGATTTATGGCTCTACCTATCCAGGTATTTAGCTATATTACTCGTCCCGAGCCAGGTTTTGGTAATGCCGCTGCTGCCACTATCATCACCTTAATTTTATTAATCTTAGCCTTGAACGGAATTGCAATTTATATCCGTCAACGTTTTACATTGGATTAAATAATCAACAACTAGTTAAATTCTTATCATAGGAGCTTAAATAAAATGACTAACATTAACGGTGGTCGAAGCACAGAAGGTAGCATAACTCTTAACCAATATGATACTCGTGTATTTAATCTAGAAGCAGTTAAAGTATTTTATAACGGCTTTTTAGCGCTTCAAGATGTTTATATGGAAATTCCTGATAAACAAATTATTGCTTTTATTGGTCCTTCAGGTTGTGGTAAAAGTACTCTGTTACGCTGCTTCAACCGAATGAATGATTTAATTCCTGGCGCCAAAGTAGATGGTAAACTTAACTACCGTGGTCGTAATATCTATGACTCCAATATCAATTCTGTGAAATTACGGCGCCAAGTTGGGATGGTATTTCAAAGACCAAATCCTTTCCCCAAATCTATATACGAAAATATTACTTTTGGACCTCGTTCAAACGGTTATAAAGGTAATCTTGATGAACTTGTAGAAACTTCTCTCAAACGTGCGGCAATTTGGAATGAAGTTAAGGATAAATTAAAATCTAAAGGTACAGCATTATCTGGTGGACAGCAGCAAAGATTATGCATCGCGCGCGCTATAGCCATGAAACCAGATGTACTATTAATGGATGAACCTTGCTCTGCTCTTGACCCAATTTCTACCCGTCAAGTTGAAGAGCTTTGTTTAGAACTTAAAGAGCAATACACAATTATTATGGTGACACACAACATGCAACAAGCTTCTAGAGTTGCAGACCATACAGGGTTCTTTAACACAGAAACCGATAGAAACGGTAAACGCTACGGTAGATTAGTTGAATTTAGTCCTACCAAACAAATCTTCGAGGCGCCGAAAACTCCAGAAGCAGCAGAATATATTAGCGGTCGCTTTGGTTAAAAATTTTTAGTTACACCATTTAAATTCCTAATTTCTTAAGGAAATTAGGAATTTTTTTGTATCACCGTAATCAAAGAATTATTGCCTGAGCATTGTAAAGTACTATATGTCTATCGATATTTAGAACTATTTACATAATTTATTGAAATTATGTGTAATATTTATTACTAAAATGGGAGTTGAAATGCTAAAGGCTATTGTTTTGGCTTGGCTACTGTTGTTTATTGGCGACTTCCTTTCAACATTTTTATACCATATACCTGAACATGTTTTTGGTAGCTTACATTTAAAAACGCATCACTCAGGAAATAAAGATTTTCGTCACTACGCAGTTTTAGCGTTAAACATCAATGTTCTTTTAGACGGTGTTTTAGGCGCCATTCCCTACATTATAGTAGGGGTATTTTTATGGCAATTTTCACCTAGTGGGATTATTTGCGGGTTAATTCTAGGTCAGTTACATGTGTGGTGGAGACATACAACTGCTCTCGGTTGGCAAACACCAAAATTGGCAAATAGCCTATGTCAGTTTTTGTTTATTACCACTCCTGAAAGACACTGGCTGCATCATGAAAAAACTAGTGTAGGTTACGGTGACATCTTCACCGTCTTTGAAAAGCCAGCAAAAGCTTGGCTGTCTTGGTTACGTTTACTAAGAATTAATTCGCAACGGATATAACTTGTCGTTTTGATTAACATGGTATTTACATGTTTGAATCTATGCCCCAAAACCAGGCAGAAGGCGATACGTTTCGCTCTTCATTATGATTGAGAATCCTAACCAAATCAAAACTAATGGGAAGATTTTGCGACCGTAGCGAGCTAGAAGTGGCGCCATCAAAGGATTATGAGTCATGCGATAAGAGAGGAAACACCAAACTCCAACTGTTAGGTAGCAAATTGCGAGAATTACGCCTAAGCTATTGATATTGCTGCTAGCAAATTTTTGTTGCCAGATTCTTCAGATTCTTCACTACCAGTTCCGTAAATTCCAAGGTTTCCCCGACTTTCGTTACAGCATTGTCCCCATACGACTCCTGCAAGATTCCTAAAATGCCCAGCGTCAAGAGATATGTACAACACAATCTACACTTAATTAATATAATTATAAAAAGTAAAAATGGGATACAGTAGATTTAACTGCATCCCATTAAAACAAACACTATTGAACAGTCGCATTGAATAGCAAGCGCATTCCTAAATTTGACTCAAGGCTAAATTTTAACCAGGCGCCATAATTGAATTTGATAACATAGATGTTTTTCAAAAATAAGCTTGGCTTGTAACCCTTCAACAATCGGTTTTTGTAGCCAGCGTTTAAATGCCCAGTTAAAAACTGCATACACTGGAGGCGCCGCAATATTTAAAACATTTCCAATATATTTACCAGTCGATAACCCAAAAGTCCGAAAGTTGTCAATACACAAATCAATAGTTGGAGTAATTTGGCTAGAAATATCCTCAGTTTTAACTAGCTCAAATCCAGCTTGCTCTAACGCAGTATTAAGCTCTGTAACCACATGACAATTAGAAAAGATACCCTCATTATACTTATCGTCAACACGTAACATATCTGCAAGTAACAAATAACCACCAGAGCTAAGTAAACGTGATGCACACTGGGCAATATCCGAAGCCGCTATGTACTGACTACTTTCGCTAAGAAGAATAAGATTGTAAGAATTTGTTGTCTTAAAATCTTCAAATCTTGTTAAATGGAATGGTGCTTTACAGTTTGTTTGTTTTAAAAACATTTCCTCCTGAAGTCCATCTGGCGCCAGTCCTTCTACCGTAAAACCACGTTCCAGTAAATAACTAGCATTACCTCCTATTCCACAACCGACATCAAGAATAGAATTTACTCCCTCTGGGATAAAGCTTAAAAGTTTATTTGAATAAGCTTCTTGAGCAATACGCAGTTGACTAATAGTCAGTTCCTGATTGGCTACTGGTGGTGATTCCCAATATCCATAATGTAGGAATGGAGAATTTGTCAGTTCTAAATAATATTGAATCGCTGCATTTTGGTAGCGAGTCGCTGGAGAAATGTTTTTTACCTTGGATTTTTGCATGAGTAATTATGCTAATGTTAACTAAAAAGTTCGATGAGACGGTTTAAATTCCTCCCATCTCCGAGAGATTTGTTTATAAGACTCGACGGGAGAAATTACTGAATTTACCAGGATATCTACCTCTAATTCATTACCACATTTCAAGACTAAAATTATTTCTTTTTGCGGATTATAATCATCAACTGCTTTAATAATACGTATAATTGCTTTTGAATTAAGAACCCACTCTTGTAAATAAGCTTGCACTTTAGATTTGGTCAAAAAAAATAAATTGAGATTTTGCTCTAAATAAAAGGTTTTACATTGCGTTGAAATAAGGGCAACATCAGACGTATCTGATATATCCAGCAAGCAAATGACGGCGCCGTTTCCCGATTTTAAAAAACCTTCCCAAGCAGTATAACCAATTAGTAACAAAGTATTAATATTTAATATCGGCGAAAAATTATTTCTCAAAGACATTTACTTCCTCGTGCGAGCAATGTAATCATAACCATCACTTCATTGACGACAAGATAGGCGCCATTCAAAAATCTATTAAGGTTATTTCCTCCACTCATTCGCACAAGTTGTACAAACAAATATTTTATACTGAACTTTCATCTATACCTCGTAGATACTTAGTTAACTTTATTTCATCGGCAGGCATTGTCACTTACAAGTAGAACTGATATTTTTATTTTATCATACAGATGATAAGCGAGTTCCCAGGTAACAAAATAGCTTGACTTCTCCCTGCTAGTTGCAGTTCCTAAAACGTTATTGTATATCTGCAATATCACAATGAAGTTAATCTATTTCAGCAGTAACTTGACTAGATACAGCTATATATAAACCGATAAGGAGTATTATAAAACCTATCCAGTTTGAAAAACTTAACCTTTCCCAAAATATTACCCAAGCAAAAAGGCTACTAATAATTGGCTCTAACAAATGAACTAAGGAAACAACAACCGAGGAAAACTTATTAAGACTATATGTCAGTAAACCTTGACCAACTATTTGGCAAACCAGGGCAAGGCTAATCACCCAAGTCCACCCTGAGAGTGTAGAAGGAAAAATTTCATTTCCACTCAATAAAACGAAGGGTAACATTACTATAACAGAAATTCCACAAACCCATAATTGTATCGTGACCGAATCGAATTTGGCTCGTAGTTTTTCTACAGCTAGCAAATAAGCAGTAGCAAAAATCGCACTTAAAATAGCCACTGAACTTCCAACTAAATTGCTGGTAGCAGTAGAGAGTTCCTCGATTTCGATGCCAATTGCTCCTGCAAAAGCGATAACCATTCCAATGACAAATTGGCGGTTGAAGCCTTGATTAAATAGTAACCATGCTCCTAAGCTAGTAAATATCGGCGCCAAATTATGTAGTACAGTAGAAATAGCAACACTAGTTTGAGTCAGTGACCAAGCAATGCAAACCAGATTTAAGGCAAACGAAATTCCAGAAGTTGACAAGATTAACAAATTTTGATATGTATAAGGCTGCTGTTGTATTGGCTCCCTTGCTCTAAATTGTATTATCACCTTGGCAAACTGCCATAGGGCAAAGAATACAGTAGCTAGCCAAAAGCGATTAAATACAGTCGCATCGGGACTAAGTTCGTTTTCGCTCCATTTAATAAAGATAGAACCGAATGATAGAGCAACTATACCGATAAATAATAAGACAGGGGAAGCGATAGCTGATATTTTAGCCAATAGTCGCCCAATAAAATTCAGTTGATTTTCCATCTTTTAGCTCGTTTTCCAAAGGAAAATATTAATAAAAATAATAAATTTTGAATAACACTTTAATAATATACACTTATCTCGTTTCCTTGCTACTACCAAAATAGAATTTTACCCCTTTCCGATATCGAAAGCAGGTTTAGCGTTTAGTTTAATATTAATTATCTACATATAATTAAGGAATTATAAAAGCTACAGCCTCAAGGTTAGACTGTAAAACTCAAATATCTTTATTACCTTCATGATAATCAATTTGAGCTAATACACGTCTGCTGTTAAAGGATTAAGAGTCAAATTGGAACTGCTACGATTGATATTAAGTCTTCTCGCAACACCCAATGTATTACCAGTATTATGAAAATTCATATTAACCCCGTTTTTCAAATTGACAAAAAACTAAAAAGCTATATAAATAAAGCTTTTGAACAATAATTTTTGTTAATCTTCTTCAATACTGGTATTGCTTGTCTTGAAATTAACACCGTGTAAATGCGTAAGTTATTTGTAAAGACAAAATAAAAATGCAAGTACTCATTCAGGACTTACGCATGAAAACCTAGAAACCTGGAATATACGTTGATAACATGTAATAAAAATGACGATTTGTCTGCGACAATGAATGCGTAGAAACCAGGTTTATGCAGCGTAAGTCCTATTAGTTATTACTCTTGAATGTCTTTAACAATGTTTGCATATTTCGTCCCATCAGTATCGCTTGCCGATGACAATTTTACTTTAAAAAAATTATTACCATCAATTTAAACGTCTCCACAGTCAGAGAAGCTTACTAATCAAATATTTAGTATTTTGCGTTCTAGTAAAAAAAGTACCGAGCAAATTCAATGTACAGGAACTAAATCAAATGGACGCTATAGTTCTATATCCAATGCTATCGCTCCTTTTGATTGTCAGTTCCTTAATAAATTAACGTTAACAATTAGAGCTACAAACTTTGTAATACTGCCTAGTGGTAGAGCTATACCCATTGAAAATGCCAAAAATTTCAACTTGATGCCAAAACCTATTCCCTTATCTTATCAAATTACTTCTTGGAATTGGAAGAAGCCGCCTTAGAGATTACGTAATTTTTCTTAACTATAATGTAACAATTTATTACAAACAAAATAAGTTTGGTGATTACAGAGAAATAAGCTTTTGCGTGTCTGTTTTTCACCAACCTTTGATTATACTTGTGAATGGCTTTAAATAATTTTAATAATTATAGATATTTTTATAGTTTAACCATAAGAATTTTATATGCATCCACATTTGGATGCAGGAAACGCGCGTTTTATTTTTTATCGGCGCCAATATCTTGCTTTGAATGCCTAACATAACTTATTCTCAATATTAGATGTTAGATGTGTGTCAATTGTTCCATTGTCAAAATAATATCTTTGTCTAGAATATAATTACGACTAACCCTACCCAGCAGGCAATTCCCGTGTTAGAAGCATTCGTATTCGCCACAGTGTTATGCGGATTTTTCGGCATAATTCTGAAAAAAAACCTGGTGATGAAAATCATCTCTATGGATGTAATGAGTACAGGGGTTATTGCCTATTATGTGCTAATTGCATCGCGAGAGGGCTTATTCACGCCAATTGTTTCTTCATTCGTCAAAAATGGTGCTTATTCCGACCCAGTTCCCCAAGCAATTATTTTAACTGCGATTGTAATCGGTTTCTCGATTCAGGCGTTAATGCTTGTTGGTGTCATGAAGTTGGCACGTGATAATCCGACATTAGAAACCAATGAGATTGAGAAGGATAATACACCATGACCACCATTACAATCGCATGGATTGCACTACCGTTTTTTTTGGGGTTCGTCATTTATCTATTTCCCAAGCTTGACAAATTTCTCGCACTATGCGGTGCCGTTATTTCTGGCGCTTATGCGTTAAAGCTATTTGTCGAAAATTCCCCTATCAAACTACAGCTAGTAGACCATTTCGGTGTCATATTACTAGTCGATCAGTTGACTGGCTACTTTATATTAACCAATGCGCTGGTAACTGCTGCCGTTTTACTCTACTGTTGGCATACCGATAAATCGACTTTCTTTTTTGCACAAACTATCATTTTGCATGGTAGCGTCAATGCCGCCTTTGCTTGTTCTGATTTTATTAGTTTATATGTAGCGTTAGAAGTCAGTGGTATTGCCGCGTTCCTTCTAATTGCTTATCCCCGCACTGACCGTTCACTTTGGGTTGGTTTAAGCTATCTGTTTGTTAGCAACACAGCGATGTTGTTTTATCTTGTAGGCGCCGCGTTGGTTTACAAAGCAAATCATTCGTTTGATTTTGCTGGGTTACGTGGGGCGCCTCCAGAAGCATTAGCCCTGATATTTCTGGGATTATTGATAAAAGGAGGAGTTTTTGTATCAGGATTATGGCTACCTTTGACCCACTCAGAATCAGAAACTCCTGTGTCAGCGTTACTATCGGGAGTTGTCGTCAAAACTGGGATACTTCCACTACTACGTTGCGCTTTGATTGTACCTGAAATCGACCCAATTGTCAGAATTTTCGGAGTTGGGACTGCGCTTTTAGGAGTTTCCTATGCTGTATTTGAAAAAGATACTAAGCGTATGCTGGCATTTCACACTATTTCGCAGTTAGGCTTTATTCTCGCTGCACCAGTAGTAGGTGGCTTTTATGCACTAACGCACGGTCTCGTCAAATCAACACTCTTTTTAATTGCAGGCGCCTTACCAAGCCGAAACTTTAAAGAGTTACAACAAAAGCCTATAAATAATGCAATTTGGATTGCTCTGGTTATAGCTAGCTTTTCAATATCAGGCTTTCCCTTGTTATCAGGTTTTGGAGCGAAAGTGTTGACGACCAAGAATTTACTACCTTGGCAAACAATCGCTATGAACGTTGCAGCTTTAGGAACAGCAATTTCATTTGCCAAGTTTATATTTTTACCTCGTGGTGGCCAAGAGAAAAAAGTACGCCCTGGTTTCTGGGCAGCCGTAATTCTGCTCATCGGTGGTCTGATTGTCGCAAATATTGCATATGCCGAGGCGTATACCGTTGCTAATATCATAAAACCACTGGCAATCATCGCTGTTGGCTGGTTGGCATATCTTTTGATTTTTCGACAAGCTGCTCTCAAACTGCCGCGTATGCTTGAGCGATTTGAGCATCTTGTTGGTTTTATGAGCTTAACTTTGATTCTGCTGTTCTGGATGAGATTTGCCGCATGATTGGACATTTTATACTACGACTACTCATTTGGTTTTTGCTTACCGCCAATTTTACAGTCGCGAATACTATAATTGGTGTTTGCATCGCTGTTTTATTACCACGCAGCAACGCGACAAGGGAAACATTAAAAGATTGGTTACAAATGCTGTGGAAAATTATATTAGCAGTTCCACAAGCATATATGGAAGCGTTTGAGTTACTCGTTCGTCCTCATAAATATGAAGAAGTAGTTATGGAGCGAGTATCATCAAAACGCTCGCCCAGAATGATTTTCTTGGACGTATTCTTAATTACTTTTACACCCAAGACCATTGTTTTTAAATATCACGAAGAAGGTTGGTACGAAGTTCACCAAATTCGACGCCGGAGAAGTCTATGAACTTAAACATAGTATTAATTGCAATGATTTTGGCGTTACTTATACCATTTTATGAAGCTTGGAGAAACGATGATGTCTGGCAGAAAATGCTGGCATTAGCAAGTATTTCTAGCAAAACGGCAATTATAGTATTAGTCGTTTCTGTCTTACGTGATGATTGGATGATTGGTGTCGTTGCCGCAATTATTTTAAGTGTGGGTAATGCTGGGTTTATGCTGCTAGCAAATGTAATCAAGAGAATGGGTGATGTATGATAAATATCTTAAGTTATACATGTATAACTGTAGGAATTGTCTTTTGGTTTTGGGGAACTTCTTACTTACTGGGTAATCGCTCGGTATTATACAAGCTGCACAGTCTTTCGGTTGCAGATACTTTAGGGTCAATTGCTATCCTCGTAGGACTATTGTTAAAAAGACCCAATGAATGGCCGCTACTTATCCTTGGCATTATCTGCTTGGCAATTTGGAACACCATGTTAGGGTATGTACTCGCATACTGCTCTACAGCACCTAGTGAGGTAAGCAATGACTGATACTTATATATATTTCATCATTGCTCTGTTACCTTTGTCTGCTTGTATGTTAGTACTTCAGACAAATCCTTATAATGCACTTGTAATTCGTGGCATTTTAGGAGCAATTGCGGCAATGGTGTATGGAATTTTAGGCGCCGCAGATGTTGCATTGACCGAAGCATTAATGGGCACCATGCTTGCTATTACTCTATATGCTGTTGCAGTGCGTTCATCAATGGTGATGCGTTTAGGTGTGCTTAAAGCGACAACCGAAACAGATAAAAACACCTCTGAATTTGAGAACCTTATAGCTAACATCCGAACAATTTTTAACAAACGTCATATGCGTCTGGAGTTAGTATCATACACTGATACACAGGCATTACATCGCGCGCTAATGGAAAAAGAAGTACATGCGACCTGCGTACACTCACAATTAAATAACGAAGAACCAATACAAACTGTAACCAGACTGCAACGCATCTACGACATCATGCAAGCCGAACTTTCATCACCAGGGACAACCCTGACTTATGTAAGTACTAAAAATTTAGGGGAACAGCAATGAAATGGATTTACGTATTAGCAGGGATAGCATTATATATCAAAATGCTTGTCATCGCCAATCCGGCGCCAGACTTTCCTGTATCAATTGTAGATGCAGTTGTGAAAGATAGTGGTGTGCCCAATGCGGTTTCGGGAATCATTTTCAGAAATCGTTTATATGATACCATCTTCGAGGTGGTAGTATTTACCATCGCCATATTAGGCGCCAACTTTTTACTAGCGACAGAAAAGCCTTCCACTGAAGTCCATCATTTCACAGATAAACCATCTGTAGTATTAGCACGTCTAGGAGCAACTATTGCAGCATTAGTAGGTATCGAACTCGCAATT
This sequence comes from Calothrix sp. FI2-JRJ7, assembly GCA_019359675.1. Classification (GTDB taxonomy): domain Bacteria; phylum Cyanobacteriota; class Cyanobacteriia; order Cyanobacteriales; family Nostocaceae; genus Dulcicalothrix. The sequence continues at coordinate 16,704 of JAHHGX010000029.1, forward strand.
CGAGGACATCTCAGTCCCGGTGGTGGTTTTGCTGCTGGTGTAGCAGGTGGAACTGCTATTGGTCTTGTAGCAATTACCGCACCACCAGAATGGATGCAGGCAATTTATAAACGATGGCACGCTGCCACATTAGAAAAACTTTCAGTACTCGTTTTCATTGTACTGTCAGTCGTTACCTTGGCAGGCGCCGAACTACCGCACGGAGAACTAGGAGCGTTATTTAGTGGAGGAATTCTCCCCATCCTCAACATCCTAGTCGCAGCAAAAGTAGCATTAGGTTCCTGGGCAGTTATCCTAGTCTTCATCCGCTACCGAGGACTATTGTAGGTTGGGTGGAGGCTTTGCGGAACCCAACATATTAATTATATTGGGTTTCGATTAACTACCCCGCCGCGTCGGCGGACGGGGTTTCTAATACCCCATCCACTTTCGATGCGCGAGCTTTGACGCTTCTTTTGCCCTAGTTGCTTCATCGAACCAGTCTGCTTACGCTTTTTGGTCGAGTCAGTAGAGCTAGAACATCCACAGTCTTCGAGGCGCATTCCACACCCCGGTTGCACATCCGTAGCAACGTTGTACATCACCATCACAGAACCTTTATCACGCTGTATCTCAAATTTACACTTACTACAAACATGATGTCGGTTGGAGAGTTCTGCCCAATCTTTATGAACTTTTCCACATTTTGGGCAACGCTGTGATGGTTTGATTTTTTTAGTCGGAAGAATAAGCATCAAACCACCTTTTTGCTCAATTTTGTAAGCAATCATTTGGTTTAATGCACCAAAACCTATAGAAGGTGAAGATAAAGATAAAGATAAAGAGTTAGCACGCATCGAAGCAACTAATCGTGAGCTAGAAAGAAAACTCGCAGATATTAAAGAACGTTATACACTCAAAGTCTCTGCTGAATTGTATAGTGCTATTGTATTACATCTGCCAACAGTACATATCACCTGTACTCTCCAAAAAAAGAAAGCAAAAAGAGATATAACCTTAGTTTGGAAACCATTTACTAAAATATTGGAACCTTTACACTGTGAGGTAACAGGAGAACGAATATACAAATTTTACCTCGACGAGAAAGATGGAAAAATAATAAGCGCCAAACATTGGGAATCTTATTAATGAATTTTATTGCTATATGGGAGATACTAAAAGAAACATTTTTAGAATGGAGCAAAAATAAAGTCTCAATTCTCTCATTAACCTGATTATATTATTTTTCGGCGCCTCTGGGGTTTTTGCCCAACTCCAAGAAGCTTTTAACATTATTTGGGCAATTTTCCAAAACATAAAATAACACAAAATACGTCAAAAGTCAAGCTGTTGATTTACAAGAACATATGGTCAAAAAAGAATTATTACCAAATTAATTGGTAATTTAGTAAAAAGTTGGTAGTATACTACCAAGCGTTAATTTTACGACAATGATGAACAGAAGACGGATTTTTGCTTTGATTGGTGCGGCGATTGCGAGTATGTTACTGGCGATAGGGGCTTCGCTATTAATTCCCTCGATATCAACTTTGGTAGCGCAATCGAACACTACTTTGTTGGTATCGACGGCTGCCAGCTTAAAAGACGCGGTGGAAGAAATAAAAACAAACTACCAACAAAGTCAGTCAGAAGTTAGAATTAATTTTAATTTTGGCGCCTCTGGTGCATTGCTGCAACAAATCCAGCAAGGCGCCCCAGCTGATATATTTATCTCTGCTGGAAAAAAGCAGGTAGATACTTTGGAACAAGCAGGAAAGTTGGTTCCAAATACTCGCGGCATTTTAGCAAAGAACCGTTTAGTATTAATTGTGCCTAGAAATAGCACTGGAATGACAAGTTTCTTTGATCTTACTAAAAATAATATTAGAAAAATTGCCATTGGTGAACCTAGGAGTGTACCAGCAGGACAATATGCTGAACAAGTTCTGCAAAAGTTAAAGATTTATGACAAAGTGAAATCGAAATTCGTTTACGCTAATAATGTACGCCAAGTTTTAGCTGCCGTAGAATCTGGTAATGCTGATGCGGGTTTGGTTTATCGAACTGATGCGGCAATTTCTAACAAAATTAAAACAGTTGTTGCAGCTTCAGAAACATATCATTCACCTATTGTGTATCCAATGGCAGTATTGAAACAGAGTAAAAATGTGAAAGCGGCAACAGAGTTTGTACAGTATTTATCTAGTGAGCAGGCTAAAGGTGTTCTCAAAAAATACGGGTTTATTCTGCCTTAGTAATATTTAACATAACTATGCCTCAAGATTTAACTCCCCTTTGGATATCAGTAAAAACTTCTTTGCTAGCAACATTTATTACCTTCTTTGCTGGTATTGCTGCTGCTTATTGGATGTTGGGATATCGCGGTAAAGCCAAATCCTTTATTGAGGGAATATTTGTTTCTCCGTTGATTTTACCTCCTACAGTTGTTGGCTTTTTGCTGTTGATGTTTTTTGGTAAATATGGAATAGCGGGGCAATTTCTGGATAAATTTGGAGGATTTAGTGTTGTTTTTAACTGGTACGGCGCCGCAATTGCTGCAACTGTAGTTTCCTTTCCGTTAATGTATCGCACAGCGTTAGGGGCTTTTGAACAAATTGACGAAAATCTTTTATTAGTAGCGAAAACTCTTGGCGCCAAACAATCAACAATATTTTGGCGCATTATGTTACCCTTATCGCTACCTGGAGTTTTAGCGGGGACAACATTAGCTTTTGCTCGTGCGTTGGGAGAGTTTGGCGCCACATTAATGTTAGCTGGTAATATTCCAGGTCAAACCCAAACAATGCCATTAGCGATTTACTTTGCCGTAGAAGGGGGAGCAAACAATGAGGCTTGGTTTTGGTCGCTGGTAATAATGTGTACATCATTATCAGGAATTATTGGAGCAAATGTTTGGCAAGAATTACGCAAGAAAACGGTAAGACCTAAAAAACAAGGAAAATTTACTCAAGACCAAATAAATCATACAGATGCGATAAATTGTACAGACGTGATAAATCAAGACGTGATAAATCACGTCTCTACGAATTCACCTCTTATCGTTGATATTTATAAACAACTTCCTGATTTTGAACTACGAATATCATTTAATGCAGACAACCAACCTTTAGGGTTATTGGGGGGTTCAGGCGCCGGAAAAAGTATGATTTTACGTTGTTTGGCAGGAGTAGAAACACCAACACAAGGGAAAATTATTTTGAATGGCAAAGTTCTATTTGACTCTGAACGTAAAATTAATATACCTTCACGCGAGCGCAAGATAGGTTTTGTAGTTCAAAATTACGCTCTGTTTCCTCATATGACAGTAGCAGAAAATATTGCCTTTGGTTTACAGAAAAAATTATCTAGTAAAGCAATCAGACAACAAGTAGAATCTCAATTAATAGCTTTACAATTATCAGGACTAGGTGACAGATATCCTCACCAACTTTCTGGAGGACAACAACAAAGAGTTGCATTAGCAAGAGCGTTAGCTTCACAACCAGAAGCACTACTATTAGATGAACCATTTTCAGCGCTGGATACTTACTTACGAAGTCAACTCGAACAAGAAATGGTCGCAAAACTTGCTGATTACGGTGGTGTATCTTTATTTGTAACCCATAATATGGAAGAAGCCTATCGAGTTTGCTCAAACCTATTGGTATTAGAGCAAGGCAAAGCTATACAATATGGTTCTAAACATGAAATTTTTGAACGACCACAAACCGTTACCGTTGCACAAATTACAGGTTGTAAAAACTTTTCCAAAGCTGTTATTAACCAGTTTGAACAAGTAGAAGCTATTGATTGGGGTTGCACATTGCGAGTAATTGAACCAATCCCTTATAATTCAGCTAATATTGCCATCCGCGCACATCAAATTACTTTCACCAACGATTCAAATCAAGAAAATACATTTCCATGTTGGTTAGCAAATAGCATCGAAACCCCGCACCGAATGACATTATTTTTAAAATTACACAATCCTCCTGAAAGCAAAAGCGATTATCATTTGCAAGCAGAAATATTTAAAGAAAAATGGGCGACAATTAAAGACCGACCTTTACCTTGGTATGTACGTTTAGATTCCCTACGATTGATTTTAATGGAGTAAAACATAGTAACTTACATTTAAGTTATTATATACCAACTAAGTAAGTGATGGAGGCTTTATAGTGATTAAGGGACTCTCGAAAATTTAAAACATCTTATTTGCACTAATTTGTGAACCGTGGTTCACATTTATCTATATGTAGTACAAAAAACTATAATAAAATTATATTATTGTTTGCGCTCAAACAAAAACACCTTGAATCTCATTAGATAAAAAACTGTACTTTTAGCAACACTTCGTAAATTACAAATTTTCTTTACTGCGTTTAGTACTAATAATAACTAAATATAAAATTTCCTCACAATTTCCTCAAATTAATCACTTATAACCGAGATATAGCGTAACTTACATCTTGCACCTTGCGCTTATTGAGAATAAAAGAGCTTGTAACCTTTATTTTTGCGTAGGGTGGGCACTGCCCACCTTACCCTTGTTGAGAAGGTGCAAGATGTCAGGTAACGCCAAGCGGGAGAAATTGTGAGGTAGCAACTATGAAACGGCGCCGTATAAGCCATTGGAATAGCTTAATTTTGTGGGAACGTTGGGTGCTAGCAACATCGATTGCTTCTTTAATGAATTTAGCGATAGTAGCTGTAGTAGGTATTGTAATCAGCCGTGTTGGTTACATTCAGGGTACTTTTACCTTACTTGGCGCCTTAGAGGGAATAATTTTAGGGTCTGCTCAATGGCTTGTTCTTCGTCGTTATATTCGACATTCTGCTCAATGGATTGTAGCTACATTAATTGGCTGTTTGTTGGCTTGGTTTACTGGGCTAACTATTAGTACTTTAATGGCACTTGCTTATGCTGGCACCTCGAATATAACAGTATTTATCCAAGGATTAGTTTTGGTTGGTGCTGGTTTAGGAGTAGTGCTGGGATTCTGCCAATGGCTTGTACTAAGGACTCAAATTCGTTTTTCAATTTGGTGGGTAAGTGTTAATGCTCTTGCTTGGGCTTTGGGTTTATTAATAGCATTTGTTGGCGCCGGGATGGTAAGGGATAGTTTAAGTGTTCAAACTACTCTTATCACCCCTGCGACTGGAGCAACAATGGGCGCCGTGATTGGTGGAATAACAGGTATTGCTTTAGTTTGGTTGTTAAAACTACAAAAAGCACAGATTTAACTAAAAATTTCAAATTCCTCAAAAATTACTCAAATTATTTTTTTAATCTCAAAAAATTTCTATAAAAGCGCAGCGCGCGTTTGACTAGTAGGTAAATTATAAAGCTAACACTAGGGTTATATCAATGCCATCTATTAATTTATTAGCAGTTTTTAAGCCATAGAATTATTGGCGAAGCGGTTTTATTACCCTCCTTGGCAACCCATTTATCATTTGGAGATATTCTTGTTGACTCAAGCTTACAGCCACTTCTTTTAACTAATATTGCATTTACCGATACTAGTTTCTATTGCTCAATATTGGTGCAAATTTGGAATGCCTATATTTGGAATTATTATTGCTCTGTTAAATCCAAAAATATGAGAAAACCACAATTTTTCCTTTTAATTGCGATTGCGGTTTTACAATTAAATATTTTACTTAATTTTGGTATGCCTTTAATCACAAATGCATTAATTACGGCTACCAATTCTTTACTAGACCCTGCGACTCAACCCAAATTCTTAAATTCTTTGCCATCTCCTGTAAAAATAGATGCTACAAAAGGCGAAAAATTCAATGTTGAGATGAGTCAAAGCGAGCAATGCCTTGGATTATATCCCAGTGCTGGTACAGATGGCGTGTATGGTACTCTTGATGATGTACGCTTAAACACAACTATTTGGAGCTATAGCTTACAAGCTCAAACAGGTGTTACCAACTTTGCTCCCACATTTGTTGCCCTGAAAGAATGTACCGATAGAGGTCTTGTGGTCAAATAAGTTACCTCAAAACGGACACTTATTACAAGTAGATAAAAGCATTATTACAGAATCTGTAAAAAAGCTCTTGAACAAGGATATGTCCCCACAGTGACGCACTTACATGGTAGTCATACTGAGTCCGCAAGCAACATACGAAACAAGCGCTCTAAGCATTGTAGAGCGCTTGTTTTGAGGTTATCTACTTTAAAGGCGCCACCCGGATTTGAACCGGGGGATGGAGGTTTTGCAGACCTCTGCCTTACCACTTGGCTATAGCGCCGTATTCACAGATTATATCATATCACGTGCGCGTTTATTATTCAAATAATTTTTATATTCTGCCTTGCATCAACCTGTAATGCGGCGCCTCGAAGTGTTTGTAGGTAGCAATGCAATTAGTATAAAATAGCTATATTATTCATCTTACAGGACGCACTACGCTAATCAGTTTACCAATTAATGGCTCTGACACCAAAATAGCTGCATGAATTCGTTGTGCTAAAGCGTTTCGGTTTGCATCATAAACATGGCTATCCCACAATGTAATTAATTTATTATTAAAAAAATACCTCTGATTTTGATAAGTCAGAGGTATAAGTTTAGTTTGAGGTGTGAGCAAAAATTAATCAACTGTCGCGCGGAAGCGAATGAAGCCATAAGAACCAGAATTGGAGTTTCCAACTTGGAAATAAGCGGCGCCACGATTATTATTTGTACCTGAACATGCTGCGGGGAAAGTTGCTGTATAAAATCCAGATGCACCTGCCGAAGGTGGATTGTCTGCGATTGAACTTGTTGCCCCTCCATTCAAATTTAGTTGCATTGTGCCAGAAACGTAGGTCTGGTTTGCAGGTACAAAGTCGCAGAAGCTAAGACTTTGTGCAGGAATTCCACCATCAACGAGGAAGTAAATTGTATATTCAACTTCATCTTTAGGAGCAGGTACCCCAGGATTTACAGGAATTTGATTACCTGTAATGGCTCCTAACAGGTAAGTATTTGCATTTGGAGTCCAGCCAACAGTACTATCATCATTGACATCTGCGGCTAAATCGTTGTAACCACCAATAGAGGTTACTGTTGCACTTCCAAACTTTTTAACACCTGTAATTCGTTTCACCAAACGTACACGAGGGGCAATTTTACTAATTGTTGGGTCATTAGCTGTGGGTGTAACTGGGTCATCACTTTTAATATCCCCAACACCATCGCTAGAAATTACTGCCTGGTTGGATACTGTTGTTACACCATTTGGTAATGGGTCATTCACTTTGACACGGAATTTAATCGTACTGCTGCTGTCTGCTGCTGTAGTACCTAAAGTCCCACCTGTAGTACTACTTGCTCCTGTTCCTAATCTAAATACAACTTGGGTACCCGTAAATTCTGCTTGGTCGTTTGCTAATGTGTCGCTTTTGGCTCCGTTATTGGCGCCAGCAGAAATATCTAACGTATTGGGAACATAAGTTGTATTAGAAGGAATTGTATCTCTAAGAATGACGTTATTTCTTGGTGTTGTAGTACTAGTATTTTTTACGACAACTGTGTATTCGAGAATATCCCCTGGAGTTGAAACTTGATTTTGTAAAGGGGTAGTACCGCCAGATTTATCGCTGTCTACTACCAAGGTTACGCTTTTGTCAGCCGTTAAAGTACTTGATGGAACAATAGTAACGTCTTCTCCTGTGTTAGCAGGAACAGTCCCATCGTAAGTGGTAGATACTGTAACAGCAGTATTGGGTACAGTTGTAACCCCGGCGCTTGGGTTAACATATTTAGCACTAGCCACAACACTGTTGTTGTACTTTCCAGGTGCAGTCCCATTGGCAATATCCGCATTAAAGGTAATAGAAACACTGCCTCCTGGAGGAATCGTAAAGTCTTTCCACTCAGGTTTAGATGCTGTCCCGGTACTAGTGACAGTAGTAGGTCCACTGGCGCCTCCTGTATATACTGGTGTAATCGGTACGGCTGTATGCGTAAATCCCGCAGGTAGAGAATCATCAGTAATTACTACTTCACGAGCTTCTGGACGATTATTTCCACTAGGATTAGAAACTGTAATAGTATAAGTTGCTGTACCTGGCGCCGCCATTGGACCAGGCGTTGAAGTGGTTTTTGCTGCCTGAATTAAGCAATTGGCGCCAGAGATACTAGTGGTAGCATCTGTGGGTGTTGTAGCTACTGGTCCAATTACACCAGAACCTGCTGTTGCGCCACCAAACTCAGTAGCATTGTTATTTGTTGTTCCAGGTTGACCACCACTCAAGTTAATTGTTGTAGTATTAGAGCTAATGTATACTGCACCACCACCACCACCACCACCAGGCCCGTGAGGAGAACCGCCACCCGTATTAGTACCGCCTTTACCACCCGAAGCGTTAATGGTAATACCACTGGGTATAGTACTATTCTGGGAAATTACTAAAACGCTACCACCAGCACCACCACCACCACTAGCATCTTGTAATGGAACTTGAGTAGGTGTGGCACCATTCGCGTTAATTGTGCCCGTACCTGTAATTGTACGCGCCCGTAACATCACAATACCACCACCAGCGGCGCCGCTACTAGCATAGCCATTACCAGTTGGAGTACCAGTACCATCATTAGTAACACCAGCACCTCCACCTCCACCTAAGACCAAGCGACGAGCAGAAGCAGGGAAAGGAGCACCACCATCTCCACCATAGGGCAATGCACTTCTCCAAGTTCTACCGCCTTTACCACCTAGACCGCCATTACTACCACCACCACCACCAGAATTATTATCATTAAGTCTAGGTTCTCCGTCTGTACCACCACCACCAGCATTTCCTGGCGCACCACGACCGTAACTACCATTCGGATAACCCTCTAATCCTGTATCTAGAGGTTGGGTTAAAGTTAGATCATATAAATATCTTGGTGTACCTGCGGTTCCTTCTCCTTTGGAAGCGTTGACGTTCACGCTTGAAGGTGTTACTACATCTTCGTTACTTCTGCCACTATTATTACCAGCTCCTGTTAACTTGCGACCAGCACCACCCCGAAAGCCTAGACCATTAACGTCGATTTGTCCGCCACTAAAAGTTAGTTGTCCAGCGACATCGACGGCAACTATACCGCCTGTTTGACCATTCCAAGGTGCAGCAGTAATTCTACCAGTAACATTCAAATTATTGTACTGGGGAACTCGAATTACTTGATACCGTTTTTGTCCTTGAGTACCAAAATCACTATTACCGTAGCTATTGACAAGCGGAGAAGTCAGAGTAATTGTACCACCGCTCAAACCAACATCATTAGCGGCAACAGCGTACTCAAAGTTTCCAGCAGTAAAGTTTGTGGTTGAGTTTCCATTAACTACACCACCCGCAGGATAGTTTGTTGCTCCTTGATTAGGGTTGTTAGCAGCGCTCCCATCACCATATGAATTGGTATTTGTGGAATCAATATCTGCACCCTGCATTTGGATGATTAGCAGTAAGTCACCTTTTTGAATTCCAGATGCTCCGGTTCCAGCACCAACACTAACACTGGTTGAACCTGACGCAACATTACTACCAGCCCCAATATAGTAAGTATTAAGCTGAGTAGTTGCTGTGATATTACCATCTTTGCCTGGTATGGCGCAGATTGGGGCGCCACTACCATCAACTTTATCAGCGAACGCTGGTTTGTTTAACAACCATAATGATTGTGATGTGAGTAGGGTTGCTGTGGCAATTGTTGTACCAATTGTCCGGAGTAGTCGCTTTTGGCGACGCATAGTTAAGTTAGTTAGACTTTTCATGTTTTAGCACCTCGGACAACCGGGACATTAATGGGTTAGTAGGAACGGATGTGGTAGTTTTGGTTTCAACTTTTTGGGGTTTGGGCAAGGGTTTTTGTAATCCAAAGCCATCGAATAGTTCGTTCAACTTCAGCGTTAACCCTAAATATGGCCCACCTGCTGAACGCCCAGTTGATGTACTACCAGAAAAATCACGGTCATCGACTCGACCAAATACATAACCTCCTGCAAGTCGTAAATTTGGCGATAGATAATAGCCTAATTCAGCGACAAATCCAGTTTCTGAGAAGTTACCTTGATTTATCCAGCGTGCTTCACCTACTAAATCAGTGCTGTAACCTAACCTGTAAGTCGCGCGTAATTGTGCGAGATTTACTGTGTTAGTGCCCACCAAATCGTTAGCTAAATACGAAGTACTGTTACGCAGTGCATACTTTCCGTAGAATTCCCATTGCCAGTTGGGTGCATATATTGCCTCTGCTGCAAAGGTATGGTCTGTTGCACCCGTTCCACTTCCCAATGAAATTGTTTCAGGAATCGTTGAAGGATTTTGTCGGTACTCGTAACGTAGTAAAGCATTGAATTTATCGTTATCGGGTTCACGGAAGGCTAAACCAAGTCTTAAATTAGCTGTATCAGCGATTCCCGATAATTTTAAATTCGATGAACCTGCTTGCTGATACCTAACTAATGCCGTTAATGCGGGTGATATTTTCCCGGTTGCACCTGCGGAAATTACGGTGTTATTACCACCAGAAGAACTGCGATGCTGATAACGTGCGCTAGCTTGGAAGTTTTTGCCATCGTTATATTCTAATCCGGCACTGTAGCTATCGCCACCCGAAAAACCGAGGGATGCTCCACTTTGCCCGACAGCAAAAGGTTGTGCAAATTGTACACCTGCACCTGTTATTCCCTGAAAGTTACCAAATACATGCTCATATGCTAAATCTAATTTTAATCCAGGAGAAATAACCCAACGCTGATTTAAACCAATTGCTCCTTGTACTGTCATTCCATTGGCGCCACCAAGAATACCGTAACGTCCAGTTAAACTTGTGTCAGAACCAATTTTATATTCTCCATCTACATCAAAAGTCGTGATAGATTGTCCAGAAAATTGACCACGAGTATAAAATTGTTGTCCTAATCGGAGATTAATACCTGGAACTACTGCCCAGTTTAAACCCAATAATGTACGGTCTGGATAAACTGCATCAGTATCATCAGATAACGTTAATTCATTTTGGGCAAGAAATGTCAGTTTGTCAGCAATGGGAAGAGTGAAACGAGAACGTAGCTGTTGTGATGTTCCACTTGCTTCTGGAATTAGTCTATCTGTCCTATCACGGTGAAGCAAGTCTACATCTACTGATGTTTTACCTATTTGCTGCTGAATTCCTGCTGATATTGTTGTCAAAGAGTTATCTACTTTGGCGCCAGGTATGGGAGTATTCAGAGGTCTAAATAAATCTTGTAAAGTATCTATTGGACGAGGTGCTGTACCTTCGTTATCTTCGTGGTCATATTGTACACGCAAACGAGTGCTATCTGAAACATTCCCACTTAGTTGGGCGCCGTAACGAGTTTGTCCTGGCACAAAGCTGATGGTAGAATCATTCGCGAAACCTGTATCAGCTTTACGGTAATAAGCACGTCCTAATACTCCTCCTAAAATTTCCGAGTTAGCTTCAAAGCGGTAAGCAGAACCACCAACTTCACCGACAATATCCGAGTTATTACGGGAATGAGCATACTCAGCAATCAAGTTTGTTGTTGAATTTAGAGAAATTAACGCATCTGCACCGTAAAGTTCAAAGTCTCGAACACCTTGATTTTGATATAAATAACTACCACCAATCCAACTTTCTAGTCCTGCACTGCGGTTAAGATGATACTTAAGTCTGCCAGCGTAAAGATTGCTCGAATCTCCTCCTTGACTTTCATATTGGTAGGTGGTAACAATTCTTCGTACTAACACCTGTCCTTTGTCATCTACATCTGTTCGCAGTAAAGGTTGACGGAAAAGTAAAGTACCTCTATCGTAATCAATTTCATAATCGGCGCCACGATTTAACTGTTTCCGTGCTAATACAGTACCAGGACGATTTAATTCTTCCAACTCAATAAACACATTTTCACTACCCTCAACCAACACACGACGAGAAAGGAAGTAAAAACCACTCGTACCATCAGGAGGAATTGTATCTCGTTGGAAACCTTGTAAATTATTTCCGTAAATAGCCGTTGCTTGAAGATTGCCAAAATTATAATTGGCTTTGAAACCGTGAAGTGTGCGATTTGTAGCTGTAAATTCCTGGGAACGAGTCGAAAACTCTTCAGTTTTATAATCACCCCAAAGGAACGAATCTACACCACCCAAACCACTGGGTGAAGTTCGCTCTAATTTTGCATAAACGCTATCTTGAGAAGGAGTTAGTATCTCAGAAGTAGAACTATCACCGTAAACAGGATAAGCTTTTTCGCAAAATTGTAAATCTCGGAATAAGCGAGTAGTACTGTCACAAGTCTCATTCAAATTGCGACTACTATTATATGCACCAGTGAACAACCAACCACCAACATCACCAGTAGCAAACACAGAAGCGCGTCCATCAAACTGATAATCATAATCTTTATCTGGTGGTAAAAAATCACGGAAACTGCCATAAAAATCAGTTCCGCGTTTTCCAAAACGTAAATCAATCGTTCCCGTCACTAACGAAGAACGTAAATCTGTCTCCAAAACTAATTGAGTAAAAGCATCAACTTCACCCAACTTAGCTTGAATACGGACAGTTTGCGCTTGTAAAGTTGAGCGTAAAGAAGCTCGAAACTGTCCTTGAGTTGCTTTAACCTGAAAACCTGGCTGTTCTTCACTGGCATCTTCACCAACAAACTCACCTGCTGTCGCACTCAAAGTTACAATCGCATCTCTATTAGAACGATTACCACTAGCATCGACTAATTGTCCCTCAACAGTTGCTACTGAACGTCCATTCGCAGGAATGCGAGTTTCTAAAGTTCTTAAAGTAATCGTTTGTGCCGTACCTCGAACAGTCATCTTCACTGATGCAGATTGACTTTCCACCCCATTAACAGAAGTTTTGGCGGTAATAGTGTTTTCGCCTTCCTGCAAAGATACCCCATACCAAGTTTGGATAACAGTATTAGTCTTACTATTAGTTTCAGTTCGACCAATTAACTTAGAATCAACAAGCACATTATTAACTCGTAATTCTACAGTTGCACCTTTAGGAAACTGTAAAGTAACTGCCGTTGCTGGCACATCCAAAACAGCTTGAGGCGCCGGTTCGAGAATAGTTAACGTAGAGACGTGATTAATCACGTCTCTACTAGGAGTTTCTTTCTTCTTTTCCTTTGCGTCCTTTGTGGTTAAATCAGAAACATCCTCACTACCCTCGACATGTGCAACACCTTCAGCGTGCGCGACACCAGTAATTAACCCAATACAAGCCAACTGCACCAAAAACCAGAAAACAGGTTTTACGCATCTGACACTCATGGTTGCACCTCCTTGCTTGACTTACCATCTATTTCCTCAACAGGAGTCACACCAAAATTCATCCGTGCCAAACCACCTGGTTCTAAACGGACCAAGCGAGATTGGCTTCTGCGCTCCTTAAACTTGCGATTGCGCGCTATGTCATAACCGGGCACACTGGTCAAATCCAGTACCCCAGTACGACTACCAGAAATCACATTCGCAACCGAGAATAAACCCTTAATATCAGTAGTAATACGGTTGCCATCATCAAGAATAACTACAGCATTAGGTATACCTGGCTCTCCCGTTTGCTGCTCACCATCAAAGTTTTTATCATAAAACACGCGACCAATCAGCGTACCGCAGTCAGAAATAATACCATTGCGAATTCGCAAACGATAGCGAGATGGCCCATCTTTCAATTCAGCATTATTATCTTGGCGCCTTGCTGTAACACTGGCTAAATTTTCACCCGAACCACGTACAGCATCGGGGGTAATTTTCACTGCATAAACAAGATTAATAGAAGCTTCGGGTGGAATAGTTTGATTTAAATTAAAAGTAAGATTAGAACCCTGATTATTAGTCTCGACTGTTATAGACTGACCATTTAACTCAGCACGTGCGGAATTTGCCACAAACCTAAATCCCGTAGGTAACACATCTGTTACTGAGACTTGTCTGCTTGGGACATTATTTAAATTTCGTACTAAAAGACGATAAATTACTGTATCACCTGGTTCCGCAGCAGCTCTATCTGCGGTTTTAACAATTTGAATTGGTTGTGTAACACCAACGCATATTGGACGGTCAAGCAAACTAATAGCAGAAAGCACTAAACCTGTTGTAGTACCATCTTGAATGGCAACAGTTGTACTAAAAGATGCTGGCTCGCCATCTTGACTAATACCTTTACCATCGAGTGCAGTTGCCGTATAAGAAACAGTTTTAGCAACATCATCGCGTGCGGTAATGATAATCCTAATTTGGCGTTGGCTAAATCCTCTTGCTCCTGGTGGTGGATTTACTACTAATATGTAGCGTCTACCAATATCAAGCTGTCCGTTATTACGATTAAGTAAATAATTGAAAGCTCCTTTTGGTTCTTCGTTTGCCAAGAAATAAGGATTAGCGTTTTGAATATTCGGTGGCAAACCTGTAAAATTAGTTCCGGGGCCAGTTCGAGTTAATGACACTAAACCATTTAAGGTATCATTGGCGCCTGCTTCATACAAGCCAATGCTAAACCCAGCATAATCTGGTAAAATTTCACCACCGCAACCGCGAATCCGTCCAAATGGGTCAACTAATTCCTGCTTGAGTTGATTAGTTTCTGCTGATATTTCTTCTCCAGTTGGAGTTTTAAATTTATATGTAGCAGTATTTTGAATGACACCTGCTCTCGCAGGAGTTGCAACTATATAAGTTATTATAAAAGCTGCCGAAAGTAAACGACATCGATTTATTATTGACATGAAAAATAACCTGATAAAAGCCTATTTTGGTGCTTAAATACCTGGTTTATTCAAGAAACCAGGTATCTCGTTGTTCACCTTAACGTACCTTTGTTAGATATCCAGTTTGAACTGAAGTCGATGGCTCTAATTCTTGACTAAAATTCCAACGGACGTGTGTATAAGCTTCAGCGGGAGCAGGACGCTCTTCAACTTTGCCATTAGGCAAAGTCACTTTCACAGTAGGATTAGCAACGAAGGTTTTACCTTGGTCGATGCTATAGCTAAGAGTGGCGCCTTTAACAGGTGTAGCAGAGTTTAATTGATATACTAAACCGCGCGAAATTGCTTGTGTGAAAGCCATGTTTTTAGCCGCGCGAGTACCTTCATTTTTTCCTGTAAGTGTAAAACGAACCACATCTCCAGGTTTAACTACTGTTTTAGGGTCAAGCGCTTTCCAGCTAATAGTTTCCTTACCTTGGGCACCTTTTTGGCGCTGTTGTACATCAGCTACCAAATTTAAATTTACTTTAGGCTGCTGTAATACGTTTTGTGCTAACGTTGAACCTGCATGAATTAATTGAGCAATAGCAGGTTTATCTCCAACAGGAATTACAGTTAACGCAGCAGTTACAACAGCAAATCCAGCAGCAAATAAACGTTTCTTCATCATAATCTCCTTTTTTCTAGTTAAGTTCCAACAAAAACCTGCTTTTCCTGTTACTTCTCTCTTAATTCCCCTCTCTTCTTAAAAGAGGGGTTGGGGGAGAGGTTTCTTTACTTATTGTTCCCAATTTGATTACTTAATCTTGCGTCGGAAGGTAAATGTTCCATTACCTTGTGGCGCCACAGTTTCGATAGTATTCGTGTAGATTTCAATATCACCACTAGTAACAGTGACATTAATAGTTCCTGCACCTACCGCAGAACCATTTCCTCCCGCAGTGGGATATGTTGGGTCTGTAGTTTTTGCAAACCAAGTATTATTTCCAGCATCACCATCTTCAGTAATCACCAAATTATTCGCTGGCAGAATAACGCTGTTACTACCACCAGTTGTTGAAATATTTGTGTAAGTAATTTGGTATTCAATAATCCGACCTGGAGTAGCAGCGGCGCCTAAAGCAGTTTGATCAGTTGTAAAGTTACCAGCAGTTCCTGCGACAGGTGTACCGCTCTCTTCTAACATCCGTGCTTTTTTCTCCAACTTGAGATAGTTAGTGTACACACGGTCAATCGTCACGTTTCCAGGTTCACCAACTGGTGAATCATCACCGTTAACATCAACAAAGGCAGTAATTGGTACTGGATAACCTACTAATTGGGGCGCCGCAGGTAAATCTACAGTTACGGTGTAATTCGCGTTAGCACCTGCGGGAACTGTAATTCTCACTGGGTCTGGAGCAGTTGTAGTAAATCCACCTGCTGCTGTATAAGTGTAGATAACACTAGTATTAGTTGTAGGGTCAGTAATCGTTACTTTTGTACCATCAATTAAGTCACCAGAATTTGTAGGAGGAGTTGGAACTAAAGAAATTACCTGCGAGCCACCACTGGTATTTTGTACTGTGTTGTTGAAAGTAATAGGTGGCGTTTCAGCATCCGTCAATATTGCACTTGGTGATGTATTTGGAGCTACAACAATAGATTTATTGGTAAAGTCGTCATTATTATCAGTCGGACCTGTTGCTCCTGGTTGATTGTCCGGACCATTCAACGGAGTTAACGCAATATTGTAGACAGTATCATCACCACCATCCGGGTCTGTTGTACTACCTTGGTTCGTATTACCAGCAGTTGGGTCAGTTCCTGTGCCTGGGTCAGTACCATCGGCGCTAGGGTCGGCTACACCATTACTGATACCACCGTTTGGCACAGTGGCGCCACCTGTTGTTAATGGGTCTGGGTTATTGCCACCTAAACCGTTGTTAGAGCTTTGGTCTCCAGATTCGTCATACACTATCTGAGTTGCTGCACCGGGCACGGGGGCGCCTGGTTGTGATTGACCAAACACCTGAGCTATGTTTGCAACTTGTCCACCACTGAAGCTAGTTTGCGGTGTAACGGCAAAGCTGAAACCTTGAACTGTAGTGCCTTTAGCTATTGGTGTAGCTGTTGGTGTTGTAGCTGCGTTGTAAACAAAACCGATTCTAGTAATTACTCCTGCTGGACGGGTAGTTACCCAGATTGCTTTCTCCGCAGTTAAGCTTAAAGGGCTTGTTGTGTAAACTGGAGTCCAATCTGTAGGTGCCACAATTGCAGATGTTTGACCAAGTTGCATTCCTGTGGGAATCGCATCTGAAACCAATACGCGCGGTGTTGCCGCACCATCCAAATTGATATCCGTACCGTATAAGTCAGATGTCACTAATCCCCCTGGAAGTGGAGTCGGATTTGCTTCTACTTTTAATGCCAATCCGTAGGTGAGGATGTCGTCAGTTAAAACGTTGGGGGTACCACTCCTATTGTAAGAAGATACCGCTTTTAAAACCGCCGCAAAAGCCTGTTGCCGTGCATTAACAGTGATTGCTGTACTGGTTGCCATTGCCTCCCGAACACCGTTGCTAGGTACTCCATCTGTTTCACCAGTGGCACCATCAGCATTGTCTTGAGTGTTAACGTCATTCCCATCAATATCAGCAGATCGGTCTTGGTTGTCTGTATTTGGTGTAGCGGTATTACCTAAAGAAACCGTAACACTATTACCCTGAACTGCCGCATTTGTAACTTTTACTGGTACACGAACCGTGATTTTTCCTGTGTTAGCAGCCCCTAGATTTGGAGGAATTGAACCATTACTTGGTAATAAGTTTCCTGTAGTGTCACCAGCATTTGGAACATCTACACCATTACCAGGAAGGTTAGTTCCATTCACTGCGACAATCTTAAGTGGTCCATTTATAGTGAAGGCGCCTGGTGTAGTACTATTAAGAGTTGCGGTACCAGGAATAAAGAATTCTGTTGGGTCATTACCTGTGTTGGTAATTACGAAATCAACGTAAAGCGTATCATTCGAGTTCGGATTAGTGACGCTGGGAGTTTGAGCTGTAACGGTAACACCTGCAACTTCTGCGACTTTAATTATTACTTCGTTAGAAGTTGCATTATATGTAGTTGTACCATCACTAAAAGTTGCTGTTGCACTGTTCTTAATGTCTGAACCCGCTGCTGTTTGTGCAAGTACTGGCGCCACCATCCCAAAGCTACTACTTACTGCAAAAGTAGCTGCTAAAAGTTGTTTAAAATGCTGATTTTTACGTGATTTCATGTTCAGAACAGCCTATAAGTAATAAAAAAATGCAATGCAAAATTGAGGCTAATGTTGTATAACTAGCCAAAAAAAGGGAGTCATTAACTAGGATTAATAGTTAACTCGGTTATTTTTAGTTATTATTATCTGCATTTTATTTACTAAGTTGATATCTAAAGTAGAAGCTAAACTTGAAAGCTAGTTTAGACAAATTACCAAAAATATAAGTTAAAATTTTACTCATAGTCATGGTTGATTATTTGTGATTGTTCTCTTTATAAATAAACTTAGTTATGGCTAGTTGAGTTAAATTCGCGCTGATACAGGAATTTTCTCTCTCTAGTTCCTAGTATTCCCACAATTTGTCTATAACTATCATCAAAGCTTCATAAATTTGCATATCCAAAAGTCTAGTTATTAAGTTAACCTTTTGCTAGAAGCAAATGTAATACTTAGAAACATGGTTTCAAGAGTTTAGGTAAGTAGAAACGCTATATCATAACGTCTCTACTATCAAACAGGGGTTAACTTTTATGAATCAGTTCATAGAAGCATAGACTTACTATATGTTGACTGTTTTTTGAGTATAGGGTGCTGTCTGTGACAGAGTTGTGACAAGCCTAGAATTACTATATCTGTAATTAGTTGTAATGCAAACAAATATTAATAATAATGATTATATATATTAATAAATACTTAAAAGTACGGCGCCGCACCATTATATAAATTTCTGTAACGCATAAATGTAGAGACGCGATATATAACCTTTCCCATACATCGCGTCTCCAATCAAAGTTATTATAAATAAACGTTAGAACGGAATTTCATCATCTTCATCTACTTCTTGCTGTGCTGGATAGGTACTTGGTTCATAGTTTTTGGCTGGTTGCGTTGCATATTCGTTCGTGTTCTCTGGCATTACACCTACGTTGCTCCTTGTTTTCGCAGGTGTTCTTGCAGGCGCCTCATCGTAACTGGCAGAATTGTTTGTAGCTGGTGGACGATTTGTTGGAGCGCTATTAGTTTTAGTACTAGTGGCAACAGGTGTTTTTTCTACTGCTGGAGCTGAACTCATAGGCGCCGAACCATCGAGTGAATGTATCTTTTGTAATGTTAACTCTGCGCGTTTTTCCTTAAATCCCTCTGGACGGTCAATGGTATTCATTCCCAAACGTCCTTCTAAAAGCACGCGGTCACCTTGATGGTAATTTTGGTGAACTTCCTTGGCTAAATCTCTCCAAGATACTACACGCAACATCGATGGTGGGTCATCTTGTCTCGATCCAGGAAACTGCACCATCATCTCTGATATTTCCAAACCATCTTGTGTGTGACGCAGTTGAGGCTCACTGATGATTTCTGCCATTAAGATAAAGTTGTTCATGTTTTTTCCTCTTTGTTAGCGTTTTATAAATGTTGGGTTCCGTTCCTCCAACGCCACTCTCCTTAACGGGGAAACCCCCGCACGGAGGTGGCTCCCCAACCTACGCAGTTTTACCACCACGTCGTATTTTTGTTAAATTTATTTGTAATAATTCTTAATCAACTCCATATTTGCTATGCTTGGCATACTCGTACTGTTTTAGCATAAAAGTCAAGCAACATTCGCGGTTGTA
This sequence comes from Calothrix sp. FI2-JRJ7, assembly GCA_019359675.1. Taxonomy (GTDB): domain Bacteria; phylum Cyanobacteriota; class Cyanobacteriia; order Cyanobacteriales; family Nostocaceae; genus Dulcicalothrix. Next base: position 36,273 of record JAHHGX010000029.1, read on the forward strand.
AATATCTTAGTAAAATTGTACCAAAAAAGGCAAGCGATTAGCGAGGATAAATAGTAAATAATGATAAAGCTATTTTTAAACTTTTCTTCATAGTGCTGTTACGTGTATGATGAGCGCTGAATTATTATTTGACAATTACTATAAGCCGTGGCACAAGTTATTTTAGAAAACGTTTACAAAAGTTTCCCCCACCGTAAAGGGGAGGCGCCTGCACAAGTCAAGGACAATATAGATAGTGGTGATGCTGCACGTTCGGAAGGTGTAAGTATTTTACGACGGATAAACTTAACGGTCGCAGACGGTGAGTTTATGGTGTTGGTGGGACCTTCGGGTTGTGGCAAAAGTACGCTTTTACGCTTGATAGCTGGTCTTGAGACCATGACTGGTGGGAATATTTCGGTGGGTGACAAACTTGTTAATGAGCTTCCCCCTAAAGAACGTGATATTGCGATGGTGTTTCAAAGTTATGCGCTTTACCCGCATATGACAGTTTACGATAATATCGCCTTTGGACTACGGCGCCGTTCATTAGACAATTTAGGTCATGAGGGAACTAACGGAAGCTTTATAGAAAATTTCCTTGTCAGTGCCACAAGAAAATTACCCAAAGGACTGAGGTATTTATCAGAGAAAGAAAAATCGATTGACCAACAGGTAAAAAACGTAGCACAATTACTGCAAATCGAAGCATTACTAAAGCGATTACCCAAACAGTTATCAGGGGGACAAAGACAGCGTGTCGCATTAGGACGAGCAATAGCACGTAACCCTCAAGTATTCCTTATGGACGAACCTCTATCAAACTTAGACGCAAAATTACGTGCAGAAACGCGCGCACAAATCGTCAAATTACAGCGTCAACTGGGAACAACCACAATATACGTCACCCACGACCAAACCGAAGCAATGACAATGGGGGACAGAATAGCCATTTTAAACCAAGGTCAACTCCAACAAGTGGCGCCTCCCTTAGAACTTTACAACCGTCCAGCAAATCGTTTTGTTGCCGAGTTTATTGGTTCACCACCAATGAACTTTATTCCCGTCAAATTTCAAGCACCGCAAATGATTACAAATGGTGACTATCGTATGACCCTACCAGAAATTTGGGGCGCCACACTACAAAAGTACGACGGCAAAACAGTAATATTAGGAATACGTCCCGAACATTTAATTGTAGGTGTACCCGCGACAAAAAACTTACCAGTACAAGTTGATTTAGTTGAAAACTTAGGTAATGACACTTACTTATCAACCCAACTAATAATACCAGGGTTTCAACGACAATCTTTCTCTGACTCATCACTACAAGTCAGAATACCACCCGACCGCATTGTTAAAATGGGCGAACAAATTTGGTTATCATTAACACCAGAAAAATTACACTTCTTTGACCCCGAAACCGATATAGCCATATATCCCAAAACATCTCCACAACTTCCTTTTGAAAAATAACATTAATTTCAATAGAGACGCAGGTAGGGTGCGTGACAGCTATAACAAACTTGAATTTAAACGAAAAATTAAACTGCTGTCACGCACCATGTTCAAATTAAAAATAACAAATCAACATAGATGTATAATAATCAAATCAAGATGGTGCGTTACTGCACTTTAACTTTGGTTAAGCTTCAAGTTTTTTCATGCAGTAACGCACCCTACCCTCGGTTATGTGGTTCCAGTAAACTTGTAATATCTGGCCCAGAGGGAATTATTCCACCTGGGTTAAGAGGAAACAAGTTACCATAATAATCCCGCTTAACACTTTCTACATCACAAGTCTCAGCAACTCCCGGAATTTGATACAACTCTCGTAAATAGGCGCCTAAATTCTGGTAATCTTGAATACGGTGCCGATTACACTTAAATAAGCCGTAATAAACTGCATCAAATCTAAATAAAGTTGTAAATAAGCGCACATCAGCAAGCGTGACTGTATCTCCACATAGATAACGAGTTTTTTCCAACGCTGCATCAATTTCATCTAGGGTTGTAAATAATTCGTTACAAGCTTGTTCGTATGCTTCTTGTGTTTGAGCAAACCCACAACGATATACACCATTATTTACTGCATGATAAATTTTATCATTCCAAGCATCTATACTTGCACGCAACTCAACAGGATATAAATCAAGGTCTGAATTTACGGCAAACTCGTTAAACTGCGAGTTTAATATCACGATAATTTCTGCACTCTCGTTATTAACTATCGTTTTTGTTTGGGTATCCCATAAAATTGGCACAGTACTACGTCCTTTGTACCCAGGTTGTGCCAAGTTATATAATTCTGGTACACTTTGACAACCTTCTTCCTCTTCGTTAAATACCCAAGCTCCTGTATCTCCATTAGGTGCTACTATCGATACTTCTATTGCTGACTCTAATCCTTTAATTGCGCGCGTAACTATTGTACGATGTGCCCAAGGACATCCTAAACCAACGTATAATTTATATCGCCCTGCTTCGGGTTTATACTTGCCGTCGTGACTAACTGTGTCTCGAAACTGACTTTCTGGTCGAACATATGCACCGGACTTACTGCGTGGCGCCAGTTGTGACATCATTATATGCCACATCGTTGACCAGACGAATTTGCCAAAGCGAATCACAAACCCTGAAGGTAGAGATTTTCCTTTCTTGGGTCGTGGAGTTACTGGTGTAACTGGGGTTGGTGGGGAGATAGTCTTAGTCATAAGGTTACATGTGTGTGAAGAAAAGATAAAGGATTGATATTTATCTATATAGGTTACTTAATTCTGGGAAATATAAACGTGGAAATGAATTAGTTCGAGTGTCACGGGTGTTATGAAAGGGTATCTACCATTATTTTTGATTTCGTGTGGTGTTATATTGGCGCCAAAAACATGTTTGGGCAAGAAGTAATCGAGTCGTTAATTGAGTTGTGAATTTTGGATGGTGCGTGACGCTAGAGGATTTTGATCTTCGTTGCTTGGTTGTTTATGGCGTCACGCACCCTACGTTATATACTAAAAACGGGTTAAAACTTTACTTTTAAAGCAAACGAAAATCTTTAAGATGCTACCCTACCCTACCCTTCGGGAAAACCTTCGGTTTACGAAATATCCTGCGGATAACGGGAAAACTGCGTTAACGTGCCTCAGCATGACAAAAGTCTAAATTTTACCCGTTTGCAGTATAAATGTGCTGATTTAGGATGGGAATCGTTCGATTATTCCACCACCTAGAACTTTTTCTCCGTTGTACCAAACTGCTGCTTGTCCTGGTGTAATACTAAATTGAGGTTCGTCGAACACAATTTTTGCGCGCGCTCCTTCTAGTGGTATTACTGTAACAGATACAGGTGCCGAGCGGTATCTAACTTGTACTTCTGCACGGATGGGGGTAGATGGTTTTGCTATTGATACCCAGTTGACTCGATGTATTGTGCATTCGGGTTTTGTGGCTTTGGTTCTATCACCAACTACTACACGGTTATTAATTGCGTCTATAGAAATAACATACAGTGGTTCGGCGGCTGCGATACCTAAACCTTTACGTTGTCCGATGGTGTAATGGTGTGTACCATCGTGTTTGCCGAGTACTTTACCGTCGATGTCTACTATATCCCCTTCTTTTGGCGCCAGATATTTATCTAGGAATGCGCGCATCGAACCGTTGCTTTCGACTAAGCATAAATCTTGACTTTCGGGTTTGTCGGCAGTTTCAAGTTCGTGTTCTGCGGCAATACGACGAGTATCGGTTTTTTGTAATTCTCCTAATGGGAAAATAACCGATGCGAGAATATCTTGCTCTAAGTCATAGAGAAAATACGTTTGGTCTTTGTTTCTATCTAACGCACGCAGAAGTTCGTGGCGCCCAGTATCTGGGTTAAAATTGATGCGTGCATAATGCCCAGTAGATATTTTATCGCAGTCTAAATTTTCTTTTGCATAATGAAGCATCGGCCCAAACTTCACACTTTTGTTGCACTGCGAACAAGGTAACGGTGTAATACCCGCACTGTAACCAGTCACCAAGTAATCAACAATATACGTTTGAAAAACATCACGAATATCCACAACGTGATGGGGAACCCCTAGCTGCTCGCATATTTTTGCCGCGTCAAGCATTCCCTCAGAGCAACATTGACCTTTCCCCTTCATTAGCCAAAGGGTAAGACCAATCACATCATAGCCCTGATTGTGTAAAAGTGCGGCGGCAGTCGAACTGTCAACGCCGCCAGAAAGACCAACGACGACTTTTTTCATATGAGAGTAAATTAGCTATGGCTACCATTTCTAAATTAACACTAAATAGTTGGGCAAAGGAGAAAACTCTGCATCACTCTTTGTTTCTATCTAACTCTGTGTTCTCTGTGACTCTGTGGTAAATTTTATAACATTGCATCTTTTTCTAATCTTTACTTTCTAAGCCAATCATAAATATATTTGCTACAACAGATACCAACCAACAATCAAAAGCTTATGTTAAGTGCATTACTACGTCAATTTCAGCCGACATTGAGTTTACAACTAGTGGTGTTGTCTGGGCTGCTGTTATCCATACCAGTAAAAGCAGAACATCCAAGTAACTTATTATTAACACAGTTACCAATGCCTCAAAACGAGCCGTTGCCACCACTGCAAATTAACCAAGACCCTTATACTGTACCTCCTGTCAATAATGGAACTGGGCAAGTTTTTGAATTTCAAGCTCCACCGCAAAATCCCCAGTACCAACAGGCGCCCATACCGCAATACAATCAAGCATACGAGCGTTATTCGGTTGTAGTTGACGCAAATGGGTATAGTGGACAATTGTTACAACAAGTAAAACAAGTAGAACCATCAGCTTACATCCGTAATATTAACGGACGTTCAGTAATACAAGCAGGAGTTTTTACCCGACAGCAAAACGCAGTGCTAAGAATACAACAGCTATTAGCCACTGGTATAAACTTTTATAACGTTAAATTATTCAACGCAACAAATTGGCAAGAAATAGCAATTACACCTGATGCAGGTGGTATGGGTGGTAATATAGGCAACATTCCAGGAGATGTTAACCAAAATAACTCCAGCTACTATTACGTTGCCATCCCCACTCGTCCCGAAGACTTTACTCAAATCGAACAAACAGTGTGGCGTAGCTTAGGACAATATGCAAATAATATTGGAGTTCAGCGTCGTAACCAACCGCGCGGCGCCCATATAGCAGTAGGACCCTTTACCCAACGTGGTCAAGCAGAACAATGGAACGCAGTATTAAGAAACGCCGGGTTAGGAAACGCAAGAGTTTATTACGGCAGATAGATGTACCGTAGGGGCGGGTTAACCCATAACCTAAAACTAATATTACCATCCATCTAAACCCGCCCCCCTTTCCCATGCAAAGACAACAATACATATCCCAAACAATCGTAACAGCAGCACAAATGCGCGAAATCGAAGCGCGCATATTCGCAGCAGGAATGCCAGTCGCAGCATTAATGGAAAAAGTCGCAGGACTCATCACCCATAAAATTAACCAAATCATAAAAAACAAACATAATCAAATAGGCATCCTCGTTGGTCCTGGTCACAACGGAGGAGACGCCCTCGTAGTAGCGCGCGAACTATTCCTAGAAGGTCATACAGTAAATATATACAGCCCATTTGAAAAGCTCAAAGAACTAACCTCACAGCACTTACACTACGTCCAAAGCTTAGGAATAAATATCTCTAACTCCATCGGCGCCTTACAAAACTCTGATTACTTAATAGATGGTCTATTTGGTTTTGGCTTAGAGCGTAACCTAACAGAACCCATTGCATCAGCCATCAACACCATAAACGAATGGTCAAAACCAACCATTAGTATAGACATCCCATCTGGAATACACACAGATACCGGAGAAGTACTAGGAACAGCAATACGCGCTACACACACACTGTGTCTAGGATTATGGAAACTAGGATTATTACAAGACCGAGCATTAGAATATATAGGAACTTCTGAACTAATAGACTTTGACATTCCACGCGCTGACATCGAAGCCGTACTATCTGATACTAAAATTCATCGCATAACTAAACATATAGCCCTTTCAGCAATACCTTTACCACGCCCCGCCGTCACTCACAAGTATAAAGAAGGACATTTACTATTAATATGTGGCTCACAAAGGTACGCAGGGGGAGCAATATTAACAGGGTTAGGTGCCCGTGCCAGTGGTGTAGGAATGTTATCAATAGCAGTGCCAGAATACTTAAAACCCTTACTAGTAGCCCAACTACCCGAAGCATTAATTATCGGGTGTCCAGAAACAGAAACAGGTGCCATAGCTCAATTAAAACTACCAGCCAACACACGCTTAGACTCATTTAGCACCATCGCCATAGGCCCTGGTATTACAACCGAAGCGGCGCCAATAGTCGAGCAAGTCTTAGAAAGTACCGACCCATTAGTAATAGATGCCGATGGTTTAAACATATTAGCAACAATGGGAGCAGTAAAAACACTACAAAAAAGAAAGGCGCCTACAGTACTAACACCCCACACCGGAGAATTCAAACGCTTATTCCCCGACATACCCGACGCACAGAATAATAGAATTGAAGCTGTCCAAACAGCCGCAAAACAAAGTGGCGCCATAATCTTATTGAAAGGTGCCCGTACAGCCATCGCCAACCCACAAGGCAATATCTGGATAAACCCCGACAGTACCCCCGCACTAGCACGTGGTGGTAGCGGTGACGTATTAACAGGACTACTAGCAGGTCTACTAGCACAAGGAATAAATAAATCAACACCTATCGAGCAAACCGTAGCCACAGCAGCATGGTGGCACGCTCAAGCAGGAATAATAGGCGCCAGAGAGCGTACCGAACTAGGTGTAGACGCACACACCCTTACTCAATATCTGCCGCTCGTAATAAGCACTAAACATGTTTTAAACACTTAATACAATTTGCATTAAAAATTAAAACTGTCATTCTGAGCGTAGCGAAGAATCTTTTACATGCTTTACCTACCCTTAGTTAATAAATTACTCTTTATCGGAAACATGTAAATACTCTTTGTTATTCAAATAGGTTTCAAGATTAACTAATATTTGCCTTAAATAATTTATGACTTTTGTCTTGATTTTTAAAAGCTCATCTGCGCTTTTTTCTCTACCGACTTCGGCAAAAGACTTAATACCATGAGCTAAATCATTTCTATTGGACTTAATTGTTAATAAATCTTTACCATCTCCTGTTTTTCTTGGATTTGTTTGATATGAAAAACCATATTCACTTGCTATATTTCTAATCAGTTTACCATCAATATTACCAGAAAATAAGTCCTCTTTAACAAAACAAGCAGAAATAATGTCCACAGAGAAAATAGTGATGCTTAAAAGAACTTTATCAGGATTACACTTTTTAAGATTTTTAAGAATTATTTTTTTGATTTCCGGTCTAACTTTATCAAAAGAAACTCCTTGAGTAGCTATTTCATCAAATATGGCTTCAATTGCGTTTCGCATCGTAGATTCTATTAAATTGTAAAGTAGTAGAAAGCAACTAGCTTTTAAAGTTTTCTCTAATTCCGAGTCTAGTTTTTTAACTTTTACTTTTCCACACATCCCCTCCATGCTCAATTTTACTGTTTCTTGCTCTAGAGTTTTAATAAGCATAAAATATTTGCTAACTTCTCGCGAGCGTTCATTAAAATCCTCAAATAATTGGCTTGTCATGATTCACCTAGCAGTTGATTTAGTACATATTCTATGCGTTTAATTACTTTAACTTTGGAAGTGCTTCCATTCGCACTAGTATACGACGGCGGAAATAAACCCACCATTACGAGCCTTGAAAAAATCATGATTTGCAGCCTTTGAAAATGGTAGGCGTATTTACGCCGCACGGTACTAGTATTTTTTTTGAACTCGTCAGAGTTTATCCAATCTGTAAACTTTGGTATAATATTGCTGTTTCTCCGCAAAGCTAGAGCAATTCCAACAGATAAAGACTCAAATTTGATACGAGTAGTTGTTTTATCAAGATTTTTACCTTGACGAAACCCTAAAGGAAAATGCATGTCTACAAAATCTAACATTGATGTAAACTCATTTTGCATCTTATCACGTTCAAAATTCTTATCTTCATTAACTTGTTTTAAGTAATTACTTAAAAAGTCATTAATACTTGTTGTACTTGGATTAAAATTTTTATAATTATTTAGAAATGCAAAAAAACGCAACACAAATTCTTCCGGTTCTTTCCTATTTTTAGCAGCTTTATCAAACTTACACAAATCAATAAATTTAGTATTTTTGGATAGTTCGTCAACTAGCTCTTGTAAAGAACCACGTAGTATGCCTCTACGCTTCTCCATCTCATTTAACTGAAGACTACCTGAATTAATTCTTTCAAATAAGTCTCTTCTGACTTCTTCGTCAGCATTCTCTGAAAGCTGAATCATCCGAATACTAGTTCGTTTAAAACGTCTTTGACGACCTATTTGTAAGTCATTAAAGGTAAAACCATTTAATTTTTTTAATTTTTCTAATCCCTGTAAAGTTAAGTCATTATTTAAAAATCTTGCTAAAGTACGGATGCGCTGTGTACCATCTATGATTTCTAAGCGTGATTCCTCTGTAACATCTGCAACAAATATATAGGGTATAGGTAAACCTAAAATCACAGATTCAATTAACTTTGATTGCATTTCATCATTCCAACGCATTTCTCGCTGGTAATCAGGTATAAACAATTCGTTTTCATCTTTATCTTCTCCATCGTGATACTTCTGGATAAGAATTTCGATGGGGTATTCTATAGTATCGTAATCAACAGGTTTCTGTTTCTCCTTAATTTCTGCCTCTGCAATTTCTTTTATCTCATCTGTTATTTGTACTTTAGGTGACATATTTTTTACCTTAATTAGGAGTGCTTCTAGTCATGTTTGGATATGACTGAACAAACCGAGCTTCTATTTGGTGTAGCAGTTATATAAGATACAGTACCTTCACTTCAAAGGCAACTACTCTATAATACAATTGTAATAAAAATTACTCTTAAATAGATAAAGGTCTTTATAAATCTCTCTGATTTTTCCTCTGTGCCCTCTGTGACTCTGTGGTAAATATAATTACATGCACTGTACAGGCGAGATGCCTGTGCTACAATTCACCAAAACGTCAAACATGAAGTATTGAGTGTATACTTATATCTTGTACCTCTAAGTAAAAATTACATAATAGATAAAATAGAGTAATAAAAAGAACAAAACTGTTTAGTCCTCTTCAAGAGGACTTTGGCTATTAGCATATCGGTTTACAACCCTATGCGGGTAAGAACGCAGCGAATAATTTATAATTACTGAGTATCATTAATAAAGAGAAAATCCTTGGTACAAGACATAAGTATACACACCCTCACTCAATATCTACCGTTTGTATTAGCACAAAAAGCGGTTTAAACAAGTAAAAAACTACATAACTCCTGTTGTTTATCTTTTACACTTTGAATATGTCGAATAATAACCGCAATCGGATTAATCCCATATAAAATAAGTAATATCATCCAACAAATTAACTTAATGCTGCTAAAAATTGTAGTTCGAGTTAACCACTCATGAATTGCAATGCGAGCTTCATCTAAAAAACCGTCATATTCTTGTTTATTTAACGACTCATGAAAAACACCAGCCTTAATTCCATGAATACCGCTCACCATATACTTACCCATTTGAATACGTTTTAGTTGTGCTACTTCAAGATGGCATAAATCATGGTAATGGATACAAACATTTCGGATTCTAATATGTTCATTTTGAATTTTAATAGGAATAAGACTTATACAGCCAAATCTATTTTTTAGATTAACTACTAACGGATGATTAGTACATACAGCCAAGCACAATTTTGCCCAAGTTAAATGATAGTTAAATGGTATTTTGCTGGTATTAACTTTAATCGGTGCCTCTAAGACTTCTGTTTTTATAACTACCTGTGTATTATTTTGATAATATATATTATTCAAGCTAGCAAGGTCTATATCTGTGTAGTAAAGCTCTTTTAAAAATATAAAGAAATAGTTAGGAATTAATTTATAATTATAATTTACTAATTGTAAATATTCTTGGAGTCTAAATTTAAAATCGCATTTATAATTATATAGCTTTTCTGGCTCAAGTTGATGGCGCCGCTTGTAGATAACGTAGGCACGTAGTAATAATAACTTTAGTCTCTGCTGTTTGACTTTATCCTTGCTTTTAATAGCTTCTTTTCCTAAAAAAGCCATTGTCAAAGCTTGTGCTTGTTGGTGAGAAAACTGGTTAAAGTTGGGATTCTGAAATACGTCGTGTTTAATTAGCATTTTTTTATATTGATAATCAATCTTAACGATTATGCTAACGGATGTTCCAGTATAAACACGTATTTTAAGTCGAAATGTTGCCCACTTTAAGAAAAATTTATAAATCCTAGTTATTTTTAAAGAAACTGCCTAAAGCAAAATATAGATAAGCAAAATATAAGGATAAGTTTGTCAGTAGATACACTCATGAACATATTAGAAGGGTGAAGTTAGAGTAGAAAAGCAAACAAATTAATCTACGAGCAGTGATTGTTTAACAAAAAATATTAATAAATCATGATGTCTCAAAAACGTTACATTGATTATAAAAATAAAGATATCAATTCCTGCCCTAAAGTTCCAGAGTCAATCATGACCGCTAGTCGATGCGAACTTACAGATATTCAAATGAAGATTTGCGGGAATCTCCCTTCTGATTTGTACGGTCATGTTTTTATGGTAACTCCAACTCTATCTTTGGCGTTTGGGGAGGTATTGCCATTATCTCTGGCGTGGCAGCACTTCTGAGCTATGCTTTGTTCAGTTGCTTTTCAGAAGAAGTTATTGCCGCAACCACTGCTGTAGCAGCAGGCGCCATTTTGGCGATGCTTACAGATACTATGATTCCAGAGGCGTTTGAGCAAGCTCATGATTTTGCTGGGTTGATTACCGTTTTGGGATTTCTCGCTGCTTTTGTTCTTAGAGGATGTTTGAAAAGTATTAATATTTACCAAAACCTAACCCCTAACCCCTTCCCTACGAGGGAAGGGGAACGATAATATAAGGTTTTTAAAGCCTCTCCCCGTATCGGGGAGAGGTTTGGAGAGGGGTTTGATGTATATTTTTAGACTTTGTAAGCTTGCTGTTTAAGTTAAATATTTTTATATTTTTTTCAGTTGGGTTACGCTTCGCTATACCCAACCTACGTCTTGTTTAAAGTCTTTTTTGTGCCATAGCTAGAAGTTGTTGTGCTTCAGGGTAAGAAGTTGTTCCGGGTTTGATTGTTCTGAGTTGGTTGATGATATCATGAATTTCGGCTTTGAATTGCTGAGTATCAGACGGCGCCGATACGATTAAGCTTTTTATCTCTCGGTTTGTTGCTTCGAGTATTTGTTTTGCTTCACTTTCATACCGTTGTCTGCTTTGGATAGTTCCTAAGTTTGTTTGATATTGGGCAATTAGTTTTTGTGCTTCTATATATAATATCCAAAATCCTGTAGAGACGTTACATGTAACGTCTCTACATATGTTCATGGAACACCTAATATGCTGTATTTCTAGGCGCCAACACAATTATTCGATATTCTGGTCGAAAAGTGTCACTTCTCCTGCGTCATTAATCAATGTAACGGAACCTGAAGCCAAAGATTTTAGTATATTGCTAATTTGAGACATTAACGGTAGCAGAGAGCCTGGGCGTGTACTATAAACATCTAAAACTATAATTCGCAACGTAAGACCATGAAGATTCTGTTGATACAGCAAGTTCTTATCAGCTCTAATAAAAACATCAAAGGATGTGCTTGTGCCAGAGCTAGAAGTTCTCGGTCTTTTACACCGCGTCAGCCCATCTCCTCAACATTTTTAACAAAATATCCTGCATCTGCAAGTGGTTTCTTTAGTTTCTTGCTTAATAGATTTTCATCAAATAGAATGAACACGAGTTGTGCGCTCCTGATCCAACATCATTTTTGCAATTACCTCTAAAGTGAGTAAAGCCTGACTCTTTAAGTGCGGGAAATCTTCTAAAAACTCAGATAAACCTGCTTCATCTTCGAGGTAGTCAAAAAATGTTTGTAATGGAACTCGTGTCCCAACGAATACTGGAACTCCACTCATAATCTCTGGATCAGAGTGAATAATTTCTCGGTCACGCAAATAAGATTGAATGTCTATTTTACTTGTATTCATACCTAATGGCATTAAGGAGTTATATTTTTATTAATCGGTAATTTACAGCCTAACGTAAAATTACAATTTATTGATGGCTAAAGAGATAATGCCTTATTTTACACATATTTTGATGACTCAAACCACAGTTACTTTTGGGATTTTTACAATTCCTGCACAGACTGCTACATGATTAGCAACTTCCCTTAGTGGTATCACGTCTCAAATGCTTGGGCTTCTTGGGTTAGGTTTTACCGAGCCTTTTTGCACATGACCTTAAAAGTCGGATATATAACTGAGGATAGTTACAAAGACAGAGCAAATGTTGCTACAATTTGTAAAGTAAATTAAAAAACTTTATATTAACTATAATGACGACAGCTTTAATTACTGGTGCTTCTGGCGGAATTGGTAAAGCTTTTGCTGAGGAACTCGCTGCTCGTAACAACAATTTAGTACTTGTCGCGCGCTCTGAAGAGAAGCTTTATCAGTTAGCATCAGAGCTGCAAGCTAAATATCATATTGAAGTTGATGTTATCGTCAAAGACCTATCGGAAGTTGGTTCGACGGAACATGTCTTTGATTACACAAGGAACCAAGGAATTATAGTTGATACGCTAATTAATAACGCTGGTTTTGGAGACTATGGAGACTTTGCCGAGCGTGATGGTGAGCGGCAAATGCAAATGATTCAATTAAATGTGTTAGCGCTTGTTGATTTAACACATAAATATTTACCCTTGATGCGGCAGCGACGCAGTGGTGATATTATTAATATTGCATCAATAGCAGCGTTTCAAGCGATACCTTATATGTCAGTATATGCCGCTAGTAAGGCCTTTGTACTAAGCTTTAGCGAGTCGTTATGGGCAGAAAATCGCGCGTTTGGTATACGTGTTCTATGTGTTTGTCCTGGCCCAATAGACACAAATTTTTTCAATGCGGCAAAATTCCCACCCACTATTGCGGCAAAAAATACTCAAATCACTAAAGTTGAAACTGTTGTTCGAGATACTCTCCAAGGTTTAGAAAGAGGTGAATCAGTAATTGTTAGTGGTGGGTTAACTAGTCATTTGATACCAAAGCTATCACGACTTGTACCACGTAGAACTTTAGTGACTGTGTTAGAGAAGCAGTTTAAAGCTTAGTCAGGACTTACGCAACTGGCACAATCAGTCTCGGCACGGCTTCGCCGCGCCATCAATACCCAAAGCGGTACAAGTTATATAATGCTAGGCGCCTGAATAGTATTGCTTTATGACAATCAGTCTTGGC
>JAHHGX010000030.1 GCA_019359675.1 Calothrix sp. FI2-JRJ7
CATATTTAACCGCTTTTTCTAATTCTTCCTGACTCTCTTTTATTTCAAGTTGTAAGCTTAAACCCATTGTCCTTTACCAAATGCACCGTTACTTATAATTTAGCGCAGCTTCATACAGAAATGGTATCAGGAAGTATTAAACTTGGCAATGCGGGAGAGCTGTCAAGACGTTTATACTATTGATAGTCTCTGGGTAAAGTATAGCGGTGGACGTTTTGGTTTTAGTATTCAGAAGCAAATTTGGGAAAGTTTAAAATCAACCCAACCTAACGATTACGTTTTAGCAATGGTCATTGGTAAAGATAATGTCAAATTTGGTGAAATAGGTATTGATGAAAGCGAACCGTGTAGGTTGGAGACTTAAAGATAACTGGTTAGATTATGATTATTTTAATTTTAGTTTAGATGCTGCTTTTGGTCATTTACTGTTTTTTAGCTTTATCGAAAACCCTTGGAGAATAACGCTTTTGGGAATATGGGAGATGAATAGCATGATTTTGACTGCTCGCTGGTGGCAGCAGTATGTGTTTATTTAATCGCTTAGATAATTGTTAGATTCAAGATTGCTCGAAGCAAAACATAATTTAAGAGCGCATCATACTTTTGATAGATTAGAGAGTATAATCTTATTATAACAATATTATTTATATGTTACTAGTTGTACAGATTAACTTGATTTAAAAAATTTGATTATATAGAACTTTTTAAATTAAACGATAAGTAACAATAATTACTGTTAAATATTAAAATATTAGTGAATCTAATAAAACAAGTTTTAATCAGAGTGTTATGAGTATCGACGAACTTTTATTGAGATACAAATCAGGTGAAAGGAATTTTAAAGGCGTAAATCTGATTGGTAGTTATCTCAACGGTGTAGATTTGAGTGGGGCAAATTTACACGGCGCCACGATTTGTGAAGCAGATTTAAGTCAAGCAAACTTAATGGGTGCTAATTTAACCGAAGCGTCACTTGTTGGTGCAAATCTAAGTGGCGCCGACCTAAGCGGTGCAAATCTAAGTGGCGCAAAATTATATGAAGCAAAACTTACTGGTGCTGTGTTAAAGAAAGCAGAATTAAAAATGGCACATTTAATAGATGCAGATTTAACGGCAGCAGAATTACTCGAAGCAAACCTTTACGGAGCATACACTATTGGAGCAACATGGGACGGCGCCATAATGCCTGATGGAAATATGTATAAGTAATAAAAGAAACCCGGTTTCTTCAAGAAATCGGGTTTCTAAGTTAAGTTGACTAAAATACTCTAAAAATAAATGGGTAACGGAATGGTTCATCCGCATTACTAATGCAGTGCAGCAGCGCGATGATAGTTAAACCCCAGTGTATTGCAAAGCCAAGCGCGACGACTGGAAAGAATAAAATTCCACCAAGACCAAAGGTAATAAAAGATAAAATACCTAATGGCACACCAATCAAAGTTGCCCAAAACCAAACATTAAAGTGAAAGTTTATCGACTCTTTAGCGTTGTTTCTTACTACTGCGTCATCCGAAACAAAGTAAATTGCAATCGGAATACCCACTGATAAAAACGTTGTACTTAAGAAAATCGCTCCATGAGACAGGCAAGACAACAGTTTACGCTTATCAAAACCGTATGACGTTTGCATCCTGGTTACTCCTCTACTTGTTTTCTTACTTCGATTGTAACGGGCATTTATATAAACTTAGCACTCAAGCTTACCGTACTCATGCTATTTTTGTCGCTTTTGCTTACAGTTACTCAATTTTCTACGTTCTTTCTTTGCCAGTGCTTGATTCACTAATGAGGTTTACCGAACTTTGACTCGCTCTGGAATAAAGCTTAACTTTTTGTTACAAAAGTACTAATTTGAACATCAAGTCACCACAAATCTTGCGGAAATAATTTATAAGGTTTAATATAGCCCGGTTTGCGATTAACAGACGTTTTTCAGCAGATGCATCATAATTACTGTAGGCGAGGTGGATTCAAATTATACGCAGGCTTACCGTTGTGATTTTGTCAAACCCGTTTTATCTGTAATTCCCTTTAATGACTGCCTGTATAAATAAATTTATGACTATTGTATTTTCTGAAACGCGGGATATTGAAATGATACAGGTTGTTCTGTTGTACAAAGCTAACCGCTGGTCTTCAGTCATGAAGCCACATTCATTACATCAAGCTTTGCTCAACTCGCATTATCTCGTTTCCGCGTGGGATGATACACAATTAGTTGGTATAGGAAATGCTATTTCTGATGGTTCGTTGGTAGTTTATTATCCCCATTTGCTAGTACATCCAGACTATCAAGGGCAAGGAATAGGAAAAACTTTGGTAGAGATGTTGAAGAGACGGTACGAGGGTTTCCATATGCAAATGCTAGTCGCAGATGGCGAAGCTATTGCTTTTTATGAGAAGTGTGGGTTTAATAAAGCTGGAAATAGTCAGGCGATGTGGATTTATGATGGAAATGAGCATTGATGGTATATATTATCTATGTTTAGCAATTCATCGTTCGATTTAATTTCTATACTTTACAGCATTATCAGTCTTGACACTATTATTCGTTTATTACAAAGTTGGAGTTCGGTTTGGGATGATTCTGTAACAGCAAAAGATAAACTTTTAATTCAACGAACAGCAGCTTTTATACTAATCCCATTTGGAGTATTTTTTCATGAATTCGGACATGCTGTGGCAACTTGGCTGTTTGGTGGTCAAGTTCGAGAGTTTCAATGGCGCCTTTTTTGGGGTTACGTTGTCCCTGTTGGAAATTTTACCACAGACCAAATTTGGTGGATAGCGTTTAGTGGTAATTTAATTTCAATTTTACTAGGTATTATTGCTATATTAATACTGCCTGTAGTTAAAAAACCTGCATTAAAAGAATTATTTTATACTTTTGCTATTGCTCAGTTAGTTTACTCTTTAATATTCTATCCACTTGTTTCGTTCACTGGTTTTCGAGGAGATTGGTTAACTATTTATGATTTCTCGATTCAACCCTATGCACAAGTTACGCTTGTTTTACATATAGCTTTACTTTTAACTTTATGGCAAGGTACAAAAAAGAAGTGGTTGGACAAGTATTTAATCGATAATTCCAATAAAACACAGACAATTATTGAAACACCACGTTTAATTATACGTGAATTTACAATGTCAGATGTAGATGACTTAGCGTATATTCTAAGTAAACCAGAAGTAATGCATTTTTCTCCTACTGGCGCCATATCTACCGAAGAAACAGCAATCAAAATTAAAAGCTATATAGACTCATATCAACAACATGGGTATGGAAAATGGGCAGTAATTTACCGTAATACAGGAAAATTAATTGGTTACTGTGGAATAGCTATAGAACAAATAGATAATAATTTAGAAAATGAACTAGGTTATCGATTTGACCCAGATTATTGGCGCCAGGGTTTTGCAACCGAAGCGGCTACTAGTTGTATTAATTACGCATTTGATACATTAAACCTCGAATATTTACTAGGTATAGTAGAACCCGAAAACACAGCATCTGTAAGAGTTTTACAAAAAATAGGCATGGAGTTTGTCAAAGAGTCACTATGGTGCGACAAAATAGTTCACATATATAGAAAAGAAAAAGAAAATAATGGCTAGACCAATTCGCATCCTTCTACAAACCACAATTCCTACTACCGAAGACGATTGGAGTATCGCGCGTTTCTCAATGCTACAAAGTTATCTAGCATCGTTACGCGATGAAGCTGGAAATGCTTTGTTTGAAGTATTTGGACGTGATAGGGTGACAGATATTGAAGGTAATGACCCGATATTAAGCTCGCTTGACCAATCTGACTTTGACGAACTTTGGTTATTTGCCTTAGATGTTGGTGAAGGACTAAGCGAAAAAGACATAGCAGGTATCAATGCATTTCGTAAACGTGGTGGTGGTATTTTAACAACACGCGACCATCAAGACATGGGATGTTCAATGTGTGGGTTAATAGACATTGGTGATACTCATTACTTCCATACAAAAAACCCTGACCCTGATACAGCACGTCTAACTCGTGATGACCCATACACAACTTATATTAATTTTCCTAACTACCATTCTGGCGCCAACGGTGACTATCAAAAAATAACCATACTCGAGCCACACGAACTTTTTAAAAACCCCAACTCACCATCAGGAACTATCGAATACTTCCCAGCACATCCACACGAAGGAGGTATTGGGGCGCCTGCAAATAATAAATACGCGCGTGTAATCGCAAAAAGTAAAAGTATAATAACAGGACGCGACTTTAACTTAGTAGTAGCTATCGACCATCATCAAGACAGCGTAGGAAATAACTTAGGACGTGCCGTCACAAACTCCAGCTTCCATCACATAGTAGATTATAACTGGGACATTAAAAAAGGTTGCCCCAGTTTTGTAGATGAACCA
This sequence comes from Calothrix sp. FI2-JRJ7, assembly GCA_019359675.1. Lineage (GTDB taxonomy): Bacteria > Cyanobacteriota > Cyanobacteriia > Cyanobacteriales > Nostocaceae > Dulcicalothrix. The sequence goes on from JAHHGX010000030.1 coordinate 4,412, forward strand.
CCCGGTAACGGAATGAAAAATGAACCGCGCGCACTAGATGACATTCATGCTTATGTTAAAAATGTTGCCTTCTGGCTAGCAAATTGAATTTTTATTGTCTTGTCTTCTCTTGTGGAGCGGGCATCCCTGCCCGCCAAAATCATAAAATACTTTTATAAACCAATATCAATTATTAACTTCTTAAATAAAGATTTTACCACAGAGACGCAGAGGAAGATTCAAATTGGCGCCGCTGTTCTATCAGGACTTACGCATGAAAACCTAGAAACCAGGTTTCTTCGTTGATGACATGTAATAAAAATGACGATTTGTCTGCGACAATGAATGCGTAGAAACCAGGTTTCTTTGCGTAAGTCCTACTTATAATGAATCAATTAAAATAGATATTATAAAACCAATTTAAAATACGCATCCGACTATGCCCTCACCACTAGCTGGTATGAATCCTTACCTAGAAAATCCAGAATTTTGGTCAGAGTTTCATAGTCGTATGATTGTAGCAATTGCTGACGCATTAGACGACTGCCTTAGCAGAGATTACTAGATGACATTCATGCTTATATAAAAAATGTTGCATTGTGGTTAGCCAAGTAGGGTGCGTGAAAGCTAGCAAAAATCACAACGAAAACGCAAAATAAAATGCTTTCACGCACCATCACCAATTTATAGTAAATGTAGAAACGTGATATATTCGGTCTCTACAATTTACAGCAGATTGTGGGTTAATAGGATACATGTAGAGACGCGCGTTCACGGAGTGTACCGCAGGTAAATTTTCCTACCCTACCCTTCGGGAAAAGCTTCGGTTTGCGCGTCTCTACAAGGTTTTGGGTATTATGCATGTACCTTATTTACCTGAAATTTACTGTATATTGTTACGAATGGTTTTAAATCGCTATATAATCATCCAATTTATGTCTAAAAAACTTTAAAATTCACAAACATAATTTAGTAAATAAAGCCTCCCTGCTCAACTACTCTTTGCATCAACTCATAAAAAGAGCGATAACGATATGCACCTGGAAGTTTACTTCCGAAATGCCAAGCTTCCCATTCTCCATCATTAAAAATAACATCAGGGATTAGTAAAAAAATATCACCATCACCACTATCACTACTAATTTCTAATGCATTTTGTAAATACTCAGTTCTTAGATTTATACAGTCTTGTTCTTTACCATAAACAAAATATAAATCATCAACAACGGTTGGTCTTGTTTCAGTATAATCTGGAAACCAACCGTTAATCCAATTCGGATTTTTAGTTGCAAACCAATCTACTTCCTCTGTTGACCAAAGCTTCAACTCAGTCCAGTCAGCATTTCGCCAACCGTTCGAGACTTTTAGAAACTCCCGGTAAGAGGGAGGAAACTTTACACTTAAACGAGTCTCAGCATTAGAAATTTGCTCTTCTGTTGCACCTACATATCCGAACCAGTTTGATTTACGAAGCTCATTATTTAACTTAGGTTGTATAGCTGAACCATCTGCTCTAAGTTTACCACTTTGTTTTATATCATATTCAATAAGTTTTAAACTAAATTCTTCTAGAAGACTTTGCCAATATATAGACATGTTTTATACGTAATACCTTGTAAATAGCTATACTTATTCAATTGCACATTACATTATATTATTAAATTAAATTAGAATAGATATTATAAAACTAACTTAAGATACACATTTGACTATGCCCTCACCACTACCAGGCATGAATCCTTACTTAGAAAATCCAGAATTTTGGTCAGAATTTCATAGTCGTATGATTGTAGCAATTGCTGACGCATTAGACGGTTGCCTTAGCAGAGATTACCGTGTTGCAGTAGAAAAGCGTGTCTACCTTAGTGACGATGGTAATAACGTACTGGTTGGAATTCCGGATGTATCTGTTACTGCTTCTTCACAAAGCACAACACTAACAGCTACTTTAGAACCAATTACTCAACCGCTAAATATTGAAATTCCCATCGCAGAGGAAGTACAAGAGCGATTTTTGGAAATTCGTGAAGGCGCCACTGGAAATGTGATTACAATTATCGAACTAATATCGCCTAAAAACAAGCGTACTGCTGAAGGACGTAGTACTTATTTACAGAAACGCCAAAAAATTCTAATTAGTGCAACTCATTTAATTGAAATAGATTTATTGCGGGGTGGTGAACCTTTCCCGATGGGCGCCGTTATTCCTTCAGATTATAGAATTATGATTAGTCGTAGTTACCAGCGTCCAAAAGCGCAACTCTATGCATTTAATCTGCAACAAATAATACCAAGTATTCCAGTTCCTTTACGCTTTGGTGAAAATGAACCTGTTTTAGATTTACAATCTTTGTTGCATAAAGTTTATGACCGTGCCAGATTTGAATTAGGTATTGATTATAAACAAGCTTGTACGCCTAAATTATCTAAAGAAAATGAAGCTTGGTTACGAAGCATAATTTTGTAGGCGCCAATCTTAAATGTCTCTTTCTCTCCCCTCTGCGTCCTCCGTGTCTCTGTGGTAATTAACATCCACCTATTTGACCACGATGACCATTATTCAACTTAGGAACAGGAGTTGCATTTAATCCATAAACCATACGGATATAATGGTTATTTTTATCTTGGGTAGGAATGGTTTTATCTTCCGTCGGAACAGGTGTATTGTAGTCTGCTTTTTCTAACGGGTTCTTTGGAGCTAGTATTTGGTCTATCGTGATGTTTTTAAGTGATTCAGAATCAACTGTGTGAAATGTAGGTTCGCTCATAAATTTTGTAGTTATATTTGATTGTTAACATACAACTACAACGTTAGATAGAAACTTTTCGGATTTTATAGATAATTTAATTTGAGATTTTTACAATACTAACACTTTACGTTGTTAATTATACCAATGGTTTCTTCTTAATAATTCTTTCTTTGTGTACGAGCATGTCTAAAGAGCGGGAAATGCTCGCTCCTTATGTGGTTCATCCCTTTTACCTCTGTACAGACGCTCCTGAACCGGAGCGTCTCTACTGTGCCTCTGTGATAAATATATATACGATAATATGCTGAGTTTTATAATAGTGCGTGTTATTGAAAATTTTGTAGATGCTACCCTACGGGAAAACTGCGTTAACGTTCACGACTCATGACAATTGAGAGAGAGTGAAAAGTATAAATCTTGTGGGATGGGCTTTAAGAATGCCCTGTCCCATCATACCTTCTTTACTTACGCACTGGCGCCTTGGTCTAAACTTTGGTCTGCACTGTTTAATGCTGAACGCGCGTTGATTGATAGCATTACTCGTGATACACCTGTTGCTAAAATGCTGGCACCTAGACCTGTACCTATTAACCAAGGTGCGTTATATGGAAATTGGAACCATATTAAGGCGCCTAATATTAAAGTGACAATACCGTTACCTAATGCCCATGTCCAGTTTTGTTGTGGACGAATACGGAATGCTAAGATTAACTCGAATGTACCTTCGGTTAGTAAGAAGCTACCAAGTAACAGTGTTAAAGTTAATATTCCTGTTAATGGGTAGACGAATAGCATTATACCTGTTGCTATATATAAAGCGCTGAGTAAAATCTTCCAGATGAAACCACCTTCATGACGGGTTTGGGTGGCATAGACTAATTTGGTAAATCCTGCTGTAATTAAGATTAAGGCTACCCAAGTCTCTGCAAATATTGTAGATACTACTGGTAATGCAATTGCTGCTATTCCCAGAACTGTTAGTACTATACCTGATATGAGGGCACCGTTTACACTTTTTTTAATTTCGCTGGAGTTAGCTACCATAAATACCTTCTTGTTGCTTGAAATTGCTTAACCTTAAGGCTAGGTAATTTCGAGGGTGTTTTGCATCACCCTAGGGTAGAACTATAGGTATGATTTTATCTGCTGAAAGAATTATTTGATATATGTATCCAAAGTTATTTGATTATATGTTCTAGTTTATCTACAAGTTGTTGCGCTAAATTTAATAAGTCTATTCCACTTTTATTGTTGATGCTACTTATGAGCAAATCTTTAACTGCAAATACTCTATTTTCTTCTGTAGAAATGTTCATGCAGTTGTCTAAGTAATCAGATATTTCTGGAATTGATTTGTGGTGAAGCATATCTCGTAAATTTAATGCTACCAAATCATTACTTAGGAGAAAACTAGTTATTAATTCTAATGATGTATCTTCGTCTCCCCATTTTGATAACCAGTCTCCATCTACATCCTCATAATATAGATAAGCGGCATTGATTCCATATCTAAGTATATTATCTTGCAGTTCTTGGGCGGCATCTACAGCTTGCACAAACTTTTCTAGTCTTTGCTGACGGTCAATAGCCTTATTTACCATGATGACTGTTATTCTCTAAGTAATAGTTATGTAATAATTGTTTTAAGTGCTTGAAATTAGAATCAAAAAAATTAGTGTGATGGCATGTGGTTATAAGTTAAATTTTAGATAACTAGCAGGCGCCAAATTATTGCTGTTATATATTATTACATTTACCATTTGACTCACATAGTTACTTGTGGCGGGGTTGTAACTTAAGAATAGCCCTCTTTCTATTGCCCATATACGTAGTGTATTTTCCCATTCATCTGATTTCGATTGTGAGTGTTCATCTGAGAGACTTGTGAGTTGTACACAAAGAGGTTTGAAACGACTACAAACTATTATATCAGTTGCCATCGATAAGTCAGCTATATAGCGTCGAACAATTTCACTATTACGTTTTTGTATCTCCGAACTCACAGATTCTATCAAGGCGCCGTCTTTTTGAGTAAACTCACCCGCCATAATTTTCTGTCTCCAAACATAAAATTTGGGGTCGTTCTCGTTTAACCATTTGGGGAATAAGTCACTATACCAATATCTTAATGCAGAACTGAGTACATTTAACGCAGCAAGTCGTTCTTCTTCGGATGGCATTGATTGAAGTATCAGCCAAGCTTCTGCATCTTGAATTATTTGTAACAAAAGTAAACTTACCAAAGGTTTAGCTGTCAGTAAACCAGGTTTGACATTTTTTACCCAACGATTTAATTCCTCTAACCTCCTTGCTAAATTCATATCTACCTCAAAAGCTGACTCTATCAATGATTTCAGCCTTTCTTTTAACTCTGTTGCTTGCACTCTGCACTTTCCTTGGAGAAATACTCACGCTCGAAAGAGATTTTAAGATTTTTTGGACACATAAAAAAGGGTAGGCTTTTCAACCCACCCTTACAATTTATGTTTCAGCTTTTTCTGAGTCGGGTTTTTCTGGTTTTAGGAGCGGGAATGCGATAACGTCACGGATGCTCGCAGAATCGGTAAGTAGCATGACTAACCTGTCTATACCTATACCTAATCCTCCTGTAGGTGGCATTCCATATTCCAAGGCAGTCAGAAAATCTTCATCTACACCTTGTGCTTCTAAGTCTCCCTCCGCTTTACGTGCTGCTTGTGCTTCTAAGCGTTGACGTTGGTCGATGGGGTCGGTAAGTTCTGAGAAACTGTTTGCGGTTTCTCTTCCGACTATAAATAATTCAAACCGTTCTACTAAACCTGGTTTGGAACGATGCGGTTTTGCAAGAGGTGAAATTTCAACCGGATAGTCTATTACAAATGTTGGCTGAATTAAAGTTGTTTCGACTTTTTCTTCAAATGCCAAATTTAATAACTTACCTATTGATTTACATTCGTCTACACCTGGTACATTTGCACTTTTTAAGGTGCCTTTAGCTTCATCTAGACTGCAAGTAGTGATATCCATACCTGTGGCTTCTTTGACTAAATCATGCATTGTCGCCCGTCGCCACGGTGGTGTTAAATCGATTTCCTGTCCCTGATAGTTGATTTTCAAGGTTCCTAAAACAGATTCAGCAACAGTGGTAATAACCCCCTCCGTTAAATCCATCATGTCGTTATAATCAACATATGCCTGGTAAATTTCAACGGATGTAAATTCAGGATTATGACGAGTCGAAATACCCTCGTTGCGGAAAATCCGCCCCATTTCAAAAACTTTTTCAAATCCACCTACTATCAACCGTTTTAAGTGTAACTCGGTAGCGATACGTAAGTACAACTCCATTTCTAAGGTGTTGTGGTAGGTAATAAATGGTCTTGCATCGGCGCCTCCTGCTTCGCTTTGTAATACTGGGGTTTCAATCTCCAGAAAATCGCGTTCTTCCAAATAGCGACGAATACCCGCTGTAATTTGGGCACGGCGCCGAAAAGTTTGTTTAACTTCGGGGTTAACAATTAAGTCAACATATCGCTGACGATAGCGCTTGGTAATATCTGTTAACCCATGCCATTTGTCGGGCAAAGGCAATAAAGATTTACTCAAAATATCAAATTGCTTGACAAATACCGACAATTCACCCTTTTGAGTTCGTTTAATAGTACCTTTAACGCCAATGATGTCACCCACATCTACAAGTTTGTCAACTGTTTTGAAGGCATTGGGAATTGTTTCTCCCATACCTTCGTCTATAACTTGCTTCTCTATATATAGTTGAATTTTTCCCGAATCATCTTCAAGGGTACAAAAAGCCAGCTTTCCCATAAAGCGGCGCCCCATTACACGTCCAGCAACAGCAACTTCAACATCCGCTTCTTCGCCGCTAGGCAAGTCAACGAATTTTTGCTGTAACTCGACTGTATGGTGCGTTGACTCCCAACGATAAGCGTAGGGATTTATTCCTAGCTGTCTAAACTGCTCTGCTTTCTCTAGCCTTGTGGCACGGATATCTTCTTCCGACATGGTTTACGAACTATTAAGGGCAAGAATTAATTATAGAACCGTCGATACGCCACCAGAATTTAAATTCTTTCTTGGCTATCTAAAGATAAAACTTAAAAGTCTCCAATTAAGTAGGTAAAATAGCTTACAATGATTCGACTTTTAATTGTTAACAAATTTAAAGCAAAATTCCTTTACTCTTCCGTATAACTACGAGTGACATGAGTACTTTTAACAAGCTACAACGTAAGTGAAATTGATGCTGCGGTGGTTCCCTAAATTGTTCTGCTCACGTATTACCTTTAGCTGCTGCTAGAAAATCTGAGCAAAGTTAATAATTTCTTAATAAGTTGAGTAAGTATTTATACATTGTTACTCAGTTAGCATCAAATTTCGACAACCGTAAAAACACGCTTATACTACGTCATCATCAACAAGGTTAAAAAAGGAGAGTTTTGCTGTTATTGCTCTTGGATACTACTGTTTACATACATTTTCAGTAGCATTGCTCACCAAAGCGCGACTGATTATTTATTGTTAACCAGCAAAGATTAACAATAAAATTAACGTATGTTAACCATTAACTATTAACATTTTATAAAGTTATGTTTATTTTATTGCTATAGAATGGAAAATATAGTTAAGGGTTGGCACATAAAATTAGAAAACAGCAACTTTCATCCACAGTTTTTAACTTTTGTTCATGAAATCGGTATGTTTAAGCCGGAAAGTTGACAAAAAGTAGAGAATTTACCGAGTGATTGCTCACTCAACCCTTTACCAACAATCTGTTGCGCGCTTGTACCCAAGGTTACTGAACCTGTGTCTACCGTGTTCGCAGCACTTTTTAATGCGTCTTAAATAGGCGCCCTCTTACTAGAACACAAATACTAAAAATTTTTGAGCGGGACTATGTTTTTACCATCACGTATATCGAATTTCGTTTCTGAATCCACCGCAAGTGCTGCAAACCGTGTGTCTTCAATAGAAGCTTCAGCTAAAAGTGCTGTGTTATCGCCTGTGCAGGAATTATCAGGGAAGACGGTAACATTAGGATTAGCAGAAGTAGCAGTAGAGGTAGTTAGAAAAACTGCTTCGTTACTGAAAGCTCAAAGTTGGAAGTGCGTCCATAATTTTTTGAGAAACTCGCAGGCAGTAGCATTTAGTCCCGATGGAACAATGCTAGCGACTGGTAGTATAGAGATTAAACTATGGGATTTGCAGACTGGTGAAGTAATTCATACAATCAAGCGCAACTCTGGTATTTTGAAGTCACTTGCCTTTAGTCCCGATGGCAAGACCTTAATTAGTACTGGTTTGAGTCAGCGTATTGAGTTGTGGAATACTATCAGCGGTGAGCAAATTCGTGAATATGTTACTCATGCGTATGGAGTAAATGCACTAGTGTTCGGTGCAGATGGTAAAACTTTCGTTTCGGGTGACAGAGGTAAAACAGTTCAAATTTGGAATGCAGACGAAGAACATGCAGCAGCTACTTTTGTCAAGCATGACGATTGGGTAAATGCTCTAGCAATTAGTCCCAACGGTGCAATTCTTGCGAGTGGAAGTTATGACGAAACCATAAAACTGTGGAATCTGAATACAAAAACTGAAATTGCGGCCTTCAACGCGCAGTCCCCAGTATTCTCAATTGCGTTTAGTTCAGATAGACGACTATTTGTTTGTGGTTGTGCTGATGGAAAAATTAAATTGTGGAACTGGCAGACCGGAGAGTTTGTTGGAGTAATTGTTGGTCATAGCGACGAAGTATATTCTGTAGCGATAAACAGTGATAGTACTGTACTTGCTTCTGGATGTGCCGATAAAACCATTAAACTTTGGAATTTACAAACTGGGGAAGAAATTACAACTCTTACCGGACATGAATCCAGCGTTAAAAAATTAGTGTTTAGTCCTGATGGGCAAATGCTAGTAAGTGCTGGTGCTAATGGCGCCGTTAAAGTTTGGCGCCGTGGCTAATTGCTAATTATACTACTAACAACTAGTTCATGCTAATAATAACTTCAAGGGTGTAAAGCTTTGGCTTTGCGCCCTTTACTAATTTTAAACTGTAGAAGAATCCCCCCAACCCCCCGATGATTTGGGGGGCTAAAAATGCCTATTGTTATTAATTAAGTAGGGCTAAAAATGCCTCTTTTTCCCCCCTTATTAAGGGGCTAGGGGGGATTTTTCTATTCTCTAAGAAGGGTCTTGAAGTTGTGCGGTACGTATAGAAAGTTGCTGTGTTTGGTTGCCGCGCTGAACTTTTAATTGTAAACTTTGACCGATGCGACTTTGCTCAACAATATTGAGTAAATCTTCACCTTTGGTTACACGCTTACCATCGACTTGAAGTACAACGTCTCCAATACGAATTCCCGCAGCAGCAGCAGGAGAGTTAGGAACTACACGCGCGACTAAAATACCATCAACTTCTGGCACTTGAATAGGAGAATTAGGATTTGAATTGAATTGTCTTGCCGTTTCGGGAGTTAAATCTTCCATGCCAATACCAATAAACGGGTGAGAAACTTGTTCACCACGTTGAAGTTGAGAGGCAATCGATTTTGCTCTGTCGATAGGAATTGCAAATCCAATACCCATTGCATCACCGCGAATTGCAGTGTTAATACCAATTACTTCACCCTGTGCGTTTAAAAGCGGTCCACCTGAGTTACCTGGGTTAATAGCTGCGTCGGTTTGAATAAATTCAAGTCGTTTATTACCAATACCAACATCTCGACTAGTACGGCGTAAAGTACTTACAATACCTAAAGTTACAGTATTGTCTAGTCCCAGAGGGTTTCCTACTGCAATCGCCCAGTCTCCAACTTGTACATCTGAAGATGAACCTAACGCTGCTACGGGTAAATCGGCGCCTGCATTAACTTTAACTAACGCCAAATCGGTAACTTCATCGACACCTTGGACTTTTCCTTGAAAAGTACGACCATCTTTGAGTCTGACTGTGACTCTATCAGCTTTATCGACGACGTGGGCATTAGTTAAAATTAATCCACTTTTGTCAATGATAAAACCAGAACCTAAACCGCGTTGCTGTTGACTCGGCGCCTGTTGTGGCAAGTTATCGCCAAAGAAGCGGCGGAAAAAAGGGTCATCAAAAAAAGGGTCAGCAGTGCGTCGTGTAACTGTACGTTCAGTATCAATACGAACAACTGCCGAACCAACTCGGTTAACTGCGACAGTTACAAAGCTACTGTTACCAATAGCAGCGTTCGCATTTGATGGACGTTGAGCTACTAATGGCATTAATTCTGGCGCCGTGTCACTAGATACAGGGGAAGCAATGGAAGGAGATACGCTTAGGGTGCCAACTGTTAGCATGACCCCCATAATTATAGCTAATACATGCGTACCAAATTGGCGGAGTGACCGAGGTAGTTTGGAAAATCGCATATCTACAACCTAATTTTTCGTTCAATAAATAAAGTGATGGGAGCGTGAAAACCGCGCGTATTGGTTTAAATCTCTAGAAAACAGACGAAGAAAGGCATCTAATGGTTGCACTTCTCGCTCCAACAAACGGATAAGTTTTCCTAGCAGTACAGCATAAACCACTCATTATCAAAGTTATTTGTAAATGTAACTCTAAAGCTATTATAGACATCCGTACTTGCCCATTCGGGTTTTACACCTAAGCAGTTATCATCTTTGTAATTCCACTTTCCAGGTTGCATCTAGGCTAGGATTGATTTTAATAACACTTCTTGCTTACTAACTCATGAATGGAACCAACCGACTAAAAAAAGAACCTTTGCCTGTTTCTGATTCACTCAAAAATGTCTCGGATAGTTCCTCTCTCAAAATTGGACATGATGAACATGACCATTCACATAACCACTCAGCGCATCCTCATGTACATAGCGAAGAATCTCTCAGACGTATTGTAAACCGACTATCGCGAATTGAAGGACATGTTCGCGGCATAAAGACAATGGTACAACAAAATAGTCCTTGTCCAGATGTACTATTGCAAATTGCTGCTGTGCGTGGCGCCTTAGACCGAGTTGCTCGCATCGTTTTGGATGAACACTTAAGTGAGTGTATTTCTAGAGCCTCGAAGGAAGGTAATATTGAAACAGAAATCGAGCAACTCAAAGCTGCCTTAGATAGATTTTTACCTTAAACGACTTTTTACCAAGGTAAATTATTAGTTATAAATTAAAAATGCTGGGTAGTAAATATCAACTTAATTATATTTTTCAGGGTGATGTAAATAAACCAACAATTCTATTTCTACACGGTTTTATGGGTGACTGTGAAGAATTTGAAGACGTTGTGGCAATAATTTCAGATTTAAATCATTTTTCGTTTTTAACAGTTGATTTACCAGGGCACGGAAAAAATCAACTGTTAGAAAATGATAATTATTACACAATGGAATTCACAGCCCAAAGTATAATCAACTTACTCAACGAATTAAAAATATCTAACTGTTTTTTGATTGGTTACTCAATGGGTGGTAGATTAGCTTTATATTTAACATTAAACTTCCCTCAACGTTTTTTTAAAGTTATTCTAGAATCTGCCTCTCCTGGCTTACCTACAGAAACACAGCGTTTAGAACGAGTCAAAAGCGATAATCAAATAGCCAGAAAGCTAAACCGAATCAATACAAGTGAGGATTTTACAGCCTTTTTATCAGCTTGGTATACTCAATCTATTTTCGGTAATATTAAAAATCATTCTCACTATGAGAAACTAATTACAACTCGGCTTAAAAATATCCCTGCTGAATTAGCAAAATCGTTATGTTGGATGGGAACAGGAACTCAACCATCACTTTGGGAAAAGATAAAGACAAATAGACTGCCAATACTTTTATTAGTTGGAGAATACGATAAAAAATTTATTGACATAAACACTAAAATGGTAGATGCCTGTAAATATTGTAACTTGAATATAATTTCAGGCGCCGGACATAATATTCATTTTGAACAACCACATATTTTTGCAGAAAAAGTTTTAAGTTTTTTAGCCCACATTCCTCACTTCAAAATCTAGTAGCATTTATACCTCCGCCACAAATTCAAGATAAATAAATACTATTCGCACCATACGGGCGCGTGATTTGTAATTGTCAGTCACTACAAGTAACATAAGAATATGATTCAGTCGCGTGAGCAAACTTTATTTCGGCGTAGGCTAACGAGTGCGATTACCTTACCAATCGTCTTGTTGCTGCTTCTTAGTGGTGTTTCCATTTGGCAAATTACCCGATTGTTGTCTGCACTGCGTTGGGTAGACCACACCGACCAGGTGATTTCTCACGCCAACTATACCCAAAAGCTGCTGTTGGATAGGGAAACGGGGCTGCGGGGGTATTTGCTAACCGGAAAACAGAATTTTCTAGCGCCCTACGAGCAAGCGAATGCGGTGATTGATGTCAAGGTGGAAGACCTTAAGCGTCTCGTTGCTGATAACCCAGATCAAGTTCGACAAGTTACTACACTTATCGCTCAATCTAACCAATGGGAACAACTTGCTCCCGCTAGTATTACTCGTCGGCAGCGCGGGGAAAGAGAACCATTAAGCGAGCTGGAACTAAGGAAGCAGCTTATGGATACTATGCGCCAACAGGTTGACAGCTTCATTGCAACCGAAGAGCAATTGCGTTCTGAGCGCAGTCAAACAGCCCAACAAACTACCACTACTGTCATCTTGACGAGCTTGCTTTTAGCATTGAGTGTGGGCGCCGTGCTTGCGTATTTCCTTCGCCGTCAAATTCTTCAGGTTTCTCAAATTTATGAAGGTGCCCTATGCACCGCGCAAGTGAAAACCCAAGAGGCACAGCGAGCAGCGGTAGCCTTACAGCAATATAAAGACATCTTTGAGTTTGCCGAATACGGATTAGTTGTCGGCACAGCAGATAATCAAACTCTAGCTCTAATTAATCCAGCGTTTGCTCAAATGCACGGGTACACCGTCGAAGAACTGTTGGGAACCCCGATACTGAATCTATTTCCATCTCAGTGTCATGCCGAAGCAATTGAATTTATTACGCGCGTCAATGAGCGAGGCTATAATACTTGTGAGTCTTGGCATTGCCGTAAAGATGGTACGGTGTTTCCTGTTTTTCTAAGTGGAACAGCGGTTCGAGATGTAAAAGGCAACCTCCTGTACCGAATTGTTAGCGTCTATGACATCACCCAGAACAAGCAAGCACAAATTGCCTTGCAGCGAAGTGCCCAGCGATTAGCAACACTACATAAGATCGACCAAGCGATTTTGGCGAGTGAGAAGGACGAAACGCTTATCGATAATGCGCTCGCGCGACTGCGGCAAATCGTTCCTCACCAACAGGCATTTGTGGCAGTATTTGACCTGGAGACGTCAATGGCGCAGGTTCTAGCTGGAAGCAGCCAAACTGGAAAATTGTCTCATTCGACGGGCACTCAATTAACCGTTGCGGATTTTGCCCCTCTTCAGAGTTTATTACACGGTATTCGCTACGTAGAAAACTTTGCCACCGAAGAAGCCTGTCCACCTGTACTGTTGCAGTTGCGCTCTCACGGCTTTTCCAGTTGCGTCTGTGTGCCCTTGCTGGTAGAAAACACGCTAGTTGGAGAACTCAACCTGGCATCAACTGAACCGTCTGCGTTTAATGAAGAGAGCATTGAGGTTGCCCATGAAGTCGCACAACAGTTGGCGGTGGCACTGCGACAGTCTCGGTTGCGGCGACAACTTCAAGCCACGAATAAAGAGTTACAACATGAACTAACCCAACGCCAGCAAGCAGAAATAGAATTGCGAGAGCAAGAGCAACTGTTTCGCTCGACGTTTAACCAAGCTGCTGTTGGCATTGCTCATGTGAGCTTAACCGGACAATGGCTACGGGTTAACCAAAAGCTGTGCGAAATTGTTGGTTACACCCGTGAGGAATTGTTGCAGCGAACGTTCCAAGATATTACTTACGCTGAAGATTTGGACATTGACCTCTTCTACGTTCGCCAAATGCTGGCATATGAAATTCAAACCTATTCGATGGAGAAACGTTATATTCGCAAAGACAACTCTCTCGTTTGGATCAACTTAACGGTATCTCTAGTGCGAGAAGCTACTGGACAGCCCAAATACTTTATTTCTGTGGTTGAGGATATTAGCCAACGCAAAGAAGCCGAAGAAGCGTTACGTCAAAGTGAGGTACGGTTTCGCTCTGCCCTTTTCAATGCGCCTCTACCCATCGTCCTGCATACTGAAAATGGAGAAGTGCTGCAAGTTAACCATGTCTGGACAGAACTTACGGGTTATAGCATCCAAGAAATTCCTACAATCGGCGACTGGTTGCAACGAGCTTACGGTGAGCGCTCCTACCAGGTACGAGATGATATTGCCCGTGTATTGCCTTTAAGGCGCCCGACCTCAATGGGAGAATATACCATTACAACGGCTCAGGGCACAACTCGGATTTGGGATATTTATGCCTCTCCATTAGGACAAGTTGCAGATAATAGCCTTATGGTGGTGATGGCAATTGATGTTACCCAACGCAAGCAAGCCGAGCAAGAAATCTTGAACTTAAACCAGGAACTTCAACAACTTAATACCACTTTAGAACAAAGGGTGGCTCTTCGCACAGCCCAATTACAGGAAACCAACACTGAGCTAGAAGCATTTACCTATTCAGTATCTCATGATTTGCGGGCGCCGTTACGGACAATACAAGGCTTTAGTCAAGCGCTTTTGGAAGATTGCGGGGGTCAATTAGAGGAGTTTTGCAGAAGCTACATTAATTCAATTATTGATGATGCGGCGCAAATGAATAAGCTCATCAGTGATTTGCTTGCCTATAGCCGTTTAACTCGCACTCAAATTAATATACAGCCAATTGCATTAGATGAAGTAGTCAAAGAAGCTTTTAAGCAGTTAACTGCTGAAATTCAGGAAAATGTTGCTCAAATTCGTGTGGTGACTCCACTTCCCCAAGTAATGGCTCATCGTTCAACTTTAGTCCAGGTCGTTGTTAATCTAATCAGCAACGCAATTAAGTTTGTTGAGCCAAACATCCAGCCTTCTATAGATATTTTTGCTTCAACCGAGCGTCAAGATAATCAAGATTGGGTAAAATTATGGATTACTGACAACGGAATAGGCATTGCACCAGAGCATCAAGAGCGGATTTTTCGTATTTTGGAACGCCTACATGGTGCCGAAAGCTACCCTGGTACAGGCATTGGTTTAGCAATTGTTCGTAAAGGGTTAGATCGGATGGGTGGGCTGGTTGGCATGGAATCACAATTGGGACATGGTAGCCGTTTTTGGATTGCGCTGCCAAGTGCTGTTGTCTAATAATATAGTATTAGCTTATTTTATGGCACGACTCGTTGGGTAAAAATCAGCAAAACTTTTACTAAAGCTAATGGCGCCACCATAATTGATGGCTTAATAGAAGATATTAATGAACGAAAGCAGGCAGAAGCACAAGTAGAAATTGAAAATCGGCGCTCTAAGTTCTTAGCAGAAGCCAGTCGTCTCTTAGCGACCTCGCTCAACTACCAGACAACCTTAGAAAATTTAGTTAATTTAGCAGTACCAACCCTTGCAGACATTTGTCTAGTTGATGTGGTTGAACCAACATCGCTTGTATTTAGTGAACCAATTGTGGCAGCATCAGAACCAGCGCAAGCAGCCTTGCTCAAAGAAATCAGACGACGTTACCCACCACTTGCCGATGCAAATTATGGTTCTGCCAAGGTATTACGCACAGGACAATCCGAGTTAAGAAGTGATATTTCTAACTCAGTCTTTGAAGAAATTGCCCAAGATGCAGATCATCTGAATCTGCTCCAACTGCTTAGGGTAAAAGCGTGGATGATTGTACCAATGATGATATCTGACCGAAAATTTGGTACGATAGCTTTCGTTATTACTAAGGCAATCCGCCGTTACGATGACGCTGATTTGGAAATGGCTGAAGAATTAGCAATTAGGACTGCGGTAGCGTTGGATAATGCGCGGTTATACCAGGAAGCTCAAGAAGCGAACCGGGTTAAAGATGAGTTTTTAGCAATCGTTTCCCATGAACTGCGAAATCCCCTCAACTCAATGCTGGGATGGTCTCAAATCCTACGAAAGCGGCAATTTGAAGACCCAACTTTAAGTCGAGCTATTGAAATTATTGAGCGCAATGCTCAACTTCAGAACAAGTTGATTGAAGACCTTTTAGACGTTTCTCGCATTATTCAAAATCGACTGCGAATTTCACGGGTGCCAGTTTATTTAATACCTGTGATTGATGCAGTGATTGAGTCTTTACAGCCCAACGCTACGGCTAAAGCAATTGAAATTTTATCCAACCTTGACCCTAATACTAGGCAAGTACTAGGTGATGGTGATCGATTAGAACAAATTGTATGGAATTTACTATCAAATGCCATCAAATTCACTCCCTCTGGTGGGCGAGTTGAAGTTTGTTTAAAGCAAGTGGGAACTCTTGCTCAAATCACTGTCACCGATACCGGGCAGGGAATTAATGCAGAATTTCTACCGTTTATCTTTGAGCGCTTTCGCCAAGCAGATGCCTCTAAAACAAGGGCGCAGAGTGGGTTAGGGCTAGGCTTGGCAATCGTTCGCCAACTCGTCGAACTACATGAGGGTAGCGTTTACGCCACTAGTGCTGGCGTTGGAAAAGGCTCTACTTTTACTGTACAAATACCCACTCAAAAATCTTCAACAGGCGCCTTTGAAGAAAAGGCAACATCTCAAGAATTTTCGACATTAATTGGGCTACGAATCTTGGTGGTCGATGATGACCTGGATAACAGAGAGTTTATTGCTTTTGTTTTGGAGGAACAGCAAGCGCAGGTGACAATGGCAGCATCTGCTGCTGAAGCTTTTGATATTCTTTCCCAATCAGAGATTGATATTTTTATTAGTGATATTGGAATGCCAGACGAGGATGGTTACTCGCTCCTGCGTCGAATCCGGGCACTCCAAACAGTACTTAAGTACCGTATACCCGCGATTGCCCTGACTGCCTTTGCCAAAGAGTCAGACGAGCAGGAAGGTTACTCGGCAGGGTTTCAAAGACATCTCTCAAAACCTGTTGACCCAGATAAGTTAATTAAAGTAGTTGCCAGCCTCGCTAGCATCTTGTCCGGTTGATTACCTATAATGTAGAGACATTACATATAACGTCTCTACAAGGTTTTTATTACGGTTACGCTACCTGATATAATATCAAATATTTAATGTTTTATTATTTTTATTTAATGTTTTATTATTTTTCTTCATAATGCGGATTGGTTCAGTATTTTTTTCTTTCTTAATCATCCTGATTTTTTACTTTTATCTTGACTGTAATCTCTTTGTACTTCAACTTTAAGTGCGGAATGTGGGTTTTTAGTATTCTTTAATTCATCTTGCAACATTCTTTGATAAATACCAGGTAAAGAGCGACTTATGGAGTTATTTTCAATACCATATCCTAAACTAGTCCAAGTCGGAGATAGTCGTTTTAATACTTCGTTAATTTTACCTTGACGTAATAATTGGGGAATGTTGGCGCCCCATACATTTGAATCACTTAACCAGCGATGAACTACCATATCTTGGTACTCTGCCTCAAAGCTATAATTCGTCCAAAACATTAAATTTGATGGATTCGGATGATAGCGAGGAGCAATTCTATACCAAGTTGTATTAATAATTTGGTAGCGACCAGCAGCAGTAGAACAGTTACCTTTATTAGGGCCATTTAGTATTGTGACGCAAATTTGAGGATGACGACTTAGGTCATTAACATTTTTACCACCATATAAAACAGAATAGGGACGCGGTGTATTAGACTCGCTAGCAGAAATCGTTCGCATCAACGCACGGATATATGGGTCTCCCCCCTTCATCACCAAAGGAGGCTGTTGTTGGTTAAAAGTAGGGTCAGAAAACGATGAGCGCAAATCCCCGCGTATTAGCCATTGTACTAAGAACACGAAACCAAGCAGTGCAATAAGTGGGGCAATAAGTTTTTCAACCCCTTTAGCTTCAACGTTTTTCAGAAATTCCGCTCCTTGAACTAGCTTCATTTAAATATCTAGCACAAATATCCGTAAACGATGGGCGCCTCAAACATCAACCTACTTGCTTATATAGCTAGCTGCCCATTCACGGAAAGCCTTTTTAGCAGCTAATTGCCCAATAGTTCGACTTTGAGTAATAAAGCGAGGAATTTCTTCTACTGGTACTGGTTCAAATGTTGGACTAATTTGAACTTCTTCGTATTTTTGACCTTTAAGGACGTAAACCCCTAGCTCGGCACCGTTGAATCGCCAAAATTCAGGGATTCTCATTTTCGCATACAAGGACAATTTATCTACCCTTGACCTTGAGTATTCAACCTCAAGTACTAAATCTGGTGGAGGGTCTTCATCAAGACTAATATTTTCTCTGCCCCTGACCGCTTGTTCGTTTTGAATATAGTAGCTGCTGTCTGGCTCCCCTCCCTTCTCTAGGTCATCGCGCGTTAATGTGGTTGAACCAGTACTTTTAACCTCAAATCCAAACTCTTCGCATAAGGACAGTACAAAACTTTCAATTATACGGTTCGAGTTTTCATGAGGCGCCCTTGGCGTCATAATTTCTAGCAACCCATCAGAATAAGCAATTCGACTAACGCGCGATTGTCCCATTTCCGCTAGCATAGCCTTAAACGTTTGCCAGCTAATGTTTTCTAGCACAGTTCTAGTTTCCGCGCTCTCTGTTGTTACAACCATCGTTTTTATAAATTCATTTAGTTATAACTTAACTTAACCGCGACAAAACAAACTCAGGACTTACGCAAAGTCCAGAATGTCATACTGAGCGAAACGGAGTGTAGCGAAGTATCTCGGAGATTCTACCCTACGGGAAAAGCTCCGCTTTACGTTTCGCTAGCGCTACACTCAGAATGACAGTTTTTCGTTAAAATGCGTAAGTCCTGAAACTATCTCAGGTTGATGTGTCGCTGTGTTGTAATCGATGTGGAGTTTTGATGTAAAAATAGTAAGGTAGTAGGCGATGCCGTGTATGACATCGCTAACACAATTAAGCTATTGCCGCCATTAATTGTTCAGGCATTTCAAAATTAGCTGTGACGTTTTGGACATCATCTAATGCTTCGAGGGTGTCGATTAACTTGAGGAGTGTGCGCGCTTGATGGTCGTCAGTAACTTCGACGCTGTTATCTGGTATCCAGCGCAGTTCAACATCGGCAACTTTAAAGCCTTGATTTTTGAGGGTTTGGCTAAGCGTTTCTAAGTCAGGGACTTCGGTAAATACTTCGGCTGTTTCTTCGTCGGTCATTTCATAATATTCGGCACCACCTTCAATAGATGCTTCGAGTAATTTATCTTCATTTTTAACAGGTTCTACGATACATACGCCCTTTTGGGCAAACATCCAACTGACACAACCAGTTTCACCAAGGTTTCCGCCATTTTTGCTAAACGATACTCGCAATTCAGCAGCAGTACGATTACGGTTATCGGTCAGCGCTTCAATTAAAATAGCTACACCACCTGGGCCATAACCTTCGTAACGAATCTCTTCTAGTTGGGTATTGTCACCAGCAAAATTCCCGGCGCCTTTAGCAATGGCACGCTCAATATTATCATTGGGAATACCAGCAGCCTTAGCTTTTTCAATAGCCGTCCGCAGTTGAAAATTTCCTGTTGGGTCTGGAATGCCACTGCGTGCCGCCAAAATAATCGCTCGTGACATTTGCGTAAAGGTTTTACCTCTTTTCGCATCAACCACTGCTTTTTGGCGTTTAATATTTGCCCATTTACTGTGTCCTGCCATAATCGTTCGTAAGTCAACTCATCTATATATATTAAGTATTTGTCTTATGCCGTTTTTTTTCAACGCTCGCAGTTATAGAAGCACCTTTAGTGGGTTACTAGTAGTACTCCTGTGTACCATATTCTTAATAACAGGGTGTCAGGCGCCTTCTAACACTTCTAACAATAATGGAGTAATACGTTTAACATTGTGGCAAGGTGTCAACCCACCACCAAACCGTGATGTACTACAAAAGCTAGTCGATAAATTCAATCAAACTCATCCAGATATTCAAGTTGAATCATTATATGCTGGGCAGCAAGACCAGCAAATGCCAAAAATATTAGCGGCAGTCGTTGGAAACGCACCCCCTGATTTATTATGGTACAATCCAACTATTGGTGGTCAGCTAGTCGAACTGAATGCGCTGATACCTTTAGATGAATATTTAAATAAGTCTCCTGTAAAAGCAGAAATAGACCCGGCACTGTTCGAGTCGATGGAATACAAACAGAAAATATGGTCTGTACCTTTTGCAACAAATAACGTCGGTGTTTTTTACCGTCCTAGTTTATTTAAAGCTGCCGGGGTAGAAGTACCCAAGACTTGGGAAGAATTTAGACAAGTAGCAAAAAAACTAACGCGCGATACCAATAACGACGGACAAATTGACCAACATGGTATGGTTCTACCCCTAGGCAAAGGAGAATTTACAGTATTTACCTGGTTGCCGTTTATGTGGAGCGGCGCAGGTGATTTAATAAATGGTGAAAGTCAAGTAGCTGGTGCCGTTGAGCTAGCAAATAATAAAGGAGCAGTATCAGCATTAGAGCTTTGGCGAAATTTAATTACAGATGGTTCAGCTGTGCTGTCAGGACCAGAACGCGGATATGAAACCGATGCTTTGGTAGCAGGTAAAGTAGCCATGCAACTAACAGGACCTTGGACACTAGGAGAATTTCAAGCTAAAGGTATAGATTTTGGTGTATTTCCCATACCAGTAGGTCAACGTCCAGCAACAAGTATTGGTGGTGAAAACTTATTTTTATTTAAAACGGCGCCAGAACGAGAAAAAGCAGCATTTAAATTCGCAGAATATGCACTAAGCGAAGAATTTCAAACCGAACTAGCACTTGGAACAGGATACTTACCCATAAACATCAAATCTCGCCAAAACCCCAAATACCTAGAATTTGCCAAAAAACAACCCGCAGTCAAAATCTTTTTAGACCAAGCCAAATATGGACGCTCTCGTCCAATATTCCCAGGTTACAACCGAGTCTCAGAAAACATAGGTCGAGCAGTAGAATCAGTCCTACTAGGCAAAACCTCCCCCACAGAAGCACTAAAACAATCACAACAACGCCTAGACCTAATTTTCAACTAAAGAAACCGGGTTTCCCCAGCACTAAGTATAATAACCTTCAGCATTATTAAAGGAAACCCGGTTTCTCCTATTTTATCTAGTATCTAATGTATCAAATTTTAAACATTTACCTTCTATGATTAAGTATATTAAAACTTTTTGTGCCGATTGGTAACGTTTCTCAGTTTGACAACGCACCATTTTCTCTAATATTAGTGCTAAATTTGGGCTGACATTACATAGATTTTTCCATGAACACCATGTAAATCTACTTTTAATTGTTGAGGATGAACTCCTGTTAATGCTTGAATAGCTGTCATTTTTAAAGCATATATATCACTGGCAGGTTGCAATTGATTTTTATTGCTAAGTTGTTCCGGCGCCGCTATAATAAATCAGACAAATTTTGCCATCTTGCTGGCGCCTAATTAAATTGGAGAGTTTAATATCATCATGAATAATACCTTGCCAATGCATAAAAGATAATACTTTTAACACATCTTTCAGTAGAGCAATTACTTGTGCTTCGCTCCAACGATTTTCTCTTTTTTACTGCTCGCTTAGAGATTATCCTGGTATAAACTTATAAACTAAGTAAAATTATTCATGATATTCAAAATTATCAAAAAGTTGTGGAACCTGTTCATGTAGTTGAATATAATTTTTAACTGCTTGCTTTGCGGTCTTATCGGCTGAATCATATTCAATTATACTATCATCAAAAATATTACTTGCAATAATGTTCTCTATCGCTTCTATGAGATGATTCTTTAAGAAGCTATCCGATAAATAGCTGCCATATATATCTACAAATTTTTGTAAATATTCCAACCCCTCATGAAACTTTTTATATTCGTCAAGTTCAAGATGGTTTAGATGATAACTTGGAAACGCTGTTAATATTAATGATTCAGCCTTGATTAAATGATTTAAAGCTTGAATATGCGAATCAATCTGATCCATTCCTCTAATCACTGGCTTTTGCAGTGCTTCATGATATTGAGCTTTTATTTGACTTAAATATGAGTTGAATTCCTGATATGCTCTCAGCTTTAACCCCAATAAAGGCGTCTGTTTCACTACTGAGTATAATTGCTGATACTTAGTAACAAATTCTTCTGCTTGCGGTGCCGTAATTTTGCTTCTTTCTGCCTGGAAAAATTGATCAATCTCGCTAATTTCGCGCTTGGTTCGATTCTCTACATCTGAAACGATTTGAGTTATAACATCTTCTAGGACTTTGGTCATATTTATAACCTTTTTAGCTAAAAGGGTAATTAAAAAAATAGAGACGTAATAAATTACGTCCCTACTCTAATATGTAGCTATAATATATAGCTGTTTATAAATCATTCGTAATTCCTTCGGGTGGGCAGTGCCCACCTTACTCCTAAAAACTCCTAACTCCTAACTCCGCGCCTCTTACCTTCTACCTGCGAGCTTCTTTGACATTTTACGTAAACGAATTGATTGAGGAGTTACTTCCACAAGTTCGTCTGGACCAATGTATTCAAGCGCGCGCTCTAAACTCATTTCAACAGGCGCCTGTAATTGTACTAGTTCATCACCACCAGATGCGCGGTGGTTAGTTAGCTGCTTGGTTTTACAAACGTTGAGTTCTAAGTCTTGAGGACGGTTGTGTTCTCCAACAATCATACCTTTGTATACTTTGATGCCAGGAGTAATGAAGAATGTGCCTCTATCTTCGGCGTTCTTCATCGCGTAGAAGGTTGATACACCTTCTTCAAAGGAGATAAGTACACCTTTGTTACGTGCTTCAATGTCACCACTTAAGCCACGATATTCTAAGAAACTGTGGTTCATAATACCTTCACCACGAGTCATCCGCATGAACTCACCACGGAAACCAATTAAACCACGTGCAGGAATTACAAACTCAAGCTGGGTACGTCCACCGTTACCAGGTTGCATGTCTTGCATTTCGCCTTTGCGCTGTCCCAAACGTTCGATACAGCTACCAACAGATTCTTGCGGAACGTCTAGTACTAAAAGTTCGTATGGTTCGCAAGGTTGACCGTTAACTTCACGATAAATTACTTGTGGCTGAGAAACTTGGAATTCGTAACCTTCGCGACGCATTGTTTCGATTAAGATACCCAAGTGTAATTCTCCACGTCCTGAAACGAGGAATTTGTCAGGTGAGTCTGTTTCTTCTACACGCAAAGCAACGTTTGTTTCAAGTTCACGCATCAGTCTGTCTCTAACTTGACGCGATGTTACTAACTTACCTTCTTGTCCTGCAAATGGAGAGTCGTTTACCCAGAAGGTCATTTGTAAAGTAGGTTCGTCTACTTTAATTAGTGGTAATGCTTGTGGGTCGTTGGGGTCGGTAATTGTTTCGCCAATGTTCGCATCTGCAAAACCAGCAACCGCTACAATGTAACCTGCGGTAGCTTCTTCCATATCCACACGACGCAAACCTTCAAAGCCCATCAACTTGCTGATTTTACCTTTGATGATGGCGCCTTTATCGTTGATTAATGCGGCTTGTTGTCCCATACGGATTGTACCGTTATGGATACGACCGATAACAATACGTCCTAAGTACTCAGAGTAATCGAGGGTTGTAACTTGTAACTGCAAAGGCTTGTTAACATCACCCACTGGTGGTGGAACATGGCGCAAAATTGCATTGAATAAAGGCGCCATGTCCTTGGATTCGTCTTCTAACTTATCTTTAGCGAATCCAGCCAATCCTGAAGCAAATAAGTATGGAAAATCACACTGGTCATCATCGGCGCCGAGTTCTAAAAACAAATCAAGAACTTTATCGGTAGCGGTGTGTGGTTCAGCTTGAGGACGGTCAATCTTGTTTACAACAACAATAGGACGTAAACCCTTTTCGAGTGCTTTTTTCAACACGAAACGAGTTTGAGGCATTGGGCCTTCGTTAGCATCCACAATTAAGATACAACCATCAACCATGCCAAGTACGCGCTCAACTTCGCCACCGAAGTCCGCGTGTCCAGGAGTATCAACAATATTAATCAGCGTCTCTTTATATTTAACCGCTGTATTTTTAGAAAGAATAGTAATTCCACGCTCGCGCTCTAGGTCATTAGAGTCCATAACGCAGTCCGGAACGTCTTCGCCTTCGCGGAAAATGCCGGACTGTCTTAAAAGGGCATCAACCAAGGTGGTTTTGCCGTGGTCTACGTGGGCGATAATAGCGACGTTACGGATAGGGAGCGTCATAGTGCGCGTTCCAATAATTTTGATGGGGGTTTTCAGATATTGTTTACACGGCTGTGGTAACAGAATACGGATTTTTTGGGTAACTCTGTAAAGAAGCCTTAACAATTATATTCTAACCTTAATACTTCACCATTGTTTGCTTTGACAAGACTTTTTTGAAATTAAAGTAAAGTCGCCGCTAATTACCATCTATTGTAGCATACATGTAATTTTGCAGTACAAGCAAGATGCCTGTGCAGTATAAGTAATTCTCTTTACCACAGAGACACGGAGGATACAGAGAATACTACTTTATTAATCTGAAAATGAATGTAGCAAATTATCTTAGTGTGATTTGGTAGCAAGCTCTGTAAACCTGTCTAAGGGAGTATGTCTTTTATATTACTTAACTAGATAATGACATAATTAACACTAAAATTATACGTAAATTATGTCTTGGCAATCTGGACAGCAATTGAATGACGGAAATTACGTTATCGAGAAAAAATTAGGGCAAGGTGGTTTTGGTATTACTTATCTTGCTAAAAGTAAAACTGGTAATCAAGTAGTTATTAAAACTTTAAAACAAACTAATAGTGACGACTTTGACAAAAGCCAGCAAGATTTTGTCAACGAAGCCCTTAAACTGGCTAAATGCTTCCATCCTCATATTGTTAAAGTTTACGAATGTATAAAAGTGGGTAACTTGTGGGGCATTGTAATGGAATATATTGAAGGAGAAGAATTAAGCAGCAAAAAATTACCATTGCAAGAGTCAGAAGCCTTGTGTTACATTAACCAAATTGGTGAAGCACTGGAAATTGTACATAAGAATGGTTTACTACATAGAGATGTTAAGCCTAACAATATAATTATTAGAACTGGCAAATTAGAAGCTGTTTTAATAGATTTTGGTATTGCTCGTGAATTTAAAGCGAATGCAACACAAACTCATACAGAATTTATAACACCTTTTTATGCCCCACCTGAGCAGTACAATCCTCGTGCAAAACGTGGTGCTTTTACAGATGTATATTCTTTAGCTGCAACTTTATATAAAGTATTAACGGGAAAAGAACCAGAATCTTCTATTTCTAGAGCCATAGGTTGTACTCTTGCATCACCTAAAAAACTAAATACAAATTTAAGTAATAAAGTAAATGAGGCTATTTTGAAAGGTTTGGAGCTAGTTCCAGAAAATCGTCCTCAATCAATAAAAGAGTGGTTACAGTTATTACAGAATGATTCTGCTTATATTCCTAAAAATGTGCTTTCCAATCTTTCAATTTCAACAAATACTTACAGTTATTTAGAAACGCTGTTGGCAAATGGTCGATGGAAAGAAGCTGACATAGAAACAAAAAATCTACTACTCAAGCTGTGTAGTAGAGAAGTAGAAAATTATCTTACCTATAAAAATATCCTCAACATAAACAGCCAAGATATCTGTACTATAGATGAACTTTGGGTAAAGCATAGTAATGGGCATTTGGGATTTAGTGTTCAAAAAAAAATTTGGAATAATAACGGAGGCGATATCGGCAATTTTGATGAAGAGGCTTGGATTAAATTTGGAGAAACTGTAGGCTGGAGAAGTACAAGACAACACCAGATTTTATTTGCAAGTTGGACTAGTAGAGAATGGTCTTATTATTCTCAAATTGAATTTAGCCTTAATGCTCCGAAAGGTCATCTTCCAAGATTATGGGATGAATGGAGAGGTGGGGTAGAGTTAGTAACGATAGCATCAAAAATTGAAAGCTGTACAATTTAAATTTACTTGAATTTTTTATTATAAAACTTGGTTAATAATTTTTGTAGGTTGATGTCGAGGAACGAAACCAAATATAAGTATTGCAAACTAATTTATTACAGGCAATTGTAGGTTTTATTGTTTGCGTTTTCTCTTTATGCCATCTCCCCGCGCGCTTTTACAAACCACGTTCATAATGTTTATTCTGATTCATTTACAAGCCATTCATCTCTCATGTATCCATCTTTGATTAATTCTGCAAATATTTCTTCTAAAAGTTTACGGTCTAAACGCTCAACGAATAAGTCAGGAGGTAATAAATATTTACCTTTTAAAAATTCGTCCATGTCTTTTGCTTTGTGGCAGCATTGCTCTAAATACTTAAATGTCCATACGTTGAGAGCATACTTTTTTCCGTCTGGCAGAATAACGTGCATGTTGAAAAGCAAAATAAGAATTATTAGCCTGCGCTCGTCTGGCTATGCTCGTATAGCTTCACCCTTATAGGGTGTAATATATAAAGTAACCCATCCGTTACATCCGTTGTATCCGTTGCAAGTTAGTCCTTTATGTTTTGTTGAATGCACAGGCGAGACGCCTGTGCCACAAGATGTGATGCTTTGTATAATTTTGGCTTTTCATAAAGCTTGAACATCAATATTCTGGGGATGCTTAGTCTTTCATGCTTTGATATGACAGCAATAACGTTCCAATTTGGTGATGAACACGGATTAGAAAATTATCGTCGTGCTAGATTTTTTGCTGGTTGGCATCGGGAGCGCCTCTGGTGAGGTATATACTGAGAAGACGCTGCGACAAATGAATTGGACAAATTTGGGCTACCGTTTAGGTGCCATTTTTGGGACTGCTTTGGCTGAAGAGATTGATGAGGTTTACCAATGGTGCTTTCGTTTGTGGTGCCAATACAATGGGCATACTTAAAGAAAAGTAAACAAATATGAATTATGAATAAATTCTATACAGTTTTACGTAGATAATTGAGGAAGGGAAAGCAGGAACAAGGTTATTGCCCTTACTTTCCTTGTGCATTAAAGCGTTTTGTTCTTTTTGTAGGCTAGCTCACATACAAAAAGGCTGTTATCGGAACATACTACTTACAGAGCTATCTTCGTGTATGCGCCAAATCGTTTCTCCGAGTAGATTCGCCACTGACAGAACTACGAGTTGTGGGAAGCGTTTACGAAGCGATTCGTGGGAAGTGTCGCCGCTTAACGTAGGAATTGTATTGGTGACGATTACTTCTTCAAATAGTCCGCTTGATAAACGCTCGATTGCTGGTGGTGAGAACACCGCATGGGTCGCACAAGCGTATACTTGTCTCGCGCCTTCAGAGCGCAACAGTTTGGCGCCTTCGGTGATGGTACCGCCGGTGTCTATCATGTCATCGACTAGTACGGCTGTTTTGCCTTTAACATCACCGATTACATTTAATACTTCAGCGACGTTGTGCGCTTGACGACGTTTGTCAATGATTGCCAACGGGGCATCATTGAGCTTTTTCGCAAATGCACGCGCTCTTGCTACACCACCTGTGTCAGGTGATACTACAACTAAATCCTCAAGTTTTTTGCTCGTCAGATAGTCTAAAAGTACTGGCGAGCCGTATACATGGTCGAGAGGTATGTCGAAGTAACCCTGAATTTGAGCGGAATGCAAGTCCATCGCCAAAACCCGATTGGCGCCTGCTTCCGTAATTAGGTTTGCAATCAATTTGGCGGTGATTGATTCGCGTCCTGCCGTTTTACGGTCGGCGCGTGCATAGCCATAGTACGGGATTACTGCCGTGACTTGCCGCGCGGAAGCACGACGACAAGCATCAATCATGATTAGGAGTTCCATCAAGTTGTCGTTGACAGGATTGCAACAAGGCTGGATGAGGTAAACATCACAACCCCGTATCGATTCCTGTATTTGGACATATAGTTCTCCGTCCGCAAAACGTTTGCGAATCATCGGTCCCAAATCCATGCCCAAATAGCGGGCAACTTCTTGGGAAAGTTGTAAATTAGCAGAGCCAGAAAATAGCCGCAGACGATTACTTTCGGTAAATCCCGTTGGCGCTGGCTGCATTTTTAAAGTTGCAGAACTAAGCACAGCAGTTCCTCGATGTGCATTCATGGCAATCTTATCATCAGAGATTTGGCTTTTCTACGCGGAAGTTCCTGAAAAATGAATAGTCTGTTGTTTGAAGTTTTGATGAAAACTTTCACGTATGACTCCGCAAAACATAACTATTAAGTTTTTCAGTCTTAAAATAGTGAAACTACCTTTTTGACAGCTTAACAGACATGAAGTCTGGATATAAGACCTATTTTTGTTTTTTTCTGTAGAGACGGGATTAATTGCGTCTCTATCCTCCTCATTTATACCTGAGACCAACAGTGTTGGATTAATTTTGTGTACAGTTTTTATTTCGGCAATGACAAAAGCACTTATGAGGAGTGCAGATAGGGGCAGTACAATATTCTATGCTATTCGTCGCAAATTGTTTACACTGTTGTAACTCCTCTTATCAAATGCAATGCTGATTTTTACATGTAATGCAAATCACTTTACTTGAGTGTTACCGAGGCAGTATTTTGTATCAAGCACTAATATTGATGACGCAATAGACTTGATTTCGGGTTGCAAATCTAACAATATATCCAAGAAGTGCGGAAAATCATATTTTCTGCTGAAGTAGACTCATGGTAAGTGTAAAAATTGTCAAAATAGAGTTACATAAGCCGTTTAAAGTCTACGGCACTTACTATATTGTGCGTCTGTCTGTCTTTATAGCTTATCCTCGTATAAAGCTTTTATTGGCGTTCTTAAATTAACATCACCATGCAACCACCCATTCCAGCTGGCACTATCCTACAAAATCGCTATCGCATTATCAATATTCTGGGTCAGGGCGGGTTTGGTAGAACCTATCTGGCAGAAGACCAGCGACGTTTTAATGAACCTTGTGCAATAAAAGAATTAATTCCCAATGCTACGGGCACAACTTCTGCTTGGGAGAAAGCACAAGAGCTTTTTCAACGCGAAGCCGAAATTCTCTATCAAATTCAGCATCCGCAAATTCCCCAATTTCGCGAACGATTCGAGCAAGACCAGCGGCTATTTTTGGTGCAAGATTACGTTGCTGGTAAAACTTATCGCGATTTACTCGAAGAACGTAAAGCTACAGGAAGTACTTTTACAGAACATGAAGTTGTCTATATTATACGCTCTTTATTACCTGTACTCGAACATTTACACAATCGCGGTATTATTCATCGCGATATTTCCCCAGAAAATATTATTCAACGTCAAATAGATAATAAACCAGTACTAATAGATTTTGGTGTAGTTAAAGAATTGGCGACTAAGTTACAGTCACCAAGTGGAACTGTTAACGCGACATCAGTTGGTAAGTTGGGTTATGCGCCTGGTGAACAAATGCAAACTGGCAGAGCATACCCTAATAGTGATTTATATGCTTTAGCTGTAACCACAATTGTTTTGTTAACTGGCAAAGAACCAGCAGATTTATATGATGAAAATTTGACGTTGTGGAATTGGCAGCGTTTTGCTAAAGTTAATCCTCGTTTTTCCCAAGTTTTGAATCGAATGCTCAATTACATTCCTGGGGAGCGTTATCAAAGCGCGCGCGATGTTGAGCAAGCATTAGATTCTATAAATGGTTTAACAAATGGTTTAACCCAACCAGACCCCAGAGCTAATAATTTATCCAACGTACAAACTGTTGCTGTCGGTCGGCGCCCAGACCCAGTACCGCAACCAATCGAACAAGAATACCAAGGACGCGCTTCTAACAGACCCGACCGAGTTATTCCTCCTGCCAATAGCAATAACTCGGTATTAGATAATCCTTTGGCAGTTGGAGCTATTGGTGCTGCGGTCGTTGTGCTAGCTGGATTTAGTTCCTGGGCATTAGTTAGTACAATTCGTAACCAGCCTAAACCACAAGCGCCAATAGAAACACCACCGCAAACTTTTCCTTCTCCTGTAATTAGTGAAAGCGCAACGGTAACTCCAACACCAACGTCAACGTCGGAACCTGCTGTATTTAGTAAAAGGTTGAGATTTGACGCTTCTGGTCTTGCTACTGTTCAAGGTAAATTAGGCGCCAATCAAATTGTTTTATATACATTTCAAGGTGAAGAGGGACAGCAACTAACTGCATCGTTGGCTCAACAAGGTCAAATCGAGCTAACGGTACTGGCGCCAAACCGCGAAGCAGTAGATGGGGCAACAAGAAATGTTGCATCATATCAAGGTACGCTTCCATTTACAGGTAGATATACGATTCAACTTAGTCCGGCGCCTGGAGTTACAGAAAGTGACTATAATTTAACAGTTGGGCTAGTCAAACCTTTAATTTCTACACCAACACCATCTCCAGACGTCCCAACACCTACACCAACAGCAACGCTTGAGCCAACTCCCGAACCAACACCTACTACAACAGAGATATTTCCAACACCAACCCCAACTATTGACCCAACAAAACCAGCAGAAGGCATTTTCGAAAGAATTGCACCTGGTAGTTTTCCGACTCCAACACCAGATAGTACTCAACCAGAAAATGCTGCTCCTACTGAGTCTGAAGGTCGAAATAATCGATGAAATTTATAAGATAATAAGTAAGCAAAAACCTTAAAAAAGAAATCAAAGTTGAATTCACTACTAATTACAGCCACAGATACCGAAGCAGGTAAAACAGTTTTGACAACTGCGCTTGCAGCTTATTGGCAAAAATATCGTGCATCTCATAGCTTTGGCATCCTGAAGCCAATACAATCAGGAGAAGGAGACCGCGAAACTTACCAAAAGCTATTTTCGTTACAGCAGTCACCATCCGAAATCACACCACTATATTTTCAGGCACCACTGGCGCCACCAATTGCTGCTGCCAAAGAAAATAGAAATGTCGATTTGGCTCTTGTGTGGCAAACTTTGACGAAATTGCAGCAAAACAGAGATTTTGTGTTTGTCGAAGCATTAGGAGGACTAGGTTCTCCTGTCACTTTTGAGTTAACAGTAGCTGACTTAGCAGCCGAATGGCGTTTACCTACTATATTAGTTGTGCCTGTGAAACTAGGCGCCATTTCTCAAGCTGTTGCAAATGTCGCGCTCGCCAAATTAACCAAAGTTAACTTGTTAGGAATAGTTTTAAACTGTTCTCAACCATATAGCGAAGCAGAAATTGAAGACTTGGCGCCAGCCGATTTGATACAATCACTTACTAACATTCGAGTTTTTGGCTGTTTGCCATATTTTGAAAACCCTAGTGATTTAGAAAAGTTAGCGGCTTCAGTATCTAATTTAGATTTAGAACACCTCTGGCAACGGATGTAACGGATGTAACGGATAAACCAAAGCATAATAGGAATAGAAGTGCATTACTGTTATTAAATTAGAGTTTTAAGATGATTTCTGCTTTTCCAAGTTTAACTTCAGTCGATTTATCTCGAATTCGCCTGTCTATTCGCAACCTTCATCCGCAAATAATCGAATGGCGGCGCCGACTCCATCAACAGCCCGAATTAGGTTTTCAAGAAAAACTTACTTCTTCATTTATTGCGAGTAAGTTGCAAGAATGGGGCATTGAACATCAAACAGGTATTGCTACTACAGGTATTGTCGCTATTATCAAAGGCGAAAAATCAAGTAGTCGAAAAGTATTAGCAATTCGTGCGGATATGGACGCATTACCTGTTCAGGAACTTAATGAAGTAAGTTACCGTTCGCAGCACGACGGGTTGATGCACGCTTGTGGACATGATGGACACACTGCTATTGCTCTTGGTACAGCATATTATTTACATCAACATCGTCATGATTTTGCTGGTACTGTTAAAATAATTTTTCAACCTGCTGAAGAAGGCCCAGGTGGCGCCAAACCGATGATAGAAGCGGGGGTTCTTAAAAATCCTGATGTTGATGCGATTATTGGCTTACATTTGTGGAATAACTTGTCTGTAGGAACTGTAGGTGTTCGACCTGGTGCCTTAATGGCTGCTGTAGAATCTTTTGATTGCACGATTTCTGGTCGAGGTGGACATGGCGCCATGCCACATCAAACTGTAGATTCGGTTGTTGTTGCAGCTCAAGTTATTAATGCACTACAAACTATTGTCTCACGTAACGTTAACCCGATTGATTCCGCCGTTGTTACCATTGGTAAACTTCATGCAGGTACTAAGCGTAATGTAATTGCTGATACTGCTGAGATGAGCGGTACTGTTAGGTACTTTAACCCAGCTTTAGTAGGGTTTTTTAAGAATCGTATCGAGCAAGTTATCAGTGGTATTTGTCAAGCTCAGGGTGCTAAATATGACTTAAATTACTGGTCATTATATCCGGCAGTAATTAACGATGCAGCTATCGCAGAACTTGTTCGCTCTGTTGCTGAAGAAGTTGTGGAGACACCGCTTGGTATCGCACCTGAATGTCAAACTATGGGCGCCGAGGATATGTCCTTTTTCTTACAAGAAGTCCCAGGTTGTTACTTTTTCTTAGGTTCGGCAAATCCTGAGAAAGGTTTAGCATATCCGCACCATCACCCACGATTCGATTTTGACGAAACTGCTTTGGCAATGGGTGTGGAAATTTTTGTACGATGTGTAGAGAAATTCTGTAATTAGTTTGTTCGAGCAGGTATAAATTATTATAAGTTTATTTTTAACTAATTTTATTTATACCAGCTAATTATGACTTCCCAGCTATTAAATCCTACAGTCCTCGGCGCCTTAACAGACTTTGAAAATTCCAAAACTCCCGGTGTATGGGCAAGCGTTGAGAAAAAGCAGCTAGTTACAGAAATGCGGTTGCGTCTAAATGACCCGTTTCAAATTAACCAAGGCGCCCAACCTTTTTGTGGCCCTGCTGCTATTGTATTTGAATTGGTTCGTAAGCAGCCTTTACGGTATGTCCAAATTTGTCGTAGTTTGTTTGAAACAGGTATTTACACTGGTTTAACAACCAAAATAGAGGCATCACGGGCTTTACGACGTAGCAATGGGCGCCTGCGGATGAGTCAGTCCGACTGGATGGTTTTAGCGACGTTGCGAGAGTCTGAAAACTCTATATTTAATATTGAAGCAGAGGCACCGGAGATTGTGCGTAACTTAGCTGGGATGACAAAATCTTGGGAAATGAAAGGTTGGGTAAGAGAAATATTAGGGTATCGTACCTGCACTTACCGTCACACTTATTTATATGGAGAGTTTGACGCATTGCAAGAAGCATCCAAGGCAGTTGCAGCTGGTGGAGTTGCATTTGCTTTAATTACTGCTGATGGTTTGTTACGCGGAAAAACTCCATTCCTTCCACTTCCCACCCATTGGATTAGCATTTTAGGTAATATCTCAATAAAAGGAGGCGACTGGTTTTCTGATCAGAACGGGCGTATTAGTATGGACGTGTATTCTTGGGCTAGACAATATCATATCAATTTAGATGAGGCGCCTTTCGAGGATTATTTCTGGGGTGTCGTAATTGGAATGTAGTACGTAGGTTGGGTGGAGGAACGGAACCCAACATTTTAACAGTATATCTATTTACCAGAGAGACATGAAAAAAGGTGAGCATTAATACTCACCTAAAATTCAACCACAGTAAACACTTAAATTCCAGTAAGCCTTATACTTGAAGCTTTGGCACTGGTAAAAACTTTAAACCTTATTTATATTTTGTTTATTTATTGATGAATCTTAGCTTGATACCTCAGATGATGCCTTCTCTCTATTGGGATAAGCGATGGTCTACTTTAAGATAGATAGTTTGGTTTTGTATAAGCGCCAATAAAATTGGGTAGGGTGCGTGAAAGCTATTACAACCAATCAATGTAACGTATATTAAAATGCTTTCACGCACCATAATATCGTTAAGCAAGTACTAAAAAACCCGATTGTTCAAAATCGGGTTGAGAAACTAATAAGTTTTACTTATTTAATTAATTTAAATTATTAATCTAAAAAGCCCATTATCATGTCGGAATCGTCGATGCTGTTTGAAGCGACAGGACGATTGCCCATTACTGTATAGGTTTCTGAAACAACAAGCGCACTGGAAGCGATAGGACGAATACCAGAAAGGTTGATGCTATCTACTACATCTATTGTATTTGCACCAATTGGACGAATACCCATGATATTCATTGTGTCTACAACATGTAGATGGCTAACCCCAATTGGACGAATACCTGAAATTGACATTGTTTCGGCAATTTCTAAATCACTTGCGGCAATTGGACGTTCACCGGAAACTGCAAGCGAACTGGGTTTTTCTTCACGAAGCTCAAGCTTGCTCGATTTTTCTTTTCCGTTAGATGATTCTGCTGGCACTGGCTTATCCTTTGTTAACTCGACTTTGTTTTCTACTTTTGTTTCTTCTGTTTCAACTGAATTGTTGGTTTCAGATGTGATTTCAGGTTGACCTTGGCTGTTTTCAACATCCACTGTCGCTTCCCCTTTGAGCTTGGCACGTCGCTGCCGAGGACTGGTTGGTTTGCCAGTGCTGCTGATGCCCATGTATTATACCCTCACTTCTTAATTGAATTTTACGATACTTAGGAGTATGAAAAATTTCCCTCTATATGAGAGTTTAACTTCAAAAGGGCTGACATAGGTATAATTATCTTCATCATATACATATAAGTAAACATTAATCGTTACGATTGGTAAAATTTAATTACGAAGTAGAAACCCTAGAAACCCGGTTTCTTGATTAAAGATGGTAACTAAAAGTCATAATTTCTCATAGAAACCGGGTTTCTTTGTTGAAGATTGTAATAAAAAGCACAATTTTGCGTAGAAACCCGGTTTCTGGTTATCCGCAGAAAAATACCGTATTTTTAGCAAGCGCTCTTGGTGGTACATTCGCTACTATTATGTAGGGTATTCATAGTACTTAAGTACGAATGTATGAAAGAGTTTAACCTTCAAGCACCCTTTCAACCGACTGGTGACCAACCGCAGGCTATTGAGCGATTGGTTAAATCAGTAAATGCTGGTAATATGTACCAAACGTTGCTCGGCGCCACTGGGACTGGTAAAACGTTCTCAATCGCGTCAGTAATAGAAAAGGTAGGTAAACCAACGTTAGTTTTAGCACACAATAAGACGTTGGCAGCGCAGTTATGTAACGAATTACGAGAGTTTTTCCCGAATAACGCTGTTGAATATTTTGTTAGTTATTACGATTATTATCAGCCAGAAGCTTATATTCCCGTCAGCGATACGTTTATAGAAAAGACAGCTTCGATTAATGACGAAATAGATATGTTACGACACTCAGCGACTCGTTCGCTGTTTGAACGGAACGATGTTATCGTTGTGGCTTCGATTAGCTGTATATATGGTTTGGGTATCCCTAATGAATATCTCAAAGCTGCAATTCCGTTTCAAGTCGGGATGGAAGTAGACCAACGAGAAATTTTGAAAGACCTTGTGTCTGTTCAATATACCCGTAACGATATCGAAATGGGTCGAGGTAAGTTTAGGGTTAGGGGTGATGTTCTCGAAATTGGGCCTGCATACGAAGATAGAATTATTCGCATTGAGTTTTTTGGGGATGAAGTTGATGCAATTCGTTATGTTGACCCAGTAACAGGGGAAATATTACAGAGTTTACAAGCAGTAAATTTGTATCCAGCACGTCACTTCGTTACACCCGAAGATCGATTAGAGGTAGCTATTAATGATATAGCGGCTGAACTCAAAGCACGTAAACTGGAACTAGAAGAACAAAATAAGTTGTTGGAAGCACAGCGCATTGACCAGCGTACTCGTTACGATTTGGAAATGTTGCGCGAAGTTGGTTATTGTAACGGTGTCGAGAATTACTCACGTCATTTAGCTGGGAGACTTGCAGGAGAACCACCTGAATGTTTAATTGATTATTTTCCTAAAGATTGGTTGCTAGTAATAGATGAGTCTCACGTTACAGTACCTCAGATTCGCGGTATGTATAATGGCGACCAAGCGCGTAAAAAAGTACTAATCGAACACGGGTTTCGTTTACCAAGTGCTGCTGATAACCGTCCTTTAAAATCAGAGGAATTTTGGCAGAAAGTCAACCAGTGTATTTTTGTCTCAGCAACTCCTGGGGAATGGGAGTTAGGAATTTCTGAAGATAATGTCGCTGAACAAATTATTCGTCCGACTGGAGTGCTTGACCCAGAAATTGTTGTCCGTCCTAGTAATGGTCAAATTGATGATTTATTAGGCGAAATTAAAGACCGTGTAGACCTGAGTGAACGGGTATTAGTTACAACTTTAACTAAACGAATGGCTGAGGATTTAACCGAGTATTTGCAAGATAATAGCATTCGGGTTAGATATTTACACTCAGAAATTAATTCCATTGAACGTATTGAAATTATTCAGGACTTACGTGATGGAAAGTTTGATGTATTGGTAGGTGTAAACTTACTGCGGGAAGGTTTAGATTTACCTGAAGTTTCGTTAGTGGCAATTTTAGATGCTGATAAAGAAGGATTCCTTCGTGCGGAACGTTCTTTAATTCAAACAGTAGGTCGAGCAGCGCGTCATATACGTGGGCAAGCGATAATGTACGCTGATAACCTTACTAACAGCATGTTAAAAACCATTGAAGAAACCGAACGGCGCCGTGGTATTCAAATGGCACATAATAAGATGCACGGCATTACACCGCAACCAATAGCTAAGAAAAAATCGAGTAATGCAATTTTATCATTCTTAGAAGTTTCGCGGCGCCTGAATTCCCAGGAGTTACAGATAGTCGAAGAACACATCGACGAAATACCGTTAGAAAGCATTCCTGATTTAATTACAAAATTAGAAGCGCAAATGAAAGATGCTGCTAAGAACTTAGAATTTGAAGAAGCAGCTAAGTTTCGCGACAAAATTAAAACCTTACGCGACAAGTTAGTAGGACGGTAACTGGCAACGGATGTAACGGATGGTTTATTAATGTTATAGTGTTATATTGTAAATTGGGTTCTGCTGTGCGGAATCCAGTATACAATATCAAATAAAATGAATATCAAATAAAATGAATATTCAGGCGCAAAAATATATGGATATTATCACATTAAATATTCCACATTTAAATAGTGAAGCGTTTAAGGAACTTTGCCAAGTTAATAAAAACTTACGCTTGGAACGTGCATCGACCGGAGAAGTTTTAATTATGCCACCAACATATCCGTGGACAGGAAGGAAAAATTCGGGTATTGTAGCTCAATTATGGACATGGAACGATAAAACAGAATTAGGTATAGTCTTTGACTCATCGACAGGATTTACTTTACCTAATGGTGCTGTTTATTCACCTGATGCTTCTTGGGTTAGCAACGAACAATGGGATACTTTAACTCCAACTCAGCAAGAAGAGGAATTTTCTCCCCTCGCACCTGAGTTTGTAGTTGAGTTGCGTTCGAGTAGCGACTCGCTTAAAAAACTTCGAGAAAAAATGGAAGAATATATTGATAATGGGATACGTTTAGGTTGGTTAATAGAACCAAAGAATAAAACAGTCGAAATCTACCGTAACGGTCAAGATGTTGAAGTGTTAAAATCACCTACTACTTTATCTGGTGAAGATGTTTTACCTGGATTTGAGTTAAATTTAAATAAGGTCTGGTGATGTTGTTTAATAATATCAGCAGCTTTTTCCGCAATCATCATAGTCGCTGCTTTCGTGACCGACACCTGGTAAATTATGAACTACTGGAATGTTTAAGGATTTGAGGTGTGTACTGTCCCCAATTCCTGATAACATCAATAGTTGAGG
This sequence comes from Calothrix sp. FI2-JRJ7, assembly GCA_019359675.1. GTDB lineage: Bacteria > Cyanobacteriota > Cyanobacteriia > Cyanobacteriales > Nostocaceae > Dulcicalothrix. The sequence goes on from JAHHGX010000030.1 coordinate 42,003, forward strand.
TGAGTTAATGGCGCCTCCACATAAAATAATTTCTTTAGATACTTTTATTTCTTTAGTAACACCATTTTCAATATAAGTTAAACCAATAGCTTTTTTATTTTCAATAATAATACGTGTGACTTGACAATTTGTTTGAACTCTTAAATTTATACGATGTATAATTGGCTTCAAGTAAGCAGTCGCAGCACTATGGTGCCGACCATTTTTTTGCGTAACTTTTAAAACTCCAACTCCTTCTCTTAGAAATGCATTAAAATCATTATTCAATGGTAAACCCGCTTCTAATGCAGCCTGAACAAAAGTACTAGTTAATGGATTGATGTAGCGTAAATCTGTAACCTTTAAATATCGACCTACAGCGTGGTAGTCATCACTGCCTCTTGTTTGATTTTCGGCTTTTTTAAAGTATTTTAGGGCATCTTGGGCGCCCCAACCAGGATTACCATTATTTTCCCACTGATTATAATCTTGCCAATCTCCACGAATGTATATCATGGCATTTATGGAACTGCTTCCACCCAAACATTTACCACGGGGGAAGAAAACGGAGCGATTATTTAAGTGTGGTTGTTTTTCTGTAAAGTAGGCCCAGTCGTATTTTGTTTGAAATAATTTTGAAAACGCGACCGGAATATGAATTTCCTTATTGTCATCTCGGTTTCCAGCTTCTAACAATAGTACGTTAACATTTGATTCACTTAACCGATTTGCTAATACACACCCTGCCGAACCGACGCCAATAACTACGTAATCGTACATTTATTTTATATATAGAGTAACTATTTACGTTCCGTTCTTAGTATAGACTGCTTTCTCGTTTAATCTCTATCTCACGATATAACCGTTATCATCCTTGTTAAAGAGGTAAAGAATTGGTAAATCGATAAATATATAAAAAGAACATAACAAGCAAATATTCATTGCAGGTGAAAGTGATGTTACCCACCTTTTTAACAGTCTTGGCTACCACATTGAGCCTACTGATTGTAGATATTATTTTTCGTGGCGTTGTTATCGCTAACTTTCCAGCAGCTTTAATCGCTGGCGCCGTAATCGGTTTTCTTAATGGTTCGCTTAAGCCAGTTTTATCAGCATTGTCTTTACCATTGAACTTTGCCACTTTCGGCGGTTTCTCATTAATTGTCAACGGATTCTGTTTTTGGTTGGCAGCAGCATTAGTTCCTGGGTTTGGTGTACATGGAATTGCAGCATTTATTGTAGGACCTGTAATTCTGTCGTTAGGAAATACCTTTATTAACAACTACTTCGTTGAAAAGAATCTTGCCCTCAAGGGTAGCGATAATAACGCTCAATTGCCTTCCAGCTAATTATTCAACTAAATCCATCTGTACAAACAACTAACAAAACTATGAAAGCACTTCGTTATATCCTCGGTATTGCAATACCTCCTTTAGGTATTTTCCTCACATACGGTGTAGGTCAAACTCTAATTATCAATGTTCTGTTGACTTTATTAGGTTGGCTTCCTGGTAGTATTCATGCGCTTTGGGCAATTTCCAAGTACGAAGAAGGTCTCGACCCCCGCAGAAGTGTATAACAGTTTATCTAGGTAAGTAAGGATAAGAGTGGTTTTCAAAAGGTGTAAGTTAAGCTTACACCTTATTTTTTTGAATATACAGCAGATTGCGGGTAAATGAGGTACAATTATAATTGGTGCATCAATTACGATAATGAAAGCTTACTCCATCGACTTCCGGTTAAAAATTGTTCAAGCCTACGAGCAAGGGGACACTTCAAT